>JBCBYV010000018.1:0-101434 GCA_039815685.1 Pseudomonadota bacterium | reverse complement strand
GGGCTGGGCGTGGCCATCGTCTCCACCAATCGCGGCGTGATGTCGGACCACAAGGCCCGCGCCGAGAATGTGGGCGGCGAAGTGCTCTGCACGGTATTCTGAGGAGGCTGAGATGTCGCGCATTGGCAAGAGGCCGATCGAGGCCCCCAAGGGCATCGAGTTCAAGGTGACCGGGCAGACTGTCGAGGTGAAGGGGCCGAAAGGCAGCCAGAGCTTCACGGCGACCAACGACGTCGAGATCGCGCTCGACGGCTCGACGATCACGGTGAAGCCCGCGAACGACACCAAGCGGGCGCGCCAGCAATGGGGCATGTCGCGCACGGTAATCGCGAACATGGCGCATGGGCTCTCCGAGGGCTTCACCAAGGAGCTCGAGCTGCAGGGCGTCGGCTACCGCGCCCAGATGCAGGGCAAGACGCTGAAGATGGCGCTCGGCTACTCCCACGATGTCGAGTTCGCGGTGCCCGAGGGCATCGAGATCGCGTGCCCGAAGCCGACGGAGATCGTGATCAAGGGCGCGGATGCGCAGCTTGTGGGCGAGACGGCGGCGAAGATCCGGGATTGGCGGCGGCCGGAGCCCTACAAGGGCAAGGGCATCCGCTACAAGGGTGAGTTCATCTTCCGCAAGGAAGGCAAGAAGAAGTAAGGGCGGCAGACAATGGCACTTTCAAAGCGAGAGCTGTTCCAGAAGCGCCGCCTGCGCGTGCGCAACAAGCTCCGGAAAATGGCGGCTGGCCGTCTTCGCATGAGCGTCCATCGCTCGTCGAAGAACATTTCGGTCCAGATCATCGACGACACCCAGGGTCGCACGCTCTGCGCGGCGTCCTCGCTTGAGCCGAAGCTCGGCGTGATGGGCAAGAACAACGTGGAGGCCGCCGCCAAGGTGGGCACCGCGATTGCCGAGCGCGCGAAGGCGGCCTCGATCGAGGAAGTCTATTTCGACCGTGGCGGCTTCATCTTCCACGGGAAGGTGAAGGCGCTGGCGGATGCCGCCCGCGAGGGCGGGTTGAAGTTCTGAGGAGGCTCTCTGATGGCTGAACGTGAAGGGCGGCGCGACCGTCGCGACCGCCGCGACGACGACCGGGAGCCGGAATTCCAGGATCGGCTGGTCGCGATCAACCGCGTCTCGAAGACCGTGAAGGGCGGCAAGCGCTTCGGCTTTGCCGCACTCGTTGTCGTCGGCGACCAGAAGGGCCGCGTGGGCTTCGGCTCAGGCAAGGCCAAGGAAGTGCCCGAGGCGATCCGCAAGGCGACCGAGGAAGCAAAGCGCACGATGATCCGCGTGCCGCTTCGCGAAGGGCGCACGCTGCATCACGACGTGCTCGGCCGTCATGGTGCGGGCAAGGTCTTCATGCGCTCGGCCCCTCCGGGCACCGGCATCATCGCCGGCGGTCCCTGCCGTGCTGTGTTCGAGATGCTGGGGCTGCAGGACGTCGTGGCCAAGTCCACGGGCTCGCAGAACCCGTACAACATGATCCGCGCCACCTTCGAGGGCCTGAAGGACGAATACTCGCCGCGCCAGGTCGCCTCGCGCCGTGGCAAGAAGGTGAGCGAGATCCTGCCGAGCCGCGACGAGCCGAAGGCCGAGGCGCCCGCGGCTGAAGCGGTTGCCGAGACCGGGGCGGAGGCCTGAGACCCATGGCGAAGACCATCGTTGTGAAGCAGATCGGCAGCCCGATCCGCCGCCCGGCCAAGCAGCGCGCGACGCTGGTGGGTCTTGGGCTCAACAAGATGCACCGGACCCGCGAGCTCGAGGATACGCCCTCGGTGCGCGGCATGGTCGCTTCGATCCCGCATCTCGTGGAGATCGTGGAGGAGCGCGGCTAGGCACGGATGGTGGGGTCGAACCCCATCCTACCGCCTGTCCGTAGAGTGGGGTTCGCCCCCACCGTTCATTGCCGAGGCGGCGGGGGAGGCGCATGACCCCCGTGCGGTCCGGCACCAGGAGGATATCATGCGATTGAACGAACTCCGGGATAACCCGGGTGCCAAGAAGAAAGCGAAGCGCGTCGGCCGTGGTCCGGGCTCCGGCATCGGCAAGACCGGCGGGCGCGGCATCAAGGGGCAGAAGTCGCGCTCGGGCGTGGCGATCAATGCCTTTGAGGGCGGTCAGATGCCGCTCTATCGCCGCCTGCCGAAGCGGGGCTTCAACAACCCCTTCGCCAAGAAGTTCGCCGTGACGAACCTCGGCGCGATCCAGCGCTTCATCGAGGCCGGCAAGATCGAGGCGGCCGCGCCGATCACCGAGGATGTGCTGCTGAACTCCGGCCTCATCCGCCGCAAGCGCGACGGGGTTCGGGTGCTCGGCAAGCTCCTCGCGGGCGACGATGGTGCGGCCAAGGCGCTGCCGAAGGGTCTCAAGATCGAAGTCACCGGCGCCTCCAAGAGCGCGGTCGATGCGGTCGAGGCGGCTGGCGGGACGCTTACCGTCACAACCGCGCCCAAGAACGCCGCGAAGGCTGAGGGCTGATCCGCCGCCCTCACCAAGTCGCTTTCCGCGCCCGGCAGCTTGCAACCGGGCGCGAGCGCCCATAACCCTTCCGGGGAGCGTATGGGTGGCCGCATCGGTCGGGGCCGCCCTGCGATAGGCAACCGACAGGACCCGCGCGATGGCTTCAGCCGCCGAACAGATGGCCGCCAATATGAGCTGGCAGGCCTTCTCCAAAGCGAAGGACCTGCAGAACCGTATCCTCTTCGCGATCGGGCTGCTCATCGTCTACCGGGTCGGGACGTTCATCCCGATCCCGGGCATCGATACCCAGCAGCTTGCCATCTTCATGGAGCAGCAGGCGGGCGGCATCCTCGGCGTCTTCAACATGTTTGCCGGCGGGGCCGTGGGCCGCATGGCGATCTTCGCCCTCGGCATCATGCCCTACATCTCGGCATCGATCATCATGCAGCTGATGACCTCGATGGTGCCGGAGCTTGAGAAGCTCAAGAAAGAGGGCGAGGCCGGCCGTAAGAAGATCAACCAGTACACGCGCTACGGCACGGTGCTGCTGGCGACCGTGCAGGCCTACGGAATCTCGGTCGGGCTCGAGGGGCAGGGGCTGGCGATTGATCCTGGCCTCTTCTTCCGCGCCTCTGCCGTGATCACTCTCGTCGGCGGTACGATGTTCCTGATGTGGCTCGGCGAGCAGATCACCGCGCGCGGCATCGGCAACGGCATCAGCCTCATCATCTTCGTCGGCATCGTGGCCGAGCTGCCCGGTGCGCTGGCGCAGTTCTTCGAGCTTGGCCGGACGGGTCAGCTTTCCACGCTCGCTATCCTGGGCGTGATCCTGCTCGCGATCGGCGTGATCTACGCGGTCGTCTACATCGAGCGGGCGCAGCGCCGGATCCTGATCCAGTACCCGAAGCGTCAGGTGGGCAATAAGCTCTATGGCGGTGAGAACAGCCACCTGCCGCTGAAGCTCAACACGGCCGGCGTGATCCCGCCGATCTTCGCTTCGTCCCTGCTGCTCCTGCCGGCGACCATCGCAGGCTTCTCGGCCCAGGGCGGCGATGCGGGCATTGCGGGGACCGTCGCGGCACTGCTCGGGCGCGGTCAGCCGCTCTTCCTGTTGTTCTTCGCGTCGCTCATCATCTTCTTCGTCTTCTTCTACACCGCCGTGGTGTTCAATCCGGACGATGTCGCGGACAACCTGAAGAAGCATGGCGGCTATGTCCCGGGCATCCGTCCGGGCAAGAAGACGGCGGAATATCTCGACTATGTGCTGACGCGGCTCTCGGTAATCGGCGCGATCTATCTTGTGGTCGTCTGTCTCTTGCCGGAGCTGCTGATATCGGAGCTTGCCGTACCGTTCTATTTCGGTGGCACATCTCTCCTGATCGTGGTCAGCGTGACCATGGACACGATCACCCAGGTGCAGAGCCATATGCTCGCCCACCAGTACCAGGGGCTGATCGAGAAATCGAAGATCCGCGGTAAGCGGCGTACCTGAGAGCCCGGCGCACGGGCCGCAGCGGGAGGACAGCCATGAACAACATCATCCTTCTGGGGCCACCGGGAGCGGGTAAGGGGACCCAGGCCCAGCGTCTGGTGGAGCGCCGTGGCATGGTGCAGCTCTCGACCGGCGACATGCTCCGTGCCGCGGTCAAGGAAGGCAGCGAGATTGGCCTTAAGGCAAAGGCCGTCATGGACGCGGGTAAGCTCGTATCGGACGAGATCGTGACGGGCTGTGTCTCCGAGCGGCTGGACCAGCCGGATGTCGCGGGCGGCGTGATATTCGACGGCTTTCCCCGGACGACGGCCCAAGCTGAAGCGCTGGACCGTCTGCTCACCGAGAAGGGCATGCAGCTTGGCGCCGTCGTCGAGATTCGGGTGCCCGACGAGTATCTCGTTGACCGCATCAAGACCCGAGCCGCGCAGACCGGTGGGACACGCGCGGACGACAACGAGGAGACGTTGAAGCATCGCCTCTCCATCTACCACGCCGAAACCGCGCCGCTGATCGACTACTACCGCTCAGGCGGCAAGCTCGTGAGCATCGACGGCACGGCCGAGATCGATGCGGTCACGGCAGCGATGGAGGAGGCGCTGGACGCCCGTGTCGACGGCTGAGACGGCGCGGTCGACAACACCGGCTGAGTGGTTGAAAAAGCAGGTCTCAAAAGGACGATGGAAGGGTTGACCCGCCCGGCGCCGCGCGTATATTCGCGCGCCTTGGCAGGGAGAGGTCTCGGCCAACGGCACCCGCACGCGCTGGTCGCACACGAGGTTTTCCGAGCCGTTCGGTTCGGCAGGGCCGTCGGCCCGCACTGAGAGGGTAAGTCCCCGGGCATGCGGGGCGCAAGAGAGAAGACGGAGCACGGACATTGGCCCGCATCGCAGGCGTTAACATTCCGACGAACAAGCGCGTCCATATCGCGCTGACCTACATCCACGGGATCGGTAACTCGACGGCGAAGCAGATCTGCTCGTCGGTTGGGCTGACCGAAGATCGCCGTGTGAACGATCTTTCGGACGCCGAGGTGCTGCAGATCCGCGAGCATATCGACGCGAATGTGCAGGTCGAGGGCGACCTTCGCCGCGAGGTGGCCGTGAACATCAAGCGTCTGATGGACCTCGGCTGTTACCGGGGTCTGCGCCACCGCCGCGGCCTGCCTGTGCGTGGCCAGCGCACGCACACCAACGCCCGCACCCGCAAGGGTCCCGCTAAGCCGATCGCCGGCAAGAAGAAGTAAGGTCCCATGGCTCGTGAAAAGCGCGCGGCTCCGCGCCGCAAGGAACGCAAGAACATCAGCTCGGGCGTCGCCCATGTGAATTCGTCGTTCAACAACACGATGATCACGATCTCCGACGCTCAGGGCAACGCGATCAGCTGGTCTTCGGCCGGCATGATGGGGTTCAAGGGCTCGCGCAAGTCGACGCCCTATGCTGCGCAGGTCGCCGCGGAGGACGCAGGCAAGAAAGCGCAAGAGCACGGCATGCGCACGCTCGAAGTACTGGTGCAGGGCCCTGGCTCGGGCCGCGAGTCGGCGCTGCGCGCGCTGCAGTCGGTCGGCTTCCAGATCACAGCGATCCGGGATGTCACGCCGATTGCCCATAACGGTTGCCGCCCGCCCAAGCGCCGGCGCGTCTGATTATCAGAGGCAGCGCGCGGCGGTGACGCCTGCGGCGCTGCCCTAGAGCATGTCTGGCGGGCGGGCTCGGGCCAAAAGGCTCCGGGTCCGTTCGCATTTTCCTCGGGTGCGTCGCCCAGCCGGATCGGGGCGATGCGAGAATAGAGGAGACACCCATGATCCACAAGAACTGGCAGGACCTGATCAAGCCGCAGAAGCTGGAGACCGCGCCGGGCAATGACCCCGAGCGGATCGCCACGGCTGTGGCCGAGCCGCTGGAGCGGGGCTTCGGCCTCACCCTCGGCAATGCGCTGCGTCGCGTGCTCCTCTCCTCACTC
This sequence comes from Pseudomonadota bacterium, assembly GCA_039815685.1. Classification (GTDB taxonomy): domain Bacteria; phylum Pseudomonadota; class Alphaproteobacteria; order Rhodobacterales; family Rhodobacteraceae; genus Thermohalobaculum. The sequence continues at coordinate 95,531 of JBCBYV010000018.1, read as the reverse complement.
CAGGGCGCTGCAGTGACGGCGGTGCAGATCGATGGCGTCCTCCACGAGTTCTCCTCCGTCGCCGGGGTGCGCGAGGATGTCACCGACATTGTGCTGAACCTGAAGGGTCTCGCCGTGAAGATGGAGGGTGATGGGCCGAAGCGCCTGCATCTCTCGGCGACCGGCCCCGGCGTGGTGACGGCGGCCAGCATCTCCGAAAGTGCTGGCGTCGAGATCATCAACCGCGAGCATGTGATCTGCCATCTCGACGACGGCGCGTCGCTCAACATGGAGCTGACGGTCGATACCGGGAAGGGCTATGTCGCGGCCGACAAGAACCGGCCGGAGGACGCGCCCATCGGCCTGATCCCCGTAGACGCGATCTACTCGCCCGTCCGCCGCGCGAGCTACAAGGTCGAGCCGACGCGCGAGGGGCAGGTGCTGGATTACGACAAGCTCTCGATCACGGTGGAGACGGATGGGACGCTGAGCCCCGAGGACAGCCTCGCCTATGCGGCGCGCATCCTGCAGGACCAGCTCCAGACCTTCATCAACTTCGAGGAGCCGAAGGAAGCCGGCCGCTATGACGCAGAGGAAGAGCTGGAGTTCAACCCGCTCCTCCTGAAGAAGGTCGACGAGCTCGAGCTTTCGGTCCGCTCGGCGAACTGCCTGAAGAACGACAACATCGTCTATATCGGCGACCTCATCCAGAAGACCGAGGCGGAGATGCTGCGCACCCCGAACTTCGGCCGGAAGTCGCTGAACGAGATCAAGGAGGTCCTGACGACGATGGGCCTCCATCTCGGCATGGATGTGCCCCAGTGGCCGCCCGAGAACATCGAGGACCTGGCCAAGAAGTTCGAGGACTTCTGACCCGGCGGACTGGTGCCGCATCGATGACCCTGCGGCCGTGGCCGCAGCGAGACCGGGCCGGGCGGCAACGCCCCGCCCCAACAATGGGAGCCCGAGAGGCCCCGGTAGACAAAGCATAAAACCCGTAGACGGAGACCCGAGATGCGCCACGGAAATGGCTACCGCAAGCTCAACCGCACCCATGAGCACCGCAAGGCAATGTTCGCGAACATGGCCTGCGCGCTCATCGAACATGAGCAGATCAAGACCACGCTGCCGAAGGCGAAGGAGCTGCGGCCCATCGTCGAGAAGCTGATCACGCTCGCCAAGAAGGACGGGGTGCATGCCCGCCGCCTGGCCGCGTCCAAGATCAAGCAGGCCGGCGCGGTCAAGAAGCTCTTCGACACGCTCGGCCCCCGCTACAAGGAGCGGCCCGGCGGCTATGCCCGCGTGCTCAAGGCCGGGTTCCGCTATGGCGATATGGCGCCGATGGCGATCATCGAACTGGTGGACCGGGACGAGGATGCCAAGGGCGCAGGCGATCGGGCGCGTGAGGCGTCGAACGACGCGCTCGCGACCTACGACGATTGATCCCGTGATTGGGGCCGGCATTGGGGCCCGCGCACTGCCGGTCCCCGCTTCGTGAGAGGGCGATGGCGCGCCACCCTTGGCGCCCTGCCGGCGTTCACCTAGCTTCTGGGGTCAACTGACCGGAGGCTTCATGCGCCGCATTCTGACTGCCATCGCCCTGATGTTCCTCACTGCCGGGCCCGCCGTCGCCCAGACGGTGCCGCAGAGCCGGGCGGAGATCACGCTCAGCTTCGCGCCCGTCGTGAAGCGCGCTGCCCCGGCGGTCGTCAACATCTACACCCGCACGGTAAAGACGCGCAGCGGTGTGCGCTTTCGCGGCGACCCGTTCTTCGAGCGCTTCTTTGGGGACTTTTTCGGGCAGGGCCAGCAGGGGCGCCGCCGGATCGAGAACTCCCTCGGCTCGGGCGTGATCGTGAGCGCCGATGGCCTCATCGTCAGCAACTACCATGTGGTGGGCGAGGCGGACGAGATCACGGTGGTCCTCGCCGACAGGCGGGAGTTCGAGGCGGAGGTGATCTTCACCGATCAGGCCTCCGATCTCGCGGTCCTTCAGCTCGACGATGCGGCGAACTTGCCGGTCCTTCCCTTCCGCGACAGCGACAGTCTCGAGGTCGGCGATCTCGTGCTCGCAATCGGCAACCCCTTCGGTGTGGGCCAGACCGTGACGAGCGGCATCGTCTCCGGCCTTGCTCGCGGTGGCAGCGGTGCGCGCCAGCAGGGACAGCGGCGCCAGACAGGCTCGGGCTATTTCATCCAGACCGATGCGGCGATCAATCCGGGTAACTCCGGCGGCGCGCTGGTGGATATGGCCGGGGCGTTGATCGGTGTGAACACGGCGATCCTGACCCGCTCCGGCGGATCCAACGGGATCGGCTTCGCGGTGCCCGCCAATCTTGTCGCCCGTGTGGTGGAGGCCGCCCGCTCCGGCGAGATGCGGCTCGAGCGGCCCTGGCTGGGGGTGGAGGCGCGACCGGTTGACGGCGAGATGGCGGAGGCGCTGGGTCTCGACCGTCCGGAGGGTGTGCTGCTCGAAGACCTTCATCCCGAAAGCCCGCTCGCTGCGGCAGGTCTCGAGCGCGGCGACCTCGTGCTGGCGCTTGGCGGCGCGCCGGTCGACAGCCCGGCCGAGCTTGCCTTCCGTTCCGCGACGCTCGGGATCGGCGGCACCGCGCCGCTCGACTTCCTCCGGCGGGGCGAGGCGATGAGCGCGGAGGTTGCCCTAGCGGCGCCGCCCGAGCGTCCCGCCCGTGACCCGCGCCAGCTTGGGAATGCCGGGCGACTGAGCGGGCTCAGCATCGTCACCGTCAATCCCGCGGTGCTCGTCGAGGCACGCCTGCCGGCGCAGGCTTCGGGCGTTCTGGTAACCAGCCTCTCGGGCCCCGCGCGGCGGACCGGGCTCCGCCGCGGCGACGTCATCTTCAGCGTGAACGGCAGACCGATCGAGACGACGGCGGAGCTCGACCGGGCTGTGCGCAACGCAAGCCTCGAACTCGGCGTGCTGCGGCGGGGACAGCGCGGCAGCGTGCGGATCGTGAACGGATGAGTGACCTTTTCGAGGGGTTGGAGCCGCCGCCCGGGCCCACCGGTAAGCCGCCCCCGCCCAAGGGTCCGCGACCGCTCGCGGAGCGCCTGCGACCAGCGGCACTGGCAGATGTTGCGGGGCAGGGGCATCTGCTGGGGCAGGAAGGCCTTATCGGCGCCATGCTGCGTGAGGGCCGGCTTGCGAGCATCGTCCTGTGGGGTCCGCCCGGCTGCGGCAAGACGACCATCGCGAGGCTTCTGGCGGGCGAGACAAATCTGGCCTTCGAGCAGATCAGCGCGATCTTCACCGGGGTCGCGGAGCTGCGGAAGGTCTTCGAAGCCGCGCGCCTTCGGCACGCGCAGGGCCGTGGGACGCTGCTCTTCGTTGACGAGATCCACCGCTTCAACAAGGCACAGCAGGACGCGTTCCTGCCGCAGATGGAGAGCGGCGTCATCACGCTGGTGGGCGCCACGACCGAGAACCCGTCCTTCGAGCTCAATGCCGCCCTTCTCTCGCGGGCGCAGGTGCTGCGGCTGAAGGCGCTTTCGCGCCAGGACCTAGACGGCATTCTCGGGCGCGCGGAGGATGTGCTGGGCTCGCTGCCGCTCGAGCCTGCCGCGCGCGAAGCTTTGATCGATATGGCGGAGGGGGATGGCCGGGCACTCCTGACGCTGGCTGAGGAGGCCGCCGGTCTCGGGCCCGCGCCGGTCACGGCCAAGGCCCTCGCCTCACGGCTTACGCGACGCGCGCCGGTCTACGACAAATCGGGGGATCAGCATTATGGGCTGATTTCGGCCTTGCATAAGTCCGTGCGTGGCTCGGACCCGGATGCTGCGCTCTACTGGCTCGCGCGGATGCTCGAGGGCGGGGAGGATCCGCGCTATCTCGCCCGGCGGATCACGCGCATGGCGGCGGAGGATATCGGGCTTGCCGAGCCCGGCGCGCTCGCGCACTGCCTCGCTGCCTGGGAGTGCTATGAGCGGCTCGGCAGTCCGGAAGGGGAGCTCGCGCTGGCAGAGGCTGTGGTCCATCTCGCACTCGCGCCCAAGTCCAACGCGGTCTATGCGGCGTGGAAGGCGGCGCGCGCGGAGGCTGCGAGCACGGGGCATCTCCAGCCGCCGGCGCATATTCTGAACGCACCGACCCGGCTTATGAAGGAGCAGGGCTTCGGGGCTGGCTATGCCTACGACCACGATGCGGAGGACGGTTTCTCGGGCCAGGACTACTTTCCCGAGGCGATGGCGACGCGACCGCGATACTATGCGCCAACGGATCGGGGCCACGAGGTTGAGCTTGGCCGCAGGCTCGCTTGGCTGGCCGAGCGCCGCGCGGAACGGGCCGCTGCCGGAGGCGGCGAGCGCACCTCATGATGACGAAGCTCGCATTGGTTGCAGCCGGCGGGGCGGCGGGCGCGATGCTGCGCTTTCTCGTCGGTCACTGGGTCACGCAGGCCGCGCCGGGGCTGCCGCTCGGCACTTTCTTCGTCAATGTGATCGGGTCCTTCGCCATGGGCATCCTGGCCGTCTCGCTGATGGAGAGGCCGGGGGCCTGGGTTCACTTCGCACCGCTCCTGATGACGGGGCTGCTGGGAGGGTTCACGACCTTCTCGGCCTTCTCCCTCGATGCGCTCTACCTTTTCGAACGGGGTCGCATCGCGCTCGCCCTCAGCTACGTGGCGGGGTCGGTGGTGCTCTCGATCACAGCGCTCGCCCTCGGTCTCTGGCTCGGTCGGCGGATCCTCGTGTGACCGGGGTGCAGCATCTGACGGTGGGGGCCGACGAGGCGGAGCAGCGGCTCGATCGGTGGTTTCGTCGGCAGTTTCCGCAGCTGAGCCAGGGTCAGCTCGAAAAGCTCTGCCGCAAAGGTGCGGTCCGGGTGGACGGTGGGCGGGTCAAGGCCTCGACGCGGATCGTGCCTGGGCAGAGCGTGCGGGTTCCGCCGTTGCCGCCAGCGGGCACCACCGATGGCACGGCTCGCGCCAAGGTCACCACCAGACCCGATGATGAGGCACTGGTCGAGGCAGTGCGCCGGGCCGTGGTCTTTCGCGACGACCATATGATCGTGCTCAACAAGCCGCCCGGCCTCGCCGTGCAGGGGGGCACCGGGCAGCGGCGACATCTGGGGGTGGCGCTTCCTGCGCTTCGTTTCGGCAGGGACGACGACCCGCGCCTGGTGCATCGTCTCGATAGGGACACTTCCGGCATTCTGGTTCTGGCGCGAACCGGTGCCGCGGCGGTCGCTCTGGCAAGGGCCTTTCGTGAGCGGTCGACGGAGAAGCTCTATCTCGCTGTGCTGGCCGGACGACCGAAGCTCTCGGTTGGGACAGTGCGCTACGGGCTCGAGAAAGCGGGTGGAGCCGGCGCGGAACGGATGGTCGTGGTGCATCCGGACGAGGTCGGGGCGCGAGGCGAGGCGCGCCACGCGCGCACGGACTACCGGATTGTCGAGACGGCGGGAACGCGCGCATCCTGTGCTGTTCTCCGGCCGGTGACCGGACGGACCCATCAGTTGCGTGCCCATATGGCGGCGCTTGGCACGCCGATTGCCGGCGACGGAAAGTATGGCGGGCGCGGGCAGGAGAACGCTGGTGATGGCTGGGGGGCGAGCCTCGGCCAAGCGGTGAGCCGCAAGCTCCATCTCCATGCCTGGCGTCTCTCTCTGCCTCACCCGGCTACAGGGACGCGCCGGAGTTTTTTGGCCCCGTTACCCGAGCACATGGCCCGCACCTGGTCGTTCTTCGGCTGGGATCTTGCTGACGTGCCCGACGAGCCGTTTGTCGATGGATAGTCGGACCGCCCGCCGTGCGACTACGATACGCAGGGGTCTCGTAGGCGTAGCCCCCGCGGTGCATCTGGCGCGAATGGTCCGACGAACCCGGTTGACGCTGTGATCGTGCAGTGACGCAAGGCTGCGACCCGAAGAGTGCTATCGCCCGCACCGATGTGGCGCGCGCCACGTTGTTCGGAGTACTATCCGGCGCTGCGGTAGAGGGCATCCGACGCTCTTTAGCGGCAATGGGATGCTCGGCGCGCGCCCATCCTTGGTGATCTTTTAGTTGACGATCAGTTCCGCATGCAGGGCACCTGCGGCGTCGATTGCCCGTAGGATGTCGATCATGTCCCTCGGACCGACGCCGAGCGCGTTCAGGCCGTCCACGAGGTCCGCAAGCGTCACGTTGCGCTCGACCAGGGCAAGGCGGTTTTCGCCACCTTCGTCGATGTCGAGGTTCGTGCGTGGCAGGAGGATGGACTGGCCCTCAGCAAAGGGGTTTGGCTGCGCTGCGAGTGGCTGTTCCTCCACCCGGATCGTCAGATTGCCCTGGCTGACGGCGACGCGGCTGATCTTGACGTCGGCACCGAGAACGATTGTGCCGGAGCGCTGGTCCACCACCACGCGTGCGCGGGCGGCGGGTGCCACCGTTAGGTTCTCGATGCGCGCAACTGCTGCAGCCGGGGGCATGCCCGTGCTCGCGAGTGCGACGCGGACCGTACCGGGATCGTCGCTCGATGCCGGATTGCCTTCGAGGGTGGCGTTGATGCGGGCGGCGATGCGGGCCGCGGTGGTGAAGTCAGGGTCGCGTAGTGCGAGCCTCAGCTCGCGCAGGGTCTCGAACGCAAATGGCACCTCGCGCTCCACGCGTGCCCCCCCCGGGATGCTGCCGACGGTTGGTACGCCCGTGACCTCGACCGCGGCCTCGCCCGCTGCGCCGAACCCGCTGGCGAGGATGGGTCCCTGCGCGACTGCATAGATCTCACCGTCCGCCGCGTTGAGCGGGGTCATCACGAGTGTGCCGCCAAGAAGGCTGCCCGCATCCCCGATCGCCGCGACGCTGACATCGATTCGGCTGCCCGCCCGTGCAAAGGGAGGAAGCGCGGCGGTAACAATCACAGCCGCGACGTTCCGGGTTCGGAAGTCCTCGCCTGAGACATTGATTCCGAGCCGCTCCAGCAGATTCTCGAGCGCCTCCTCGGTGAAGGGGGCGTTCCGAATGCCGTCGCCGGTGCCATCGAGGCCGACGACGAGGCCGTAGCCCACCAGATCGTTGCCGCGGACGCCCTCGATCTCGACGAGGTCCTTAATGCGGGGATTAGCGCCCGCGAGTGATGACGAAAGAGCGACACACAAGGCCATGACCAATGTAAACGTCACAGAAAGTGGCGTCGCTTTCGCGAAGGATTTGGCGAGCGCACTCATCTGATGAAGTTGGTGATGCTGAGCGAGGAGATCCGCGCCGTCGTGACGTAGAGCGCCTCGAGGGCATCCTCCGTCGCCGTGAGCGCACTTGCCGCCTCGAACTGATCGCGCCCGGTGAGGGCGCTTAGAGCGCGGTTCAGCTGTGTCTGTTCTGCTGCATTTGCGACCCGGGTGTTCTCGATGCGTTGCTCGGTCACGCCAAGTTCGCCAGCGCGGCGCGCAAGGCCCTCGAGCGCGGTCCGCAGGCCGAGGGCGCTCTCCTCGACCAGATCACGGCGCTCCTCGAACGTCCCGCTTCCTGTGGCGGCTGCGATCGCTGCCGTTGTCTCACGCAGGAGGTCGCGAAAGACCGGATCATCGGCGCGCAAGGTCAGGCGCACGGTCTCACCCTCGGCGATGGCTGTCGCGGGGCCGTCACCTGCGCCACCGGTATAGAACACCGTCTCGAAGTCGCCGCCGGGCGTGTCGAAGAGCGCGCGCACAGCAGCGTCGGCGGTTTGGGCATCAGGCGCGCCGCTGGCGACCGCTCCTGCTGCTGAGAGGATGGTTTCGGGCTGGACAAGTGCGTTTCGGTCGCCCGCGTCTCCGCTGAAGAGGGCGCGGCCCGCAAACCGGGTGTTCAGGGCAGTGACGATGACATCGAGGGCGTTTTCGGCTGCGGGCGTGGCGACGGCAAGCCCCGTGCCGGATCCTGAACTGACGGCGCTTTGAAGCGCGCTCACCAACTCCTCGACCACGTTCCTGATGCCGCCGAGCGCTGTTTGTTGTGTCTCGGATCGCGCGGCCACGAGCGCGGCTGCTTCGCCATAGCCTTCGAGAGCGTCGAGCGCGCCTCCCAAGCGCTGAGCCTCCGCAGTACGCCCGCGCAGTGCGGCAGGCGCATCCGCAGCCAGCCCGGTAACCGTCTCAGTCTGCAGGCGTTCGAGTTCCGTGCGAAGCGCAAGGGCGCTCGCGGTGCGCCTGCTGGCCGCTGCGTTTGGCGAAAAGCCGGTGTCGAAGGAAAAGGTCATCCGATCCTCCTGAGCTCGTCGAGCATCGCTTCTGCCGTCCGGATCACCTGCGCGTTCGCGGCATAGGCTTGCTCGATCGCGATGAGCGCCTGCAGCTCGCGGTCGGTGTCGACGCCGAGGCGTGCGGCCTCGTCGCTAGCGAGGGCGGTGCGGCTTGCTTCTGCGCCGCTACGCGCGGCGTCGGCTGCAACACGGTCGGTCGAGAAGATCTCTCCGAGGGCTGCGAGACGGTCGGAGAAGGAGAGTGCCTGCGGTGCCGCAGTGATCCCCGCCGCTGGAGCGGCGGATGCAAGGGCATCGGCAAGGGCTCTTGGGATCGTGTCGCTGCTCGCCGGCCCCTCGGCCGCTGCGCCGAGACCGTCCCGCAGGCGCCAGAGCGCGCCTCCTTCGGCGGGGTCGACGGCGGGATTGACCGCGATCCTCCCGGCGAGGCCTGGGGTAGTTGGTGCGGCAAGGGCAGCGCCCGCATCGGTGAAGAGCCCGGGATCGCCGGGTGCCAGCGTGGGGTCCAGGAGCGGATCGGCGAGGCGGGCGGCAAGCTCTTCCGTCGCTCCGTCGAGCGCTGCGGAGAAAGCCGGCGCGGTTTCGTCACGGAGGGCGAAGAGACCGGCGAGGGCACCGCCCGAGACCGCTTGAGACCCGTTGCTGCCGGGAGTGATGTTCGTGTCGCCGACCGTCAGGCCCGAAAGCGCGCCTGTGCCGTTCGCGTAGACCATCTCCGGTCCGATCGAGGGTGTCGGCGTGAAGCTGATCGCACGCGCGCTTGTGCCGACGAGCAGCGTCCCTTCGGCGGTGCGGAGCTCGATCGCTCCGTTGTCCTGAGCATAGACGCGCACCGGCAGGGTCGCTGCGATCTCGTCGATCAGCGTCTCGCGGCGGTCCGAGAGCGAGGCGGTATCGCGCCCGCCGGATTCCGCGCGCACGATCAGGCGGTTTAGCTCCGCTACCTCTGCCGTGGCCGAGTTCACACGATCGACAAGGAAGGCGATTTCCGTGTCGCTGTCGGCTCGGAGGCGGGCCGCGGTGTCCGAGGCGGCGTTGAAGCCCTCTGCGAGATCGGTTGCCGCGTCGAGGAGCGCTGCCTGTCGAGGTGTCGATTCGGGCGTGTCTGCGAGCGCGCGCAGCGCGGCCTGGAAGGCCTCAGACTTCTCGTAGAGGCCCGGAAGACTGCCGCCGAGCTCGCCGAATGCGGCGGCAAGCCGGGCGGTGCCGTCCGCCCGCGTTTCGGCCTCCGCCGCCGCCCCATCCGCTTCGCGTCGAAGTGCCGTCAGCTCGGGATCGAGGGCGCGCGCGACCTCGGTCACGCGGACCCCGCCGGTGCCGCCGCGAGAAGTGAGGCCGACCTCGCGCGCGCCGTAACCTTTGGTCAGCGCGTTGGCGAGGTTGTCGGACGTGACCGCGAGCTGACGGGTGTTCGCCGTCAGCCCGCTCAACGCCGATGAGAGCGCGCCCGAAATGCTCATGCGTCAGCCTCCCGCAATGGCGCGCGTCAGCGCTTGAGGTTCGTCGTCTCCTGCAGCATCTCGTCCACCGTCTGGACCACGGTGGCGTTGGAGCTGTAGGCGCGCTGGGTCTCGATCAGGCCGGTCAGTTCCTGCGCGATGTCCACCGTGCTCTGCTGCAATGCGAAGCCTGCGATCCCGCCCACTGGGCCGGTATTGGCGTCCCAGAGAAAGGGACGGCCGGATTCGGCGGAGAGCGAGAAGGCCTGGTTATCCTCGGCGATCAGCGCATTAGGGTTGGGGACATCGACGACGGGGATCTGGAAGAGCGTGATCACCTGGCCCGTGTCGTAGACGCCGCGCAGGAAGCCTGCCGGATCGACCTCGACACTGGCCAGATTGCCGGCCGCCGAGCCGTTCGCGGAAATCGCGATCGGGCTGAAGCCCGCATCGATCTGGGTGATGCCGCCATCGACCTGGTCCGAGCCGATAAAGACCTCGATAGGCCCGCTGTCCACATTGACCGTGAAGATCCCTGTTGCCGCATCGAATGCGCCGACGCCCGGTGTGACCGTCGCGATCTCGCCTCTGCCCGCGCGCGAGGGGTCGAAGGTGAGCGCCACATCGGCAATTGCGATCGTGGGGTCGGCTGCGGCGCTGTCGAAGAACTCCACGTTCCAGGCGTCGCTGGTTCCCGTCGCCGGCACCGTCGGCGTGAAGACGGCCGTGAGCTCGTTCCGCCGGCCCACACCGTCGAAATACTCGATGACCGTGGTGTAGGGCTGACCGCTCGCGCCGGCCGCGGTGTCGGCTGCAGGCAGGTTGAGGACGAGTTCCGCTTCCGTCGTTGGGTCCGCGGTCGTCAGGAAGGGCGTGAGCTGGACAGGCTGCAGATCGGTCGGGCTGTCGCGCACCACGTTGCCGAGCAGGTTGCCGTCGCCATCCGTCGGCCAGCCCGTCAGCACAAGGCCCGAGCGCGTCTGCAGGAACCCGTCGGCACTACGCTCGAAGCCGCCGGTCGGGGTGAGAAGGAACGGACGCTGCGCTGCAGGCAGACCGACCGCCGTCTCGGTCGTCACCGGCAGGAAGCCGCCGCCGGAGACGGCGATGTCGGTCGCACTCGAGGAGGCAATGAGGGTGCCGGAATTCGCCACCTCGCGATACGTGCTCGCGAGCACGCCGCCGGCAGAATAGGTGCTCTGCTGCCCCCCGGGAATCACGAGCGCGTTGAAATCCACGTCCCCGCGGCGGTAGCCGGCGGTCTGCGAGTTGGCGATATTGTCCGAGATCACGGCGAGGCGGGTCGCATTGGCTTGCAGGCCGGCCACACTGGCGCTCAGCGACGAAGATAGGGTCAAGGGCTCATCTCCTTCTGGGCGCCCGAGGAGGGGGCGCAGCTCCTTCAAGCCCCTTCCTGCCATCGCGGAGCTTAAGATCCGCTAAGGACGCATGGTTAAGAGCTTGATTGCGATGCGCCGGTTTTGGTCCGCCAGAGGATCGGTGCCTCGCGGCTGGCTCGCAGCCCGGCCAGTGACGCCTGCAAAGCGCGCGATCGGCAGGCCGAGATCCACCAGCAGCCGACGCGCGGCATTGGCCCGGTCGGCGCTCAACTCCCAGTTCGTGTAGCCGCCCGCCTCGAACGGGCGCGCATCCGTGTGGCCGATCACCTCGATCGGGTTCGCCGTCTCCTGCAGCGCCTCGGCGACAACGCGGAGGAGCTCCACCATCACAGGTTCGGGGTTGGTCGAGGCGGAGCCAAAGAGCGGCTCGCCCGCAATGTCCACGATCTCGATCACAAGGCCGTCCGGCTCCATCCGTACCGAGAGATGCTCGCCCGCCGTCCCGGCCGCCTCCGCGATCCTGCCCTCGAGTTCCGCTTGTGCCGCAGCGGCCTCGGCGTCGCCCTCAGCCCGGGGCGGTGCGGTACCCTCTGCCCGCCCCGGCCCGCTCTCGCTCGGCAGGCCCGGTTGCAGGCCCGCAGCGCGGCTGTCGACGAGGCCCGGCTGCGCGACGCCTTGGGGAGAGGTGCGGTCAGGCCCGAGATCGGCGCCGGGATCGGTGTCGCGTGTCTCCGGTCGAACGCCCTCCGGCACGCTTCCCGCCATGCGCTCGGGGCTCGCCGGATCGCTGCCGCCGAGCATGCCGTCCCCACCGCCTGAGACCGGGCTAAGCGGGATCGCTGGGTCGAAATAGTCGGCAAGGCCCTGCCGCTGCTCGTCCGACGTCGCATTGAGGAGCCAGAGGAGCAGGAAGAACGCCATCATCGCTGTCGCGAAATCCGCATAGGCGACCTTCCAGGCGGAGGAGTGATGCTCGCCCTCGATCACCTTCTTCGGCCGTTTAATGACGAGGCCGCCCCCGTCGCTTTCGTCCGCCATGCCGCCATCTCCCGTCGCCAGCGTCTCCCGGCATCATGGCCAGGGTGGGTAAGGGCGGCGTTAGCGGCGTTTTCCGTGCGGAGCTTCAGCGATCCGCAAGCTTTGCCCGGTAGGGAGCCTGTAGCAGAAGCGAAGGGCGGGGCTCGGAATGAGTGGGGCGATGGGCAACAGCGTGCTGGCGCGGAAGCTGCGCGGGCCGAAGATGCGTCTTGCGGGCTTCCCGCCCATGGACCCGCTCTGCCACACTTTCGCGTCCATCGCCGCGACGCGCACTCGCGTCGAGCTGAGGCCGGGGATCGACGTCTCGGTCTATGGCTATGAGGTGATGCGCCACGGGGACTACCTCCGCAGCCTGCATGCGCCCTCCGCGATCTACCTCATCAGCTTCTCCGAGCAGAACGGCACCGGGTTGATGAAGGCGCATCCACGTCTCCTCGGAAAGGTGCTGGACATCTATCTCGGGGGTGACGGGTCCTTCGAGGAATCCAATTTCGCCCGGTCCCTCACCGCGATCGACCTCTCCATCTATGGGCGCTTCGTCGATCTTGTGGCGCGGTGTTTCGATGAGGCGATCGTGGAGCTCTGCGGGCGTTCCGCCATCGGGCTCGCCACGCGGTCGCGCTTTGAGCAGCAGCCAGGCATGGTTCGGATTGCGCCTGATAATTCAGAGATCTTCGTCATCAAGCTCAACTACCACATGACGGGGGACAAGCGGGGTGCTGGCCTCGATTTCGTCGTCCCTGTCTCGACGTTGGAGCCGCTGAAGAAGGACCTGATCAACGCGCAGACCGGCGGTGATGCGAACCGTGGCGTCTGGGCTGAGCACATGCTGCGCCAGGTGATGGCGACGGGCATCAGGGTGAGCGGCACGGTTCCCCTCGGCCGCTTCAGCCTGGCGGAGATCACGCGCTTCGAGCCGGGCGCCCTGCTCGAGCTGCCACCCCGGGCGCTCGAGCGGGTAGAGGTGCGGGCGAGCACGGATCGCGGACATACGGTCGTGACGATTGCAAGCCTCGGGACAAAGGATCAGCACAAGGCGCTGCGCCTTGCTGCACCGCCGGACGAGCGCTTTCTGGCCCCCCTGCGCAGCACGTTGGCGGAGCGTCGGGGCGGAGCCTCCTGAGTTTATCATTTCGTCTCACCGCGATTCTGCCGGTCCAGAGGGGTGTGTGGGCGGGCGGGGTGTCGAAGTCGCTTCCCGACCATCTCCAAGCTGCGCATACTGTGAGCGGGCGTTCGGCTGTGGGAGAGGGATCGTGAGCATCAGTAACCGACCTGCCATGGGTTTTCTTGGTGTCGTGCTGTCACTGGCCGCGATTGCCGTTGCACCGTCCGCTCAGGCGGAGCCGGCGAGGTTCGCCTTCGGTGCGCATGCCGGCCCGAGTGAGCATGACCCGGCTGCGATCGGCTCCTACTCCAACGGTTGTCTCGCCGGCGGGCTGGAACTGGCCGAGACCGGCGACAGCTGGCAGGCCATGCGCCTCAGCCGCAACCGAAACTGGGGTCACCCGGACGTCATCGACTTCATCCAACGTCTGGGGGCGGCGGCGCAGGAGGCGGGTTGGCCGCGGCTCTATGTCGGCGATGTCAGCCAGCCGCGTGGCGGGCCCATGCTTACCGGTCACCGCTCGCACCAGACCGGGCTCGATGTCGATATCTGGCTGCGCCGGCCTCTGTCGCGGCTCCTCAGCCAGTCGGAGCGGGAGAGCATCTCGAGCCACAGGGTGGTCGCGGCGAACGGGCGCGAGCTGAATGAGTTCTGGACCGATGGTCACCGTAAGGTCATGCGCGCCGCGGCCTCGGATCCATCCGTGGCACGCATCTTCGTGAATCCCGCCATCAAGGTCGATCTCTGCGAAGCGCAGCCCGCTGGCGCGGACCGATCATGGCTGCGCAAGGTCCGACCCTGGTGGGGCCACGACGCCCATTTCCACGTACGCCTCCATTGCCCCGACGATGAGCGGGCTGGCGGCTGCCGAGAGCAGGACCCGCCGCCACAGGGCGATGGCTGCGGTCAGGAACTCGCAAGCTGGTTCGAACCTCCTCCGCCATCGACCTCCGCCGTGCCGAAGGCGAAGCATCCGGCCGAGCTCCTGCTCAGTGAACTCCCCGTACAGTGCAGCGTCGTGGTGCAGTGATGCTTAAGCGTGGTCTCGGGTTGCTAGGAATATCAGTCCTTTCGGCGACCGGTGCTCTGGCGTGCGAGGGTAAGGACGTCGCCCTTCAGATCGTGGCCGAAGAAGTGACGCTGACGCCGGACACCCTGGACGGTGTGCGGATCGAGGGAGCCTGGGAACTGACGTCGCCCGACCCGAGCTTCGGCGGCTTCTCAGGGCTTGTCGTGGCTTCCGGACATGACGGGTCAGCGGAGGGCGACGGACTCCGCGGTTTCGTCGCGATCGGGGATCGCGGGTTGAGCATGAGCGGCGTCTATCGCACCGACCGGGCCGACTGCATCATTGAAGCGCTTACGAATGAACAACTCCTTGACCTGAACCGCGAGGCGCTGAGCGGTGACGCGGCGGATGCGGAGGCCTTGGCGGCCGGGCCTGGGGCCGGTCTGCTCATTGCCTTCGAGCGCGGCCATCGGATCCAGCATTTGACCTGTGACGGCGTGGTCTCCGTCTTGGCCGATCTATCTTTCACGACGCTGCCCTTCAACGCCGGCCTCGAAGCGCTGGCGATCGTGCCCGAAGGGGTCGATGGCGCGGGCGATGTGATCGCCATTGCAGAGCGCGCGGGTGAGGACGGCTTTCCAGTCTTTCGCATCGCGGGCGGTGTCGAGGGCGGCGCGTCGGCTGTCGAGACGCGGCTGATGCTGCCGGGGCCGCACCGCGTGACGGGTGCCGATATCGGTGCCGATGGCACGCTCTACCTCGTGCGGCGCCACTACGATCCGCTCATCGGCGTCGATATCGTCATCGAGGCGATGCCTCTGCCAGCGCTCTTCGCGCCCGATGCGGCGGCTGCCACACGCCGCCTTGCGCGGTTTGGGCCCGAGAGCGGGATCGATAACATGGAAGCGATCGCGGTCTCGTGGCTCGGGGCGGACGAGACGCGGCTCACATTGATCAGCGACGACAACTTCAGCAACGACCAGCGAACCCTGCTGCTCGAGCTCAGACTGACGGAGTGAGGTCGAGGGCGGCTGCCACATGCGCCCAGCCTTCCTCCGCCGTCTCGACCATGTGGAAGAGGTCGAGATCGCCGGGCGCAATTGTCCCCGCCTCCACCAGCGCCTGCCAGTCCACGATCCGCTCCCAGAAACTGCGGCCGAAGAGCACGATGGGCAGTCGCGTCATCCGTTTTGTCTGGATCAGGGTCAGCACCTCGAAGAGCTCATCGAGCGTGCCGAACCCGCCGGGAAAGACGGCGATCGCCGCCGCGCGGCGCAGGAAGACGAACTTCCGGACGGCAAAGTAGTGGAAGTTGAAGGAGAGCGACGGCGTGATGTGGGCATTGGGCGTGGTCTCATGTGGAAGGACGATGTTGAGGCCCATGGTCGGTGCGCCCGCCTCGGACGCGCCGAGGTTGCCCGCTTCCATTACCCCCGGCCCCCCGCCGGTGGTGACGACCAGTTCCCGTCCGTCGCGCGCCATGCAGGCGGCGCCCGCGAGCCGGGCGAAGCGACGCGCTTCCTCGTAGTAGCCGGCCATCCATTGCCGCTCGGGCGGCACGTCCTGTCCCGGCGCGGGCACGCGGGCGCCGCCGAACATCACGACCGTGGAGACGATGCCGGCGGCGTCGAGCGTCATCTCGGGCTTCAGGAGCTCGAGCTGCAGGCGGAGCGGGCGGAGCTCATCGGCCTCCAGGAAATCGGCATCCGCGAAGGCGAGGCGGTAGGTCGGCGAGAGGGTCTGCGGGGTGCGCGGGATACGCGTCGCCTGCTGCTTGTCCGCCTCCGCCGAGGGGAACAGTCGGTGGGGCTGGTGCCTCTTCTCCGTCTCGCGCGTCACGTCTAACCCCTCTCTTTCGCGTCGGGCCTTCCTAGCGCGCGGCGGCGGTCCGGGCGAGGGTCGATGGAGGGGACGGAGCCGGGGCCGATGCATTGTGCCGCACGCGCCGCGCCGTTATGAGCGCTGCGGAAACCACCGAGGGAGCCCGCCCATGTCCACCACCGACTCCAGCTTGATCAGCGCCATCGAGAGTGCCTGGGAGAACCGGGACGGTGTGACGACCGCAACCGCGGGCGAGACCCGGGAGGCGGTGGAGACGGCACTCGCAGCGCTCGATGGCGGGACGGTGCGCGTGGCGGAGAAGGTGGCGGACGGCGCCTGGACGGTCAATGAATGGGCGAAGAAGGCGGTGCTCCTCTCCTTCCGGCTCAACGACATGACGCCGATCGAGGGCGGTCCCGGTGGCGCGACCTGGTGGGACAAGGTGCCCTCGAAGTTCGACGGCTGGGGCGACAACCAGTGGCGTGCGGCGGGCTTTCGAGCGGTGCCGGGCTGCTTCGTGCGCCGTTCCGCCTTCATCGCGCCCGGCGTCGTGCTGATGCCGAGCTTCGTGAACCTCGGCGCCTACGTGGACAGCGGGACGATGGTGGACACCTGGGCGACCGTGGGATCCTGCGCGCAGATCGGCAAGAACGTGCATATCTCGGGCGGCGCCGGGATCGGCGGGGTGCTGGAGCCGCTGCAGGCCGGCCCGGTGATCATCGAGGACAACTGCTTCATCGGCGCGCGGTCCGAAGTGGCGGAGGGCGTGATCGTGCGCGAGGGCTCGGTCCTCTCCATGGGCGTCTATCTCGGAGCCTCCACCAAGATCATCGACCGGACGACCGGCGAGACCTTCATCGGCGAAGTGCCGCCCTATTCCGTGGTCGTGCCGGGCTCGACCGGGGCGAGACCGCTCGATGACGGGCGGCCAGGACCCTCTCTCTACTGCGCGGTGATCGTGAAGCGGGTGGATGAGCGGACGCGCTCCAAGACCTCGATCAACGAGCTCTTGCGTGACTGACAGTGCTGCGGGTGTTGCACAGGGCGCGGAGCAGCACGTCTTCATCCTGATGGTCGAGGTAGGTCGGAAGGAGGATGATGGGCTGCCGGAGGATGCGTCCGGGGCGGCACTTGTCTGCTACTGTGCGGCGAAGAACGAAAAGGCGGCTGTCGACGCCTCAGTTCTGGTCCTGCGCGAGGCGGGGCTCGCGCCGCTCGAGGTGGAGAGTTGGGGCACCCGGGCCGAGCCGCTGGGGCCTGTCGATGTCGAAGCGGAGGCCGCGTTGCTGGACCGTGCACTGGCCGAGAACGCGGTGATCGTCGCGAACATGACGGTTTTCCGGGATGAAGACGGCGCGTCGCGTTGATCGAGGCAAGCGGTATCGCGCCTGATCGGCGCGATGCTTCTTTGTGGTCGCTGCTGCTCTGGCTCCGGGGCTGAGCAGGCTTGGATCGGTCTGCTCTGGTGGCGGTTGGTCGTGGGCTGGGGAGGAGCCTCGGGGGCTCCTCGTCGAGCGTTTTTCGAAGGCCGGACCGCGTCAAGGACGAGCGGGTTTCGCCCGTCGCTGCGCGATCCTTGACCCGGCCCGCCCTTCAGGGTTGCGCTTCCGGGCGGGGCTTGGGATGGAGGCGGAGGGGGGCTGTCGCGCGCTCCCAGCTTGTCTCTCGGCCCCATGTCTCGGATGCAATGATGACCGATCCCGTCGCGCTCACTGTCGAGCTTGTCCGCTGTCCGTCCGTGACCCCAAAGGAAGCGGGAGCGATTACGTTGCTCGAGGGGCATCTCGCGGCGCTCGGCTTCCAGTGTACGCGGATCGCGCGCGGGGACGTCGAGAACCTCTACGCGCGCTGGGGGACTGGCGGGCCGGTCTTCGCCTTTGCCGGTCACACGGATGTGGTGCCGACGGGGGAGGAGGCGGCTTGGAGTTCGCCGCCTTTCGCCGCAGAGGAGGTGGACGGGCGGATCGTTGGCCGCGGCAGCGTGGACATGAAGTCGGGCGTTGCGGCTTTCGTCGCCGCCGCTGCCGCCGTGATCCGGACAACGCCGCCCGAGGGCTCGATCGTGCTCATGATCACGGGCGACGAGGAGGGGCCGGCCGTCGATGGCACGGCGGCGGTCCTCGACTGGATGCGCGAGAACGACGAGAAGGCGGATTTCTGCCTTGTGGGTGAGCCGACCTCGCTCGCGCGTCTCGGCGACCAGGTGAAGATCGGGCGACGGGGCTCGATGACCGGGCGGCTGACGGTCGAGGGGGTGCAGGGGCACGCCGCCTATCCCGAGAACGCGGCCAACCCGCTGCCCGCACTTGCCCGGATCTGTGCGCGGCTCGACGCAACACCGCTCGATTTCGGCTCTACGCATTTCCCGGCTTCGACGCTGGCGCTGACCTCGATCGATGTCGGCAACCCCGCGTCGAACGTCATCCCGGCGCAAGGCAAAGCCGTCTTCAACATCCGCTTCAACGACAGCAAGAGCTCGGACGAGATCCGGGTCTGGGCCGAGGGGATCGCGGCGGAGGAGATTGCACGCACGGGCCTCCATGCCGAGATCGATTGGGAGGTCTCGGGCGAGGCCTTCTTCACGCCGCCATCCGGTGTGGCCGAAGTGGTCATTGCCGCCATAACCGAACGTTGTCTCGAGAGCCCGCTCCTGACCACCGGGGGCGGGACCTCGGATGCCCGCTTCATCAAGGATATGTGCCCCGTGGTCGAGTTCGGGCTTGTGGGGCAGGGCATGCATGCGGTCGATGAGAGCGTGTCGGTCGAGGACATCCGCGGCCTCTCGACGATCTATGCAGATATCCTGCGCAACTTCTTCGGTGTCTGACCGGCGCGGCATCCTTGCCGCGTTTTGCCTTCTTGGTCTTGCGGCGTTGCAGTTGCCGGTGCTGACCACGGGCTTTCGGGTCTCGGGCGACGATGTGGAGGGGCTCGGCGAGGCGCTGAAGGGGTTCTGGCCCGCCGCGCTCTGGGGCATCGAGATCATGGAGCGGGATGGGCGGCTGGGTGCGCTCACCATCTTTCCGCTCAACACCCTCGGCTCCTGGCTCTCCGGGGATCCGGTGGCGCGCGCGGTCTTCGCGCTCATGCATGTCGGGGTGGCCGCGCTCTTTGGCGTCTGGCTCGCCCGCGCCTGGGCGCCGAGGGTCAGCGCCTGGGCCGCGGGGGCAATGGTCTTCGTGGTCTGGTGCGCACTCCATCCTGTCGGCGTGCCGCATCTGCCGCCGCATGCCTTTCCCATGCAACTGGCGCCGGTCTTCCTGCTGATCCTCGGCGCGCATATGATGATGGGGGATGGGGCAGGTCTCCGGGGGACGGTTGCCGCGCTGCTGCTCTTCCTGGGCCTTGCGATCCACGAATACGCCCTCCTCTTCGGTGCGGCGCTGATCGGTGCGGGCTGGCTTGTCCGATGTCTACGGGCCGAGGGCGGGCTCTCTTCGAAGCTCCGGAACGTGATCTCGCTGCGGGCGACGGGGATGGAGGCTGGTGTCCTCCTTCTCGCGCTTCTGCCGCTCGCGGCCTATCGGTTGTGGAGTGGCGGTACCTATGACGGAGTGTCCGGAGACGGGCTGGCCTATCCTGGCCGCATGGTGCTTGCCGCGCTTGGCCATGTCGCCGCGAGCACGGCGCTACCCGAATATCGGCTGACGCACTTCGATGTGTCTTGGCAGGGCATTGCCGCAGCGGCTGCCCGTGGGTTGCTTGCCGGTGCCGCTGCGCTGGTACTTCTTCCGGCGCTCCGCATCGACCGACGGGTGGCGGGGCTTGCGGCGCTCTTTGCCGTGGCCAGCCTCGCGCTCTTCACCCTGCCGGTCGTGAGTTCCGTGAAACAGCAGAGCTGGTGTCTCGATAAGGGTGACTGCGCCTATCTCGACGCGCGCATGGCGATCCTGCCGCTGGCTGCGCTGGTCGTGCTGGTACTCGCTGCCTTGCCGACGCATCGGGGTTTGCGGGGGGGAGCGGCCGCTGTGATCGGTCTCGCCGCCGCCGCAACCGGATTGCAGAACGCCTGGCAGGTGGAGCATCGCCTCCAGCCGCTGACGCGTCCCTGGGAGCGTGCTGCCGCGCTTGCCTGTTTTCCGGACCGGGTGCCGGACGCGGACGGCCATCTGAGGAACATGATCGATCCTTGGGGGCATGTCGCGAGCCATGCTTATGTCGATGTGAGCGATATCTGGCGGCGCTATCTCGCCTCCTTCGACCCGGTCTCGGATTGTCCGCCAGCGGGAGGAAGCGCCCACGCATCGCTTGAGGCGGCGCTGCTGGAGATCCTGCCGGTGCTGCCTGTGGGCAGGAGCGACAGCATCGGACGTGGCGAAGGGACTGGTGGACGTTTTCTCGTCGATGGTTGGCACCGGGTCGAGCCCTGGGGCGTGTGGAGCGCCGCTCCGGAAGCGCGCCTCCGCATCCAGCCGGTGGACGGGCGGGCCGGCAATGGT
Source organism: Pseudomonadota bacterium (assembly GCA_039815685.1). Lineage (GTDB taxonomy): Bacteria > Pseudomonadota > Alphaproteobacteria > Rhodobacterales > Rhodobacteraceae > Thermohalobaculum. The sequence goes on along the minus strand of JBCBYV010000018.1, from coordinate 75,186 downwards.
CCCGTGGCGCTTCTGCTCGATTGGGTGCGGGCGCCCTTTCCTGACCGCGCGGCTCGCCCGGTAACGATCGCGCTTTCGGGCGGGGCAATCTGGCAAGGAACGGGCGAGCGTCAGGGTGGCGGTTGCTGCACTGCGCGCGTTCCGCTCCCTCAGCCGCTTCCGACGACACTCGACCTTACCCTGCGCGTGGGTAAGCAGAAGGATATCGCTCCACCGGGGCGGCAGAAGCTCGTGGGGATCGGTCTGAGGGAGATTGCGCTGGTGCCGGATGACTGAAGGGCGAGCGCGGTCGTCAGGGAACAATGGCGCCCGGCCAAGAGGGCCGGGCACATCGTCTGATCAGGCGGCTTTCGCTTCGAGCATGGCATCGACCTTCTCGGCCGCTGCACTCTCATCGAGCTCCTCGACCGCAGCAAGCTCGCGTGTCAGCCGCTCGAGTGCCGCCTCATAGAGCTGGCGCTCGGAATACGACTGCTCCGGCTGATCGCCGGCGCGATATAGATCGCGCACTACCTCCGCAATCGAGATCAGATCGCCCGAATTGATCTTCTGCTCATACTCCTGAGCGCGGCGCGACCACATCGCGCGCTTGATCTTCGCACGGCCGCGCAGTGTCTCGAGCGCCTTCGTCACGAGGTCCGGGCTCGACAGCGCGCGCATGCCCACCGAGTTTGCCTTCGCTGTCGGCACGCGCAGGGTCATCTTGTCCTTCTCGAAGGAAATCACGAAGAGTTCGAGCTTCATGCCCGCCACTTCCTGCTCCTCGATCGACACGATTTTGCCGACCCCGTGCGCCGGATACACGACATAGTCGTTCGCGCGAAATTCACCCGAGAGCTGCTTGGTCTTTTTCGACATGTTTTCTCCGTGCCCCTGCCGCCGGCCGTACCGGCGCAAAAACGACCCCGACCCTCAGCTTTCGCCAGGATGGTGTCGCGGCTTTCTCACACTTCGGGACGAGGAGACCCCATTCGGGGTCTTTCCGACCACGCCTGCAATGGGCTCTCCTCACTTCATAAAATGTAACATAGCAAAAAAGTGCCCAGAATTCCAGCAGCGCCACGCAACCGTGTCATTGCGCGGCGAGTTATCACAAAAGACCCGCTGTCGCCGTGGGTTGGCTGGTGCAGTGCGGCAAATACCGCCGGCTAGTCGCCGTCGCCCGGCGCTTCGGAAAAGTGCGCCTCGTACTTTCCCGATTCGCCGTCGAACTTCTCCGCCTCCTCCATCGCATCTTTCTTCTGCGTCAGGTTGGGCCAGTCGTCGGCGTATTTCTTGTTGATCTCGAGCCACTTCTCCAGCCCGCTTTCGGTGTCGGGCCGGATCGCGTCAGCCGGGCACTCCGGTTCGCACACACCGCAGTCGATGCACTCATCCGGATGGATGACCAGCATGTTCTCGCCTTCGTAGAAACAGTCGACCGGGCACACCTCCACGCAGTCGGTGTACTTGCACATGATGCAATTGTCGGTGACGACGTAAGTCATATCAGGCTCCGCAGGGTCAGTCTCCGGCTTCCGGCGTCAAGCGACCCTGACAGCGCGGATGGCTCGCTGGCTATATGCAATTCATCAACCGGCGGCTCAAGGGTCACCCCGCTTCAGCGCGGCAATTTCGCGCCGTTCCCTCTTGTTGGGCTTGCGCCCGGGTTCTGCGGTATCGCCGGTTCCGGCGCGTTCGCTGCTCACGGGCCGAGGTTCTTCGGGGTCGAGATCGGTGTAGAGGGCCTGGGCTTCGCTTGCCGGGCCGCGGCGTGTGCCGATCGCTTCCACCCTTATCGCACGGATCCGCGTTCCCTGCGGAAAGCTCAGCTCGTCGCCGGGGCTGACCGTCTGGGCGGGCTTGGTGCAGTGCTTGCCGTTGAGGCGCAGCCGCCCCGAACCGGCGATCTCGCCCGCGCGCCCCCGCGTCTTGAAGAACCGTGCATGCCAGAGCCACTTGTCGATGCGCAGACGGTCGGATGTGTCGGACGCCACGCGCTACTTGTTCTTGAGCTGCTGCAGAATCGCGAAGGGGCTGTCCGGATCGATCGGGCGGTCGGCCTTGCGGTCCTTGCCGCCCCCCTTTGCGCCACCGCTCTTGTTGCGGTCGTAGCCGCGCTCGGTGCCGCGGTCCGGCCCACCGCGTGAGCGCTCGCCTTTGGGCCCGCGCGCACCCTTGCCACCGGGTTTGCCGCCACCTGTCCCAGCCCGCGCAGCCTCGCCATCGCCTTGCTGACCGTCGCGCCGCTGCTGGCCACCGCCCTTGCCACGGCGCCGCTCACCGCCGGCATCGCCGCGCTGCTCGCCCTGCTCACCGCGAGACGCGCCGCGGCGACGTCCGCCACCACCCTCGCCGGCCCCTGCGCCGCGTGGGCCCCCGCGCTGGGGCCGTCCACGGGGGCGGAGCGTGAAGGTGTAGAAGACCTCGATCTCCTCCTCTCCCGTCACGGCGTTCGCGGCCGGCTCCTCGGCTTCCGAAGAGGCGGGGTCCTGCGCGCCATCCGCTTCAGGTGCCGCCTCCGCTGTCGCGTCCGGCGCCACAGCATCGGTCGACGGCGGCGCCTGTGTCTCCTCGCCACCCGGACCCTCGCCGGACGTTGCGGAGGGCTCCGCTGTAGCCGCCGGCTCGGAGGAGGCCGCCTCGGTGGGTGGGTCGTCAGCTGGAACAACCGGTGCGTCAGCAGCGTCAGTTTCTCCCGCCACTGCGTCCGTCACGTCAGGGGCAGTCTCCGCCTCCCCGGCCGCCGGCGCATCGGTCGCTAGGTTGGGCTCGCTCGCCTCCACCTCGGTGGCGTTGGCGCTCGTCGACCCGGCGTCGGTTGCCGTCTCCTCCGCCGCCTCAGGCGCCGTCTCCGGCGTGAGTTCGGCCGCGCTTTCGGGCGGCGTCGCGGCTTCCTCGGGCTTTGAGGCGACGCGGGCGGGTTTCGGTCGCTCCCCACGCTCCGTCTGGTAACCGAGGCCCTGCATCAGCTCTGCGAACTGCTCCAGCGTACAGCCGGTGATCGAGAGCATGTCCGGCGTTGCCTCGAACCCTGCCCGCTGGTCGAGCGGCCGGATCATATCCGCGAGCCGCTCCAGCATGTCGATCCTGACAGCGCGCTTGCCGGCGAGACGATAGCCGGCCTTGGTGTAGTAGACCGCATTCGGATTGCCCTCGGTGACAGGCACGGTCACGTGGCCCGCTGGTGGCGGGGGCGGCAGCTCTTCCAGGCCCTCCCACAGCCCCCAGAGCACGAGGCGAAGGCGCGTGGGCGCGGGCTTCAGGAGCGCGGGCATGAAAATGTGGTGCTGGCCGAAGCGCACACCGTGCTTTCTCAGGAGCGCACGCTCCTCCTGACCGAGCGCCTTGATGTCCTCGGCGATCTCCCGGCGCGGGATGACACCCATCGCCTCGCCTATCTGGAAGGAGACACCGCGGGCGAGCCCGGTCACCGTCTCATCCGCCTGCATCGCCAGCATCGGCTCGAAAAGCGCCTTCACCCGCCGGTCGAGCCAGTGAGAGAGGCGTCGCTCGACCTTCTCCGTCACGGAGGCCTCGGCGATATCGTCGACGAAGACCTCGACCTTGGGCGCGAGCACGCCGTCGCCCTTGATCACCCGGCCGATCGCGTCGGTGCCCCACATGAGCCCGCCCTGCTCGGTCAACGCGATCTCGCCATCGGGCGAGAGGTAGAGCTTGTCGGCCCGCCGAGCGAACTCCGCCTGCAAAGCCGAGAGCGACGCCGTCTTGAGGACCTGCAACTCCGCGCCCGAGGCTTTCTCGTCCGCGGTGAACCTGAAGCCAGACAGCTTGCCGACAAACTCGCCTTCGACCGTCACTTCACCGTTCTCGCCGACTTCCGCCACGAGCCGCTCCTTCTGCTTCAGCCGGCGCATGAGCACACTCGTGCGCCGGTCTACGAACCGCTGCGTCAGCCGCTGATGCAGCGCATCCGACAGCCTGTCCTCCACGGCGCGCGTGGCCTCTCGCCACTCGGCCGGGTGTTCTAGCCAGCCGGCCCGGTTGGCCACATAAGTCCAGGTGCGGATGAATGCGAGACGCTTCGACAGCGCATCGATGTCACCGTCTACCCGGTCCAGCCGCTTCACCTGGGCCGCAAGCCACTCGGCGGGTATTACCCCGGGGCCGTCAGTCAGGAAACGGTAAATCCGACCGAGCAAGGCCACATGATCGCCGGTCATCACCTTTCGGAAATCCGGCACCTGGCAGACATCCCAGAGGAGGCGAACGCGGGTTGGGTGGCGCGCGATGCCCGCGATCTCCGGATCGTCCCAGAGAAGGCGCAGGGCCGCCATGTCCGCAGCCTCGCGTGCTCGCGACAGGTTGTCATTGGCCGGCGCCATCTCGAGGCATTCAAGGAGCAGCGGCACCGTGCCGAATTCGAGCTTGGCGTTACGCCACATGAGACGCTCGAGGGGCTTGAAGCGGTGGTTCTCGATGGCTTCGACCAGATCCTCGTCGAAGGGCCGAGCCTCACCTGTCACGCCGAAGCTGCCGTCCTTCGTGTAGCGGCCTGCGCGACCCGCGATTTGGCCGATCTCGTTCGGCAGGAGGCTTCGCGTCCGCCGCCCGTCGAATTTGGACGTGCCGGCGAAGGCGATGTGATCGACATCGAGGTTCAGCCCCATGCCGATGGCATCCGTTGCCACGAGGTAGTCCACATCGCCGTTCTGGTAGAGCGCGACCTGGGCGTTCCGCGTGCGGGGGCTGAGCGCACCCATCACGACCGCGGCGCCGCCCCGTTGGCGGCGGATGAGCTCCGCGATGGCGTAGACCTGATCGACGGAGAAGGCGACCACGGCCGTGCGTGCCTTCAGCCGGCTGATCTTCTTCTGACCGGCATAGGAGAGTGTCGAGAACCGCTCGCGGCTGAGAAAGCGCGCCTTCGGCACGAGAGCGGCGATGCGCGGGCGCGCGACGTCCGAGCCCATGAACAGCGTCTCGAACCGCCCGCGAGCGTTCAGCAGTCGGTCGGTGAAGACATGCCCACGATCGGGGTCCGCGCAGAGCTGGATCTCATCGACCGCTACGAAGTCAGCCAGGCCATCGAGCGGCATCGCCTCGACCGTGCAGATGAAATACTGCGCCCGGCCCGGCACGATCTTCTCCTCGCCGGTGATGAGGGCCGCGGCGTTGGGTCCGCGCGCGGCGACGACCTTGTCATAGACCTCGCGCGCCAGAAGCCGGAGCGGCAGTCCCATTACGCCGGTCCGATAGGACAGCATTCGTTCGATCGCGTAATGCGTCTTGCCGGTGTTCGTCGGGCCGAGAACGGCGGTGACCGAACTTTCTCCGGGAACCTCCTCGGCGGCAGCTGCGGCGCTGGCGAAGGGAGCGGCCGGCGCGGGCCCCGCTGCGCGGCGAGCCGCAATCTCGGCCTCCACCGCTGCCCGCCGCGCCTCGCGCCTCGCACGTTCAGCGACGTCCTCGGGCGTCTCGGCCGCCCGACGTTCAGCCTCGAGCGCATCGAGCGCTCGTGCCAGGGCGGCTTCGGGATCTTCTTCGCGGGACATGGATGACCCTTCGGTCATCGGCTCGCCTGAAATCGGTGCAGTCTAGTCAGGGCAGAGGCGGCCGTGGTCAGAAAATGAATGTCGCGGTCTCGACCTTCGCGGGCGTCATGCCGTCCCGGACCGCGCATGGATGACGCTCTTCATCACCGTCCCCGCGAAGCGCGTCGTAGTGTCGGTATTCACCCTTTTGGCAGCCAGGCTCATACCGTCCTCCATTGCTCGCTGGTGCTTCAGATAGCGCCTGCGGATGCCTCGCACAACAAGGCCGTGTCAGGGGTTAGAGCTCCCGGCCATCGACATCCGGGCTCAGCTTCTCCACGCCCTTCTGGGCACCCGGCATGTTGGGGTGCAGCTCCAGCACGCGGCGATAGGCGTCGAGGGCGCCCTTATCATAGCCCGTGCGGTCGAGGATGATCCCGAGGCCTGCGAGTGCCCCGAAATGCCGCGGCTCGAGCGCCAGCACCGCTTCGATATCGGCGACCGACCGGCCGTAATCCTCCATGATGAAGTAGAGGGTCGCGCGCTGGTTCCAGCCTTCGGCAAACTCCGGGGCTAGGCGAACGAGATCGGAGAGATGCATCTCCGCCGCCGCGAAGTCCTTTGCCTCCATCGCCTCCATCCCGCGGGCAAGGAGGAGATCCATGCTGTCGCTGCCGGACCGGCGCCAGACGCGCCAGATCTGTGCCTGGATCACGGGCCAGTTGGGGTTATCCGCATTGGCGAGCTGGCTGAAGAGCGCGTCGAGCTGCGCTTCCCGCCCCAGTTCGTCCGACGGCAGATCGAGCCCTTCTAGCCCCTCATCCTCGAGCTCGGCCGCCGGCGGCAGTTCGGCGGGCGGCTGTGGGAGCGCTGGCTCCTCCTGTTCGAGATCCGGGAGCGTCGGCGGCGTGCCCTGCGCCAGCGCCGAAGGAGACCAGAGCCCCGCAAAGGGGACGGCGAACAGGGCGGCGATCACGGCCGCGGAGGTGTGCCTCTTCGTCATGCTTTCAAAGTCTAGCGGGCCCGCGTAGGTCTGCAAGGGACGGGCGGTCGCGGAGCGTGCGCCATCACGACGACGGGAGGAAGAAAATGAGCGATGCACTCAACAGCGCGGCCGAGAAGCTTCGCGAAAAGCTCGACGGCAAGGATTTCGAGGGCAGCGTCAAGTTCGAGGTTACGGGGGAGGGCAGCATCGTGGCCGATGGCGGCGGTGTGCGTGTCGCCGATGAGGACGCCGAAGTGACGGTGATCGGCGATCTCGACACCTTCCGCGATCTCTTCGACGGCGAACTCGACCCGACCAGCGCCTTCATGACCGGCAAGATCAAGATCGAGGGTGAGATGGGCGCTGCCATGAAGCTCGTCCAATACCTCTGAGCAACGCGATAACAGCGCAGGGCCATGCCCCGGTGGCGTCGCTGCCGGCGGGTGGCGCACCCTGGGCGGAGGGGCTCTCGCTGACGGCGTCGGACGGCGTGTCCCTCCGGGCCGCTGTCTGGAACCCGAGGGGATCGAGGGGGCTCGCGCTCCTCTTTACTGGCCGAACGGAGTTCCTCGAGAAAGCCTCGCCGACCGCTGCAGCGCTGGCGTCGAGGGGCTTTGCGGTCGCCAGCCTCGATTGGCGGGGGCAGGGCCTCTCCGAACGCCTGCTGCCTGAGCCCATGAAGGGCCATGTTCCCCGGTTCGAGGATTTCGGGCTCGACATCGCAGCCCTGTTGGCGGCACCGGTTGTGGCGCGCGCCGGGCCGGTGCGGCTCGTGCTTGCGCATTCCATGGGCACGGCGATCGCGGTCGGCGCTGCAGCGCGGGGGCAGATCGCACCGGGGGCGCTCGTTCTCTCCGCCCCGATGGCGGGTCTGGCCTTCAAGCCGTGGCAGAATGTTCCAGTGCGCCTAGTCGCCAAGGTCGCCCGTGCCGTCGGTTTAGGTGAGCGCTGGCCACCTGCGTTGGGCGCCGCTGAGCCATACGTCTTCAAGGCGTTCGAGGGTAACTGTCTCACGCATGACCGGGCGATGTATGACTGGCAGGGGCAGGCGATCCGCGAAGCGCCGGGGCTTGGTCTTGGCCTGCCTACCTTCGGCTGGATCGCTGCGGCCTATGACGCCATGGCGCTGATGGGCCGCCTCGGCCCACCCGGTTTTCCGGTGCATGTCCTCTTGGGCGGGAAGGATGGCGTGGTCAATAACACCGCCAGCCGCGCCATGGCCGGGAGGATGGGCGCTTCCGTCTTCGAGATCGCCGGTGCGCGCCACGACATCCTGCTCGAGGACAAGGCCCGACGCGCAGCGCTTTGGGCGGAGGTCGACGGGTTCCTCGGGCAGGTTGGCGTCTGAGACGACAGGCGCCTCACAGCCCCTTGAAGAGCGCGAGCGCCTCTGCATGCAGTTCCGGTGTCGCAGCGGCGATGGTGTTGCCGCCCCAGCGGCAGTCCTCACCCTTCCAGTCCGTCACGACGCCGCCCGCGGCCTCCACCAGCGCCTTGGGCGCGGCGATATCGTAGGCGGCTAGCCCGGTCTCTATAACGACATCCGCGGTGCCGAGCGCTACGAGCGCATAGCCGTAGCAGTCGGTCCCGTAGCGCGTCAGCCGTGCTTCGCGCCGGGCGCGATCGAAGGCAGCGGCGCCCGCCTCGTCGAAGAGCTCCGGCGCTGTGGTGATCAGTGTCGACTCTGCCAGTCGCTTTGTCCGGCTGACGCCGATCCGCAGGCTCTCACCCCCCCGCATAAGCCACGCCCCCTGGCCCGCAACGCCGATGAAGCGCTCGCCGAGCGCGGGATGATCGACCAGCGCATGGGTCGCCTGCGCGCCGTCGTCCCGCGCGATCAGGGTTCCCCATAGCGGGATGCCGGTGACGAAGGCGCGGGTGCCGTCGATCGGATCGATCACCCAGGTGATGCCGCTAGTGCCGGCCTTCTCAGCCTCTTCTTCGCCCAGGATCCCGTCATCGGCGCTGCTTTCGGCGAGGATCCCGCGGATGGCTGCCTCCGCTGCGCGATCGCCTTCGGTCACCGGGTCGAAGCCTCGGTCACTGCCGGCCGCCTTGTTCTCGCCGACGCCTGTCCGGCGAAACCTCGAGAGCGTCTCCATCCGCGCGGCATCGCCCAAGCGCAATAGTAGCCCGAGGATGGGATCGCCCACGGGGTGGTCACCGGCGCTGTCGTTTGGAAACCCGGATGTGCGCCCGATCTGAGGCGCTGCCAACCCGGTATCGTGTGAACTGTCCGTCGGCATGTCCGGCTCCCTGTCGGTATGCCGTCGCCATCGGTCACTTGTCACATGTGGTCAAGACGAAAAACCGCCGGATCTCGCATCCAGCGCTTCGTCATCGACACGATTTCTAGAGATCGCCGTCTGGCATCCGGCGGTGGGGTCATACCACCCCACCACCGGCCCCACCAGAAGAGCGTTCAGGCCGCGTCGCCGAGGACGCGGGCTAGATCGAAGAGGCGGCGACGCTGCGTCTCCGGGATCGAGTAGTAGGCGCGCACGAGATCGAGCGCTTCCTTGTCGGCCAGCATGTCGGCCTCGCGATGCGCAGCCTCCATCGCTTCGTCGAGACCCTCGAAGAAGAAAGCCACTGGCACATCGAGCGCCGCAGCAATGTCCCAGAGACGGGACGCGGACACGCGATTTGCGCCGGTCTCGTATTTCTGGATCTGCTGGAACTTGATGCCGACCTTTTCGGCCAGCTGCTGCTGGGTCATCCCCGTCATCCAACGACGCTGACGAACGCGCTGCCCCACATGGACGTCAACCGGATGGCTCATGCTCGCTTTCCTCCCACTGCACAACTCCGACTGTGCACACCTTCAGGTTTAAAAGCGGCGAAGGTTTGCCCGTTCGTGGCGCATACCAGCGGTCCCGTTCGTCGCTTGGTAGAGAGGCTAAAAGCTGTTCGTAATCATTGGGTTGAAAAAACACCGCAGCTGAATTCGCGCGCCCCAATCTGATACATCCCAGAATGAACCGCACCAGTCGCCGCAGATTGATCACAATTGGGCAAACCCGTCACAGTTGTGCGGAGGGGATAGAAGGCGAACGAAAGAAGAATAATTCGGGATCGAGAATCAACCTAAAGGCTGATGCACTGACGATGATCACATGCCGCGCAAGTGATGCCCTAGCGCTTCGCGAACGGCAGGCGGCACCGGCACCGACTGCTGCGCATCATAGTCAAAGCAGACATATGTCACCGTGCCTTTGGCGCAGTGCCGCTCGCCCTGCCAGACCTCCTCGTAGAGCGTGAAGCTCTTGGTGCCGATCCGATCGACCCAGGTGCGCACCTCCGCCTCCTCGGCAAAGTAGATCTGCGCGAGGTAATCGACGGTCATCGTCGCCACGGCCACATGCCAGTCGTCGAAGGAGAGCCTGGGGGAGAGCAGCCGGAAGATCTCCCGCCGCCCGGCTTCCAACCAGACGGGCACGACCGTGTTGTTGATATGGCCGGCCCCGTCGGTCTCGGCCACGCGGGGGGTGATGGGGGTGGTGAACATGAAGCCTCCGAAGCGCGTAGGGCTGCCATAGCGCTTCGGGTATCGAGAGAACAGCGCGCAAGATCATTGCGCAGAACGCATGCCTTGATTGCAAAGACGCATCCACCTACGCTCCCTAAACGCAACCAAAACAATCCAAGTCGGCGAAGACCGGCAATCTGCACACAGTGCACTGGGAGAAACGCATGAAATTCCTGACCCTCACGGCGCCCGCCGTGGCCATGGGTGCTATTGCGCTCGCGGCTCCGCTGGCAACGCCTGGCCACGCGGTGGCCGAGGAGTGCGAGACAATCACGCTCGGCGCCGCCATTTCGCTCACGGGCAAGTACGCCACGAACGGCTACCACACGCAGAACGGCTACGAGTTCGCTATCCAGAAGATCAAGGATGCGGGCGGCGTCGATATCGCGGGCAAGTGCCACAACTTCAAAGTCATCTACTACGACGACGAGTCAAAGGGCGACCGCGGAGCGACGCTGGCCGAGCGGCTGATCAACCAGGACAAGGTCCAGTATATGCTCGGCCCCTACAGCTCGGGCATGACCAAGGCCATCGCGCCGGTGACCGAGAAGTACAAGATCCCGATGGTCGAGGCTGAGGGCGCGTCCCGCTCGCTCTTCAACAAGGGCTACGAGTATCTCTTCGCAGTCCTCTCCACCTCCGAGCAGTATCTCGCGTCCGCCATCACACTGGCGGCTGAGATGGCGGAGAAGGAGGGCAAGGACCCCGCCGATATCAAGGTGGCTGTGGCGGTCGAGAACGATCCCTTTTCGCTCGACATCCGTGCGGGTGTGCTGGAGGACGCCGAGAAGTACGGCATGAACATCGTCGTCGACGAGAAACTGCCGCGCGATCTCTCGGACATGTCCGCGATCCTCACCAAGGTGAAGCTCGTGAAGCCGGACGTGCTGATCGTCTCCGGCCACTCCAAGGGCGCCGCCACGGCTGTCCGGCAGATCGGCGAGCAGAACGTCTCCGTCCCCATGGTCGCCATCACCCACTGCGAGGCGGCGGATGTGGTCGGTAACTTCGGCGACTTCGCCGAGAACGTCCTCTGCTCGACGCAGTGGGCCGAGACGCTGTCCTACGAGGATCCGCTCTTCGGCTCAGCGGCGGAGTACGAGACGGAGTTCAAGCAGGCCTATCCCGAATACGCCGAGAAGACGGTGCCCTATCAGGTCGCTCAGGCGTCCGCCGCGGTCTACGTCTTCAAGGACAGCTTCGAGCGGGCGGGCACGCTGGACAAGGAGGCGCTGCGTGACGCCATCGCCGCAACTGACCTGCCGACCTTCTACGGGCCCATCAAGTTTTCGGAGGCTGGCAACAACATCGCCAAGCCCATGGTGCTCCGTCAGATCCAGAGTGGCGCCTACAACGTTGTCGCGCCGCCGAAATATGCGAGCCACGACATCGTCTGGCCGCGGCCCTGACGCGACCCGCTGACTGAACGGCGCCGGGCGCTCCAGCAACGGAGCGCCCGGCGTCTTGCGCAGCGAGACCCGCATATGCGGGCACGGGGGCGGCGGCGACGCCGTGCAGGGATGGACCAGATCTTCTTCAATCTCGGGCTCTTGTTCGAGTTTCCGATCGTGAACCTCAAGATCATCATCGACGGGGTGATGATCGGTGCGCTCTTCGCGCTCGCCGCCTACGGGCTGGCGCTCGTCTGGGGCGTGATGAACGTGAAGAACCTCGCCCAGGGGGACTTTGTCATCGCCGGCGGCTACGTTGCCTGGTGGCTGACACAGCAGGGCATGAACCCGCTACTCGGCGTCCCCATCGCCTTCGTGGTGATGTGGGGGATCGGCTGGGTCGTCTACAAGCTGGTGATCAGCCGGGTGATAGAGCGCGATCTCTTCACCTCGCTGCTCGCCACCTTCGGCCTGGCGATCATGATGGCGCAGATCATGAACCTGCTCTTCGGCTCGGACACACAGTCGATCAAGCTCGACTATCAGACGCTCTATTTCGCCGACGGTCTGATCGACGTGCCCATCGCCAAGCTCATCGGCGTGCTCATGGCCACGTCCCTCGCCATCGCCGTCATCGCCTTCATGAAGTACTCGCGCATGGGCCAGGCGATCCGAGCGACGGCGCAGGATGCGCGCGCGGCCCGCGTGATGGGGATCGATACAGAGAAGATCTACGCCTTCACCTTCTCGCTCAATGCGGCGATATGCGGCGCGGCGGGTGCGATCATCGTGATGGTCTGGGTGATCCAGCCCTTCTACGGCATCACCTATTCCGTCCGCGCCTTCGTCATCGTCACGGCGGCGGGGCTCGGTAACCTGCCGGGCGTCATCGCCGCCGGCCTCGGCATCGGAGCGGCTGAGCAGTACGGCAGCCACATCTTCGGCATCGGCTATCAGCAGGCCATCGCCGTCCTGCTCCTCCTCCTGGTTCTGGTCTGGCGGCTGGCGCAGCAGCGCCGGAACCGCCAGGTACTGCAGTGAGGAGCGTGCAATGAGTATCGCAAAGCTCGCGCTCTATGCCGCCCTCCTCGCCCTGACGGTCGCAGCACCGTTCCTCGCGCCCGACTACAAGACCCAGCTCGCCACTCTCTGGCTGATGATTATCGTGGCGCTCAGCTGGGACATGACGGGCGGGCAGATGGGCTACAACTCGCTCGGCAACATCTTCTTCTATGGCACCGGCATGTATGTCGCCGCAGTCGTGACCATCGGCATCGCCTACCCGGTGGGCGAGTACACCGATGCAGCCGGCGGCGGCATCTTCGCCTTCACCCCGACCCAGTACTTCACGGGCATGGTCCTCGGCATCATCGCGTCTGCCGTCTTTTGCGCCCTCTCGGCGCTCGTCGTTGGCTACGTCACCTTTGGATTGCGGGGCCCTTACTTCGCCATCGGCACGCTCGGTGTCGCCATCGCTGCGGGCGAGCTCGTCTCCAACTGGGACTGGATCGGCGGGGGGCAGGGCATCTCGATGCCAAACTACCCGTACGATTTCGAGCAGTTCAAAACGCTCATCTACTTCCTCTACGCGGTCCTCGGCATCGCGCTCTTCGCTTTCTGCGCCTGGCTCTACTCGACGCGCTTCGGCGCTGCGATCAACGCCATCCGCGACGATGAGGAGAAGGCGGAGGCGATGGGCATCCACACGCTCCGCTACAAGCTCGTAGCCTGGTCGCTGGCGGCCGCCTTCGTCGGCGCGGCGGGGGCGATCTCCGCCTTCCAGCTAATCCATTTCGAGCCGCTCGAGACCGCCTACCAGACCATCAACCTCGGCATCTTCATGGTCGTCTGCGTCCTCCTAGGCGGCAAGGGAACGCTCTGGGGTCCGGTGATCGGTGCCGTGATGTTCCACGTCTTCAAGGAGCTCACCTGGAACTACTTCCTCGGTTGGCAGTGGGTCGCCCTCGGCGCGCTCATCGTCATCGTCGTTGTCTTCTTCCAGGATGGTCTCATGGGCTGGCTCCGCACCAAGCGCCCGGAATGGTTCGGCATCGCCGTCGAGCGGAAGGACCGCATCATCCGCGAGGAGGTCACCACATGACCGCGATCATCGAGGTTCAGGGCGTCTCCAAAGCCTTCGGCGGCGTGAAGGCGAACGAGGACATTTCTATTGCGGTCGAGAAGGGCGGCATCACCGGTCTCATCGGCCCCAACGGCTCGGGCAAGACCACGCTTTTCAACTCCATCGTCGGCTACCACCCGATCGACAGGGGCTCGATCCGCTTCGAGGGGCAGGAGATCTCGCGCCTGATGGTGCCCGACATCGCGCGCCTCGGGCTTCTCCGCACCTTCCAGCAGACCCGCATCTACGGTGCCATGAACTGCGTCGAGAACATGCTGATCTCCGTGCCGCACCGGAAGATGTCCCTCTGGGATGCGTTCGGTCGCAACAGTCGGGCGGAGCGGGATAAAGCCGAGCAGCTCCTCGACTTCGTCGGCCTTTATGAGAAGCGCTACCTCCGCTCTGGCTCCCTCAGCTTCGGGCAACAGAAACTTCTGGAGTTCGCCATGGCGCTGATGAACGAGCCGACAGTGCTCCTCCTCGACGAGCCCACTGCCGGCATCAACCCGACCCTCATCAACGGGCTCATCGACCGGCTGAAGCGCGCCAATACCGAGTTCGGCATCACGCTCCTGATCATCGAGCACAACATGCGCGTGATCATGAACATGGCCGACAAGATCTACTGCCTCGCCCATGGCCGCCTCCTCGCCGAGGGTAGCCCGGCCGAGATCCAGGACGATCAGCGCGTGGTCGACGCCTATCTGGGAGCGCACTGATGAGCGAGGAGAAGCAGCGCGCCGGCGGCTACCATGGCGGCGATGTCAGCACCGTGCTCTCGGTCGAAGCCGTCACCCAGCAGGCCGCCGCCATCGCCCAGCATGTTGACGTTCCGTCGCTTGAGGCGCTGGCGGGCAACGACCCCTATCTCAGCCTCGAGAACCTGCACGCGGGCTATGGCCGCATGGAGATCCTGCACGGCATCAACCTCCGCGTGGCGCGCAAGCAGTCACTCTGCCTGATCGGGCCGAACGGCGCCGGTAAGTCCACAATCCTCCACGCGATATTCGGCTTCAACAACATCTTCTCGGGCAAGGTCCTCGTGGGCGATGGGCCACAGAAGCGGGACATCTCCGCTCTCTCCCCGTCCTCGAAACTGCGCGAAGCTGGCATCGCCTACATCCTGCAGGACAAGTCCGTCTTTCCGGGCATGACCGTCGAGGAAAACCTCTGGATGGGCGGGTTTCTGAAGGAGAAGCCCGCCGAGGCGAAGGAGGCGGCGGAGAGGGTGTTCGAGAAGTACCCCCGCCTCGCTGCCCGCCGGAAGCACCAGGCCAAGGTCCTCTCGGGCGGCGAGCGGCGCCTCCTCGAGATCAGCCGCGCCCTCGTCATGAACCCCGAGGTGCTACTCGTCGACGAGCCCTCCATCGGGCTCGAGCCCCGCTTCATCGACATGGTCTTTGAGATCCTCGCCGACCTGCAGCAGGTAGAGGGCAAGACCATCGTGATGGTTGAGCAAAACGCCAAGAAGGGCCTGGAGTTCGCCGATATCGGCTATGTCCTCGTCTCCGGCGAGGTCGCCATCGCCGGCAAGGGCGACGACCTCCTCGAAAACCCCGATGTCGGCCGCCTCTTCCTCGGCGGCTGACGCGGTTTCAGGCGCATCGCCGCGAGGCGTTCGGGCCGCCTTTCGAAGGCTCCTTCTTCGACTGCCTCAAGGGCTCGCATTCGGGAAGAAGAGCTGCTGGTTATCGACCCGAAAGGCTGCGATGGCGGCCTGACCCTCGGCCGAGAGCAGCCAATCCGTGAAGATCTGTGCCTCTGCCGCGCGGACGGACGGGCATCTGTCGGCGCTGACCGGCACCACACCGTACTGGTTGAAGAGTGCGGGATCGCCCTCCACCAGGACCGTGAGATCGCCCTTGTTCCCGAAGCTGATCCAGGTCGCTCGATCCGTCATCGTGTAAGCGCCCATCCCCGAGGCGAGGTTCAGCGTGGCGCCCATGCCTGATCCAGTTTCCCGATACCACGTGCCGGAGGCCGCGTCGGGCACCAACCCGGCCGCGCGCCAGAGCGCGCGCTCCCGCATATGCGTGCCACTGTCGTCGCCGCGCGAGGCGAATGGCGCCTCGGTCTCGGCGATCTTCGCCAGAGCTGCCGGCACATCGCGCCCTCCGCGGATGCCTGCGGGGTCCGCTTCCGGGCCGACGATGACGAAGTCGTTGTACATAAGATCGTACCGCTTCGCCCCGTAGCCCGCAGCCACGAAGGCCTCTTCGGCCTCCGTCGCGTGGACGATCAGCAGGTCGCCGTCGCAGTTCCGTGCGCTCCGGATCGCTTGCCCGGTGCCGACGGCGACGACGTTGACGCGGATGCCTGTCTCTCGCTCGAACTCTGGCAGGAGATGGTCGTAAAGCCCTGAATTCGATGTCGAAGTCGTTGACTGCACGATGATCGATCGCTCCGCCGCAACCGCGAGCCCGCCACACATCACTGCGGCGGTGATCATGAGCGTCCGTCTCATCTAGGGGCCCTCTGCATCAGCGTCAGAGGAGGAGGCGGCCGGCGAGATAGGCCCGCGCCGCCTCAGAGGATGGCTCAGCGAAGAACTGTTCCGCGCGGGCGTGCTCTGCGACCCGTCCTCGATGCAGGAACACTACCTCATCAGCGATGCGCCGCGCCTGCCCGATGTCATGCGTCACGAAGATGACCTTCGTGCCAGCGTCGCGCGCGCCGAGGACGATTGCCTCGATAGACGCTGTAGATGCCGGGTCGAGGCTTGCGGTCGGCTCATCCATCATGAGCACCGAGGGGTCGGTGGCAAGCGCGCGTGCGACGGCAAGGCGCTGCTGCTCGCCGCCGGAGAGGGCGCGCGCGGGCTGGCGCGCTTGCGACAACAGACCGACATGCGAGAGCAGGGCATCGCGCCGCCGAGGGTTCGGCCCGCCCCGCGCCCTCAGCACAAAGTCGATATTCGCAGCAACCGATCGGCGGAGCAGGACCGGCTTCTGGAAGACCATCGCCTGCGCATGCCGCGTGGCTGCCGAATTTGGCCGCCCGGCCCAGCTGATCCGCCCAGAGCCGGGCTCAACAAGCCCGTGTAACACTCTCAGAAACAGGCTTTTCCCGGCGCCGTTGGCCCCCATGACGACGGTGATGTCACGGCTGGCGAGTGTGAGGTCAATACCGTCCAGCAGCAGCTGCCCCTCAACCTCTAGGCGGAGGCCCTCGATGCTGAGCGGCAGAAGCAGATCGTCCTCCATGCTCCCTGTGTGATCACGCATGGGTCTGGCTCGACGCCGTCTGGCGCACCGACAGGACGACCGCGTTTATCCCGAGGGCGATGACCAGAAGCACGATGCCGAGGGCGAGGGCGAGGGCGAGGTTTCCCTTTGCGGTCTCCAGCGCGATGGCGGTCGTCATGACGCGCGTGAGGTGGTCGATATTGCCGCCAACGACGATCACGGCACCGACCTCCGCGACGGCACGGCCGAAACCGGCGAGAGCGACGGTGAGGAGGGCGAAGCGACCGTCCCAGAGCAGCGCCCGTGTCGCATCGACCGGACCAATGCTGAGGGAGCGGAACTGCTCCGCGTATTCGGCATGCAGGTCTTCGAGCACTTGGCGGGAGAGGGCGATGACGATGGGCGTGATCAGGATCGTCTGCGCGATGATCATTGCCGTGGGTGTGTAGAGTAGGCCGAGGACGCCGAGGGGTCCCGCGCGGCTCAGCATCAGGTAGACGATAAGCCCGACAACGACGGGCGGTAACCCCATGAGAGAATTGACGAAAACCAGCAGGGCGCCGCGGCCCCTAAAGCGCGTCACGGCGAGGGCTGCGCCCGCAGGCAAGCCGATCGCGCATGCCACGGCCGTCGCGCTGAGGCTCACATAGAGCGAGAGGCCGACGATCTCGATGAGATCGGCATCCGCTGAGGCGAGAAGGCCGAACGCGAGCAGGAAAGCTTCTGCAAAATCCTGCATTCTGCGCTGTTTTCTCCGTTCTTTGCTCTCGTGTGGAACAAATGACAGCGGAGAGAGCGCTCTGCAAGCGAGCGCCCCATCGCGGGTTGGCGCAACAGGTCACGACTGCCCGATATCCATAGGCGCGACTGAGACGGCCTTGGCGATGGCATAGCAGCTTACGCCCGGGGCGAGGGCGAGGCGTTCGGCCGAGCGTTTGGTGATGCGTGCAAGCAGGCTGTCGCCCGCTGCGTCGAGACGGACCATGACGCCCGGGCCATTACCGGGCCGGACCGATGTGACGCGCGCCGGCAGGATGTTGAGGGCCGAGAGCGCTGTTGGCTCCTCTCGGGCCAGGATGACGTCTTGCGCCGCGATGCGGATGCGCAGATGCGCGCCCGGGACGGCAGCGACATGGGGGAGTAGAAGCCGGCCTGCAGCGACTTCGATCTCGCTCAGACCATCGGCGTGATGGGTGATGACACGGCCTGTCAGCACCGAGCCCGCGTCCCGGATGCCAAGCGCTGGCACGGCGTCGGGATCCGCGAGGATATCGATGAGTGGCCCTGCCGTCGTGACGCGCCCCGCATCGAGCACCACGAGCGTCGTTGCAAGGCGGGCGACTTCCGCGAGGTTGTGGCTGACAAAGAGGATGGGCACCGCCGCTTCGTCCCGCAGCCGTTCGAGATAGGGCAGGATCTCAGCCTTCCGCTCTTCATCGAGAGCCGCAAGGGGCTCGTCCATCACAAGCATTCGGGGTCTCGCGAGGAGCGCACGGCCGAGGGCGACCCTCTGACGCTCCCCACCCGACAATGCGCCGGGTGCGCGGTCGAGGAGGGCGTTGAGCCCCAAGAGGTCGGTGATGCGCGCGAGGTCGTCGCGTGTTCCGGCGCTCCCACCGCCACCGCTGAACCAGCGACCGTAGAGGAGGTTTCGGCGTACGCTGAGGTGGGGGAAGAGGCGGGCTTCCTGAAAGACGTAGCCGATGCGACGGCGATGGGGTGCGATGTGCTGTCCCGCGGCGGTGTCGAGGAGCACCGTATCCTCGACCGCGATACGACCGGCATCGGGGCGAAGCAGCCCGGCGATGGCGTTCGCGATGGTGGTCTTGCCCGAACCCGAGCGGCCGAAGAGCGCCGTCACGCCGTTGGGCGCGGTGAAGGCTGCCTCGAGACTGAAGCCCGGGAAGCGATGGGTGATGGCGAGATCGAGGCTCACGCGGGCGCCTCCCGCCCTCCGATCCGCGCGGCGACGCGGCGCGAGACGGCCTCGGAGAGCAGGAGGGCGGCCATGGCGATGGCGATGGAGATGAGCACGAGGGTGCTGGCGGCTCCCTCGCGGCCCGGAACCTGCAGCAGCGCATAGATGGCCGTAGGGATGGTCTGCGTCTCGCCAGGAATGTTCGAGACGAAGGTGATGGTCGCCCCGAACTCGCCCATGGCCTTGGCGAAGGCGAGGATGGTGCCCGCGAGAATGCCCGGAAGGATAAGCGGCAGCGTAACCGTCGCGAACACCCAGACGCGCGAGGCGCCGAGGGTTGCCGCCGCCTCCTCCAGCTTCGGATCGACCGCCTCGATCGAGAGGCGGATCGCGCGGACGAGGAGCGGGAAGGCCATGATCGCGGCGGCGAGCGCTGCGCCAGTCCATCGAAAGGCGAGGGTGAGGCCGAACTGCGCCTCCAGAAACCCGCCGATCGGCCCGCGCGTGCCGAAGGCGAGAAGGAGCAGGTAGCCCGTGACCACGGGCGGCAGGATCAATGGCAGGTGGACGAGCCCATTCAGGATCTGCCGACCCGGGAAGCGCCACCGCGCCAGCGCGTAAGCTGCCAGGACGCCTGCCGGCAGGCTTAGGATCGTCGCCGTGAGCGAGACTTTCAGCGACAGCAGAATGGCGTCGATCAGATCGGGTGGCAGGGCCTCCATCTCTCAGGGCAGCGGTATGAAGCCGTGCCGGGCGAAGGTGCCACGCGCGGGCTCGGTCGAGAGGAAGGAGAGAAACGGCGCGGCACGGGTCTCGCGTCCGGCAATGGCCGCCACGGGGTAGGTGATCGGCGGATGGCTCTCCTTCGGAAAGCGCGCGAGCACCGTGACGCGCGGCTCCGCCAGCGCATCGGTGGCGTAGACGATGCCGAGCGGCGTCTCGCCCCGCGCGACAAGGGCAAGGGCCGTGCGCACATTATCGGTCTGCACGACGCTGCGGGAGAGCCTTGGCCAGAGGCCGAGCATTTCGAGTGCTGCCTTGCCATATATGCCAGCGGGGACCGCGTCGACGAACGCCATGGCCAGCCTGCCGTCGCCGAGCCGGTGAAAGAACGCCGCGGCCGTTTCCGTCGAGAGCGTCGGTGGCTCGTGCAGAACGCTTGCAGGCTGTGCGGCCTCGCTCGGGGCGATCAGCACGAGACGGTTCGCGAGGAGGCCGCGGTGGGTCTCGGCCGCAACCGCGCCGTCTTCGGCCAGGTAGGTCATCCAGGCGGTGTTCGCTGAGATGAAGACATCCGCCGGTGCACCCCGCGCGATCTGGCGCGCGAGCGCTGCACTACCGGCGAAGGAGGTGCGAGTGGGCTCACCGCCCTCGGCCGTCCAGAGGGCCGTTACCTCTTCCAGCGCTTCCTTGAGGCTCGCGGCGGCAAAGATCGTGAGGTCCGATGCACGCGCCGGTGCGATGCAGAGCATTGCGGCGAGGAGCGCATACCCAAGCGCCCGCAGGTAGGAGCGTATCTGTGACATGGGCTGCAGGGGAGGTCTCCGGCAGGGTTATAGCCGCGCGGGAATATCGCCCCTAGGCTGCGCCCGTTCAACCGTCTTCCGTGGGTATCTGCGATTTCATCAGGCGTTCGAGGGCCGCGATCTCCGGTGCGCCCGCCTCGGCGCAGCTCCGCTCGAAGGCGCGGTAATGCGCGAGGACCTGCCGGCCGGTGTCCGTGAGGATCGCACCCCCGCCTTGTGAGCCGCCCCTGGCGCGGTGGACCAGCGGTTCGGCGAACATGTCGTTCAGTGTGCTGACGAGGGTCCAGGCGCGCTTGTAGCTCATGCCCATGGCGCGGCCGGCGGCGGAAATGCTGCCCGTCTCGGCGATGAGCTCGAGGAGATCCGCCTTTCCAGGGCCCAGCATGCCGCGGTCCGGCCAGACGAGGCGGAGCCGGAGTTCGGTGATCCCGGCCTTCTGGCGGATTTTGGTGTCGGGTTCGGCCATTGGCTGCCCTTCGCCCTGGGTGGCGTGGGCCTCAACGGTATCCGCCGCCGGGGATGGCCGCAACGGCGCCCCTGGCGGCGGCGAAGCCTGAGCCGTGCCTCAGCGCGTCCAGGTGGGCAGCAACGCCATCGGATTAGCCACGGGTTTCGGGGTGATCGGCGGATCGAGGCGGGCGAGATGCGATTGCAGTCTCCCGTCCTCGAAGGCCGCCAGCGTGTCGGCTGCACCGCCAATGCGCGTGCCGCCGACGAAGACCTGGGGCACGGTGCGCACACCGGTGCGGGCGAAGACGGCGCGGAGGATCTTGCCGCCGCGGTCGCCCTCGCGAAACGCGGCCGTGTCGATGTCGAGCGCGCGGAAGGGGATGCCGGCCTTCTGGAAGAGGCGGCGGACGGACCAGCAGAACTCGCACCATTCGAAGCCGACCATGACGATGGGCTCGCGCGCGTTCGAGAGGGTCGCATCGACGAAAGCGGCCGCCTCGGGGTCGATGGTCTCCGCCGGGCGCGCGGTCTCGGCTGCGGGCTGTCGGCGGAGCGGTGGGACGGAGGCGGCGATCTCGCGTTCTTCCTCCGTCATGCCCGCGGGGATGTCTTCGAAGAGCGGGGTTGAGAGATAGCGCTCGCCCGTATCGGGGATCATGGCGAGAATGCGCGCTCCTTCGCGTGCCTTCTCCGCGACTCTGAGGGCCGCGGCGAGGGTCGCGCCGCCGCTGATGCCGCTGAAGATGCCTTCGCGGGTGGCAAGCGCGCGGGCGAGGCGAAGCGCCTCATGTCCCGAGACGGGCACGAAGCGGTCGATATGCCCCGCTCCCTTCGCGTCGTCGGCGAGCTTGGGGATGAAGTCGGGCGTCCAGCCCTGCACCGGGTGGGCGCGGGACATCGGGTGGCTGCGCGCCGCGGCGCCGTCCGCACGGCGCTTTTGGGGGATGTCGCTCGAGAGTATTTGCGCGTTCTCGGGCTCGGCAACGACGATCTGGGTGCGCGGGCTCTCGGTCTTCAGGACGCGGGCAACGCCGTTCAGCGTGCCCCCGGTGCCGGCGCCCGTGACCCAGTAGTCAAGCCCGCGCATGCCGAAATCGCTCAGGATCTCGCGCGCTGTGGTGGCGGCGTGGATCTCGGCATTCGCCTCGTTCTCGAACTGGCGGGTGAAGAACCAGCCATGCTTCTCGGCCAGCTTCTCGGCGGTGGCGAACATGCCGGTGCCACGGTCGGCGGCGGAGGTCAGGATCACTTTCGCGCCGAGGAAGCGCATGAGGCGGCGGCGCTCAACGCTGAAATTCTCCGCCATGACGATGACCAGCGGATAGCCCTTTCGCGCGCAGACCATGGCGAGGCCGATGCCGGTATTGCCGGACGTCGCCTCGATCACGGTCTGCCCGCGCTTGAGCGCGCCCGTCCGCTCCGCGCCCTCGATCACGGCGAGGGCGAGGCGGTCCTTGACCGAGCCCATGGGGTTGAAGGCCTCGAGCTTGGCGTAGAGGTCGACATGGGCGGGCGCGAGGGCGTTCAGGCGGACGACGGGCGTGTTGCCGATGGTCTCCAGCACCGAGCCGAAGAGCCTACCGCCCGGCGACTGTGCACGCCGGCTGTAGCCTGGCAATGGGCTTGCGAGGGGGCTTGGATGCGGGCTCGGGAGCGTGTCCTGCGGCGTGCTGGCATCGGTCTTCTGGTGGCGGGCGTTCTGGTACATGGCGGTCTCCTGTGGCGGGGTGTGTGCCGGTTGGGCTGCGCCGATCAGTCGTGCCCCGGTCAGGCGGCGGCGCTCTGACGGAGGCGGGTTTCGAGATGGTGGGCGACGGCGCTTGCATCCCCGCCAGCGCCCGAGATCAGCGCGGAGCGGCGGCGGCGCAGGAACGGCAGGCCGAGGACGTAGAGGCCCGGCTGGCCGATCGCGATCCCGCCCAGATGGCGCAGGCGCTGGCGCCGGTCG
Source organism: Pseudomonadota bacterium (assembly GCA_039815685.1). Taxonomy (GTDB): domain Bacteria; phylum Pseudomonadota; class Alphaproteobacteria; order Rhodobacterales; family Rhodobacteraceae; genus Thermohalobaculum. The sequence goes on along the minus strand of JBCBYV010000018.1, from coordinate 52,658 downwards.
AAGACGGGCAGGCCGAGCCAAGAGAAATCCGGCCGGTAGCCGGTGGCCCAGATGACTGTGCCGATCTCGCCCGAGGTGAGGTCGAGCTCGAGGCGCGGCGCGGTCGGAATGGGTGTCGGTGCCGGGCGCTCGGTCGCTGGGACGGACGCGCCGGGCAGATGCTCGGCTGCCCAGTCATCGATCCGCCGGCGGAGGCGCGCGAGCTTGAGGTCCGCCGACTGGATGAGTGGGTCGAGGCCGCCCGAGAAGAGCGCGCGCCCGTCGCGCACCTGGCAGAGGCGACCGGTAACCTCGATCCCGCGGGCCTGGAGCGCGCCGAGATCGACGTCGTGCCCCTGGCCCGTGAGCTGTGGTGACGGGGTCCTACGGACGCGGTCGAGATCGTCCACGGCCTCGATCCCCTCGTCGAGGGCGCCGATGGTGTCGAGCCACCACTCGATGTCCCGACCGCGATAGGTCCGGGGGAGGCGCAGATGGTTGCCCGCGGCAAGGGTGACCGGGCGGCCCGAGGCCTGGATCTCAGCGGCGATCTGCACGCCGGAGGCAGACGCGCCCACGACGAGCACGCCGCCCTCCGGCAGGTCGGCCGCACGGCGATAGCTCGCGGCGGTGAGCTGCACGATCCGGCGGGGCAGGGCGGCGGCGAGGGGTGGGATCACGGGCTCGGCACAGGCGCCGCTGGCGACGATGAGGTTTCGGGCGCGATAGGGCCCCTCGCTTGTGGAGAGCGCAAAGCCGCTCTCCGTCGCCGTCGCGTGCAGCACCTCGGTCTGCTCATGCACAGGGGCGGCGATGAGGTCGGCATAGCTGTCGAGCCGTTGGATCAGCTCGCCCGCGGGCATGAAGCCGTGCGGCTCGTCGCCCCAGTAAGGCATGCCCGGCATGCCGTTCGCCCAGTTGGGGGTGAGGAGGCGCAGGCTCTCCCATGGTCGCCGACGCCAGCTCTCGGCCACGCGGCCGCGCTCGAGCACCAGATGCTCGATGCCTCGCTCGTTCAGCGCGCGGCTCATGGCGAGGCCGGCCTGGCCGGCGCCGACGATGATGGTGTTGGTATGGCGCGGATGCATGGCGGTGGCTCCGGTATCTGTCATCGTGGGGCAGGACGGTGCGGGGCTCGGCTCGGAGCCCCGCAGGCTGTCACCAGTCGTCCCGGGCGAGGACCGGGCGCGAGAAGAGCTCGCGGATCTCCGCCTCGGTGACGCCGACGTCGCGACCGAGATCGGTGCTGATCATCATCCGCCGGCGCTGGGCCGCCCGACGGGCGCGCCGGGTCGAGATGGCCGCGGCGAGATGGGCGAGCGCCCGGAAAGGAACCGCGAGACGGGTCCAGACGGTGCTCCAGGGAAGGGCTCCCCGCCGCACGCCCGCGAAGGGAGGGGGCATGGCGGGAAGCAGGTACAGCGGCGTACCAGGGGTCATTGGTCTTCTCCGTGAGAAACCCGCTCAGGCCACGCTGACGTGGACGGCGGTGGGGTTGGTGATGATGTCGAAGACCGCCGAGCGACGCTGCGACTGGGCCACAAGCGCGGCGATGTCCTCGGCCGTCGCGTCGGCGTCGATGTGGAAGGTCACGCGGATGGCGCTGAAGCCGTTCCGCACGCCCGCATCGATGCCGAGGATGCCTTGCAGATCCATGTCGCCCTCGACCTCGGCACTCACCCGGCGAAGCTGGATCCCGCGGTTCTGCGCGACCGTTGCCACGCCGGCGGTGAGGCAGGAGGCAAGGCCCGAGAGGACGATCTCGACCGGGGTCGCCCCGTTGTCCTCGGCGGCGAACTGCGGCGGGTGGTCAGCATCGATGACGTGGCTGCGCTCCCGCGACTGCTCCTCACCGAGGCCGAAGAAGCCCTCCATGACCGAGCGGCTGTGCGTCCCGCTCTGCCAGTCGCAGCGCGCGCGCCAGGTGAACTGGGCGCCTGCCGGTGCGTCGGTGAGGGCGGTGCGCGCCTCCAGGATCGCCTCGAGGTTGACGCCGTTATCGGTCGTGGTCGCGGTGGTTTCGATGGTCACGATCTCGCTCCTTTGCGCAACAGCCGGTGCGTGCGACTGACAGCACGACCGGCGGGATGGCTGGAACCTGCGCATTCGCAGGGCTGAAATCCTGAGAGCGATGTGAAGGATTTCGGAGGATTGCGGGCCGCCTGCGCGCTGTCCCGGCCGCCGCGCCAGCCGCGGTAGAGCGCTGCTCATCGTCTGCCGGTCGCTATGCCACCCTTGGAAGCGCGTCCGGCGAAGACGCAGGAACGCAGCGTCAAGCATGTGGCGCTATGCCGGGGCTGTGTGGATGGCGTTGTATCTGATCGGTGCGACGGTTATTTCCTGCCGGATGTCGATCTGGCGCTTTGCAAATCCGGCCGAGTTCATGCGACTGACAGGCTGGCTCGTGGCACCGTTCTGGGTGGCCGCGGGCGTCCTGTTGGCGGTTGGGCTTGTCTGGGGGCTTTCCGTGCCCGCGGATTACCAGCAGGGCACCACGGTGCGGATCCTCTTCATCCACGTTCCCGCAGCGCTCCTCGCCATCAACACCTATGCGCTCATGGCGGTGATGAGCGCCATCGGCCTCGTCCGGCGCCACCACGTCAGCTTCCTCGTCGCCAAGGCAGCAGCACCCATCGGGGCGGCGTTCACTCTGGTCGCGCTCGTGACGGGTGCGGTCTGGGGCCAGCCCATGTGGGGCACCTGGTGGGTGTGGGACGCGCGGCTGACCGCGGTCCTCATCATGTTCTTCTTCTACCTCGGCTACATGGCGCTCTGGGCCGCGATCGACGAGCCGGAGAAGGCGGCGGAGCTTTCGGGCATCCTCTGCCTCGTCGGCGTGATCTTTGCCTTCCTCGCGCGCTACTCGGTGAATTTCTGGGCGACATTGCACCAGGGCGCGTCGCTCACGCTGCAGGAGGGTCAGCGGGTGGACGATGCCTATCGCATCCCGCTCTACCTCATGATGGTGGCCTGCTACCTGCTCTTCGCGGCGCTTCTTCTGACGCGGGCGCGCACGGAGATCCGGCTCCGTCGCGCCCGGGCCTTGCGCCTGCGCGCAGGCAACCGCGCAGAAGGCAGCACGGCTGCGGCAGAGCATCCCGCATGAGCGCCCTTCTCTCCGACCCCTACCTCACCTATGTCGCCGTGGCCTATGGGGCGACGGTGCTGGTCATCGGACTTCTCATCGCCCTTTCGGTGCGCGCCAATGCCCGGTCGCGGGTCGAGCTAGCAGAGGCCGAAAAGGAGGCCGGGAGCCATGAGCGATAGCGTGACCGAGGACGCCGGCGGCGCGAAGAAGTCGGGCTTTCGTCTCTGGATGGTCGTGCCTCTGATGGGCGCCTTCGGTGTGCTCTCGACCTTCCTCATCGGCCTCCTGACCAAGACCGACGACCTGCCTAGCACGCTGATCGACAAGCCGGTGCCTGAGTTCGCGCTCGAAAGCGTGCATGACGGCGCACCGGGCCTTGCCACCGCAGATCTCAAGGGCGGCGGCGTGCAGCTCGTGAACATCTGGGCGTCCTGGTGCATCCCCTGCCGGGCGGAGCATCCGTGGATCAAGGGGCTCGCGGCGGAGGGCATCACCGTCCACGGCATCAACTACAAGGACGCGCCGCAGAACGCCCGAGCCTTTCTCGACGAACTCGGCGATCCCTACACCCTGATCGGGGCGGACACGTCGGGTCGCACGGGCATCGAGTGGGGCGTCTATGGTGTGCCGGAGACCTTCGTCATCGATAATGATGGCCGCATTGTCTTCAAGCATATCGGCCCGATCACTGGCGATACGCTGAAGTCCCGCCTCCTCCCCGCCATCGAAGCGGCCCGCGCCGGCGGGTAAACCGCTCCGCGGCTTAGGGCCTATTCCGACCGCGCCCGAACCTCCTCCGTCAGGAACCGCTCGAACCCGATCGGTGCGGCGTGGCCCGGCGGCAGGTAGGGGTTCGCGAAGGTCACGATGAAGTAGAGGATCAGGCCCGTATAGCCGGCAAAGCCCGCGATGAGCGAGAGGTTGAGCGCGGTCGGTGCCCAGGTGAAATAGGCGGCCGAGATCAGCATCACGCCCGTGATCGCCGCGACGAAGAAGAGCGGGGACAGCCCGCCGAGTGCCGCATTCTCCCGCGCTTCGCGCAGCGCGGAGAGCTCGCGGATATCGAGCAGCATGACCTCGAGCAGGCGTTGCTGCCGTGCAGTCTGGGGCTCGAGACCCAGAATCTTGTCATAGGCGCTGTCCCACTCGAACCACGCCTCATCGGAGAGTCGTCGCGTCGTGGCGAGCTGCGGCCACTCCTGCTCGAAGACGATACGCCCGTAGCGCGCCATGTGGTCCGAGATCACTGCACTCTCCGCCGTCCCGAAGCGCTTGGCGTCGTAGTAGATGTCCGCAACCCGGGCGGCCTCGTGCGCCGCTGCAACCTTCACATCGCGAAGTGCCGCGAGTTCCTGTGCGAAGACCAGCGCCAGCATCAGGCCGTGGAGTGCCGCCACCCGGAACATGACGGAGCCCGCCAGCTCCCGCGTCTCCTCGCCGAGTTTCGTCGCAAGCGCGAAGCGTGCGAGACCGTAGGAGCCGAGCGAGGCTGTAACGACGAGGCCGGCGGAGAGTAGCGCCAAAAGGGGTGCCGGAAGGCTTTGAATATCCAACATGCCGGGAGCCTACTAAGCCCGATGCGCCGACGCATCCCCTGAGGGGTCAGCACATCGCCGTGCAACTTCGAGTGCAACGGCAACTTGCCCTTCGATCAAGGGGTTTCGCGGCGGTGAAGTCGGCGAGCACGGGGAGGACAGGGAGAACAGGGAGAACAGGGATGTCGCCCGAGCCCCCGCCCCCGAACGCCCTGCTCCGGTTGCGCCATGCGGACGAACTCGACATCGGGTTTCAGCCGAGGGGCGAATATTCGTGAACGGGACACGACAAAAGCGTTCGTTCTTGGCCGGTCGGCCGCGTGGTAGCCACCACCCATGCCGAAGAACCGGATGGGGCTCGTTCTGCGATGTGTGTCGATACGATAAGACGTTGGGGTGTCGCGGCTGGCGTCATTCTCGGAGCGACCCTCGGGACCGTCGCGCCGGCAGGGGCGGAGACGATCACCCAGATGCGCAGCTTTGTCGTCCCTTTCTCCAACCCGCCCGGTAATCAGCCGGACAGCCGCATCTCAACCGACCTCATCTTCGATGGCTTCGATCCGACGCTCGGCACGTTGGAGGAGGTGCGTCTTCTCTTGGACATATCGTCCATCTCCGGCTTCGACTTCTCATGCCGGACGACGCTGACCGCCTGCACGAACGTCGGTATCACCACGATCATCAGAGTCGATCTCGGCCCCGGACTGTCACCGGTGGTGGTCGATGGGGATACCTTCCCGATCGGCGATGTGCCGGACGGTCTCGACGTCTCCTTCGACAGGGGTGTCGCCTTCTCCCAGTTCGAAAGCGAGGAGACGGCCGCCGAACCAAGCGACTTCATCGGCGCCACCGTCGCATTGGGGGTCGAGAGCCGTACCTTCTTGAGCGTCTCGATCTTCGGTGCCGGCACGACGAGCGATGTGACGCGCCACGACTTCGACGGCACCGCGACACTCACCTACGAGTTCACGCCCGCGCCACTATCGGTGCCGTTGCCGGCGAGCGGCCCGATCCTGCTCGCCGGGATGGCAGCGCTTGGATTGTTCGCACTCCGCCGGCCTGCCTGATCACTGCCGGCGCCGCAGGCCAGGCGCTGGCCGCGAAGGTGCGATGCGCTGCGCTCGGTGAGAGACGTGCCGCGAGACGTCAGCGGGGCCGCAACGGTCCGCGCTACTCCCCGGCCTCGGGCTCCTCGATCATGTGTTTCTGGATGAGGGGCACCTGGAGGAGCATGAAGACGAGCGTGATGGGCACGTTGGCGAAGGTCTTGAAGCTGACCCAGAACTCCGTGCTCTGCGTGCGCCAGACCGCTTCGTTCAGGAGCGCCATGAAGACGAAGAACGCACACCAGCGCTGGGTGAAGATCATCCAGCCGCGATCGTCCATCGAGAGCGCCTCGGCCATCAGATAGCGGATATAGCTACGGCCTTGCAGGAGCCCGATGCCGAGTGCCAGCGCGAAGAGGCCGTTCACGATGGTCGGCTTCATCTTGATGAAGGTCTCGTCCTGCAGCCAGAGCGTTAGGCCGCCGAAGACCACCACCACGATCGCCGTGACCACGGCCATGCGCGGCAGCGCCCGCGTGAGCCACCACGAGGCCGCGAGCGATGCCGAGATCGCCACCATGAAGAGCGCGGTCGCCACGAAAAGCGGCCCGCTGTCGCCGGTCATTGCCGGCGTCTCGGCCCAGGTCCCCAGGAAGCCCGCTACCGGGCCCCATTCGAGGATCTCGCGGCCCCACTGAAACGACAGGAAGAAGACGGCCAGCGGGCCGATCTCCAACGCGGGTTTCAGCAGCGGGTGGTGCTCGGTTGTCTCGCTCATGCCCCGCACCTAATCGCTCGGCGCGCCGCTGTCACCCGCACCTTGGTGCATGGCGTGAGGAATGCACTGAAGCGCGGTGCCGGGGCTTGCCGGGCCGGAGTGCTGTCGCTACGGCCATGTCGGCAGCCGTTTCCCGCCGGTGCAGGTGCGCGACCCCGCCGCGCCGTGAGAAGTCCAGAGAACAACCCCAGGTCACTGCCGTGGCGCCCATCCTCGCCGTCCTTGCCGATCCGATCCTGCCGGTCTTCGCCATCATGGCGCTCGGCTACGCGATGGGCCGCTTCGGCGTGACCAGCCAGGAGGATGCGCGACGGATCAACCGGTTTGCGATGATGATCTTCCTGCCGGTCCTGATCTTCGGGCTGCTGGCCGCTGCGCCGGTCGAACGCTTCGCGCTGGTCCCGGTCCTCGCCTACGCCGCAATGCAGGGCGTGATCTTCGCCGTGGGGTATTGGGCGGCGCGCCGGTTCCTGAAGCGTGACGCGGCCGAGGCTGTGCTGCTGGCATTCTGCGGGATCTTCGCGAACAACGCCTTCTTCACGCTGCCGATCGCGGTGTTCCTCTACGGGCCGGAGGACGTGCTCCCGATCACCGAGATCGTGATGCTCGATTCGACCGTGACCTTCGCAGGCTCGATCGTCGCGCTGCAGTTGATCGCCGACGGACGCGCCTCGGCACGGTCGGTCGCGGGCGCGATGCTGCGCTCCCCGGTGATCGTGGCGATCCTGCTCGGCCTTGCGGTGGCGGTCTCGGGCGTCGATGTGCCGATGCCGGTTGCGACCTTCATCGCCTTCAACGGCTCGGCCGCGGCACCCATGGCGCTCTTCTCGCTCGGCATCGTGCTCTCCGCCACGCGCTTCACGGCGGACCCTGCGGTACTCGCATTCTCGGCGGTGAAGCTCGTGGTCTTCCCGGGTGCCGTGGCTCTCGCCCTAGGGCTTGCCGATGGCGCGCTCGGGCCCGTCGCCGGTGTCGACCCGCGCTTCGTGCTGGCCGCCGCCGGCCCCTCGGGCACGATGGCCTTCAGCCTCGCGCTCCTCTACGGCGTGCGAACCGAGACCATCGCCCAGATCGTGATCTGGACGAGCGTTCTCAGCCTCCTGAGCCTCGCCCTTCTCGCCTGACCCCGGCGTCTACGCCGCGCCGAACTCGACCAGCATCGCGCCTGCGAGGATCAGGAGGATGAGCCCCAGCCGCGGCCCGTCGACGCGTTCGTGGAAGAAGAAGACGCCGATCGCGGTCGCAAAGATGATCGAGGTCTCACGGAGCACCGCGGCCTCTCCGACCTTGTCGAGCCGCGTGGCCAGCATCACCGCCCCGAAGCTCAGATAGGCGATCACCGCGCCGAAGACGCCGCGCACGGCGAGATCGGCGAGCGCGGGCCGCGCAGCCGGCGAGAGCCGCCGCCAGCGCAAGGCGGCGACCCAGGGAAAGCCGAGCCCGCCGAGCACGAAGAACCAGGCCAGGAAGGTGAAGGGGTCCGTCGCCTGCCGGATCCCGTAGGCGTCCCAGATCGTGTAGATCGCGATCATCACGCCCGTCAGGAGCGCTATCGCGATGGCAGAGCGGAGACCTAGGAGCGCCTCTGCGCCCAACCCCTTCTGGCGCAGGTTCACGACGGCAAGGCCCATGATCGCGGCGGAGAGCGTCACCACTCCCAGCCACTGCCAGGGCCCCAGATGCTCGCCGAAGACCGCCGCCGAGCCTAGGGCGATCAGCAGCGGTCCGGTACCGCGCGCAATCGGGTAGACGAGCGTGAAGTCTCCCTTCTCGAACGCTGCCGACTGCAACCATTCATAGACGAGGTGGATGATATAGACGCCGGCGAGGATCGCCCAGAGCCCGGGTGTCGGCCAGGGAAAGACGAAGAGCGCGAAGGGTAGAGCGCCGAGGCCGTAGCAGATGTTGATCGCCCCGCGGTTGAGATAAGGGTCGACCCCGCCCTTGTTGATCGCCCCAAAGGTGGCGTGAGCGAGGGCTGAGAGCAGGGCAAGTGCGAAGGCGAGCACCTCCCCCTCCCGCGTGCCCGCCATGCCGGCGATCAGTTCGCCCATCTCACCTCCCACTCACGACCGTGTACCCGCCGATGCAGGGCCCCGCCTTCTTCTGCGGCATTTGCCTGGTTTCACTGCCCGGTTGGCGGGCAGGCGCGGAACACCGCTTCCAGATTGCAAAGCCGCATCGCACCTGTCGGAAAAGCAAGGATTGAGTGGTTTGATGCCACCTTTCGCATCGACACTTTCTGCCTATGCGGCGGGTTTGTCGGTGCAATGCGCTCGCATCGAGAGAGCACGCCGCAAGGATGTTGCAGGACGCCAAGAACCACGAGCAGGAGACGGCGACAATGGACGAGCAGGGCGAGGTCGAGATACCGGCCGGCGACGAGGATCGAGAACCCGTGCCCTCGGAGATCGGCGAAGAGATCCCCGAGGTGCCCTATGACAGCATCACCGAGCGGGTGATGCTCTTCGCAGGCTGATACCGGCGCGCGGACGAGGCTGAGGCCGGGCAGTCAGCGCTCGGTCGCCGTCAGAGCTCGGTTCCCGTGATCGCTGCGGCGAAGTCTTCCGGGTCGAAAGCCGAGAGGTCGTCGATCTGCTCGCCGACGCCGATGGCGTGGATCGGGAGCCCGAAGCGGTCGGCGAGAGCGACGAGCACCCCGCCCTTTGCCGTGCCGTCGAGCTTCGTCATCACCAGCCCCGTGACGTCGGCGATGCGCCGGAACGTGTCGACCTGGGTCAGCGCGTTCTGTCCCGTGGTCGCGTCCAGCACCAGGACCGTGTTGTGCGGCGCTTCCGGGTCCTTCTTGCGGATCACGCGCACGATCTTCGCAAGCTCCTCCATCAGGTCCTGCCGGTTCTGGAGCCGCCCGGCCGTGTCCACCAGCAGGAGATCGGCGCCTTCCGCCTCCGCCCGCACGAAGGCGTCGTAGGCGAGGCTCGCGGGATCGCTCCCCTGCGGCGCGGTCATCACCGGCACACCGGCCCGCTCCCCCCAGACCTGAAGCTGCTCGACGGCGGCGGCGCGGAAAGTGTCGCCTGCCGCAATGACGACCTTCTTGCCCGCGGCGCGGAGCTGGCTCGCAAGCTTGCCGATGGTCGTGGTCTTGCCCGAGCCGTTGACGCCCACGACCAGCACCACCTGCGGTCGCTTGGCATAGATCGGCAGGGGCCGCGCGACAGGGCGCAGCACCTCCGCGATCTCGCGCGCGATCAGCCCCTTCAACTCGGGCGTGCTCACCCGCCGGCCATAATGCGCCTCCGAGAGCCGGGCCGAGAGGGCGATGGACGTCTCCACGCCCATATCCGCCTGGATGAGCACCTCCTCGAGGCTCTCGAGCATCTCGTCGTCGAGCACACGGGTCGGCAAGGCCGGCTTCGCCCCGAAGGCGCGTGCGAGAAAGCCCGGCTTTCGCTCTGGCGCTGGCTCCGGCTCGGGCCGCGGTTCGGGCTCCGCGTCGGTTGGAAGCTCAGGCTCTGGCGCAGGCGCCGGTGCGACCTCTTGCCGGGCCTCGGGCATCGGATTGGGAGCGGGCGCCGGGTCAGGAGGCCCCGGCTCTGGGGCCGGGGCAGACTGCAGCCGGTTCACGGGCTCAGGTGCCGGTGCGGGCGCCGGTGCAAGCGCTGGCGGGGCAGGGGCCTCGGCTTGCGGCGCAGGTTCGGGCGCAGGTTGAGGGGCAGGCTCGGGCGCGGTGGGGGCGTCGGCCTTGGCGCCTTCGCTCACCAGATCCTCAAGGCCCTGGTCGAGCTTGGCGGAGGACTTGAAGAGCCGATCCTTGAGCTTCTTGAAGAACGCCATCGCCTGGGGCTCCGCCTCGCTGCCGCCGATGCCGCCCTTTAGCGGAGGCTGCGCGGCGCGTCCAATCCGTCGACGCAAACCTCAGTCCGCCCGCAAGCGCCCCTCGGCAACGCCGGCAACCCTTGTGGAGATGATCGTGCCAACCGGCTGGTCCGCCGCGAACGCGACCTCCGCAAAGCCCGGCGTGCGGCCGAGGCGCGGGCGCTCCATCAGCACGTCCTGCACCGAGCCCGCTAGCGCGGCGAGATGCCCAGCGACCGACGCCTCGCCTGCCGCGCGCAACCGCGCCGCCCGCTCCACGCGCAGCGCCTTCGGAAGCTGCGGCATGCGGGCAGCCGGCGTGCCCTTGCGCGCGGAGAACGGGAAGACGTGGAGCCAGGTCAGCCCGCAATCCTCGACAAGCGAGAGGCTCTGCTCGAAGGCCGCCTCGCTCTCCGTCGGGAAGCCCGCGATGATGTCCGCGCCAAACACGATCTCGGGTCGCCGCGCGCGCATGTCGGCGCAGAAGCGAACGGCGTCCTCGCGCAGGTGCCGCCGCTTCATGCGCTTCAGGATCAGATCGTCCCCGGCCTGCAGGCTGAGATGCAGATGCGGCATCAGCCGCCGGTCTGACCCCATGGCGTCTACCAGCGCCGCATCCGCCTCTACACTGTCGATCGAGGAGATGCGCAGGCGCGCAAGATCTGGCACCAGCCGGAGGATGCGCTGCACAAGATCGCCGAGCGGCGGGCGACCGGGCAGATCGCCACCCCAGGAGGTGAGATCGACCCCCGTCAGCACCACCTCTCGGAACCCGCGACCGACGAGCCGCCGGATCTGCTCAACCACCACGCCCGCGGGCACGGAGCGCGACGGACCGCGGCCGTAGGGAATGATGCAGAAGGTGCAGCGATGGTCGCAGCCGTTCTGCACCTGGACGTAAGCCCGCGCCCGGCTGCCGAAGCCGTCAATCAGATGCCCCGCCGTCTCGGTCGCGCTCATGATGTCGTCGACCTGCACGGGCTCGGTCGCAGCCCCCGGATCGGCGAGTGCGGCCCACGTACCCGCGCGCATCTTCTCGAGATTGCCGATCACGCGGTCGACTTCGGGCATGTCGCGGAACGTCGCGGGCTCGGTCTGGGCGGCACAGCCGGTGACGATGAGCTGCGCGTCAGGATGCTCACGCCGGAGCTTGCGGATCTGCTGGCGCGCCTGGCGCACCGCCTCCGCCGTCACGGCGCAGGTGTTCACGACCACAGCGTTCTCGAGCCCCGCCTGCTGGGCCAGGTCCGACATCGCCTGGGTCTCATAGGCATTGAGCCGGCAGCCGAAGGTCGCGAAGACCGGCGCGCCTGGGGTATCCCCAGGGATCTCCTCCGCCGCGGTTCCGGCCGGCAGGGGTGGCGGAACGGGGACGTTCATGACCCGCCCTCCACCGCCGCGAGGAATTCGGCGCTCAGCCAGCCCTCGAAGACGGCGGCGACGGGTCCGGCCATTAGCACATGCCCATCGCCCTCGCGCCACTCGATCTCGAGCACGCCGCCTTCGAGTTCGACGGCGACCTGCCGCGCCGCAAGGCCCCGGCGATGCGCCGCGACGGCGATGGCACAGGCGCTGGAGCCAGAGGCGAGCGTCGGCCCCACACCCCGTTCCCACACGCGGGCGTGGAGATGCGCTTCGTCGACCACCTCGACGAATTGCACGTTCGTGCGCTCGGGGAAGAGCGGATGGACCTCCACGGCCCGTCCCTCGGCGCGCCAGTCGATGCTGTCGAGGTCCTCCACGAAATGCACGCAATGCGGGTTGCCCATGCTGAGCGCCACGGGACTGCGCGCCAGCGGCAGCGCAAGCGTATCCACGTCCTCGGAGAGCGGCACGTCGCGCCAGCCGAGGCCCGGGGGGCCCATATCGACCTCGATCAGTCCGTTGCTCCGAGCCCGCGCGCCGAGCCGACCCCGCCCGGCAACCTCAATACCAAGCGACGGTCCCCGGCCCTCCGAGAGCAGGAGGCTCGCAATGCAGCGCGTAGCGTTGCCGCAGGCGGCAGCGGTCGAGCCGTCCGCGTTCCAGAAGACTACGCCCACATCCGCGCCGGGCGCGTCGTGCAGCACGGCGAGCTGGTCGAACCCGACCCCCCGGTGCCGGTCCCCGAGGGCGCGCACAAGGGCAGGGGTCAGCGCGGGCACGTCACCGGCGCGCGCATCGACGACCACGAAGTCGTTGCCCGCTCCGTGCATCTTGCGAAAGCCGAAGCCCCGCGCCGCGCGGGCCGCGCCCGCCGGCTGGCTGTGCCGCTCACCGTCCTGCATGGCGCGGGATATAGAAGACCGCGCCGACCTGCGCCAGAGCGGCCTTCGCCAACGCGTCGATGCTGCCAGCAGTTCTTTCCGGGACGGCGCTTGACGCCCGGCCCCTCTGCCCCGTAGCGTCCGCGCCGCCAAGATGAGGCAAGGGCGGGTAGCTCAGCGGTAGAGCAGCTGACTTTTAATCAGCTGGTCGTGGGTTCGATCCCCACCCCGCTCACCAACACTGTCATCGCTGATCGAGCCGGTTGGGTGATCTGCGGTCGCGCCGGGGGCCGGGGACTGCGCATCGGTGGCTCTCTGGTCGGTGCCGTGCGCTCACCGTGGATGGTTCTGGCAAGTCGCTGTGGGGCACGCACTGTTGCCCAAGGCAGGCCGGCCTGGTGCGGTGGAGGAGAGGGCGGGAAAAGCTCTCGAACTGCACCGCCGGGGTTCATGCCGCTCCTTTGCGAGAGTCGGATGAATCCGCCGATCCGCCTATGCCGTCGCCGTGATGGTTCGGCTGCACTGCTCAGCTCAAGACCGTCGCAGTGCCGAAGGTGTGCTCAACACAATGTGTGAGCGGCGCCGAAGGTGAGCGCTTCGAAGAACCTTCTCGGCAGCCGCAGGACGTTGCTTTTGGACATATCGTGACGCTAGAGAAAGTGGACTTGATCGGGGCGCGAAATCGGGGCGTGAAGCGGGAGCGGTTTCGACTGCCGCGATCCAACTGGAAACTGCTTTTCGGCGTTGGGACTATCGGCATGAATCAGGTGATCGAAAGCGGAACTCAGCCCGAGAAGCCGGCAACGCTAAAGCGGCCGCTCAGAAAGCGGGTGAAGAAGCTCGGCAAGCGGCTGACCCGTCTCATCGCATCCCATCAGGCGCGCGTCTCGAAGGTCCCGAACACGCCCTTTCTCGACCCCGCCCTTTTTCCGGCCATCGACGGTGTGCGCGCCGAATGGGACGCCGTTCGCGATGAGGTCGAAGGGGTTCTGCGCTTCCGGGAAGCGATCCCCGGCTTCGAAGATGTCTCGCCCGATCAGTATCGCATCGCGCAGGCCAAGAACTGGCGGACCTTCATCCTCTATGGCTTCGGCGAGCGTCTCGACCGCAATTGCGCGCACGCGCCGCGCACCGCGGAACTGCTGGCAAAGATCCCCAATCTGCAGACTGCCTGGTTCTCGATCCTTGCCCCCGGCTATCACATCCCGGCGCATACCGGTGTCACGAAGGGCATCCTGCGGGCGCATCTCGGTCTCATCGTCCCGAAGGAGCGCGAGCGCTGCCGGATCCGCGTCGGTGATGAGATCCGCGCCTGGGCACCGGGCGAGTTGATGGTGCTCGACGACACCTACGAGCACGAGGTCTGGAACGACACCGAGGACGAGCGCGTGATCCTGCTCTTCGATTTCGACCGCCCGATGGGCTGGAGTGGCCGCGTGCTGAACTGGACCTTCCTGAGGCTGATGAAATTCACCGCCTTCTATCGTGAGCCGCGCAAGAATCTCGCCGACTACGAGGAACGGTTCGAAGCGGCCGCCAGCCGTGCGAACGAAAAGCTGGAGCGGCTCGCCGATCCCTGAGATCCGCGCCGGGCGTGCCGAGAGGTGCCACTCGCGTCGCCTTGCCGGCTTGTCTGGTCTCGCAGCCTTCGCCACGCCTCTTCACGCCGGGATCGCCCGATCCTTGCGCCTGGGCTACTGAGGACTGGGCCACTGAGGAAGGGTGAAGCTGGGCGTGGTTCGGCTCCTCTTCAGTCGGTTGCGGGGTCGTGCCGTGCCGCGTCTCTCGTTCCTGTGCCTATGACGGAGGTCGCCTCGCTTCGATCAGCAGGGTGTGGAACTGACGTTCGACGGGGTCGGGGAAGCCGTCGCGGGCCGTCGCTTCGATGGCGTCGAGGAGGGCTTGGCGCCGGTCCGCCGGCAGAGCGCGCGTCATGGACATGGAGGCATACAAGGCACGGTTCTGCATAGGCGAGAGCGTGATGCTCCAGTCTATCCGATCCGTCGCCATCGCGGCGAAGCCGGCGGCCTCCAGCGCCTTTGCAATGGCGGAGAGGTCCGGAAGCGAGCGGCGGAGTGCCTCCGCATCGTCACCTGCCGCGGCGATGAAGGGTGCGACAGCGCGTCCAAAGGCATCGTTCCTCTCGAAGGAGCGATAGACGTTCCAGAAGAGCACCAGTCGGCCACCCGGTATTAGCGCCCCGAAAGCGCACGTCGCTGCGCGGGTCGCATCGCACCAGTGAAAGGCCGTCGCCGCGGTGCCGAGGTCGTAGGCGCCGGGTTCGAAGTCCGTATCCTCAAAGCTCCCGACCGTGACCTCGAGCGCCGGGTTCGCTCCCAGCCGGTCGGCGAGGAGGGCCGCCATGCGGGGGTCCGGCTCCACGGCGGTCAGCCTCGAGGGTCGCAGGCTCAGCATTCGGGCGGTCGCAATCCCGGTGCCGGCGCCGATCTCGAAGACCCGGGCGCCCTCCACTAGGCCCGCGTCGGCGAGCCGGCCGTAAAGCGCCGGCGGATAGTCCAGCCTGCCCGCGTCGTATCCTGCCGCATCGCTGCCGAAGGAGAGGTTCTGGGGGTCGGTCTCGGCCATCCGGGCTCTCCTCAGCGGGCAGTGATGCGGAGCGCGGTCGCAGCGGCAAACGGCGCGAGGGCGGCGGCGAAAAGGCTCAGTCCTGCGGTCAGCGCAAGCGGCGGCGCCCAGGGCAGGTCGAGCAGCGCGTTCTCGACCGTGCGCGCCCCGAAGACGAGCGTCGGGATGTAGAGCGGCAGGACGAGCACCGAGAGGAGGAGCCCGCCGCGACGGATCCCTGCCGTCAGCGCGGCACCGATCGCACCCACCAGGCTGAGCGCCGGCGTGCCGGCGAGAAGGGCGAGGCCCAGTGCCGACAATGCGCCGACCGGAAGCTGCAGCATAAGCCCCAGAAGCGGCCCCGCCAGCACCATCGGCGCCCCGGTGACCAGCCAATGCGCCACAGCCTTGGCCAGCACCACCTGCTCGAGCGGCAGCGGGGCCAGCATCAGTTGCTCCAGCGTCCCGTCCTCATGGTCCGCCTGAAACAGGCGGTCGAGGCTGAGGAGAGCTGCGAGGAGGGCTGCGACCCAGACCACGCCTCCCGCGATACGGGCGAGCGTCGCGGGCTCTCGGCCGACGCCGAGCGGGATGAGCACCACGGCCAGAACGAAGAAGGCCAATCCCACGGCCCCGCCGCCGCCGAGCTTGAGCGCGAGTGCAAGGTCGCGCGCCGCAATCGCGCGCAACGCGGCAACGGTGCCGGGTTGGCGCGGAGCTTGGAGCCCGGATTCGCTGCTCGGTTCGCTGCCGGGTTCCTTGCCTGTCACCACCGCCCCTCCAGAAACGGATCGGCTGAGGGTCTGGCCGTCGTCGCAGGCTCCGGCGTGGCGGCGGCGGACAAAGCGAGCGTCTCCGCCTCCGGCAACCCCAGATCCGTGTGGCTCGTCAGCACCGCTAGCCCGCCGGCCGCGCAGTGCTCGCGCACGAGATCCGCCATCAGCGCCGTTGCGTCCTGGTCGAGGGACACGGTCGGCTCGTCGAGCAGCCAGACCGGGCGATGGGCGAGCAAAAGCCGCGCGAGGCTGAGCCGGCGCCTCTGTCCCGCACTGCACTCGGCGGCGGGCCGGCGCGCGATGCGGGCGAGCCCGAAGCGTTCGAGGACCGCGGCGACCTCGCCGTCCGAGGCACCGGACAGGCCCTGCCAGAGCGCCAGGTTCTCGGCGACGCCCAGTGCAGGTTTCACGGCGTCGAGATGCCCCGCGAAGGCGACCTGTTCCTGCCAGCCGGTCTCCCCAAGCCGCGTGGGTCGGGCTCCACCATCCAGCCGCACCGCCCCGCTCTCCGCCCGGCCGAGACCGGCGAGGAGCCGCAGAAGGCTCGACTTGCCCGCCCCGTTCGGCCCCCGCACCCATAGCGCCCGTCCGCCCGCGAGGCGAAAGGACAGCGGCCCGAAGACCGCCCGCCCCCCGCGCCGGCACACCAGATCCTCGACCACAAGCTCCATGCTCCCGGGCTAGCGGAGCATGCGATCCCGGGCAATGGCTGCGCCCGGAGCAGGGCGACTTGCGGCGAGTACCCTTCGATGCGTCAGTCTGGCCGTCTTCCGCCTAGCATCCGCTTACGGGCCGGCTTCATGCTGACGTGCCAGCCAATGCCTAGCTGTCGAGGGCGGCGGACCCTGCGCCAAGGCCGTCTTCGCCGTCAGGCAGCGATCGCTGCGCGTCCGTTCGACGGTGATGCGCCCGCCAGCAATCAACGCATCTGTCCTTCTGTCTCTTCACGGGGCGCGGCGGGGCGGTCAGTTGCAAGCGGAGATCAAAAGGGCGATGAAGCGCAGATGATCCAGCTATGGGTGGCGCCTCCACTTAGTGGAAGGGCGGCCCTTGCCCGACAGAAGGAGATCCCCATGACCATCACCGTTGGCCAGGACAGCGCGAAGACGCGCCGGGAGCTCACCGTCGAGGGCCAGACCGTCGCCTACTACTCGATCGACGCGGCCGAGGCAGCAGGTCTAGGGGAATTCAAGACGTTGCCGGCCGTGCTTAAGGTCGTGCTCGAGAATATGCTCCGGTTCGAGGACGCCAAGACGGTGTCGACGGAGGACATCAAGGCGTTCTCTGAATGGGCGGCCAATGGCGGCAAGGTGGATCGCGAGATCGCCTACCGGCCTGCCCGCGTGCTCCTGCAGGACTTTACCGGCGTCCCCGCGGTCGTCGACCTCGCAGCCATGCGTGATGCGATCATCGAGCTCGGCGGGGACGCCGAGAAGATCAACCCGCTCAATCCCGTGGACCTCGTCATCGACCACTCGGTCATGGTGGACGAGTTCGGCACGCCCCGCGCGTTCCAGCTCAACGTGGAGCGGGAATATGAGCGCAACGGGGAGCGCTACGAGTTCTTGAAATGGGGGCAGGGCGCCTTCGACAACTTCCGCGTCGTCCCCCCGGGCACGGGCATCTGCCATCAGGTCAATCTCGAATACCTCGCCCAGACGGTCTGGACGGACAAGGACCAGAACGGGGTTGAGGTCGCCTATCCGGACACGCTGGTCGGCACCGACAGCCATACGACCATGGTCAACGGCATGGCGGTCCTCGGCTGGGGTGTGGGCGGCATCGAGGCGGAGGCTGCGATGCTCGGCCAGCCCATCTCGATGCTGATCCCCGAGGTCATAGGCTTCCGCCTGGACGGCGCGCTCAAGGAGGGCGTGACCGCCACCGATCTCGTGCTGCGGGTGACACAGATGCTTCGGGCCAAGGGCGTGGTCGGCAAGTTCGTCGAGTTCTACGGCAACGGCCTTGCGAAGCTGCCGCTGGCGGACCGGGCGACCATCGGCAACATGGCGCCGGAATACGGCGCGACCTGCGGCTTCTTCCCGATCGATGAGGAGACGCTGCGCTTCCTCGAGGTCTCGGGGCGCGACAAGGCGCGCATCGCCCTCGTCCGCGCCTACGCGCAGGCGAACGGTATGTGGCGGGACGAGACCTATGATCCCGTCTACACCGACACGCTAAGCCTCGATATGGGCACAGTTGAGCCCGCTCTCGCCGGGCCGAAGCGGCCGCAGGACCGGGTGCTGCTGTCGCACGCCGCACCCGAATTCATGAAGGTGGTGCAGGACTATCGCGGGAAGGAGGGCGATGCGCGCCAGAGCCACCCGGTCGGGGGCGCGGATTACGAGATCCATGACGGCTCCGTCGTGATCGCGGCCATCACCTCCTGCACCAACACGTCCAATCCTTATGTGATGATTGGCGCCGGGCTGGTGGCGCAGAAGGCCAACGCCCTCGGCCTCACCCGCAAGCCCTGGGTAAAGACCTCGCTCGCGCCCGGTTCCAAGGTGGTGAGCGAGTATCTCGAGGCCGCGGGCCTGCAGGACGACCTCGACGCGCTCGGCTTCAATCTGGTCGGATACGGCTGCACGACCTGCATCGGCAATTCGGGCCCGCTGCCGGAGCCGATCTCCAAGGCCGTCAATGACGGCGATCTCGTCGCGGCCTCCGTCCTCTCGGGCAACCGGAACTTCGAGGGGCGCGTGAACCCGGATGTGCGGGCGAATTATCTGGCCTCGCCCCCGCTCGTCGTCGCCTATGCGATCGCCGGCGACATGAACATCGACATCACGACCGAGCCGCTCGCCCAGACGCCGGATGGCAGGGACGTCTATCTCAAGGACATCTGGCCGACGCAGCAGGAGATTGCCGAACTCGTCGAGAAGACCGTGACGCGCGACGCCTTTCAGTCGAAATACGCGGACGTCTTCGCGGGCGACGACAAGTGGCGGGGCATCGATACCGCAGACGGCCTCACCTACACATGGCCCTCCAGCTCCACCTACGTGCAGAACCCGCCCTATTTCGACGGCATGGGCCCCGAGCCCGGCACGATCTCGGATGTCAGGGACGCGCGCATCCTCGCCATCCTCGCGGACAGCGTCACGACGGACCACATCTCCCCCGCCGGGTCCTTCAAGGAGGCGACGCCCGCCGGCCGCTACCTCGTCGACCGGCAGGTGGCCCCGCGGGAGTTCAACTCCTACGGCTCACGCCGCGGCAACCACGAGATCATGATGCGCGGCACCTTCGCCAATATCCGCATCAGGAACGAGATGCTGGACGGGGTCGAGGGCGGTTACACCAAGGGCCCGGACGGTGAGCAGATGTCAATCTACGACGCAGCAATGGCGCATCAGGCAAACGCAACGCCCCTCGTAGTCATCGCCGGCAAGGAGTACGGCACAGGCTCCTCGCGCGACTGGGCGGCCAAGGGCACGGCGCTCCTCGGCGTGAAGGCCGTCATCGCCGAGAGCTTCGAGCGCATCCACCGCTCCAACCTCGTCGGTATGGGCGTGATCCCCTTCGAGTTCACCGACGGGGAGACGCGCAAGACCCTCGGCTTCACCGGCGAGGAGAGCCTCTCGATCACAGGGCTTGAGGAGGACCTGAAACCCCGCAAGCTCGTGCCCGCGACGATCACCTACAAGGACAGCAGCACCAAGGAGATCACCCTCCTCTGCCGCATCGATACCGAGGTCGAAATAGAATACGTCGAGAACGGCGGGGTCCTCCACTACGTCCTCCGCAACCTGGCAAAGGCTGCCTAGGCGCTAGCAGTGGCAAGGGACGTATGCCTTCATCGCATCGGACCCGTAGTTGAGGCCGGCAAAGACCTCTGTCGCGGATCGGTGCATCGCACCTGTGGGGCAGTTGATGACCTGCCACCGGCAGGATCATGCCGATCGACGCATTACTGCGTATCGCCAAAGAAAGCTGCCAGTGACCCTTCCTGATCCGACGTGTCGGAACCCGCTCGTCTTCCCGAACGGCGCGCATGACCCTGCGACCGTCTTCCTGTCGCAGGTCATCCAGCATCCGAACATCGAGGTCGGGGACTGGACCTACTACCACGACCAGCGGCTGCCGGAGGACTATGCGGCGACCCTCGCGCCCTATCTCTTCCCCGGTGCGCCGGAGCGGCTTCGCATCGGCCGCTTCTGCCAGATCGCCCAGGGCGTCCAGTTCATTACGGCCACCGCCAACCACCCGATGGACGGCATCTCGACCTATCCCTTCGCCGTCTTCGATCGCGCGCGCTTCGCCAGCTACCGCTCGGATCTGCCACGGGGCCGGGACACCACGGTCGGCCATGACTGCTGGATCGGGCGGGAGGCGGTGCTGCTGCCGGGTGCCGAGCTCGGCTCTGGCGTCATCGTCGCCGCCCGCGCCGTCGTCCGCGGCAAGGTGCCCGACTATGCCGTCGTCTCCGGCAACCCCGCCACCGTGATCCGCATGCGCTTCGGCGAGGCGGAGATCGCCAGGCTCCTCCGCCTCGCCTGGTGGGACTGGCCGCCCGACCGGATCGCCGCCAGCCTCCCGCTCATCGAGGCCGGAGACGTCGCCGCCCTCGCGACCGAGGCTGCCGGGGCCGCCGGGGCGGATTGATCTCGGCCAAGGTGCGCGGATCGCGGCTCGCTAGGTTGGGGACGCACAATCAAGGGAGAGAAACATGTTCAAGCGCATCATGGTGCCGGTCGATCTCGGCCATCTCGAGACGCTCGGCAAGGCGCTCGAGGTCACTGCCGCTCAGGCAAAGCTCTACGAGGCGCCCGTCACATACGTCGGTGTCACGATGTCGGGGCCAAGCGCGCTCGCGCGCAACCCGGAGGAGTTCGGTGAGAAGCTCGCCGCCTTCGCCGAGGGAGAGGGTGCGAAGCATGGCATCGTCGCCGACAGCCGAGCGGTCATCAGCCACGACACCACCATCGATCTCGACGACACGCTGATGAAGACCGCCAAGGAGATGGCCGCCGATCTCATCGTGATGCAGAGCCATGTGCCCGGGCTCGCGGATTACATCTGGCCGTCGAACGGCGGCACGGTCGCCTCGCATGCCAAGGCAAGCGTCATGGTCGTTCGCTAGGCAGATGCTGTGAGATCGGGGAGCGAGCCGCGTTCGGATTGATGTCATCCTGAGCGCGCGCGAAGTATTGCCCAAACTTCGCGCGTTTTCCAGATAGCCTTTATCAATCAATACCCGCCATCATTCGGGACCGCCCTTCGCCGGGCCCGTGCCGAGACGCGCGCCGGCGGCGGGGCGCGAGCGATGAAGGAATGGTGGACACGCGACACAGATGACGAGCGCTTGCGATCCTGATTTCCGCCGGCAACTCGCCGGCTATTCCCTGGCTACAGCCGAGATCACCTACCGGATGCCCGATGCCCAGTCCTTGCTCCAGACCTATGTCTGGCAGGACTACGACCTGGCCCCGGGCTTCCCCGTCCTCAAAAAGTTCCTGACCTTTTGGGAGCGTGAGCTCGACGGGCCGATCCATTCGGTCCGCCTTGCCCACGCGGAGCTCATCCGCCCGGCGGAGCTGCGGATGGTGGATGCGGAGTACGTGCTGCACTAGGGGCTCCCGGGAATCGGCGCCCCGGACAGCGGGGAACGGGGCGCCTGGCAGAGTGGGGAGCTGCGCAACCTTTCCGAGGCGTGGCAGAGACGCCCTCCGAAGGCTTCGTAACGGCGGAAAAACGCCCTCGTGATTTGCGGCCGGCGATGCGGTCGATATGTTTGTGCGCATGAACAACGACCTGTACACCGGCCGCGTTGCGGCATTGGCCCGGCCGCTGCTTTCGCGCACCCGGCTTTCGCTTGGCGCAGCCCTCGGCGCGCTGATGTTCTCCGTTGCTGCCCCGCTGCCTGCCGCGGCCGAAGGACCTGTTCTCGTCGAGCTCTTCACGAGCCAGGGCTGTTCGAGCTGCCCGCCGGCGGACGCGCTCATCGGTGAGCTCGCCGCGGAGGACGATATTCTGCCGCTCTCCTTCCATGTCGATTACTGGGACTATCTCGGCTGGCGCGACACCTTCGCCGAAGCGCGGTTCACGGACCGGCAGGTGAGCTATCGCGACGCCTGGGGCGACCGGGTCGTCTACACGCCGCAGGTCGTGGTGGCCGGCGTCGCCCCGGTCGTCGGCAGCCGCGAGGGCGAGGTGCGCACCGCCATCGCCGGTGCATCGGCGGCGCCGGCGCCCGGCCGGATCGAAATCATCCGCCGCGACGGCGCGCTCGTCGCGAGCCTCGCCGACCTCCCAACGGACAGCGTTCTGCAGGTGGCCGTCTTCGACAAGGCGGCGAGCGTCGAGATCGCGCGGGGCGAGAATGCGGGGCGCGAGATGACCTATCACCACGTCGTCCGCGATTTCATGCGCATCGGCAGCGTCGCGCAGACGGGGCGTGCGCTGAACCTGCCGGAACCGATGGAGGGGCAGGGCGTCGCCATCTGGGCGCAGGAACCCGACTACGGCGCTGTCGTCGCAACCGCGCGCTACCTCGCCGGAGGCACCCTCGCCGCGGCGGAGTGATCGCCGAAAGCATCGCCCGATCCCTCGCCCCATCGCGAGCTGGCGGTGCTTCGAACGCCCACGACAGGTCCGACGCTCGCCACCGTGACCGCCATTGGCAAGACGCCTGCTGAGCGCCGCGGGCGCATCGTCCGCCACGGGCGCTCGGCCAGACGCGGCGCCTTGAACCGCCTCTATGCCGGGGCTCAGCCCTTTCGGCGCCAGCGGCGGTGCAGCCAGAACCACTGCGCAGGGTCGTCCTCGATCCAGGCGGCGATGCGCTCGTTCACCGCCGCCATCATCGCCGCAGGCTCCCCGCGCGGGATCTCCGGCTCGAAGCGGGCACCGAAGCGGCCATGGCCGTCGAGCCTCGGCGCCACCGCCGGTACCAGCGCGGCACCCGTCCGGGCCGCCAGCGCCGCGGCAACCGTAAGGGTCTCCGCCGGTGCGCCCATGAAGGGGATGAGGGGCGCCCCCGTCGTGCGCTGATCGACCAGGATCAGCGCCGCCCCCCCGCGCGCGACATGGGCGTGCAGCGCGCGCATACCCTTCGGCCCCTTCTGCATCACCGGCTGGCCGACCGCGCCGATCAGGCGCAGCGTGTAGCCATCGAGCAGCCGGTTGTTGAAGGGCCGGTAGATGATGCCGCATTCATGCCCCGCAGCCTTCACCGCGACGCGCAGCGCCTCCCAGTTCCCGTAATGCGCCGTCACCAGCACCACGCCGCGCTTGTTGGCCAGCGGCGCGGTCAGATGATCGATCCCCTCCACCTCCGGTCGCACAAGCTCGATGAACCGGCCGAAGTGGGCGTATTCGACGCAGAGATGGGTGAACTGTCGACAGGCCTCCCGGGCGAGCACCCGCCGCTCCGCCGCCGTCATCCCGGGCCGTACCAGGTTGAAATTGTCGCTGAGCCGCTGCCGCGCCATCGGCAAGAGCGGCAGGACCCAGGCCCCGAGCGTTCCGATCTGCCGCGTCAGCCACCAGAGCCCGATGGGGTGGGTCAGCACCGCAAAGCTGCGGAGGAAGGCATAGACGAGCCGCTCCCAGGCCAGCATCCACCAGCGATCCTTGGTGCGATACCAGCTCTCCCCGCTCATGCGGCCCCCTGCGGCCGCCGCCGCGCGGTCAGCACCGCGAACCGCCAGGCCATCAGCGCCGTTGCCAGCACGCAGACCGCCGAGATCGCGATCAGCAGCCCCCGCTCCTCGAGCGGCGTCTCGAGCCCGAGGTAGATGCCGAGGGGCACGAGCAGCACCGTAAAGGACACGGCATAGACTCCGATCGCGACCCAGGCATCGCCGAGCGCGCGCACGGCCTGTCCCATCACCACCTGCATGCTGTCGGGCATGAAGACGAAGACCGAGAAGACGAGAAGGGCCGAGACCCGCGCGATCACCTCCGGGTCCGCCGTGTAGACGGCCGCGATGGTCTCGCGAAAGCTCACCACCAGGATCGCGAGAAGCCCCATCAGCACTGCCGCCGCCCCGAAGCCGCACCAGCCCGCGAAGGCCGCCTCACTCGGCCGCCCGCGCCCCTCCTCGTTGCCGACGCGCACGCCCGTCGCCACGGCAAGGCCAAGGCCCACCATGAAGACCGTCGAGACGATGTTGTGGCTGATAGAATAGGCGTCGAGTGCCAGCGCGCCGAGATAGCCGGCAACGAGGCTCATGGCGGCAAAACCGATGGTCTCGAACCCGTTGGAAAGCCCTGCTGAGAGGCCGAGCTTGCGCATCGGCCAGCCCGCGCGCCAGCCGCCCGGGCCCCAGAACGTCTCCGCCGGGCCCACGACGCCCCTGCCGCGCGGATCCGTCTGCGTCAGGATCACGGCGACCATCGCAGCGGCCGCCCCCCACCGCACGATGGTCGAGGCGAGTGCCGCGCCCGCTGCCCCCATCTCCGGCAGGCCCCAATGGCCCCAGATCAGCAGCCAGTTGAGCGCGACATTCGCGAGATTGGCGCCCAGCATCACCAGAAGTGCCGGGATCGGCCGGCGCGTCGCCTCGAGATAGAAGGCGCAGACCGCGAAGAGCACCTGCGCGATCAGCCCCGGCGCCAGCGCCTCGGCCACCCGCCCGCCCGCCGCGGCCAGCTCCGGCGTCTGGCCGAGGGCGCCGAGGAACCACTCGCCGCGAAAGACAACCATCGCGCCGATGGTCGAGGTCACGGCCGCCCAGACCATCGCGCGCCGCCAGGCGCGGCCCCCCTCGGCGTGCTCGCCCCGCCCCTCCGCCTGCGAGACCACCGGTACGACGCCGGAGGCAAGACCGATGCAGAAGACCAGCACCGGCACGAAGATCGCGATGCCGAGATTGGCCTCGCCCGCCGCCCCGACCTGATAGCGGCCGAGCATGGCGATATCCGCGAAGGCCATCACGAGGATGCCCGCCCGGCTCAGCATCACGGGCCAGGCAAGGCGCATAAGATCGGACATGTGGCGCGTGAGCCGGGGCAAAAAGGGTTCGGCCACGGCCCCGCCGGGCCCGCCCCCCACACCGCTCTCACGCTCGACCGTCATCCCGGCTCCCCTCGCTTGCCCCGGCCCTCTGCCATGCCGGCCGCCCGGGGTCGAGTCGTACGGGTCCGGCCAGAGGGCGGCCTGCCGGCCGACCTGCAGCCGGTCCCGTCAGCCGAGGCCGGAGGGCGGGCGGACCGCGCGCCGCTCGCGATGCCAGACGTAAAGCCCCGCGACGACGATCACCGCGGCCCCGAGCAGCGTCATCGCCTCCGGCACCTCACCGAAGATCACGAGGCCCGCCAGCGTCGCCCAGAAAAGCGAGAGATAGTTGAAGGGTGCGAGCACCGAGGCCGCTGCCTGCGTCATCGCCCAGACAAAGATCGCATGCCCGACAAGCCCCGCAGCCCCCACCAGCGCCATGCCGGGCAGCGCTGCGGCCGGCGGTGCCACCCAGGTCCAGGGCAGGGCGGCGCTTGCCATCAGGAGCCCGACGATCGAGGTCCAGAGCATGGTCGTCCAGATCGCCTCGGCGCTGCCGAGATACCGCGTCAGCACCTGGAACGACGCAAAACAGAAGGCAGCCGCGAGCGCTAGAAGCGCCGCCGGCTGAAAGACCGCGAGCCCAGGTCGCACGATCAGGAGCGCGCCCAGGAGGCCGATGACAACCGCGATCCAGCGCCGCGGCCCGACCTTCTCCGCCAGCACCACTGCGGCGAGGGCCGTGATGAAGAGGGGTCCCACCTGCACCAGCGCGATGGCCTCGGCCAGCGGCAGCACGGCGAGCGCGAAGAAGAAGAGCGCCGTCACGGTGAAGAGCAGCACGCCGCGCAAGAGCTGCAAGCCGGGTGCGGCGGTCACGAGGCGTCGGCGCAGGCTCGGCGCGAAGATCACGATCAGCAGCACGGTCTGGCTCAGATACCGCGCCCAGACCACCATCATCGGCGGCAGATGCTCGCCCAGCCCCTTCGCAAAGCTGTCCATCGTGATGAAGAAGAAGGTCGCGACCACCATGCCGAGCGCGCCGCGCGTCTCGGGCGCGAGCCGCTCCAGAAGACCGGCGAGGGCAGGTGGCATGGCAGGGCGCGAGGACATGGCGGCTCTGGTGACAGAGGCCGCGGCGGACGGCAATGGCCCGTGCGCTCCTGCCCGTGCGCTCCTGCCCGCGCGCTACTCCGCGGCGGCCGCCGTGGCCGGGTCCGCCGCGACGGCCACGCCGATCATGGCATCGCGCCCGACAAGGCTTGCCAGCGCCGCCACGTCCCAGCCGTCGGTCCCATCCGGGCGGCGGGGGAGCACGAGGTAGCGCATATCCGCGGTCGAGTCGTGCACGCGAAGCGCCGTCTCCTCCGGCAAGGTCAGGCCGAACTCCGCTAGGACCGCCCGCGGCTCCTTCACCGTGCGCGCGCGATAGGCCCGGTTCTTGTACCAGTCGGGCGGCAGACCCAGCAGCGTGCGCGGGTAGCAGGAGCAGAGGGTGCAGACGACGACATTGTGTACGTCCTCGGTGTTCTCGACCACTACGAGCTTCAGCGCCTCGACCTCGATGCCGAGCTCGCGGCAGGCGGCGGACCCGTCCGCCAGCAGCCGCGTCTTGAACGCGGGGTCGGTCCAGGCGCGGGCGACGACGCTCGCGCCAAGGGCCGGGGAGCGGGCATCCATCCGCTCGATCGCGTGGCGCACTTCGTCCTCCGACACCACGCCCTTCTCGATCAGCAGCTCGCGGAGCGCGATCTCCATGCATTGCCAGTGGCTCAGCGGCGCGTCGTCATCGGCCCGGTAGGGATGGCCGGAGGGGCTCACCCCGTCGCCGTGATCGTGGCCGTGGTCGTGATGGTCATGCGGCATCGGGTGCCTCCTCGAGCCAGTGCTCGTAGATCTCCACATCGACGGTGTCCGCCGGCCGTTCCGCCTCCGCGCCCCAAAGCGCGGCCATGGTGAAGCGGACGCGGTAGAGGGGAAGGGCAGGCGTGCCCGGCCGGTGATAGGCGAGCTCCTCAGGGTTGGCGAAGTCGCCGCAGATCCGCTCGACCCGTCCCGTCCGGCCGCGGAGATACCATGGCGTGCGGATATGGCCGGGGGCCGCACCGGGGCGCACGCGGACCGTCTGGCCCGGGCTGAACCGGCTGCCTGCCGTGGCATAGGGCGGTGGGAAGGCTGGCGGCGTCACCTCGGGCAGCGCGGTCATGGCTCTTCCTCGCGGGTCATCTGGCGCGGGGCGCGCGCCGGTCAGCTCGCCCGATCATCCTCCGAGAGGCCGAGGGCCGCAAGGGTGGCCGTGTCGGCGACGCCTGTCCGCGTGAGACCCGCGTTTCGCTGGAACGCACCGAGGGCCGCGCGCGTGCGAGGCCCAGCGATCCCGTCGGCGCTGAGCGGATGGCCTGCTGCCTTGAGCGCCAGCTGGAGCCGGCGGATTGCCTCACGGCCGTTACCGGCGTCAGGGCCATCGAGCGGCAGGCCGAGCGCGGCCTTTGCGCGGGCGAGGTAGCGGCGCCGATCCGCGAGCCCGTTGAGCCCGCCATTGACCCCGCGCGTCACCGTCTCGAGGTCGTCCGCGCGCGCTGGAAGCGCCAGGCCCCGGTCCCGCCAGTAGAGACAGGCGAGCCGAAGCGAGAGGCGGGGTTCGGCCGCTCGCTCGGGCGCGGCCTCGAGGTCGAGACCGATGGAGCGGCCATAGCGGCGATAATTCGCCCGCCCGGTCAGCTGGATGAGACCCCGGCCCTTGAAGCGCGGCCCGTCGCCTGGCCGGGTGTTGCCGAGGTCCCGACGCCCCTCATAGGCGCGGCCCGAGGCATACTCCTCGGTCGTGCAGAAACCGTCGGACTCGTGGGCGCATTGCGCGAGGAGATGCGCTGTCTCGAGCCTCGGCGCGATGGCATGGGCTGCCAGCGTCTCCTCGAGCACGGGGCCGACAGAGCGGAGGATCGCATCCTGTGCGGTTGCGCGGGCGCCGCTTTGGGGATGGGCGACGGCGCGGAGGAGGTCGGTGCCGTTCTTGGGTACGCGATCTGTTGTCGGGTGGCGCGGCGCCGGCACGGGCCGGGGCGCGCGCCATGGCGGGGCGGTGAGCGCGCGCATGGCGCTTGGCCAACGGGCCTTCATGATCGATCCTCGGCAAAACTCTCTGCTCGGACCCGATCGGGCCCGCCGAGGCAGGTTTGTCGCGCGGTCGATGGTGTTGCCTGAAAAGGTCCGGCTGCGGGCGGTCGTTCGTGTGTCGCCTCAGCTTTGGTCGGCTGCGTCCGATCTGGCCTGGGCAGCGCCGTAGGTCTCCCCACGCGCCGCGATCTCGGCCATGCGGGCGTTGAGCTCCTCGATCGTGATCACGCCCTTCTCGATCAGGTTCTCGGCCACGGCGGCAACCCAGCGCTCGTAATAGGTCATTGTCTCAAAGGCTTGTGGGCCCATGCCCTCGAGCGAGCGCCGCAGCCCGTCGACGGTGAAATGGCCCTTCGTTGTCATCAGCACCAGCAGCGCATCCACCCGCTTTTCCCAGAGCGCGTAGTCATGCTCCGCGAACTTGATGTCCCCGGCGGGTGTGCCGCCCATGTCGTGCCAGCTTCGGCCGGGCGGGAAAGGATGCTCATCTGCCATCGCTAAAGGCTACGTTGCCCTCACGACGCGGTAAAGCACCGCTGAGGCTTTCGTGACATGTGGGTATGCGGGCGCGCCGACCGTGCTACCCTTTGGTCACCAAATACATTCAGGGAGGCCACCACATGGCATTGGTCCGGATAGTCAAGCTCGCTTGCGCGGGCGCCGTGATCGCGGGTCTGCCGCTTCTGGCGGGGGGCGCCGCGGCGGAGGGCTGGAAGCTCAGCGGGGAAGAGTCGAAGATCGCCTTCGGCTCGATCAAGAACAACGAGATCGGCGAGGTGCATCACTTCGGCGGGCTCTCCGGCACGGTCGACGAGAAGGGTGTTGCGAATATCGAAATCGATGTTCTCAGCGTCGAGACGCATATCGACATCCGGAACGAGCGTATGGGCACGCATGCGCTGAGTGCCGAGAGCCATCCGAAGGCCAAGCTGAGCGCGACGGTCGATATGGCAGCGTTGGAGAGCCTTGCGCCCGGCGAGACCATGACGCTCGAGACCGATGCGACGCTGAGCCTTGGCGCCGCCGAGGCAGAGGTAACGGCGCCGCTCTTCATCGCTCGGCTTGATGAGGACCGGGTGATGGTCAGCACGGATGAGATGATCATGCTGCACACCTGGGAGATCGGCATCGACGACGGGATCACCGCGCTCCGCGAGATCGCCGGTCTCGACAGCATCGCGCGGGCGGCGCCGGTGATAATCCGCCTCGTCTTCACCCGCGAGGGCAAGGGCGCCTGACGAGGCTCAAGTCCTCCAGCCAAGCGGCATCGCGGCTGATGCCGCGATCCATCCCGCGCTCTGCCGACGCCCTCCGGCGTCGGCAGAGCCGCGCGCGGCAGATCTGACGCAGATCGGGCAGCGTTAGATGGCGGCGGGTAGTTGGCCCGCCGCGTCCGCTGGTGTTTTCAGAGCTGCTTTTGAGGAGCGATGACCATGGTCATCTGGCGGCCTTCGAGCTTCGGCATCGATTCGACCTTGCCAAGCTCCGTGATGTCGCCTGCCACCCGCTGCAGGAGATCGCGGCCGAGTTCCTGATGCGCCATCTCGCGCCCGCGGAACCGCAACGTGACCTTCACCTTGTCGCCCTCGCCGAGGAACTTGGTCACCGACCGCATCTTCACGTCGTAATCATGCGTGTCGATGTTTGGCCGGAACTTCACTTCCTTGACCTCGATGACCTTTTGCTTCTTGCGCGCTTCGGCCGCCTTCTTCTGCGTCTCGTACTTGAACTTGCCGAAATCCATGATCTTGCAGACGGGGGGCGAGGCGTTGGGGCTGATCTCGACGAGGTCGAGGCCCACTTCCTCGGCCATCGACACGCCCTCCTCCGGGCGGACGACACCGACATTGTCGCCGTTCTCGTCGATCAGGCGGATCTGGGGCACGCGGATCGCGCGGTTGACGCGCGGGCCGGTCTCGCGGGTCGGCGGGGCGTTGTGCGGTCTTCTGGCTATGGCTCGGTCTCCTCGGTGACGCCATGGTGGCAATAGAGAAAGGCGGCACCGGATATCAGCGCCGCCTACGACGATGATATAAAACAGATCCGCGTTGTCCGAAAGGGCGTGGATGCCGCTTGGGCGCGGCTGTTGCGCGACGTCCGCGACAGCCCAGCCTAATCGAAACTGGCATAGGGCTGGTTGTTGGCGGTGATCACGACGGTCGGCGAACTCGGCAGCGTGTCGAGCGAGATATCGAGATCGGGCGTCTCGAGCCGATTGATCGCGAACTCGTCCGCCATGCCGTCGACAAAGAGCTTGAGCGAACTCGGCCCGAAGGCATGCATAGGCAGCACCACGCGGGCCTTGAAGCGCTTCATGAGCCCGATCATGTCCTGAATGTTGAGCGTATAGGTACCATCGACCGGGGCCATGACGATGTCGAGCCGGCCGATCTGGGTGTGGTGAATGTCGCCAAGGGTGTGGTGCAGATGGCCGAGATGGCCGATGCAGAGCCCTGCAACCTCGAAGATGAAGATCGAGTTGCCGTCAACCTCCCGTTCCCCCCAGCCGCGAATGTCGGTGGTCACGTTGCGGACGATCACGTCCGCAACCTCGAGATTGTGCACTGCCGGACCGTCGCCGAGCGGGTTCCAGCCGCGCAGGACATGGTCGATGGCGGGGTCGGGGAAGTCGGTGTAATGCGTCTCATGCGCGTGGTTCATGGTGACCACGTCCGGCAGCGTGCCGCCGTTTGCGCCGAAATAGTCAGTCAGGATGACGACGCCTGCCGGCGTGGTGATGCGGTAGGTCGAGTGGGTTACATAGGCGATATTGACGCTTTCCGCCCGCGCGAGCTCGATGGGGCCGAGTTGCGCGTAGCGCGCCCCGGGGATGCCTTCGACAAAGCTGTGGCAAAGGCTTGCGAGGGCGGGGCTTGCGGCCAGCGTCGCGACGAAGGCGAAAAGATGGGAAAGGAAGCGGCGCATCGACGGGCTCCTTCTGCAGCAGGGCCCGGCCGGATCTCGGCGAAGCCAGAGTGTCAGTTAGGACGGTGCGGTCCGCTGTCGCGCGATGCTAGCCCCTCATTCGCCGCAGGTGTGAACGGATCCTCGGCAAAGAACAGCAGGAAGCCGTCCGGGTCCTTCACGTGAAACTCCACCGCGCCATAGGGCTGACGGAACGGACGCCGGACGCGCCAGGCGGGGAGCTGCGAGACGCGCGGCTCGAGCTCGGCCCAGAGCGCGTCCACGTCGTCGACCCAGACATAGGCTGAGAGATGCTCTCGTGTGGACTCGAGCGCGCGGCGCTGCCCGACGCGCAGCAGCATCACCCGCATCCCGTCGCGCGCGACCAGCGCCGCGCTGCCATCGTCGTTCCGGCGGAGTTGCCGGAAGCCGAGCACGCGTTCGTAAAAGCTGAGAGAGGCCGCGACGTTTCGCACAGGCACGATCGGTGCTGCGATCGTGAGGCGGGCGAGCGGCAGCTCAGCGCTTCGCAGCGCCGCGGGTGGCTCGTTCGAGATAGCTTCGGGGCTCATGGAAGAAGCTCCGGCGTCGCTGCATCAGGGCTTGCCATGCTGCGGAAGCTAACGCCTGAAGCGCCAATTTGTCGACCCGTTTCGGGACAGATCTGCTGTGAATACCGCTTTCAGTCCCCGATTGCTGCGTCTTGAGCCATGGTGGAAGGCTGCTCCTGCGCCGTGCATCAGGCGCTGCTTTTTCGGTCTGGCAGCACGTGTTCAGATCCCCATGCATGCAGACCCTCCAGTACGGGAAGGAGGGTGGAGGAGCGGGCGGTGAGGGTGTATTCGACGCGCGGCGGTATCTCGGGAAACACCTTTCTGAAGAGCAGACCATCCGCTTCCAGCTCCCGTAGCTGGTTCGTGAGCGTGCGCTGCGAGATCTTCGGGAAGAGCCGGCGCAAGCTGTTGAAGCGCTGCGCCTGGAAGCTGCAGGCGTAAAGGATCGATGCCTTCCACTTGCCGCCGATAAGGTCGAGAGCCGCCTCGACCGGGCAATCATCGTAATCAAGATGGCGCTGCTTGCGGGTCATCTGCTCTCCCAATGGTGCAGAATAGGACCGTATCGGCCGTGTTTCTGCGTTCTTCTCGCGCGGTTGCTGATTGCCATATGGCAAGCCAACCCTGCGGCTCAACGAGAGGACGCCCCCGATGGACACCATGTCACCCGAGATTTTCTGGCTGGCCGCAACCGCCGTGGCCACAGCGCTCATGTGGCTGCCCTACATTCTCTGGCTGATCGCCGAGAGGGGCCTGCTGCCGGCCTTGATGGATGGCGAGCACGACATCGATTATCACATACCCTGGGCCGCACGGGCGCAGCGGGCCCATTCGAACGCGATCGAGAACCTCGCGGTCTTCGCCGCACTTGTTGCTGCGGTGGAGCTTGCGGACGCAGGCAACACCGCCACTGCCACGGCCGCCGCGGTCTTCTTCTTTGCTAGCATGGCACATTTTGCGGTGTATTGCGCAGGACTGCCGTTCGTCCGTACGGCACTCTTCTTCGTCGGGGTCACCTGTCAGCTGGTACTAGGCGGCGCTATCTTGCTCTGAGGCTTTGAGGCGTCACCCGACGCTTAGCGCGAGCAGGCGGCTGATTTGCATTAGCGGCCGACCGCTCTCGCCCGACCAGGTGTTGAATGCCCCCTGTGTCGCGATCAGGCCCTTGGTGGAGGTCGGCGCCCGGTCGACGATCTCCTCGCGGATAAGGGCCTTTACGACATCCTCCGTCAGGATGAAGCCGTCGACGCCCATGAACCGCAGGAAGTACTGGGGCGTCGTACCACCCAACCGGTTGCCGCGCTTCTTGAGCTCGATCAGGAGCTGCGCGAACTCCGTGCTTGGCCAGTGCGCGAGGTGGGCTGCCGCCGAGCCTGCACTCTCCGCCAGCTCGCGGAACAGCACCGCGTTTTCCCTGACGCTGATTGCCTTTGCCATATGCGGTATGCCGCCCGCGACGGCCGCACGCTCGATCTCCTCGTCCGTCATCATAGAGCACGGCCCAGGCGCGAAGCTGTGGAAGGCGTTCTCGAAGGCAGGCCATTTGCTTTCCACGACCTTCCAATTGAAGCCCGCAGAGAAGACGCAGCGTGAGAGCATTGAGAGCCAGGTGGCGTCCGGAATTTCAAGGAGTGCTTCCGTCGTCGACGGGGTGGGCAGGAGGAGCGCGGCCTCACCCTCGCCGCTGTGGTTCGAGAACGCTAATCGCTCGATCTCCGAAAAACTGCGCATGGAATAATCTCCTTCCGCCTTGCGGAGCCCATTCCGTATGATGGAAAATCTTATACAAACCTTACATAAGGGTAAACACCCATGTCGCGCTCACCGATGCGCAACACGCAAATTCGCAATCGGAAATATGATTGATCAAATCGTGAACGGGCGCGGATGCGAACACAAGCGCTCATTCGCGCAGACTTTCGCTCCGGTTCACCGAATGTAACGATGTGCGAGCAAAGTGACCCCGATCAGGCGTCGTCGTCGCGGATGGTACGAACGCGCGCGCGGCTGGCCGCCCCCGAACGCACCAAAAACTGGCCAAGTGCGATCAGAGCGAGAACGGCGGCGAGGATCAGCGCGCCCTCCTCCTGCTGCGAGAGGAGGGGGGGGGCAGCGTCCAGAAGTGCCGCGCAGTCTGCCGGCGCCTCGGCGCCTTCGCGAATGAGCGCGAGACAGCCCTCGCGGTCGAGTGGCTTATCGGTCATCGCGTTCTCCAATCGACTGGGCAAGCTCGCGCAGGTCCTCGGCAGCGGCGCGGAGGTTCACGCCTTCATTCTGCAGCTCTTCCCGCCGATCCTGGGACAGCTTGGCGCCGAAAGCGCCGATGACGCCCACGGCGAGGCAAAACGCGACCGAGGCGCCGCTCGAGAAGATCCCGATGATCGCAAGGCCCAGAGCGGCAACGCCGCCATTGGTGGCAAGGGCTAAGCGCCCATTTTCGCTCTCCGCCTCCGCCGCGAGTGCCTCGAGCCGCACCGCCCTGTCCCGTAACCCGTCGAGCAGCGGTGTCAGGTCTTCGGGCGGGCGGTTGGAGACCGCCGTCCGGACGGCACGAAGCTCCTCGCGGAATGCTTCGCGCCCCACGCCGCCATCGGCCACGAAACGCGCCGTCGCCTGGGCAAGGGATGCACCGCGTGCGCGGTCAAGATCATCCATTCTGTCCTCTCCCTCGCGGCCCGGTCCAGCGCCTTCCACGCCGGCGGTCAGGCAACCAGATCGGGTGGGGTTGCTTCCCCGGCAATATGATCAAGCGCCGCTTCGAGTTCGAGCATCGTTTGCCCCTGTTGGCCGAGGCGGCGGAGCGCGACGCTCCGGCCCTCGACCTCCTGGCGCCCGACGGCGATGATGATCGGCACGGCGGCGGTCGAATGCTCGCGGACCTTGAAGTTGATCTTCTCGTTCCGCGTATCCGTCTCGACGCGAAGGCCGCGCGCGCGCAGCGCCGTCGTCACTTCGGCCGCATACTCATCCGCGTCGGAGACGATGGTAGCGACCATCACCTGCGTTGGCGCGAGCCAGAGCGGGAAACGGCCCGCGCAGTTTTCGATGAGGATGCCCAGGAAACGCTCGAACGAACCCAATATCGCCCGGTGCATCATGACGGGGCGCCGTTTCTCGCCGTTGTGGTCCACATACTCGGCGTCGAGCCGTTCCGGCAGGTTGAAGTCCGCCTGGAACGTGCCGCACTGCCATTCGCGCCCGATCGCGTCCGTCAGCTTGAAGTCGAGCTTGGGTCCATAGAACGCGCCTTCTCCCGGGTCGATCTCGTAGTCATTGGTGATCTTGCGGACCGCGGCTTCCAGTGCCGCCTCCGCCTTGTCCCAGATTTCGTCCGAGCCCACCCGCTGCTCGGGCCGGGTGGAGAGCTTGATGTCGAAGCCCTCGAAGCCGAGATGATCGTAGATCGAGCCGAGGAGCTCGATGAACTTCGCTGTCTCGCCCTCGATCTGGTCCTCGGTGCAGAAGATATGCGCGTCGTCC
The DNA here is from genome assembly GCA_039815685.1 of Pseudomonadota bacterium. Classification (GTDB taxonomy): domain Bacteria; phylum Pseudomonadota; class Alphaproteobacteria; order Rhodobacterales; family Rhodobacteraceae; genus Thermohalobaculum. The sequence goes on along the minus strand of JBCBYV010000018.1, from coordinate 17,827 downwards.
TGCGTGAAGCCCCGCACCCGCATCAGTCCATGCATCGAGCCGGAGCTTTCATAGCGGTGGCATGAGCCGAATTCCGCAAGCCGCAGAGGGAGATCGCGGTAACTCTTAAGGCCGCGGTTGTAGATCTGCACATGGCAGGGGCAGTTCATCGGCTTGAGGGCGTTAACGCGTTTCTCGTTCGCATGTTCCTCGTCGATCTCGGTGATGAACATGTTCTCGCGGTACTTGTCCCAGTGCCCCGAGGCTTCCCAGAGCTTGCGGTCGACAACCTGCGGGGTGCGGATCTCCTTGTAGCCCGCCGCGGTGAGGCGCCGGCGCATATAATCCTCGAGCGTGCGGTAGACGCTCCAGCCCTTGGGGTGCCAGAAGACCATGCCGGGCGCCTCTTCCTGGAGATGGAAGAGCTCCTGCTCGCGGCCGATGCGCCGGTGATCGCGCTTCGCCGCCTCCTCCAGCATGTGGAGATGTGCCTCGAGGTCCTTCCGGCTGCGGAAGGCGATGCCGTAGATGCGCTGGAGCATCTTGTTGCGGCTGTCGCCTCGCCAGTAAGCGCCGGCGACCGACATCAGCTTGAAGGCATCCGCCGGCACTTGGCCGGTATGGGCGAGATGGGGGCCGCGGCAGAGATCCTGCCAATTCCCGTGCCAGTACATCCGCACGGGCTCGCCCTCGGGGATTGCGTCGATCAGCTCGACCTTGAAGGGCTCGTCCGTGCTTTCGTAATGCGCCTTCGCGCGCGCACGGTCCCAAACTTCGGTCCGCACGGGGTCGCGCGCGGCGATGATCTGGCGCATGCGCTGCTCGATCGCGGCGAAATCGGCCTCGGTGAAGGCCTCGTCCCGGTCGAAGTCGTAGTACCAGCCGTTCTGGATCACAGGGCCGATCGTAACCTTGGTCTCGGGCCAGATCTCCTGCACCGCGCGGGCCATGATATGCGCGCAGTCGTGCCGGATGAGCTCCAGCGCCTCGGCCTCGTCCTTGGCGGTGACGATGCTGAGGGCATGGTCGGTGTCCATCGCCTCGGAGAGGTCCGCGAGCCGCCCGTCGATCTTGACGGCGAGCGCTGCCTTGGCCAGCGACTTCGAGATATCCGCGGCCACGTCACCGCCCGTCGTGCCGGCGGCGTAGTCGCGGGTCGCGCCGTCGGGGAGGGTGATGGTGATGTGGTCGCTCATCGGTCGTGGTCCGTCGTGTCAAAGGGAGGCATCGCGCCGCGCGCACCGTTTCCAGACACCCCCTCTCTGTCAAGGACGGGTAGGGAGGGACGGCTTATCTGACCGGCGCGGGACAGCGGGGCAGGGCGTTGACCGCGCCCCGCGCGCGCTGGAGCCTGTCGACGAAGTCTGCTTCCTCCCGCAGCAGGCGGTAAGGCCGGTTCTCGGCAAAGCGGAGAAAGACACGGAGAGGGCCCGTAGGCGTGATCCGGTCGTCTAGGAGGCAGGGGTCGACGGAGGCGGCAAAGCTGCCCTTCACGTCGTTGGGCGCGTCGAGTTCGCGCCGTCCGACCTCCTGCGCAGCGGTACGGAAGCGCTCCCTGTCGCCCGGGGCGAGGGAGAGCGCAGTTATCTCGGTCGCTTGCGGCAGTCCGGGCGCTGTGGCCGGAGATGCTGTAACCAGCGTGAACTCTTCGGACACAGCCCAGCCGGTGCCGTCTTCGGCGGAGAGGGTCAGGGTCGCCCCATCAGGCGGGATCGAAAGCCCCGTGGGCGGCTCGACCGCGACCGAGACGGCCGCGGGATCGATCGGATCCGGCCCTTCTCCCGCAAGCTGGCGCGCAAACTCCTGATCGCTGGCGCAGCCGGCAAGGGCCAGGATGACAACGGTTTGAGCAAGGCGAGCGCACTGCATCACATTCTCCTTTGACAGATAAAAATTCATCTCTTACACGAAGATTATCGTGTCAAGCATGGAGCCTCCGATGACTGAACCAGTGCCTGCCACGGCATCAATTTCGCCCTATGCGCCCGACCGGGAGGACCCGGCCCGCCTCCGTCGGCGGATCGGGCGGTGGAGTGCTGTGCTGCACGTCTTCTGCCTTCTCGGCGCGCTGGTGTTCACTCTGGGCGGCCTCGCCCTTCTGGTGCTGCCCGGCGCCTTCGATTGGGCCGTCGAGCATTCCGGCCTGCCCGGCGCGACAGAAGGGATCGGGTTCGAGGAACGCCTGGTACTGGTCCCGCTCGTCGCCGTGAATATCGGGTTCTATGTCGCCGCACTCTGGCTTTCTGCCCGCCTCTTCTCCGTTTGGCGCGATGGCGACGTCTTTACCGAGGCTGCGGCATCCGCCGTGGCGGGCATCGGGCTCTGCCTCGTGGTCACGGCGGTGCTCGCGGTCGTCACGCAACCCATCGCGTCCTTCGTCCTCACCTGGGATGGGGCGGAAGGACAGCGATCGATCTCCCTCGCGCTCGATGGCAAGATGGCGCTCTCCGCCCTCACCGGCGCGCTCCTCACCGTGATCGGCCTCGTCATGCGCGCAGGCCTTATCATCGCCCAGGAAAACGCGGAGTTCGTGTAACCCATGCCGATCATCGTGCGCCTCGATGTTGCTTTGGCCCGCCGGAAGATGCGCTCGCGCGAGCTGGCGGAGGCGGTGGGCCTGACGGAGCAGACGGTCTCGAGCATGAAATCCGGCAAGGTTCGCGGCATCCGCTTCGAGACGCTGGAGAAGCTCTGCAATGCGCTCGAATGCCAGCCTGGCGACCTTCTCGAATACGTGCCGGGCAACCGGCCGCCGCCCTGACCGATGCCCTGATCGATACCCGGACCGATGGCCCGTTGCCGCGGTGCGGGGCGCGTGGCAAGGATCGGCGATGAGCGAGCGGCAACCTCCCTTCTATCTCGGTCTGGGCTTCATGAAGACCGGGCTCACCAGCCTGCTGCGCGTCATGCAGAAGTCGGGCTACCGAGCGAAAGGAAAGAACCGGAAGCTCTTCTTCGATTTCATCGCCGGGCGGCACGACAAGGTGATGGAGAGCTACCGGGGCATAGACTTCGCCTGCGACTGGCCCCACCCCTTCATGTATCGCCGCGCCTACCGCGAGATCCCGGGTGCTAGGTTCATTCTGACGACGCGGCCCGATGAGCAGTGGTATGCAAGCCTGCTGCGCCATTGCCGCTATGCCCATCCGGTGACGCATTCGATGCATCACGTCTTCGGCCGGCACTACCCGCATGGCTTCGAGGAAGAGCATCTGGCGATCTACCGCGCGCACAACCGCAACGTGAAGGCCTTCTTCGAGGCGGAGGGATGTCCCGAGCGCCTCCTCGTCCTCGACATTCGGGATGCGGATGCGATGGATCGTCTGAAGGCCTTCGTCGACCGGCCCGTCCCGTTAGACGCCTTCCCGCGCGAGAACGAGACGGCGGGTCGGGAGCAGGAACGGTCCGATTTCGCGTTTCGCCGGCGGTGGAATGATGTGGTGCAGCCGGCCTATGCCGCGCTCTGGCCGCGCCTTAGGCCGAGCCCGGGTCGACGGCTCGAAACCTTGGAGTAGTCGCGATGGTCGAGACCGTGCCGGAAGAGATCGGGCAACTGATCACCTTCATCTACACCGACGATTTTGAGCGCGCTGAGGTCTTCTACCGGGCGACGATGCAGCTTGCGCCCATTATCGAGCAGCGCACCGAGAAGGGTTCGGTCTCGATCTTTCAGGTGAACAAGGGTGCTTATCTCGGCGTCTCGGATTTTGCGCATCGCCCGCGGGGTACGGACGGGATCATGCTGACCTTCCTGCGCGATGTGGATGCGGAGTATGCGCGACTGAGCGCACTCGGTGTCACGTTCGAGGGGCCGCCCGCCTGGCTGATCGGCGACACGGTCTATGCCGCCTTCTTTCGCGACCCCGACGGCTACCATCTCGAGATCCAGCAGTTTCGCGACCCGCGCTGGACGGCTGCCCTCGCCTGAGCGCGTTGCCCGATGCAGGGCCCGAGTCTGAGAGATTGGCTGCTGGGGACGTGGATCACCCGTCTGGTGGCAGGACCGAGACGGACTGACCGTTCGAGGTAATCTCAGGCTCAACTCAGGGATCAGGAGAGTCTCTCGACTCCGATCCTCTGGGTCGTCGGATCAAGTCCGGTCGTCGCGATGCCGAATGCCTGGGCCGGACGGCTCGATGGCGCTGCCGGCTTCAGATCGAGCGGATCGCGCCGCCATCGACGCGGATCTGGCTGCCGGTGATATAGCTTGCCTGATCGCTCGCGAGGAACGCCGCGACGGCCGCGAACTCCGCCGGTGTGCCGTAGCGCCCCGCGGGAATGGCTGCCATGGCTGCCTCGCGCGTCTCCTCGATCGTCTTGCCGGTCCGCTTTGCTGCAGCGGCGTCCAACTCATCCACGCGTTCAGTGTGGATGCGGCCCGGCAGCAGCATGTTGACCGTAACGCCGTCCGCCGCGAGGTCGTTGGACAGCGACTTGGACCATCCGACCAGGGACGCACGAAGCGCGTTCGAAAGGCCCAGATTCGTGAGCGGCTGGATCACGCCCGAGGAGCCGACGGTGATGATGCGTCCCCATTTCTGCGCCCGCATGGGCGGCAGCAGCCGGGCCGTGATCTCCACCAGCCGCATCACCATCGTGTCGAACTGTGCAGCCATCACCGCGGGGTCCGCGTCGACCATGCGCCCGGGCGGCGGTCCGCCGGTGTTGTTCAACAGGATATCGACCTCGCCGAAGACCGAACGCACCGCCGTTGCCACTGCTTCGGAAGCGGCGGGGTCGGAGAGATCCGCGACCGCTACCTCTGCCGTGCCCCCCTTCGCGCGAATACCCTCCGCCACCACTTCGAGCCGTTCCTGACTGCGGCCTGCCAGGAGCAGATGCGCCCCCTCGGCGGCGAGCGCTTCCGCGATGGCGCGGCCGAGCCCGCGGGTAGAGGCGAGGACGAGGGCACGTTTGCCCGTGAGGCCGAGATCCATCAGCCGAGCTCCTTCAGTCTGGTATCGAGGCGGTCGAGGAGGCGGTCGAGTTCCGACACATCCTCCGGCGTGAGGCGAGGACCGGGCGCACGGAGGGCGGAGGACGCGATCGCACCTCGGCGCCGCAGCACTTCCTTGCGGATGGCGAGGCCGAGACCCGGTTGCTGCTCGTAGCGGATGAGCGGGAGATAGGCCTCGAAGAGATCGGAGGCACGGTCGCGCGCGCCTGACGCGTGGGCGGCGACGACTTCGACGAGCATCTCGGGAAAGCAGAACCCGGTCATCGCGCCATCGGCGCCGCGCGCCATCTCCTCGTCGAGGAAGAGGGCGGAGTTGCCGGTGAGGATCGAGAGGCGCGGTACCTCCGCCGTGTCGGAGCCGCGGCGCACGGCCGTGAGCTTGTTGAGGCCCGGCCAGTCCTCGTGCTTCAGCATCACGATCTGCGGATGCGTGGAGGTCAGCCGAAGGATGGATGTCGCGGAGATCTTCACGCCGGTAAGCGCCGGGTAATCCTGAAGACAGATGGGCACGTCCGGACCCAGCGCTGCGCAGACGCTTGCGAAATACGCTTCCGCCAGGTCCTCGGGCCCGGTGCCGGCGGGCGGGGCAACCATGACCCCAGCGGCGCCGGCGTTCATCGCCTCATGCGCAAGCCGGCGCATCGGATCAAGCCCGCCCCCTGAGACGCCGACGATCACCGGCAATCCGGCCCGCGCGATCACCCGTTGTCCGAAGGAGAGGCTTTCCTCGGCCGAAAGCTTCGGTGCCTCGCCCATCACGCCGAGTATGGTGATGCCGTCGACGCCCGTGCCCCGGTAGAACTCGACCATGCTATCCGCGCTCTCGGGATCGAGGGCGCCGTTCTCCGCAAACGGCGTCGCGGCGATGATGAAGACGCCGCGGGAGTGGCGGTCGATGGGCGCAGACATGATCGGATCCGGTGGTCGCGGGGTGATGCGGCACGCTAGCGGGAAGGCGGTGCGCTTGTCACCCCGCCCGCTCCTTTCGTGCTGTCATGAAAGATACCTTTACGTCACTCTCACGCGAATGATCGTTTCGAATCGAGACAAAACTGGGAGGACGCCACCATGCGCAAGTTCATCGCCGAGGGTATCGGCACATTCGTTCTCGTATTCTTCGGTGTCGGCAGCGCCGTGCTGGCGGGCGCTGGCGTCGGTCTGGCGGACCCGATCAGCATCGCCGGGATCAGCCTTGCCTTCGGGATCTCGGTCGTCGCGATGGCCTATTCGATCGGGCAGGTCTCGGGCGCCCATCTCAACCCCGCCGTAAGTCTCGGCTGCTTGGTTGCCGGGCGGATGGAGATGACGGAATTCATCGGCTACGTGGTCGGTCAGGTGATCGGCGCGGTGGTCGCGGCATTCGTGATCTTCGTGATCGTGTCCACGTCAGTCGGTGGATACGACGTGGGCGCGAACGGCATGGGTCAGAACGGCTGGGGTGCTGGCTACGGCGCCGAGTTCGGACTGGTCGGCGCATTCCTCTTCGAAGTGGTTGCGACCGCCATCTTCATCGTCGTCATCCTCGGCGTCACCTCAGATGGCGGCAATGCCACCATGGCCGGGCTGGTGATCGGCGCGACGCTGACCATGATCCATCTTGTCGGCATCACGGTGACAGGAACCTCGGTCAATCCCGCGCGCTCGATCGGCCCGGCGCTCTTTGTCGGGGGGACGGCGCTCGCGCAGCTCTGGCTCTTCATCGTGGCGCCTTTGATCGGGGCGGCTCTCGGCGCGCTTCTCCACAAGTTCGCGATCACCTCGCCTTCGGGAGAATAGCCCCTGCTGCGACCCTGCGCTGGATCAATGCGGAGGTTCGAGTGATCGGCCATCAAGAGCCCATGGGATGCGGCTCGACCGCGTAGGGGCCGAGGGAGGTAAGGATGACTGCAAGTGAGCCGGGGGCGGGCGATCCGGGCCCCTGGCGGTCGGCTGACGGCGTCCCGGACGTGCGCGCGGCCGATTGGGACGACCTGCAGGCCGCATTAGGCGCGGGCTGGGCCGATTTCCGCGCAGCCCCAGTCCTCGGCCTCGCCGTCGGCGCGCTCTACGCCCTGGGAGGCTGGCTTCTCATCTGGGTGCTGGAGTTGCGGGAACTGCGGGGTCTCTCTTTCCCGGTTGTCGCGGGCTTTGCGCTGGTCGGCCCCTTCGCGGCCGTCATCCTATACGAGATCTCGCGACGGCGCGAACTGGGGCTGCGCCTCGGCTTCGCGGACGTGCCGGCGATGGTTGCGGCCACGGCGCGCAAGCAGATCCTCTATCACGGGTTCATTCTGATGTTCTGGCTGGCAGTCTGGAGCCGCGTTGGCGTGATGTTGTTCGCGATCTTCTTTCACACCTCGACCGATCGGTTCTGGGAACTCGCGGGTCAGATGGTCACCACCTCGAACGGGCTGAGCTTTCTCGCTGTCGGCCACGCCTTCGGGGCGTTCTTTGCTGGCGTCTCGTACTGTCTGAGTGTCCTTGCCTTCCCCTTTCTCCTTGACCGGGACAGCGACTTCATCACGGCGATGGTGCTGAGCTTCAAGGCGGTGCTGGCAAGCCCGAAGGTGATGCTGGCCTGGGGCGCCATGATAGGTGCGGCACTCGCGGTAGCCTCAGCGCCTTTCTTCTTGGGTCTTGTCATCGTGCTGCCGGTTCTCGGGCATGCGAGCTGGCATCTCTACCGCCGCCTGACCGGCTAGACGAAATCGCGAGGCCAGGTGTTCGGCAAATCTCTTTGAAGAGATTTGCAAATTCGTTCCAACGAATTTGCTCCGGCGCTGCGGTCAGAGGCGGCACTCGATGAGGTAAGGTCCGGGTTGCTGAGGAGCCCAATCAAGGAGCTTCGCGAGTTCTGCTGGGCAATCGGTTGCACTGGCATCTACGCCCATGCCGCGGGCGATCTGACAGAAATCCAGTACGGGTCGGTCGAGATCGACGAGCGCCAGCGCGGACGGGCCCGGGTTTGCGCCCGTGCGTGCAAGCTCATGCTTCAGGATCTCGTAGGAGCGGTTGGCGAAGATCAGATAGGTGACGTTCGTCTGCTCGCGCGCCGCGGTCCAGAGCGCCTGGATCGTGTACATCGCCGAGCCGTCCGCCTGCAGCGCGATGACCGGCCGATCCGGTGCAGCGATCGCGGCGCCCACGGCCATCGGCGGGCCAATGCCGATTGCACCGCCGGTGATGGGCAGCCAGCTATGTTCCGGTGCGCCGGCTAGTGCGGGGTAGATCCCGCGTCCCTGTGTGATGCCTTCATCGACATAGATTGCGCCCTCGGGCGCTGTCGCGCCGATGGCGGCGGCCAGCGTCTCCGGTGTGAGCCGACCCGGTTGCGGACGCTCGGGGAGGGGCCCGGCGGAATGGTGGGATGGCGTGGCGGCACCCAACAGCTCCGCCAGAGCGAGGAGAGCGCCCGGCCCGTCATCGCCGAAACCTGCAAGCTGCGTGACGGCACAGTCTTCGGGCAGGAAGAGGCTCGGCTTGCCCGGGTAGCCGAAGAACGCGGGAGGTTCGACGGCCTCGACCAGCACTGCGCGCTTGAACCGGGCGAGCTTCTCGAGCGCGAGATCGACGACATAGGGCAGGCGATCGATCCTCGGTCGGCCGCCGCCGCGATCGATCCGGCGGAAGGAGGTCGGGCACATCACCTGCGCCCGCGTCTTCGCCGCGATCGCCTGCGCCGCTGCCCGGCTCTCCGGCGATGTCAGGGCATGGCCGCCGATCAGGATCAGCGCGGGCTCACTGCCGTCGAGCGCGTTGGCCGCCTCAGCCAGCGTGTCGTCCGAGACGGGCGCCGGCCCGCAGGGGGCGATGGGCTCTGCGACCCGCCCGCCGTCGTCCCAGCCATGGTCACCCGGTGCGATCAGCGTGGCGATGCGGCCGGGCCAGGAGAGTGCCTCCGCCAGAGCCTGCGCGCCCTCGGCTGCGAGGGCCTCCGGGCTCGTGGAGGTCAGCACGACATCCGAGACCGGCGCGGCGAGCCCGGCGATGTCGGAGGCAAGGGGTGGATCGTGGCGGATATGCCAGCTGGCATGCTCGCCGACGAGGTTGAGCATTGGCGTGCGGGCACGCTTGGCATTGTGGAGATTTGCCGCAGCGTTGGAGAGGCCGGCGCCGAGATGGAGGAGCGAGACCGCTGGCTTGCCGGTCATGCGCCCGTATCCGTCGGCGGCACCCGTCACTACGCCCTCGAAGAGACCCAGCACACAGCGCATGAGGCGCGTGCGGTCGAGCGCATCGACGAACTGCATTTCGGACGTGCCGGGATTGGCGAAACAGACATCGACCCCGCCGGCATGGAGTGTGCGGACAAGGGCTTCGGCACCGTTCATGAGGGTCTCCGGTTCGACGGGAATGGCCGATCGGGCGGGCGCTCGATCCTGCGCAGGGGACCTTCTCTCCTCGCAAGGGTCAAGCCGTGCTGAGCCGCAACGTCGCAGGATGCCACTGGCGGCGCTACGGACCTATCTCCGGGTCATGACAGATGTGACTTCGCTTATCATGCGCGTGCCGGCGGTGGCACGTACGCTCGAGGCTGTTCCGACGTTCCGCGACGCGGATACGGCGCGTCGGGATAGGGTAGTGGCGCTCCTCTGGGGCGGGCTTTGCCATGCGCTCTTCGGCATGGCGGTGCTCTCCATGATCGTGAACATGTGGTTTGGCATGCAGCTTGGGCTGGGTTCCGTGCCGCAGCCCTGGGGCTGGGCGGCAAACGTCACGCTGCTGATACAGTTTCCGCTCGGCCACTCGCTCCTCCTCGGCCCGGCGCGCCGGATGCTTGCGAGGATGGCGCCTGCGGGGAGAGGGGGGACCCTCGCGACGACCACCTTTGCACTCGTCGCTTCGATCCAACTCCTGGCGCTCTTTGCGCTCTGGACACCATCGGGCATCGTCTGGTGGGAGGCGGAGGGCACTGTTCGCTGGGTGATCGGGGCTGCCTATGCGGGTGCCTTTCTCATGCTCGTGAAGGCGAGCTGGGATGCCGGGGCCGAGGTGCAGAGCGGGCTCCTCGGTTGGCTGTCGCTCTGGCGCGGGGTGAAGCCGGTGTTCCCGCCGATGCCGGTGACCGGGCTCTTCCGCCATATCCGGCATCCGATCTATCTTGCCTTCGCGCTCACGACGTGGGCCGTGCCGGCCTGGACACCGGATCAGCTCCTGCTTGCCGTCGTACTCACGGCCTACTGCGCCTTCGGGCCCTATTTGAAGGAGCGGCGGCTGGAGGGGCTTCACGGCGAGCGCTGGCGCGAGTACCGGGCGAAGACGCCTTTCTGGGTGCCGGGGTTGCGCTGAGTGTTGTGCGGGCGGGCTGTCGGACGCCCCGGCTCGGCTCCGCCGTAAAGGACGGCGGCGCCAAGCGGCCCGCCCACCATCCTGCGCCCGCCGTTGTGTCGTGTGCGGCGGTCGTTACGCTTCGCTGAAGAGGCGGCCGGTGACGCGCTCGTAAACGTCGAGGGTCGCGCGTTTCATCGTGCTGATGGTGTAACGGGCGTGGATGCGTGCGCGGGCGGTAAGGCGCATATGGGCCTTGGCCGAGGGATCCATCTCGAGGATTCCCTGCAGCGCATCGGCCAGGGCTTTAGCGTCGCCGGGCGGATAGAGGCGCCCGGTTTCGCCATGCGCGACCGTCTCACGCGCGCCGCCATGGTTCGTTGCGACGACGGGGCGGCCCATGGCCTGCGCCTCGACGGCAACCCTGCCGAACGCCTCCGGCTCGGTCGACGCAGAGATCACGATGGAGGCGAGCTTGTAGGCCGCGGCCATGTCGGTGACGGCCCCGGCAAGATGCACGAAATGGCCGACGCCGCGGGCACGGATGCGCCGCTCGAGCGTGTTTCCGAAGCCCGAGCCCGCGTCGTCCCCCACCAGCAGCACGATGAAGTCCGGGCGACCACCATTGCTCGGCCGCTGCTCGGCGAGAAGGGCTGCGGCGTCGACGACGCTTTCCCCGCCCTTCCAGCGCGTGAGCCTGCCCGGAAGCATGATGATCGGCCGCGGGTCGTCGAGGAGGCCCCAGCGTTCTGCAAGCCCTGCGGTGCGTGCGCCTCCGACCACGTCCTCGGAGAACACGTTGGTGTCGGCCCCCCTTGGGATCACCACGATCTGGTCGGCGGGCACCCGGTGCCGCTCCGCCACCAGCCCCCGGATGTGTTCGGAGACGGCGATGACGGGGCGGCCGGATGCCATGACGGAGTTGTAGAGCCGCTTGCCGGGAAAGCGCTCGGAATAGTTGCCGTGATAGGTCGTGACCAACGGTACGCGGCAGCGTTCGGCAGCCCATTTGGCGGACCAGGCTGGGGCGCGACTGCGGGCATGCACGAGGTCGACGCTCTCGCTTCGGATCAACCGCTCGAGGACGCCCGCGTTCTGCCAGATGTTGAGCGGGTTCTTCGTGGCCGCGTTCATGCCCACAAGCTCGGCACCGGAGCGGATCAGACGCGCGGCCAGCTGCCCGCCTTCCGACGCGACCAGCGCCCGGCCGCCTGCTTCGACCACAGCCTCCGCGATCTCGAGCGTGCCGCGTTCGACCCCGCCGATGCCGAGGCTCGGGACGACCTGCAGGATCGTCAGCGGCCGCTGTCCCCGATGCGCGGGGTTGAGCGAGACCGGCGCGTCGCTAGGCTGCGGGGCAGCTGAGGGAAAAAGGGACGACCCCGACATGGCGGCTCTGTCAACACTCCATCTCGGCGCTGGAAGGCGCCTTGCATATCATAGCACGCCGGCCAAAGGGGACGGAAAGCAAGCCGCAGGCGTGGTTTTCCTCGGTGGTTTCCGATCGGACATGACTGGGACCAAGGCGGTGCATCTCGAGGCCTGGGCCGAAGCGAGCGGGCGCGCCTTTCTGCGCTTCGATTACCGGGGCCACGGCTCGAGTTCCGGCGCCTTTGAGGAGGGTGCGATCGGTGACTGGGCCGATGATGCGCGGGAGGCCGTGAGCCGGCTGACCGAGGGCCGGCAGGTGCTGGTCGGCTCCTCCATGGGGGGATGGATCGCGCTTTTGCTTGCCCGGGCGATGCCGGAGAGGGTTGCGGCCATCGTCGGCATCGCCGCCGCGCCGGATTTCACCGAGGACAGCATGTGGGCGGCGTTCGGGGCAGAGGAGCGGGCAGCGCTCGAAGCCGAGGGTCAGGTCGCGCTGCCTTCGGACTACTCTGACGAACCTTATGTTATCACGCGGCGCCTGATCGAGGACGGGCGGCAGAACCTCGTGCTGCGCGATCCGCTCCCGCTGCCCTTTCCGGTGCGGCTGCTTCACGGCACGGCCGATACCGATGTGCCGGTGGCGCGGGGGCTCGCGCTCCTCGATCACATGGACTGCGCCGACGCGCGGCTGACCCTGGTGAAGGACGCCGATCATCGGTTCTCCGGCCCCACCGAACTCGATCTCATCACGGCGACGATCGAGGGGCTGCCACTGGGATGAATGCCTCGCATCAGAACGCAATCGCTTCGCCGCGATAGTCCTCGAAGACGCCGCTCGTCGCCGGTGTCAGCGCGTTGAAGCGGGCGAGGAGCCCAGAGGCGGCGTCCGCGACGTCGATGTCGGCAGCGCTGCCGCCCATATCCGTGCGCACCCAGCCCGGGTGATAGGCGCCGACGGCGATGCCGCGACTGGCGAGATCGATGGCGAGGTTGCGCGCGAGGTTCGTGGCGGCGGCCTTGGAGGCACGGTAGATATAGGATCCGCCGGGAGCACGGGTGCTCGAGGCCATGACCGAAGAGATGACTGCGATGCGAGGACGCTCGGCATCCGCGACGCGGTCGACGAACGCCTCGATCGTGAAGTAGACGCCGGCAACGTTTGTCATGAGCATGTCGCGCCAAGTGTCTGGATCGAAGACGGCATCGCCGATACGGCCGCGGCCCAGATACTGACCAGCGTTGCAGATGAGGATGTCGACCGGCTGTGGTGTGGCAGCAGCGGCGGCAGCGAGCGAGACGGGATCGGTCACGTCGGCGGTTAGCGCGGTGAAACGGTCGCCGGACTCAGCGGAAAGGGATGCTAGCGCCGGAGCACTCGCGTCGCGCGCGAGGCCGGTGACGCGGTCCCCACGGGCGAGGGTCTGGCGCGCAAGTTCCAGCCCGATGCCGCGATTGGCGCCGGTGATCACGATATGCTTCGCAGCCATTGCCCGTCCTTCCCCATCCGTCGTTTCATTTGGGTCTAGCCCGGTGCCATGGGTGCGGCCAGTGTCGGCGCGCTCATAGGGTTTGGCACGCAACGGTCCGGGAGGAAGCGCCATGGTTCCACGCTACAGACATGCTCTGATCATCGGGGCCGGCAGTGGGTTGTCCGCCGCGTTGGCCCGCCGTTTTCGGCAAGAGGGCTTGGCCGTGAGCCTCGCTGCGCGGGACACGGCGAAGCTCGAAGCGTTGGTGGCGGAGACCGGCGCGACGGCCTTTTCCTGCGACGCCGGGGACCGGGCGTCGGTAGCGGCGCTCTTCGAAGCGGTCGATGCGTCCTCCGCTGGGGCGGCGGACGTGGTGGTCTACAACCCGTCGGCGCGGGTGATGGGGCCGCTTGTGGAGCTCGATCCCGAGAAGGTGGCAGCGGCGGTGGGTGTCACCGCGCTCGGCGCATTCTACGCCGCGCAGGAGGCTGCGCGGAGGATGTCGCCCGATGCAGGCGGTGCGGGGCATGGCGCGATCCTCTTCACCGGTGCATCCGCCGGGGTGAAAGGCTTTCCGCGTTCGGCGACCTTTGCCATGGGCAAGTTTGCGCTGCGGGGCCTTGCGCAGTCGCTGGCGCGTGAGTTGCATCCCCAAGGCATCCATGTCGGGCATTTCGTGATCGATGGCGGGATCCGGAATCCCGCCCGGCCCGAACGGATCGAGGCAGCGGACCGGCCGGACAGCATGCTCGATCCGGAGGCGATCGCGGAGAGCTACTGGCACTTTCTGGCGCAAGACCGGAGCGTCTGGGCCTGGGAGATTGAGCTACGGCCTTGGGTCGAGAAGTTCTGAGCGTCTGTTTGTGGCGCGGCCCGTCCGGCCCGCCGCCTCCCCCACCTGCCCGCCCTTCGGCGACGGGCGAAAAAGGGTCGTGGCCTCTCAGCCCTCGCTTTCTTCGATTGGGGCAACGCTGTCGCCCAGAGCGACTTGCCCGGCCAGGACAACGCTAGCGGTGATGCCGCCATGGCCACGTACCGCGGTGTAGCCGCCATGGCCGAGCGCCGTCTCCATGCGGGAGCACGGTGCGCAGAGGCCGCTTCCCTCAAGGACTGCCGAGCCGATGCGGAAGCGGCGGTTGCGGAGGCCGAGAAGGTTTATGCCCCCAACAACGATGTTCCGCCGGAGTAACTCTGGTGCGACGGCGTTCTGGCCGAGGAGTGCCGCGATGACGGCGAGATGCTCCGCTTGGATCAGGGTGATCGCCCGCTTGCCGGGCTTCGAGCGGTGGTCGCCCTCGAGGCCGCACTCATGCACGGCGGCGGCGTCCAGTGCTCTGAGCTCCGCGTGGCGGGCAGGTCGCACACCGATCCAGGTGACGCGGCCTACCTGAGCGTGGCGGGCGGTAAGGGTTGCGACGGTTTCCATAGTCAGGCTTCAGCCGAGGATGCCGGCGGCGAGCAGCATCGCCATGCCGAGAAAGGCGAGGCCGAGTGCGATACCGTTCTCGAGGATGAGCCTGCGGAAGGCGGCGTTGGCGGAGGCCTCATCGGTCTGCTGATCCGACTTAGCGAGCGATCGGGCGCGAAGGATTACGCGGACGATCAGCGCGAGACCGATGGTGACGAGGGTCAGCCCGGCGATCAGCAATGGGTTCATGGGACCGCCTTCCTCGGATGATCGCTCCGGGTGATGCATGTCGGCTCACCGCGTCGGCGGCTCCTCCCATGCATCAATGCTCTGCGCAAGTTCGCAGGGGCGAATCGCAAGGACGAGTTGAGGACGACGCTGAAGGCAAACTCTCAGAGGTTGAGTGCGGGCGCGCAAACGCTCGGCCACGTCGTCGCTCAGAGCAACTTTTGACCCGTCGGACAGCCTGCCGCGGCACGAGACAATGGACGCCGACCCTGAATGAGACTACTTTACATCCGACGGAGTGGGAGAACCGGAATGATATTGGCTGTCTGCATCGCGCTCATGGTGGCATTCGGCTACACCATTCTGCTCGCGGCTCGCCCGGAGGAGCACAAGCCCGTGCGCATCCGCGTCGATGAGGACGAGGTGAGAGCGGCGCGAGAGCGCGAGATGCGTGATCGCGATATGCGTTTCTGACTGGCTGCGCGATTGCCTGCTGCGACACGGTGGATTTCAGCCGGTCGCATGGCGGTGATCGAGGATTTGCCCGGTCAGCGCGTGTTGCGGGAAAGAGGCACTTCTACGACTTAGGCAATCCAAGAGACTGGCGGGCTTCCAGTCGGCGCCGTGCTGTGTGCGGCGGGCTGGCTGACGGGACGAGACATCGATGTCGATCTGGCAGCGTCTAAAGGCGGCAGTGGCGGCACTCAGCCGCGGCGACCGGCTGTCTGACGTGCTCGAACGCCTGGCGCGCGATCCGGATCCCGAACACAGCGTCGCCTTCACCATTGCCGTGATTGCACTGGGCGCGAAGATGGCCAAGGCGGACGGGCAGGTCACGCGCGACGAGATCGCCGCCTTCCGAAGCGTCTTCCACATACCGCCTGCGGGCGAGGAACAGGCCGCAAGGATCTACAACCTAGCACGCACCGACGTGGCGGGGTTCGAGACCTATGCCAAGCAGGTCGCCCGGATGTTCGCCGACCGCCCGGCGATGCTGGAGGATCTGCTCGAGGGCCTAGTCTATATCGCGGCGGCGGACGGGACGTATCACCCGGGCGAGGCTGCGTTCCTCGAAGAAGTGGCGCGGATCTTCGCCGTGTCCGAGGATATCTTTCGGAGCATCCGTGCGCGCTACCTGCCAGGCGAGGAAGACCCGTGGGCCGTGCTTGGCCTCGCACCCGGGACGCCGCAGGACGAGTTGCGCCGTCATTACCGGCAGCTCGTGCGCCGGCTCCATCCCGACAGTCTGGTATCGCGCGGCGTGCCGGCGGAGGCGCGGGCCCTGGCGGAACGGCGGCTCGCGGCGGTCAATGCGGCCTATGCCGAGGTCATGGGGCGGGCGACGGCCGAGACGGCGAGCTGAAGAAGCGGTCAGCCCAGCGTCGCGAAGTTGCCGGCATGGTAGACGAGGGCGCGTCCTTCATGGCGCGAGAAGCCGAGGACGCGGCCGAGCAGGATGTCATGGTCCCCGGCCGTCACCCGCTCGTGCATCGCACAGTCGAACCGGGCTAGCGATCCGTCGATCAGCGGCGCACCACGCGTACCCGGATGCCAGGCGACGTTCGCGAACTTGTCGGCTCCGCGCGTCGCGAAGACCTTTGCGGTCTCTTGCTGATCCGCTGCGAGCACGTTCACCGCAAAGGTGTCCGTCGCGCAGAACAGCTCGTAGCCCGCGGCAGTGTGGGCGAGGCAGACGAGCAGGATCGGCGGGGAGAGCGAGACGGAGGTGAAACTGTTGGCGGTGAAGCCCGTGGGCGTCGGCCCATCGGTGCCGCTCTCGCAGGTCGTCACGATCGTGACGCCCGTGGCGAAGGCGCCGAGCGCCTTGCGCAAGGCGTCGGTGTCCGATGGCGGATGCATCATGCCGTCGCCCCTCATGGCTGGCTTCGCGCCCGAGAGCGGGCCGCGTCCGTGACATAGGTCGGCGCCGGCAGAGCGACAGGGCAGGCGGCCCTTACGCAAACCCCTCGATCTCTCCATCGACCCAAGCGGCGAGGATGCTGCGCGCGATGGCGTCGATGCGGGGGGCACCGATATGCGGGTGCTCGCCCGCCAGCGCCTGCGCCATGTCCGCCTTGCTGACCCAGGCCGCGCTTTCGAGCTCCGCAGGGTCTATGGTGATGGCTTCGGCCAGCGCTTCGGCGATGCAGCCTATCATGAGCGTCGAGGGATAGGGCCAGGGTTGGGTGGCCAGATAGCGCACGCGGCCGACGGGGATCGAAGCCTCCTCCATGACCTCTCGCCTGACTGCTTCCTCCGGCGTCTCACCGGGTTCTATGAAGCCTGCGAGGAGCGAGGAGAGCCCGGGGGGCCAGGACGCCTGCCGGCCGAGCAGCACGCGATCGCCGAGGAGCACGAGCATGATCACCACCGGATCGACGCGTGGGAAGTGCTGCGCGCCGCAGGCGGGGCAGCGCCGCCGCCAGCCCGCATCCTCGATCACGCTCGCCGCGCCGCAGCAGGCGCAGAAGCGGTGACTTGCGTGCCAGCCGAGGAGCGCCTTGCCGGTTGCGGCCATGGCGGCCCCGGTCGCGGAGAGCTCGGCGCTGATCGACCGGAGGTCAATGAACTTCGCGTCCGGTCCCATCAGTGCGTCGAGGGTCGCCTCGTCAAGACCCGAAAGGTCTGCGGCGAAGCGTGGCTCGCCATCGACCGTGCCGAGGAAGATCGGAGTTTCGGGCGCTGTCGCTGCGAGCAGGCCGGGTGCGAACCGGCGAAGCCGCTTTTCGCCGTCGAGATCCACGGCGACGCGCCCGTCGGCGAAGGCATGAGCCGCGCCCGTGCCGGCGGTGATCAAGTCCCCCGCCGTCGGCCGGAGATGTGCCGCGCGATCCAGCTGATTGCCGGGCCTGGCGAAGGTGATCCGGTCTAGATGCGACATGCGGGAACCTCTGGCGCGGGCTGGCCTTGGGCGGCGGGCAGGGGCGTGATGGCAGAGGCCCCGATGCGAGACAAGGGCCGGGTCCTGCCTCGATGCAGCGGGGACGAACCCTTGAGCAGTCGGCTGTCCTTTGCTATTTGTCCGGTTGAGAGGTTGGCGCGGGCAGGCACCTCGCCAACCCGGTCAGGTCCGGAAGGAAGCAGCCGTAACGAGCCCCGCTTGGGTCGTTGTCCAGCCTCTCACCCTCCATCCTCATCGCGGTCGAGATGCGCGGCGCCAGCGCCGTG
>JBCBYV010000062.1:0-1837 GCA_039815685.1 Pseudomonadota bacterium | reverse complement strand
GGCGCCTCGGCCGCTGGCTCATCGATGCAGCGGCGCGGGAGGGCGAGCGGGCCGAGATCAAGGTCTTCGTCGATACGGCACCGGTGATGGAGAAGCCGCTGGCCGCCGCCGCCGGGCTCGGCTGGCAGGGCAAGCACACCAACCTCGTCAGCCGCCGTGGCGGGTCCTGGTTCTTCCTCGGCGCGATCTTCACCACGCTGGAGTTGCAGGTCGACAGCCCTGGACAGGATCGCTGCGGGAACTGCCGCGCCTGTCTCGATGTCTGTCCGACGCGGGCATTCCCGGCACCCTACCGGCTCGATGCGCGGCGCTGCATCAGCTATCTCACCATCGAGCTCAAGGGCGCGATCCCCCGCGCGCTGCGCCCCGCCATCGGCAACCGGATCTATGGCTGCGACGATTGCCTCGCAGTCTGTCCCTGGAACAAGTTCGCGGCGGAGGGGCACGCCGCCTATGCCTCGGTCGAGGGCCGTTCGGCGCCGCCCCTGATCGCGCTCGCCACCCTAGACGACGCGGCATTCCGGGAGTTCTTCCGCGGCGGGCCAATCAAGCGCATCGGGCTCGAGCGCTTCCTGCGCAACGTTGCGGTGGCGCTCGGTAACGGACCCCCGACAGTGGATGCGGTGGCTGCGCTCCGCCGGTTGGCGGCGCATGAGAGCACGCTCGTCCGCACCCATGCTGTCTGGGCGCTCGCCCACTTGCTCGGTCCTGCCGGTCTGGGCGACACGGGCCGTGACGACCCGTCGGCGGATGTGCGGGCGGAGTGGCGCGCGGCGCAGAAGGAGTAGGAATGCCGGAACTGTCCTCGGAGGAGCTCGGAACGCTCCTCACCCTCGGCCATGGCTATTCCGCGGCAGCGCTCGCGCCCCGCTGCCTTACTGCGGGCTGGCGCGTGATCGGCACAACGCGCCGCGCGGAGAAGGCGGCGGTGATGCGGTCGGACGGCATCGAAGCGCTGATCTGGCCGGATCCCGACACTGACCTGGACACCGGCGGGCTCGGCGAGGCGATCGCGGCGACCACCCATCTCCTGATCTCTGCCGCGCCGGACGGGGATCGCGATCCGGTACTCGAGGGCCTCGGCGCGCTCATCGCGGCGCATGGCCAGGCGATCCGCTGGGTCGGCTACCTCTCCACCACCGGCGTCTATGGCGACCGGGCGGGCGGCTGGGTCGATGAGGACGACCCGCTCGACGCCAGTACCGACCGCGGTCGCGCCCGCGTCGCGGCCGAGCAAGCCTGGCGCGCCTTCGCCGCCGAACACGGGCTGGCGCTCCACATCTTCCGCCTCGCCGGGATCTACGGGCCCGGGCGCGGCCCCTTTGCGAAGGTCCGTGCTGGGACGGCGAAGCGCATCATCAAACCCGGCCAGATCTTCAGCCGCATCCATGTCGACGACATCGCGACGGTGCTCGAAGCTTCCATCGCCCGGCCCGAGGCCGCGCCCGGCGCCACCGCCGTCTACAATGTCTGCGATGACGAGCCCGCGCCGCCCGAGGACGTGCTCGCCCATGCAGCCTCGCTCCTCGGCCTGCCTCCGCCGCCCGAGGTCTCCTTCGAGGAAGCGGAGATGACGCCGATGGCGCGCAGCTTCTATGCAGAATCGAAGCGCGTCTCGAACCGCCGCCTCAAGGATCGGCTCGGCGTGACGCTCAACCATCCCAGCTATCGCGAGGGCCTCGCAGCCCTCCTCGCCGCCGAAACCTGACCCCCACCCCCGCCCCCCGCCACTGCTCCTCGCTTGATCCGCCATACATTACGCAACGCGCCTATGAAACGCTGCAGCCCGAGGTGCTGAAATTTGAGCCAAGGGTTGCGCTTACGCCAGGTGGCGATG
>JBCBYV010000042.1:0-27967 GCA_039815685.1 Pseudomonadota bacterium | reverse complement strand
GTGAGCGGGCCGCGCGGGCGAAGCTCGCGCAGGATGGCGCCCAGGATCTCCTCGGGCTCGGCCATCCGCCCGGGCCCGTATTCGCCGCAGGCCATGTCGCCATCGTTGGGCCCGATCACGGCGACGCCGTCGCGCTTCAGGGTCGCGAGGTTCCGCTGCGTCGCCGGGTGCTGCCACATGCGCACGTTCATCGCGGGCGCGATCAGCACCGGCGTGTCGGTGGCGAGGAGCAGGGTGGAGGCGAGGTCGTCCGCCGCACCATGCGCCATCTTGGCCATCAGGTCCGCCGTCGCGGGGGCGACGACGATCAGGTCCGCGACCCGGCTGAGCTGTATGTGCCCCATCTCAGCCTCGTCCGTCAGGTCCCAGAGGTCCGAATAGGCCTTGGTCCCGGCGAGGGAGGAGATCGTGAGGGGTGTGACGAACTCATGCGCCGCGCGGGTGAGCACGGGCGTCACCGCGCTCCCGGCCTTGCCGATCAGCCGGATCAGCTCGCAGCACTTGTAGGCCGCGATGCCTCCACCGATCACGAGAAGGATGCGCTTGCCGTCCAGCGATGCGTCCATATGCGCCCCGATGCTTGGCCCGAACGATGACCGAGGTCACCGCGTTCGCATCGAGGAGTATTCCCATTCTACGCCTGTGAATAGGGGCAATTTCCAAACATCCCGGTGCGTGGGGTGCTCAGAGTGCCTGCATCGTGATTGCCAGCGTGCCGGCGATGGTCGCCGCGATGATGGGGGTGACGATGAAGAAAGTTAGACGCACTGCCGCTCTCCCGCTGTCGCCGGCGCCTATGCCGGACACCCCGTTAGTGCGCGGCCTGCACGCGGAAGGTTTCATCGGTGCGGATTTTGCCGCGGAGTATTAATCGACGAGGCTTGCGGCGATGGCTGCGGCGAGGAGCCCGGTGAGAAAGCCGAGGAAGCCCGGGCGGAAGACCCTGGAGCGCGGCAGCTCGCGGACGGCGACGTTGAGCGGGCCACGGAGCCGCTTGGTGCGCGCTTCCTCGGCCAGCATCACGAGTTCCTCCGCCACGCCGGGAAGGCGGGGGCCGAGCCTCGAGAGGACCATGAGCATCTCGCGCGCGTCCCGGGCCGCCTGCCGCGGGCCGAGGCGGTCGCGGATCCATTTCTCCACCACCGGTGCGGCCGCATCCCAGATATTGCAGTGCGGATCGATGGAGCGGGCCACGCCCTCCACGACGACCATCGTGCGTTGGAGCAGGATGAGCTCCGTCCGCGTCTCCATCCCGAACCGCTCTGTCGTCTCGAGCAGATAGGCGAGGAGGCGCGCCATCGAGATCTGGCTGACATCCTGCCCGAAAATCGGTTCGGCGATCGAACGGAGCGCCAGGGCGAACTCGTCCACGTCGCGGTCCGGTGGGACATAGCCCGCCTCGATATGCACCTCCGCCACCCGCCGGTAGTTACCCCCCAGAAACCCGTAGAGGATCTCGGCGAAGTGGCGCCGCGTGACCGTATCGAGCCGCCCCATGATCCCGAAATCGAGCGCCAGCAGCGCCCCGTCTGGCGCTATCCGCAGGTTCCCCTGATGCATGTCGCCGTGGAAGAAGCCGTCCTGGAGCGCGTGATGCAGGAAGGTGCGCAGGATCCGCACTGCGAGCTCGTCCGGTGCGATACCCGCCTCGACCAGCGCCTCGCGATCCACCGGCAGGCCTTCGACCCATTCGAGCGTCATGACGCGGCGCCCCGTCCCGTGCCAGAAGACCGCGGGGACGCGGAAGCACGGATCGCTCTCGGTGTTCGCGCGGAACTGGCTCGCCGAGGCGGCCTCGAGCCTCAGGTCCAGCTCGGCCAGCACCACGCTCTCGAAATGCTGGACGACGGCGAGAGGGCGGAGACGGCGGGTATAGGGCGCGACCAGCTCGACGCTGCGGGCGATGAAGTAGAAGGCGCCGATATCCTGCCTGAACCGCGCGCGAATGTTGGGGCGCAGCACCTTCACCGCTACCTTCTGCCCCGTCGGCAGCCAGGTGGCGGGGTGCACCTGCGCGATGGAGGCAGCGGCCACCGGCTCGCCCAGATCGCCGATCCGGCCCCAGACCTCCGGCCCCAGATCCTCCTCGAGCGCTCGGCGCGCCTCCTTGAGGGAGAAGGCCGGAAGACTGTCCTGCAGGACGCGGAGCTGGCGCACGACCTCGACGCCCACGATGTCGGGCCGTGTCGACAGGATCTGGCCGAACTTCACATAGGCCGGGCCCATGGCCGCGCAGGCGCGGGCCACCGGCGGCAGGCTCGGGTCCCCGACCCGCCCGAAGACGCCGAGAAGCCGACCGAACCCTCGGATCACCGCGCGGGCGGAGCGCGGTACGTCCAGCGTGTCGACAATGATCGCCAGAGCGCCCGTCCGCTCGAAGGTCGCGGCCGTGCGGAACAGGCGCCAGAGGTGCCAGGGCGCGCTCAGCATCTGTGTTTGTCCACGCCCGGCCGTCCTCTCAGAGCTTCCAGCCGGAATGAAGTGCCGCGACGCCCATTGTCAGGTTGCGATGGCGAACCTGCCCGAAGCCCGCGGCGCGGATCATGGCGGCAAACCTCTCCTGGTCCGGGAAACGGCGGATCGACTCGACGAGGTACTGGTAGCTGTCGCGATCCCCGGTCACCGCCTGGCCCATGCGCGGGATCACGCCGTAGCTGTAGGCATCGTAGGCGGCGCGGAGGGCGGGCACCGGCACGCGGCTGAATTCGAGGCAGAGGAAGCGGCCGCCGGGCTTGAGCACACGGAAGGCCTCGGAGAGCGCATCCTCGATCCGCGTGACGTTCCTGATGCCGAAGGCGATCGTGTAGGCGTCGAAGGTCCGGTCCGGGAAGGGCAGTGCCATGGCGTCGCCCACGACCCAGTCGAGTGCGTCGAGCCCGCGCTTTTCCGCCCTCTGTCGCCCCTCCTCCAGCATTGCCTCGGTCAGATCACAGACCGTGACATGACCCGTCCGTTTCATCGCCTCGGACACACGGAAGGCCACATCCCCCGTCCCGCCGGCCACGTCGAGCACCCGCCAGCCGGGCCTCGGCGCGAGCCAGTTGACCATCGCATCCTTCCAGAGCCGGTGAATGCCGGCGGACATGAGGTCGTTCATCAGGTCGTAGCGCGCCGCCACGGACGAGAAGACGCCGTGCACGCGCCCCGCCTTCTCCCCCTCCGGGATCTCCTCCGCCCCGAAATGCGTCGTTGCCCCGGTCTCTGCGGTCTCGGCAACGGGAGGCTGGACGGGCGGGGTGGTATCGTCATCGGCGTTCATGCCGCCTTCCTAGCGCAGGCCTGCGCCTGCCGCTATGCTGTGGCGCGTGGTTGGATGCAGGCGCGGGCGGTTTGCCGCAGAGGCCGCTTCAATTTGGTGGGGTGATCATTCGTTGAGGTCTTTGAATGGAGACTGATTTTTGGACGCTCGACGTCGCGGCCGCGATGGCTCCGCTCTTCATTGGTGCGTGGCTTGATCATCTTCAGCGGTCGAAAGCTCGCCGGGCGATCGAGGCAAGCACGGCCGATCGATTTTTGCTTCAGGCCCCCTGGCCCCTGGTGTTTGGCCCAATCGGTATTTTGACGTCATTGGCCGTGAGCCGCTTGATTGACGCGGAGCTCGAGTGGCCGATCAGAGAGCTCGAAGTGAGCGGGCTGGAGGTCCTGATACTGATGATCTGGGCGGTGGCGATCGCGCTCACGGTAAGGCAGTACGCGATCTACCGACTGACGCCGAGGATCGAGGGTGAGCGCGATGGTCTCGTGAGACGCGATGCCTGGGGTTCGGAGGAGCGGTATCCCTGGGCCGCGCTGGAGTGCATCGATCTTGAGGCGGCGTCGGTCGGTGAATGCCTCACCGCCGCGGATAGTGATCTTCGCACGAGACATCGCATCTCGCTTCAATTTGTCGGTCGGGGGCAGCTGGTGGTGCCGTTGTCGCTTGCGGGGCAGGCCGCGCTTCAGGAACGTCTCGCCCGCGCATCGCTTCAGGATGGCGTGCCGATCCGCGTTCAGGACGCGCGCGGCGGACCCTGGCGAGGCCTTGTTCTGGATCCCTGGCGACGGTCGATGCCATGAGCAGCGCCTGGGTTCTCGCGTCCATCTTGATCGGCGTCGTGTTGTTGTTCCTCGTCGCTGCGATCGTGCCTATGCTTCTGGACCAGAGGCAACAGCGGCGCCTTGCACGCCTCGATTTCGACGGCAGCCCAGTGTCATTCCGCCTTGCCTCGGATTGGCCCAACGGAGTGTTCGATCTGATATTCATCCCGCTCATGCTTCTTTTCTTCATCACGAACGAGGAGTTATGGCAGCGGTCCAAGATTCTGACCGCCTCGCACGTTGCAGTCTTCATCTTCCTTTTCGGCAACTGCGTCTGGAAGATTCTGCGCTACCACCTCTGTCCGACCTTTGAGGGCACGAACGAGGCGCTGATCAAGCGGGATCGCTTCGACTCGGAGGATGTCTACGCCTGGTCCGAGCTGCAGGCCGTTACCCTGGAGCCTCCGGTACGTCGGATCCTGTGGGGAGCAGTGAGGAACCCGGCGCTGAGCTGGTATCGCATCACGCTGGACTTCGGACGCAGAGGACGGCTTGTGCTTCCACCGCGGCTGCGTGGCCTGCGCTTTCTCGAAATGCGGCTTGCCATGGAAGCGGAGGAACGCGGCGTGCCCGTTCGCGGGCGGGAGCGGGCCGATGAGACGCTGCGGGAGATCCACCTCGACTGAACGAAGCGTCGCACGCGCATGCCTTTCGCCCATTGCCTCAGCAGGCTATGGGGCGGGAATGAGGATGCTTAATGCCTGAATTGCCCGAGGTTGAGACGGTGCGCCGGGGGCTTCTGCCGGTGCTCGAGGGCGCGCGGCTCGAGCGGGTGGTGCAACGGCGGGCCGATCTGCGCTGGCCTCTGCCTGAGCGCTTTGCTGCGCGGCTCGAAGGGCGGCGGGTAGAGGGGCTCGGCCGGCGGGCGAAGACGATGCTGGCGACGCTCGACGACGGTGTCACCTGGCTCATCCATCTTGGCATGACCGGTCGAGTGTTGGTGAGTGCGGCCGAAGCAAAGGCGGAAGCGCTCGAGATGGTGGGCGGCTTCGTGCATCGGACGCCGGAGCCCGGGCCGCATGACCATATCGAGATCGAGACGGATCGGGGCGCGCGCATCGTCTACAACGATGTGCGCCGGTTCGGGGCGATGGACCTATGGCCCAGCGCCGAGATCGCCGATCACCCCTGGCTCGCGAAGCTGGGGCCCGAGCCGCTCGGCAATGCGTTCAGCGGGGCGGTGCTCGTCGAGCGGCTGGCGGGGAAGGCAACGCCGATCAAGGCGGCACTGCTCGATCAGCGCGTGGTCTCAGGGCTCGGCAACATCTATGTCTGCGAGGCGCTGCACCGCGCGGGCATCCATCCCCGCCGGATCGCCGGCAGCATCGCGGCTCCTCGTTTGCACCGGCTTGCTGCCGAGATCCGCGATACGCTAACTGAAGCGATCGAGGCGGGGGGCTCGACGCTGAGGGACTATCGCCACGCCGATGGCGAGCTCGGCTACTTCCAGCACAGCTTCCGCGCCTATGGCCGCGAGGGCGAAGCGTGCCGGTGTGAGGACTGCACGGGCCGCATCCGCCGCATCGTCCAGTCCGGCCGCTCGAGCTTCTACTGCTCCCGCTGCCAGCGCTGATTTAACTCCGAGACAAATGAGGCCGTATCAGCCGCTGTCACTATTCTCGCAGGCGGCCATCAGGTTGCTGTAGTTGGACCTCGGCAGCAACCACGCATTGTAGAGCGTGAGTGTGCTCAGGTCGTCGAAGAAGTTCTCAAATAGGAATACTGGTTCGCCATTCTCGACGGCATAGACACGACCCCAGAAATCAACCATCATGAAGGACCCTGGCCGGTATTTGGTATGATTGCCATGTGCAATGTTGTATTGCTGCATTGAGGCGCCATCGTAGACGACCTTCACTTCACCCTCATCAGGTTTCCATTCGACGATCTGGACGGAACCAATCGAATTTCGATTGTCGAAGATCGTGATGCTGCCGTCTTCATTGAAATCGATGTCATGTTGGCGGCTGAGACGACCGGCAAGTTCGTCGACGATCTCAAGCGTCTCCGTGTTGACGATCTGAACGAGGTTGAGGGAGCGGTAGGAAATCCCGACATGCGGGCCGACATAGCGATCCGAGAAGCCCTCGGGCATCGGCTGGATATCGTTGCCGTGGAAAGGATCGTAGCGCGATACCGGTTCGCCCTTCTGGTCCTTGGCGGTCCATTCGCTGTGCGTGCTGAAGCCGGGTGCCTCCTCGATCAGCCATGACAGGGCGTTCATGCGCACATGCATTGCCGTGCGCTCCGGGTTTGCCGCGATGACGTCCCAGACCGAGAACCGCTGAAGCTCTTCACCGGTCGAGCTTCGGCGCACCATGTCCAGGGCTTCCCAATGCCAAAGCGCCCCGTCCTCCTCGAACTCGACCGAGTGATGGGAGGAGATGCCGTCGCGCTGCCAGAGAGGACTGCCGCAGAAGTCGTGCGCGTGCAGCTTCCAACCCGCGTTATCGATGATGATGCCCGAATTCGGATCGAAGCCGAATTTCTCGGGGCGTGCGACGAAATCGTCCGCAGGTATGGCCCAGTGGCGCAGGATCCGGCCCTCGACAGGGTCGAAGAGCACCATGCCGCTGCGCCCGTTGTCGAACTCGAAGACGCCGTAGATCATCACGAGATCGTCGAATTGTTTGTCGGGGTCTCGCCACCAGCGCGGAACGCTCCGTACATCGCGGAAGCGCGTCTCGCCCGCGTCCACGGGCACGGTTTCGATGCCGTCGACGCGCACCCGGTCGCGCAGATGCCGCAAGGGGACGACGCCGAGGTCGTTCAGCACCTTCTCGCGCAGCGTCGTTTCGTGCGTCTCACCGGTGCCACGGACGAATGCCACGAGTTCTTCGACCTGCTTCACAGGGTAAAGCCCTCGCTTCGTCGCGAGGATGCCATAGCCGACACCGCCCGCAAGGACGAGGAAGAGGGCCGGAATGGCGACGGGAAGGGGAAGCGCGAGGCCGAGCAGAAACTTCAGCGTCTTCATCTCTTATTCGCCTCCGCTGCGTCGCAGCAATCTACGGGCCCGGCTTCGGCGTCACAAGCGGCGAACCGCATCTGCGACCAAGGCGGCGCGAAAGGGCGGTTGATCGGCGGACCGAGCGCCGCTACACCCCGCGCGTCATTTTGCCAGCCGCGTCCGGAGGGAGCGTTCCATGGCCTACGAGACCATTATCGTCGAGCGAAAGGAGAACGTCGCGCTGATCCGGTTGAACCGGCCGGCCGCGATGAACGCGCTCAACTCCGAGCTGATGCGCGAGCTTGGCGCTGCCTTGAAGAAGGCGGATGCCGAGGAAGAGATCGGCGCCATCGTCATCACCGGCAACGAGAAGGCCTTCGCCGCCGGTGCCGATATCAAGGAGATGCGGCCGAAGAGCTTCACCGACGCGTTCCGGGAGGACTTCATCACCGCTGAATGGGAGACGGTGACGCGCATCCGCAAGCCGGTGATCGCCGCGGTCTCGGGCTATGCGCTGGGGGGTGGCTGTGAGCTCGCGATGATGTGCGACTTCATTCTGGCCGCCGACACCGCGAAATTCGGCCAGCCAGAAATCAATCTCGGCGTCATGCCGGGTGCCGGGGGGTCGCAGCGGCTCACGCGCTTCGTCGGCAAGTCGAAGGCGATGGACATGAACCTGACCGGCCGCTTCATGGATGCGGAGGAGGCGGAGCGCTCGGGGCTCGTCTCCCGCCTCTTCCCTGCGGACAGCCTGGTGGACGAGGCGCTGGCCGTGGCGCAGAAGATCGCCGACAAGGCGCCGCTTGCCGTGATGGCGACGAAGGAGGCGGTGAACCGCTCCTATGAGACCACGCTCTCGGAAGGTGTCCGATTCGAACGGCGTCTTTTCCACGCGCTCTTCGCCACCGAGGATCAGGGTGAGGGGATGGACGCCTTCATCGAGAAACGCACGCCCCATTTCAAGGGAAGCTGAGGCGCAGGCGGGCGGTTGGCAGATCCGGGGTGTTGACGAGACTCTGCGGATCGGCTAGCTCCCGCGGCCTGTCATTCAGAGATGTGAGACGCAGAGCCAATGGCCAACACGCCCCAGGCACGTAAGCGCGTTCGCCAGATCGCGAAGCGCACGAAAGTTAACATGATGCGGCGTAGCCGCGTGCGCACCTTCCTCCGCAAGGTGGAGGAGGCAATTGCGTCGGGCGACCAGGCGAAGGCGCTCGAGGCGCTAAAGGCGGCGCAGCCCGAGATCATGCGGGGCGCGCAGAAGGGCGTGTTGCACAAGAACACTGCGAGCCGGAAGGTGTCGCGCCTCCATCAGCGGATCGCGAAGCTTGCCGGCTGATCTGCCGCGCTTCTGCCGCCACATCCTGCCATTTCCGAGATTTTTGCGCGCCGCGGACTATCCGTGGCGCGCTGTGATTTATTGTTATGGTTCTGACATCGAAATTTGATGTTCATGGAATGGGCCCGTTGCGGCATCGGCGCGCTTGGTCGTATTCTGACGCCGGTCAAGAACATGTGAGTATCCGGTCCTGATTTGTCAGGAAACGGATGATTTTGTTTGGCGCCCCATGAAATAACCGAATCGCGATACTACCGGGCGACCAAGTCGTCTGATCTAAGCAACCTAATTTTGTATTAATGTCGGGTCTTTCTCTTCTTGGCGCGAATCCAGATCGCGGTTTACCCCTCGGTCCCAACGAGAGGCGGCACCCTGGATCCGGCGATAGCCTGATCGGCAAGCCGCCACGCGGAGAGGCGCATCGTGCTGGGGGCATGCATGACAGTGACATCGGCAAGAGTATCGGAAATCAGTCCTTCGCAGGCCTGGGAGCTGCTGGTCAGCACCCAGAACGCGCGCATGGTTGACGTCCGGACCAAGGCCGAGTGGTCATTCGTCGGCCTGCCGGACCTTGCTGAAGCACGCAAGCGCCTCTGGACGATCGAATGGGTAAGCTTCCCGAGCATGACCCCTAATCCCCGCTTCCTTCCGGAACTGGTCGAACACGCGTCGGCCGATCCCGAGCTAGGGGGGGCCATGCCCGAGACGCTGCTCTTCATCTGCCGTTCCGGAGCACGCTCGATGATGGCGGCGCGGACGGTCGCAGCGGAGGGGGAGGCAACAGGCATCGGCGCCCCCGCCCGTTGCATCAACGTGGCCGAAGGGTTCGAGGGCGACCTAGATGCGGACGGCCACCGCGGCAATGAGAACGGCTGGAAAGTCGCAGGGCTGCCCTGGCGCCAGGGCTGAGGCATTTGCGCAGGCGAGGGCTGCCCGAAAGAGGCGGCCGGCTGAGCGCGTGAGCAGGACGTAGGAGAAAAAGACCAAGGGGACAGGCAATGTTAAACGGCGGAATGCCGCATTCGGTGGGGCGTAAAAGCGTGCAGAATGAAGTGCTTTGGAAGAACGTTATTGATGGACTACGACGCGATATTGGAGACGACGCAGTTGATAAGTGGTTGAGCCAGGTTCGCCTTAACCGCCTGAACCGGGACCTGGCGGTGCTGACGGCGCCGACGCGGTTCTACAGCGACTGGGTCGAGCGGTCTTACGGTACGGCACTGCTGCGAGCATTCCGGCATCACCAGCCGGAGATCAGGCGCATCAGCGTGGAGGCGGCGGATGACACGCCGCAGGCCATGCCCGCGGAAGCGATTGGAGCACCCATGCCGAAACCGAGCCCGCGTCCCGTCGCCGTCCCGCCGATTCCTGCCGCGCAGTCTCACTGTGCCAGCGACGGACGGCCCGCCCCGGGCGTGGCGAGGCAGATCGAGACGGCCACAGCGCCGACGGATCCCCTGGAGAGCGCGCCGCTCGACCCGCGCTACACCTTCGAGAGCTTCATTGTCGGCAAGCCGAACGAGCTTGCCCACGCTGCCGCGCGCCGCGTTGCCGAGACGGCGAGCGCGACCTTCAATCCTGTGTTCCTCTATGGCGGTGTCGGCCTCGGCAAGACGCATCTGATGCACGCGATCGCCTGGGAGCTTCAGCGCTCGCGCCCCGGCTGCCGGGTGGTCTATCTCTCGGCGGAGCAGTTCATGTACCGCTTCGTCCAGGCGCTGCGCTTCCGGGACACGATCACATTCAAGCAGCAGTTCCGCTCGGTTGATGTGCTGATGGTCGATGATGTTCAGTACATCGCGGGCAAGGACTCTACCCAGGAAGAATTCTTTCACACTTTCAATGCGTTAGTCGATCAGCAGAAGCAGGTGGTGATCTCGGCCGACAACAGCCCAGACCGGATCGAGGGCATGGAGGAGAGGATCCGGTCGCGGCTGCAATGGGGCCTTGTCGTCGATATCCACCCGGCGGATTACGAGCTTCGGCTCGGTATCCTGCAGGCCAAGGCGGAGCAGGCACAGGTCATGCACCCGGATGTGCTGCTCGATCCGAAGGTGCTGGAGATGCTTGCGCAGCGGATCTCCTCGAACGTCCGCGTGCTGGAGGGGGCGCTGACGCGGCTCTTCGCTTATGCATCCTATACCGGGCGGATGGTGAACCTGGACCTCATGCGCGAGTGTCTGTCGGACCTTCTGAGGACGCAGGAGCGCAAGGTCACGATCGACGAGATCAAGCGGCGCGTGGCGGATCACTACAACCTGCGGATGTCGGACTTGGTCTCGGCCCGGCGTGCTCGTGCTGTGGCGCGCCCGCGCCAGGTGGCGATGTTCCTGGCCAAGAGCCTTACGACGAAGTCTCTGCCTGAGATCGGCCGCGGCTTTGGTGGACGGGACCACACCACCGTTCTGCATGCCGTGAAGAAGATCGAGGAACTGACCCAGGCCGACCATCAATTGGCCGAGGACGTGGAAATCCTGCGCCGCACCCTCGAGGCTTGAAGGCCCGCGACTTGCCCACGGTGGTCCTCTGGAAGGGCCACCGACTGCGATTTCAATCCTTCTCTTGCTGGCGACATACCCACCGCAGATTGGGGGTTTTCGGATCTCGCGATGAGGATCAGCAGATCTCCTGCGGCCGCGCCCACCCACGTCAGGCTACGTTCCGAGACGTGAACGTAAATCGAACATCTGCATAGCGATGCGAAACGCACGATCTCGTGTCCGCGTATCGTTGCTCGCGTCGCGGGGGTTCGCCGCGGGCGTTCATCGGCTAGGCTCACCGCAAATCGAAGTTTGACGGAGCGGCGGATCGTGTCACCCCTTCGAAGTCTCCTGGCCGCGGCGATGGGCCTTGGCGGTGCTCTGCTGGTGCCTGCCGCGATGGCGTGCGGGCCCGAGAGCGATTGCGTTCTGGGGGACCGGACCTATCGGCTGAGCCTGCCTGCGGATCACGACCCCGCGACGCCCATCGGTGCGCTCTTCTACGCCCATGGCTACAAGGGCTCGGCCGAGGGGGCGATGCGGAACATGGCGCTCCGCGAGGCCGCCCATGCACGCGGCCTCGCGCTGGTCGCCCTGAAATCCGCTGGCGATGACTGGTCGCTTGCCCATGCGCCGAATGTCGGGCCCGAGCCTCCGGATAACGAGCCGGCCTATGTTGATGCGGTGATCGAGGACGTCGCGGATCGCATCACGCTCGACCGGGAGCGTTTGATCGCAACCGGCTTCTCCGCCGGCGGCATGATGACCTGGACGCTCGCTTGTGAGCGGCCGGCGAGCTTTCTTGGTTTCGTGCCCATTGCCGGCACGTTCTGGGCGCCCGTCCCTCAGCACTGCGCAGGCGAGGCGCCCGACCTCATCCATATCCATGGCACGACGGACCGGATCGTGCCGCTCGAGGGGCGCCGGATTGCCGATACCAAGCAGGGTGCGATCACGGCGGCCATCGCGCTCATGCGTCGCCATGGCCGCTTCGAGCCGGCCGGTCTTATGGCGGTCGAGGCGTTCGGTCCCGAGGGCGGGTGCCGGATCGACCGAAACGCCCTTCAGCGCGAGCTCCTCTTCTGCACCCATCCCGGTGGGCACAGCTTCGAGAGCCGGCATCTCGGCTTCGCGCTCGACCGGCTGCTGGGGCTGGCGCCGCCGCCCAAGGGCTGACGTAGCGGCGAAAGGCGCTTTAATCGGTCCCACAAGCCATTGCGCCGCCCCGCGGTTCCGATAATCTGCCGCTCCCCATTCACCGCCGGGCAGGGTCGGCGGGCACGAAGAACGGAAAAACGGCGATGCGGGTGACGATCGAGCGTGGGGCGCTGCTCAAAGCGATGAGCCGCGCGCAGGGCGTGGTGGAGCGGAAGAACACCATCCCGATCCTCGCCAATGTGCTGATGGAGGCCGAAGGGGGCGAGCTGCGGCTGCGGGCGACCGATCTCGACATCGAGGTGATCGAGCGCCTGCCCGCGATGGTCGAGACCGCGGGGGCGACGACTGCCTCGGCGCAACTCCTCCATGACATCGTGCGCAAGCTGCCGGACGGTGCGAACCTCACCATCGCGCTCGATCCCGCCTCGGGCCAGCTCGCGGTCACGGCCGGGCGCTCGCGCTTCAAGCTCGCGACGCTGCCGCGCGAGGATTTCCCGATGATGGCGAGTGCGGAATACCAGGTGAGCTACAGCGCTGCCGCGCCGCTCCTCCGCCGGCTCTTCGACAAGTCGAAATTCGCCGTCTCGACCGAGGAGACGCGGTACTATCTGAATGGCGTCTACCTCCATGTGGCCGAGGAGGATGGGATAAAGCAGCTCCGCGCCGTGGCGACGGATGGCCATCGCCTGGCTCGCATCGATGCCGAGCTGCCCGAGGGGGCGGAGGGCGCACCGGGCGTGATCGTGCCGCGCAAGACCGTGGGCGAGCTTCGCAAGCTCCTGGAGGATGACGAGGCCAAAGTCGAGGTATCGGTCTCTGAGACCAAGATTCGTTTCGCCGTCGGCGATCTGGTGCTGACCTCGAAGGTTATCGACGGCTCGTTTCCGGACTACACGCGCGTCATTCCGAAGGGGAATTCGCGGCGGCTCGAGGTCGATGCGGCGGAGTTCGCCCATGCGGTCGACCGGGTTGCGACGGTGAGCCAGGAGCGGAGCCGGGCGGTGAAGCTCATGATGGAGCAGGACAAGCTCAGCCTCTCCGTCAACGCGCCGGACAGCGGCTCTGCCGCCGAGGAGCTGGTGGTCGCCTATCCGGATGAGGCCATGGAGATCGGCTTCAATGCCCGCTACCTCCTCGAGATCGCGGGTCAGATCGACCGGGAGAACGCCGTCTTCCTCTTCGCCAACCCGTCCGACCCGACCCTCGTCCGCGAAGGCGATGACCCGAGCGCTGTCTATGTCGTCATGCCGATGCGCGTCTGACGTACGCCGAGCGTCACCATCCGAAGGCCGGGCCGGGTCAAGGATGGCCACGCCACCGGCGAAGCCGGCGCCCGCGATCTTTCATCGGGGGCGTCCTTGACGCGGCCTGGCCTTCGAACACGCTCGATCAGGAGCCCCTGCAGCTCCTCCCCAGCCCCATTTCGCGCAAGTTGCCAGCAAGCTGCACTGCCAGCCAGTCTATCGTCACGCCCGCCACACGCGGCCATGGCGCCGCCGAAGGCGGCGACGGGGCGCAACAAGGATCCCGGCCCGAGGGCCGGGATGCCGCTTACTTGCCCTGGGAGCCCTCAGGAGAAGTTGGAGGGGAACATCGCGCGGGCGGTTTCCTCGTCGAAATCGGCCTTGAAGCTCAGCCCCTCGCCCATCTTGCGCGCCACCGCCACGGCGGGGCGGGCGTCGATGCTGGCGAACCA
This sequence comes from Pseudomonadota bacterium, assembly GCA_039815685.1. Lineage (GTDB taxonomy): Bacteria > Pseudomonadota > Alphaproteobacteria > Rhodobacterales > Rhodobacteraceae > Thermohalobaculum. The sequence continues at coordinate 14,267 of JBCBYV010000042.1, read as the reverse complement.
GCGTTTCACGTTTGGGTAGCTGTCGATGGCGCCTTCGCCCAGCACGCGCACATGCCGGTCGACCCAGCCCCAGGCGGCCATGTCGGCGATGGTGTAGCTGTCGCCGACGATGAAATCGCGGCCCTCAAGGTGCTTCTCCAGGACCTCATAGTGCCGGTGCGCCTCGAACTTGTAGCGCCGCTTGGCATAGTCTCCGCCTTCCGCAGCGCCGGCCGTCTGGAAATGCACCCACTGGCCCGAGAACGGGCCAAGGCCGCTCGCGATCCAGAAGAGCCAGCTCAGAAGCTCCGCCCGGTCCTTGGGCTCGCCCAGGAACGTGCCTGCCTTCTCGGCGAGGTAGAGCAGGATCGCGGTCGAATCGAAGACCCGCACGCCGTCATCCTCGATGGCCGGCGCCTTGCCGTTCGGGTTGATGGCGCGGTACGCCTCGGAATGCTGCTCGCCCTTGAAGGTGTCGAGCGGCCTGACCTCGTAGGGCAGGTCGGCCTCGGCGAGGAAGAGCGCCACTTTCATCGGGTTCGGCGTGTGGTGGTAGTGGAAGGTGATCACGGTCTCGACTCCATCATCGATGTTGGCACGGTCGCGCGCCCGCATGGACGCGGCGATGCATGCCGCGCAAGGGCGGGATCGCAGGAAAGGCCCGCGCTCGCTGGAATGTGAGCGCGCGGTGTCATGAGCGGGCGCGCCGCCGTCCTTTCCCTCAAGCTCGCGCAGTATCGGAGCCATGCGGGCACGGCGCTCGTGACCGGCGGCGCCTCGGTCGTGCTCACGGGGCCGAACGGGAGCGGCAAGACCAACCTCGTCGAAGCCGTGAGCCAGCTCGTGCCCGGCCGGGGCCTCCGCCGGGCGAGCCCCGAGGATGCGGTGCGCAGGCCCGACCGTCTCGGCTGGCGTCTGAGGGCGGAGATCGATACCGGACGGGACGAGATCGAGGTCGTCACGGGCGTCGAGGATCCGGCAAGCCCACGCCGCACGGTCGAGATCGACGGCAAGGCCGCGGCGCAGACCGTGCTTGGCCGGCATCTGCGCATGGTCTGGCTCACGCCCGCCATGGACAGGCTCTGGACCGAGGCCGCATCGGATCGACGGCAGTTCCTCGACCGCATGGCGATGGGCTTCCAGCCCGATCATGCGGAGGCGGCCATCGCCTACGAGAAGGCCATGCGCGCGCGCAACAGGCTCCTCAGGGACGAGCGTGAAGGGACGCGGGCGGACCCCGCCTGGCTCGGCGGGCTCGAGGCGCAGATGGCGCGAGCGGGCGCCCGGCTCGCGCGCGCCCGGGCGGAGGCACTGACGGCCCTCGACACCGCTCAGAACGAGGCGGAAACATTGTTCCCGCGCGCCACACTATCTATAGTGGGACCCATGGAAATGCGCTTCGCCGAAGCGCTCGCCCGAGGGGGTGGGCCGGGGGCAGATCTGGACAGTCTCGAAGCTGGCGAAGCGGCCGATATGGCCCGCGCGCTCGAGGACGCACGGCCGCGCGATGCCGCCGCCGGCCGCACGCTGGAGGGCCCGCATCGGAGCGATCTCGAAGCGGTCTATGCCGCGAAGGACATGCCCGCGCGGCAGTGCTCCACGGGCGAGCAGAAGGCGCTGCTGATCTCCCTCTGCCTCGCCAATGCGCGCGCGCTGGCGTCGGCCCATGGGACCGCACCGATCCTGCTCTTCGACGAGCTCGCTGCCCATCTCGACGATCGCCGCCGCCGCGCGCTCTATGACGAGATCGCGGCCCTCGGCGCGCAGGCCTGGATGACCGGCACCGCGCCGGAGCTTTTCGACAGCCTCGCAGATGCGCGCCGCTTCACCGTGCGGGACGAGGACGGCGTCTCGGTGGTGGAGGCGGCATGAGCAACCCCTTTGAGACGCAGGCCACGATGCTGGCCGGGATGGCGGCGCTCTGGTCGTCCGCCGCTATGGCCGGGTTTGCGGCGGTGATGGCCAACGCCTCGCGCCCCTGGGTCGGCGGGGACATGAATGCCCCCTTCGGCCGCAATTTCAGCATGGATATCGACCCCGTCACTACCTGGTTCATCCCGGGCCTCTTCGGCCATGCGCGGGGTAGCCGGGGAGCGCAGGACTTCATCGAGGCCTTCGCGCAGCAGCAGCTCCTGGTCGCCGCCCTCATCGAGGACTGCAAGACACGCGGCGTGACGCGGGAGGCAGACGGGATGGCGGAGATGCGCCTGCCCTATGGACAGATGAAGCAGCTCGAGGACGTCACGGACCGGATCGCGCGGCTCTCGCGCCGGGAGGGGCGGCAATGATCACGGTGACCGCGCTCGAGCTTGCGTTCTTCGCCGGCGCCATGGCGGTGCTGGTCTATTCGCCCGGGCCGCTGACGGCCGCGGTCTCCGCCCGCGCCGCCGCCTTCGGCTTCCGCTCGGGGGCGCTGATGGCGATGGGCGCGATGGCGGGGGAGAGCGTGTGGATCGCGACCGCGCTGCTCGGCCTCGGCGCCATCGCGGCGGCGCATGCCTGGGCGCTCGACATCCTGCGCTATGTGGGGGCGGCCTGGCTGATCTGGATCGGGCTCAACCTCGTCTTCGGGCGGCACGGGCTGATCAAGGCGGGGCCTGTGCGGCGCGAGCCGCCATGGCGCGGCTTCGTCACCGGTGCGCTCCTGAACATCGGGAACCCGAAGGCCGCGATCTTCTACATGACGCTCTTTCCGGGCTTTTTCGATGTCGCGAACCTCACGGTCTGGGACGCGGTGCTGATCTTCGCGGTCGCGACGCCCATCGGGCTTTCGGGCGACCTGTTCTATGCTTGGGGAGCCGACCGGCTCCGCGCCCGCCTCTCCAACCCGCGGACCATCGCGACGGTGGACCGGGCGACCGGCGGCGTGCTGGTCGGCGCCGGCACCGCGATCGCGGTGAGCTGAGGGGGCGGCGATGAAGTTCTGGCTCGGCCTCGCCCTGATCGCCATCGGCATCGCGCTGATGCCCGCGGGGCCTAGCATCCTCTTCACCCTTCCCCTTTTCCTGCTGGGCCTCGTGCTGATCACCCTCTCGATCCTGCATGGCGGGCTAAGCGTCATCACCTACCCCTTCCGGCGCGGCCGAGGACGGAACGAGCAATGAGCGCGAAGACCGTCGTCATCGCTGCGATGATTGCGATTTGCGTCGTCCTGGTCGGGATCGTGCTTGTCATGACGGATTGGGGTCGCGTTGCGGACGCCGCCCTCAATGCGAGCGAAGGACAGGCTGGAGAGGCGGTTCAGCAAAGTCCGCGCGCGATGATCCTGCTCCTTTTGCTGGGGCTTGGCGTCGCCATCGGCGCGTTCGTTGCGCTGGTGGCGCCGGTGATGTGGGCGCTGGACCAGCTGGTGGGCCTTCTCCTCGGTCCGGAAGTCAGACGTGAGCCGGGCGCGCCGGGCCACGGTCCAAAGCCCATGCGGGCGGAGAACGAGCAATGAGTAACGAGAACGAGACGCCCGAGAACGGGGACCCCGAGAACAAGAAGAAGATCGAGGGGGAGACGCCGGAAGAGCCTGAGAAGGCTGAGGACGACGCGTCCGAGAGCCCGGAATACGGCGCGGACAGCATCAAGGTGCTGAAGGGGCTCGAGGCCGTCCGGAAGCGGCCCGGCATGTATATCGGCGACACGGATGACGGCTCGGGTCTCCATCACATGGTCTATGAGGTCGTCGATAACGCTATCGACGAGGCGTTGGCGGGGCATGCCGACCTCGTGAAGGTGACGCTCCATGCGGACGGGTCGGTCAGCGTCTCGGACAACGGGCGCGGCATTCCCACCGCGATGCATGAGGAGGGCGTGAGTGCGGCCGAGGTCATCATGACCCAGCTCCATGCCGGGGGTAAGTTCGACCAGAACTCCTACAAGGTCTCCGGCGGTCTGCACGGCGTCGGCGTCTCGGTCGTCAACGCGCTCTCGGACTGGCTGGAGCTTCGGATCTGGCGGGACGGGCACGAGCACTCCGTGCGCTTCGAGCGGGGGGAGACCGCGCGGCCGCTGGAGCAGGTCGGCCCGCAGGGCGAGAAGAAGGGAACCGAGGTCCGGTTCCTCGCGTCGCTCGATACATTCTCGAATATCGACTACCGCTACGCGACGCTCGAGCATCGCCTGCGCGAGCTTGCCTTCCTCAACTCCGGCGTCCGCATCCATCTTCGCGACCAGCGGGGTGCGGAGCCGGTGGAGGAGACGCTCTATTATGAGGGGGGCGTCGAGGCCTTTGTCACCTGGCTCGACCGTTCCAAGACCCCGCTCCTCGCCAAGCCCGTGGTCGTGCGGGGCGAGCGGGAGGGGATCACCGTGGACGCCGCGCTCTGGTGGAATGACGGCTACCACGAGAACACGCTCTGCTTCACGAACAACATCCCGCAGAAGGACGGGGGCACGCATCTCGCGGGCTTCCGCGGGGCGCTGACGCGGACGGTGAATGCCTATGCGGCGTCGAGCGGGATCGCGAAGAAGGAGAAGATCTCGCTCTCGGGCGACGATGCGCGCGAGGGGCTGACCTGCATCCTCTCGGTCAAGGTGCCGGATCCGAAATTCTCGAGCCAGACCAAGGAGAAGCTCGTCTCCTCCGAGGTGCGCCCGGTGGTCGAGAGCCTGATGGCGGAGAAGCTGGCCGAATGGTTCGAGGAGAACCCGAACGAGGCCAAGAACATCGTCGGCAAGATCGTCGAGGCGGCGCTGGCGCGGGAGGCGGCGCGCAAGGCCCGGGAACTCACGCGCCGCAAGACCGTGATGGATGTCTCGAACCTGCCCGGCAAGCTTGCCGATTGTCAGGAGAAGGATCCCGCCAAGGCAGAGCTCTTCATTGTCGAGGGCGACAGTGCCGGCGGCTCGGCCAAACAGGGGCGCAAGCGCGAGAACCAGGCGGTGCTGCCGCTCCGCGGCAAGGTGCTGAATGTCGAGCGGGCGCGGTTCGACCGCATGATCTCGTCCGAGCAGATCGGCACGCTCATCACCGCGCTTGGCACCGGCATCGGGCGGGACGACTTCAACCTCTCGAAGCTCCGCTACCACAAGATCGTCATCATGACGGATGCGGATGTGGACGGCGCGCATATCCGCACGCTCTTGCTGACCTTCTTCTACCGCCAGATGCCGGAGCTGATCGAGGCCGGGCACCTCTTCATCGCGCAGCCGCCGCTCTACAAGGTCACCCGGCGCGGGCAGAGCGTCTATTGCAAGAACGAGAAGGAGCGGGAGGACTACCTCACGCGCGAGGGCGTGGAGGGTGCGACGCTCCAGCTTGCCTCGGGCGAGCAGATCGCGGGCGCCGACCTCGTGCGGCTGGTCGACGAAAGCCGGCGGGTGAAGAGCCTCCTGAACGCCTTCCCGACCCACTACCCCCGCTTCGTGCTGGAGCAGATGGCGATCGAGGGCGCGATGCATCCCGGCGTGACCGAGGAGCAGGCGGTGGCCGTCGCGGCCCGGCTCGACCGGCTGGCGCCCGAGACGGCGCGGGGCTGGGAGGGCAGCATCTCTGCCGATGGCGGCATCCGCCTCATGCGGATCCTGCGCGGCGTGGCCGAGACGCGCAGCATCGACGCCTTTGCCCTGCGCGCCGCGGAGGCACGCCGGCTGGCCGAGCTCACCCCGTCACTGGCGGAGACCTATGGCGCGCCAGCCAAGCTTTTGCGCAAGGATCGCGAGGTGCCCGTCCGCGGCCCCTCCGAGCTTTTGGACATCGTGATGGCCGAGGGCGAGAAGGGCCTCAGCGTGCAGCGCTACAAGGGCCTCGGCGAGATGAACGCCGAACAGCTCTGGGAGACCACCCTGGACCCGGACGCCCGCACGCTCTTGCAGGTCAAGATCGACCACATCGCCGAGGCTGACGAGATCTTCTCCAAACTCATGGGCGACATCGTCGAACCCCGCCGCCACTTCATCCAGGAAAACGCGCTCAGCGTGGCGAATTTGGATATCTGACTAGGAGGACAAATGACTGATTTATTTGAGTCATTTGCAGTGATTATTGCTATCGGAATATTCCTTGACACCGTGGCATCTCCTGACCACAAATCTGTTATATCTGACTATATATTTTCAAAGGATGGCGTCGATGTTCGTGAGTTTGAGTTTTCACTAACCAGATACTGCTTTGGTGTTTTCTTTATTGGCAGAGAAATCAATAAGCTACGTTTATTTTTATTTACTATTGCCACGCATATGATATTCTTTATCGCAATTAACTTTCTTGAGAATGATTTTTTCGAAGGCGATTGGATATTTTTCTTTATATTGTACTTTAACGTCTTCTTAATTGGCGCAGGCTTTCTTATTGATTATTGGAGTTTCTTTGTAACAAAGCAAATATTCTACAGAAGGTCACCCAGATATTATTTTTTTGCCATTCTTATTGACATATTCCTCTCTTCTTTTCTGCTACTTGTTGTGATTTCCCTCTTTGCTGTGAACCGGACGGTCGAGGATGAAATCGCGATTCTCATCGTCGCATTCTTCGTTTCCGCACTGTCATCAAGTATTTTCTCAATTATTCAATTGTCTATCCTGATTTTTGGCCTGTCCATACGATTTATCCGCCTATTTAATTTCATACACAATAAGATTGCTCATAATTCAAGATTCTATTCATATCCGATTTCCTACCTAATGATATTTTCATTTCTAATTTCAAATATACTTATACATGCGGCCAGGGTATTATTTTAATGTATCAGTGATGATACCCAAAAACCGGAATGAAAGCGGGCTTTCTGATTAGTTTAGTGGGGTCGATTCATTCTGATGGCCAGGCAACCCGTGATGAGGTAGCCGCCAGTGGGGGCTTCCCAGTCCAGCATTTCGCCGAGCGCGGTAGTGTTGGGGAGGGTTTTGAGGGTCAGGTCGGGATTGAGGGCGTCCCATGCGATGCCGCCGGCGGTACTGATGGCTTCATCGAGGGGGCGGGGGCCGTCGGTCTCGATTTCAACGGATTTGAGGAGGGTCGCGAGGGTCTCTGGCGTCTCAGGTAGCGGGCGAGCGGTCTCGTTGAGGAGCGCGCGCTTGGTGGCGTCGAGGCCCAGCGCTTTGCGGAGGTGGTTGGTCAGGGTCTCGCCCTTGCGGCGCTTGGCGAGGCGGCGGGCAATGGTCTCCGCATCGAGCGCGGGCAGAAGGTCTAGGGTCAGCGGGTGACCGTCGCGAAGCTCGCGGTAGAGCGCGTAGATGCCGCTGCCTTCGAGGCCCCGGGCGGAGAGCACGCACTCGCCTGGTACGCGTCGCCCGCCAGCCATGAGGGCGACGTTCTTCACCGGCTGGCCGAGATGGGGGGCCATGTGGTCGGACCAGCGCCGTGCCATCCCCATATTCGCGGGCCGGAAGGGCGCGAGCGGGACGCCCCGTTCGGCGAGGAGCGGTGCCCAGGCGCCGTCCGAGCCGAGGCGCCGCCAGCTCGCACCGCCGAGGGCGAGCACCGTGCGATCAGGCCGACGTTCCACGGCGCCCTCCGGCGTCTCGAAGGTGAGGCGCGTCGCGGCATCGTCGGCCCAGCCGGTCCAGCGCCAGCGGGTGTGGAGCGTGCAGCCCTGCTCCGCGAGCCGGGCAAGCCAGGCGCGCAGCAGCGGGGAGGCCTTCACGGCGACCGGGAAGACCCGGCCGGTGGAGCCGGTGAAGACCTCCTGCCCGAGCCCGCGGGCCCAGGCCATCACCTCCGCCGGACCGAAGGCGCGCAGAAACGGGGCAAGGTGGGGTGCCGCCTCCCCATAGGCCCTGATGAAGTCCTCGACCGGCTCGTCCATGGTGAGGTTCAGGCCCGACTTGCCGGCCATCAGGAACTTGCGCCCAGGGCTCGGCATCGCCTCCACGAGCTCGACGCGCCAGCCCTGCGCCAACAGCCGCTCCGCCGCCATCAGGCCTGCGGGACCGGCGCCGACGACGACGGCATGGGGCTTCGCATTCATCGCCGGCGCATGACCGTCGCGGCACTGTGGTGTCAAGAGCTCCCTCAGCCACCGGGCCGAAGGAGCGGGCGGACCCGGGCGACAATCAACCCGGCTGCAAGCCTCGGACCGCACGCTGCGTGCAGCTCACGCGCGAGACCGCCCCACCTGCCCCGCGTTGGTTAGCGCTTCGTTCAGGCGACTCACGCAAACATGACGTGGGTGGGGGCGCTCGGGGGGTGCTCGGGGGCGCAACCAACGCACGCGCCTGCCGTCAGTCGCCGTAGCTCAGGCCTTGTGCCTTCCCGCCGAAGACGTGGTAGGCGAAGGCCGTGTAGCCGATGATCGTAGGCAGCACGATGCAGGTGCCCGCCAGGATGATCGCGAGGCTCTCGGGCGCCGACGCGCTCTCCACAATCGTAAGCTGCCCCGGCACGATGAAGGGATAGAAGGAGTAGGCCTGCCCGGCAAAGCCGAGGCTGAAGATCGCCGAGCCTCCGACGAACGGTCCCCAGCTCCACCGGTCCCCTGGCAGCGGGAGCTCTTTCAGCAGGATGTAGACGGCGACGAAGAGCCCCGCGGTCATCATCGGCAAGGGGGCGAGCAGGATGATCTCGGGAAAGCTGAACCACTTCTCGAAGATCCGGTCGCTGGCGAGCGGGGTGGCGAGCGACACGGCCACCATGCCCGTCCCGCCGATCAGGAGGCCGGTGCGAGCCCAGCGTACCGCCCGTTCCTGCAGCGCGCCCTCGGTCTTGTAGATGAGCCAGGCGGCCCCGATGAAGACATAGGCGGCGAGCAGGCAAAGCGCGGTCAGGAGCCCGAAGAAGAACGCACCCCATCCATGCTCGAGGCCCAGGATGTAGACGCCCAGCATGTAGCCCTGAGAGAGCCCCGCCATCGAGGAGCCGACGAAGAAGGCGAGGTTCCACCACCGCTTCGCCGCTCCCGGTGCCTTTGCCCGAAACTCAAAGGCGACGCCGCGGAGGATGAGGCCGATCAGCATGATCGAGACCGGCACATAGAGCGCCGTGAGGATCGTGCCGTGCGCCGCCGGGAAGGCGACGAGCAGGATGCCGATGGCGAGCACCAGCCAGGTCTCGTTCGCGTCCCAGAACGGTCCGATGGAGGCAACCATCTGGTCGTAGTCCTCCTCGGGCGCGAAGGCGAAGAGTGTCCCGACGCCGAGGTCGTAGCCGTCGAGCACTACATAGATCAGGATCGAGAGCCCCATGAGCCCCGCGAAGATCAGCGGCAGCGTCTCGGACGGGTTCGGAATGAGATCGAGCATCGCTTTCTCCGAACGCGAGGCCGAGCTGCCCGGAGGCAATGCCCGGCCCTGGCGTCAGTTACAGGGCTATTCTGCGGGGACGAGGACGCCGGGCTGATGGCTCGGGCGCGCGCCACCGAGCGTGCCGCTCGCCTTCCGGGTCAGGTAGAGGATCACGCCGATATAGGCGGCGAGCAGCCCCGCATAGGTGAGTAGATAGGCAGTCAGGCTGCCGGCGATGACCATCGCGCTGACGGGTCCCGCCGCATCGGCAGTGCCGAGGACGCCGGTGACGAGCCAAGGCTGGCGCCCGATCTCGGTCACGTACCAGCCGGCGAGTGTTGCGACCCAGCCCGATGCGGTCATGCCGACCAGCGCATAGAGCGGCCAGCGATTGATGGGCTGGCCCCGCTTCTCTGCCCGGCGGATGAAGAACACCGCGGCCCAGGAGACCGCGAGCATCAGCATGCCCGTGCTGACCATCACCCTGAAGGCGTAGAAGACAGGCGCGGTCGGCGGGCGCTCCTCGAAATCGTTCAGCCCGGGCACCACGCCATCGACGGAATGCGTGAGCACGAAGGACGCCATGCCCGGGATCTTCACGGCGTAGTCGAGCCTGCCTTCTGCATCGTTCGGGATGCCGAAGAGGGCGAGGGGCACGTTCCCGCCCGTCTCATAGTTGCCCTCCATCGCCGCAACCTTCGCCGGCTGATGCTCGAGCGTGTTGAGCCCGTGCATGTCGCCCGCCAGGATCTGCAGCGGGATCGCGATCGCCGCGACCATCACACCGGTCTTGAGGCCCGGCATCGCCGCGTCTCGCGCGCCCCAGAGATAGCGCAGGGCCGAAAGCCCGGCGATCAGGAAGGCGCAGGTGAGCACCGAAGCGAGGATCATATGCGTGAAGCGGTACGGCATGGAGGGGTTGAAGATGATCGCCCACCAGTCCGTCGCATGCGCGACCCCGTCCCGCATCTCGAAGCCAGCGGGCGTGTGCATCCAGGAGTTCAGCACCAGGATCCAGAAGGCCGACATCGTGGTGCCGAACGCCACCAGGCAGGTCGCGAGCGTGTGTACCTGGTTCGACACGCGATTGAAGCCGAAGAGCATGATGCCGAGGAAGACGGCCTCGAGGAAGAAGGCGGTCATCACCTCATAGGCGAGGAGCGGCCCTGCAATGTTGCCCACCGTCTCCATGAAGCCCGGCCAGTTGGTGCCGAACTGGAAGCTCATGGTGATGCCCGAGACCACGCCCATCGCGAAGGAGAGCGCGAAGATCTTCACCCAGAAGAAATAGGTGTCCATCCAGCGCCGGTCGCCCGTCGCGTTGTAGCGCAGCTTGAAGAACAGCAGCAGCCAGCCAAGCGCGATGGTGATGGTGGGAAACAGAATGTGGAACGAGATGTTCGCGGCGAACTGAATGCGCGCGAGTTCCAGGGCTCCCATCACGACCTCCTCTCGATGCTGCGCTGCATATAAAACTTGGCATGCGACCGGCTGAGTGGCGCGTTGACGCACTGGTGAGATGGTCGCAGGGAGGCCGTGCCCTCGGGCGTAGCGCCCTGCTGCGCAACGACTTTTCGAGATGGATTGGCGGCTGCGGATAGGGTCCTGCGCCGGCCGGCACAGTGTGTCACCCCCTCACGCGCTTGTGTGGGGACGCCGATCGGGATTGGCGGCATTCTCAGGCCGGAGGAGGCAGAGCCATGACCCTTACACCGAGACTGACCGTCGCGATGATCTATGCGGCCGGCTCGCTGAGCCTCGTCGCCGTTCTCTGCTGTGAGTATTCCGCGCGCGCGACCGGCACGCTCTGACGGCGAGAGAGGGGGGGCTGCGCGGAGCGCTTGGTCAGGGAGCCTCGATGCGCCCCAGACTGCGGCCACCTTCGGCATCGACCCAAAGCAGGCCGCCGGTGTCTGTCCGGAACATATCGTAGCAGGTCCAGCCGCCTGAGGGTGGCCAGCGCGAGCAGTACTGATCCAGCTCGACTGTCCAGAACCCGAGGCTCTCGTCCGGCGCGAAGTAGCGCGTGGTGCCGTCGGCCAGGAAATGCTGGCGCGCGCCCTCATAGGCGACCCAGGCATCGGTGAGCACCGCCCGAATATCGGCGCCGGTGAGGCGTTCCTCCGCTAGCGCAGGCGTGGCGCCCAGCACGCCAACCGTTGCGATCATGGCTTTGAGCGCGCGCATCCCTTCCTCCGTCCCCGCCCCTTCCCTTAAGCATGGCAGGCTGCAGAGAGGAATGGGAGGATCGAATGGCCGAGATGCGCGTGATCGAGGCGGCAGAACCCGGCGGGCCGGAGGTGCTGCGCATGGGCACGCGCGCCGTGCCGAAGCCGGCGGAGGGCCAGGTGCTGATCAAGGTCACGGCCGCCGGTGTGAACGGCCCCGACCTCAAGCAGCGCAAGGGCGCCTATCCCCCGCCGCCGGGCGCCTCGGACCTCATGGGCCTCGAAGTGTCGGGAGAGGTCGCGGCACTCGGTTCCGGCACCGACCGCTGGGAGGTGGGCGATGAGGTCTGTGCCCTCACCAATGGTGGCGCCTATGCGGAGTATGTCGCGGTGGATGAGCGGCACTGCCTGCCCGTGCCCGAGGGTGTCAGCGACGTGGATGCCGCCGGGCTCTGCGAGACCTTCTTCACGGTATGGTCCAACATCTTCCACGGCCACGAGGTGCCGGAGGGCGCGACCTTCCTCGTCCATGGCGGCTCCGGCGGGATCGGCTCGACGGCGGTGCAGCTCGGGGCGGCCATGGGGCTCCGCGTCTTCGCGACCTGCAGCGCGGCCTCGGCTGAATTCGTTCGCGATCTCGGCGCCGAGCGCGCCATCGACTATCGCGCCGAGGATTTCGTGGAGGTGGTGAAGGAGGCGGGCGGGGCCGATTTGATCCTCGACTTCCGCGGCGGGGACTACATCGCGCGCAACTTCAAGGCGGCGCGCATGGATTGCCGGATCGTGCAGCTCGCCTTCGATGCGGGAGCCAAGCAGGAGGTCAATCTGGGCCCCGTGCTCATGAAGCGCCTGACATACACGGGCAGCACGCTCCGCCCGCGCAGCGCCGACTTCAAGGCGGCGGTGGCGGCGGAACTCGCGGCGGAGGCCTGGCCGCTCTTCCCCAAAGGCAAGCTACGGCCCGTGACGCACAAGGTTTTTCCGATGGAAGAGGTGCGCGCGGCCCATGAGGCGCTGGAGGCGGGCGGGCATCTCGGCAAGATCCTGCTGCGGATGTGAGCCTGGCTGCTGGCGCCCATAACTCTGAAGAACCTTGCCCGATCGGTGGATTCGAGCGACATTAGGCGTTGAGGGGCAGTGCGGAGTACAACTATGGGGCGACTGTTAGCACCGATCATCCTCGCCATGGGCCTTTCAGCCTCGGCGGCCAGTGGCGCGGTCATCTACGACTTCGAGGGTGTCTGCAGCGCGGGCTGTGCCGGCACGGCGTCCGCTGTGATCGAGCTCGACGGCTATGTACCCGGTGACCCGTTGATGGCCGGAGACGTCGTGGGGCTCTCCTACACGAGCAGCAACGGGTCCTTCACGGCCTCTGCAGCGCAGATCGCGGGCGCCACGGTGAACGGTGCACTGCCTGGCCCCGGCGATCCGACCGACTCGGCGACGTTCAACATCTTCCTCAATGCAGGTGGCGGCACGTTCAGCGTCACGCCGGTGCAGTGGCTGGTCGAGCTTGGTATTCTGCCTGAGGATTCCGGCTTCATGACCGACTACACCATCGAGCTCAGGGATGTGCCGGTGCCCGCGGGGTTGCCGCTCGCGCTCGCCGGTCTCGGCCTGCTCTACGTCGTCGCTCGCCGTCGGAGCTGAACGGCGCGCCGCCGCGGCCGGCGCCGGATCGAAATCGAGTTGCATCTGAAGAGAAGCGTCTTGCTCCGCGGGCCGAGGTACGGCATCCGGTGCGCGCGGTGTGCTGCGTGGCATACCAGAAGAATGTTGCGCCCAGCGGCCGCGGCCGCGCCTTTCAGCCCCGGGAGGGCCCGCTCATGAAAATCTGCATCTTCGGTGCCGGCGCCATCGGCGGCTATCTCGCGGCCGGGCTCGCCGCCTCGGGCAAGGCGGATGTGTCCGTGATCGCGCGGGGCAAGCATCTGGAAGCGATCCGGTCGGGCGGTCTCACGCTCTCGAAGGACGGGGCAGAGACGACGGTTCCTGTCACGGCAGCGCTCGATCCGACCGAGATCGGCCCGGTCGACGTGATCTTCAACGCGCTGAAGGCGCATCAGAGCTGGGAGAGCGCGGAGTATCTGCGCCCGCTGATGAAGGACGACACCACCGTCGTCTGCTGCCAGAACGGCGTGCCCTGGTGGTACTTTCACAAGATCGGCGGCGCGCATGAGGGCAAGCGGCTCGACAGCGTCGACCGCGGCGACCGGCAGTGGGACATTATCGGGCCGCATCGTGCCATCGGATGTTCGGTCTATCCGGCGGCCGAGATCGAGGCGCCGGGGCGGATCAGGCATGTCTACGGCGACAAGTTCGCGCTGGGCGAGCCCGATGGCAGCACGAGCGCCCGGATCACCGCGATCTCGGAGCTCTTGGAGACCTCCGGTTTCCGCGCGCCGGTGCTCGACGACATACGCTCGGAGCTTTGGCTGAAGCTCTGGGGCAACCTCTGCTTCAACCCGATCTCGGCGCTGACGCGCGGGACGCTGGATGTGGTTGCAGCACACCCGACCAGCCGGGCGACGGCGAAGGCGATGATGCTGGAGGCGCAGGCGATCGCCGAGAGCCTGGGTGCGAGCTTCCGCGTGGATGTGGAGCGGCGGATCAACGGGGCGGCGAAGGTCGGCAAGCATCGCACCTCGATGTTGCAGGACTTCGAGGCCGGCAAGGCGATGGAAATCGACGCGCTGGTGACGGCGGTGCAGGAGATGGGCCAGATCACTGGCCATCCGACGCCGACCATCGACATCGTGCTCGGCCTGGTGCAGCAGCTCGCGATGAACCACGGCCTCTACCCGACCTATCCCGCCGACGAGGGCGCCGGCAGCGCCGCCGCCTGATCGCCGCCTGGCAGCACCGGCTGGTGGACCTTGGGCGGCTGGAGAGGCCGCCCGGTGCGGTTTCTTAGGGCGTCAGGCGTATCATGGCACTATAGGAGCCTTCTGGGGTCGCGGCCGATCGCCCTCC
>JBCBYV010000026.1:0-70339 GCA_039815685.1 Pseudomonadota bacterium | reverse complement strand
GGTCGATTGGTTCAACAACCGTCGGCTGCTCGAGCCGATCGGAAACATGCCACCGGCAGAGGCCGAAGCAGATCTCTACGCCGCTATGGAGACCTCAGAGATGGCCGCGTAGCTAATCAAACAACGCCTCCGGCAGACCCGGCGCGGTTCAATCACGGCATCGGGAAACTTGCTGTCAAACTAGGTGCATCAAGCTCGGTGCGCTGCTCTGGCCCGATCCACGCATCGCCATCCCGGGCCACGGCCATGATTGACTCGTAAATCGCGCAACAGGCCTGTCCCACGACCTCGGAGATCTCGCCGCTTGGACGCTCAATCGCACCACAATTCCGATGGGACAGGCACCTATGCGACGACGCTCAATCGGATCGGGCCTAGGGTGCACTCTAGGTCGGACCCCGCCGCGGAGGAAGGCGGTTGGGATCCGAGTGTCTCCGTGGGGCTCGAGTTGATTTGCTGCAGCGGTGCCGTCTTGTGCGGAGGAGGTAAAGGGCATCGCGGCGGGGGCGTTCGCACGCGTTTCTCGGTGTCACCGCGGCTTGGTGTTTCTCCCGAGTTTCCGTGTGACGCATAAGGCGGCGGGCATTCGGCGCTTCGCGAACAAGTGGCAACGCATTGGCGTGAGGGGCGTTGTGTCGTTGACGCGGGGATCACCTTTTCCCCGGCGCGACAACGAGATACTGTCACCCGCATGGGGATCGTTGTCGCCGGGAGGGGGCGCAACATGACGTCTGAAGAGTTTCGGCTTGCGCTCGAGCAACTCGGGATGGAGTTGCTGAATACTGCGCGCGGCGATCCGGGGGCCGAGGCGGCGCGCCTCGGCATTGGCATCAATGATGGTCTCCCGCCTGGCACGTTGGGGACGGCCCCGCTTCAACCGCTGGCCTTCAATCCGAACCTCTATGACGCGGCAACAGGCCACAATGCTTGGATGCTGGCGACGGACACCTTCTCGCACACCGGCGCGGGGGGCTCGACCTCCAATGCCCGTATGGTTGCGGCCGGATATCAGCTCCAGGGCTCCTGGGCGACGGGGGAGAACCTCGCCTGGATCGGCACCACCGGTTCGGTGGATGCGGCGCGCGAGGAAGACTTTCTTCGCGAGATGCACGACAATCTCGTGCGCAGCCCCGGGCATCGCGAGAACATCATGGAGGCGCGCTATCGCGAGGTGGGGATCGCGGAAGTGGCGGGCGTCTTCGTCGATTCTGGCACGCCCTACAACGCGGCGCTCACGACCTACAACTTCGGCGTCTCGGGCAGCGCGCGGTTCCTCACCGGGGTGGTCTTCGATGATGCGGATGGAGACGGTCTCTACGATATCGGAGAAGGGCGCGGCGGGGTCACCGTCAGCCTCGATCCCGGCGGGGCGACAGCGAGCCGAAGTGCCGGAGGGTACGATCTGACGCTGGCCGGTGGTGGGACCGCCACGGTGAGCTTCAGCGGCGGCGGTCTCATCGGAGAGCGAAGCCTGCGCGTTGCCCTCCCGGGTGAGAACGTGAAGCTCGATCTCGTTACCGAGGCTGACGAGGGTGACACGGTCCGGACGACGAACGGTGTCACGCTGCTTAGCGGCATCGCGAATGTCGTCCATCTCGGCGCCTATGGCGGCAGCAGCACTGGCGACGCGGCAGCCAACATGATGACCGGCGGGACTGGTCAGGACGCCTTCGACGGCCTGGCTGGGAACGACACGCTGCTGGGAGGCGCCGGAGACGATACGCTGACGGGCGGGGCGGGCGATGACCGGCTTGAGGGCGGCAGCGGGTCGGATGAGGCTCGTTTCGCCGGTGTCTACGCAAATTTCGAGGTTTCGACGGATTCGGGCGGGATCATCGTGCGCGGGCAGGGATCGGACTTTGTCGCCGATGACGTCGAGACGTTGGTCTTCGCCGATCGCAGCCTGAGCTACACCGCAGCGCGCGCAGATGCCGGCGGCGCTGGTGGTTCGACTGGTGGAGGCGCTGGGGACGGTGTCTCCGGGGAAGGCGGCTCTGGGGAAGGCGGCTCTGGAGATGGCGGTTCCGATGGGGAGGCGTCCGCTCCCCCCGTGGTCATCACCCGCGGCACGCCCTCGGACGATGCGATTGTAGGCACGGCTTCAAACGATCTCATCCTCGGCTCAGCAGGGAGTGACACGGTGGATGGCGGTGGTGGCGTGGATGTGATCGAGTATGACGGTTCCGGTACGGTCTGGCGTCCGACCCGTCTTGACGATGGGAGTGTACGGTTGGCGGGGCCGGATGGCACCGACACACTTCGGAACGTCGAGCGCGTCCATCTGGATGACGGTGCCTGGCTCCTCGATCTCGACGGTGCGGAGGCTGGTGACGTCTATCGACTTTATGCCGCCGCGTTCGACAGAACACCCGACGAGGCTGGGCTTCTGCACTGGTATGGACGTGTTGAGAGCGGCGCGTTGGACTTGGACGCCCTCTCGGCCCGCTTCGTCGCGAGCGATGAATTCGCGGCGCTCGCCGGAGCGGCGCCCTCGGATGCGGATTATGTACGCTCGCTCTACGAAACGACACTGCAGCGGGAGGCTGATCAGGCGGGGCTCGACCACTGGATCCCGAGGCTCGAGGACGGGCGTATCGACCGGCCTGGCATGCTGCTGCTCTTCAGCGAGAGCGAGGAGAATCTCGCTCGCACGGCGCCATTCCTCGATGACGGCGTCTGGGTGAGCGATCCGGTCGACATCTTCGTCTGAAGGCCGTTCTGGGCACGCAAAAACGTTTCAACGTTTTTGCAAATCTCTTTGAAGAGATTTGCGTCAGGCTTGGTGCGGGCTGCCGCATCAGGCCGGTGGGGGAAGGAAGTTCACCTCGTGCTCGGCGGATATGCGCACGAGTTCGGTCGGGTCGGTGACGCCGTCGAGCCGCGGGAAGAGGCCGAAGAGTGCGCGCGTCGGGGCGACCCCGAAGACAGCGATAGCTGTGTCGCCTGAACGGTTGAAAATGCCATGCGCGACGCCCATCGGCATGCGCACCATGTCGCCCGGTCCGGCAGTCTGCAGGTCACTGCCGAACTCCACGTCAATCTTGCCGTCGAGCACGTGGATCCACTCGTCCTGGGTCGGGTGGACATGCGGTGGCACGAAGGTGCCATCCGGTATCTCGGCGTGCCAAAGGAACGCTTGCTCGGAGACGAGGAGCGTGCGGTAGGTATGGCCGACGACGTTCCAGGCCGGCGCGGCGAAAGCCGTGCCAGCCTCCGTTATTCCCTTTTCGAGCTTCATGTCGTGTGGTCTCCCCGTCCGTTCTGGCCAGACGCCAGTGATGCATGACGGGGGCGCGGACGGCCAGCCGCAATGGCTCGATCAGAGATGGAGGTGCCGGTCGATCACCTCCGGGTCCGCGTCTAGGTCCGCTGCCCGGCCAAGCCAGACGGAAACTCCCTTCTCGAGGATCACATGCGCGTCTGCGAGGCGTTTGAGCGCGGAGATGTTTTTGTCGATGACGAGGATCGCCTCGCCCTCCCGCTTGAGCTCGGCCAGCTTCTCCCAGATCTCAGCGCGGATCATGGGGGCGAGGCCCTCCGTCGCTTCGTCGAGCACCAGAAGGCGCGGATTGGTCATCAGCGCGCGGGCGATGGCGAGCATCTGCTGCTCCCCGCCCGAGAGGCGGACGCCCGGGCTCTGGCGCCGTTCGGCGAGACGGGGGAAGAAGGCGAGGATGCCTGCGAGGTCCCACCGGCCACCCTGCCTGGCTGTTGCGCGCAGATTCTCCTCGACCGTTAGGGTCGGGAAGATCTGCCGCCCCTCCGGCACGAGGCCGAGGCCCGCGCGGCCGATGACATGTGGCGGTTTGCCCGTCATCTCACGTCCGTCGACGCGGATGCTCCCGGTGGTCGGGCGGAGGAGGCCGAAGATGCTGCGAACGGTCGTGGTCTTGCCCATGCCGTTGCGCCCGAGCAGCGTGACGACTTCGCCCGGGGCGATCCGTAAGGATACGCCCCGCAACACCTCGACTGGGCCGTAGCCGGCACGGAGGTCCTCGACGCTGAGGAGGGGGGCGCTCATGCCTCCTCGCCGAGATAGGCCGCCCGGGCCGCGGGATCGGCGCGTACGGTCTCAGGCGCGCCACTGGCAATGATCCGGCCGGCAACGAGGACTGAGACGCGGTGGGCAAGGCGGAAGACGGCGTCCATGTCGTGCTCGACAAGTAGCAGCGGGACCTCGCGCGCGAGACCCGCGAGGCGATCCGTGAGTGCGAGCCCCTCCGCATGGCCCAATCCGGCCATAGGTTCGTCGAGGAGCAGCGCCTTCGGCTCCATGGCAAGTGCGACGGCGAGTTCCAGGAGCCGTCGCTCGCCATGGGCGAGGCCGCCCGCCGTACTGGAGGCTCGGTCAGCGAGGCCGACGCTGTCGAGCGCTGCGAAGGCCGCCTCGTTCAGGCGGCGTTCGCGACCTGCCGGGCGCAGAAACCGGAAGGAGGAGCCGGCGCGGGCCTGTGCCGCCAGGGCAGCGTTCTCCAACGCCGTGAAGCTCGGGATGACGGCGGATATCTGGAAGCTGCGGCCGAGGCCTATGCGAGCGCGGGCGGCGGGGGGAGACGCAGTGATGTCCCGACCCTCAAACCGGATCCGGCCCGCATCAGGGTCGAGGAGCCCCGTGATCTGCTGCATGAGCGTTGTCTTGCCTGCGCCATTGGGGCCGATCAGCGCGTGACATTCGCCCGGAAGGAGCGTGAGGTTCACGTCGTCCGTGACGACGAGGGCGCCGAAGGACTTGCAAAGGCCCTGTAACTCCAGGATCGGGGCGGTCATCGGGTTGTGAGCCTCAGAAACGCGCCCATGACGCCGCCTCGCGCGAAAAGGACGAGAAACACAAGAAGCGGGCCGAAGAGCAGGCGCCATTCGTGGAGGACGAGGCTCAAGCCCTCTTCGAGCGCGACGAAGAGGAGCGCGCCGAGAAGGGGTCCTGAGCGCGTGCCGAGCCCACCGATCAGCACCATGATGATGAGGTCGCCCGAGCGTTGCCACGCCGCGGCGGCGGGGCTCACGAACTCGGCCTGATGGGCAAGGAGAAAGCCTGCGATGCCGGCGATCACCCCCGCAATGACGTAGGCTGCGAGGCGGAAGCGGAAGATCTCGAAGCCGAGGGTCTCGGTGCGGACCGGTGCTTCTTTGGCGGCGCGGAGCACGCGGCCGAAGCGCGAGGCTGCCATGAGACCGGCGAACCCCCAGGTGAGGGCAAGGAATGCGAGGATCACAACGAAAAGGCTGGTGTCGTCTTGCAGCAATCCGGTGCCAAAGAGTTCCGAGGTCGACCACAGGGTCAGGCCGTCATCGCCGCCGTACTGGCTGAGCGAGGAGGCGGCGAAGAACAACATCTGCCCGAAGGCGAGCGTGATCATGATGAAGTAGACGCCGGAGGTTCGGAGCGAGATTGCGCCCGTCACCAGGGCGAAGATGGCCGAGGCGGCGATCGTGAGGGCGAGGATTGTCGCGCTGTCGTAGATCCCTTCCTCGAGGCTGATTCCGGTGACATAGGCGCCGAGGCCGATGAAAGCCGCGTGGCCGAGGCTAACGAGACCGGCCTGGCCTATGAGGATGTCGAGCGAGATTGCGGCAATGGCGAGGATCATCGCCTTCATGGCAAGCCCGGCGATGTAGGGGCCAACGAAATCGTCGCCGGCCACGCCGAGGAGCGCGAGTGCCGCGATGAGCGCGGCTCCCGTCCGCCAGTCGATCTGCGCACGGCGCGCGCCTACGCCAACTGGCGGGGCCATGCCGGCGGCCACGGTCACGCCACGCCCTTCGCGGGAAAGAGGCCCGTCGGTCGGAAGAAGAGGACCGCTGCCATCAGAATGTAGACGAGCATGGAGGCGAGAGCTGGTCCGACCTGGTTGGCGGATGAGGCGTCCAGAAAAAGCCGTAGCCCATCCGTCACGAGGCTCCGGCCGAGCGTGTCGACAAGGCCAACGAGGAGTGCCGCGATGAAGGCGCCCCGGATGGAGCCGATACCGCCGATGATGATGACGACGAAGGCGGTGATGAGAAGATCGTCGCCCATATTTGGCTCAACAGCGAAGATCGGGGCGGCGAGCGCGCCTGCGAGGCCTGCGAGCATTGCACCGAAGCCGAAGACCACCATGAAGTGCCGGCGGATGTCGACCCCTAGCGCCGCGACGGTATCCGGGTTCGTGGCGCCGGCGCGGATCAACATGCCGGTGCGGGTGTGGTTCACCACGAGGTATAGGGCGAGCGCGACGGCGAGACCGGCGCCGATGATGGCGAGGCGGTAGACCGGGAAGAGCAGCCCATCCGTCAACGGGATACTCGCCGAAAGAAGCGCCGGTGGGTCGATGGTCAGCGGTGTCGGGCCGAAGATCGTTCGGGAAGCCTCATTCAGAAACAGGATGATGCCGAAGGTGGCGAGCACCTGATCGAGATGGTCCCGGTCGTAGAGATGTCGGAAGACCATGAATTCGAGCGCAAGACCGATCGCGAGGGCGGCGAGGAGGCCAAGCGCTAGTCCCGCGAAGAAGTTGCCCGTCAGTCCGGTGAAGGCGAGCGCCAGATAGGCGCCGACCATGTACTGCACCCCATGAGCCAGATTTATGAAGCCCATTACGCCGAATACGAGCGTCAGGCCCGCAGCGACGAGAAAGAGCAGGACGCCAAGCTGCAAGCCGTTGAGCAGCTGGATAAGGAGGAGCGCGGTAGACATGGGCGCTCCTCATAACGCGAGACCCGGCCGCTGCAAGAGGACTGTAAGATCAGCCGGCTCCGGGCGCCGACAAATCTCTTTCGAAGAGATTTGCAAATTCCTTTGAAGGAATTTGCGCGGCGCCCAGCGGCTGGTGCGGTGCGGCTTACATTTTGCACTCGGCGGCGAAGCTGTCGGTGCCGTCATCCACGACCTTGGCGACGATCTCAGTCTGGTAGAGATCGTCCGCGCGCTTCGCAACCTGGGTCAGAAAGAAGTCCTGGATCGGGTACTGGTTGTTGTTGAAGGCGAAGTCGCCGCGGAGGGACTGGAAGTCTGCCTCTGCGATGGCGGCGCGGAGCGCATCCTTGTCCGCGGTGCTGCCATCTGTCTTGGTGAGGGCGCTGTCGATCAGGCGGGCGGTGTCATAGGCCTGCATCGCGTAGCCGCCGGGCACGTAGCCATACTCTTCGAGAAAGTCACTTACGAAGCGTGCCGAGCGCGGGAGCTCCATATCCGGGGCCCAGTTGCCGACGGAGAAGAAGCCGAGGGCGTCATCCTTCTGCGCCGGCAGCGTCGTCTCATCGACGGTAAATGCAGAGAGAAACGTTATCTTGTCCGCAAGGCCCGCGGCGCGAAACTGCTTCACAAGGCGCACGCCCATGCCGCCGGGCATGAAGGTGTAGATCGCGTCCGCTCCCGAGGTCGCTATGCGGGCAAGCTCGGCGGAGAAGTCCTTGTGGCCGAGAGGTGTGTAGACCTCGTCGGCGATCTCGCCTGCGTAGTTCGTCTTGAAGCCCTCGAGCTGGTCGCGTCCGGCTTGGTAGTTCGGGGCGAGGAGGAAGACCTTCTTGAAGCCCTCGGCCTCGGCATGCGCGCCCATCGCCTCGGCGTTCTGGTTGTTCTGGTATGAGGTGACGAAGAAGTTCGGGTGGCAGTTGCGGCCGGCGAAGGTCGACGGACCGGCATTGGGGCTGATCAGGATCGTGTCGCTCTCGATCACCGGTTTGAAGACCGCCTGGAGCATGTTCGAGAAGATGGTGCCGACGACGATGTCTACCTCGTCTGAACTTGTCAGCTTCTCTGCCTTGGTGAGTGCAACGTCGGGCTTCAGTTCGTCGTCCTCGACGATCAGTTCGACTGCAGCACCCCCGAGCTTGCCATCCTGCTGCTCGAGCGCGAGGCGGAAGCCGTCCTCGACCTGCTTGCCGAGCGCGCCCGGTGGACCCGAAAGGGTGACGATCATGCCGATCTTCACCGGATCATCGGCGCTGGTGGCAGGGTTTGGGGCGGTAGCGGCAAGAACGACGCTGCCGAGCGCGAGCGCTGCGGCACGGATGGGTATGGCTTTCATCGTAGTCTCCCAAGTCAGCGACCGGCGCCTCGCGGCGTGGCTCGTCACCAAGTGAGCTTGGATCGCAATCCGGTGCAACTCTTTCCGTGATCCTTGCCGTCCCCACGATGTGTCAGTGATCGACCAAGGCGGCGTTGGTACAGGAAACTGTGGTTCTGCTAACTCAACGGCGCTCGCGATCGTGTTCGTTACAAGCGAGGGAACCGCACCCTCGGCGGGCATTGCGTCGGTCGCCCCTCGGCGTCTAGGGACGCCATCTTGGCAGCGAGTGGAGGCCCCGGATGTCCGACAGCGCGAAACCCTGCATCATCTGCGTCGCCATCACTGGCTCCGTCGCGCAGAAGTCGGACAACCCGGCTGTGCCGATCACGGTGCCGGAGCAGGTAGAGAGCACGCGCGCAGCCTTCGAGGCCGGGGCGAGCATCGCGCATCTGCATGTCAGGAATGACGATGGCAGCCCCAGTTCGGACCCCGAGAAGTTCGCGCGGCTGAAAGAGGGGATCGAGGCGCACTGTCCCGGCATGATCGTGCAGTTCTCCACCGGCGGGCGATCCGGCGCGGGGCAGGCGCGCGGCGGCATGCTGCCGCTCGAGCCTGACATGGCATCGCTCACGGTCGGGTCCAACAACTTCCCGACGCGGGTTTATGAGAACCCGCCCGATCTCGTGGACTGGCTCGCTGGACTCATGAGGGAGCATGCGGTGAAGCCCGAGATCGAGGCCTTCGATCTCTCCCACATCTTCAAGGCCGCGGAGATGAACAGTGACGGGCGCATCCCGGGCCGGCTCTATGTGCAGTTCGTGATGGGTGTGCGGAATGCTATGCCGGTGGATCGGGAGGTCTTCGATTTCTACGTCGCAACGCTCCGCCGTCTCGCGCCCGAGGCCGAGTGGTGCGGTGCTGGGATTGGCCGCCACCAGCTTACGCTCAACGAGTGGTGCATCGCAGGCGGGGGCCATGTGCGCACGGGCCTCGAGGATAATGTGCGCCTCGACAAGGCGACGCTGGCACCTTCCAACGCGGCGCTCGTCGCGCGCACGGCCGCGCTCTGCGAGAAACATGGCCGGCCCGTGGCAACGCCTGCTCAGGCGCGTCGGATGCTGGGTCTTCGCGCTGTCTGAGCGGGTTGCGCCTGCTGCCGCCGCATGCTGAGGAGCGGCTCAGACGGCGGAGGAGGCCCGATGCTCAAGCTAGCGATCTTCGATGTGGACGGCACGCTGGTCGACAGCCAGCGCACGATCCTCTCGGCCATGATGGAGGGGCATGCTGCGGCGGGGCTCGAGATGCCTCCCAGAGAAAGGGTACTGGGCATCGTTGGCCTCTCCCTGCCGATCGCGATGGCGCGCCTGCATCCCGAGGCGCCTGCGTCGGCGGTCGAGCGGCTGACCGCGGCCTACAAGACGGCCTATCGCGTGGCTCGGGAGGCCGGGGGAGGGGAGAGTACCGTGCCCTTCTACCCCGGGGCGCTCGACGCGCTGGAACGGCTCGACCGGGCAGGCTGGCTGATGGCCGTTGCGACGGGCAAGGCGCGCAGGGGTCTCGCCCATATGCTCGAGATCCACGGGCTCGGCCGCTACTTCGTGGCCACACAGACAGCCGACGACGCGCCCTCGAAGCCCCACCCGGGCATGATTGAGAACGTTCTGGCGGAGACCGGCGTGGCGGCTTCGCAGGCGGTGATGATCGGCGATACGCGCTTCGACCTGGAGATGGCAGCGAATGCGGGTGTCGCATCCGTCGGCGTTTCCTGGGGCTACCACCCGGTCGCGTCCCTGTCCGAGGCCGGGCCCTACCGGATCGTCGACAGCTTCGAAGATCTCGACGCAGCGCTCGATGGCGCGTTGGTGCAGGCCAACGACGGGGCGGCTCCTTGAAGCGCTTCTGGAAGATCACGAGCGTCGCCGAGGTCGCAGGTGGGCATGAGGTGCGGCTTGACGACAAGCCGATCCGCACGCCTGGCAAGGCGCCGCTGGTTCTGCCGACCCTGGACCTCGCGGAGGCGATGGCGGCGGAGTGGGAGGCGCAGGCCGAGCGGGTGAACCCGTCCGCCATGCCGGTGACCCGCGCTGCCAACACCGCGATCGACCGTGTCGCCCCTGCGCCGGAACCGGTTGTGGAAGAACTCGCGGGGTATGGAGAGACCGACCTCCTTTGCTATCGCGCGCCGCACCCGGAGGCTCTGACTGCTCGGCAGGCGGCGCTCTGGGATCCGCTCCTCGACTGGGCGGCGAAGGCTTATGGTGCGCGGCTCATCCCGGCTGCGGGGGTCATCTACGCGGCGCAGGACGCGGCTGCGCTCGCCAGGCTCCGTGTGCCGCTCGAGGCGGCGGATCCGTGGCGCCTCGCGGCGCTCCATGAGCTGGTTACCATTTCCGGCAGCCTCGTCATCGGGCTTGCGACGGCCGATGGCCGGCTGTCGCCAGCCGAGGGCTGGGAAGTCAGCCGGGTCGATGAGGACTGGAACATCGCTGAATGGGGCGAGGACGCCGAAGCCGCGGCCCAAGCAGCGCGCCGCGAGACCGCATTCCTGAGCGCTGCCCGGATCCTCACGCTCCTGGGCTGAGCAGCGTCAGGCGCGGGCTCGTCGCCGGCGCCTGCCGCCGCCCTCCTCGCCCTCCGCCGGTGCCCAGCGCGTTTCGGGCAGGGGCACGTGCTGGCGGAGGATCGGATAGGGCGCGGTCTTGTGGGGGACCGCCATGGCCGCGACGAAGTGCTCCTGGAAGCGCGGCTCGACCGCGGTCTCGACCTTCTCGATCCTGCGCACCACCTCCTCGATCTCCCGTCGCGCCGTGCGGTTCAGGAGGGCGATGCGCGCACCCGTGCCCGCCGCGTTGCCGGCGGAGGTGACCTTCTCCAGCGGGCAGTCCGGGATCATGCCGAGTACCATGGCGTGTTTCGGGCTGATATGCGCGCCGAAGGCACCTGCAAGGATGACGCGGTCCACCGTCTCGACGCCCATCTCGTCCATCAGGAGCCGTGCGCCAGCGTAGAGCGCGGCCTTCGCGAGCTGGATCGCCCGCACATCCGCCTGGGTGACGGTCACGAGCGGGCCATCCTCAGCCCGACCGTCATGCACGACATAGGCCCAGGTTCGGCCATCGCGTACTACCGCCGCGCCCAGGGCGGCTTCAGGTCCGATGGCGCCGTCTTCGTCCATGATCCCGGCAAGGCGCATTTCCGCGATCACCTCGATGATGCCGGAGCCGCAGATACCGGTGACGCCGCCTGCGCCGACCGCCTTGGCGAACCCCGCCTCGTCCGACCAGTGCTCGCAGCCGATGACGCGGAAACGGGCCTGCTTCGTAGCCGGATCGATCTCCACGCGCTCGATCGCACCGGGGGCTGCGCGCTGGCCCGCGCTGATCTGCGCGCCTTCGAAGGCGGGGCCGGTGGGCGAGGAGCAGGCAAGGACCTTCTCCCGGTTGCCGAGGAGGATCTCGGCATTCGTACCGACATCGACGATCAACGACAGCTCATCCTGCTCATGCGGGTGCTCGGAAAGTGCGACGGCCGCGGCGTCCGCGCCGACATGCCCGGCGATGCAGGGCAGGATGTAGAGCCGGGCATCGGGATGCATGCGCAGACCGATCTCGTTGGCCCAGAGCGTCAGGCTCTCGGAGGTTGCGAGCGCGAAGGGCGCGCCGCCAAGCTCCACGGGGTCAATGCCTAGGACGAGGTGATGCATGACAGGATTGCCGACGAGCACCCCCTCAAGCACGTCCTCCGATGCAATCCCGGCTTCGGTCGCCAGCTCCGCCACGAGCCGGCTGATGGCCTCGCGCACGGCCAGTGTCATCTCCCGGTCGCCGCCGGGGTTCATCATCGCGTAGCTGACCCGGCTCATCAGGTCCTCGCCGAACCGGATCTGCGGGTTCATCACGCCTGAGGAGGCGAGCACCTTTCCGTCGCGCAGGTCGCAGAGATGCCCGGCGATGGTGGTTGAGCCCACATCGAACGCCACACCGTAGACACCGTCGTCATAGAAGCCGGGCCAGACCTGCACGATGCGCCCCTGGCTCCGCTTGTGCCCCTCATGCACCGCGACCGTGACCTGCCAATTGCCCTTGCGGAGCGCAGGTTGAAGCATCTGAAGAGTGCGCAGGTCGCCGACGACGTTCTCAAGACCCCATTGCACGCGCAGCGCTTCGAGCAACCGCTCAAGATCGCCTGTCGGCTTATGCATGTCCGGCTCTTCGACATCGACGAAATAGAGGCGGGTCGCGGGGTCGATCGTGATGTCGCGAACCTCGGCGCGCTTGCGCACGACCTGTTTGTGCACCTGGCTTTCCGCTGGCACGTCGATGACCGCATCGCTCTGGATCGTCGCCTGGCAGCCGAGGCGGCGTCCCTTCGCCAGGCCGCGCTTTTCGTCGTAGCGCGCCTCGACCTTGTTCCAGGGGCTGAGGGCCGTCTCCGAGACGCTAAGCCCATGCTTCGGGAAGCTGCCGAAGGCGGGCTCGACCTGGCACTTCGAGCAGATGCCGCGGCCCCCGCACACGCTGTCCAGATCGACGCCGAGCTGGCGCGCTGCCGTGAGCACGGGCGTCCCTACGGGAAAGCGCCCCCGCTTGCCCGATGGCGTGAAGATGACAAGAGGGTGCGCCGGCGTGTCGTTCACGATGCAAACTCCTAAGTGAACGGCGAAAATAGCGGGGCGGCTGCCGTTCACAGCGCCCGCCAGCGTCATCTGATGCCGCGAATGCGCCGTCTTTTTATCCAAGAACCAATGTGAAATGTTGAAATCCACATTCCGTGCCGTATCTTTGTCTCAAACCTATACGGAGGACTGCGATGTCACGGCTCTTTGCCCTTGCTGCCTGCTTCGTCGCTGCGCTCGCGCTGCCCGCCAAGGGGACGGAGACCTTCGACAAACTGCTGACGCCCGAGGCGCTAGCGGCAGCAGAAGATGTGGTGATCCTCGATATTCGCGCGCCGAAGGACTTTGCCGCCGGGCATGTCGCGGGCGCGCGCAACGTTCCCTATCCCGGCTGGCGTGGTCCGAAGACGAACCCGGGCGAGCTGATCTCGGAGGAGCGCCTGACGGCCTTGTTGCAGAAGGCCGGGGTCACGCCGGAGAGCCGGGTGGTGGTGGTGAACGAGGGTGACAGCCCGTCTGCCTTTGGTGCGACGGCGCGGGTCTACTGGACGCTAAAATCCGCCGGCCTGACCGAGATCGCCATTCTGAACGGAGGGGTCACGGCGTGGAGCAAGGCGGGATTGCCGCTCACCCAGAACGTGGCGCTGGCCGCTCCGAGCGATGCCGAATTCGAGCTGAGCGAGGCATGGGTGGTCGATCGAGCCGGTGTCGAGGCGGTGATCGCCGGCGACAGCGACGCGATCCTGATCGACGCGCGCCCGGACGTGTTCTTCAAGGGCGGCAAGAAGCACCCTGCGGCGCGCCTTCCCGGCACGCTGCGGAGCGCGGTGAACCTCCTGCACGAGAGCTTCTTCGGCAAGAACGGACAGATGTCCGAGGATCCGGAGTACGTGCTCTCCCTCGCGCGCGAGGCGGGCTGGACGCCTGGCAAGACCGTCGTGAGCTTCTGCAACACGGGTCACTGGGCGGCTAGCAACTGGTTTGCACTCTCCGAAGTTGCCGGGATCGAAGATGTGCGCCTCTACCCCGAGAGCATGGTCGGCTGGCATCAGGCCGGAAGCTGAGGTCCAGGGTCTACCCTCGGCGATCCGTCAGCCGAGGGTCCGCACCGCGGCGAGGGCGGCGAGCGCGAGGGCGGTCAGGGTGATTGCGCCGAGCAGTCGGACGAGACGGAGCTTCCGCTTTGCCCAGATCGAGCGGAGCCAGACCGCGTGGAGTACGCGCTCCCCGGGCGAGGCGGAGAGCAGGGTGAAGCTTCGCATGAAGTCGGCGAAGCTGTCGCGCTCCCCGATCGCGTCGAGATAGAGCGCCTGGCGCGCATCCTTCATCGTCCGCCCCCCGCCGCCATCAGCCAACAGGACGATCGTACCGAGGGCAAGGCCGGCAAGGGCTGTCAGCAAGATCACAATGGCGACGCCCGCAGCCGGTGCGATGATGAGCGCACCTGCAGCGAGCAGCCCGTTGATCGCCATGAGCGCCATCGCCTGCGTCTCGGCCCGACGGATCTCCGCCTCCGCATGGGTGAGGAGGGCCGTTGCCTGCTCGAAATTCGGTGTGGGCGGTCTGCTCATCTGCATGGTCAGGCGCGTCCTCCCCCGTCTGCCCGGCTCACGCCCGCCGGCTAGCTCGCCTCGGGTGTGGGAAATGGAGCGCTTTCGGGCGACTGCAAAGAGCTTTCGGGGGAGCGTCTCGGTCCGAGCAGGCGTTCGGCCGGCAGATCGATGCGGGCAAGCGTCCCGGCCTGCGGTGCGCTCTCCAGCGTTAGATGACCGCCATGGGCCTCTGCAAGCTCACGGGCAAGCGGCAGGCCCACGCCGATCCCCTTCTGCTGCATCCCTCCCTTACGGCGCAGACGGCCGAAGAGCGTCATCGCCTCCGCCACCTCATCCGTCGTCATGCCCGGACCGTCATCGCTCACAAAGAACGCGATCCCGCCGCGATCGCGGAACATGACGCCCGCGGTGATGCTGCTGCTCTCGGGCGCGTATTTCGTGGCGTTCACCAGCAGGTTGACGA
Source organism: Pseudomonadota bacterium (assembly GCA_039815685.1). Lineage (GTDB taxonomy): Bacteria > Pseudomonadota > Alphaproteobacteria > Rhodobacterales > Rhodobacteraceae > Thermohalobaculum. Next base: position 55,720 of record JBCBYV010000026.1, on the reverse strand, counting down.
GAGCCTGCACCATGCGCCGGCGATCGACCCGGACCACGGCTCCAGCCGCCATGTCGCGCCTTTCGAGCTTGATTGCCGCCTTCTGTACGGTGTCCTGAACGATGGCGAGCGCGGCGCTCAGTACCTCCTCGGCCTCGACCTCGCTCTCATCGAGCTTCAGCCGGCCGGCCTCGATCACCGAGAGGTCAAGCAGGTCCTCGATCAGGTCGTTGAGATGGCGACCGGCGATGTGGATGTGCTCAGCCGCGTCTTGGTAGCGATCGGGCAGGGGGCCCATGCTCTGCCGGCGCATCAGCTCCGCGAAGCCGACGACAGCGTTCAAGGGGGTGCGTAGCTCGTGGCTGAGCGAGCGTAGAAAGTCTGATTTGGCGCGCGAGTCCTCCTCGAGGCGCCGCCGCGCGACCTCCAGCGCCCGACGCGCCTGCGCTTCCCGCAACGCGGTCAGTCCCATCACCCAGTTGAGCGCCGCCCCGGCCATCACCAGCGCTATGGCGGCGGTGCCGAGGAGGTAGCTCTCAGGCGAAGGATCCGCGGCGTAGACCACCAGCCGCAGCGCATAGACGATGGCAAAGGCTGCGAACGGTAAGGCGAGGAAGAGCGGGAGCCCCGTTTCGATGCCGCGCATCCGCCGCCAGAGGAGGAGCGTGATCACCCCGCCTGCCGCGCAGTTGATGACCGAGCTCGAGATCATCAACGGGACGACGTCTCCGGACAGTGCGGCGAGCGCGGCCTGACCGACGACTGCGATTGAAAAGAACAGAAGGAGCGGCCGCCAGCGGCTCATCGAGCCGCCGAGTGCCAGGTGCAGGCCAAGATAGGCTAGAAGCATGCCGCCGAGCGCGCCCGCAATGACCACTGTCGCAGACGCCATGAATGGCATGCTGTCTGCTGCCGCATTGGCCAGTGCGGCGGCGCCGAAGCTCAGACAGGCGCTTGCGAGCAGGTCGGATGGTCGGTCAGCACCGCGCCGACGCGCGAGCAGCGCCATCACGAGGGCGACGCCCGCGACCGATGCCGCCGCGGCGATCACGAGGCCGATTTCGACACTCAGCTCCACGCCGCCCCCTCCAGCTTCTCCGGGCGCGCCTAGAATGCCCGATGACGGCGGCAATTGCTATTCCGCCATCGCAGAGGAATGTGGCGCATCCGCTGATGCGCCACGCACATGGCAGACAGCTTCAGATCAGCCCGGCAGGGCCTTGTTGAGGTTCTCGTCCACCTTCTCAAGGAAGCCCATCGTGGTGAGCCAGCCCTGATCGGGGCCGACGAGAAGGGCGAGGTCCTTCGTCATGAAGCCGCTCTCGACCGTATCGACGACCACGCGCTCCAGCGTCTCGGCAAACTCCGAGAGCTTGGCGTTGGCGTCGAGCTTACCGCGGTGCTTGAGGCCGCCGGTCCAAGCGTAAATGGAGGCGATGGAGTTGGTCGAGGTCTGCTCGCCTTTTTGATGCTGGCGGAAATGGCGGGTGACGGTGCCGTGCGCAGCCTCCGCCTCCACGGTCTTGCCGTCGGGCGTCATCAGGACCGAGGTCATGAGGCCCAGCGAGCCGAAACCCTGCGCGACCGTGTCGGACTGCACGTCGCCGTCGTAGTTCTTGCAGGCCCAGACATAGCCGCCGTTCCACTTCATGGCGCAGGCGACCATGTCGTCGATGAGGCGGTGCTCATAGGTGATGCCCGCGGCTTCGAACTTGTCCTTGAACTCCTCCTCGTAGATCTTCGCGAAGAGCTCTAGGAAGCGGCCATCATACTGCTTCAGGATCGTGTTCTTGGTCGACATGTAGACCGGCCAGCCCAGGCTGAGGCCGTAGTTCATGCTGGCGCGCGCGAAGTCGATGATCGACTGGTCGAGATTGTACATCGCCATCGTGACACCGGAGGATGGGGCCTTGAAGACCTCCTCCTCGATCACCGTGCCGTCCTCGCCGGTAAACTTGATGGTGAGCTTGCCGGCGCCGGGAAACTTGAAGTCCGTCGCACGATACTGATCGCCGAAGGCATGGCGGCCGACGACGATGGGCTTGGTCCAGCCGGGCACGAGACGGGGGACATTCTTGCAGATGATCGGCTGGCGGAAAATCACGCCGCCCAGGATGTTGCGGATCGTGCCGTTCGGGCTCCGCCACATCTTCTTCAGGCCGAACTCCTCGACGCGTGCTTCGTCTGGCGTGATCGTGGCGCATTTGACGCCAACGCCGAACTCCTTGATCGCGTTGGCGGCATCGATGGTGATCTGATCGTCGGTCTTGTCGCGCGCCTCGATGCCGAGATCGTAGTACTTCAGGTCGATGTCGAGATAGGGCAGGATCAGCTTCTGCTTGATGAACTCCCAGATTATCCGGGTCATCTCGTCCCCATCGAGCTCGACGACGGGGTTATCCACCTTGATCTTCGACATTTTCGTCTCCCAGCCTTGCGGACCCGCGGCCCGTCATTCGTGTCGGCGCGGACCATAGCGGCGGCTTTTCCGCACTGCAACGCGGGCTTCCAAGCCTGCATTCGGGCGCTCACGACTTGTCGGATGCAGCGCGCTGCGGCAGGGCGAAGGGGTGCGGAGCGAGGAGAGAGCGATGGCAGGAGCGAAGCGTTGGAGACGGGCACGCATGATGCTCGAGACGCTGCTCGGCCGGTCGCGCGGTTTCTTCAGCCCGTATCGCTATGCGGACGGGGTGGAACCGCCCGAGGCTTATCCTGCGCTCGAGGCGGCGTTCGACGCAGCGTTCGACCGACCTGCGACCGGCGCGATGGAAGGCCCGGCGGACGTCGCTGCCGCGATGGAGGGATTGGGGGCTGATCTAGCCGATCTTGGGGGCGAGCGACCCCGCCCTCGTTGGACCCAGAGCTGGTATCCACGGCTGGATGGCGCGGCAGCGTACGCCCTCTTACGAACGGCACCGCCAGCGCGTGTTATCGAGGTCGGCTCGGGCCACTCCACCCGATTTCTGGCCGCTGCGGTGGCCGACGCGGGGGCCACAACACGCATCACCTGCATCGACCCGGCGCCGCGCGCGACCTTTGAGGGGCTCGATATCAAGTGGCAGCGACGCTTGCTCTCGGCAGCGGATATCGAGCTCTTTGCCTCGCTCGAGCCCGGCGATGTGGCGTTCTTCGACAGCTCGCACCTGCTATGGCCCGGGAGTGATGTCGATCTCATCCTGAACGGCATTCTACCGGCGCTGCGCCCCGGGGTGCTCATTCACCTGCACGACATCCTGCTGCCGGACCCCTACCCGCCGGGCTGGGCCTGGCGCGGCTACACCGAGCAACTCGGCCTCTCCGGCTGGCTGGTCGGCGGCGGCGCCGACATCCTGTGGTCGAGCCATTACGCTCGCACGCGTCAGGGCGCAGCGCGGTGGCAAGCCATCGCGCCGCTGCCCCTCGTGGATGGCGCGCTGGAAACCGCGCTATGGCTCATTCGCCTATAGAACGCTGCGCGGATGCAGCACGCACCATGCCGAAACGCGCCAAATATAAATGGCGTCATGAATATTTTGTTTTGCACTGCAGCATAGATGAGCTATTCTTGGGCTCATGCGGATAGTTGTCGTAGCAATGTTGCTGGCGTTGGTCGCAGGGAAGAGCCCCGCGATCTCGATAGATGCGACCAATCCGGCCATCCTCGAACCCGCGCCGATAGTCATCGACCCGGTGGAGCCGACGGATGAGGCGGCGCCGAAGGAGACGCTCGGCCAGATCGCTGCGGCTGGTGCGCCGGAGTTTCCCGTGCCGGTGTCACTGCTCCTCTTTGCAGCCGGTCTTGCCGGCATCATCGTGATCCATCGTCGTCCGGTGCGCTGACTGTCTTCTGACGTCGCGCGCCTCTGTACTGCTGGCCCAGCCTCGGGCCATTGCGCCCAGGCGCCCGACCCGCTAGCCCGACGCGGCAACTCAATGGGGGCGTCGTGGCATCAGAAACCGAGGATCAGGGGCAGTCAAACGAGGTGAGCGCAACGCCGCCTGTAGCCATCCTCGTCGAGCCGCAGATGGGCGAGAACATCGGCTCGGCGGCCCGCGCGCTCTGGAATTTCGGTCTCGACCGCATGCGCCTCGTGAACCCGCGCGACGGCTGGCCCAACGCCAAGGCGGTCGCCACCGCATCGGGTGCCGGTCGGCTCCTCGACGAGGCGCGGCTCTTCGACACGACCGCCGAGGCCATCGCCGATTGTCGCGTGGTCTATGCCACGACAGCCCGTCCGCGGGAGCTCACGAATCGCGTGCTCACCCCGGTCGAGGCAATGGCGGAGGCGGTCGAGCAGGCCCGCGCTGGCGCCCGGGTGGCTTTCCTCTTCGGGCGGGAGCGCACGGGCCTCGAGAACGAAGACATCATGCGCGCCTCCGCCATCGTGACGGTGCCTGTGAACCCGGATTTCCCGTCGCTCAACCTCGCACAATGCGTGCTGTTGATCGGATATGAGTGGCGTAGGGCGGTAGGCCTCGCAGACGGGCCGGCGGATCTCGGCCCCGATGGCCTCTCGCTTGGCCGCTCGGAACTGGCGGAGGCAGCGGATGTCGAGCGCATGCTGGAACACCTCGTTGGCGAGCTCGATGCGGCCCACTTCTTCTTTCCCGAGCACAAACGGCCCGCGATGGAGCTCAGCCTGCGAAATCTCTTTCATCGCCAGCCTCTGACGGCGCAGGACGTGCGCACGCTGCGTGGTGTGATCCGGGCGCTGGCGGAGGGGCCGCGGCGCCGACGGGAGGACTGAGCGCCGCCCGCGGCGAGGGCGACCGTTGGGCGCCTTGCGCCGGCCTCTCCCGCGCTTTACCTCGCCGTCGAGGTGTTGAGGAGAGCTTGCCATGGCCCGTGGCGCCATCTTCGAAGAAGTCGCGACCACCCGGACGGATGCCGAGGCCGCAGCCGAGCGTGCGCGTGCCAAACAGCCCAAGATCACGGGTCCGGGGCAGGGCGCGCGCGCGGCGATTGCCGCGTGGCTGTGGCTCCTCGCGGCCCTCGTCTCGATCATGATCCTTGTGGGCGGGCTCACGCGGCTCACCGATAGCGGCCTCTCGATCACCGTCTGGGACCCGGTGATGGGCGCGATCCCGCCGCTTTCGGCGTCTGACTGGGATGCTGCCTTCGAGATGTACAAGACCACCACGGAGTACCAGGAACAGAACAACTGGATGACGCTCGACGACTTCAAGCCGATCTATTGGTGGGAGTGGGGGCATCGTCAGCTTGGGCGTTTCATCGGGGTTGTCTGGGCAATCGGGTTTTTCGGCTTCCTCGCGGCGCGCAAGATCCCGCGCGGCTGGACCATGCGCCTTGCGATCCCAGGCGCACTCGGCGGGCTGCAGGGCGCCATCGGGTGGTGGATGGTGAGCTCCGGCCTGGTCGGCAGGCTCGATGTCGCGAGCTACCGTCTCGCGCTTCATCTCGGCCTCGCCTTCGCGATCCTCGCCCTTCTCGTCTGGCTTGCCAGGCGCATTCACCTGCCGGAGGCGGAGGCGATGCAGGCACGACGGAGGCGGCGCGGCGGGCTCGGCCTTCTGCGCTGGGTCGGCGTGCTCCTTGGGCTCCAGATCCTTTTCGGCGCTCTGGTCGCTGGGATCGATGCCGGGCGCTACTACGTGGACTGGCCGCTGATGCAGGGCGCGTTCCTGCCGCCCGATCCTCTGGAATTGCAGCCGATCTGGCGAAACTTCTTCGAGAACGCGGGTACGGTGCAGTTCACGCACCGCATGCTTGGCTACTTGGTCCTGCTGGGTGGGCTCTGGGCCAGTTGGCGGCTCTGGCGGCGGCCGGAAGCGGCCGCGCGATGGCATGGCGCGGTGTTGGCGGTCGCGATGCTGGGCCAGACCGCCCTCGGGATCGTGACGGTGATGAATGCCGCGCCGCTGGAGATCGCGATCTGGCATCAGGCCGGGGCGATCGTGCTGACAGCGATCCTCGCCTCCGCCTTTGTGACGCTGGCCTATCCGCCCGAGACGCGGATCGCCCGCGCCACTGGCTAACGGATCGTCAGCGCTCCCAAGCCGGGGGCCGCTTCTCGAGGAAGGCTTGGATGCCCTCTGCGGTCTCCGGCTCCAGCATGTTCTCGGCAATGACGCGCGCTGTATGGGCGTAGGCCTGGTCGAGCGGCATTTCCGCCTGCTCGTAGAAGGCGCGCTTGCCGTGTCGGATGGCCACCGGCAGCTTCCTCGCCAGCGTTCCCGCCATCTCCGCGACCGCTGCCTCCATCATATCGGCTGGTACGGAGCGGTTGATGAGCCCCGCTTCGACCGCCTGGGCCGCCGAGAGGAAGCTGCCCATCGAGAGCATCTCGAATGCCTTCTTGCGCCCAAGATTGCGGGAGAGCGCGACCATCGGGGTGGAGCAGAAGAGCCCGATATTGACACCGTTGACGCCGAAGCGCGTGTCCTCCGCTGCTACCGCCAGATCGCAGGAGGCGACGAGCTGGCAGCCCGCGGCGGTCGCGATCCCGTGCACCTCGGCGATCACTGGCTGGGGCAGGCGCGGGATGCTGGTCATGAGCCGCGAGCACTGGGCGAACATCGCCTGGTAGGCCTGCCGCCCGCCATCGGGTGCCGCGCGCATCGCCTCCATCTCCGCCAGGTCATGCCCGGCGCAGAAGGCCCGGCCGGCGCCGCGGAGCATCACGACCCGGACCGACTGGTCGACCGCGATCCGGTCGAACGCACCCTGCAGCTCGGCCATCAAGCCCCCGGAGAGCGCGTTGAGCGCCTTCGGCCGGTTGAGCGTCAGCGTCGCGATTCCGTCCTCGAGCGCGAAGAGCAACGCGGCTTCGCCCGTGCCCGCCTCGGTGCTGCCGTCCATGGCCTCTCCTCCCGGCTGCTTCGCTCGTACCCTAGCGCCCCCATCGCCCTCATGTAAAAGCGGGCGGAGAGAGTGAGGGAGGCGGGCATGGGTGGGGCGCGTGGGACGGTGCTGGATGAGGCCGAACTGACGGCGTTCCTCGACGAGGTCTTCCCCCAGGTCCGGGGACAGATGGCGATTGATCGCGTGGGCGCGATGACCGCGACCATGCGCCTTCTCACCGCCGAGCAGCATCTTCGTCCCGGCGGCACTGTATCCGGGCCCGCGATGTTCATGCTGGCGGACTGCGCGTTCTACGTGGCGGTCCTTGCAATGATTGGGCGCGAGGCGCTGACGGTCACCACCTCCCTCAGCATCAACTTCATGAGAAAGCCCGAGGCGCGTGAGATGCTGGGCGAAGCGCGTATCCTCAAACTCGGCCGCAGCCTCGCTGTCGGCGACGTGACCCTGACCCAGGCCGGCATCGCCGGCCCGGTCGCCCACGCCACCTGCACCTACGCGATCCCACCAAAGCCCTAAGGATGGGGTGTACAGATACCTCATGCTCAATCTGCTGCTTTTGCGGAGGAAATTCGGGCGCCTTGCCGCTTGACAGACATGCGCCGCATCGTCAGAAGGCCGCATCCCGAGACCGAAAGGACCGGACATGAAAACCTATTCTGCCAAGCCGGCGGACATTGAGAAGAAGTGGGTGGTCATCGATGCCGAGGGCGTCGTTCTGGGCCGCCTGGCTTCGCTCATCGCCATGCGGCTGAGGGGCAAGCACAAGGCTACCTTCACGCCACATATGGACATGGGCGACAACGTGATCGTCATCAACGCCGAGAAGGTGAAGCTGACGGGCAACAAGCGCCGCGACAAGACCTACTACTGGCACACCGGCCATCCCGGCGGCATCAAGTGCCGGACGGCCGACCAGCTTCTGGATGGCAAGTATCCTGAGCGCGTGGTCACCCAGGCGGTAAAGCGCATGATGCCGGGCGGGCCGCTAACGCGCCGCCAGCTCACGCATCTGCGCGTCTATGCCGGCGAGGAGCATCCGCACGAGGCGCAGGCGCCTGAGACGGTGGACATCGCCGCGATGAACCCGAAGAACACCCAGAGCGCGAGGGGGACCAGCGCATGAGCGAGGAAATCCGGTCGCTCGACCAGCTAAAGGAAGCTGTCGCGGGGCAGGGCGCAGGCGCGCCCGAGGACGCCGAGGGCATGGCTGAGGTGATGGCGCCGCGGGAGCCTGTGCGCGACCAACTTGGCCGCTCCTACGCCACCGGCAAGCGGAAGGACGCGGTTGCGCGCGTCTGGGTCAAGCCGGGCTCGGGCCGTATCGAGGTGAACGGCCGTGAGGTGGACACCTATTTTGCGCGCCCGGTGCTGCAGATGGTCATCAACCAGCCGTTCCGCGTCGCCAACGTTGCCGGACAGTTCGACGTAAAGTGCACCGTGAAGGGCGGCGGGCTCTCGGGTCAGGCCGGCGCTGTCAAGCACGGTATCTCGAAGGCGCTCAGCCTCTACGATCCGGAGCTGCGCGGTGCGCTGAAGGCGGCCGGGTTCCTTACCCGCGACAGCCGCGTGGTCGAGCGCAAGAAGTACGGTAAGCGGAAGGCTCGCCGGAGCTTCCAGTTCTCGAAGCGCTGAGGCGACGGCGCCGTACATTTCAGGCGCGCCTCGGGCTTGCCCGCCGGCAGATTGGTTGTAGCATCGGAGGTGCGGGGGGATTTCCTCTCGCACCTCTTGCGTTTCCCGGTATCGTGTTGCTGCGCTGCACACAGAGGTTGGCGATGGTCGTCGGAGATCGCCGGTCCGATGAGGGGGAGATTCATGGTGCGCTCGATTCTTGCCCGCGTTGCCGCCGTACTCACGCTCGCGATGGCGTTGATCGGCCAAGCGTCCGCGGCGCATGCGGCGGATGCGGCAAAGCCGCCGCTCGATGTGCTTGGGACGCTGAAGGCGGAACTCGATTACCGCCAGCGCACTTGGTACCTCACCGCGCGCGGGGAGGAGAGCGAGAGCGGCTTCACTGGCATCGATGGCTCGAGCAGCGTCACTCTCTTCGGCAACGCCACGCCTGAGGGCTATTCCAACGTCAAGGACAGCCTGCGGATCTCCTTCGATGTGCTGTTGATGGAAGGCGTGCTCGTTGCCCGCAACGTAGCGATCCGCTACACGCCGGCGAACCTGGCCAATCCCTATACCGCGCAGCGGGAGAGTGTGACGCGGCTCAGGGTCGATCACGTCGAGATGACGGACGATACGCTGATCGTCTCAGGCAGCTTTCACTCGGAGCTCGATTTTCAGCCGGGGCTGAACATGCTTCTCGGCGGTAACCTGTCCCCGACAGGCGGCGCGGGCCTGATCGCCGGCGCGCTTACCGAGGGCGAGCGTAAGACGCGCGACCTCGTCGATGGTCAGTTCATCGCCGAGATCCCGAGAAAGCGGTAACGTCGACAGGGCCGGGCAAGGTCTTCAGGGGCTCAGCTCATGAGCCCGCGGGTTCAGCATCATCATCTTCCAATTGAGGAAGGCCGCGAAGCTTACCCAGATCAGATAGGGCACCAGCAGCCAGACCGCGAAACCGGAATGAGCACTGAATGCGACCATCGTCGCGACGATGGAGAGCCACAGCAGCCCTAACTCAGCCAGAGCCCAGTCCGGACGTCGCAGCCCGAAGAACACCCAGGACCATCCGAAATTCACGGCTAGGTGAGCGAAGTAGACGGCGAACGCGCAGGCTGCGCCGCTCCAACCAGCCACCTGCCAGACCGCGAAGCCTGACCAGGCAATCATCCCGTATAGCGGTGTCCAGACCACGGGGAAGATCCAGTTGGGCGGTCGCCAGGACGGATGATTCAGGCGCTCGTACCACTCGCCGGGCTTGAAGATCCCGCCGGACATGGCCGCCGCGGCCACGGCGACGATGAACACGCCCAAGGCGATTATCGCTTCGATTTCCATGGTTCGTCCCGCTTTGTTCCACTGCTCTGCTGCCCCGATGCTCGGTTCAGATGCCCGGTACGCCCCCGATGTCAATGCTTCTGCGGCGGGCTGAATGCCGTAAGCGGCAATGAAGGATGGTGATTGCGGGCCGACGTTGCGTGACCTATCTATGCCGCCACGCGCGCGCCTTCTGGCCGCGTGCGGAGGGAAGGATCACGACGGGAAGGGCAATGCAGCGAACTGCTGGATTGGATGAGCAGGCTCGGCCGCCGTTGCACGAACAGGGTGCGACCGGCGCTACGCCGAGGGACATCAGCTACTCTTTTTCGGCCCGCACCCGGGCTGCGCGTGCAGTCATCCGCTCGATTGAGAACCTGACTGGCCGCCCGCGCCTTCTTCGCATGGCGGATGGCTACGAGCGCGAGGTCGAAGAGGGTCGTGATTTCTGGGAAGTGATGCGCGCGCGCTACCGCATCACGATCGATCTGCAGGGGCGCGGTCTTGCAGGCATCCCACGAGACTGTCCGCTTATCCTCGTGGCGAACCATCCCTATGGCATTCTTGACGGGTTGGCGCTGGGCCGGATCCTGTCGGAGGCGCGCGGCGACTTCAAAATCATCGCCCACACTGTCTTCAGGCGCGCGAAGGATCTTGAGAAGGTCATCCTGCCCATCGATTTCGCGGAGACGAAGGATGCCCAGCGGCTCAACATCGAGACGCGGAAAGCGGCCCTTTCCTATCTGGCGAACAACGGTGCGATCGGGATCTTTCCCGGCGGCACCGTGTCGACGGCGGCGAAGCCTTTCGGTCGCGCTTCCGACCCGGTCTGGAAGACCTTTACGGCGAAGATGATCGCGAAGTCCGGCGCGACCGTGGTGCCGGTATACTTCGAAGGCTCGAACAGCCGCATCTTTCAGATCGCGAGCCACCTCAACTCCACCCTCCGAATGGCTCTCCTGATCAACGAGTTCGAGAGCCGGGTGAATACGCCGATCAGGGTCGTGGTGGGCGATCCGGTGCCGCCGGCCGAGATCGAAGCGCGTGCGAGGGACAGCCGATCGATGATGGAGTATCTTCGCGCCGCGACCTACGCCCTGGGCCCCGCCAGAGAGCGCGACCAAGCCCCAGGTCTCTATCTCGGCTGATCGGCGTCGAGCAAATCTCTTGCAAGAGATTTGCAAGAGAATTCGAATTCTCTTGCTCCTGCCCCAACCATCGCGCCGGGGCGGACGGTCGCCCGCTGCCGCCGATTGCCTCGCACCGCCACGCGCAGTATCAGGCGCCCGGCCGGGCTCTCGATATCTCGGCGTTGCGTGGAGACAGGACGATGCAGAAGGCCAGGGCGGCGGTGCTGGGGGGGAGCGGCTACACCGGGGCCGAGCTCGTCCGCCTCATCGCAGGGCACCCTTACATCGAGGTCACGGCGCTGACCGCGAATGCCAAGGTCGGCAAGGCGATGGCCGAGGTCTTTCCGCATTTGCGTCACCTCGCCCTGCCCACGCTCACGCGAATCGAGGATGTGGATTTCTCCAACATCGACATCGCCTTCTGCGCGCTCCCGCACGCGACGACGCAGGAGGTGGTGAGCGCGCTGCCGCGGGATCTCAAGATCGTCGACCTCTCCGCCGATTTCCGACTGAAGGATCCGGCTGCCTATGAGCGCTGGTACGGCCGGCCGCATGCCGCGATGGAGTTGCAGGCGGAGGCGGTCTACGGTCTGCCGGAGCTCCATCGGGATGCGATCAGGTCCGCGCGCCTTGTCGCCGCAACTGGCTGCAATGCGGCAAGCGCCAATCTGCCGGTCATCCCTCTCCTGAAGGCGGGCGTCGTCGACCCCGACGAGATCATCATCGATCTCAAGGCCGGCGTCTCCGGTGCGGGCCGGTCGGTCAAGGAGAACCTGCTCTTTGCGGAGGTGTCGGAAGGCGTGCATGCCTACAACGTCGCCAAGCATCGCCACATCGCCGAGTACGAGCAGGAGATGGGGGCGGCGGCTGGCCAGACTGTGCGCCCAACGCTGGTCGCCCATCTCCTCCCGATCAGCCGCGGCATCCTCTCGACGATCTATCTGCACGGCGAGCCCGAAGCGGTGCACGCCGCGCTCTCCGAGGCCTACGCCGCAGAGCCCTTCATCGTCGTGCTGCCGTTCGGGGAGACGCCCGGGACCGACCACGTCCGTGGTTCGAACTTCATGCATGTCGGCGTGGCGGCGGACAGCCGGCCGGGCCGGGCAATCGTCATCAGCGTGCTCGACAATCTGGTGAAAGGTGCCTCGGGAATGGGGCTGCAATGCGCGAACCTGATGCTGGGCTTCGATGAGACCGAGGGACTGATGCAGGCACCGCTTTTCCCCTGATCGAGACGCCATATCCCTTGTTCGCGAGGAGATACTGCCCGATCTATGGTCGAGAGCGAGGAGACCCCAGCGATGGCGACCAGAAAGCAGCGGCGCATTCAGATGATGATCTTCGGCGCAGTGGCGCTGGCAGGATCGGCTGCGCTGGTCGGCTTCGCCTTCCAGGATACAATCGCTTTCTTCAAGTCACCCTCCGAGATCATGGCCGAGCAGCCGGGTCCCGAGCGGCTCCTGCGCATCGGTGGTCTGGTACAGGAAGGGACTGTGAAACGCGGGCAGGGGGAGGCCGTACGCTTCGACGTGACCGATGGCGGGGCTGCGGTGACTGTCGCCTTCGTTGGCGTCCTGCCGGATCTCTTCCGCGAGGGGCAGGGTATCGTCGCCGAGGGATTCTGGCGGAACGGCACCTTCGAGGCGCAGGAAGTGCTGGCCAAGCATGATGAGAACTACATGCCCAAGGAGGTGGCCGACGCGCTGAAGGCGCAAGGTCACTGGAAGGACGAGTTCGGCGTGCCGAAGGCGGGCGGCGGTTCGTGACGGCACGGCGCGTCATCTGGGCCGATGCCTTCACCGACCGCGCATTCGGGGGAAATCCCTGTGCCGTCGTCTTCGACGCGGATGATGTCCCTGTCGAGACGCGGCTTGCCTTTACCCAGGAGACGCGGCTCAGCGAGTGCGCCTTTCTCGTCCGTTCGGACGTGGCCGATTTCGGTGCCCGCTACTACCTGGCCTCACAGGAAATCCTGATGGCGGGCCATCCAACTGTCGCGACCTGTATGGCGCTCGAGCATGCTGGGCTGCTGCGGGGCCGTGAAGGGATCACGCTCGAGGTGGGCGCAGGCGTGATGCCCGTGAGCATCGACCGCAGCGGCTCGTCCCCGATCTTCACGATGACGCAGCCGGCGCCGCGCTTCGGTGACTACCACGCGCCCGAGGTTGTGGCGCCGCTTGTCGGACTTGAGCCTGCGGACGTCGTCGGCCGGCCACGGAGCGTGGCGACCGGCAACATGTTCTGTGTGACACAGCTCAAGGATCACGACGCTCTGGCCCGCGCTAGGATGGACGGTGACGCCATGTTGGCTGCGCGGGAGAGCTTAGATTTCTGGGAGCCGTTTCTCTTTGTTCGGCCTGGCTTTACGTCCGAGGGCGATACAGCCGCCCGTCTCCTTCTACCTCCGCCCGAGCCACCGGAGGACCCCTTCACCGGCTCCGCCACTGGCTCGCTCGCGGCGTATCTCTGGTCGGAGGGTCTGATCGATAGCCCCCGCTTCACGGCCGAGCAGGGCCATGGCATGGGGCGGCCTGGCCGCGCCAGTGTCGAAGTGCTCGGAGACCGCGACGCCATCACGGGCGTGCGGGTCGGCGGTTCGGCCGCGGTGCTGATGGATGGCCAAGTGTTTCTGTGAGCCACCTCGCTTTCTGTTGCATCTCAGCACTTTATGCGGTGCAGCATTGCGTTAGCCTTAAGGCCCCAGCGATGCGAAAGGTGCCAGGCCCATGAGGATCAAGGATCGGCCCGAGTATTCCAGCAAGCCGCGCGTCCTCACCATGCCGCCCGAGACCCCGCTGAGGGAGGCGGTGCGCGAGATGTGCAAGCGCCGCTACGGGTCGGTCGTCGTCACGGATCCCGAGGGGCGGATGCTGGGCATCTTCACCGAACGCGATGCGCTGACCCGCGTGATCGATGAGGGGCGGGATCTGGAGAACACGGTTCTCAGGGACGTCATGACCACGGATGTTCGGACGGCGAACGCCGAGGACAACCTGATCGACTGGTTGCGCATCATGTCGAACGAGCGCTTCCGCAGGCTTCCGATCACGGATGAAGAAGGTCGGGTCATCGCGATGATGACCCAGGGAGATTTCGTCTCCTACACGTGGCCCGAGCTCTTGAGCCAGCTTTCCCTCTCCGCCCGGGCAGCGGTCGGCAAGCACTTCTCCTCCGGCATGGTCTTCCTGTCGGTCGCGCTCTACACGATCGTGCTGATCGCCATCGTTGCCGCGCTGTTCTGAGGGCGGATCAGAGGGCGAGGTCGTTCGTTCGCCAGCCGAGTTCCGCCATCAACCCGCCGCTCCAGGCCGAACTCCACCACGAAGCGGGCACGCCGGCGCGCCTCAGAAGCCCGGCGATCCAGTGATTGCACGTGCGAAGTATGCTGTAGCTAGGCCGGGCGTCGTAGAAGACACCGCCGCCGTAAAGGCCGGGCCCGAGCTCCCGAAGGCGTCCCGTATCGTCAGTCGCCGCCGTCTCGGCGAGGCCTGCAGCCAGGGCTGCAAACCCTTCGGACGATAGGGCAAGGAACTGCTGGTCGGCCGATGGGAATCGCTCCTGCGGCGCCGTCGCCATCGGAACGACATGCAGGACCGAGTCCGTTGGCCAGAGCAGGGCCTTCGCCGCGACGCCAAAACTCAGATCGTCGAGCTGTCGGACACCCTGATAGACCGCGGCTTCTCCCCAGCCGATCTCGAGGAACGGGGCGTTCGGGTGTCGCGCGGCGATCCGTCGGAGGGTCGCAGCCGCTTCAGGGTCGGATCTGCCGAGGGTCACGGCGGCAGCCCTTAGGTCCGATGCCGCGACGACCAGGCCCGCATGCCAACCATGATCGACGACGGCGACCCAGCGCGCCGTATCGGGTGCCGCCGGGTACAGCGCCGGCTCCTCACGCGCGACGCCGAGCAGTGCCGCCATCATGCACGCGACGAAGATGCCGCCCCGGATCGCTCTTCTCTGCACCAGCATGCTCAGATGCCCCCTACCGATCCACGCGCCGCAGACTAGCACACCGGTGCGCCGCGTGGCGAAAATGGCGGCAATCCGCCTCTTTTATGCGATCCTCCGGAGCCGTATCTTCCGCGCCAGCAACCGATAGGCCAGCCAATGATCGTGGAACTCGGGCACTTCGCCCTCATCCTCGCGCTCGTCGTCTCGCTCTTTCAGATGAGCGTCCCGCTGGTGGGGGCGGAGCGGGGGTGGCAGGACTGGATGCGCGCGGCGTCCCCGGCGGCCTTGGTGCAGTTTGCGCTGGTTGGGCTTTCCTTTGCGGCGTTGACCCATGCCTTCGTGACCTCCGACTTCTCGGTGAAGCTGGTCGCCGATCATTCACATTCCGCCAAGCCGCTCCTCTACAAGATCACCGGCGTCTGGGGGAACCATGAGGGCTCGCTGCTCCTCTGGGTGCTGATTCTGGTGCTCTTCGGCGCGATGGTCGCGGCCTTCGGGCGACGCCTGCCGCTGCCGCTGAAGGCGCGGGCCTTGGCCGTGCAGGCGATGATCGGGACGGCGTTCCTGCTCTTCACCATCTTCACCTCGAACCCTTTCGAGCGGCTCTTCCCGATGCCGGCCGATGGGGGAGACCTCAACCCGCTGCTGCAGGACCCCGGCCTCGCCTTCCATCCGCCGTTTCTCTACATCGGCTATGTCGGGCTCTCGATGGCGTTCTCCTTTGCGGTCGCAGCCCTGATCGAGGGACGGGTCGACCCGGCCTGGGCGCGCTGGGTGCGGCCGTGGACGCTCGCGGCTTGGGTCGCCCTGACGCTCGGCATCGCGCTCGGCTCCTACTGGGCCTACTACGAGCTCGGCTGGGGCGGCTGGTGGTTCTGGGACCCTGTCGAGAACGCGTCCTTCATGCCCTGGCTAGTGGCTGCCGCCCTCCTGCATTCGGCCGTGGTCGTGGAGAAGCGGGCATCGCTCAAGGTCTGGACGATCCTGCTTGCGATCCTCGCCTTCTCGCTCAGCCTCGTCGGCACCTTCATCGTCCGCTCGGGCGTCATCACCAGCGTCCATGCCTTCGCCACCGACCCGACGCGCGGGGTCTTCATCCTCGGCATCCTCGCGGTCGCGATTATGGGTTCGCTCACTCTCTTCGCCTGGCGCGCGCCCTCGATGCGGTCGGAGGGTGTATTCCAGCCCGTGAGCCGTGAGGGGGCGCTGGTCGCCAACAACCTGCTCCTGGCGGTGGCGACGGGCGTCGTCTTCGTCGGCACTCTCGCCCCTCTCTTCCGCGAGTATATCGACGGGGCCAAGATCTCGGTTGGCCCGCCCTTCTTCAACCTCGCCTTCACGCCCTTCATGGTGATGCTCTTCGTGGTCCTGCCGCTCGGCGCGCTGATGAGCTGGAAACGGGCGCATCTCGACCGTGTGCTTTCCCGCCTCTGGTGGGCTGCGGGCGCTTCGCTGGCCGTAGGTGGGATTGCCTGGGGCCTGCAGAGTGGGGCGGCCCTGCTTGCGCCTGTGGGCCTCGCGCTCGCAACCTGGATGGCGTTGGGCGTGATTGTCGAGCTCGGGGAGCGTGCCGGTCTGCCAAAGGCGAGTGCCGCACAGGCGGCACAGCGGCTCCTGCGCCTGCCGCGCGCGGAGTGGGGCAAGTGGCTAGCGCATGCAGGTCTGGCGATCACCGTCGCGGGGATCGCGGCGATCACTGCCTGGGAGCAGGAGCGCATTCTCCTGATGGAGCCCGGCGAAGAGATTGAGATCGGCGGCTACGGCCTTCGCTTCGAGGGCGTCGAGGAGCTGCCCTTCGGCGCCCCCTTCGAGGTTGCGGCCTGCGAGATCGGGCAGGATGCGTTCCTGAAGGGCGGGGAGGGGCGCAACTTCAGCACGGCACTCGGCCGCTTCACCCTGCTCGATGGGGGGCAACCCGTCGGCGCGCTCTGCGCCGAGAAGCGCTACTATCCGGTCGCGCAGACGCCAACCACGGAAGCTGCGATCGACAGCAATCTCCTCCGCGACATCTACATTGTGCTCGGAGACAAGCAGGTGAGCGGTGATGCCTGGACCGTCCGCGCGTATGCCAAGCCGCTGGCGGTCTGGATTTGGCTCGGTTGCGTGGTCATGAGCATCGGTGGCCTCGTTAGCCTCACCGACCGGCGCTATCGTGTCGGTGCTGTCTCGAAACGAGCGGCTTCGGGCCGACGCCCGGCGGCGGGGGCGCCGGCATGAAGGGCGCCGTTCGGGGAACGCTGGTCGCGCTCTGCCTTGTGCTCTCCGCTCCGCTGCCCGCCGGCGCGGTGCAGCCAGACGAGATGCTGGCGGACCCGGCGCTCGAGGAGCGGGCGCGGGAGATCTCCAAGGATGTGCGCTGCCTTGTCTGCCGTAACGAGTCGATTGATGATTCCAGCGCCGAGCTTGCTCGAGATCTACGGCTCGTCGTGCGGGAGCGTCTGGTGGCCGGTGACAGCGATGCGGAAGTCCGGGAGTTCCTTGTCGCGCGCTATGGCGAGTTCGTTCTGCTGACGCCCCGCTTCACGGCCGAGAACGCGTTTCTCTGGCTCTCCGGCCCCGTCATGCTGCTGCTCGGTGGCACATTGGCCTGGTTCTGGGTGCGTCGGCAGGGCGTAATGCAACCCAAAGAAGAACGAATTGATTCTTCTGTGGATGCGCCTCTCACCCCCGAGGAGCGGGCTGACCTCGACCGTTTCCTCTAATATTGAAATTAGTTTTCAATTCATAAACGGAAACGCATTCTTAATTGACATTTGTCAAGCGCGCTGGACGCGGATCTCCGTACATGGAGTTGTCGCGTTGTTTTGGAGTTGCGTCGATGTCTGCTTACCAGTGTGCGTGCCCGGCCTACGAAACTGGCGTCCTGTCGCGTTCCTTTCAGGCGCCTTTCCCCGTGAAGGCAGTGCCCGTTGGCGCTGCGGCCGGGGTCTTCGACACCCTCGTCTCATCAGCACTTGGCGCGGTGCCATTTCCCCTCGCCGGTCTTCGGGCCGGTGGACGCATCGCGCGCGGTAGGCAGAGTATCAGCGCCTGCCAGTCGCCTGAAGAGACACACGCTGCATTCGAGACCGTGTTCGAGGCCACGATGCAGCGTTACCTTGAGGAGTGTCCGTAGTACCGACCCCCAACATCCCCAAGCGGTATTCAGGATACTTCTCCAAGTCGGCTGCAATGCCGGCAACTACAGAGAGTGGGCGCGATCCATCCTGCGCGCCCGCTCTCGAACTTTTTTTGGCATAGTTCGCAGCGTGCGGGTCGCCCGCGCAGACGCTTCGGCCGGCCAGGGCGCCGCGTCTTCCGCAGGGTATGAGACGCGTGAGGCGTTTTGGTTGCTGTGGCGCGACCCGTCCCGCCGAAGGCCGTCCAGCCGCAGCCGGAACGTGGCGACACTTTCGCCATGCGGTTTGCGCAAGACGGAATGCCCTATCGAGTGTTGGACGGATGCGGGCACCGGCTTACTTCCCTCACAAACTGGTCATTTCTTAGTGAATTCAAAATGTACCGTGGCCCGAGCCATAGATTCCGAGATTGCCCGGTGAGGTCATGAGGGCCACGCAGCCACAGATCCTTGTATCGATGGAGGATGGAAAGCTGCGCCAGGAGGTGGTGCGCATCCTGCAGGACCGCGGACAGGTCCCCATCGCGCTCGCAACCGTGAAGCAGCCGGCCTCCAGATTGGCGACCGAACTGAGCGCTATCATCGCATCATACGGTCTCGACATTGGTGGCCGTGACACGACGGCCGAGGGCCTCAAGTCGCTTCGTCGGGACTATGTCGGCGTGCCGATCGTCGCCATCGTCGAGGATGGAGAGGCGCTCTACGCGTCAGAGGCGCTCGCAGCCGGCGCGGGCGACTACCTCACGAGAAGCATGGTCCCGGACTGTCTTGCGTTTCGTATCGAGGTGTTGCTGGCGCCCTTTGGCCAGGCGAGATCGGCAAGCTCTCCGGATACCGCGGTCGAGGGCGCCTATATGCCGCCGCCACCGGCTGCCTATCTGATCGGGACGCCATTCGAGACGCTGACCCAGAGAGAGTTGGACGTGATGCTGGGCGTCGTTGCCGGCAATGCGAACAAGACGATCGCTCACCGCCTCAATCTGTCGCCGAAGACCGTCGAGCTTCATCGCGCCCGGGTGATGGACAAGGCAGGGGTGCGCAGCCTCTCTCAACTCGTACGCTTGGCCATCAAAGCCGGGATCGATCCAAATTTCGGATAGTACGGATTTCTCCTAATTTGCCACAATCTCGGCGCAACTTTCTTGCGGTTGCTAGGGATGATCCTGATTAATCCTTAAGCGTTTCCAATCAAAGATAGTTACCTGTGTAGTGTCGAGGTGTGGTCATGTTGGAAGAAGAAATTGATAGGAGTATTGCGACTCCAGCTGAGCCGCTTGCAGAGCTTTTCCGGCGGGACGGTGTCGCGGTCATGCTCGAAAGCGAGCGTGTCCTCTTTGTCGACGGTGAGGAAGCAGACGCGGTTTATCTTGTAGAGTCAGGCATGCTGCGGTGCTGCCTGATCTCGGAGGACGGCCGGCGTCACATCTTCTCCTTTGCCGGAGCGGGCAGGCTCATTGGATTGCCGTTTGCAGCAAGGCGGCATTTTACGGCCGAAGCGGTCAACCGGTCGCGCGTTCTGGTGTTGCCGTTGCCGGCCTTGGAGAAGGCGGCACAGCTTTCGCCGGAACTCGTGCGTGAGCAGCGCCGATATGTGCGCGACGAGCTCCGACAGCGGGAGCGGCATCTGCTGAGCATCGCGTCGCTGCCTGCGGAGGCCCGGCTACAGAGCTTTCTGCGCGAGTTCGCCCGTCTGGCCGGCAGCGATCTGAGGCGACCGGCGGGGTTCATCGCGCTGCCGATGTCGCGGCGGGACATTGCTGATCACCTGGGGCTGACGCTTGAAACCGTGAGCCGGGCCTTTGGGTCGCTGAGGCGTCAGGGCGTGCTGGAGCTGCTGGGAAAAACGGCCTTCCGGCTCGAGCGGGAAGCCAATGAACGATCCGCCCCTTCGGTGATCCGGTTTCGCGGGGCGGGTGGTGCCAGCGTGAACCTCACGGGCTGATCTTCGTGCGACCGGTCTGCTGACCGGTCATGTCTTTGAGATTGCGGTCGGCGCCACGGTGCCGCCCCACGGCTCTCCTGCGGCGTTCCGCCATTCCCCCATCCCAATCGGGGCGGCGCCGGAGAGAACCAGGCGAGCGGGTAGGCGACCCACACACCGCCCCGCTCGCCTGGACCCTATCGCGACGCGCCTGAGGCGCTCCGCGATCACGCGATGTCGGTTTCTCGTCCGCGGTAGGGGTATTTCGGGTCGGCATAGAACGTGGCGGGCGCGCGCCCCGTGGGGCAGGTCTCTTCCGCCATTGCTTCGTCCTCGACGTCGTAGCGCTCGTCAGCCGCCGCTATGTAGCCTTGGAGCTGCGCGAGGCTCTTTGGGCCGATCAGGGCGCTCGTGATCAGCCGGTTGGCGAGGGCCCAATTCAGTGCGTAGCCGATGGGCGTGTTGCCCTTCGCACGGGCATGCTCTGCGAGCCGGCCTGCAGCCGCGATGGTCTCCGGTCGGAACTCGTTCTCCAGGAGGCGCGGATCACCGCGCGCCGCGCGAGACTCTGCAGGCGGCCCGCCTGCGCCGTACTTGCCCGTTAGCATGCCTCTTCCGAGGACTGAGTAGGGGACGACACCCATGCCGAGATGCGCGGCGGCGGGGATGATCTCCTGCTCCGCACCGCGGTTGAGCATGTGGTAGTAGGGCTGCACGACGATGGGCCGGGCAACGCCTGCCGCATCGGCCAGATGGACAATGTCCACCATCTTCCAGGCCCGGAAGTTCGAGACGCCCCAATGGCCGATACGCCCCTCCTCCAGCAGGCTGCCGAGCGTTGCGACGACCTCCTCGCGTGGCGTCGTCTCGTCATCGAGGTGCAGGTAAAGGATATCGAGACGATCGCGGCGGAGGCGCTCGCAGCTCATCTCCACCGCGCGGCGGAGCCAGGAGGGGGAGAGGCTCCCCGACCCCTCTACGCCCTTCACCGAGTTGCCGGCTTTGGTGGCGAGGACGAGATCCGCGGGCGCATCGGTCAGGAGCTCTGCCAGGATCCTCTCGGACGCGCCGCCCGAATAGGTGTCGGCGGTGTCGACGAAATTGCCCCCCGCGGCGAAGAACGCATCCAGGATGCGCCCTGCCTCCGCCGTCTCTGTCTGATCCCCGAACATCATCGTGCCGAGACATAGCGAGGAGACGGTGGGGCCGCGTTGTCCCATGGATCGCTTGGTCAGCATGGTCTTGCATCTCTCCCGTCGCCGATGATCGCCGGAAACTATCCGGTGCAGGGGGCGCGCGGAAAGGGCCTCGTGGAGGGTCGCCAGTGCTTCAAACCCGGATCGGCCATCCTGCCGCCTGATGAGAGGGTCCACAAACGTCTACGGCTTCAGTGCATTAGATCGCCAGATCAGGTCCAGCAATGACGTAGGTACCTGAAATCGCCGGACCACTGGGCTTCTCGTGGGAGCGGGAATGCCGCTGGCGGCGGCGCAATGCTGTCTCAGCGAGAACTCCGCGCATCGTGGGAGCCCGGCCACCGGGGCACACCGGCATCGGCCGCCGCACGTGTGGGGCTTCTTTGCAACCGGCCTGCGCAACAATGTTACGAAAACGAGAGCGGATCGTTGTCAGATGCATCGCCGATGCATTAGCCATGAATTAGGGATCGTGAATGCGACCGCTGCCTTCCTGATGGGTCTGGGGAACGTTTTCGGTCCGATGCGCCGCAAGAGGGAGGCTCCTCGAAGGGAAGGCAATGTTGGAACGGGTCGTTGGTCAGAAGTCGCAGGCGAAGCGGGCACTCAGCGTCTTGCGTGAAATGGTGGTGACGAACCAGCTGCCGCCGGGCTCGACGCATCTTGAGGTCGAACTGGCGGAGATGCTGGGCATGTCGCGAACGCCGGTGCGGGAGGCGGCCATCATCCTCGAGAGCCATGGCCTCGTTGAGATGCGGCCGCGTCGGGGCATGCGGGTATTGCCGATCAATCCGACGGATATGCGGGAGATCTACGAGGTTCTGACCGCGCTCGAGCCGCTCGCCGCCGCGAGCCTCGCGACGCGCGGGCTGACGGCTGAGGAGGATGCGGCATTCGAGGGCGATCTTTCGGACATGGACGACGCCCTGGCCGGTGAGGAAGACCGGAACGCCTGGGCCGTGGCGGACGAGGCGTTCCATCGTCGGCTTGTCACCGCCGCCGGAAACTCCCGGGTCATCACCTTCACGCGTCACGTGGCGGATCAGGTGCAGCGCGCGCGTATGCTGACACTGCGGCTACGCCCGGCGCCGCATGACTCGAATGCCGACCATCGCGCTCTCGTAGACGCGATCCGCGCACGCGACCCTCTACGGGCCGAGGAACTGCACCGCACGCATCGCCGCGTCTCCGGCGAGCGGCTGATCGCGCTGATCGAGGCGCACGGGCTGGGGCCCGTCTGACGCGCCTCTCGTGCTCTGCGTCGCCGATCAGGCGATGACGGCGACCGGCGTGCCCAGGCGCTCCACCTCGGGCAACACACCGAGCCCGGGCCCGATGGGCGGCGCGATCCGCCCCGCATGACGGCTCGGCGCCGCGGGGTCGAGGCGGGGCGCAACATAGCCGGAGAGATCGCAGGTGTTGAGGAGAGCCGCCGGCGGCGTGCTCGCTGCAAGGTGCAGGCTGGCCGCTGTCACGATATCCGAGCCCCAGACGCATTCGACGCACATGCGCGCGCCGAGATGGAGACAGAGGTCCCGCGCGCGCCGTGCGGCGGAGAGCCCACCGAACTTCGAGAGCTTGATGGCGACGGCGTCCATGCAGCCGAGGCGGTGGGCCTCGAGCAGCGTTTCGGTGTCGTGCGCCAGCTCGTCGAGCTTCATCGGCAAGCCCGTCGCGGCCCGGACCGCGGCGCAGTCCGCGAGCGTGGGGCAGGGCTGCTCCAGCATAACGTCGAGATCGGCGACGGCGCGGCCCGTGCGCGTAGCCTCGAGCCGGGTCGAGCCGCAGTTCCAGTCGCCATAGACGATCGGCCCCGGACCGACGGCTTCGCGCACGGCACGCAGGCGTTCCGCGTCCGCCGCCCAGTCCGCATCGGCGCCGAGCTTGGCCTGGAACTGGGTGATGCCGCCCGCTTGCGCCTCCAGCGCGATGGCGGCCATCTCCGCCGGCGCGACACAGGTGATCGAGTGATAGAGCGGCAGTGTGTCATGCCGACGCCCGCCGAGAAGACTCCAGAGCGGCAGGCCCGCAACCTTGCCAGTGATGTCCCAGAGCGCGATGTCGATGGCGGATTTGGCGAAGCGGTGGTCCGGCAGCCAGGTATCTGCCCTGGCCATCAGCGCCTCGGGCCCCACCGGATCGGCGCCGAGGAGGACCGGGGCAAGCTCCTCGAGAGCGGGCACGACACCGCCGGCATAGGCGGGCAGATAGTGGGGGATCGGGCAGATCTCACCCCAGCCGCTGA
Source organism: Pseudomonadota bacterium (assembly GCA_039815685.1). Taxonomy (GTDB): domain Bacteria; phylum Pseudomonadota; class Alphaproteobacteria; order Rhodobacterales; family Rhodobacteraceae; genus Thermohalobaculum. Next base: position 32,450 of record JBCBYV010000026.1, on the reverse strand, counting down.
TCCCGGCATCCGTGTCGATGCGGAGGACGGTCGTGGTGACTGTCGCGCACTCCTTGCCCGACGCCATGGTGTAAGTGACGTGGGAGGTCAGCGGCACCTGCCAGAGGGTGAGCCCGGTGATCCGGATCGGCGGTTGGGCACGTTTGTCCTGGCCGGGCGCGATCTGTCCCGGGCTCGACCCGGGACCTCCTGAAAGGTGCGGCAGATCCCGCGCGAAGCTCGGGAAGCCGGGCGCTGCCGGGTCGCCATCGCGTTCGGATGTCGAGCGAGCGGGCGGTTCGGTGGTCGTGCTCATGGCTCAGAGGCTCCATTCACCGGTGGGCGGGCCGAGCGCGTCTGCATCCGGCGTGGCGCCGAGGCCGGGGGTGCTCGGTGGCGTCGCGAAGCCGCCCTCGTTGCGCACGCCCTGGCCCGGGATCGGGTCTTCCGCGAGGTGGGCGTGGGCGAGCCAACTCGCCATGCGGTGGGTCTCGGGCGTCGAGGTGGCGAGGTGGAAGGCGGCGGTGTCGGCGAGTGCCGTGCCGCCCACATCCTCGATATGCATCTGCCAGCCGACGGAGAGGCAGAAGTCCCGCACCTGGAGGCAGCGGGTGAGGCCGCCGAGGCGATTGGGCTTGATCTTGACGCCCTCACAAGCGCCGAGGCGCCAGGCCTCGAGATGGTCGCCGAAGCTGTGGGTGCATTCATCGAGCAGCATCGGTTGCGGCACGCGGGCGGCGACATGGGCGCATTCCGCGAGCGTCTCGCAGGGCTGCTCGATCCAGTCGCGCGCTCGGGTGCCGTTGAGAACCCGGATTGCCGTCGCGGGCGTCCAGGCGCGGTTGATGTCGAAGGTGATGTTCTCACCGCGTGGCAGCGCCTCGGAGATCGCGTCCATGCGCGCCATGTCGCCGGCGATATCGCTGCCGCCGAGCTTGGCGGAATGGGTGCGGTAGCCCTTGGCCGACGCAGCCTCGATCCGCGCGATCATCTCCTCGGGCGTGCCGGTCGAGATGCTGGAGTTGAGCGCGACGGGCACCGCCGCCTCCCCGCCGAAAAGGCGCCAGAGGGGCTGGCCCGTCGCCTGGCCCAGGATGTCCCAAGCGGCCATGTCGATCGGGGACTTCGCCGACTGGTGGCCGGGGAGTTGGGTGTCCATGGCCGTGTTGAGCGCGAGGAGGGCACGGGGGTCGCGGCCGAGGATCGCTGGTGCCAGCGTGGCGATACCCGCCCGGATGCCGGGCCCGTGCGCGGGAAGATAGGCATGACCCCAGGGGCTCCCTTCACCCCAACCGGAGAGGCCTGCGTCGGTCTCCATGCGGAGATAGGTCACATCGAGCGCCTCCACCCGCTGGCGCCCGCCGGAGAAGGTATAGGGCACGGTAAGGGGTACGCTGAGATGCCAGACGGTGAGACGGGTGATGCGCATGGCTCGGACCTCAATCGACCGCGGAAGCGCCATCGGACGCGACTGCCGAGGCGGGGCTTCCCGGGAGCATCAGGAGGTCCCGGGTCAAGCCCGGGACAGATCCCGCATCGCGGCGATGGCCGGGCGGGAGGGATTGGCATCGCGGTCTCACGGCAGGCACCATTCCGCGACCGCAGGGCCAAGGCTTTCGTAGTCCGGTCCGGTGCCGAGGCCCGGCCTGTCAGGCGCAAACAGCCGGCCATCGCGGACGGGCGGCGGCGGGTGACCGGTCGATCGCGTGTTGTAGTTGTGGAGGTCCGTGGTGTTGTGCAGGTACTCGGCCGGCGTGGAGGCTGCGAAATGCGAGAGCGTCGCGGTTGCGATCTCCCCGCCCCAGGTATCCTCCGCCACCACGGGGATGCGCGCATCTACGAAGAAGTCCCGCACCCGCCGCGCCTTCGAAAGCCCGCCGAGGTTCGAGATCTTGAGGCAGACGAGATCGGTGCCCCGGTCGGCGACGATGCGGCGGGCCGCCTCCATGCCCGTCACGCATTCGTCGAGCTTCATCGGGTGGTCGGCGACGCGGCGGACCTGCTGGCATTCTTCGTAGGTGCGGCAGGGCTGCTCGAGGATGTAGTCGAGATCGCGCGTGGCCCGGGCGACGCGGATCGCGTTGTCGACGCGCCAGCCCTGATTGGCGTCGGCCATCAGCTTCTCGCCAGGCTCCATGAGGGGCACGAGGTTCCGGATCGTCTCGATATCGCGCGCCCAGTCCGCACCCACCTTGGCCTGGAACTGGCGGTAGCCGGCGGCGCGGTGGCGGGCGAGCTCGGCGCGCGTCTCGTCCGCGCTCCGCTGCGGCGCCACCCGATACATCGGCGCACCATCGGTCAGCTTGCCGCCGAGGAGCAGCCAGAGAGGCGCGCCGAGGGACTGGCCGAGGAGGTCCCAGCAGGCAGCGTCGAAGGGCGCCTTAGCGTAGCCGTGGCCCTGGATCGTCGCGTCCATGAGCTGCTCGATCCGGCCGACCTGCCGCGGGTCTTCGCCAAGGAGTTTCGGCGCGAGGAGGCGGGCGGCGGCCAGCACCCCTTCGGAGTGCGCGACCATGTAGTTCTCGCCGCAGGGCGTGAACTCACCCGCGCCGGTGAGCCTCGCATCCGTCTCGAGCACCACGACGCTCGCCTGAGCCTCCGTGATGGCATTGCCCGCGCCCCAACCATAGGCGCCGTCGATGTAGGGCAGCGCGGTGCGATGGACGGCGACGCGCGTGATCTTCATGGGACGGCGGCGGTTTCGAGGGTCGAGCGCGCCATCAGCGCCTCCCCCCGCCAGAGCGCGAGGGCAAGGAGTGGGCCGTCGGTCATCCGGGCTGCGTGCATCACGTGGGGCTTGTGCATGCGCGTCTCACCGGGGCCGAGCCAGGCATCCGGCTGCCCGTCCGTCTCGAAGAAAGCACCGCCCGCGATGACGTAGTAGATCTCCGCCGGTGCATGGGCGTGGCGCGGGTAGAAGAGCCCGTGGCCCCAGGTCCCGAAGGCGACCCGGATATCCGGCGTGCGGAAGGGCCCCTTCGGGCTCACCAGGTTGAACCAGGCATAGGCGGCAAGGAAATCCGGCCCCACCTCCTCGGCCGAATAGGTCTGCTGCCAGCCGAGGTGGGGTGCGGCGGCGATGATCGCCTCGGTCAGCGGCCGCGTTGCAGCGTTGCCAAGGCCGAGATACGCGTCGAGCGCTGCCACGGCCGGGAAACCGCAAGGTACGGGCAGGGCGAAGGGCAGGTCGCCGTCGAGCGCGCCATCTGCAAAGGCCGCAAGCCTGGGCGTGTGACGGATGACGGTGCGCGTCTCCTCGAGCAATCGGTCGAGCGGGGCGCGCGCGTCCCTCACACCGTCACCACGATCTTGCCGACATAGCCCTTCTCGATAAACGCGCGCTGGGCGTCGCGAAGGGCGAAGAGCGGGTAGGTCGCCGCCAGCACCGGCTTGATCTCGCCGCGCTCGATGTAGCCGACGAGGCGGGCGAAGGTACCATCCGGCACGATCGTGGCGCCGCGCATCTGCAGATCGCGGAGGTAGAAGGTGCGGAGGTCGAACTCGACGATCGGCCCTGCGATCGCGCCCGAGCAGGCGTAGCGGCCGCCCCGCTCGATCACGCCCAGAAGCTGGGGCCAGAGCGTGCCGCCGACCACATCGCAGACGACCGAGACCTCGCGCCGGCCGGTCGCGTCCTCGAGCGCGTCGGCAAGGTTGGCGGGAGTGCGGGGGAGGATGGCGTCGGGCTCGAGATCCTTTAGCGCGTCCCACTTCGTCTCGCCCGCCATCGCGATGGAGCGGGCGCCTCGGCGCCTCGCGAGCTGGATGAGCGCGGAGCCTACGCCGCCCGAGGCGCCGGGGATCAGCACCGTGTCGTCTTCCCCCACATCGCCGCGGTCGAGCATGTTCTCGGCTGTGATGTAGGCAGTTGCGAAGGTCGCGATCTCGGTATCCGTGAGGTCCGTCTCGATTGCGTGGACCTGCCGCGCGTGCACCGTGGTGTATTCTGCATAGCCACCGTCGCATTCGCTGCCGTAATAGCCGACCTTGTCGAGGTTGAGCGGGTCGGCCGGGTCGCGCAGCCAGGTGTCGACCATCACCCGGCGGCCGAGGAGGGCGGGGTCGGCGCCATCGCCCAGGGCCTCGACGGTGCCGGCGACATCTGCGCCCTGGATGCGGGGAAAGGTGATGGGCCGACCGCCCCAGGTGGGGTCGGAGGCGTCGACCTCGTCATAGGCGCCGCCCGTCGTCGCCTCGGTCACGGTCTTCGAGTACCAGCCGGAACGGGTGTTCACGTCCGTGTTATTGAGCCCGCAGGCGGCGACCCTGATCAGCACCTCGCCCGGCCCGGGCTCGGGACGCGGCCAGTCCTCGTGCCAGACGAGCTGGTCCACATCCCCATGCCCCATCAGCACCATCGCCCTCATCACCGCCATCGGCTCACTCCGCTGCCATCTCCGGCGCGTCCGTTCGTGGCAGCGCGCTTTCGGGGTCGTAGGCGGCATCAGCCAAGACCGTGGCGGGGCGCGGGTCGCCCATGATCACGACATCGAGTGTCGTTCCCGGTGCCGCGTGCTCAGGCTTCACATAAGCGAAGGCTAGGAGTTTCCGGGTCCGGTGGCCGAAGGCGATGGAGCTGACCGTGCCGATCTGGGTGCCGTCCGCGAGCACCGCTTCGCCGCCGTTGCCGTCCGCGAGCCCGTTGTCCTCGACCTCGAGATAGACGCATTTCCAGCGGGGCGTCGCGGCCTCGGTCGCCGGCTTGCCCCGGAAATCCTTGTCGAGCTTGACGAAGCGCATGACGTCCGCTTCGGGCAGGGTGACTTCGTTGGTTAGCTCACCCGCGCCCTTGAACGCCTTCTCCATCCGCATCGCGTTCATCGCGAAGGAGCCGTAGTTCGCGAGACCACGGGGTTTGCCGGTGGCCTTCAGTGCGCGGTAGGCGGCGTGGATCGCTTTCTGCGATCCGTGGAACTCCCAGCCGAGCTCGCCCGCATAGGACATGCGGAAGGCCCATAACTGGTGCCCCGCGATGGTGATCTCCTGTGCGGTCAGCCATTTGAAGGCGGCGTTGTCGAGCCGGTCCGGCGTGCAGGCCGCCAGGATCTCGCGCGCCAGTGGGCCATTGAGTGCCAAGGCACCCCAGTCGCGGGAACGGTTGGTGATCGTGACCGTCTCGGATGCCGGGGCGAAGGTCAGAAGATCGAGGAGCCGCTGCTCGAAGAACGCGGCACAGACCAAGTAGAAGCGGTCCTCGGCCAGTGCCACTACCGTCGTCTCGAGTTCTGTGCGCCCGCTCTCCGTCAGGAGATGGGAGAGGGCGATGCGGCCGGGCCTCGGCAGGCGGTTGGGCAGGAGCGGGTCGAGGAAGGCGGCAGCACCCGGCCCGCTCACCTCGATCTTCGAGAAGGCGGAGATGTCCATGATCCCCGCCCGCTCCTCCACCGCGCGGCATTCGGCGGCGACGATGTCATGGAGCTTCGGGCTGCGGTTGAATCCGTAGATGTCGACGCGCTCCACGCCCTCGGGCGCGAACCAGCGGGGGCGTTCGTGACCGTAGACCTCCTCGAACACCGCCCCCTCGGCCTTAAGGTCATCGTAGAGGGCGGTGCGGGCGGCCGGGCGGGCGTCGCGCCGATTGAAATGGGGAAAGGGGATCTCGTGGCGGAGGAGGTAGTCCTCCTTGGCTTTCGTGATCTGATAGTCCCGGTCCGCGAAGGCGCCGAAGCGGCGGGGGTCGAACTCGCGCATGCTGATCTCGGCCGCACCCTCGACCATCCAGCGGGCGAGCTCGCGCGTGAGGCCGGGCCCCCAGCCGATGCCGATCTGCGTGCCGCAGCAGCACCAGTAGTTGCGGAGCCCCGGCGCGGGGCCGATGAGCGGATTGCCGTCCGGCGGATGAGAGATCGCGCCATGCACCTCCCGCTTGATGCCGAGCTCGGAGAGGATGGGCATGCGGTCCATGGCGTTCTCGAGCCACGGCATGATGCGGTCGTAGTCCGCCTCGAACAGCTCGTTCTCCGCCTCCCAGGGGCAGTGATCCTCCCAGACCGTGTTGGGGCTGGCCTTCTCGTAGATGCCGATGAGGCCGGATTTCTGCTCCATGCGGATGTAGCCGGAGACGAGGCGGTCGTCGCGCACCACCGGCAGCTCGTGGTCGAGAGCCAGGAACTCCGGCACCGTGTCCGTCACCAGGTAGTGATGCGTCATCGAGGTCGCGGGCAGGTCGTAGCCGGACCAGAGCGCCACTTGCCGGGCATAGGTGCCGCCGGCATTGACCACATGCTCGCAGGTGATCGTGCCAAGCTCGGTTTCGACCTGCCACTCGCCGGTCGGGGTCTGGGTCACGTTGGTGGCGCGGCAGCGGCGGATGATCTTCGCGCCGAGTTGCCGGGCCCCCTTGGCCAGCGCCATGGCCGCGCCGGAGGGGTCCACATGGCCGTCATCGGGGGTGTGGAGCGCGGCTCTCACGCCCTTGAGACTGTAGAAGGGATGGAGCGCACGGATCTCGTCCGGTCCCACGATCTCCATCGGGAAGCCGAGCCCACGGCCGACGCTGATCGTCTGTTTCAGCCAGTCGACCTCATCGGCGGTATAGGCGAGGCGGAGCGAGCCGCAGCCATGCCAGGTGACGGACTGGCCCGTCTCCGCCTCCAGGACCTTGGAGTAGAGGTCGATATTGTAGCCGACGCATTTGCCGAGCCCGAAGCTCGAGGTCGAATGCGTGATCTGCCCCGCCGCGTGCCAGGTCGAGCCCGAGGTCAACTCCGCCTTCTCCAGGAGCACGATGTCCGTCCACCCCTCATGCGCCAGGTGATAGGCGAGGCCGCAGCCCATGATGCCGCCGCCGATGATCACCACGCGGGAATGGGAGCGGAGAGGGGTGTTCATCGCAGGCTCCGAACATATGTTTCCTCTCGACAGAGCTACAGAACACTTGTACCAACGTCAATATGGATGGTGATATCAAAATCGGGTCGGAGGAGCTGGTCGCGCGGCTGCAGGCGGCGCTGGGCGAGCTATCGCCCGAGCTGCGCAAGGCGGCGGCCTTCGTCTTGGAGAACCCGCGGGAGGTGGGTGTTTCCTCCGTTCGTGGGCTCGCCGAGCGGGCGGGTGTGAAGCCCAATACATTGGTAAGGCTTGCGAATTTCTTTGATCTTCCCGGCTATGAGGCGTTTCGGGACGTGTTCCGCGCAGGGCTACTCAAGGACGAGGAGACCTATCAGGACCGGGCGCGCTGGCTCCAGTCGCTGAGCCGCAAGGGCCAGTTGGGACAACTGTTCGCCGACAGTGCCGGGAACGCCATGCGCAATGTCGAACGCTTCTATGGCGAGACCGATCCGGCGGAGATCGAGCGAGCGGTGGAGACGATTCTGCGCACCCGCCGAACATTCGTTCTGGGCGTGGGCATGAACTACCCCGTGGCGCACAATTTCGCCTATCTCGCCGGCATGGCGATGGACGGTGTCGTCGCCTTGCCCCAGGGCGGCATCCTGCCGGTGGACGGGCTCGCCCGGGCGGATGAGCGGGACATGCTGATCGCCATGACCTTCCGCCCCTATCGGCGCGAGGTGCTGGAAGCGGTCGCGGCGGCGGCGGAGAAGGGGATGCATGTCCTCGCCGTCTCCGACAGCCCCGCCGCGCCCATCATGGACACCGCCGAGCATCGCTTCGTGATCGGCACCGACACCCCGCAGTTCTTCCACTCGACCGTGGCGCTGGCGGCGTTCTTCGAGGCGCTGCTCGGGTTCCTCGTGGCCCGCGGGGGGCCGCGGGCCGTGGCCAGCATCGAGAGCTTTCACGAGCGGAGACGGACGCTCGGCATCTACGTTCAGGACAGCTGAGGGAGGGGTGCGATGCCCGATACCGCCGCCATCGACAGCCTGCCGATCCGTTCCCTCGAAGCGCGCTACTACACCGACCCCGCGATCTACGAGCGTGAGCGGCAGGGCCTGATGGCGCGGACCTGGCAATATGGCTGCCATGCGAGCCAGGTGCCGAACCCCGGCGACTACGTGACCTTCGAGATCGCTGGCGAGAGCCTTTTCTGCATCCGCGGGCGGGATGGCGTCCTGCGGACTTTCTACAATGTCTGCCAGCACAGGGCGCATCAGCTGGTGAGCGGTACCGGCACGACGCGGGCCATCGTCTGCCCCTACCACGCCTGGACCTACGAGCTGACGGGCAAGCTCCGCGGTGCGCCGAACACCAGGGTCGTGCCCGGCTTCGACCGCTCCTCGATCTGCCTGACCGAAGTGCGGACGGAGGATCTGCACGGCTTCATCTTCGTCAACCTCGACCGTCAGGCCGCGCCCCTGGAGGACTGGTTTCCCGGGGTCCGGGACGAGCTCGAGGAGATGGTGCCGGCGATCGACGATCTCGCACCGCTCGAATGGCTTGAGATCCCGGAGAAGTGCAACTGGAAGGTCTCGGTCGAGAATTACTCGGAGTGCTATCACTGCACGCTCAACCACCCGACCTTCTCCTCGGGCGTCGTCGACCCGACGAGCTACGATATCCAGCCCTGGGGCCATTGCCTGCGCCACCGGACGGTGTGCACCGGGATCGAGAGCCTGACCTACGAGATCGATCAGAGCGTGCCCAACGCGCTGGAGTATCGAAGCTTTTTCCTCTGGCCGATGTTCTCGTTCCAGGTCTATCCGGGCAATGTGCTCAACACCTATCTGTGGCGGCCTGACGGGGCGGATGCGGTGACTGTCTGGCGTGGATGGTACACGCCGCGGGGCGAGGACAGCGAGACGGTGCGGCGCTTGGCCGTGCAGGACCGGGCCACGACGGTGGAGGAGGACATCCACCTCGTCGAGAGCGTGCAACGCGGCCTGCGCAGCCGCGGCTACGTCCCCGGCCCCCTCGTGCTCGACCCCAATTGCGGTCTCAACTCAGAGCACTCGATCCGAACGCTCCAGTCCTGGATGCGGGAGGGTGCGGATACCTGAGGGCGAGAACCCTCAGGCGTGATTGATGTCTGATAGCGCGCGGCGGTAGCTGCCGTTCTCGCTGATCGACGCGAAGGCAGGCTCGGCCGCGAGCCATTCGCCGTGACGCCAGCCACGATCCGCGAGGCCCTGGAGCGCGCGGACGCAGCGGCCGGTCTCGCCCACCATCGCAAGGGCGATGGCGTCATAGACCTGCAGCGTCGTCTCGGTATCCGGCTGACCTGCGATGGCATCGACCGCTTCCTCGTCGCGGCCGAGGGTGGCGAGCAGTGGGCCGAGCAGGTTCCGCGCCCGCGGATGATCCGGCTCGATCTCAAGCTGCGCCTCGACGCGCTTGAGACAGGCGACGGCGTTGCGCCGGCTGCGCGCGGGGTCGAAGACGGCGGCGGCGCGGACGCCGAAATGGAGCGGCCAGAACTCGGTCGGGTTCAGCGCGGCCGCGCGTTCGGCAAGTGTCGCGGCTGCGCGGTATCGGCCGAGCACGAACAGGAGGCGCGCCGCGACGAAGAGCGCGTCCGCATCGTTCCGGTCATGATGGAGCGCGGCCTCCAGGGCCTTCACTGCCTCGTCCTGACGGCCGACGGCACCGAGGGCGAAGGCCTTGGCCGTGTGCGCGAGCGCCAGATCGGGCCGGAGCTTCAGCGCGACCTCCGCCTCGATCACCGCCGCATCCGCATCGACCGCGCTGTTGCGCTGATAGAGCCAGCCGCAGCCCGTCGCGATGGCGTGGGTTGCGCGGGCGAACGCGAAATCGGGCGCGCGGCGCACGGCCTGACCGGTCAGGGACTGAAAGCGGCTTACCGCCTCCCGACCCCCGCGGCTGAGGGCGGCATGGCCGTCGAGGCAGAGGTGATAGGCGTCGATATCGAAGACCGATCCCCGATGGCTCGCGGGCATCCCGTCGCGCAGCACCTGCCCGTTCAGCCGGTAGCCGAAGCGCGGAATCGTCTCGACGATGCGCCGCCCCTCCGATCCGAAGCCGCGGCGGAGTTCTTTCACCGCCTGGGTGAGGCTCTCGTCGGTGACGATTGTGTTCGGCCAGATCGCGTCCATCAGCGTCTCGCGGTCGATGGCCTCGCCGGGCCGGTCCGCGAGCGTGGTGAGAAGCGTGAGCGCGCGGGGGCTCAAGCGGCAGCTTGCTTCCCCTCGGCTCAGCGAGCGGGAGCGCGGGTCGACGCGCCAGCCTTCGACGGCGAAGGCGGTGTTGGCTGGGGCGCTGCTCGGCTGCAGCTTGTGCAGAATGGGATGTGCCGTGTCCCTTGCCACTGCTCTGGCGTGGGTACGTACGCTGACGGCGGGCATTGGATGTCCTTTCGTGATCCGTGCGCATGGCTACGTCACGAAAAGCGATGGAAGAAGACCGAAAACGCAGGTTACCCGTCAAAAAACCGCAAAACCTGTGACGCCCGGCACGCTGTCCACCGGGCGTGTGGAGATTGTTTCGTCACTCGCCTTCAGGTTGTAAAAATCTGTCGCTCAGGACGCGGCGCGCGCGGCCCGCTTGCGCTCATGCGGGTCGAGGAAGCGCTTCCGGAGCCGAATGGAGCCCGGCGTGACCTCCACCAGCTCGTCATCGTCGATATAGGCGATCGCCTGTTCGAGCGTCAGGCGCGTGGGCGTCGTGAGCTTCACGGCTTCATCCTTGCCGGCGGCGCGGATATTGGTGAGCTGCTTGCCCTTGAGCGGGTTCACCTCGAGGTCATTGTCGCGGCTGTGCTCCCCGATGATCATGCCTTCATAGACCTTCTCGCCGGAGCCGATGAACATCTTGCCTCGGTCCTCGAGGTTGAAGAGCGCGTAGGCCACGCTGTCGCCCGTCTCCATGCTGATGAGCACGCCCGCACGGCGCCCCGGGATCGGGCCCTTCCAGTCCGACCAGTCATGGAAGACCCGGTTTAGGACGCCGGTGCCGTGCGTGTCCGTCAGGAACTCGCCATGGTAGCCGATGAGACCGCGGCTCGGCACATGAGCGACGATGCGGGTCTTGCCCGCACCGGCCGCGCGCATCTCGACGAGCTCACCCTTTCGACCGGCAAGCTTCTCGACCACCGTGCCGGAGAACTCCTCGTCCACGTCGATGGTAACCTCCTCGATGGGCTCGAGGCGTCGGGTCCCCTCCTCGCGGAAGATCACGCGCGGGCGGGAGATCGAGAGCTCGAAACCCTCGCGCCGCATGTTCTCGATCAGGACGCCCATCTGCAGCTCGCCGCGGCCCGCGACATCGAAGGCCTCGCCCCCCGGCGTGTCGGTCACGCGGATGGCGACGTTCTGCTCCGCCTCGCGCATCAGCCGCTCCCGGATGACGCGGGATTGAACCTTCTTGCCTTCGCGCCCGGCCAGCGGGCTGTCGTTGATGCCGAATGTGACGCTGATGGTCGGCGGGTCGATCGGCTGGGCCGGCATAGCCTCGGCGATGGTGAGGTCGGCGATGGTGTCGGCGACCGTCGTCTTTGCCATGCCGGCGAGCGCCACGATGTCGCCTGCGCCCGCTTCCTCGACCGGCTGGCGGGCGAGGCCGCGGAAGGCGAGGACCTTGGAGATCCGGAAACGCTCGATCTCGGTCCCGTCGCGGCGGAGACCCTTCACGGTCATGCCCGCTTTCACCGTGCCCTTCTCGATCCGGCCGGTCAGGAGACGGCCGAGGAACGGATCCGCCTCCAGCGTCGTGGCCAGCATCGTGAAGGGCGCCCCGCGCTCCGCGACTTGGCGCGGCTCCGGCACGTGTTGGACAATAAGATCGAAGAGCGGCGCGAGGCTGTCGCGCGGCGCATCAAGGCTCTCCGCCGCCCAGCCGCTGCGGCCCGAGGCATAGAGCATGGGGAAGTCGAGCTGCTCGTCGCTCGCATCGAGTGCTGCGAAGAGATCGAACACCTCGTCATGCGCGCGGTCCGGCTCCGCATCCGGCTTGTCGACCTTGTTCAGCACCACGATCGGTCGCAGGCCGAGGGCGAGCGCCTTCGATGTCACGAACTTGGTCTGCGGCATCGGCCCTTCGGCCGCGTCCACCAGCAGGACGACTCCATCGACCATGCTGAGAATGCGCTCGACCTCGCCCCCGAAATCCGCATGGCCCGGGGTGTCGACGATGTTGATGCGCGTCCCCTGCCACTCGACCGAGGTGCATTTGGCGAGAATGGTGATGCCCCGCTCGCGTTCGAGATCGTTCGAGTCCATCGCGCGCTCGGAGATCTGCTGGTTCTCCCGAAACGCACCGGACTGCTTCAGGAGCTCGTCCACCAGCGTGGTCTTGCCATGATCGACATGGGCGATGATGGCTATGTTCCGAAGCCCCATGGGGACACCCCTTCCCGCATCTGCGAATACCGGGCGTCACATGGCGCATGACATCGCCTTCGGCAAGGATCGAGGGCGGATCCGTCTCTATCGGGGATGACAATAGACCCGCCTGGGGCGAGGATCGCACGCTTTCCACCGCCATCCGCTTCCTTCGGAGCCTCGACATGCCCCAGCCGTTGCGCCTCGTCGCGCTTTTCGTCTTTCTCCTGCCCCTGATCGCTCCAGCGTCAGCGGTGCAGGCAGACATCCTCGAGCGGCTTTCGGAGCCGCGGACGCATGCGGTGATGCGCCATGCTTTGGCACCGGGACGGACGGATCCGGAGGATTTCGACCTCAGGGACTGCTCGACGCAGCGCAACCTCAACGACACCGGCCGATCTCAGGCGGCGGTGGCGGGGCGAATGGTGCGCGCCGCAGGTGTCGAGATCGACCATCTCTGGTCGAGCGCTTATTGCCGCTGTCTCGAGACGGCGCGGCTGATGGAGCTCGGCCCCGTCGAGACGAGGTCGATGCTCAGCTCCTTCATCGTGCAGCGCTGGCGCGGGACGGCCCAGACCGAGGAGACGCAGGGCGCGTTGGCTGCGCTGCCGGCGGAGGAGACGGCCTTCCTCGTCACCCATAACGTGAATGCGGAGGCCCTGACGGGCGTGCGGCCGATCTCAGGCGAGATCCAGGTGGTGCGCGTGGCGGAGGACGGGACGGTCGAGCTTCTCGGCAGCGTCAAGGTACCCTTCAGCGACTAGCGGTGCCGGGAGCCCCGATGATGACGCTCAGGTCCAGTGTGGCTTTGATGTCGTTACCCTTTCGGACGCGCGAGGGGCACTATACTTCTTGGTTAAGGAAGTTTCGGGAAAGGTATGCGTCATTATGAAAGCAATGCGTTTGCATGAGATTGGCGGTGATTTGAGCCTCGATGAGGTGGCGCTGCCGGAGCCGGGCGAAGGGGAAGTTCGCCTTCGCGTCTCAACGGTCGGCGTGAATTTCGCAGATATGCTGTTGGTCGCGGGGCAGTATCAGGAGAAGCCGTCGCTACCGTTCTCGCCGGGCATGGAGATTGCCGGTGTCGTCGATGCTGTCGGGCCGGGTGTTCGTGGCCTGAAGACCGGAGTGCGGGTTGCCGCCCTGCCGGGCTCGGGCGGTTTCGCAGAATATGCGATTGTGCCGGCGGCGACTTGCGTCGCGGTGCCGGAGGGTATGACGGACAACGATGCGGCTGCTCTGCAGGTCGCCTACGGCACCAGCGAAGTTGCCCTTGCGCACCGCGCCCGGCTCCGTGTCGGCGAGCGTCTTCTCGTGCTTGGTGCGGCGGGCGGTGTGGGGCTCACGGCGGTCGAGATCGGGGCGCTGATGGGCGCCGAGGTTATCGCGGCCGCCCGCGGTGCGGCCCGGCTCGAGAAGGCGCGGCAGAAGGGCGCGCATCACCTCATCGATACGGAGACGGAGGATCTGCGCGAACGCGTGCTCGCCCTCGGCGGCGCCGATGTCGTCTACGACCCCGTGGGCGGGGAGCAGTGGAAGGCAGCGCTGAGGGCGACGAACCCCGAAGGACGCCTTCTGCCTATCGGGTTCGCGAGCGGGGAGGTGCCGCAGATCCCGGCCAACATCCTTCTCGTCAAGAACCTCGACGTGATCGGCTTCTACTGGGGGGCCTATTACAAGTTCCGCTCGGACGTGCTGGCCGAGAGTTTCCGCCGGCTGACGGAGTGGTATGTGCAGGGCCGCATCCGCCCGCATGTGAGCAATGTCCTGCCGCTCGAGAAGGCCAACGAAGCGCTCGCACTCCTCAAGAACCGCGAGGCGACGGGCAAGGTTGTGCTGCGCTGCGCCTGACAGACGGTAGGGCCTTCAAGCAGCCTCGGTTGCGCCCGCATCCGCCGACTGCATCGGCTTACCGTAGGCTTCCCGCACGATGTCGGCCAGCGCATCCAGAGGCGGCACGCCGGAAGCTCGGCGCTGATACATGTTGATCCACGTCTTCGGCAGTTCGGGCAGGCCGCAAGAGGGATCGACCGGCGCGACGTATGGGCCCGCGGAACTCTCGATGAGAGCATGGACGGCGAGGTCGGCCGAGAGCGACGCCTCAACGGTGCGGGTCGACCGGGTGTCCACCGCCATCTCCCAGGCGATGCCGGCATCGTCGAGGGCGCGCTGGGCCCAGGCGCGGAAGATGCAGACCTTCTCGAACGCAAGACGGAGCGGGCGCTGACGCCCGGCATTGCCGCCTGGCGCGCCGACCCAGATCAGGCGCTGCGTGCTGAGCGTCTCGCAACCGGGCTCCGGTCCATCCTCGGTCGTCAGGATCAGGTCGGCCTCGCCAGCCTCGAGCAGCTCTTTGAGCCGCAGCGTGTTGGACGAGAGTAGCGTCAGCTTCATGCGCGGAAATGCCTGGTCGAAACGCTTCAGAATGCTGGGAATGTGCGGGTAGACGATGTCGGTCGGCACGCCGAAGGTGATCTCGCCCGCGTAGTCCTTGGAAGTGACCCGAGCCAATGCCTCGTCGTTTATCGCGAGGAGGCGGCGGGCATAGCTCACCATCTGCTCGCCTTGCGGTGTGAGGGCGAGACTCCGGCCCGAGCGATCTAGCAGCGGCTGGTTCAGCGCCTCCTCGAGCCGCTTCAGCTGCATCGAGACGGCCGATTGCGTGAGGTTCAATTGCTGCGCCGCACGCGTGACGCCGCCCGTATCGACGACCATGACGAGCGAGCGCAGGGCGGTGAGGTCGAGATTACGGATCATCATCGCTTCCTGTGATGGTTTACGGCAAAAACATTCATTTCACTTATGCCATGCCCTATCCCAAGTTATCAGCATTGCTGAAGGTCGCAAGCCTCAGCATCACATTCTGAGATGGAGCTGGCCATGAAGAGCATGTCCCACACCGCGACGACGAAAAGCCTCCCGAGCTTCGCCGAGACGATCGGCGCGCTGCCGCTGACCCGGTGGATCGGTGTGATGCGCGAGCGTCGCCGGTTGGCCACGCTCGATCCGCGTCTTCTGGAGGATATCGGCGTCGACGCAGAGGCACAGGGCCGCGAGGCCGCGCGCCCCTTCTGGGACGTCACCAACCGGCGCTGACCGCGGCGCTGACACCGCCCCGCTCGAGCGGATAGGTCGCGAGTGCCTCGTAGCTTGCGACCTTGCCGAGCCGGGAGCGGTAGAGCGCGAACTCCTCGACCTCGACGGGCCCGGCGGAGAGGGTCATGCGCGTCGCGACGAAGCCATGCATCTTCTCCGCATCCTCGCCCCGCAGGCCGCCGCCGAAGCGCGCGAGGGTGATGTGGGGCACGAACCGCTCCGCCTGTAGCTTGAGACCCGCCGAGCGCGCCGCCTGCAGGACCTTGTCGCGCAGGTGCAGCAGCCCTGGCTCCGGTGAGACGCGAGCATAGAGCGATGTCGGCTTGCCGCCGCCGAAGAGCCCGACGCCCTCAACCTCGATGCTGAAGCCGGGCGCGCGGATGCCGCCGAGCGCGTAGTGCACATCTTCGACTATCGGCCCCGGGTGCTCGCCGAGAAAGGAGAGCGTCAGGTGGAAGTTCTCTGGCGGCACGGGCCGACCGCAGGGCATGCCCGCCTGCGCCCCTTCGAGCCGCCAGGCAATCTCGTTCGGCACGGCGAGGGCTACGAAAGACCGGATCATGTGGCCCCCTCGACGCGGGCAATGAGGTCGAGAACCCGGGGACCGATGGCGTCGACCATCCGCGCCACGCCCTCGGCATTCGGGTGGAGGCCGTCGGACTGGAAGAGCGCCGGCTCACCGGAGAGCCCGGCCAAAAAGGAGGGGTGGAGGATCGCGCCATACTCCTCCGAGAGCTCCGGGTAGATCCGGTCAAATTCGGCCTTGTACTCGGGACCGTAGTTGTTCGGCGCGCTGATGCCGGCGAGGAGGACGGGCAGCCCGCGGGCCTGCAACGCATCGAGCATTGCGGTGAGGTTGGCCCGGCTCTCGGCCGGCTGCACGCCGCGTAAGAGGTCGTTGGCGCCGAGCGCGATCATCACCGCATCCGCCCCGTCCGCCAGCGCCCAATCCAGGCGCGCCTTGCCCCCGGCCGTCGTGTCGCCCGAGACGCCCATGTTGACCACCTCGGCCTCGGGCGCGCCGTTCTCAGCCAGCCATGCATCGAGCTGGGGCACGAAGCCCGTGCCCTGCTCGAGCCCATAGCCCGCCGTCAGGCTGTCCCCGATGGCGACGATACGCACAGGCTCGGCGGCGGAGAGGGTCGTCGCGCGCGCGGCGATCAGCCCAAGCGTTGCGGCAAGAACGATGCGGCGGTTGAGGCTTTGCCGGCCGGACCCATATGGGCGGTGGGCGCGGCGGGACCGTGCGATCTGATTGGCGGCACGCATCATGGACACCCTCATTTCCCTCGCTGGCGTCGGCCTGACCTTGGCAAGCCCCGCGGGCGATGTCGAGATCCTGCGCGGGATCGATCTCGATGTAGTGTCGGGCGAGCGGCTCGGCATCGTCGGACCCTCCGGATCGGGTAAATCCTCGCTCCTTATGGTGCTCGGGGGCCTGGAGCGCGCCACGGCGGGCGAAGTGCGCGTGCTCGGCGAGGAACTCACGGCGCTGGACGAGGACGCGCTGGCGCGGCTGAGGCGCGACCGGATGGGCGTGGTCTTCCAGTCCTTCCACCTTATCCCAACGATGACGGCCATCGAGAATGTGGCGACGCCGCTGGAACTCGCGGGCCGCGCGGATGCGTTCGACCGGGCCTCGACGCTGCTCGGTCAGGTCGGCCTCGGGCATCGCGAGGGGCATTACCCGGCACAGCTTTCGGGTGGGGAGCAGCAGCGGGTGGCCCTCGCCCGTGCGCTCGCGCCATCGCCCGAACTGCTGCTCGCCGACGAGCCCACCGGAAACCTCGACGGCAAGACCGGAGAGGCGGTGATCGATCTCCTCTTCGGCCTCTCGGCGGAGGAGGGGGCGACCATGGTCATGGTCACACACGCCCCGGCACTCGCCGAACGCTGCGGGCGCGTCCTCAGCATGGCCGACGGCCGGGTGGTCGCCGATGAGCGGAGCCGCGCAGAGGCGGCGGAATGAGCGCGCGCGCCGAGGGCGCGATGCTCGGCTTCGCCTGGCGCGTTGCTCTCCGCGAACTGCGCGGCGGGCTCGCCGGCTTCCGCATCTTCCTCGTCTGCCTTGCCCTCGGCGTGGCTGGCATCGCGGCGGTGGGCTCGATCACCTCGGCGATCCAGGCGGGTCTCGCCGCGGAGGGGCGGTCGATCCTCGGCGGCGACGCCTCGGTCACTCTAACTTATCGCCGGGCGACGGAAGATGAACGCGCCTGGATGGATGCCGCTGGCGACGTCTCCGAAGTCGTCGATCTCCGCTCCATGGTCGGCACCACGGGGGCGGAAGCGGAGCGTGCGCTGGCCCAGGTCAAGGGCGTCGACGGCGCCTACCCGCTCTATGGCGAGGCCGTTGTCTCCGGCGAGCCCGATCTCGACGCGGCCATTGCCGAGCGCGACGGGCGCTGGGGCCTCGCGGCTGAAAGCGTGCTGGTCGACCGGCTGGGCCTCGAGCCCGGCGACGAAATCCGCCTCGGCACCGGGATCTTCGAGTATCGCGCCCGGCTGACGACAGAGCCGGATGGCGCGGCGGGCGGCATGGCGCTGGGCCCGCGGGTCATCGTCGCGACGGAAGGGCTGGAAGGCGCAGGGCTCCTCGGCCCCGGTACGCTCTACGAGAGCCTCTACCGGCTTCGCACCCTACCGGCGACCGACCTCGATGCGCTGGAGGCCGATTTCTCCGCGAGCTTTCCCGATGCTGGCGGGCGCTGGCTCGACCGTGCGAATGCGGCGCCGGGTGTGCAGCGCTTCGTCGATCGGCTCGGCGCCTTCCTCGTCCTCGTGGGCCTCGCGGCGCTGATCGTCGGCGGGGTCGGCGTCGGCGCAGCGGTCAGGGGCTATCTCAACCGCAAGGTGCCAACGATTGCCGCACTCCGGACGCTGGGGACGCCCGCGGGCACGGTCTTCGCTGCCTATCTCTTCCAGGTCGGCCTCATCGCGGCGCTCGGCGTCGCCATCGGCATCGCCATCGGCGGCGGCGGGGTCGCCCTCGCGGGGCCGTGGATCGCGGAGCGGCTGCCCGTACCTGCGCGTTTCGGCATCTATCCCGGCGCGCTCATTGTGGCCGCCCTCTATGGGGTCCTGACGGCTGGCCTCTTCGCGCTTTGGCCGCTTTCATGGCTCCGGGAAGTGCGCCCCGCAGCGCTGTTCCGGGGCGAGAGCCAGCGGGGCTTGCCGCGGAACAGCATGCTGGCCGTGCTGGCCGGCGCGACGGTCGGCTTCGGCGCTTTGGTCGCCGCGCTCTCGGGTGCGCCGCGGATCGCGCTCTACGTTATCATCGGGATCGGGGCGGCACTGGCGCTTCTCCGTCTCGTAGGGTTCGCCGTCGAACGCGGTGCCGCGCGGCTCGCCCGCGGGCCCGTCGGCCGGCGGCGTCCCGTGCTGCGCCTCGCCCTCGGGGCCATCGGCGCGCCGCGGGGCGGGACGGTCGATGTCGTCATGGCGCTCGGCCTAGGGCTCGGCGTGCTCGCGGCGATCGGCCAGATCGACGCCAACATGCAGCGGCTGATCAAGACCCAGCTTCCCGCGGGCGCTCCAGCCTTCTTCCTCGTCGATATCCAGCCGGATCAGCTCGAGCCCGTGCGGGAGAACCTCGCGGGCGTTGCCGGCGTCGAGCGGACGGACACGGCCCCGATGCTCCGCGGCGTCATCACCCACCTCAAGGGCGTGCCGGCGCAGGAGGCGGAGATCGATCCCGAAGCCGCCTGGGTGCTGCGCGGTGACCGCGGGGTCACCTACGCCGTCGAGCCGCCTGCCGGTGCCGAGCTGACGGCAGGCGAGTGGTGGCCCGAGGACTATGACGGCCCGCCCCTCGTCAGCTTCATCGATGAGGAAGGCCGGCAGCTCGGCCTCGCCCCCGGGGACGAGATCACAGTCAGCATTCTCGGCCGCCCGATCACGGCGGAGGTCGCCAATCTCCGCGTCGTGGAGTGGCAGGGGCTCGGGATCAACTTCATCATGATCCTGTCCCCGGGCGCGCTCGCCGGCGCGCCGCACACCCATATCGCGACCGTCTACGCCGAGCCCGACGCAGAGGCGCCGGTGCTGCGCATGCTCGGCCGCGAGTTCTTGAACGTCACGGCCGTGCGTGTGCGCGAGCAGATCGACCGCGTCTCAGGCGCGCTCGGCCAGCTCGGCGCCGCAACCCGCTGGGGAGCGCTCGCGGTGCTGCTGACGGGGCTTGCGGTGCTCGTCGGTGCCGCCGGTGCCTCGGCCGAGCGACAGGTGCGCGAAGCTGCGGTGCTGAAGGTGCTGGGGGCCGAGCGCCGGGCGATCCTCGCGAGCTTTGCACTCCGCGCGGGCCTTCTTGGTGCGGCAGCCGGGCTCGTCGCCCTAGCCTGGGGCAGTGTCGCGGCCTGGGGGGTCACGATGTACGTGCTGCAAGGCGAGGCGTTCGTCCTCGCACCCGGTGCTGCCCTGCTCATCGTGGCGGGTGGTGCACTCCTCAATCTCCTCGCGGGTCTCGGCTTCGCGGCACGCCCCCTGCGCCTGCGCCCAGCCGGCGTCCTGCGGATGCAGGAGGGATAACCATCCGCAAAACGGACAGCCTTTCCGCAGTGCGGACGTCCGATCCGCGCTCTACGAAGATAGTATGAGAAAACCAATCGCTGCGGGCGCAGCATGCTTGAACGTAGCGCGTACTGCGCCGATATTCGCATCAAACCAGACCGAAACGGTCGCCACCAACCGTGCTTCATGAGAGGGATCACTCAGCATGGCTAATCCGAACTACGCGCCGGGTCAGGTTGCCGGCCAACGCGCAGCCGAACTCGATGCCGGCCTGCGCGCCCATATGAACAAGGTCTACGCCCTCATGGGCGGCGCGATGGTCATCACCGGCTTCGTCGCGTATTTCTTCGGCATGGACCTCAAGGTACTGAGCGATGCGGCACGCGCGGCTCAGGCCGGCAATGCCGTGGGCGAGGTGAACACGCTTCTGCCCGTTGGCCTGCTGGTCACGCTCTACACCCCGCCCGTGGTCTACGGCATCATGTTCGCGCCGCTGCTCTTCGTCTTCGGCCTCGGCGCCATCATCAACCGCGCCTCGATCGGCACGGCACAGACGATGTTCTGGGTCTTTGCCGCTGTCATGGGCCTGTCTCTCGCCTCGATCTTCGTGCGCTTCACCGGCGTCTCGATCGCGCAGGCGTTCTTTGCGACGGCCGCGGCGTTCGGTGCGCTCTCGATCTACGGCTACACCACGAACAAGAGCCTGCAGGGCCTCGGCACCTTCGCCATCATGGGCCTCTTTGGCGCCATCGTGCTGATGCTGCTGAACTTCTTCTTCTTCGAGAGCTCGGCCCTCGGCATGGCGCTGCAGGTCGTCATCCTGCTCGCGTCCTGTGCGCTGACCGCCTACCATACGCAGCAGATCAAGTCGGAGTATCTGTACTACCGTGGTCAGGCCGGCATGGGTGACATGGTGGAGCGCGGTGCCATCCACGGCGCTCTCGGCCTCTACATCAACTTCATCAACATCTTCATCTCGCTGCTCTCGCTCTTCGGCCAGTCCAACGAGTAAACGCAGCAGCCCAACAGGGCCTCTGGATGCAAGGGAGGGCTACGGCCCTCCCTTTTCTTTTTTCTGCGCCTTCATTTCCCGCACCGCGCGGCCACTGCGGACGCGCCACCCGGGCGTCATCGTTCCGTCGCCAATCCGTAGCGCGCCTGTCGCATCTCCCCGCCACAAGACGGCTGCTGCTCGCAGCGACGAGCGTCAGGGCCCTGCGCCCGAGGCCAACCGACACATCAGCCGGAATTTCCACCGGCGAGAACACCACAGGGGACCCGTGAGATGGACGAAGAAATGACCGGTGCGCCCACCGCCACCGAAGAGCTGACGATCACGCGCCTCGTCTCCTTCGACACGGGCGTCGGCGAAGGCGGCTCCGAAGTGGTGTCCTTCGACAGCGGCAGGCTCTACGTCACGAACGGCGCTGCGGACCGCATCGACATCTTCGATCCCGCTGATCCCGAAAGCCTCGTCTCGATCGATCTTTCCATGCTGCCGGACTATGATGGCGTGCAGTCGGTGGCCGCGGGCGGCGGCCTGATCGCGGTCGCAGCGGCCACGCTCGTCGTCGATGGGGCGCGCCAGCCCGGGATCGTCGCGCTCTTCGACCAGGAGACGCTCGCGCTGGTCAACGTCATCGAGGTCGGCGCGCTGCCCGACAGCATCACCATCTCTCCGAACGGTCTCGTGCTCGGCGTGGCGAACGAGGGCGAGTTCAACAGCGAGAGCGGTGAGGACGGCGTCACCGAGGATGCGCCGGGCGCGATCACCCTCATCGGCCTCGAAGACCCCGCGAACCCGATCACGGTCGAGATACCCCTCGTCTTCCCCGCCGTGCCGGACGAGCTTGCGGCCGAGCTGCGTATCTCGCCCGAGAGCGGTCTGCCCTTCGATGCCGAGCCCGAGTTCGTGGCCTTCTCGCCGACCGAGCCGCTCCTCTACGTCTCCCTCCAGGAGAACAACGCCATCGCGGTCGTCGACGTCCTAACGGCCACCATCGTCGATATCTTCTCGGCCGGCTCGACGGACTTCAACGGGATCGGGATCGACGCCACGGACGACGGGATCATCGATATCGTCCCGCGCGATCTGCTCGGCCTGCGCATGCCCGACGCCGTCGAGGTAGTGAGCATCGGCGGCGAGGACTTCCTGATCACCGCGAACGAGGGCGACGGCCGCGGCGATGCCTTCGACGATGGCGAGCCCGTGCCCTTCGGCGATGAGGCGCGCGTCGAGGAGCTGGCGGAACTCGATCTCCTCGATGCCTCGCTCTACGAGACCGTCGAGTTCGCGCTGACGACGGATCAGGTGGTGCCGCAGAACGGTGCGCCCGCGCCGACGGACAGCACCGCGACCGGCACCGTCACGCTTGATGTGATCGAGCTCGACGACGGCTCGACCGCTGTTGCCTACACGATTGCCTTCGACGGCCTCGATCTCGTCGAGACGCCCGAGGAGCGCGTCGATGCGAACGATGTGACCGGCATCCACTTCCATGTCGGAGCGGCGGGCGAGAACGGGCCGCATGTCCTCAACGTCTTCGGCCTGCCCCGCATGGATGACGCCGACGCTGTGATCGATTTCGAGGCCGAGACGATCACCGGCATCTACGACAACGGTGACGCCAACGATGGCGGCGACGGCATGCGCGATGGGAACGACAGCGTCGCGCTCGCCGACGTCTTCGCCGATTTCGTGTCCGGCGACATCTACCTCGCCGTCCATACGGTCGGCTTCAATCTCCCCGACACGGCCGAGCTGCGCGGTCAGGTGGCGATCGAGCCCATCGACGATCTGAGCCGGCTCATCATCAGCACCGTCGATGGCGATACCGATAACGATGGCCGGATCGAGCAGATCACGACCTTCGGCAGCCGGTCCTTCACCATCTTCGATACGGACGGCAACGAGGTCTTCGACAGCGGCAGCACGCTCGAGCGCATCGTCGCTGAGATCGCGCCGGAGCGCTTCAACGACGACGATGGCGAGCCGAACCAGAACCGTTCCGACGCGAAGGGGCCGGAGCCAGAGGCGGTCGCAACCGGTGTGATCGGCGGGGAGACCTACGCCTTCATCGGGGCAGAGCGTGACAGCGGCGTCTTCGTCTTCAACATCTCGGACCCGACAGCCCCCACCTTCGTGACCTATATCGACGGCTTCGAGAACGGCGATATCAGCCCGGAGACCATTGCCTTCATCCCCGCAGACGAGAGCAGCTCCGGCAATGCACAGATCGCGGTGGCATACGAGGTTTCCGGCGAGACGGTGCTCTTCGATGTGGCGGAGGCGAGCGACGCGCCGACCGAGCCGCCTGTCGTCCTGCCGGACGAGGTCGTGGACACGGGCGCCTACTATCTGGCGCTCCTCGGGCGTGATGCGGATGATGCCGGTGGAAACTTCTTCGTCGACCGCATGCTCTCGCCGACCGAGCTGGCCGCGGCCTTCCTCAACTCCGACGAGTTCACGAGCGCCAACCCGGATGCGTCCATCGCGGACATCGTCGATCAGCTCTACGAGGGCGTCTACGGCCGCGCGGGCGAAGCGGGGGGCGACGCGCATTGGGCGGCTGTGGGCGAGCGAGCCGGCGCGGAGGAGTTGGTGGCGAACTTTGTCAGCGCCGCACTCGCCGGTCAGGAGGGCGGTTTCCAGACGGGCGATCCGTTCGGCGCCGTCGAGGTCGAGCCCGGCGTCTGGGACTTCGCCTGACCAGAAAGACGGATCCCGGAGCCCGCTGCGGCGACTGCGGCGGGCTCCGCACCCTCATGAATACCGATTCACTACGTATTCTCCCTAGTAAGAAAGCGTTCATCTTTATCGCCGCATACTGAACGCGTTCCGGCCCGGACCGAGAGACGGGAGCGCAGCCGGAACGGCAGGTCAGCCCCGTGCGGGCTGCGCCGATGCTGACCGGCACACGAACAAGCAACAAATGAGCAGGGCTCCGTGCGGCGATGGCCGCGCAAGGCTGCCGCGCGTGCGGGGCCGGAGGGAGCAATGATGACAGCCGACGACAAGAAGCGGGGCGCCTGGTTCGAGGCGATGGCCGTGGTTCGCAGGGTGAGGGGGACTTGGCTTGCCCTCACCTTCTTCGCCGGAGCGCTCTTTTGGGCGCGCGACACGCTGGAGGTCTACCACCACCTTCCGGATGTCGTGGCCGAATTGGTCGCGCGGCTCGAGGCAATCGAGGCGCGGGCCTGCCGGCCGAGCGAGGGCTTCATGGCCGCCGAGTTGGCCGAGAGGTTCGACGTCGGACGACGCTGAGACGACGCCTTACCAACTAGGGGCGGGCGGCCATGCCGCACCGCCCCCTTTTTTGTCTGGCTTCCGCGACGGCACGCTGAAAAAACGGGCAGGACGTCGCAGCTACCCCCTCCTGATGCACGGGAACCGATATCGCATGTGCGAAGGCGCCTTAGATTCGAGCAGGACGGGGTTGTGTGCTTCTGCGGCCTCTGTTTAGCTCCGGAAAAAGACGGCTTCACGAAAGCTGAACAGGGGTATTGCGCATGGCAGACGGCACTTCGGCCGACGCATTCGTTGCTTTCGAGCGTGTGCAGAAGAGCTATGACGGCGAAACGCTCGTCGTGAAGGACCTGAACCTCGGCATCGGGAAGGGCGAGTTCCTGACGATGCTCGGGCCCTCCGGTTCCGGGAAGACCACCTGCCTCATGATGCTGGCCGGGTTCGAGACGGCCACCCATGGCGAGATCCGCCTCGACGGCCGCGCCATCAACTCCGTGCCCCCGCACAAGCGCGGCATCGGCATGGTCTTCCAGAACTACGCCCTCTTCCCGCACATGACCGTGGCCGAGAACCTCGCCTTCCCGCTGAGCGTGCGAAAGGTCAGCAAGCCGGACCAGAAGAAGGCGGTCGATCGGGCGCTCGACATGGTGCAGATGGGCGCTTTCGGGGGCCGCCGCCCCGCACAGCTCTCGGGCGGGCAGCAGCAGCGCATCGCGCTCGCCCGCGCTCTCGTCTTCGAGCCCGAACTCGTGCTGATGGACGAGCCGCTCGGCGCGCTCGACAAGCAGCTCCGCGAGCACATGCAGCTCGAGATCAAGCACATCCACGAGCGCCTCGAAGTGACCGTCGTCTACGTTACGCACGACCAGTCCGAAGCGCTCACGATGTCCGACCGCATCGCCGTCTTCAACGACGGTGTGATCCAGCAGCTCGCCCCGCCCGAGGACCTCTACGAACGCCCGGAGAACGCATTCGTGGCCCAGTTCATCGGCGAGAACAACAAGCTCGACGGCCATGTCACGAGCGTCGAGGGTGAGACGGCGCATGTCCGCCTCGGCGAAGGCTCGATGGTCAAGGCGCTCGCCGTCAACTGCGGCGGGCAGGGCTCGAAGACCCAGCTCTCGATCAGGCCCGAGCGCGTGACCGTCGGCGCGGAGGTGAGCGATAATGGGCTCCACGGCCGGGTCGAGGAGCTGATCTATCTCGGCGACCATATCCGCTGCCGCCTCAACGTCGCCGGCAGCGATTTCGTCGTGAAGGTGCCCAACAGCACGATGCACGCCATCCCTCGCCCCGGCGAGGAGACGCCCATCGGCTGGGCCACCCAGGATTGCCGCGCGCTCGACGCGGCATGAGCGAATGCCGCGGCGGCGCAGCCCGACGCCGCTGCGGCTCATAAGCCTTTCGGGAAAGATACCAGGGAGACCACCTTATGAAACTCAAGCATCTTCTGGGCGCCACGGCGCTCGCGGCGGTGCCTCTTGCCGCGCTCGCCGCCGATCTCGCGCCCTGCGATAACTGTGCGGACGAGATGACCATCGTGTCTTGGGGCGGGGCCTACTCGTCCAGCCAGCAGAATGCCTATCACACGCCCTATAGCGATGCGACGGGCGCCAAGATCGTCAACGATGAGAGCTCGGCCGAGGCGGTGGCGAAGCTGCGCGCCATGAACGAAGCCGGCAACGTGACCTGGGACGTGGTGGACGTTGTGGCCTCGGACGCCATCCGCCTCTGCGACGAAGGTCTCGCGATGGAGATCGACGCTGACGAAATGCTGGCCGCGGCACCGGACGGCACTTCGGCCGAGGATGATTTCGGCGACCTCCTCGTCTCCGACTGCTTCATCCCGCAGATCGTCTACTCCACGACCTTCGGCTACCGCACGGATGTCGCCGACTGGAACGGCAACACGCCGGACGATATCTGCGACGTTTTCGATCTCGAGAACTTCCCGGGCAAGCGCAGCCTCGAGAAGCGCCCGATCAACAACATGGAGTGGGCGCTCCTCTGCGACGGCGTGGCCAAGGACGATGTCTACGACGTGCTCGAGACCGATGAGGGCGTCGCACAGGCCTTCGCCAAGCTCGACAGCATCAAGAGTGATACGATCTGGTGGTCGGCCGGTGCCGAGACGCCGCAGCGGCTCGCCGACGGCGAGGTCGTGATCGGCTCGACCTATAACGGCCGCCTCTTCGCGCTGATCGAGGAGCAGAAGCAGCCGGTGGCAATGCTCTGGGACGCGCAGGTCTTCGATCTCGACGGCTGGATCATCCCGACGGGTCTCTCCGAGGAGCGCAAGAACCGCGCGCTTCACTACATCTACTTCGCGACCGACACGCAGCGTCTTGCCGACCAGGCGAAGTACATCTCCTACGGGCCCGCGCGCGCGTCCTCGGCCCCGCTGGTGGGCAAGCATGCCGAGCTCGGCATCGACATGGCGCCGCACATGCCGACCGACCCGAACAACGCCAAGAACACCTTCCTCTACAACTACGAGTGGTGGGCGGATAATCGCGACGATCTGGACGCCAAGTTCCAGGCCTGGCTCGCGCAGTAAGCCGCAACGGGCGGTGGGGTCGAACCCCACCCTACCGGTGCGCGGCGGGCGCTGCGCATCGGCATTTCGGTAGGGTGGGGCTCGCCCCACCGTACCAGCCACCGCGCGAGGAGGTGCCCCATGAGCCCGACCGACGCCACCGCCGACGGTAGCCTGGCCCCGGACACCCCAGCGGAACAGGCCGCGAGAGCCGAGAACACCGACAGCCGCGGGCGCCTGCTCGCCGCCGACGGCACGCCGCTCAAGGCCTCGCTCGCCCGCGCCCTCCGGCGTGAAAAGATCCGCGCCTTCATGCTCGTGGCACCGCTCCTCTTCTTCATCCTGATCACCTTCGTCGCCCCCATCGCGGACATGCTGCTCCGCTCGGTCGACAACGAGATCGTGCCGAACACGATCCCCGGCACCGTGGAGGCGTTGCAGGACTGGGACCCAGCGACGGGCGCACCGGACGAGACGGTGTTCCGGGCGATGTACTTCGACATGTTCCTCGCGGCAGAGGCCAAGGAGCACACCCGCCTCGGATCGCGCCTAAACTACGAAGAGTCGGGCATGGCCTCGCTCTTCCGCTCCACGGGCCGTGAGCTCGACGACATCGGCGATACCTACAAGGACCCGCTCGAGGATATCTCGGGCGACTGGGACGAGGCGCGGCCCTGGCTGAACCTGATGGCGGCCGGGGAGGGGCGCGAAGCGGCAGCCGGCGTGGCGGCGGAGGCCCGCACGCGTCTCCGCACCATGACGGACGAACCCTTCGTCGGCTCGACTGATTTCGAGCCGGCGGCGGAGATTGCGGCACTCCTGCCCATGACAAGCCGCGCCTATACCGATTTCGTCATGTTCGCCGCCCTCATCGACGAGGACGACCCGGCGGAGGAGGAGCCCTGGGAGGCGGTGTACGCAGCCCTCGCCATGGACCTGCAGGCACCGGGCGCGGCGGAGGCAATCGGGCGCTATGACGGCCCCGGCGCTTCACTCCTCAAGGAGACGCTGGCCGCCGCCGACACGATACCGCCCGTGGACATCAAGACCGGGTTCCTCGCCGCGGACGAGGACTGGGGCGACGCGACCAACTGGCAGGTGATGAAGGCCTATTCCGGGGACTACACCTCGGGCTACTTCCTTGCCGCCGTGGACATGCAGAACACGCCGGACGGTGTGGAGATGAAGCCGGCGGACGAGCAGATCTACCTGCTCCTCTTCTGGCGCACCCTCGTCCTATCGGTCACGATCACCTTCAGCTGTCTCCTGCTCGGCTATCCCATCGCCTTCCTTCTGGCGAACCTGCCGATGCGGGTCTCGAACCTGCTCCTGATCCTCGTGCTCCTGCCGTTCTGGACCTCGCTCCTCGTGCGCACCTCGTCCTGGATCGTGCTCCTGCAGCAGCAAGGCGTGATCAACGACACGCTGGTGGCCGTCGGCATCCTCTCTGACGATGGCCGGCTCGAGATGATGTTCAACGAGGTCGGCACGGTCGTGGCGATGACCCATATCCTGCTGCCCTTCATGATCCTCCCACTCTATTCGGTGATGAAGACGATCAACCCGTCCTATCTGCGCGCCGCCAAATCGCTGGGCGCGACCGACTTCACGGCGTTCTGGCGGGTCTACTTCCCACTCTCGGTGCCCGGGATCGGGGCAGGGGCGATCCTCGTCTTCATCCTGGCCATCGGCTACTACATCACGCCGGAGCTCGTGGGCGGCACCTCGGGTATCTTCATCTCGAACCGGATCGCCTACCACATCTCGTCGAGCCTCAACTGGGGCCTCGCGGCGGCTCTCGGCGTCATCCTGCTCGGCGCGGTGCTGATCCTCTACTACGCCTATGACCGGATCGTAGGCATCGACAACGTGAAGCTGGGGTAAGCCATGGCCGCTCTTCCAACCTACGCGACGACGGGTCAGAAGGTCTGGTGGTACAGCTACCGGGTGATCTGCGGGCTGATCTTCTTCTTCCTGATCGCGCCGATCCTGGTGATCATCCCGCTCAGCTTCAACGCCGAGGACTTCTTCACCTTCACGCCGGGCATGCTGGCGCTCGATCCGGAAGCCTACAGCCTGAAGCACTACGACGACTTCTTCACCAACTCCGATTGGCAGGGCGCGCTCCGCAACTCCTTCGCCATTGCGCCCATGGCGACGATCCTGTCCGTCAGCCTCGGCACGCTCGCGGCCATCGGGCTCAGCCAGAGCCATGTGCCCTTCCGCGGTGCCATCATGGCGGTGCTGATCAGCCCGATGATCGTGCCGCTGATCATCTCGGCGGCGGGCATGTACTTCTTCTATAGCCGCATCGGCCTCCAGGGCACCTATTGGGGCGTGGTGCTGGCGCATGCAGCCCTCGGCACGCCCTTCGTCATCATCACGGTCACCGCGACGCTCGTGGGCTTCGACAAATCGCTGACGCGCGCGGCGGCCAGCCTCGGCGCCGATCCAGTGACGACGTTCTTCCGTATCCAGATGCCCCTCATCGTGCCCGGCGTGATCTCAGGCGGCCTCTTCGCCTTCATCACCTCGTTCGACGAGGTCGTCGTGGTCCTCTTTCTTGGCTCGGCTGCGCAGAAAACTCTGCCATGGCAGATGTTCACAGGACTTCGCGAGCAGATTTCGCCCACCATCCTAGCGGTGGCCACTATCCTCGTGGCAATCTCCATCGCGCTCCTTGCGACGGTCGAGATCCTGCGCCGCCGTTCGGAGCGGTTGCGCGGCATGTCGCCCGGCTGAGCTGCCCGGCAGTGCCGGGCGACGGTTCGTGGCCCGGAGGAGGTTGGGATGAAAAGGCTCGGCCGTGCCCTGCTGAGGGTGCTCGTCGGACGCATCGGATCGGCCGTGGCCTGCGGCGCGATCTGGGCTGCGACCGGTGCCGCCGCCTCCGCGAATGGCTGCACCGCACCTCCGGGCGCGCTCTTCCATGCCTGCGCCGGGGAAGGCTCGGCCAGCGTCCTCGTGCTGCCGGGGGACTGGCCGCCCACTGACGCCGCGGTGGCCGATCTCCTCGTCACGGGCGCCTATACCGGAAAGGATGCGCGGGCCGACGGCACGCCCGCCCCCGTCGGTCTCCTCATCCGGGAGGGCCGGCTCATCGGCCGTAACATCGCGCGCATGGACGGTATCCTCGTGATCGACGCGGCGTCCGGCCGCCCGGGCCTCTACCGGCGCGACCGGGTGGCGCTCGGCGGGGAGCGTTACGACCTCTCCCCCCTCGATCAGCGCGAAGCCTTCTTCGAGGCGGCGAGTACCGCCGGTGCATCTGTGCTGCAGAGCCATCTTCTCGTCATCGACGGGAAGGTCGACACGAAGGCGGTCGATGGCGCGCCGGCGGCGCAGCGGCGCATCCTGTATACCATGGCCGACGGCGCCTTCGGCATCTGGCAATCCGAGGGGGCCCTGACGCTCGATGAGGCCGCGCGGACCGTGGCCGAAGAGGTGGCGCCGACGATGGCGCTCAACCTCGATATGGGGAGCTTCGACTTCTGCCTCGCCCGCCGACCCGGTTATGAACCCGAGCCTTGCGGTGTTATCGGGGCGAGCCAGATGCCCGGCCGCCTCTCCAATCTCCTCCGCCTCACCCGCTGAGACCGCACCCCGAAATCGCGTCGTCGCTCCGGGACGGTTCCGGCGGGCGCGTGCCCACGCTATATCGGAGGGTGGGTCAGGGAGATCACCATGTTCGTAAAGGCCGTCGTCGTCAGCAGCGCCCTCTTCCTCGTGATCGGGGCGGTGTATCTAGCGCTCGACTGGTATCTGCGCCTCGACACCGTGCGCCGCTACGAGGCGCGCTATGCGGCAGGCGAGGGTGGCGGCCTCAGTCGGGAGGACTTCATCGATCAGGGGCTTGCCCGCTACCGCCGCTCGCCCGAGAAGAAGATCCTTGCGGGGCTCTTCGCGATTCCCGTCATCGTGATCCTGCTCCTGTCGCTCGTCGCAAAGTAGAAGAGGGGCCACTCGGAGAGCCCGCCAACTCGCCAGACGTCCGGAGGCATCATGGTCTATGTGAAATTCGCGTTGTGGGCGCTTGGGCTCGCGATCTTCGTGGCGCTGGTGAGCTACTACATTCCGCAGCGCGACGTGGTGCGCATCACCCATACGGACACCACGCTCGAGGAGTACGAGACCACCGACGCTGCCGGAAACCCGGTGACGCGAACGCGGGACGTGCAGCGCCTCTACACTTCCGGCCGGAACGGGGAGCCGCGGGTCTACCGGAACGCGGACGCGCCCCTCTACCTCAAATTCGACAGCGCGAACCTCACCGCGCGAGCGACCGACCTTGCCTCCGCGACCGGCGACGACGGGCGCTGGGTGGTGATGACGCATTATGGCTGGCGCGTCACCTTCATGTCCTGGTTTCCGAACGCCATCGGCATCCGCGAGGCGTCGGGCCCGGACGAGCCGGTGCCGTGGTGGCCGAACGTGCTGATCGTGACGGCGATCGTGATCGTGCTGCTGGTGATCCGTCGGATCGTCCTCATCCTGATCGGCCGCTTCGTCGATCCGGTGCTTGCGGGCGTGGAGGCCGAGATCGACGCGACCTCGACCGGCATGCAGCGCTTCGGCCGCCGCGTGCGCCGCTTCTTCGGTGGCGGCTGAGCCCGCTGGAGCGCGTCAGCAGAGGCTCATCTGCTGCTGGTAGCGGTTGGCCTGTGCCGCCACGGCGCCAGCGGCCTTCTGCAGCCAGCCCTTCGAGCGCCAGCTGCCGCGCTTATAGCCCGTATGCCCCTCGTGATAGGCGAGGTAGTGGCTGTAGGCGTCCGACATGGGCAGCCCGTTCGCCCGCTGGGACTTGGACATGTACCAGCCGACGAAGTCCGCCGCGTCGTCGAAATCGTCCCGGTCCGCACCGCTGTTGCCCGTATCGTCACGATACCAGTCCCAGGTGCTGTCGATGGCCTGCGCGTAGCCATAGGCCGACGAGACCCGGCCGGTGGGGATGATGCCGAGGGCATAGGTGCGCGGCGTGCGCGCCTCGGCCCGGAAACTCGACTCGCGCCAGATGATCGCCATTTTAACATGCGGCGGCGTGCCCCAACGCTGGGAGGAATCCATGATCGCCTCGCGCCAGCCCGGCCGCTCGGCGAAGATCAGGCAGGCATTGTCCTGCGCCTTTGGCGGCCCGTCCGGCGTGGAGGAGCAGGAGCCGACGAGCAGCGCCAGTGCGAGCGCACCGATACCCATCGCATAGCTGCGACGGATTGACGCAGAAGGCTGCGTCTTCGTTCCTCTCTTCCGGCGCACTGCTCGCGCCTGCCTCTTTGTTGTCATTGGCGTTAAGATACCCTGTCTCGAGCCTGGAGCGAAGTCCTGTTTACGAAGTCGTGGCAGGCTTTGGTGTGCAGAGTCGCGAGGCTGGGACACGGGCTTGGTGGAGTTGCGGCGTCATCTGGGCCGTTCTTTGCCGACGGGCCGTTTGATCCTCGTCTTGTCACTTTTCGGGGCTAAGCTCGACAGGTCAGTGCGGTGAAGGTATGCCGCGAATGGAAAACACGGGCTTCTGGGGACGGCGGCGATGAGCGGATCCGTCGCGAAATTCAATATTGGTCAGGTCGTGAAACATCGTTTTCACCCCTTCCGGGGCGTGATTTTCGATGTGGATCCCACCTTCAACAACACCGAAGAATGGTGGCAGTCGATCCCGGAGGAGGTGCGCCCCCGGAAGGATCAGCCCTTCTACCATCTCTTCGCAGAGAACGAGACGAGCTACTATGTGGCTTATGTCTCGGAGCAGAACCTTTTGCCGGACGATAGCGGCATGCCGATCGAGCATCCGCAGATCCCGGAGGTCTTCGCCGCCCATGACGGCGAAACCTATCTAATCGATCCCGAACGCTGCAACTGACCTACTGCTGAACCGGGGAGGCCAGCCGCCTGCGCGTCACAGCGCCGTCGGCTCCCACCC
>JBCBYV010000001.1:0-401763 GCA_039815685.1 Pseudomonadota bacterium | reverse complement strand
TGCCAGTCGCCTTTGCGGTCTCTCCGGCAAATCCAATCGTCTGCCTGCCGCCAGGGGTAGGAAAAGTTTTCCCACCCTATCCGTGCAGCCGCTCCCGCGCCTGCTTCCACCGGAACATGAACTGACTGACCTCAGCGGGCGTCAGCTCCAACCGGATGAGCTTCTCAGCGATCTCGATAGAATCCGTGTCGACATCGGCAGCGTTCGACTAGGGCATGAGGTCAATGACGCCGGCGACTTCGAGGGTGCCGCTCGCTGCGCAGCAGTCCGTGCGATGGCCGCTAATTGCCTCGCTGCGCTCGTCAACCGTGACGATGGTTAAGGAACTACACTTCGAGCACCGGAGTACCGCAATGCGCGACAGCGTCTCCTCAAAGGTGTTCTTCGACAAATCCATGTGACCACCAACTCTTTTATGCTCGCAAGCGCTCATGGCCTGCCTTGAAAACAACCTAGCGCACCGCCTTGCAAAGGTTCATAATTAAAATGAAACTGGTTTAGGTCATTTTGTCGCGCATCACATGTAATTAGGAGTATCCCTAAAATATAATGCAGTGCAGCAAGCCAAATTGAAAAGCACTACTATTACGGTACCCGTACAACGATTGTTCAACCGCCGACAATGTGCGTGCGGCATTGGTGATTTATGGATAGCCCAAAGACCTGTGGAGATTGAGGTATGGTGGGCCACCGAAGCTGCTAAGAGTATGGCGCTCCGGCGCCCTCGCACACGACGGTTTGCCTCCGATACCGGGAGCGGCATGACAGAGAACAAGGGGCGCATTGGTGACGGCGTTTGAAGCCGTCGAGATGCCCAAGCCTGATGGTGGAAGCGGCGCGAAGTCGAGACTGGACCGAATTGGAATGAGCGACCGGATGTCCCGGAATGCGCATTTGCTTCAAGGAGCATGTTGCCCTCTCATGAACCTCCGCCGGGAGGTGCTATGAAGTCTCGAGTTGATGCTCTTGCTGCTTGGCGCCGCGCAAATGGGCTAGCTCCGGTGGCGCTGTAGACGGATTATGAGACGAACCAAATGCCGATAAAGCTAAAGCACTCCCAGCACATTCTCGCGGCAAAGCAAGGCTCTTTGCTAATGGCGTGCGAACCGGTAAGCGGCGTGAACATGCGAGGCGGCAGGAGAATTGAATACCTGCAGGGCGCAAGGTTCCGCGTTAAGGCCACCCTGTCAGGGCTTATGCTCTGCTTTGACGAACAAATGCGGTTTGTCAGTTTCGACCGTGAGGAGATGCTTGCACTAGAGAGACCCTCCGCGCCACGCGACTGACGCTTGAGAGTTGGCGCGTTTAGCCGAAGGCATCCACGAAATCGACCACCACCTCGGCGCCATCGACCCGATTGTCCTCGCCGATGCTCACCCGGTTTCCCGGAAGCGAGGCCACCTTCACGGTGACGGTCAGCACGATCTCGTGGCTCCAGTCGAACTGGTACGCCTCGCCGGGCTCGAAGCCCAGCGACACGAAGGCGGCTGTGGTCGTAGCCGAGCCCTCGCAGCTCTTCGAGGACTCGCGTGAGCGTCACGCGCTCGCCCTGCTTTCTCACGGCGATTGTCATTCATCTCGGGTTGCTCCCACCAAGGCGTCGGACTTGATGGGGACTGCTTCTCTGAGGCTATCGAGCCGCACGCGGCCCTGCCTCTTCAGCGAAGACATCGCTCGCCATGCACGCGTTGCGCCCCAGCCCAGGTCCGTGGCAGCAGCCCCGTAGGTTGCCGGGCGGCGAGCCCGGAGGAAGGCCAGCAGCACCTCTGGGTCGTTCTCTTCGCTTGGTTCGCCGGGACGATTGAGAAGCTCGGTCGCTGGCTGGCCTAACTCGGCAGCCGCGCGCTCTTCGACTTGCACCCTCGTCTCTCCACCGTCGATTTCGCGGAGGGCGGCGCGCTCTTCAAAGGCGTCGATTGCCGCTTCACATGGGAGACTGCGGCTCTCGATTTCGCACGTCTGCAGCTGCGGAACCTGCGGAAGCCGCGGAAGTTGTTTGCTTTCAACAGGTTGAGGTTGCGGAAGCCGTGCGGAAGTTTGCGGAAGTTCATGCTTGCGGGTACGATCTGAGCCAACTCGCTCAGCTGCTTCCGCAAACTTCCGCAGCACTTCCGCAGGCTTAACCCTCTGATTTGCTTGAGCTTCCGCAGGTTCCGCAACTTCCGCAGGGCCAAATCTCCGGATCTCAGCAAGAGCAGCGTAAGGATTGAATGCCGGCATTACGCTTCTCCCTCGACGATCTGGAACACTTCTCTCCGATGCTGACCCCTAACCATGCCCCCGCCCTTCACGGGCATCAGATGGCCGTGCTCGACAAGGATCTTCACCAGCTTCTTCGCCAGCTTGGTGTTTCGAAGGCGTGCGGGGCCGCACTTTACGATCTCGGCAACTGAGATGACGGGCTCAGGCCACTTGGTGAGCCACTGTCGCAGCTTGCCAGCGGAATGGAGTTCGGCTGACACCTCAGCCTCCGCCGCAAGGCGTGCGGCCTCGGTGGCGTAGTGCTCTGCAAGAGCACAGCCATGCGCCATCATCTCTCCCGTGATCGACCGAGCATCGAGATTAGCGAAGAGCGTCAGCACCCCGGCTATCCGACAGGCATGCTCCGCCGCCTTGGACGCGAATGGAGTCACATCCTCCAGCGCACCCTCTTCGATCTGCCGGACCTCGATGGCGTCGTAGAACTTGATCAAGAGCGCGCGTGCGTCGGAGGACAGCTCCAGAACGGCAGGTTCGAGTTCGTTTCGAGTATGCTCACGGAGCGGAAGGTTCCGATCTAGGATGTCGCGCAGTTTTTGAGAGAAGCTATCGACGACTGCTTGAGAGCCTGACGCACTCTCGCGAAAGAGCCGGGTGCCAATGGTCGATTTCGGGTCGGCGATCAGAAAGCGTCCGAGGAAGCCCTGTCCCCGCGCAATCGGGTCGGAAAGCAAAGCAGCGGCGACGACAGGCTGGATCATGAGGTGGCACGCAAGCCGCCGGCCGAAGAACGTAGCCTCGCCGTCACCCGCTCGTGTCCGATTGATCGGTTTGCCACCCCACATGTCTGAGAGCCCGGCCACCGTGTTCAAACGGTTCTCGGCGCTCATGGCGTGACCACCCACGAAGGCACCACCCTCGTCCGAGAAGATCCCGAGCGCGGGTCGGCTGTCGGCCAGCTTCTTCACGAGAGCGGGGAACGTGGGTTCGGTTACGATGAGCCT
The DNA here is from genome assembly GCA_039815685.1 of Pseudomonadota bacterium. Lineage (GTDB taxonomy): Bacteria > Pseudomonadota > Alphaproteobacteria > Rhodobacterales > Rhodobacteraceae > Thermohalobaculum. The sequence continues at coordinate 398,560 of JBCBYV010000001.1, read as the reverse complement.
TGGTGATAGTGGCGGCTCAGGTTCCGGGCCGAGCGCTTCGAGATCTGCTCGGGCAGCGTCGGGCTCTTTCTTGGACCGCCCCACAATCTCACTGCGCTGCGCGTCCCAGATCGCCTTTGAGTTCTCGTAGCTTGGCCGTTCGCGCCTCGCCTCCTCTGCCAGTTCGCGCTGATAGTCGTGCACCCCAGCCATGAGGAGTTCGTCGCACCGGGACTTGCGCTCACCGCTTCTCGCAATGGTCAGCGCGAAGATGGACGTGGGCTTCCTTCCGCCGAGGGTGTCCACATCACTGTGAGCTTGAACAACAAGCGATGTGACGGCCAGCGCCGACTGTGCCGCGATCTCAATCGGAGCTTGCGATAGATCCTGAACAGCCTCGACGACTGGCCGAAGCGGCCCCAGCGCGATTACAGGAAAGGGCTCTGGAGCAGATACTGAACCTTTAAGAGGCAATGGCCCGTCAGGCTCAAACCCATGACGCTGAGCGAATGCACCCTGAGCGTTCATCGTGCCAACTCCATCGCCACGTCATTAAAATCCGCCCACTCTGGCGCAGTCATCATCTCCACTTTCCAGCCGTTGGCGTGTGCAGCACATGCGAGCTTGCAGGCCGCGCGGCGGCCTGCGTCATCGCCATCTGCCGCAACAACCAGCGCCCCAGATCGCTCCGGGAGGCGAAGGCCCTCCATGCCGGTTGCGGACAACGCTGCCCAAACGCTTGGGCGCTCGCTTGCGAGGGCATCCAGGAGTGAGAGCGCGGTCTCGATGCCCTCGGCGACGATGAGCGGCCCGCTGTCCTCAGAGAGCCTTACGGCGCCACCGCCTACAGGGCCGAGCATCATCTTGCTGCTGTCGAACGGGGCCTTGACGCCTGCCGGGTCCAAGAAGGTTCTATGGATCGCGACCGGCTCGCTATCGCCTGCCAGCATCACCGCCGCGATCATCGCTGGGTGACACTGAGCTGTGGGTTTGTGCCAGCAGGCTGGATGAAAGCGGAGGCTCTCGGGAACCTGCGCTTTGATCGACCGGCTCTGAAGGTAGCGTTCCACCAGCGTGCCACGACCAGACTGGCTCTGGCACCAAAGCGCACGAGCCCGCGCCTGCATCTTCTCTTGCTCTGCGCGTGCCTTGGCCTCCCGGGCCGCTGCAATCGTCGGGTCGGGTCTTTGCTGATAGCGAATAGTGGCTGTGCTTGCCTCGGCTATGCCCAGTAGCTCGGCCAGACCCGCCACTGCATCCGGGAACATCGCTCCTGAGGCTGTGCAGCCGAGCATTTCCTGGGCGTATGCCTCGAACACATCGCCAGCCCATCCGCCCTCAAAGTCGGCGAACAGCCCCACCTTTGAACCGCTGAGGACGACACATCGTGAGCCTTTCCGTCCAAAGCGCAGCTCCCGTGGCGTTCGATTGGAAGGCTGCCCCCACAGATGCTCTGCGATCTCGCCTAACCGGTGCGTCGCTTCAGCCTTAACGGTCGCGGCGTCGTAAGCTGTCATTGCCCACCCCCTTTCGTCGGGAGCGGGATGATCTCCGCCGTTTCCATCTTGCGGCCATGCTCGCGCGCCCACCGCTTGGCGGCGCGCACTGCCTCAGGCCGCGTTTGAAAGACGCCGATGAGGTAGCCGCTGTCGTAGTGCTCGCTCCAGTCGTAGACTGAAAACTCTCCGTCGAGATGCTCAAAGACTTCAGCCCAACCACGGCCCTGCGAGTAGTCGTGCTCTACACTCACGCCGAGCCCTCCCACCCAATGATGCGCGGGATATCGCCGTACCTGAGTTCGACGTGGCTTCGCCCGAGCCGGGCGCAGTGCTCCTCCGCAAGCGCCCATGCCGCCTGATACTCATACGCAAGGTCAATCGCGCGCAGGCGACCCGCAGGAGGAGCATCATAGAGCGTGTACAGCGCCCCTTCCTTCTCGTGCACGATGATCCGACCGAGCCGGTCACCGTTGCGCGTCAGACGTGCTTTTGCCTCTTCGCTCGTCTCGGTCATTCCGACACCTCCCCGAGCTGATCGAGAAGTACAGCGAGAGCAGTCTTCGGAATGCCCAGCGACGGTCGCTGGAGCACCGGGCCGAGCATCTTGCGGCTCCCGACGAAGCCACGGGCCTCCCATGGGCGCGCGCGTGCCTGCCCGGCCTTGTATTGGACGATGAACTGAGCATCGTCCCGGCAGCGAATGACCCGCCAGGAGCCGTTCTCAGCAATTATATGCCTGTAATCATTCGCAGTTTCCTGCGAAGACAGGCCGCTCAGGACTTGGTTTGGGGGGTACTTTCCACTATACTCGCAGATACCAAGCTCGCCAGCGTTGGAAGTCTGCGAGGCCCGGTCAATCGCCGGGTCTCGTTCTTTTGTGGTCATGGCTCAGGCGGCCTCACCCAGAGCTTCTAGCCATTCAGCAATCGCCGACTGTCGCCAGCCGACAGCACTTCCACCCAGCTTGATTGGCTTGGGAAAGGTGCCCTCTGCCATGCGCGCGTAGATCGTGCTGCGCGCGAGGCCCGTAAGTCGCTCCACGTCGGGGCGGCGAAGAATGGGGTCAATTGAGCTGGCCTCACTGTAATGCTTCGGAGGCCTTTCGTTGTTGCGGCTGTCGCCAGTCGCGGACGGATATTCTCTCGCTGTCGAGCGCATGCTTATCTCCGGCTTCCATATGGACCTCTGCGGCCCCGTCTGGAAGACCGGATATTCGATTAGGCGTTCTAAATTCAACTAAATAGCAGTCGGAATTAGCGCACCTACTCCCGATCATTCGTCATTCCTTTCTGCTATTGGTGATTAGATCTTTAAATTGATTGACTGGCATCTGTAATTTGCCCGCATAATCTGCGCAGAGCGCATCGTAATTGTCTCCAGCCACCCGCCTTTTTTCAAACGCCTTGATCGCAAACCACCGCCGGGCAAACGAATTCTTCCCATCAAAGGGGATAGCCTTGCCCTTCCTCTGAACCAAGTCGCCCGCCAAGAAACGGCTCAGAAGAAGCACGAAAGCGGGCGGCATACTCACCGCCTGCTTGGTCGCTTCGGCACGCTCACCGAGTAGCCGCAGTACGTCGGATAGCTCTTCCTTCGGGAACTTCCCGCACATTTCCCAGTAGAGAACAGCTGCGTCTAGCGGGGCCTGGCCGAGCGCCATTACCAGCGAGTTTGCGTCCTCGCTCCCCATGTCGGCTGGAAGGCGTTCCAGCATTGCCACCCAGCTTTCCTCAGTGGGCATGGGCTCATTGGCTTCTCCCGGGTTCGCGCTGGTTGCTCCGGACAGCGCTTCTTCGAACCAAGCCAGGTCATCCCTCTCACTCACGCCACACCCTCCCGTAGCTCAACCACGTTCTCCGCCTTCTCAGTAGTGAGAAACCTCGCCCAATCATCCATCAGCGCCCGGCGCCGGTCGAAGAGGTCGCCACGGCGATACGCGCGCTCAACTGCCGAGCTGATCGTGTGGGCTAGCGCCATCTCGCGCACTTCATGCTGATAGTGCGTTGCCTCTGCAGCCCAGTCGGCGAACGCGGAGCGCATACCGTGCGGCGTTGCTTCAATCTCTAAGCGCCTAAGTGTGGCTGTGAGGGTCATGTCACTCAGAGGCTTGCCAGGACGATTGCCGGGGAAGACGAAGCTATCTGCGCCCTGAGCAAGCGGCTGCATGTCGTTCAGAAGGCCAACCGCTGCATCGCTCAGCGGCACTCGGTGCTCTCTGCCCGCCTTCATACGCCCTGCTGGGACCGTCCAAGTGCGCCGCTCAAGGTCAATCTCAGACCACGTTGCGCCACGGACTTCACCACTCCTCGCGGCGGTCAGTGTCGCGAACATAAGGGCCTTGGCCCCTGCCCCGCTGACCTTGCCAATACGCTGGTAGACTTCTGGCAGCTCGCGCCATGGCACGGCCGCGTGGTGCTTGACGGCTCGCACCTTCTCACGGGCGGGCAACAGGTGATCCAGGTGGCCTTTCCAGCGGGCCGGGTTCTCACCGCTCCTGTAGCCGCGCGCCTGCGCCCAGTTCAGCACAGCCTCAATGCGTCCGCGGAGGCGGGATGCTGTTTCTGGTTTCTCTAGCCATATCGGCTCCAGGACCTTCATCACGAGGCCGGTATCAATCTCCGCCACCGGAAGATGCCCAAAGACGGGCATGGCGTAGCTATTCAGTGTGCTCGGCCACTGCGCCGCATGCTTCTCATTCTTCCATCCTGCGGAGAGCGCCTTGATGCACTGTTCTGCCGCCTGACCGAATGTGACCCTCTTTGCAGTCTCGATGGCAGCCTTCGCTTTCTGCGCCTCACGCTCATCAAGCGGGTCAATGCCACGGAAGAGCTTGCGGCGGGCTTCGCGTGCATCCTCTCGCGCTTCCGCCAATGTGACGAGCGATGTCGGGCCAAGCCCCATCTCGCGCTGCTTGCCATTGCGCTTGTAGCGCAGCACCCAGGACCGACCGCCCGTCTTCCCAACATGCAGCCACAGGCCCTCCCCGTCTCCATGGCGGCCCGACCCTGCAGTTTCCACTCCGCGCGCGGTCAATTTACCCATCAGTCAAATCCTTCCACGTTCCGTTCCACACCCTCAACGTAGAACGGAATGGACGGCTATGGAAGACTATGGCATGAAGAAAGAGAGCGTATATGAAGTGTAGGTCGCACAGATGGAAGTCGCTGGAATGCATCGGAAAGTAATCAGGCGGACGCTCCCTCCGCCACGGGCTTCCAGTAATGCGTTGTGCGGCATCAGGAAGTCGGCGCCGCTGAGCGTCGTCCATGCTTCGAGCCCCAAAGGTCATCCCGCTCAATTTGGTGTGGTCCTTCACGCCGCCGCTGCCGTGCCGATGGAGAAACGGGGGCTTGTGGAGCGATTGGCTTTCGCGAAGGCTGCCGCCCGTTTCGGAGAACCGGACAGCAAAGACTGCCGACGTCTGGTTGATCCTGCCGATCGAGTGCATGGCGATGCGGACCATGAGGTCCGACGTGAGCGCTGCGAGCGGCGGTTGGTTGGCGTGCCGGGGGGTGGCCTAGAAGCGGATCTGGCCCCGGAGCCCGAATTGGCGGGTGGGGCCGACATCGACGTTGACGGGGGCGCCGACAAGGCCTGCGGCGACGAGCGAGGTGGAGCCGGTTGCGTAGACCTCGTTGAGCGCATTCTCGACGAAGGCTTCGAGCCGGAAGCGCTCACCCCGCAGGCCGACGCGGAAGTTGACCGTGTCGAAGCCGTCGAAGGTGATGAGATCGGGATCCAGCAGATTGCTGAAGCTCGAGCGGAAATTGTACTCGGCCCGAACGAAGCCGCGCACGCCGGGCAAGAGATCGCGCGGGTGCTCGTAATCTCCCACGAGGCTCAGGGTGTGCACCGGGGCGTTCGGAAGGCGCGTGCCCGTGAGGTCGCCGAAGGGCGAATCCGAGAAGTCCGTGAACTTCGAAAAGTTGAGACCCATCTGCGCGTCGATGCGCAGCCCTTCGACCGGCAGAAGGCCGATCCCGATCTCGGTGCCCACGCTGCGGGCCGATGCAGCATTGTCGATCGTGAGCACCGGCGCACCGCCGACGACCTCGGATATTGCGACCTGGATATCGTCGTAGTCGAGGAAGTAGCCGCTGCCGCTGATGGTCAGGCGGTTGTCGAGGAGCGAGGCACGGAAGCCTGCTTCGAAGGAGCGGACGTTCTCCTCCTCGAACGAGTCGAAACCGGTGAGGCCCGAACTGAAGCCTCCCGCCCGAAAGCCCGTGGAGAACGAGAAGTAGGTGGAGAAGTTGTCGCTCCAGTCGTACTTGATCGAGGCGTTCGGGGTGATCGCGGTGAACGTCTCCTCGCCCGACGCAAAGGGCACAGAGGGGATGGCGAAGGCCGAGAGGCCGGTGCTCACCGTCTCCCCGTTTTCGGTCACCCGGTCGAGGTTGAAGCGGGCGCCGCCCACGATCTCGAGTTCAGGAATGGGCCGCCAGCGCACATCGCCATAGATTCCGAAATTGAAGACCTCCTGCTCCGATCCGGTGGTGACCGTGCTGCCGTCATCGGGGAGCGGTCCGAGGCCGAAGCTTTCCCCGAGGATCACGAAAGCGTCCGGCCCGGGATCGAGGACGCTCAGCACGTCGAACTCGTTGAAGCTGATGCTGGTGCCGACATTGAACGAGACCGAGCCGCCGACGAGCGGCGCATCGAACTCGTCGCTCTCGAAGCGGAATTCCTGTGCGATGGCCTGTTCGTCGAGACTGCCGCTGCCGACCGTGAAATCGAGCGCGGTGAAGTCCGTGTCGTCGAGCGTGTCGACATCGGTCTTGAAGAAGGAGGTGGTCGATTTGAGTGAGCCGATATCGAGGTCGTAGTTCCCCTGAAGGCTGGCGAGGAAGCGGTCCACCGAGTTCTGATCGACAAAACTGCCGCCGGAGACGGGGTTGTCGTCCTCGACGCTGATGAGCGTGGCCGAGTTCGAGGCGTCGAATTCGCTGCGGTCGAAGGAGACCGAGGCGTCGAGCGTCAGCCGGTCGGTCGGTCGCGAGCGGAGGCTCAGCCGGGCGCCGACATCGTTGCGCCCGACGCTGTCGGGACCGTCGCCGGGCGGAAACTCCACGAAGCCGTCGGTGATATCGCCAAAGGCGACGAGGCGGGCGGAGAGCAGGCCATCCTCAAGAAGCGGCGCGTTCAGCACGGCCCGCGCGCCACCGTTAGGGAAGGAGCCGACATCCGCCGACAGCGATGCCTCAAACTCGTCGGTCGGCTTTCGCGCAACGAAGTTGATGGCGCCGCCGATCGTGCCCCGTCCGAAGGCCGTGCCCTGCGGTCCGAACGCGGTCTCCACGCGCTCGAGATCGACGAGGTTGGGGTTGATGCCGGAGGTCGCGCCCGTCGGGTTGAGGAGGATGCCGTCTAGGAAGACGCCGTTCGTCGGACCGCTGGCTCCCGTTCCGATGAGGTTGGTGATGCCGCGGATCGAGAGGCTGAGATCGGTCGGATCGGAATTTTCGGTGAAGCTCACATTCGGGAGGCGGAAGACAGCCTCCGCGGTGTTCTCGATATTCGATCTCTCGAGCTCTTCGCCGCTCAGCACGACGACGCTGCCGGGCACGTCCTGGATCGCCTCCTCGGTACGGCGGGCGGTGACCACGATCTCCGGCAATGTGATGGTTTCGGGCGGCGTGCCCGCAGCCTCTTCGGCTGTCGACTGGGCAGGAGAAGGCGCTGGGAGGAGGGAGCACGACGCTGCGATGGAAGCGAGGGCGAGAGTGTTTCGAGCCGACAAAGTCTACCTCCAAAGCCCGGCGCAGACGACGCCGTCACCATGGTCGGCCCCGTCCATCGGGCATGTCATCCGGGAACTCTGGGCTGGCTCGATCTCTCGATCCTGGCTGGCGAGGTTGCTTCACGGTTCTCCGACGCTCCCACGCTGGCAAGTAACAATTCGGTCCGTGATGCGTGGCCCTGGCGCAGCGTGGCGACAAGCGCACCCGGGCCGGGCCGCAGAAGACAGACGCTCGCCGAACACATGCCTTCAGCGGGTTTCGTGATCGTCAGCGCCGCGCCAGTTCGGGATGCTTGTACGCCTCCGGGTAGGGCATCGGCTTGATCGGACCGGCCGGGATCACGCGGTTCCAGGACCGGCCGAAATAGCCCTGCCGGCAATGCGAAAGCGCGCTGCCCTCGGCCACGCCGTCGAGGGCGTAGACCCGGCAGAGCCAGCGCCAGAGATGCGGATAGTCGAGGATCCGGGCGGCGTTCAGCTTCATCCGGACATAGTAGACGGGATCATGGCGGTAGAGCGTCGGGAAGAGCCGCAGGTCGGCCTCGGTGAAACGGTCGCCCATGAGGAACGGGCGGCCGTCCGAGAGACGCTCCTCCAACTGCGCGAGGGTCGCAAAATAGGCCTCGAAGGCCGCCTCGTAGACCGACTGGTCAGACGAGAAGCCCGCTTTGTAGGCGCCGTTGTTGATCCCGACATAGATGAGTTCGTTGAGAGCCTCGATCTCGGCCTGTGCCTCCGCATCCTCCGGAAAGAGCCTGGGGCGGGCATCGGGCGCGGTCCGGCTGCCGAGCCCGGCCGCATGGCGGTCGAGCATGCGCACGATCTCGGCGCTTTCGTTGTTGACGATGCGCTTTGCCGCCTTGTCGTAGAGGATCGGGACGGACTGCTCCTCCGATCCCTCGGCTTGATAGATCTCCTTCGCGAGACGCCGCCCGAGACCTGTCGCGGTATCAGCCGTGCACTCCGGCAGAACGGTGCCGGTCGCCGCGGCGATGCGGCCGGGGTTGAACTCCCAGAGGTTCGGCGCGACCGGGCCACCCTCATCTGTCCGCGTGGGGAAGGCGACGTCCATCGTCACCGCCTCCTGCAGACCGAGGACGTTCCGGGCGAGGACCACGCGGTGACACCACGGACAGTTGAGGGCGACAAAGAGGTGGTAGCGGCCGGGCTCTACTGGAAATGCCGGATCGCCGAGGGCGTGGCGGAAGCCGCTGATACCGCGCACGAACTCGCCCCGCGCGCGGCGATTGGCGGCGTCGGTCTGGTCCTCCTCGACGGAGATGTCGCTCTTCGATGATGCCATGGGCGGGTCCTGGTCTCTGCCGGCTGCTGCTCCGTAGGGAGCCTGAAGTATCGAAGACGATCGCTCAAACCGTGCGCCCGGCGCGGAGCGCCGCTTTTGTGAAGACGACCGGCAGTCGAAAGGGCCATGAGCGGGCGAGCGCCCTGCCCGCTCATGGCCGATGGCGGCGCGGCGATAGGCCAGGCGAGCCCCTACCCCGCCAGATGCAGACCGCACTCCTGGGCGACACCGCCGAACCGGGTGGCACGCGCATCCTCGCCCGCATTGTTAGGTCGGCTCGAATGCCAGTCGCCGACCGTCGAATAGCCCTCGTAGAAGAGCGGATGCATCGGAAGGTCACGGCGGTTGAGATAGGTCATCACCGCCCGTTCCGTCCAATCGAGCACCGGCAGGTACTTGGACCTGCCCCAGTGTTCGCTGACCGGGCTGAGCTTCTTGCGATGGTCCGTCTGGCTCCGGCGCAGGCCCGCGAGCGTCGCCTTGGCGCCAAGCCTGTCGAGCGCCCGCTTCATCGGCTCGACCTTGCGGACCCGATGATAGAGCGCGAGATCCTCCGCGCGCCCCGCCTCCCAAGGCCGCCCGTGACGCGCTTCGAACGCCTCCGGGCTGAGCTCGGCACGCGCAACACGGAGGTCGATCGGAAAGCGTTCCTCCAACTCGGACGCGAAGGCATGGGTCTCGTCAGGCAGATAACCGGTATCGACCCAAACCACGCCGATGCCGGGCACGGCGCGGGAGGCGAGATCCAGCATCAACGCCGAGTGGATCCCGAAACTTGTGGTGAGAACCAGCGCGCCATCATGGCGGCGATACGCGGTATCGATCGTCTCCAGCACGTCTTCGATCATGCAGTCCGTGAGATGGGTCGACGACATCGTCCTCTCCTGTCCATCCTATCAAAGGGCGGTTGCATATCGAGACGTGGCGCGGGGTTTGCGGTTGAGGAGGCGTCCGGCTGCGCTGGAACGCACACTTCCGATAACGCTGGTGACAGCTGACCAAAGGTCGTTTGTTGAGGGGGCGTGATCGGTCCGTTAGCGGGGCTTCTCGCCGTCGCCGGTCGCCACCTCTCGGCGCGCGCCTGAGGTCCACCGCGGGCCCTCCCCCACAGCGTTTTCGCCGCTCAGAACGCGCTCACACGCGCTTCCCGACGATGTGCTTTGAGGCGTGAGCGCGTCGCTCCGATCTCTTCTCGAACGGCCGCAGCCGGTCCACCGCGTTCCCGCCCTATGAGGGCGGCACATGAGGAGAGAGCCATGGCGAAGGTCGTCGAACGTCCCGCAGGATGGATGCCAACGCTGATGGGCTCGATCCCGTCGCGCGATCTCCTGCCGGGATGCGGTCTTGCCTTCGCCCTCGCCGCCGGGGTCCTGGCGGTTGGCGGGATGGCCGGCTGGCCGGTGATGCTGATGGCGCTCCTTGCGGGCCTAGCGTTCGGGCAGGCGGCGCCGTCGCTGGGCAGCGATGCGGGCGTCAAGCTTGCGGCGACGACCGTGCTGCGGCTCGGGATCGTGCTTCTAGGCGCGCGCATCTCCGCCGGTCAGATCGCCGCCATCGGCTGGGAGCCGTTCGCGACCGTGCTCGCCGCCGTGCCGGTCACGATCTTCGTGGGCGTGCTGCTCGCGAGGCTCTTCGGTCAGGACCTCGACCTCGGTCTCCTGAGCGCCGGTGCGGTGGCGATCTGCGGTGCTTCCGCGGCGCTGGCGGTATCGACGGTGCTGCGCTCGCGCGATGATGCGACCGCGCGACTATGCGGTGTCGTTGCCGTGGTCACCGTGCTCTCCAGCGCCGCGATGATCGGCTATCCCGTCATCCTCGACGCCCTCGGCTTTGGTGCGCAGGAAACCGGCGTGGTTCTCGGCGCTGCGATCCACGATGTCGGTCAGGCGGTCGCGTCTGGCTATTCGGTGTCCGAGGAGACGGGCGACACGGCGACCATCGTCAAGCTCGCGCGGGTGATGCTTTTGCCTGCCGTGATCGTCGTCTTCGCGTTGGTCCTCGGCAATCGTGAGGGCGGGAGCGGCGTGCGGCTGCCGGGCTTCATCCTCGGCTTCCTCGCATTGGTCGCGGTGAACAGCATCGGGCTGATCCCGGCGGGCGTTGCGGAGGCACTTGCGCAGATCTCCACCTTCTGCCTCGTCGCCGCCATCGCAGGGATCGGCATGCGGACGAGGCTCGCGGCGGTGGCCAAGCTCGGATGGAAGCTGCCGGCGCTGATTTTGCTCGACACGCTCTTCCTCGCTGGCTTCGTGATCTTACTCTGGCTCTGACGCGCTGCACGGCGGCGCTCAGTCGCTTACTTCCTTTGTTGGCTGGGCCCGACAGTGCGGGCCCACCTGGCTACTCAGCGACCGTGGTTGATGGCGATGTGTGTCGCGCGATCTCGTCCCATAACCAGCGCTCGAAGGCGCGTGTTGCGTCCGAGGCCGGGGACCGGGTCGCGACGAAGAAGCCGTCCTCGCTCGGCGCGACCACATCGTGGACCGGGGCGAGCCTGCCGGCCGCGATGCAGGGCGCGGCGAGGAGCGCGCTGGTCACGGCGACGCCGGAGCCGTTGCAGGCAAGATCGACGGCAAGCCCGTGCGAGTCGACGAAGAGCGACGGAGCCAGCGCCTCTCCGATCCCTGTCTCGGCGGACCATTTTCGCCAGGTGTCGGAGGTGCCGACCGCCTCGATCAGACGATGGGTGGCGAGGCATGCGGGATCGGTTGCGATCTCGGGCCGGGCGACCGCGACGAGGCCGTCCGGGCGCAACCGCTCGGCGCCGTCACCGACGACGGAGGCCGGACCGAAGCGGATCTCGACATCGGCGACAGCACTCTGGAAGTCGTCGGGCCAGACGGTGCTGACGATACGCAGCCGCAGCCCTGGATGTCGGTCGAGAAAGCTCGGCAGCGCGGGCGCGAGGTACCACTGCGCGAAGCTCACCGAGCAAGCGACTGTCAGGAGACCGGGCCGCCCCTGCTCGGCGAAGCTATCCGTGGCCTCGGCGAGGAGGCTGAGTGCCGCGCTCACATCGGGCAGGAGCCGCCGCCCTTCATCCGTAAGCGTCAGGCCGCGCGGCTTTCGGCCGAAGAGCGGCACGCCGAGCCGTTGCTCGAGGCCCCGAATATGCTGGCTGACGGCGGATTGCGTGAGGCCGAGCTCGTCCGCCGCCGCGGTGAAGTTCAGGCGGCGCGCGGCGCATTCGAAGCTGCGCAGCCAAGGCAGGGGCGGGAGCGAGCGGGCCATGGCGCGAGCCTAAGCATTAGGCCGGCTTATGGCCAAGATCCGGAAAGCTTAATTTGTCTCCAAGGCCCTCGCATCCGCAGAGTTCGGTGAGAACGACGGAGTGCGCAGGCATGTCGGGAAACAGCCGCCAAGCAACAGGCATCGCTGATGAGGGGCGGTCCGCTACGCCCTGCCCCGAGCGCGTAACAGGCTTCCCTCAGCGCCGCGTCGGGGAGAGTGGGCGATGAGCTGGGAGGACCGACCGCGGTCCGAGCTTGGCGGGCTTGCCTGCATTACGGTCGGGCCCGCCTCCGGGACGCCGGTCCTTCTGCTGCACGGCGTGGGTCTGAGGGCGGAGGCCTGGGGCGGGCAGCTCAGCGCCCTCGCCCACTATCGCGTCATCGTGCCGGACATGCCCGGTCATGGCGAGAGCGCGGCGCTGGAGGGCGAGCCCACGCTATCCCGCTACAGCGACAGGCTCGCGTCCCTCGTCGAGACGCTGGGGCCGCCCGCCGTGGTCATCGGACATTCCATGGGTGCGCTGATCGCGCTCGACTTCGCCAGCCGTTTCCCCGACCGGTGCCTCGGCGTGGCGGCGGTCAGCGCCATCTTCCGGCGAAACGCCGGGGCCGCGGCCAGCGTCCGTCAGCGCGCAGCCAGGCTCCTATCGGGCGATGGGTCGGACTCCTCGCCGACGCTCGCGCGCTGGTTCGGTGCGAAGGACAACCCGGCGATGGTCGAGGCGTGCGACCGCTGGCTTAGGGGCGCGGATCTTGCGGGCTACGGCGCCGCTTACACGGTCTTTGCCGCCGAGGATGGCCCCTCGAATGCGGCGCTCGCGACCCTCGGCTGTCCCGCGCTCTTTCTGACTGGAGCGCTCGATCCGAACTCGACGCCAGCGATGACCAAGGCGATGGCCGCGCTGACGCCAGACGGCGTGGCCGAGGTGATACCCGGCGCCGCGCATATGGTGCCGATGACACATTCGGCGGCGGTGAATGCGGCGCTGCTCTCCTTCATCTATCGCTGCATGGGCGCACCGACATGATCGGTCTCACCACGTCAGACCAGCGACACTTAACCGCCGGCGCAGATCGGCGAGCCGACCGAACAGGCCGGAATTAAAGGGAGGCATGGTATGGACTTCTCGCTTTTTGCCCATATGGAGCGCCTCTCGGCCGACCAGCCGCAGGAGACGCTCTATGACGACTACATCGACCTCTGCACCATGGCGGACGATGGGGGCATGCGCGCGATCTGGACCGGTGAGCATCACGGGATGGACTTCACCATCGCGCCGAACCCGTTTCTCTCCATCGTCGACCTCGCGGCGCGCACGAAGAGGGTAAAGCTCGGCACGGGCACCGTCGTCGCGCCCTTCTGGCATCCCATCAAGCTGGCAGGCGAGGCCGCGGCGACGGACCTGATCACCGGCGGGCGGCTCGAGATCGGCATGGCGCGAGGCGCCTACTCCTACGAATACGAGCGGCTGATGCCCGGGATGGATGCCTGGGAGGCGGGACAGCGCTTGCGCGAGACGGCCCCGGCCCTGCGCAAACTCTGGCAAGGGGACTACGCGCATGAGGGTGAGTTCTACCAGTTCCCGGCTACGACCTCGGCGCCACGGCCGGTGCAGCCAGGTGGCCCGCCCATCTGGGTCGCGGCGCGCGATCCGAACAGCCACGAGTTCGCGGTCTCCAGTGGCTTCAACGTGCAGGTCACGCCGCTCTGGCAGGGCATGGAAGAGATCGACAGCCTGATGCGCCGCTTCGATGCGGCATGCAACAAGACCGGCGCCAAGCGGCCGAAGATCCTTCTCCTCCACCACACCTATGTCGCGTCGGACGATGCGGATGCGGCTCGTGCCGCTGAGGAGCTCAGCAGCTTCTACTGCTATTTCGGCGCCTGGTTTCAGAACAAACGGCCGGTCAAGCAGGGGATGATCGAGACGCTCACACAGTCGGAGATCCGCACCAACGCGATGATGTCGCCCGAGAACATGCGTCGCGACCTGACGGTCGGCACGAAGCAGCAGGTGATCGACCGTATCAAGCGCTACGAGGATCTTGGCTTTGATGAGTTCTCCTTCTGGATCGACAGCGGTATGTCGACGGAGCGCAAGCGCGCCTCGCTCGCGCGCTTCATCGACGACGTGATGCCGGCGTTCGGGTGAGATGATGACGGAGCTCGCGCACTACCCGCTCTTTATCGACGGCGCCTGGGTCGAGGGCGCTGCCCGGCAGAAGATGACATCCGAGAACCCGGCCACCGGGGCCCCCTGGGCCACGTTCGCCTGCGCGTCGGCGGCGGACGTCGACCGGGCGGTTGCGGCGGCGGCGCGTGCGCTGGAAGACCCGGATTGGCGGGAAATGACGCAGACCGCGCGGGGCAAGCTCCTCTACCGCCTCGCCGAGCTGATCGAGACCCATGCCGAACGGATCGGGCGGGTCGAGACGACCGATAGCGGCAAGCTCGCCGCCGAGACGGTCGCGCAGACCCGCTATGTCGGCGACTATTACCGCTACTACGCGGGGCTTGCCGACAAGATCGAGGGCGCGGTGCTGCCCATCGACAAGCCCGACATGCATGTCTTCAGCACGCGCGAACCCATCGGCGTCGTCGCGGCCATCGTGCCCTGGAACGCCCAGATGTTCCTGACGGCGACGAAGCTCGGCCCGGCCCTGGCCGCGGGCTGCACGGTCGTGCTGAAGGCGTCCGAGATGGCGCCCGCACCGATGCTCGAGTTTGCGCAGTTGATCAAGGAGGCAGGCTTTCCGCCCGGCGTCGTCTCCGTGATCACGGGCGATGCAGAGAACTGCGCGATCCCCCTCACGCGCCATCCGCGCATCGACCGGATCGCGTTCACGGGCGGGCCGGAGACCGCGCGCCATGTGGTCAGGAACTCTGCCGAGAACCTGGCCGTCACGACGCTTGAGCTCGGCGGCAAGTCCCCGATCCTGGTCTTCGAGGATGCCGATCTCGAAAGTGCGGCCAACGGGCTCATCGCGGGCAATTTCGGCGCCTCCGGCCAGTCCTGCGTTGCCGGCTCGCGCGGGTTCGTGGCGCGACCGATCCTCGAGCGGCTGACTGCGATGATCGAGGAGCGGGCGGCCGGCATCATCGTCGGCGACCCGCAGGATGCGGCGAGCCATCTCGGCCCCCTCTGCACCCCGGCGCAGATTGCGAAGACCGAGGCCACGCTGGCGAAGGCGATGTCAGAGGGTGCGCGCATCCGCTTCGGCGGCGAGCGTCTGGACCGGCCCGGCAACTTCTTCGGGCCGACCCTGGTCGAGTGCCCACATGCCGATGTCGAGACGTTGAAGGTGGAGATGTTCGCGCCAGTGATGTCGCTCGTACCCTTCGATACGGAGGAGGAGGCGATCCGGCTCGCCAACGCGTCGCCCTACGGTCTTGGCTCAGGGCTCTTCACGCAGGATGTGGCGCGGGCGCACCGTGTCTCGCGCCGCCTCCGTGCCGGGATCTGCTGGGTCAACACCTATCGGGCGATCTCCCCCATCGCGCCCTTCGGCGGCTTCGACCAGTCGGGCTATGGGCGCGAAGCCGGGGCCGAGGCCATCCTCGATTACACCCGAACGCAGACGACCTGGATCAGCACCGCATCCACGCCGATGGCGAACCCGTTCGTCATCCGCTGAGCTCCGCGATCCCGAACCAGTCGGGTCGCGCAGAGCACGCCAGGCATCTTCCCTCACGACTGGAAACATGCGGCTGGCGGCGGCGTGCTATATTGAGACAATGTAGGTCGTGCGGGCCCCACGGGGCCGACGCGACCAGACCTGCGAGGAGAAGAGAGCGCAGGACGCGCCAATCGGGGAGAGACATCGTGAATTCAATGACACCTAACCGCCGCCAGGTTCTGACCTCGACCATGCTCGGTGCGGGCGCCGCTGCGACGCTGCCTCTGGGCGGGCTCGGGTCGCTTGGCACGGCGCAGGCCGCTGCACCGATCGCGACCGATCAGGCCCCCTATTTCTACCGCTTCATGCACGGAGATGCGCAGGTCACCATGGTCTCGGACGGCCCCCTGCCCCTCGGCAACCCCGCGGGCAATTTCCTTGGCGTCGCCGAGGCTGAGATCACGGGCATGCTGCGCGACAATTTCCTGCCGACCGACAACGTGGTGCTGGAGCAGAATTCGCCGATCCTGAACATCAATGGCCGGCTCGTGCTCTTCGACACCGGCATGGGTGCGATCGACATGTTCGGCGACAAGACCGGCCGGCTCCTCAAGAGCATGGCCGAAGCCGGGATCGCGCCGGACGAGATCGACGCCGTCGTCTGTACCCACGGGCACATCGACCATATCGGCGGCATCGTCTCGGCGAGCGGGCCGATCTTCCCGAACGCGCAGATCTATATCAGCCAGGCCGACTTCGATTTCTGGACCGACGAGTCGAAGCTCGAGAGCCCGCTAGGCCCCTTCGTGAAGGCGGCCAGGGACAACCTGCTCCCGGTCCGCGATCGCGTCGTCTTCATGAAGGATGAGGAGGAGTTCATCCCCGGGATCACCGCGATGAACGCCCCCGGTCACACGGTCGGGCACACCATCTTCATGATCGACTCCGGTGGCAAGCAGCTCTGCTTCATCGGCGATCTGACCCATCACCAGGTGCTGCTGGTGGAGCGTCCGCGGATCGAGTTCGCCTATGATACCGATCCGAAGCAGGCTGCGGACACCCGCGTGCGTCTGCTCGATATGCTCGCTGCCAACCGTATCCCGATCATGGCCTACCACTTCCCGTGGCCGGGCATCGGACACTTCGCGAAGATGGGTGACGGATTCCGCTATGTGGCTCAGCCCATGGAGCTCGGCTGACAACGGCCTCCGGGCTCAGCGACCACGCCCGCTGAGCCAGAACCGTTCCGTGCCGGTCTAAGCATCGGCACGGAACATCCTCGAGCCTTCAAACCCTCAGGCCTGCGCCCATGAACGGCGCAGCAGGCGGACGATATAGAAGAGGGCGACGAGACTTAGGATTGCCTCGAAGGCGAAAATCGCGCCGACGAGGCCCGAATAGGACTTGGCCTCGAAATAGGTGACGATGGCGAGGACAAGGTAGAGCCCGCCGCCGAAGATCGCGTCCCGCTCACGGACCCGCCAAAGGGCTGCGCGCGTAAGCCCCGCCTGGGCCAGCAGGATGAGCGAGAGTTCCGGTCCCAGCTGCATGCCGCCGAAGGGTGCGATCAACGCGAGGAAGAGCAGGAATCCGATCTGTATCTTCAGGGCGCGCTCGACTAGCCGTTCGGAGAAGCCCTTCCCGACGATCTCGCAAGACCAGAGGACGCGTTCCCACGCCGTCATTGCCAGACCGGTTATGCTGTCCCGCGTGAGGGCTACTACCTGCATTTCACTCCTCCCTTCTGGTTCTTGGGGGCGGCGACTCTTCTTGGCCGCCACCAGGCTCACCGATGTGAGGCCGGTAAATGAGACGTCCGATCCCGCACTTTCATCCCGCCTGTCGGATTTCATTTCGCGATCTGCCTCGCGGCAGCGAAACCCACCCGGCCATGGTGAAAAAGATCTGACCGCGCTGGATGATCTCCGCGAGCGAGGCGTCTCATCCCCACATCGCATCCGTTGACAGCTGCGTGCCACGCGGCGGCTCACCTCGCATGAGAGGAAGGGGAGGAGACCATGGAGATCGCTCCACAGTCTGCGCTGCGTCTATCGCCCAGTCCTGGAGCCAGTCTCGGGGCCAATTCCGGAGCCAGTGCATCGGCGCTCCGCAGTCATTTCTCGCTGCAGCTACCCGCCGACCTGGTCGGCACTCCGCCGCTTTTCGTGATCCAACACAACCAGTCCGTGGGCTGAGGAGAAGAGAATGCTCGTCGACACTGCCCACGCCGCCGGGGTTTCCCGCGGCGGGAGACCTGAGGGGCTGGACGAAAAAGCCCCCTGCCCGGCTGGTCCGGCCCTCGGCTTATTGCTTGCCCTGGCAGCGATTGCCGCCGCCTTCGGCATCGGCTCACTCATGCCGGAGGTTGCTGCGGGTTCGCCGGTGAGCTTTGCCGTGCCGTGGGTGGCGCCGCTCGGGATCGACTTCGCCCTCCGGCTCGACGGGCTGTCGGGCATGTTCGCCCTTATGATTACCGGTTTCGCTGCGGCGATTGCCATCTATGCGCGGCGTTATCTCAAGGGGCACCATCATCTCGGCCGGTTCTTTGTCTTCCTAGCGCTCTTCACCGCCGCGATGCTTGGCCTTGTGGTGGCGGATGACGTGATCCTCCTCTTCGTCTTCTGGGAGATGACGACCGTTGCCTCGTTCCTGTTGGTCGGGTTTGGGCATGAGAGCGCGAAGGCACGGCGGAATGCGTGGCAGGCATTGCTGATCACCGGCATGGGTGGTCTGGCGCTTCTTGCTGGCCTTGTGCTGCTCGCCTCCGCGGCGGGGACGACGCGGCTCTCGGAGATCGTGGCGACGCCCGGGCTGACGGATCATGCGCTCTACCCCGCCATCCTGGCGCTTGTGCTGCTGGGCGCGTTCACGAAGTCGGCGCAGATCCCGTTCCATTTCTGGCTACCGGGCGCGATGGCCGCACCCACACCGGTGAGCGCGTTCCTGCACTCCGCCACCATGGTGAAGGCGGGCGTCTACCTTGTGGCGCGCCTGCACCCGGCACTCTCAGGCACGGATGCCTGGACCTGGACGCTCTCGATCACCGGAGCGCTGACCATGTTGATGGCGGGCGTGCTGGCGCTTCGCCAGACCGACCTCAAGCTCGCGCTCGCCTACACCTCTGTGATGGCGCTCGGCTCCCTGATGATGTTCCTCGGCGCCGAGGCGAGCGTGGCCATCGCCGCCGCAATGACCTTCCTGGTCGTCCACGCGCTCTACAAAGCGGCCCTATTCCTGTTCGTCGGCTGTGTCGACAAGGGGACGGGCACGCGGGAGATCGGGCAGCTCGGTGGGCTCTGGCGGACGATGCCGCTGACCTCCGCGGCCGGGGTGCTCGCCGCGGGCTCGATGGCCGGCTTCCCGCCCTTTCTCGGCTTCATCGGCAAGGAGCTGAAATACGAGGGCGCGCTCGCGATCGCCGAGGAGCCCTGGCCGCTCGCAGCCTCCGCTGTCCTTGCGAATGCCTGCATGGTCGCGCTGACGCTCGTGATCATTCTGCGCGTGGTGTTCGGGCGTGCCGGGATCATGCCGAAAGTGCCGAAGGAGGTGCCCGTCGCGCTCTGGATGCCGCCGCTCATCCTCGCGGTTCTCGGCCTGATCTTTGGCGTCGCCCCGGACCTTGTCGGGACCGCCATCGTACAGCCCGCCGTGACGGCGGTGCTGGGCCGGCCGGAGGTTGTGGCGCTGAAGCTCTGGCACGGCGTGAATGTGCCGCTCCTCATGAGCATCGCGACCGTCGCCATCGGCGTCGTGCTCTTCGCCGCACATCGTCCGCTCGGCCGCTTGCTGGCCCACATCCCGGCAACCGCGGATCGCGCCTGGGACGGGCTGATGGATGGGATCGCGAGCAGCTTCAAGGCGGCGACGAAGGTCGTGCAGCCGGGCTCGCTCAGGGGCTACCTCTCCGTCACGCTGGCGGCGATTGCGGCGCTGCCGCTCGGCTGGATAGCGCTCTCGGGCGAGGGTCTGCCAGCGATGCCTGATGTCACGCTCGAGCCTGCGGCAGCGGGGGCAGCATTGCTGGCGGCGCTCGGTGCCATCGTCGCGGCTGCGGCGACACGGCGGATGGTGGCGCTCGGTGGACTCGGTGCCGTCGGCACGGGGCTCGCCATGCTCTTCGCCGTCTACGGCGCACCCGATGTCGCCATGACGCAGCTCTTGGCCGATGTGCTCCTGGTGGTGCTGATCGCGGCCGTGATGGCGCGTCTGCCCGATCTCGGCGCACGGCGCGCGGGCCGGTTGAAAGACATGAGCATCGCAGGCCTCGTGGGCCTGATGGTCGCGGGCCTCACACTGGCTGCGACCGCGCCCGGCTTCGACCGCACCGTCTCGGACGAGATGGTCGCGCTCAGCGTGCCGGCAGCCTTCGGGCGCAACGTCGTCAATGTGATCCTGGTCGATTTCCGCGCGCTCGACACCTTCGGCGAGATCGTCGTTGTGGCCATCGCGGCGGTCGCGGCCCTCGCCCTCATCCGCACCGCGCGCGCCACTGGTGGCGCCCTCAAGGGAGGCAGCACCGCATGAGCACGCCCATTCTCAAGGCCGCGGCCCGGGTGTTGGTCGCCCTGATGCTGGTGGTCTCGCTCTATCTCCTCCTGCGCGGCCATAACGAGCCGGGCGGCGGGTTCATCGGCGGGCTGATCGCAGCGGCGGCCTTCGCGGTGCTGACGGTGAGCCATGGTGCGAGCGTTGCCCGCCGCGCCCTTCGCCTCGACCCCGTCGAAATCCTCGCGCTCGGCCTGGCGGCAGCGCTCGGCTCTGGGCTCTTCGCAGCCCTCTCGGGTGCTGAGCCCTTCACCGGGCTCTGGCTCCTCCTCGGTGCCGATGGCGGGGGCAAGGGCATCCCGATCTCGACGGTCCTCGTCTTCGATATCGGGGTCTGGCTGACCGTTATCGGCGCGGTCTCCGCCCTCGTGCTCGCGCTCGAGGAAGGCGGCGAAGGGGAGGAGAGCTGATGGAACCGGTCCTTGCCTTTCTCGCCGGGCTGCTCGCCGCGACGGGCGTCTATCTCATGCTGGCGGGGCACATGCTGCGGGTCGTCTTCGGCATCGTGCTGCTCGGCTCATCGGCCAATCTCGCAGTCTTCACCGGCGGGCGGCTGACCGAAAGTGCTGCACCGCTGATCGCCACCGGGTCGTCGCTGCCCGAAGGTGTGGTGGCCAACCCGCTACCGCAGGCACTGGTCCTCACGGCCATCGTCATCGGCTTTGGATTTGCGGCCTTCGCGCTCGCCTTGGCGCTCGCCGCGCATCGCCGTCTGGGGACGGTCAATCCCGAGGAGATGCTTGTGGCCGAGGCCGACGCCGGTCCGAAGCCGCAGCCCGTGGTCGCGCCCGAGCCCGTCCCTGCCCCCGCAGAAGCGGTGCCCGAGCCTGCGACGGCCGCGGAGAAGGAAAGAAGGAAAGCCGCATGAGCTGGACCCTGGCACTACCGCTCCTGATCCCCTTCGCCGGGGCCGTGGCAGCGCTGCTCGCGCCCCGCCTTGGCCTCCGCCCTGCAGCAATCGGCATCGTGACCGCCGGGCTCCATCTCATGGCGTCGATCCATCTTGCCTTCGCAGTCGTCGACGGCGGCATCCTCGCCTCCGGTATGGGCGGTTGGTCAGCACCGGTCGGCATCGTGCTCGTCGCTGACGCGCTGGCGGCGATCATGGTGGTGGTCACGGGGCTCATGGGCCTTGCAATCGCGGTCTATGCCGCAGCCGATATCGACGGCGCGCGCAGCAAGGCGGGATGGCACGCGTTGTACCTGGCGCTCCTCGGCGGCGCGACGGGCGCATTCCTGACCGGCGACCTCTTCAACCTCTATGTTTGGTTCGAGGTGATGCTGATCGCCTCCTTCGGCCTCATGGTGCTGGGGGGCGGTCGGGCGCAGATGGACGGCGCGGTGAAGTACATCGCCCTCAACATCGTGGCGACCATCTTCTTTCTCGCCGCCGTCGGGCTCATCCACGGGCTTGCCGGCACGCTCACGATGGCGGACCTGCCCGGGCGGCTTGCGGCGACCGACGCGCCGATGGCCAAAGGCGCGGCGGCCTTCCTGCTCTTCGGCGCGCTCGCCGTGAAGGCCGGGCTCTTCCCGCTCTGGTTCTGGCTGCCCGCCGCCTATCACACACCGCCCGTTGCAGTGACGGCGATCTTTGCCGCGCTGCTCACCAAGGCCGGGATCTACGCGATGATGCGCGTGGGGCTCCTGGTCTTTCCGGAGGTGCCGCTCGGCGAGATCCTGCTGCCTGTCGCCATCGCCACCATGGTCCTTGGCGTGATCGGGGCCGCGGCGCAGCGGGAGGTGCATCGCATCCTCTCCTTCCACATCCTGAGCCAGGTCGGCTACATGGCGCTGGGGCTGGCGCTCGCGACGCCGCTCGCGCTGGCCGGCGCGATCCTTTACATGGTGCACAACATCATCGTGAAGGCGGTGCTGTTTCTGATCGCAGGCATCGGGCGGCGGCTGACGGGCAGCTTCGATCTTGCGCGTTCGGGTGGGCTCTACGCGGCATCGCCGGTCCTTTCGGTCCTGTTCCTCCTCGCAGCCCTTTCGATGGCGGGCCTGCCGCCCTTCTCGGGCTTCTGGGGCAAGCTTGCGCTGGTACAGGCTGGGGCGGAGGTGGAGAGTTGGGCGGCGATTGCCGCGATCCTCGGCGTCGGGCTCTTCACCCTCTACTCGATGACCAAGATCTGGCTGCAGGGCTATCTCAAGCCGCACCCCGATGGCCGAGCGCGGGGTCTGGATGCCCTCCCGGCCGCAGCGCGGCGGCTGCTGCTGGCGCCGGCATTTGCGCTGGTCGGCGCATCGCTCGTCATCGGCCTCTGGCCCGGGCCCTTCATCGCTGCCGCCGAAGCGGCGGCGACCGGCCTCACCGATCCGCAGCCTTATATCCGCGCCGTGATGGGAGCGCCCGTATGAACATCTTCGCGATCAACCTTCTTCTGGCTGTGGCATGGGGCGCGCTGGCGGCCGACTATTCGATCACCAGCCTCGCCATCGGTTTCGTTCTCGGTTTTGCGGCACTCTGGGTTGTGCGCGGCCTCTTCCCCGACGACGGCTACTTCCTGCGCGTGCCCCGGCTCGTGAAGCTCTTCGCGATCTTCCTGCGCGAGCTTGTGCTTTCCTCGCTCCGGGTCGCACGCGATGTCCTCAGCATTCGGCCCGATGCGCGGCCGGGCATCGTCGCCGTACCGCTGCGCGCGCGGAGCGAGACGGAGGTGCTTATCGTCTCGAGCCTCGTCACCCTCACGCCCGGCACGCTCAGCCTCGACCTCTCGGCCGATGGGGAAACGCTCTACGTGCACGCCATGTTCCTCGATGAGCCCGATGCGATGCGCGCGGAGATCCGCGACACGTTGGAGACGCCAGTGCTGGAGGCCCTGTCATGACGCTTCTGCAGTTTGCCGCCGATGTCGGGAGCTGGGTGCTGCTGCTGACGGCGGCGCTCACCTTCCTGCGCCTCGTGCTCGGCCCCACGGTCGCCGACAGGGTGGTCGCGGTCGACATGCTCTCCGTCCTCACGGTCGGGTTTGCCGGGCTACGGGCCGTCGCGGCGGACGAGGTCGCCTATCTCGACATCGCGTTGGTGCTGGCGATCGCGGGCTTCCTTGGGACGCTCGCCTTCGCGCGCTTCATCATGCGGCGCCACGCGGTCGGCGCGGCACGTCCGGGCAAGGAGGCGGAGATATGAGCACGCTCATCGAGACGGCGAGCTTCGGCGAGATCGTGGCATCGGTCGTGCTGTTGCTCGGCGCCTGTTTTGCGCTGATCGCCGGGATCGGGCTTCTGCGCATGCAGGACGTCTTCATGCGCATGCACGCCTCCACCAAGGCCGGGACGCTCGGCGTGGGGCTGATCATGGTGGGTGCCGCGATCGGGTTCAATGATGGCTGGGCTGCGGCGCGCGCGCTTGGCGCCTTCGTATTCCTGCTGCTCACGGCACCTGTCGCCGCGCATATGATCGGGCGTGCTGCGTATCTTGCCCGCACCCCCCTCTCGCCTCGCACGGTGATCGACGAGCGCCGCAACGGCGCCGGCCACTGATCTTCTGTCGTACGGAGCTACCGATGCTCACGGCCTGCAGTCGGATGTCACCAATTGCTTTTTGGCGCGGCCATGGTCTGCGCAGGCTAAAGGCCGCACTTCCAAGCGCCGCCACCCACGACATGGTCGACATAATCCGCTGAAGTCAGTCCTAACGCATCACTTGCAGTTGTTGCGTTAGGGAGCATTGCAGCCTTCGCATTCTAGCGCTGCGTCCGATCTGACGGAACCGGTGGAACTGCCCTGTGGTCCCTTGGCATGACCCTGGGGAGCAAACACCAGGACCGAGTGCACGTGATCCTGGGCCTCCGGGCTTAACCAGGCGATGACGGTAGTGGTCCTCGCTATCCGATGGCGCTCGAGCAAGCTGTTCGATGTAGCGTCACGTGGGAGGGGGTGGGAGCCAGTCGTGCACTGCTCCCATCGCGGACTTTATCAAACAAATGAAAAGGGCCCCGCCTTTTCAGACGGGGCACCGGTCGACCGCTGAATTTGCGTGTCTCACTGGCCCGTGATCCGCGCAATATGGGTTGCGACGACGCTCACATCGGCGCCGGGCGTCTCCTCGAGTACCGCCCAGGAGAAACCCTTGTCCTGCCAGTAGCTGGCATAGGTCTTGCCGACATGGACAAGCTTGAGCTCCGAGCTGCCCGGCACCTGCTGCTTGCCGAAGACAAGGCTCACCCGGTCGCCCTTGTCGTTCTCGTACATCACCTGCGCCATCGGACCCTCGGCCCCGGCCAGCAGGCGGCCGCCGACAAGCTCGAAGCTCAGCTCCTCAAGATGCGGGATCACGGCAGCATCGCCCAGCCGGTCGGTGAACCACTGCGCCATCGCCGCCTCGTCCTTGGCGGTGAATTCGACCGGGTGGAACGTGTCCGGTGCGAAAACCTCATGCGCGCCGGCAGCATCGGCGACGAAGCTTGGCACCGCGTGGTTCTCCACGGATGCGACGATCACGCTGTCCTGGCGGGACTTGCCGACCGAGTTCTTCACGTAGTTGGCGTGACCGAACCAGCCACCGGCGGCAATCGCGACTGTCGCCGCAAGTCCGGCGCCCAACCGGCTCAGCCCCTGCTGGCGCTCCCGGCGATCCACGGCGCTGCTCAACCGCGCCGCCAGGGCCTCGGTCGCGGGATCGACCTTCTCGGCCTCACTCGCGGTCCGAAGCGCGGCGATATCGCTCATCATCTCAGCCATGCGCCGGCGGAGTGCCGGGTCGGCCTCGATGGCTGCCGCCACCTTCGCGCTGTCCTTCTCGTCGAGCTCTCCGTCGCAGAAGGCGTTGAGCTCGGCATCGCTGATCTTCGTCTCTGTCATCTCAGCTCACCCGTTCCCTTTGGCGACGCAGATCGGCAGTGCCCGGATCGTCCCGGACTGACTTGCTGCCACGTCGCGCGGTCCCGTCCATCGCAGCCCGGATCGATGCCCGGCCGCGCGAGATGCGCGACATGAGCGTCCCGAGCTTGACCCCAAGGATCTCGGCGGCCTCTGCGTAGGCGACACCGTCGATCGCGACGAGGACGATTGCCTCGCGCTGCTCCTCGGGCAGATCGTCAAGCGCGGCGAGTGTCTCGCCGAGCTCGATGGCGTGTTCCTGGCGTGCCGGCACCCGATCCTCATCGGCGCCGCGCTCCTCGAGGAGTTCGCGCCGCCGTGCCTCTTGCCGCCGTTTGGAGCGGTGGAGGTTGACCAGGATCTGGCACAACCAGGTGCCGAGGGACGACTGACCGCGATAGGTGTCAAACTTGGCGAGCGCCCGAAGGAGCGCTTCCTGCACCAGATCGTCCGCTTCCGCATCGTTGCGGGCGAGCATCCGGGCAAAGCGCCTAAGCTTCGGTATCTCATTCTCGACCGCATGACGGTTTCGTCTTCCCAGCATTTCACTTCCCGGCGCACGGCGTTTCAGCCGGGCCTCGTTGGGTAAGACGCGCGAGACCCTGTGTTCATCCGCAGAAATGTAGCTTTCGAACGAAAAAAGGAGAGGGCGTGCGACACCATATAATGACGCCCCTCCGATCATGCGCATTGCCGAGAGAAACGGTGAAAAAAATGCTGATGCGCGCGGGATGAAAGCCCGGCCCTGCCCGTCTCACCTTCGCATGTCGCAGAGAAGCGCATGCTGAAGCCGAAGTATCGGAGATACAAGGAAGGGCCACGACATGAGCGATGCCACCATGATGCAGGGCACCACCGCTGTTCAGCGCTCGTTTGGTGAGCGTCTTGGGCGCGAACTGCGCGAGGCGATGGCCGAGATTGCGCGTCTGCCGGCGCGGCTCGCGGCTGCGCGCGAGACGTGGCGCACCGAGAGGGATTTCGACCGGATTCACGACGCGCTCAACAAGCTCAACAAGCGCCAGCTTGCCATGCTGGGGCTGAAGCGCGACGAGATCTACAGCTTTACCGAGCTGTGCGTCTTCCAGCCTGAGCGCCGCCCCGAGCTGCGTCTCGAAGCGCCTGGCCCGGTCCTCGCCATCGCCGCCCCCGAGGCGCCGGTCGCCCAAGTGACCGAGGCGGATCTGGATGCCGAGGACGCCAATGAGACGGCGCCCGCATCCGGGAACACCGGTGAGCCCACCAGCACGGAGCGCGTTGCCGCATGACTATCACCGCCGAAGCACAGATCGGCGCCGCCCCGGATGACGGCGCCAAGCCGGCCGCCGAGAAGGCCCCCCGGCAGGGTCGCCGCTTCAACCCTGTGACCGCCGCCAAGGGTGGTCTCGTGGCGGGGTTGGTCGCGGTGAACCTTGTCGGCGCCTATGTGCTCGGCGGGATGCTGTTGACCGAGCGCATCGACGATAGCCTCACTTTCGCACCGGCACAGCCGACAGAAGGCGGGCTGGCGAGCGTCGATATCACGGTCGCGCTCATCGAGCGCGAGGTGAACGATCACGCCTGGGTCGCGAACGAGCCGTTCTTCATGCCCGGCCACTGGCTGCCGAACATGAAGCACTATCAGCAGGGCGTGGTCTACGGCCTCAGCCGCTTCGCTTTCGAGCTTGCGGACTCGCTCGGCAGGTCGCGTGGTGCAACAGCGGTGGATCCGGATCTGGATCGAGCCGCAGGGCTTCTTCGCTTCCCCGGTGATGTCTGGTTCTTCGATTTCGAGAAGACCTGGACACCCGTCGTCACGAGCGAGGAGCAGTATCTCTCGGCGGTGCGGGCGCTCGAGTCCTACAACCAGCGCGTCGCGAGCGGTGAGGCTTTCTTCGACCCGCGCCAGGATAACTTGGTTGCGACGCTCGCGCGGATCGAAGCGGACGTGTCTTCGAAGATCAATGTCCTCTCCGACCATGTGGAGCGGGTCGCTGCAGGCGAGGCCGTGTCGACGACGTCGAACGAGGTCTTCTACGTCACCAAGGGCCGCCTTTATGCCTATGCCATGCTGCTGAAGTCCCTTGAGCAGGATTTCAGCGACATCATCGCAGGCGAAGGTCTGAGCGTCGTCTGGAGCCGTATGATCGAGAGCTTCGAGAACGCCGCCGCCATGCGCCCGCTTATCGTGACGAACAGCCCGCCGGGATCGGTCTTCATACCGAACCACGTGACGGAACTCGGCTTCTTCGCGCTGCGCGCCAAGACCCAGCTGCGCGACGTCATGACCGTGTTGAACCAGTGATCGGGAGATCTGAGATGGCAAAGTTCGAGATGCCGAAACTGAAGAGCCCGTTCGCTGGAAAGCGCGCTGTGAAGCCAAAGGCAGAGGTGGCGGAGGCGCCTTCGGAGGGGGCCTCCGGCGGGATCAGCATGCGTCAGATCCTCGGCTCCACCCTGCTCTTCCGCAGCACTGTCGGGGCGCTTGTCCTGATGGCGGCGGTGCAGTGGGCGCTGATCTTCTTCAACTACTGGCGCTGACGACTAGCGGGCCGAGAAGACCTCCCGCCCCGCAACCACGGTCGACACCACCTTTGGCAACCCCTCATCGGACGCGTCGACCAACGTAATGTCGGCGCGTTTTCCTTTTTCGAGCGTGCCGCGATCGGGAAGACCGCAGGCAGCCGCGGCGTTCGCTGAGAGGAGCGACCATGCCTCCGGCAACGCCAACACCCCGTCACGCACGAGGCGGAAGGCCGCATGGAGCGGCGCAGGGTAGTAGTAGTCCGACGCCAGCACGGTGCAGAGCCCCGACACCACAGCCGGGGTCGCACTCATCATGGCGTTATGGCTGCCGCCGCGAAGGACGTTTGGTGCACCGAGGACGGTGTGCTCGCCCGCCATTCGCGCGGCCTTGGCCGTCTCCTCGTTCATTGGAAACTCCGAGGTGACGGCACCGAGGGCACGAAACTGCTCTCGCTCGCTCGGCGTGCGCTCATCATGGGCCAGCAGCACAGCGCCGCATGCCCTAGCCTCGGCGGCGAGGTGCTCCACGGCTGTCGGCACCAGTGCGCGGCGGGTCCATTGCGCCTCCAGCATCGCCTCGTATTCCGGGACCGTCAGTCCAGCTCTCTCCGCATGCTGGTCGGTCTTGCGCGCGATGGGCGCCTTCTCGATCACGCCGGTCGTGTGGTCGTTGAAGGCCAAGATCGGTCGCGGATGGAGCGAGAGCCACGCGCGCACCGCCTCCACCGCTTCAAGTGCAAAGGTCTCCCAGCGGATATGGAGCCGCGTGTCGCATCCAAGCCGGGGGCGAAGGCGCATCAGTTCGCCAACGAGTATTTCGGCGTTCGCGAGGCTGCGCAGTCCCGGCTCCCATGACACGCTGATGCCGTGGAAGGCCGTTGTAATCCCGTTGGCCAGGAGCTGGCGGTCGGTATCCAAAAAGGCGATATCGGGTGCGATCGCCGTGCTCGGTCGCGGCATCAGCTGGCGCTCGAACGCGTCGCCATGGATATCCACGATACCAGGCAGAACCAGCAAACCCCGGGCATCGATGCGTCGCACGGCATCGGGCACGTCGCTCGAGAGCCGGACGATCCGGTGCCCAGCGATGCCAAGACAAGCCGGGCGCAACCCTTCCGGCGTCAGGACCCTGTCACCCTCGATCACCAATGTGATCTCGCGCGTCGTATCACGCATCGCTTTTCCCGGGAGGTCTCGCTGCTGATCTGCAGGCATGGCATCGTGATCCGTTGCTACCTGGCCGGCGTTGTTCGAGCCACCGGCAACGAGGTTGATGCTCATATTCCGAACGCTTGCCCCATCCACGCTCGTCGCAGCGCTACCCAGCCTCATCGCCGTTCGAAACGATGATCCGCAATGACATACGACGATTGGAGACGACATCCGGTCAATTGGAGGTCGTGCTCGACGCGTTCGCAGAGGAAACCTCCACCTTCATCGTCTGCGGCTGCGACCGGTCTTCGTAGCGTTCAACGTTGCGTGCGAACCAACGCAGCGAAGCGTCGCGCAAGGAGGGGTGCGTCGCCGATACTGGCCGTCGGCGCAAGAAGGTCGGCCCAGTTTTGCTCGGGCGCCTCGGTCGAAAGCGCCTCTGGCAGGGTACGCTCTCCGGCAAGCACCTGCGTGGTCGCACGCGTGAGGATGGCCTCCGCTTCCGCCCGAGTGTGCGCACGGGCGAGGTGCAGGAGGGCGAGTTCCGAGAGCATCATGCCCCGATCTGCGGCGATGGTCGCTGCCATGCGCTCAGCATCCGGCGCAAGCGTCTCCGCGAGGGTGATGGCGTGGCGAAGGCCGGCGGCCGCGCCGATGCAGAGGCGCGGCAGGACCAGCCATTCCTGGGTCCAGGCGACGCCGTCGCGCTCCGCCGCATGAACGGTGGTGAGCATCAGCTCCCCCGCCCCGGCCGCCGCGGCGCGGGCCAGCGTAACCAGCGCCTCGGCCCCCACGGGGTTCTGCTTGTTCGGCATGGCGGAGGAGCCGCCGGCGCGCCCGGCCCGTGCCTCCGCGACCTCGTTCTGCGCCATGAGTGCGAGGTCCTGCCCCATCTTGCCGAGCCCGCCGGAGAGGATGGCGATTGCTGCGCCGAGGCTCGCGATGCCATCGCGTGCGGTGTGGGGTGGCAGGGGCGGCACGGAGAGATCGAGGCGCTGAGCCATCCCCTCCGACACCTCGTCCGCCCTGCCGAGCAGCGTCGCCCGCGTCCCCGCGGCACCGCCGAGGCTCACGACCAGAACCTCCGGCCGCAGCGCCCGCAGACGCCGGCGTTGATTGAGGAGCGGCACACCCCAGGCCGCGACGCGCGCGCCAAAACTCGTCGGCACCGCGATCTGCCCGCGCGTCCGCGCGGCCATCGGCATCTCTGCGTACCGCTCAGCGTGGTCGGCGAGGACCGAGAGCAGGTGCGCAAGGCGCGCATCGACGAGGCCGAGAAACGCTTTCAGCCGCAGGGCGAGACCCGTGTCGGCGATGTCCTGGCTCGTCCCCGCATGATGTACCCAGTCGCCATGGGGCGCCCCCAAGGCCCCCCGCAACGCGGCAACCAGCCCCTTCACCGGGACGCCGGCAAGGCTTGTGCTGTCGGCCAGCGTCTCAGGCGGGATCTCGAGCGTCGCAGCCTTGGTTTCGATCTCTGCTGCGGCCTCGGCCGGGATGATGCCGAGCGCAGCTTGCGCCGCGGCCATGGCCCCTTCGACCGCCAACATCGCCTTGATCTCGGCCGTGTCGGAGAACAGCGACGCAGCCCCCGCATCGCCGAGATGGCCTTGCCAAAGCGCACTGTCGAAGGGGGTCACGGCCATGGTGCAGTCTCACTCGAGGGGGAGGCCCACATAGTTCTCTGCCATCGCGGTCTGTGCTGCGCGGGAGCTGAAGAGGTAGTCGAGCTCGGCAAGACGAATCCGCTCATTGAAGCCACCAGCCTCCGGAAAACGGTGCAGAAGCGTCGTCATCTGCCAGGAAAACCGTTCGACTTTCCACACCCGCGCCAGCGCCCGGGCAGAATAGGACTGCAGCTCTGCCTCCTCACCTGTCGCACAGTAGGTAGCGAGCGCGCGGTGCAGATAGGCGATGTCGGCAACGGCAAGGTTCAGCCCCTTCGCACCCGTGGGCGGCACGATATGCGCGGCATCGCCCGCGATGAAAAGGCGGCCATGGGAAAGGGGTTCGGCCACGAAGCTCCGCAGGGGCGCGATGGACTTTTCAATGGACGGACCTGTCACCAGACTTGCAGCGATTTCGTTGGGCAGGCGCCGCTTCAGCTCCTCCCAGAACCGCTCATCAGGCCAGTCCTCGACATCCGTGTCCGTCGGCACCTGGATGTAATAGCGGCTGAGGGTGCGCGAGCGCATCGAACAAAGCGCGAAGCCGCGCTCGTGGCTCGCATAGATCAGCTCGTGGCTCACGGGCGGGGTGCGCGACAGGACGCCGAGCCAGCCAAAGGGGTAGACCTTCTCGTAGGTGCGCAGGACGTCGGCAGGGATCGACTGGCGGCTTATACCGTGGAAGCCGTCGCAGCCCACGACGAAGTCGCAGTCGAGGCGGTGCTCGGCCTCCTCGTGTCGCCAGGTGATGAAGGGGCGGTCCGTGTCGAGAGCCTGCGGGGTCACGTCCTCGGCCTCGTGGATGACGGTCCCACCCGCGGCATCCCGTGCGGCATAGAGGTCCTTCGTCACCTCCGTCTGGCCGTAGACCATGACCTGCTTGCCACCGGTTAGGCCGACGAGGTCGACACGCTGGTTGGCGCCGCTGAAGGATATGCCAAAGCCGTCATGGAGTTCGCCCTCCCTCTCCATGCGTTCGCCCACATCGGCGCGGCGGAGGGTTTCGGTCGTGCCCTGCTCCAGCACGCCCGCGCGGATGCGGCTAAGGACGTAGCCCCGGCTGCGCCGTTCGAGCACTACGCTCTCGATCCCATCGAGATGGAGAAGTTGCGAGAGCAGGAGCCCAGCGGGGCCGCCGCCGATGATGCCAACTTGTGTGCGCATGAGCGTCTCCATTGGATCAGCCACCTAGGAGCTGAGGCAGAAAGAGGACGATGCCGGGAAAGAGGAGCAGCAGCCCCACGCGGACGATCTCCACTCCGAAGAATGGCATCACGCCACGGAACGTCTCCGCCATGGGCGTGTCCTTGGCGAGCGCGTTGATGATGAAGACGTTGAGGCCGACGGGCGGCGTGATGAGGCCAAGCTCCACCACCACCAGCGCGAGGATGCCGAACCAGATCCGCAGCGCATCGTTGTCCATGCCATAGGCCGCCGTCTCGGCGGTGACGTAGTCCCCGCCGTTAAGGGCGATGAGGGCGGGCCAGAAGAAGGGTACGACGACCAGGATCATCGCCAGGCTCTCCATGAAGCAGCCGAGGACGATCAGAATCACGAGCATGAGGGCGAGGACGAGGAAGGGGTCGAGCCCGCTCGTCCCCGCCCAGTCCGCAAGCGCGGCGGGAAGGTTTGCGCGGGTGAAGAAGCCTTTCAGCACCTCCGCCCCGAAGAGAATGAAGTAGATCATGCCCGCGGTGACGGCGGTGTCGAGCAGCGAGGATTTGACACCGCCGAGGGTGAGCCCGGGGCGCACGGCGTTGGCCGCGAAACCGTAGAGGAGGACCGCCGCAACGCCGATGGCCGCGGCCGGTGTCGGCGTGAAGATCCCGAAGCCAAGGCCGAGGATGATCGCACCGAAGAGCAGGAGCACAGGGATGAGGCGCAGGATCGCGCGCGTGCGCTCCGCGCCCTCCAGCGCGGTCGTATCCGGCGCGAGATCGGGTCTGAGGCGGACGAGAAGCGCGATGACGCCAACAAAGAAAAGGACGGCTAGGAGCCCCGGGATCACCGCCGCCTGGAACATCTCGATGATCGAGGCCTCTACGATGATGGCGTAGATCACGAGCGCGACCGAGGGCGGAATGAGAATACCGAGCGTCCCCCCGGCAGCGAGCGAGCCCGTGGCAAGGCGCGGCGCGTAGTTGAGGCGCCGAAGCTCCGGCAGGGCGACGCGCCCCATGGTCGATGCCGTGGCGAGCGAGGAGCCGCAGACCGCCCCGAAACCCGCGCAGGCGCCGATGGCAGCGATCGCGACGCCACCCCTGACCCGACCGATCAGCGCGTTGATCCCCTCAAAGAGATCGCGGCTAAGGTTCGCCCGGCTCGCGAGAAACCCCATCAGCACGAAGAGCGGCACGACCGACAGCTCGTAATTCGCGACGTTGGACCAGAGGAGCGTCTTGAAGCTCTTGAGATAGGGTTCGAAGCGCAGGAAGGGTGCCACGATCGAGAGCGCGTAGTTCCCCGCGATACCAACGCCGATCATGGCGAGACCGACGGGCACGCGCAGCGCGAGGAGCAGGAAGAAGACTACCAGCCCCGCGATACCGACAAGCTCACGCTCCATCGTCGGTCCCGGCCGCCTGTTCCGCCGCGATGGCAGCCCAGAGCATCAGCGACAGGATACCCGGCGCGTAGAACGGCCATTCGGGCCAGCCGAGGATACGCGACGCGGTCTGGTCGATCCGTGTCTCCACCAATCCGACGCTCATCCACCAGCCGAGAAAGAGCGCCGCAATGGCCATGACGGCGAGCCAGAGCCTGTCGAGCCCCCGGCGGGTGCGAGCGGGCAACGCATTGACGAAGAGATCGACCGCCACATGACCGCGCCGGAGCTGGCAGTAAGGCAGGAACATCAGCGCCGACATGCTGACCATCAGCCGGACCGCATCCTCGTAGCCGGCCAGTCCTTCGGCCGGAAGCCCGAGGCGGGCAAGCGCGAAGGCGCCGACATTCCAGCTCGTGACCGCGACGATCAGGAGCAGGATCGCGCCACCGAGCAGCGCCCACCACGTGGCGGCCGTCGCAAGAAAGCGGTGCATGGCGTGCTCCCGGCGCGTCCGAGCCTCAGTCGCCGTGCTTCGCGACGGCGGCGCGGGCCTTCTCGACGAGGGCGGCTGCGTCGAAGCCCTCGGCCTCGCTCACCCAGCGTTCGGTGACGCTCGCGCCGAGGGCGTCGAAGCTCTCCTTCGCCGCCGGGTCCAGCTCGACGATCTCGCCGCCGCTCTCGCGCTGGAGACGCTTGCCGACCTCCTCGACGCCGTCCCAGACCTCACCCATTTCCTGCGCGATGGCGGCCATGGAGTTGTCGTCGATCACCTTTTTCAGATCGTCGGGAAGGCTCTCATAGCGCTCCTTGTTCATCGCGAGGAGGAAGACGGCGGCACCGAAGCGGGATCCGCCCGCGCCTTCGACCGAGACCTCCGTGAGTTCCTGTAGCTTCAGCGGCGGCACGATCTCGAAGGGGACGAGCGCGCCATCGACCGCCCCCTTCGAGAGCGCTTGCGGGAGGGCAGGTACGGGCATGCCCACGGGCTCCGCTCCCCAGGCCTCGATCATCCAGGCGCCAGTGCGGGATGGCGTGCGGATCTTGAGACCCTTGACGTCGTCCACCCCGCCGACCTTCGCCTCGCGCATATGCAGCGCGTTGCCAGCGTGAACATGGACGAGGAGCGGATGGACTTCCGTGAAATCCGCTTCGATATCCGACCATATCTCCTGGATCGCGAGGTTCGTGGCAGTCGCGGAGCCCTTGTGGACGGTAGGCAACTCGAAGACCTCCACCCGGGGGAAGACGTTCGGCGTGTAGCCTGGCAGCGTCCAGACGATGTCCGCAAAGCCGTCGCGCACCTGGCGGTAAAGCTCCGGCGGCTTGCCCCCCATGGACATCGCCGGGAAGATCTCCACCGCGATCCGCCCTTCGGACTGCGCCTGAACGCGCTCCGCCCAAGGCTCGATAAGCTTCGAGTGTGCGGGCGATTTCGGGCCGAGGAAGTGGTGCACGGTGAGCGTCACCTCCTGTGCCGCCGCCGGCAGGGTGGCGAGGCAGAGGGCGAGCGTCGCGGTGACGGTGGTGCGGATGTGGCGGGTCATGGCGTCCTCCGTTGCGTCCGGCCGTTTGCCGCCGGATCCTTTGAGTACTGTCTCAGATATCGAAGAATACTGTCTCGTCTTCGCCCTGCAGGCGGATATCGAAGCGGTAGAGCGCCGCAGCATCCGGCCGAGCAGCGATCAGCGTCTCCCGGCGCTCCGGCGGCACGCGCGCAAGCACGGGATCCGTGGCATTGGCGGCCTGCTCATCGGCAAAATAGAGACGGGTGTGCAGGCCCATATTGATCCCCCTTGCGACAAGCCAGATCGTGAGATGCGGGGCCATCGGCGCGTCACCGTGCCTAATCACAGCGCCCGGTTTGACAGTCTCGATCGCGAAGAGACCAGTCTCGAAATCGGTTGCCACCCTACCCCAGCCTTGAAAGTCAGGCTCCACGCCGCCTTGTCGCGGGTCCTCGGGATGCGCGTAGATCCCGGCCGCGTTCGCCTGCCAGATCTCCAGCAACGCGTCGGTGACCGGCGCGCCGAGCCCGTCCCAGACCTGCCCCTCGATCCGGATGCGCTCACCGGCGGCACCAGGCCCCGCGATCTCCGAACCAACCTCGCGCCAGCTGAAGCCGAGGCCCGCCGCGCCCGGAGCAAGGCCGATGTGAACGTATGGTCCTGCGGTCTGGGACGGCGTCTCGCGCAGGGTGCGGCTGGCGTGCATCTCAGCCCTCCCGGCGGTTGTCGAAGGGGGTCGCACGGCGCCCGCGCAACACGATGTCGAAGCGATAGGCAAGCATGTCGAAGGGCGTTGCCGCATCCATGTCGAGGGGAGCAGTAAGCCTCTCGATGGCCTCTTCGCTCGGTATCGTGCGCACGATGGCGCAGCGGCGGATCAGCGGATCACCCTCGAAATACATCTGGGTAATGAGGCGCTGCGCAAACGCCGCCCCAAAGACAGAGAAGTGGATGTGCGCCGGCCGCCAGCTGTTCTCGCTATTCGGCCAAGGATAGGCGCCCGGTTTGATGGTCCTGAAGGAATAGTAGCCCTCCGCATCGGTCAGTGTCCGTCCGCAGCCGCCGAAATTCGGGTCGAGGGGCGCGAGATAGCTGTCGTTGCGGTGGCGGTACCGGCCCCCAGCATTCGCCTGCCAGATCTCGACCAAGGCCTCCGGTACCGGGCGCGCATTCTCGTCGAGCACCCGGCCATGCACCAGGATGCGCTCCCCGATCGCGTCGCCACCATGGGCGTAGTTCGACAGAAGATCATGATCCGTAGAGTCCAGATCATCATGACCGAATACCGGGCCTGTAAGCTCGCTAAGCGTCTGCCCGAGCGCGAGGAGCGGCTGACGCGGAGAGCGCGCGACGCTGGTCCTGTAAGCCGGCGCATATGCTGGAGGATGCCAGGCACGATCCCGCTCGTAGTACCCAGCTGCCATCACGTGCTGCCTCACACCGTCACCCCGATCTCGGCATACGCGGCCTTCGCGACCTTCAGCGCGTGATTGGCGGCTGGCACGCCGGCATAGACCGCGACATGCATGATCGCTTCCCGCACCTCCTCGGGGCTTGCGCCAGTATTGGCGGTCGCGCGCACATGCATCGCCAGCTCTTCCCAATGACCGAGGGCTGCGAGGAGCGTTATCGTGAGGAGGCTCCGATCTCGCAGGCTCAGGCCCTCCCGCGCCCAGACATGCCCCCAAGCGCTATCGAGGATCATGTCCATGAAAGGCTCATCGAAGGCCGAGACATCGGCAGCACGATCCTCGACATAACCGTTGCCGAGCACCTCGCGCCGCACGGCGCTACCCGCTTTTCGCAGGCTCTCGGTCATGCCGCCTCCTTCGCCTTCACGCCCTCAGCTGTGAAGGTGTAGTTTCTAGAACCTGATGTAAATTGAGATTCCTGGTGTCTTCTATAACCTTTTCGCATGATCGATCCGCGTATCAAGCTCCGTCACCTCCGCTGCTTTCTGGCCGTCGCCCGGGATCGTAGTCTCGCACGCGCAGCTGAGACACTAACCCTAAGCCAACCCGCCGTAACCAAGACGCTGCAGGAACTCGAGTCGGTCCTCGGCGCGCGGCTCTTCGAACGCAGCCGGCGCGGGGCGGCGTTGACCGATGCGGGTGAGCTTCTCCTGCCGCGCGCCGCGGGTTGTCTGGCGGAGCTCGAACGCGCGATCACGAGCCTCAGGCGGGGGGCGGATGCGGCGCGACCCGCCCTTCGTCTCGGAGCGCTGCCGACGGTTGCTGCGAGTTTCGTGCCTGATGCCGTGCGCCGCTTTCGCGCTGCTGACCCTGATACCGTGGTCCGCATCGTCTCCGGCCCCAATCTCCACCTCCTGCAGCAGTTGCGGGCCGATGCTCTCGATCTGGTCGTCGGCAGGCTCGCAGCGCCAGAGGCGATGGCGGATCTTTCGTTCGTACATCTCTATTCCGAACCCGTTCGCTTCGTCGTCCGTGATGGGCACCCGCTGCTCAAAGCCGGGTCCGCCCAAACCGAGAGAATTGCGGATTACCCCGTCATTCTGCCGGATCCGGACGCTGTGATCCGCCCCGCGGTCGAAAGGCTTCTCATCGCCCTCGGGATCGCCGCGCTGCCCCATCGGCTCGAGAGCGTATCAACCAGCTTCGGGCGGGCCTTCGTGCTCGACAGCGATGCGGTCTGGGTGATCTCCGAAGGCGTGGTGGCGCGCGACCTCGCCCGCGGGGACCTTGCCGCCCTCGACCTCGATACCCGCGACACCTCCGGCCCGGTAGGCCTCACGCTCAGGCTCGACCGCAGCGCACAGACCGGGTTCGACCTCCTTGTCACCGCGATCAGGCAGGCGGCGCGCGAGCGGGGAGATGGGGTCTAGGCCGAGCTGCTCTTGCGCGCGCATGCCACAAGGCTAGGCTCCCCACCGCGATCACGGAGGGTTGGATGACGCAGCAGACTGCGGGCGACGGCCCGACCGCGCTCGGCCATATCAAGGTGCTCGATCTCAGTCGTATCCTGGCCGGGCCCTGGGCAACACAGGCGCTCGCCGATCTCGGCGCCGATGTACTGAAGATCGAGCGGCCCGATGGCGGGGACGACACGCGCATCTGGGGTCCGCCCTTCCTTGAGCCAGCGGAGGACGGGCGTGGCGCGATGCGGGAGGATGCCGCCTATTTCACCGCCGCCAACCGCAACAAGCGCTCCCTTGCGATCGATTTCTCGCAACCTGAAGGCGCGGCACTCGTCCGGCGGCTCGCCGAATGCGCCGATGTGCTGGTTGAGAACTTCAAGCTTGGCGGCCTCACGAAATATGGGCTCGACTATGAGAGCCTTGGCGCGATCAACCCCCAGCTCGTGTACTGCTCGATCACAGGTTTCGGGCAGGAGGGGCCCTACGCGTCCCGCGCCGGATACGATTTTCTGATCCAGGGCATGGCCGGGCTGATGAGCATCACCGGGCAACCCGACGGGAGCGACGGAGCGGGCCCGGTGAAAGTCGGTGTCGCCGTTTGCGATCTGGTGACCGGGCTCTATGCGACCACCTCGATCCTTGCCGCGCTTGCGTGGCGCGAGCGCTCCGGTCTCGGGCAGCATATCGACTGTTCGCTGATGGCGAGCACGGTTGCGGTTTTGGCCAACCAGAATGCCAACCACCTCGTCGGCGGTCGGATCCCTTCGCGGATGGGAAACAAGCACCCGAACGTCGTGCCCTACAGTGTCTATCCGGTCCGCGATGGTCACGTGATCATCGCCTGCGGCAACGATCGCCAGTTTCAGCGGCTGGCAGGCGTGCTGGGGCTGGAGGGGCTGGCGCAGGACCCGCGCTTTGCCACCAACGCTGCGCGGATCGAGCATCGCGATGCCTTGGATGAGCATCTCTACCGGGCGCTCATGGCGCTCGATCGGGAGGGGGCGATTGCTCTGCTCGAGTCCGTCGGCGTGCCTTGCGGGCCGATCAACACCATTCCGGACGTCTTCGCCGATCCGCATGTCCGGGCACAGGGCCTCAGGGTCGATCTGGAACGCGACGACGGAAGGCTGATCCCGACGGTCGCCTATCCCGCGCGCCTGGGTGCGACCCCCGCATCCTATCGGCATGCTCCGCCGCGCCTCGGTGCCGATACGGAGGCGGCGTTGCGCTCCGAACTGGACCTTGACGACAGCACGCTCGCCGGTCTGCGCGACAAAGGGGTGATCTAGAGGTCAGCCGGCGCGCCGTTCCTCCCCTACCATCCAGGCGTGCGGCGTACCCGAAAGGGCGCGGGAGACAAGTGCGATGTTCTCGACGGACGCAGAAAGGCTCGCCGGCGCCTGCTTGACGAAACTGGGTGATCGATCCGCGAATGCCGGGACACCCAGCAAGGTCGCCAGATCGTCGGCGGCCGAGCGGTTGAGGACGCCATCGCCATCGATCATCCCGCAGTAATCGAGCGTCACGAGCGTGCGTGTGCCCGCCAGCCACCGTTCGACAAGGTCGACCTCCGCCGCGCTGGTGTCGATGTAATGGCAGAGAGCGCGTATATCGACGACCGTGGATTGGATGGACACCCTGTCCGAGGTCGTTGCGTGCCAGACCTTGTTCGCTTCGGCGAGACGGCCGGAGACAAAGCTCTCAACGAAGTTGCGGCGCGTAAGGTGGATGATCGCAGCGCCCCGAGCGCGCGCATGTCGGATCAACCAGGGTGTCTCAAGCAAGCCGCGCCAACCGCCTGAGAGATGGTGCAGGCTCCGATACTTGGCATCGATTACGGGCACACGGCCGGGGTAGCGAGCGGCGACATCCGTGAGATATCCTTCGAAGAGTTCCTCGTGCCGCCATGGCATCGCGGCCGACGTGTCGGCCGAGGCTCGCTCGCCCAGATACGTAAAGAAGTTGTCCGCCTGCCCGGTGTTGTCCGGGTGAAAGATCTCGCCGAGATATTTGATATCGGGCTGCTTATCGAGCACGGAGCCGAGCGCTCCGGTGCCGGAGCGTTGACGAGCGAGGAGAAGGGCAAAAGGCGGGCGATGCGATCTCATCGCCTGTGATGTCGATCCACCACGCCTCTCCTGATTGCGCTCTCCCATCGCAAGGTCCCTTTCAACTCTGCCAGTTCGCCGTCCCGCTGACCCTCACGCGACGAGGGCCTCGACCTGTCGCCTGCTGCGGGCGAGCAGCGCCTCGTGGTAGATCGCATACTGGTCCAGGATCTCATCGCGCTTGGCCAACGCCTCTATCGCCTTCTCCGCGATCGCGGCCGGCGCGAGCGGACGTTCCACGACGAGGCTCTGCTTGAGCCCATCGTGATCGGCGAAAAGGTCGCAAGAAGGTCCAATGAGGCATGGCACGCCGAGCGCGAAGCTCTCGAGCGGCAGCATCGGCGAGCACTCCGAGAGCGTTACGTAAAGCGTCAGATCGGTCGCCTGCATCTGCTTGCACAGCATGCTCCGCGGGAGGGGCGCGTCCCAGATCCGTTCGAAGGGCACCTGCGCATCGGTGACGAAGCGACGAGCGCTCTCATCCAGCCCGGCGGCCAGCAGACGTGCACCCGGGATCATTGTGCTCGCTGCCAATGCCGCGAGCGGGGTCTTGCGATAGGGCGAGGAGCCGGAGAGCCAGAGGCCGAGCCTTGGCCCGTACTCGGAAGCTCTGGTGTCTTTCCGTCTCTCGAAGCTCTCGCGCTTTGGCACCGGAACGACATTCGGGACATGCACCGCGTCGATATCGAGGGCGGCGAACCAATCCTCGAGACCTGCCTTGACGACACCGACACGCGTGACCGCCCCGTCGCGAAGCGCGTGGAGCCAGTGTCGCAGGAGGTTCCAATCGTGGGGCTCGCCCATCTGCAGGAAGTTCGAGTGCCAGAGAAGATCGAAGCGCCGATCGGGTGCGCGTCTCTGCACCTCTCGCAGCAGCGACAGGTTGAAGAGATCCCCGCCGGAGACGATAAAGTGCCGCACGCCGGTCTGGAGCAGGATCTCGGCGAAGGCGGCCACATCCTCGGCCCCGATCTCATCGGGATGCTCCTCAATACCCGGTGGGACAGGCAGCGTCTGCTCGAAGAGCGTCTCTGTCGACAGAGCCACGCCGCGCCAGCGCGGCACGTAGAGGGCAAGGGGGCGCGCCGGATCGATCCCAGCAATCCTGCGGTCGTAGTGCGCGCTTCGCGCAGAGCGATCCACCCGCGTAACCGGATTGAAGGACGCCGAGGCGGTGTCCGACACTCCTTTCGCCGTTGGCACGGCGGTCGCCGACATAGCCTCTGCCAACTCGGGCAGACGATCCAACTCGATCTCAAGCGGTGTCGGCACCGCAGCGTAAAGGTCGACGCGAACCGCTGCACGACCCAAGGTAATCTCGGTGACGCCGCTCCACGGATGGCGAAGCAGAAGGAGACGCGCCCCGGGCCCAACAGGCAGCAGGAGATCACCTGCGAACCCCTTCACCGCGCCGGACCAGTCGCGTTGCCCGGCCGAAAGCGTTTCGAGCCAATGCCATCCGGCCCGCGTAGCTGCGGGTTCGAGATCCGTCGGACGGCCGAGACCGCGGGGCTCGGCACGCAGCAGGATCACCTCCGCACCGCGAGCGGCACCGCACTTTTCTCCAGTCGCGCGCAGCCGCACCATGCCGTCAGGTGGCGCATCATCGCCCCCGATCGGGAGCGACACGACGGGATCGGAGCCGCGAACGTGCTCTTGGAGACGGCCGCTCCACACGGCGTCTGCGTCAGCAACCATCACCGGACCGCCGAGCGGATCGACCGAGAGAACCGTCGTCGTGTCTGCATGCAGCGAGAAAGTCGATGGCGGGTGCCCCCTTGCCTCGATGACTACCCGGCCGCTCCAGGGATGGGACAGCAGAAGAAGCCGGTCACCAGGCTCCCAGGGGAGGTGAAGGCAGCCGCCGGTTCCGCGGATCGCGTAAGGTAGGGTCTGACCAGGATGACCTGTCGAGACATCGGAAATCTCCTGCCAGCCCGATGGGAGCATCGATGCCGGAAGCGGCGGTGCACCACCACCGCCTGAGACCGTCGCACCAATATAGATCACCTCGCTGCCAGGCGCGTCGGGGGAGCAGAGACCGTCGTGGCGAAGGGTGACACAGCCCTCAATCATGAGCCCCTCCCGCCCTCAGCTCGCAACCCGAAGCGCGGACATCGCCGGGACCATGAGTTCCTCCATGGCGGCCTTCCCTTCCGCCTCTATCGCTCGGGCAGCCTCGCGAAGCGAGTCGCACGCCTCCAGTTGCACCTCGGCCAATCCTGCCAGTCGAGCCGCAAGGCGGGACGAGTCTTCCCAGTAAGGCTCGGTGAAGAGCGCCGATGCGGCTGGGTAGCGGTCGAGCGCGCTGGTCGCACCGGCAAGCGGCAGCCAGCCGGCGGAGACGGCGCGCGCAAGCGCGCTCGGCCATTGTTCTTCGGGCCATGCGGAGATGGCGATCCCTCTGCGGCCCTCGAGCGTCGGAAGCCCCGGGCCGCTATGCCAAGTGATCGGCAGCCCGAGGGCAATGTCGCGCGAGATCAGAAAGGCACCGCGCTCGCTCTCAGGCAGTATCAATCCGCCGATCTCGAGCCCGGATCGGCTTGCCAGCCAAACCGCGTTCACCATGTGCATCATGCCCGCAGCGACACTCCGATCGGTTAGAATCGCTACCTGCAGCGATCCGGGTTTGTCGGGTTGATCACTCACACGGGCGCTGCTCTGAGGCGGCATGCCGATCGATGCCGGCACATGCAGGGCGTCGATCCCGCTGGCATCGAAGA
Organism: Pseudomonadota bacterium; assembly: GCA_039815685.1. Lineage (GTDB taxonomy): Bacteria > Pseudomonadota > Alphaproteobacteria > Rhodobacterales > Rhodobacteraceae > Thermohalobaculum. Next base: position 356,742 of record JBCBYV010000001.1, on the reverse strand, counting down.
CGCCAAGAAGCCCTGGCGCGCCTCCGGCCACCGAGAGATCAACCGCCTTCTCAGTCCCCTGCCGCGAAGACGGATCGTCGCTTCGGGCGGCGGTTGCGAGGCGCAGCGGCGTGGTAACCGGGGCCTCTGGGACCATTGGCTGACCCTTCCGAGATCGAAGGCGACGTACCAACCCGAGCCAGCGGCCAGCCGCGCTCAGATACTCGACGCTCCCACCCTCAGGCTTGGAGGGCTCATCGATCAGCGCGACTGTCACGGAGAGCCAGGAAGGCAAGTCGGCGAGGACGGCTTCAAAGGCAGGAGTGGGCGCAAGATTGCTGGATATCACAAGACGCTCCACGCCAAGCTTCTCGGCCCAATTGGCCAAGTCTGCCGCGGCGGTCGCATCGCAGTCGCCATTGCGGGCATCGAAGGTCGAGAGGTCGTCAAGCACAACCTGGCGCGGCAGCACCCATTCCGGCCTCGGCCATCGTGCAAGATCCTCCATACGGTTGACGAGAAAGACCGTCCCGACAGGAGCTTGCGGGGCTGCTTGCAGCCGCATCGTGGCAGTTGCACTGGTTGAGGCTGTTGGTGGCGGGAGAAAGCGCAACGCCCCGTCCTCAACGACCATCGCCGCGTCGCCGATCTCGGGCGCCGTCAGCTTATGCACGACCCTCGTGCCGCGATAGGTCACGGCGACGCTGCCGGCATGAGGGCTGCTCAGGAGTTCGATCCGTCCTCCTCGCGGCAGTCGGACAGCGAGGCTGCCATTCTGGCTGCGCAGGGCGCCGTCGACCGGGCCACCGGCGTCGTAGACGTCCGACCAGTCCCCGCGCAACATGGCGGCCGACCACGGTTGGGCCAATCCTTCGGTATCCTCGAACAACCGCAGCACCAGAAGCTCACCCGTATCGGGCAAGAGCTCGAGCGTCAGGAGCGACGGATCGGCAAGCGATGCTGCGATGACAGCATCTTCCCCTCGATCCTCTGCCCCGGCGGTCCCTCTCGACATAAGAGCAAGCAGGTCCGGTCGGAGCCGGTCGTGGTCCCGCGCGCCGAGCTCCGCCAGTGTCGGTGATCTGAGAGCAATCGCGCCCTCGGTTTGAACCGCTGGCATGGTGAGGGTCAGGACCGCGCGTCCAGCGGCACGATGCGCGAGAAGGAGCGGCAGTTCGCCCATTGCTCCGGCGCGCTCGAGGGCCTCGCCCCAGGTAACGCCCTTCGAGAGGCGCAAGAGAAGGCGTAAGCCGGGTGCCTCCGCAAGTGAGGCTTCGGGCAGCAATGCGTGTTGAGGTGCTCTTGCGGCACCATGGCAAATCTCCCATCCGCCGACACCCCCGGCACGCGGACGGCGCGCGAGTGTTGCCTCGGCCCTCTCTAGCCAGTCGGGCAGGAGCACGTCCCCCGCCTTCAGGAAAACGGCGGCTTCCGCCGCTGGCAGACGGTCGAGATCGACGGTGCTTCCGTGACCATCCCGCGCCTCAAGGGCATCATCGCCGTACGAGGTAAGAAAGAGAACCTGCCTCTCGGGCAGGCTTGCGCGCGTCCGCGCCTCGGCCCCTCGGTCGCCATCGGTGTAGATCAGGATAGCCGCGCGCAGTGGCTCCTCCCGACCAGAACATTCCGCGATCTGACGGGCGGCGGCAATATGCTCTGCGTAGCGGTCCTCGCGGTCGTAACTCTCGCGCTTTGCAAGACCGGCAGCCGAGAGCCGCACACGCGCCGCCGGATCCTTGGCGAGGGCAAGCATCTCCGCGGCCAGATCGCGGGCGGTGCCATCGAAGAACCGAGCCTCGCTTCCTTCCGCAAAATGATCGCGAAAGGCAGGCGTATCCGACAGAATGAGCGGAAGGCGCGCTGTCGCAAGCTCATGCGCGGCATAACAGAACGACTCTACCCGATTGGCAAAACATGCAAATGCGGCGCTGCTGAGCTGTGCGAACAGACGCTCGTGATGGAGCCTGCCGGTGAAGACGAACCGGTCCGCCCATTCAGCCGGGATCTTCGCCCGCAGCGCATCGACCGCGAGCCCGCCCGCAACGGTCTCCTCCGGTCCGATGACGAGAAAACGGCCAACCCATCGCTCGAAGGCCGGATCTTCGAGCGCCAGCAGTGCGGCGCGGATGAACGTATCGACGCCCTTGAACGTGGAGAGCCGACCATAGAATGCCACATCGTTGGCGAGCGGATTGTAGTCGAGCGTGCCGACGGGCGCGTGGATGGGCTCGGATATCTGCATCCTGGATTTCCCTGCCTCAGGATAGAGAGGCTGGATCTCGTCCCTGAAGTACCGCTCCCCCGGCGCCAGAAGCAGGTCGGCGCCTGCAATCGCCGTCCGCTCCATTCCGAATTGCAGGAGCCGATCTGGATCAAGAGCGCTGCGAACGCGCTTCGCAATCAGCTCAACGGTATTGTGCAGGCGGATGGCTACGGGCGGCATGCCGTTCTGCCCGGCCTGGGCGAGGGTGTAGTAGGCGGATCCGCAATAGTCGTAGAACTCTACAAGATCGATGTGCCGTTGCGCTGCCAGATGCTCCAGGGCTCGCGCGAAACGGGCCGATCGCCGTTGCTCCGCATCAACGAATTCGACGCGTTCAAACAACGGGTCGAGATCCGCCGCGAGCACGTCGTCGACGAGGTGAACCGAAAGCCGGTCGCCATTCACGAAGCTCAGCGCGGTCTCCTGCCGGATGCGATCGACCTCATGGCGCTGCATGTCGACGAGCAGCAGCACCTCGTAGCCGCGGCGGAGGAGGCTGGCGACGGTGTGATGCAATAGAATACCCGTCCCACCCGCCGTCGCAGGGTAGAACTCAAGCGCCGCAAAGGCAATGACGCCCGCCGACGGATCACGACCGGCGAGCGCCGCGTCCTCAGACGACCCCTCGCCCGGCCCTTTCTCCGGCTCTGAGCACTCTGCCATGCCACCCTCGCGCTGCCGATTTCTTCAGCCGCGCGGAGAATGACCGAGAACGGTAAACGAGCCGTTCCCGGATGAGGTTTACTCGGCGGCGAAGGCCTCGGTCTGCGTCACGAGCCGATAGCCGCCCTTCTCCGTCAAGATCAGGCGAGGCTCCGCAGGGTCGGCCTCGAGCTTGCGCCGTAGCCGGTAGACATGCGTCTCCAGCGTGTGGGTGTTGACCTTGGCGTTGTATCCCCAGATCTCGACCAGCAGCGCCTGGCGCTCCACCGTCGTGCCTCTGGCCCGGTGAAGCTGACGGAGGATCTCCACCTCCTTACCGGTCAACCGGACACGGTGGCCGTCGGCGGTGGTGAGCGTCTTCTTCAGCGGTACAAGCTGATAGGGGCCGATATTCAGAGTAGCCCCCTCCGAGCCCTCAGCATGGCGCAGATGGGCACGGACGCGGGCAAGGAGTGCCGCGTTCGAGCATCCTGAAGGAAACACGTCGTTGGCGCCTGCATCGAAGGCCCGGACGGTCACCTTGTCCTGGGCAGGGCTCTCGCCATCCAGAAGCACGAGTATCGGGCAGAGCACCCCCTGGAGACGAAGCGCCCTGAGGAGCGCGACGGGCCCGGGCAGCGGCAGCAGCGATCCTATGATGACGAGATCGAAGGGCTCGCTGACGGCCCGACGAAGGCCCTCCTCGGGATCGACTGCCTCGAAGACGTCGAGGTCGTCGCCATCAAGCAACGCTGCACCCAGCCGTTCGCGCACCATTTCGATGCTGTGAATGACCAGAATGTGCTTCAGGGGTCGGTCGAAAGCAGTGGTCGGCGCGGGCGCTGGCTGACCGGCAAGCCCATGAGTGGGACGCGGCAGCGCCAGACACGGGTTTTCCAAGTTCACGCCATGTCCTCCTTTTGCAGAGTGGGCGTGCGGGCTGTTGAAGGTACCCGCTATCGTTGCATGGAGAATTGACGTTAGGGCGAGGAGTGTCTTTCGCGATCCTGCTGTTTTCTTAACAGAATTCTACAGGTTGGAGGTTCTTTGCTACCGATCACGCGATATAGTGGGTCATACCCATGACGGGTGCGCCTGCATCCAAGATATTTGATTTGCCGCATGCCTGAGGAAACATTAGCCTAGCATAATATAGTGGAGACGGCGCTCGTGACGCGGCATTTCGCTGAAGACATGGAACGGATAGCAGCGGCAGCGCGAAAGGCGCCCGCTCTTGTCGCGCCACCGCAAAACGGCGGGGCGCTCGGCATGGCGCTCTGGCAGTGGCAGAGCGGGGACGAGGCCGATCTGCACACTGTGCGTCACCATCGCGTCGCATTTGAAGTGCCTCGGGAAAGTGCGGCCGAGGGTGGGCGCGGCCTGGAGGCCGCGGTACGCCACTACGGATGTCGGCGCGTGGCGATCACGCCTGCGGGCATGCCCCTCGAGTGGCGGATGCAGAGAGATGCGGTAGCGCTCGGCCTCTACATCGATCCAGATCATCTGGATACGATCGCAGCGCGCGAGTTCGGGTTCAGGGATCCGGTGACGATCGAACGCAGTACCTCCCTCGACTCGAAGCTCCTAGGCTTTCTCCAGATTGCCGCCGCTGATGATGGTGCGCTGCTGAGCGCGGATGGGCCCCTGCGCCACGCGTTCGAGGAGGCGTTATGCGCTGCACTCATCCACGTTCATGCCGAGCGCGGTGACCGGGCAGAGGAGTCTCCCGTCGCACTTCGTGACCCGCGCCTCTGCCGTGTCGTCGAGTTCATCGAGGGCTCACTGGAAAAGCAGATGCGGGTCGCCGAACTGGCGGAGATCGCAGCCCTCAGCCAATTCCACCTGATGCGCCAGTTTCGGGCGGAGACCGGCAGGACGCTCGGACAGTATCTCTTCGAGCGGCGGGTCGCGCGGGCAAGAGCGCTCCTCGAGACGAGCGATCTTCCGTTGGCCGAGATCGCGGCGGCCTGTGGCTTCAGCTCGCAGGGTCATTTCAGCGCCCGGTTCCGGCACGCGACGGGCCTGGCCCCTGCAGACTACCGGCGCCGCGTTGCGGCGGGACGACAGGAAGCGGCGGCGACCCCCGCGCGGACACCTTCTTGAACGCGGGCTCAGGGCCTTCAGGGACAGGACGTGCCGGGCAGCCGCCGGTCTTTCGTCGGTTCAGCCCCCTCTTGAAGCACTGGGGTCTTGTGCCGGGGGATACCGAGCGTCCGGCTCCCGATCCAATCGATCCGCAGGACCCCGGCATGTCTGCGGCCGGGGACGGTCCCGGCAGCGTGCAACTTACCGCCCTGCGCTGGCGCTTCTCGGGCGAGGTGGATGCGGACGCACACGCAACGAGCTGGCACCGCCTCTCCATCCGCCTCGGCGGCTCAGCACCGCTCGAGCGCAATGCGCCTGATGGTCGGTCATTCCCGAACAGAGGCGGCGCGGTCTCCCTTCACCCCGCCTGGTCGCCCTTTGGCAACGCGGTACACGGAAACATCGATCTGCTGATTCTCTGCATCTCTCCTGCGCGGCTCCTCCGCCTTGCCAACGCCGATGGTTGGGCTCATCCGCGCGGTGGGGCGACAGCGCTAACGCTCGAACCGATCTTTGCCGCCGTCGATGCCGTGATCACAGGGGTCGGCCGGCTGATCGCCACAAACCCCGAGATGTTCGCGAACTCGCCGCTCTTTCGCGACAGCATGGAACGGCTGGTGGCGCGCCGCATGCTGGCCGGTTTTGCCGGTTTCTCGCCCCCCGCCGGCAGCACGCCGCTCGTCGAGGCAGATGATGAGCCCCGCATGGCGGAGGCGATCGCGCTGCTCGGTCGCGACCCCGCCATCATGCCGACGATTGAGGAACTGGCCGCTGTGGCGGAGCTGCCCGTCACCCGTTTTCTCTATGAATTCAGAGCGCTTACGGGACGCACCCCACAAGCCTTTCATGCCGCACGCCGGGTTTGTGCGGCGCGACGGCTGATCCTAGAGACCACCCTTTCCTTTGGCGAGATCGCCCATCGCATGGGTTTCCCGAGCCAGGCCGCGATGACCATGGCCTGCCGTCGGCACTATGGCATGAGCCCACGGGAGCTTCGCGCGAAGGGGTAGAGGCGGTCGACGCTCAGAGCTTGCCCTCGGCCTCCAGCACCTTGCGCGCCACGCGGAAGCACTCGAGGGCCTGGGGCACACCGCAGTAGATGCCGACAACGTGGATCGCGGCGCGGATCTCCTCGACCGTCACACCGTTGTTGAGCGCGCCGCGGCAGTGGATCTCCCACTCATGCATCTTGCCGAGCGCGCCGATCATGCTGAGGTTCATAAGGCTGCGGGTCTTTGCGTCGAGCGCTTCGTCACCCCAGCCGAAGCCCCAGCACCAAGCGGTCATCGCCTCCTGAAAGGGCCGCGTGAAGTCGTCCGCTGCAGCGAGGTTTTTCTCAACATATTCAGCGCCTAAGGTCGCTTTCCTCTGCTCGAGGCCGATGTCGAACTTGTTGTCCATGCCGTCCCTCCCTTGACCGGTTTGTGCCCGCAGGCTGGACCAGCCGCCTCCGCGCGTCGAGACCTGAAGGCGACCTCCGCTGTCGCTCCTCGATTTGATGGTGAGCGCGCGCTGGCAGTACGCTCCGCGCAACAGTCAGGAGGAGGACGCCATGCTGAAGCTCCAAAGCCAGGAGGAATGGGCCCGCCGCGCCGCGGAGGTCCTGCCTGCCGCAGGCTTCGGCAATTTCGACCCCAGCGTCTTCATCAAGGAGGGCAAGGGAGCGCGCGTCATCGACGAGGACGGCAACGCGTTCATCGACTACCTGATCGGGTCTGGACCCATGGTACTCGGTCACAGCCATCCGGAGGTGCTGGAAGCGGTCTACGAGCAGATGCCGCGTGGCCAGACCTTCTTTGCGAACAGCACCCCGGGCGTGGAGCTTGCCGAGGAGATCGTGCGCGCGATGGCTTGCGCCGAGCAGATCCGTTACGTCTGCACCGGGTCCGAGGCCGACATGTACGCGATGCGTCTGGCGCGTGCCTTCACCGGACGGCCGAGGATCGTCAAGTTCGAGGGCGGCTATCACGGCATGTCGAACGAGGCGCAGATGAGCCTCGCACCGACCCGGATGGTGAACTTTCCGGCGGCGGTGATGGACAGCGCGGGCCTGCCCGAGAGCCTGCATGCCGAGATGCTGATCGCGCCCTTCAACGATCCGGACTTCATCGCCTCGCTGATGGCGGAGCATGGGGAGACGGTGGCGGCGATCATCGTCGAGCCGCTGCAGCGCATCATCCCGCCGGAGCCCGGGTTCCTCGAGGCGCTGCGCGCGCTCTGCGACCAGCATGGTGCGCTCCTCATCTTCGACGAGGTCGTGACCGGGTTTCGTTTCGCCTATGGCGGGGCGCAGGAGCTCTATGGCGTGACGCCGGACCTCTGCACCCTCGGCAAGGTTATCGGGGGCGGCTTCCCGCTGGCCGCCATCGCGGGCGCGCGCGAGGTGATGAAACACTTCGACAAGGCAGTAGTCGGGCCCGAGGGCTGGCTGATGCAGCTCGGTACCTTGTCGGGCAACCCCATTGCCGCCGTCGCCGGTCTCAAGACCATGGAGATCCTACGGCGCGAGGGGCAGTACGGGCGCTTTCGCGCGATCGGGGAACGGCTGATGGCGAGCGCCAGCGCCGCCCTCACCACAGAAAGCGTGCCTCACCGTATCGTCGGCGACCCAACGCTCTTCGACATCGTCTTCATGGATGCGCCCGTCAGGAACTATCGCGACACGGTTTCGGGCGACGCGGAAGCCGCCGGGCGGTTCAACAGGTCGATGCGGGCGGAGGGTATCCTGAAGCCGCCCACCAAGCTCTATGTCTCGCTCGCGCTCGGTGAGGCGGAGTTGGAGGAGACGGAGGCCGCCTTCGCCAAGGCCGCCCGCGCCGCCGCGGCCTGAACGGCATACGACCGCCAAGAGAACGGCTGCCGCTTCGGCGTCGCTGCGCTATCCTGTGACCGAGCAGAACAGGAAAGCGGCCACCGTGACTTCCAGACCCTTTCACCCCACGCGGCGCGATCTCCTCGCCGCAGCGCCGGCCGCCGCAGTCGCGGGCACGGTCCTTGCCGCCGGTGCGCCGGTGCCCACACCACGGCCCGACGACGTCAGTGCCGCGCCAGCCGCAGTGCCGCGCCTCTCCATAAAGGCCTCGCGCCTCGCTGGCATCGCCCCCTTCGGCGTGATCTTTGAGGCCGAGACGCCGGACAACGAGAACCTCCTCCATGGCGAGTTCGTCTGGGATTTCGGGGAGCGCTATGACTTCGCGCCGCAACCGGGCGATCGCCGTCCTTCCCGCAGCGCGGGCGCGTCGCGGGGGCCGGCGGCCGCCCATGTCTTCGTCACGCCGGGCGCGCACACCGTCCGGCTGATCATGCTGCGCGACGGCGAGGCGGCGACCGCCGAGGTCGTCGTGCGGGTACGCGACGCCAACGAGCATTTCGGCGGCAGCCACACCATCGCCGTCAGCGGCGAGGGCGATTTCGCCGGGGCGCCGAACGATGCCTTCCGGGTCCGGAACCTCGAGGACGCAGCCCGCGCCGCCCGCGCCATGACCCCGCCCCGCGGAGGGCGCGGTGGACCCCGGGGCCGGCTGCTGATCAGGGCTGGCGAGACCTTTGCCCTCACCGCGCCGATCGCCGTCGGCTCGCTTCATGTCGACCGCTTCGGCGAGGGTGCGGACCCGGTGATCCGGGCTGACATGGCCCGCTTCGTACGCAATCCCAAGCTCAGGCCGGAGGGCGGCCTGATCGAGATCGCGCATGAGAACGGCGCGACCTTCACGACGGTCGCCAATGTCGCGCTGGAGGGCGAGTATCGCCCGGACGATCCCGCGCCGGTGCCGGACCCTGCCCTCCGCGTCTTCGGCATCGCGCGGAGCTTCAACCCTGCGCCGCAGCACACGACGCTATTCCGCCTGCGCATCGACGGGGTGGCGGGCAACACGATGCCGGGTGCAGACTCGGTGATCGCGGACTGCCTGATGCGGGACTGGCACTATTACGCGATGTATGGGCACGGCGAGCGGCATGCGGTGATCGGCTCGCGCCTCATCCAGCATCCTCTCGCGACGCGAGGACCAGGCGGGCGCAAGGTCAACGATCCGAAGTACCGCAATCATGCCGAACAGGGGCCCATCCGGTTCGAGAACCGCGACCTCGCAGTCTACAGCCAGAACGTCATGCACAGCACCAGCGGCTGGTCTGACTACTACGATTGGTTCGCCGTGCAGCCGACCATCCGCCATCACCCCCACAGCGGCGCGCGCTGCTACATCGGGGAGAACCATCTCATCGGCGGCTGGAGCGTGGTGAGCCACGAAGCGGGCAAGGCGCGGCGCGGGCTTCCGGATGGCTGGATCGTGGAGGCGCAGAACTTCGTAGAGGGTGACGGCGAATCGGATCTTTTCGTGCGAACGCTCTTCGGCCGGCATGTGATCCGGAACTCGATCTTTGTCGTCGGTGCGCCGGAGGCGCTGACACCCGCCACCCATTTCAGGGGGCTGGTACTGGGGCCGCGGGCGGAGAGCAGTGCCGCGGGCAACCTCGAGGCCTATGCCAACACCTTCGTGGCGCGCCATCCGCATCGCACCGATTTCGAGCTCACCTATCGCGGATCGGGTGCGCCGGAGGCTCTGCTCGCTGGCAACCTCGTGCTGACCGATGGCTACGAGGCGGTGACGATCGGGCCGGGGGCGGTCCGCCTTGCCGCGGCGGACGAGCCGCTTGATGGCGACCAAAGGCCGCGCACGCCCGATGCGGTGCCCGAGAGGCGTGATGACCGTCGCCGCGCGCTCATTGACTTTACGGGGCAACGACGCGGGACGTCACAGCACTACGGTGCACTCGAACCCCTCTGAGCGCGGGATCGAGCGCCACGAGCAGGCCTCCAGACAAGCGGCGATCGGTCGGGACCGAGCCCTGCCCCGTATATCGACCGCTTTTCCGCCTCAGCCGCAGCCGGTCAGCGCCTCACCGATCGCGCGGGCGGAGCCGCGAAGCGAGATGATCGTCTCGGTCTCTCCCGGCGGCAGCACCGCGAGGCGGATACCACGGGCCAGCGCTGAGATGAGACGGGGCGAGGCGCTGCCGATCCAGAGATCGTCCTCTCGCCTGGCCTCGATGACCTCGGCACGGCCGTCCACCGCCAGAGTGACGTCACCGCTCGGCGGGCCGTCGGCGCGGCCGGTGTCGATCACGAAGATCGGCGTCTTGCCGGAGAGGCAGACGACCCCGAAGCTCATGTCCCCGTCTCCGCTGGCCGCCGCCGCCGTCGGGATGCCGGGCAGAAGCGCATTGCCATCCTGTACCGCCCAGTCGGCGAAGGCTGGCTGCCCCGCGGTGCCGATGACGCCGGCGATGCCGAGCGCGAGGAAAGCGACCGGTAGACGCATGCTCGTGATCCTTCTTCGTGCGGCGTACGAGCCCCTCCTCGTCGCGCCGACTTTGACAGGGCGCATCCCCTAATGCCGGGTGGGGACGGCGCCGCTGCAACGCCTCTCGTCCTCGCCCGTCATCCCCCGACGCGTCGCCCCCACGCCCGCGTCGATCTCCACCTGGCGGGGACGCAACCATAAGAATGCGGCAAGCAAATGGTGACGGTGGCGACTATTCGTCGATCATGACGAAACTGGCGAAGGCATCGCGCTCGGCACAGGCGTCGTACCAGCGTCTAACCCCGGGCGGCAGCGCCTGCCGGCCGACGAGCCAGACGAGGCGCGAGATGATCACCGCCGCGGGGATGTCGCCGAAGGTGAAGTTGTCCCCCGCAAGCCAGTCGGCCTCCTCGAGCGCGCTCTCGAGCTGCATGAGCGGGCCTGCGACGGCCGCGACCTGGCGGCCGAGCGCCTCATCTCCGCGGCTCATCCCCTCGCGGGCCACGGCGACGAAGGGCGGGCGGACGGCGAGCCACAGCGTGTAGCCCGCCCAGTCCATCATCCCTTCGGCCCGCAGCCGATCCTGGGTGTCCACCGGCCAGAACGGTGCCCCCTCCGGCAGGGAAGCGAGGTAGCGCAGGATTGTCCCGCTCTCGAAGATGGCGAGGCGGTCATGCTCGAGGACGGGCACGAGCGCAAAGGGGGTAAGCGCGCGGAACGCATCCTCGTCCATGCCGCCATGATGGCGCCCGCGCTCCACATGCGTGTAGTCGAGCCCCATTTCGGCGAGGGCCCAGCGGGCCTTCTGCACGTTGGACGAATTGGCCCGTCCATGCAGGGTCATCATGGGGCGCGTCTCCCGTCTGCGCTCACCGTCGCCGCTTAGGCTCGGCAACGGGGCGGATGCTGGTGATCATCGGAGGCTGGGCGGCCGGGGCCGACCGGGACGAAGGACTTCTCTAACCATTCCTAGGCTATCAAAGCCGAGGGGTGGCGGCCACCGGGAATGCGGCCGCCATATATGCACTCGCCGTGAGCGCCGCTGATGTGTGCGCGGTTGCCGTGCGCGTGACAGCAACATGCGCGGCCGCGGGGAAATGCTGCACGCCAAGAATGGTAGGGCCGCGATGCTGGCGACACGGGCGAATCTGATCTGGACGCTCTTCTGGCACCGGTTCGTGCCGCGGAACCGGAGCGAGGGGTTCAAGCTCCTCTGGGTGTTCCTGGAACCGGCGGCACAGCTTGCCCTCATCCTCGCGATCTTCACCTTCATCGGCAGGAATGGGGGCTACGGTATCAGCCTAGCGCTCTTTCTGCTCACGGGGATCGCGATGCTGTCGATCGTCACGCGGGGGATGATGCAGGTGGGTGGCGCGGTACAGGCGCTGCGCAGCCCACGGCGATTGCCCGAGATCGGGGTCTTCGCGGACCCGCTGGCAGCCCTTCTCTTCACCCTCTTCACCGCCGCGATCTACACGGGCGCCATCGCCTGGGGGATCGGGCACTGGCAGCATGTCGATGTGATCCCCGTCGCGCCCTTTCGCGTGCTCGAGGCGCTGGCGGCCGCTGGGCTGCTCGCCTTCGGGCTCGGCATGATCCGGGGGTATTCTGCCCGGTTCGCCCCGGTGGTGATGCGCGCGCTCGGCATCCTGTCGCGCGCGCTCCTCTTCATCTCCGGCGTCTTCTACATGCCGAGCTACATGCCGCCCTTCATCCGGGACTGGCTTTACTGGAACCCGGTGCTCCATGTCGTCGAGCTTATGCGGCGCGGCGTCTATGGGGACGATTACCCGAGCCTGGTGCTGGACGAACTCTATCTCGGCGCCTGCGCGCTCGGTCTTGCGAGCTTCGGGATGGTGTTGCTCTGGGCCGACCGGCGGCGCCTGCTGGAGTAGCCTGGTCAGCCGGCGGCGCGAGCATCCGCTGAAACGAGAAAGGCCCGGGCGCTTACCCGGGCCTTCCAAAGATCGGTTTCGGCAGATCAGTTGGTGATCTGCGGGTAGGTCAGGAGACGACCGTCACCTTCCTGAATGTAGTTCAAGAATTCAGCATAGATCGTGTCCGCCTGTTCCGGGTTCGGGTCTCGCGAGAACTCGATGTCGTCAATGCCGCCCGAGTCATGGTGCATCGTGTAGAGAAGCGTGCAGACATTCTCAGCCTGGATGTCCGCCGATGTCGCAAAGTTGTCCTGACCCTCCGGCATCCGCTCAACGCTGATCGCCTTGAAGGCATCCATCAGGAACGCTTCGTCGCCTGGCACTTCTTCCCCGGTGCTCGTAACGAAGCCCTTCACGGTGCCGTCTTCGGCTTTGTAATGCGTCTCGTCATGACCGACGCTGGTCTCATTGGTGCCCGGCGCCGGGTAATGCGGGCGGCCCCTAGCACCGCTATTGTAAGGCGGCAAGTCTGCGATGTCTGCATCGGAGAGAAGCCGATCATAGACACGGATGGTACCGCCGCCCTCAGTATCGATCACGCGTAGCGTATCAACGTAGGGACACTCCAATGAAACGGGATCCGGAGCAAAGCGTATGACCAACGTGCCACCGGTACCCTCATCGTTCGGATTGTCGTCGTTGCCGTTCTCCGAGATCATGAGAACATTGCCCCAGCCTTCGTTCTCCAGGTCCTTATCTGCACCGTTGACCTCGCCGTAGATCATCGGCGAGTTCTTCCACGCAGCTTCAGGATTGTCCGTGCCGTAGCCATCGAACTGGTCAGGGTGGCGGTACTGATCAATCTGGATCCCGTACGGAGCGTAGGGATTGAACGTACGATCATAGCGCGTGCTGCTGACGTCCGCCGTTCCCTGGGTCGAGATATTGCTTTCGTTCCAGAGCCACGCGAAGTCGTCCGCAGGATCACTGGCGTTCTCAGTGAACCGCTCATCCGTGCTCACGACATCGCCACTGTCGATGGTGACGATCACCGGGTCGCCGTTCGCGTCCTTGAGCGTCGGGTGCTCGTAGTCGTCGAAGGTCAGAACCGTCAGGTTGCGGTTCTCCACCGGACGCGTGAGGAAGAGATCGGCATAGCCGAGCACCGGAACATCTGTCGCGAGGATCTGGGTGCCGTCCTGCGCGAGCTGCGAGCAGTCAACAAACGCCACCTCAATGTTACGGCGGTTGGCGACCGGCGTGGGGGCATCTGCCTCATAGGCCGGGTTGCCATTGCCATCGAGGACGACAACGCCCTCCTCGTTGGTCTGCTGCCAGCATGCCAGCGGATCCTGGTTGCCGTCCGGGTTGGTGGCACCCGCACCGGCAAAGATCTCGGCGAGGTAGAGCTCGTTACGCGTCGTCGGCACCTGTCCGAAGTAGGTCGGGCGCTGGTTGCCGTTCTCGTCGTGCGTGTAGATCATGTACTGCTCGATCTCCTCCGCGGTCATCTGACCGCCGAAGATGCACGTGCCCGAATCGACGCAGTCCGTCGTCGGCAGACCGCCGACATTCGTCACCACGTTGAAATCGATCTCGCCATTGCACTGGAAGACGTCCTTCGACTGGACGTTGACGTCCGGCACGACGCTGTCGATGTCCGTCAGCCCGGCCGCGTCGCCCTCGAAGATGCCGAAGCGGGTGTTGAGGCCCTGGAAAAGATCGAACTGGTCTTCGTTGTTCGCCGTGTCGGTGACATCGGTCGTGAAGGACACGGTCGAGGCGTGCGGGGCGCGCACACCATCGGAAATGCCGGCCGCGCAGACGAGATAACGGTTGTCGTCGAACTGGCCGTTCTCGGTCGCGTAGCTCGTGCACTCACCCGCCGCGTTGTCGGGCAGCGTCGTGACGATGCCGTACTTGCCGTCCGACCAGTCGCCATTCCGGCTCTTCTCGAAGACGAGATCCTGGCCCTCAACAAGTGTGTCCCAGCCCGACGGCGCGCAGATGGCGATCACTTCGCTCGTCTGCGTCTCGTCACGGACGAGTTCGGCCGTCGACCAGGTCGACACGGTGAAGTCCCCGCCGCCTGCGGCCGACTGCGCAACATCGCCGGCGGTCTCGGTCGTCTCACCGCCGAGGCCCGCGACCAGCGACGTCATGTTGAGGAAGGTCCAGGGCACGGACGCCGTCTGACCGATGATCAGCACATGCGTCGCGTCGAGCGGGTTTTGCGTCTCGAGGCTCGTATAGGACGAGGCGCGCAGCACCGACCCCTTGGTCTGCGGCTGTCCAGTCAGGAACACGATGTCGCTGATCTGAAACTGAACCGCGTCGTCCCCGACCTTCTCCGCGATCAGCGTCGACGACTTGTTGATCGCCGAACCATAGGCCCCGGCAGCCTCGCCGATGGCACGGGCCCGGTCCATGGAGGTCGATGTGCCATCGAGCTCGTTAGCCATCGCGAGCGCGATGTGGTCCATATAGGCTTGCGCCTGACTATGCGCCGAATAGGTCCGGCCGGAATCCATCACAAGACCAGCCATCGCTATCAAACCGACGCTGAGGATCAGGACGAAGAACGTAATCGCCCCTTCCTCATTCTGACGAAATTCCTTCATCATGCTGTGCTCCCTTTCCGACCCGGCCCGAACCTTCTGGCCCATCCCCCGGTCAATCCGTCTTGGCGCGCTCCCACGCGCCCTCCCCACCACGGTGTCCGCGGCTCGCACTTTGCCTCACCCGGCCCGGCTCCACGCAACCGGCCCATCATTCACACCACCCCACCTGGGCATCGACGCCCGTCGGTGTATCCAAGTCCTCGCCGATGCTGCTCGCCACGGCGTTTCCGAGCTGACCGGACAGCGTGGCGAAGCCGATTGGACCGATCAGGTCCACCGGCAGATCGCGCGGCGCGATCCGCACCGTGATCTCGGGCACGAAGGGCCCACCCGCGATCCCGAGACGGCGATAGTCGTACCGGATCGTCACGCCGTTCGGATCGACGGACGGATAGAACCGGCGCACCTCGCACATCAGGCGGTTGAAGCGAGGCTCGCTGCAATTGGCGTCCGACGCGATGGTCTCGCCGTTGCAGACGAAGTCGAGCTCGATCTCATTGCCCACCGCAACCAGATTGCCGTTCCGGTCGATCGGCTGGCCGAGATTGTTCTGCAGGATGTGCGGATCGAGGCAGCCATCGGGCCCGGTCGGCTGGAAGCAGCTTGGCCCGTTGCTGATATAGTCGGCCTGGTTCAGGCGGTTGATGAGCTCGAACTGCCCCGTCTGCGCGTTGAAGACGTACATGTCCGTCCCGATGTAGATCGGGCTCTCCGTCGCCGAGATCCGGGCGGCTAGCTGCGCTGCCTTCTGCGCCGAGACCACGCCGTAATAGGCCATGATGATCTCGATGTTGGCGTAGAACAGCGTCATGATCGGCATGAAGACGACCAGCGTCTCGATCACCGTGGTCCCGCGATCATCGCGGATAAACGCCTGCAAAGACCCGTTCATCGGCACAGCCCCGCCTGATTGTCCGTAACCGAGCAGCCGACGGCGCCAAACGAGGTCTCGGCCGTCCAGCGGCCACTCTCAGTCGCGCCGAAAACCGGATCGAAGGCCCAGCCGAGAAGCGGGAAGTCATCGAGCGTGACGCGCGCGTTCACGGTGATGAGGAAGAACTCGTTCCTGAGCTGACCGCCGCCAGTGATCGGATCGACGCGCGTCGTCAGCTCCACATCCTCGAGAGCGACGCCGAGGCGGTTGGCCACGAGCTGGCGCGCCTCGTCCACGAAGAAGGTGTAGAGCTGCGGCTGATCATCCGTATCGACGTTGGGCGTCCCGGCGTCGTCGCGCGCCGCCGGTGCGCGCGTCAGCAAGCGCGTCGCATCACGCGTCGCACTGTCGAGCGACTCGCGTGTCGAGATCAGAAGCCCGTAATTCGCAGTCAGCAGCATACAGCCCACCAGCAATGGCAGGCTGACGATAAGCTCGAGCGCGCTCGCTCCGCGCTGATCGCCCCAGAAGGTAGAGAAAGACCCGCTCAAGCTGGTCACAACCCCGTCATTTTTCGTCATACGTCACACTCGCTTTCCAGTCCGTGAAACGCGCTTTCACCAGTGTTCCCCACAACGCAGGTGAAACGGATGCTCTGCAGCATCTCGGCTCAACCTTGCGTTGATGACCCGGCTTTTACTCACGCTATAGTAGTAAAACCGTTAGCTTCTGCAGTTGATTGCCGTATTGCACCCACACCTTTGAGTAGATGCATACACTAAAATACTTGGCCTGCAAAGCTTCGAGCGTCGCTCGCAATCGTGCCGTTGGAAGCTACCTCGCTCGTTCCGTCTGCGCATGCCAGGTGAAGAAATGGTTAACGATCTCACGATCTACGACAGGTTCGCGGACCGCTGGTGGGACGGCTCGACACCATGGCTGCGCACGCTCGCAAACATGGTCCCGGCGCGGCTCCGCTACTTCGACCGCACCGTGCCCTCCTGGAAAGGCAAGGCGGCGCTGGATCTCGGTTGCGGCGGCGGCTTTCTGTCCGAGGCGCTGGCAGAGAGGGGCGCGACCGTCTCGGGCATCGACCCCGCAGCCGAGGCGATTGCGGCCGCACGCGCGCATGCGGAGAACGAGGGACTAGAGATCCGCTACGACACAGGCGTTGGCGAGGCCCTGCCCTATCCGGACGCATCCTTCGATATCGTGGTCTGCGTCGATGTCCTGGAACATGTCGAGAGCGTGCCGACGGTGCTCGACGAGATCGAGCGGGTGCTGAAGCCCGGTGGCATCTTCTGCTTCGACACGATCAACAGCACGCTGCTGGCGCGGCTCGTCGTTGTGCAGGTGGCGGAGCGCGTGCTGGGCCTCCTGCCCCGCGGCACGCATGACCCCGCGCTCTTCATCAAGCCCGCCGCCCTGCGCGAGATGCTGGGCGCGCGGGGCTTCGATGTCGGGCCCTTTCGCGGCCTCGCGCCGACCGGCATCAACCGGCGGCTCGATTTCACCTTCGGCATCGTGCCGATGACGGGCATCATCTATGTGGGCACCGCGACCAAAGGTTGAGGCCCGCTAACGCGCCGCCGCGAATACGGCGACGAGGCGGGCAGGCGCCATGCGCGCGAGCCTAAGCGCCGGCAGGAGCGCCGCGAGCGCGGCCGTGATCAGCGCCAGGATGCCGAGGCGCAGCCAGTCCACGGGGAAGACGTGGAACGGCAGTCGCCAGCCGAACGCCTCCACATTGATCACGGCCACCAGCATCCAGGCGATGATGAGCCCCGTCGGGATCGCCGCCACCGCCGTGACGAGGGCGAGCGCCTGCATCTTGCCGAGTTCCAAGAGCGCGAGGCGCCGTCGGGTGAGACCGAGGGCCCAGACGGGCGCGAGGCTCGGCAGGCGCATGCCTGAAAGGGTGACGAGCGCGGTGAGGAGCGCGACGCCTGCTACGCCCAGGGTCAGGCTGTTGAGCGCGCCGGTGACGACGAAGGTTCGCTCGAAGATGGCGATCGAGAGCTGCTGCAGGCTCTCCTGATCGCGGAGCTGGCTCTGGCTGAGGCCGAAGCGCTCGCGCATCGCCTCCACCACCGATGCGGTCTGCCCGTCGGCGATGCGCAGGCCGAAGCGCAGCCGCTCTGCCGTCGGGAACAGGCGTTCGAGAACCGGGAGGGCGACCCGCACCTGGCCCTGCGGATTGCCGTAATCCGCGTAGATCGCCGCGACGGTGAGCGATGCCTCGGAGCGTTCCCCGGGCAGGGTCAGCGGATCGCCGAGCCCCACCTCGAGCCGGCGGGCGAGCTGTTCGGAGACGAAGATGCCCTCACCCGCCAGAAGCCGGTCCCAGGCATTCCGGCCGGTCTCGAGCAGTGGCCATGTGTCGCGATACTGCGGGTCATCGGCGAAGGAATAGACCTCAACGGGCCAGCCGGAGAGGCGGGTCTCCGCATCCCAGTTCGGCAGGACGGCCTCAATGTCGTCGCGCCCCTCGATCCATGCGGCGATCTCCGCGGCCTGCGCGGCATCCTCCGCGCGGTAGTAGGCGTCGGCGGCGAGGCGATTGCCGATCCAGCCGGTGAAGGTGAGGCGAAAGCTCTCGACCATCGTCCCGACGCCGATATTGACGGAAAGGGCGAGGAGGAGCGCCATGAGAGCGAGGGAGAGGCCCGAGAGCTGTTGGCGCGTATCCGCCCAGAACCAGCGGGGAAGACCCGCGGGTGCGGCGCGTTCGGCCAGCGCGAGGAGGGCCGCGACGATCACCGGCAGAGCCAGGGCGGCGGCGAGGACGAGGCCTGCGAGGGTCGCGAAGCCCGCGATCAGCCCATCGGCGATGGCGGGTGTGGCGAGGGCAGCGGCAGCAAGGGCGATGGCCGCGACGCCTTGCCGGCGGAGCCAGCGCCGTTGCGCTGCCGCCCAGGCCTCGGGCCCGGCGGCGGCGAGCACTGGCATGGTGTAGGCACGCCAGAGGCTCTGCCCTGCCGCGGCGAGCGCGCCGGCGAGCGCCATGGCAAGCCCCCCGGCCCACCAGGCGGGGCGGATCGCGAGGCTGCCCGGCACCTCCGCGCCGTAGAGGCCGCGAAGCGAGAGCGCGACATCCGGCAAAAGAAGGCTCGCGACGATCCAGCCGCCGATCAGACCAAGCGTGCCCGCGACGAGCGCAAGAAGCGCGATCTCGGCGAGAAGAGCGCCGGTCAGAAGCCGGGCGGAGACGCCCATCGAGCGGAGCGTTCGGAAGATCCCGCGCCGCTGCTCGAAGGCGAGACCGATGGCGGCGTGCACGATGAAGAGGCCGACGAGGAAGCTCAGGAGCCCGAAGGCCGTGAGGTTCATGTGGAAGCTCTCGGTCAACCGGTCGAGATCCGGCGGCTCCTCGGGCGTCACGCGGTCGAGCCCGGCGCCGGGTGTCTGCGCGAGCGGGGGGAGCGGGCGCGTCGCGGGGCCGAGAAGGAGGGCGCTGAGCTGGCCCTCCGCGTCCAGCAGGCGTTGAGCGACGCCGATATCGACCAGGATCAGCCGGGCGCCGAGACCGACGCTCGGCTCGATGGGCGGCAGGGCAGCACCGGTGCCGAGGGCCGCGGTCGCGCCCTCGCCACCGAGCTCTGCGACCGTTTCCGGCGCGGCGAGGGCCGCGAAGGGAGGCATCGTGAAGCGGGCGAGGCCCGGTCCACCGCCCTGCCCCGTCCCCTCGCCATCGCTGTCGTCGAAGGTGAGCTCGAGGTTCTCGCTGGCCGGCAGGCTGAGCGGATCGACGCCGACGATGCGGTAGCGCTCGCCCGCAATCTCCGCCGTGCCTTCGAGGAAGGGGCTGACGGGCCAGCCGGCACGGCGGAGGGCGACCCAGGTTTGCTGGTCGATGCGGCCACCATCGGGGTCGATCAGGCGGGGGGCGCCGCCGGTCAACGTCTCGGCAGCGCGGTCATAGGCAGCGCGGGCTTCGGCGTTGAGGGCTTGCACGCCGCTCCAGAGCGCGGTGGCGATCGCGAGGCCCGCAACGAGGGCTGCGAGCTGGACCGGGTTGCGCCGCCAGTGGCTGGCAAGGGCGCGGAGGGTCTGGCGAAGCGGGATCGCGCGACCGGCCATCAGGCCGCGGCCCGCTGGCTCGAGAGCCGGCCGCCGGAGAGATGCACCTGCCGGTCGAGCCGGGCGGCGAGGCGCGGCGAGTGCGTGACCATGAGAAACCCGCACCCGGTCTCCGCCACGAGCTCGAGGGCGAGGTCGAGCACCGCGCCCGCTGTCGCCTCGTCGAGATTGCCCGTGGGCTCGTCCGCGAGGAGGAGGGCCGGCCGGGCGGCGAGCGCGCGGCCGAGGGCGAGGCGCTGTTGCTGACCGCCCGAGAGCTGTTCGGGATAGCGGTCGAGGCTGGCGGCGAGGCCAAGTCGGGCAGCGAGCCGTTCCTCGAATGCCGGATCGGCGCGCTCGGCGAGACGCGCCTCGAAGCCCAGATTGTCGCCGACGGTGAGGGACGGGATCAGATTGTATTGCTGGAAGACGATGCCGAGGCGGGTGCGCCGAAGCTCCGCCCGGGCGCGCTCACCGAGGGCGCCGATCTCCTGGCCCTCGATCACGATCCGTCCACTGTCGGGCGTATCGAGACCGGCGACAAGGTGGAGGAGCGTGCTCTTGCCGGAGCCCGACTCGCCTGTGAGTGCCACGGTCTCCCCGCCGGCGACGCGGAGATCGACGCCGTCCAGCACCTGCAGGCGCCCCTGCGGCGTGGCATGGCTCTTGGTGAGTGCGGCGATTTCCAGCAGCGCGGTCATCCGGCCCTTCCTTGCGGCTTGGCCGAGGAGATGGCGCGGCAACGTGTGACGGGCAAGCGCTGTCGGGCGGCGCGCGCGCCGATGCCGCTATGGCGTCACGGAATGAGGCCGATGCGGCGGCGGATCGTCTCGTCGCGGAGGCTGACTTCCTCGCCTGCGAACTCAGCGCCCTCCGGCCCCGCGAGCCAGGCGATGGCGCGCGCGGGCCATTCGGGCGGGATGTGGACGGACCAGTCGAGCTGGCTCACGCGGTTTATGCCGGAGGCCTTGATCACGCGCTGCATTTCGGTTGCGACCGTGCCGGGGCTTAGGCCGATGACCCGGATGCCGGCGTCGTGCGTCTCACCATGTGCGGTGCGGGTGAGCATGTGGAGCGCGGCCTTGGAGGTGCAGTAGGCCGACCAGCCCTCGATCGCGCTGGTTGCCGCACCAGAGCTGATGTTGATGATCGTGCCGCTCCCCCGTTCGACCATGCCTGGCAGGACGGCGCGGAGGGCGAAGTAGGCACCCTTGACGTTGATATCGATGAGGCGGGTCCAGGCGTCCGGATCGGTCTCCGCCAAGGGACCGATCGGATCGATGACGCCGGCATTGTTGACGAGGAGATCGAGCGGGCCATGGGCGGCCTCCGCCGTGGCGACCGCGGCCTCCACCGAATTTCGGTCCGCGACATCGCAGGCCACGGCCTCCGCCCGACCGCCCGCGCCGCGGATCTCATCGCGGATCCGCTCGATATCGCCGGCGCTTCGGGCGGCGAGGGTCACGGCGACGCCGCTTTCGGCGAGAATGCGGGCCGTGGCGTCGCCAATGCCGCGGCTCGCGCCGGTGACGAGGGCGGTGGTTCCTTGAAGGTCGGTCATGGCGATGCTCCCTGCGCGCGCCCGCGTCCAGGCGCGCGCCTCTCGATAACGCGAAGGCCCCGCAGGATCGCTGTCGGTGCAGGGCCTAGCATCTGGCCGGCGTGACGCGGAAGGTCCCGCGCCGCACGATGTCATGGCGCAGAGCGCATCGACCGGCTCCCGCTGGCGCCTCGGTGCATTCGCAAGTGGGGACAGGAGGGGTCGGCTTGCGATCGCTGCGGCTCGTTCAAGCGATGTTGGGGGTGCTAGAGCACCTTCTTACCTCACGTGCTCATGTCGTGCTCGGGCTTGACCCGAGCATCCACGGCCGGTGGCGCAGGATCGCCGGGTCAAGACAGGCAATGACGCAATTTCAGTGAGCACGTCTGGTCGGTCCGCGCTCTAGGGCAACGTCCAACGTCACAGCACCTGTCGAACGATGCTGTGATCCCTCGGCTTGACCGTTGGGATCCACCACCGGGACGCAGTACACGATCCCTCGGATCGCCGGGTTAAGCCCGGCGATGGCGGCAGAGGTGTGCACTGATCGGATGATGCTCCGGCGCGTTCAGTCGAGCGATACGGAGCGGAGGGCCGATTGCTCAACTGAGCGCAATTCCGGCGTCGCATCACGTGCGACCCGAAGGCCCGAAGAGACACTGAGGACCACCCGGTCGCCACGACGGCGAATGTCGATGGTCTCCGCGCCGCCCGCACCCTCCCGCTGGAGGCTGTAGCGCTGCCCGTCGGCGAGGCTTGCGCTGCCGCGCAGGACCTGACCCCGGACATTGCCGCTGATGAAGACCGTGACTGCGAGGCGATCCCCCCGCCGGTCGAAGTAACCGACGATGCGGGATAGCGTGCCCCGCACCTCCACCGGCTCCCCGGGCTTCGAGATCACCATGCTCTGGACCAGACGCTGATCCGCCAGAACCGGACCGCAGAGACCAAGACACACCAAAAGAAAGACGCCGAAACGCATCACACACCCCACGCTACTCCAACGCGGCAACGGCGCCGCGTCCTACACTCTGCATGGAATACCCTACTCAACCCTAAATCGTGAGTCCCGATACGGGAAACACGTAAAAGGCGAGTCAAATTCGAGCTTGTTTAAGCGATCTCGAGTGCTCTGCCGCCTCAGGTCACGAAGTAGCGGAAGAGCGCCGAGGCCGCCCAGCCCGAGAAAAGCGCCAGGATCACCGAGGCGATTCCATAGGCGGCCGGAGCGAGCGTGGCGAAGCTGTATAGGAAACGCTCGAGGCCGACTTTGCGCACGGGGATCGTCGTCTCGTAGACATCGATAACCTCCTTGTCGCGCAGCAGGAACATCCGGGCGGTGTAGTCGCCCTCGACGAGATTCGAGGGGAGCGCGATGCTGGTCTCGAAGAGTGTCTCTTCCTTCAGCGTCACGCCGCCTTCATCGATGAAATAGAGGCCCTTGCTGCGGTTGAGACGGATGACGGCTTCGAGATAGTCGCCGCGCTCCTCCGTCAGCCAGTCTGGCGCGTCGATGAGGCGGATGACCTCTTTGAGCCCGACTTGGTGGCGCAGCTCCTCGGTCCAGCTGATGACATCGCGAAAGGGGCGCGTGGTCTTCACCGCATAGAGGCTGGGGGCGGCATCGATCTGCACGCCCGGCCCGTTGACCCAGACGCCGAATTGCCGCTCGCGCTTGCGCACCAGCACCGGGCGGGATGGCCCGGCAACGACGACCACGACGTCGAGCCCTCCGTCCGGCGGAGGGGCGGCGCGCTTAACCGCGCCGTATATGAAGATGTCCGAGCCCGTGAAGCTGGCGGTGATGGCGACACGGTTCTGGCTGAGGCCGGCCACGACCTCCTCGGCAGCGGCAGATGGGGCGGCGGAGGCGGCGGCGAGCAGCCAGAGGGCGAGGAGAGCGCGGCGGATCACAGCTCCACCTCCTCGAGCACGAAGAAATCGTCCGGCGTGCGCACGAGGTCCCAGCCGAGCTTGAGGCAGACGGCAAGGACAAGGACGGCGAGGAGGATGCGGAGCTGCTCGGCCCTGAGCCTCGGCCCGAGCCTCGCCCCCACCTGCGCGCCCAGCACTCCGCCCACGATCAGGAGGAAGGCAAGGATCGCATCGACCGTCTGGTTCGTGATCGCATGGGCGATGGTGGTGAAGGCGGCAACGAATAGGATCTGAAAGAGCGAGGTGCCGACGACGACCGAGGTCGCCATGCCGAGGAGGTAGATCATGGCCGGCACCATGATGAAGCCGCCCCCGACGCCCATGATCGCCGCGAGCACGCCCACCAACGCACCGATCACGAAGGGCGGGACGGCGCTGATGTAGAGGTTCGACTGCCGGAAGCGCATCTTGAAGGGCAGGCCGTGGACCCAGCTATGCCGCTTCTTCTGCCGCTTCCGCCCGCGCCGGACATTGGCGGCGGCCTGCAGGCTCTCGACCAGCATCAGCCCGCCGACGGTGCCTAGGAACACGACGTAGCACAGCCCGACGGCAAGCTCGACCTGCCCGATCTCCCGCAGCATGGCGAAGACCTGGACGCCGAGCGCCGAGCCCGCGATGCCGCCGAGCAGCATGACGGTGCCCATCTTCATATCGACGGTCTTGCGCCGAAGATGCGTGAGGAGGCCCGAGAAGGAGGCCGCGGCGATCTGATTGGTGCCCGTGGCGACAGCGACGGCGGGCGGGATGCCGGTGAAGATGAGGAGCGGCGTCATCAGGAAGCCGCCGCCGACGCCGAAGAGCCCCGAAAGCATGCCGACACCGCCGCCCAGAGCCAGAATGACGAGGGCATTCACCGAAACCTCGGCGATTGGCAGGTAGATATGCATACGCCCTCCGCCCGATGTCACGGTCTAGCGGGCCGGCTGCGCGGGTACCACCCCCTCGCGAAGCTGTGAGAGCGGCGGCGCAATGCTGTGGCAGGGAGGCGTCTAGGGCGCGGTCGGGGTTGGGGGTTGAGGGTTGGGAGTCGTGGACTCTGGGTCGGGGCTGAGGGTCGGAGACTGTGGGTCAGGGGCTGGGCGTCAGGACCTGGGGGCTACTCCGGGGCGCCGAACTCCTCGATCAGCGCGGGCGGACGCTCCTCTCCCCGCTTGCCACCGGAGCGATCGGTCGGGTCGCTCTCGAACATGTTGCGCAGGATGCCGGGTGCGAGGAGGGAGAGTGGGTTGACGCTGACATCCGGGTCCTCGAGCGGGCCGGTGACCTTGAAGGTCAGGCCGAGGAACCCTTCTCCCCGGTCGCCGGTCAGGACGCGGCCGAGGACGGGGATGTTGTTGAGGAAGCTCGACACTGCGTAGGCAGGGGAAGCCACGCCGCTCATCGACACAGTGCCCGAGCTCTGGTCGATCAGGCCGCCGATGCGGATGGCGAGGGCGGGCCCCGTCGCCACAGCGTCCGTGACGGTGATGGTTCCGTCGCTCAGGCGGAACGGAACCTCGATCCGCCGGAAGCTGACGCCGCCGACCTTGCCATCGGCCTCGAGCACCTCGGCCGCACCGCCTTCGACGAAGATGCGCTGGACCGTGCTGCCTTCAGTCAACTGCAGCCGCTCCGCCTCGGCCCGCCCTTCGATCCGGTCAAAATCGCCGTCCATCACCGCCGCGTCGATGGTGAGCGTGCCGCCACGCGCTTCGGACGCAAGGTCAAGCGCGCGGAGGAAGGCGCCCGCATCGTCGCTCCGCAAGGTGATGCGCCCGTCGCCTGTCGAGGGCAGGCCAAGGGTGCCCGATGCTGGGGCCGAGGCGTTGAGGCGGCCGGCGAAGTCCATCTGGATGCCGCTGGCCGGCTCATGGCGAATATTGCCCGCGGCGGGCGAGACCGCGATGCCCTCCGCGAGGACGAGCTGGTCGAGGTCGAAGCGGATCGCGATGGGGAGTTTTGCGAGCGGACCGTCCTCAATCACGCCGTCCTCAACGGCACCACCCTCGTCGCCGGCTTCGCCCTCATCATCCGTGTCGTCCGCAAGCGCCGCGTCGAGCCGGCGCCCGCCGAGACGCACGGCCAGGCCCCCTGCCCCATCGGGCTCGGCGGCGATGGTGAGATCGGCCAGTTCTCCCAACACGAAGGTCGGCACCTCGAGCTTCCGGAGCCCGCCATCCGGATCGAGGCGAAGGCTGCCCTGAAGCCGGAGACCCGCCGCTTTCAGCGCGACGGTGTCGAATGTCATCTCCTCATCGAAACTGCCCTCGAGGGTGAGACGGCCCGGCGCGCCGGCGGCTTTCGACCAGGCAACCGGCGGGTCGATGGACACGGGCGTGAGGTCGCTGTTGAGCGTGAGCCGCGCGGGACCGTCCCCCGACTGCGCCAGCGTCGCCTCAAGCGCGAAGGGTTCGGTGCCGAGAAGCGGGAGGGCGGGGCCGAAGCTCTCGAGCAGAGCTCGGTCAACCTGTCCCTTCAGGGCGAGGCGACGGCCGGGGACGGCACCATAGTCCTCTTGCCATTCGGTCTCGAGCCGTGTGCCGAAGGCGTCGACCGGCCCGGTGAGCGTGAGGCGCTGGGTATTGGCGGCGAGCTCGAGCCGCGGCGAAGCAAGCCCGACGGGTTCATCGCCGCCGAGCGGGAGGCTT
Organism: Pseudomonadota bacterium; assembly: GCA_039815685.1. Classification (GTDB taxonomy): domain Bacteria; phylum Pseudomonadota; class Alphaproteobacteria; order Rhodobacterales; family Rhodobacteraceae; genus Thermohalobaculum. The sequence continues at coordinate 330,937 of JBCBYV010000001.1, read as the reverse complement.
AGGGCCACATCGCGCAGGCTCGCGCGCGCATCGGCGAAGACCTCCTCGACCTTGAGCGCCGCGAGCAGCGGGAAGGCAAGATCCGCCGCGACCCTGGCCCGCCCGCCCACCTCGCCGAGCGGCAGGCCGAGGCGGGAGACGAGGCCGAGCGGCGGCTGATCGATCAGGGAGAGCACGGCCGAGAGGGGCCCCTCGGCCCTGAGCGACACATCGGCCGGTGTGATTGGCTCATCGAAGTCGAAGATGCGGATGCGCGAGCCGGTGAGGTCGAGCCGGCCTTGCCCAGCGACATCCACATGACCCTGCGCGAGGCCGAGATCGAAGCTGTCGAGCGTGAGATGGGCCTGCCCCCAACCGCCCTCGATCGCCGGCATCTCGCCGAGATAGGTGCTCGTCACCTCCTCGAAACTGAAATCGACGGCGAGCGCGTCGCCCCCGCCCTCCCCGCTCGGGTCGAGCTGGAGCTGGGCGACGATTTGGGGCAGGCGGCCCGTCAGGATGTTCTCGACGAACCAGGGCCGCGCATTGCCGCCCGCGCCGACCGGCCAGAGCGCCTTCACGTCATCGACGTTGAGCCCGCTGCCGGCGATCCGCATGCCGACCGAAGGGCCTTCGCTTTCCTTGCCCATCGTGACCGTTCCGGCGCCCTGGAAGACCGTGTCGCCACGGGCGAGGTAGAGGTCGGCGATCCGCGCGCGCCCGCTTTCCGGCTCGACGGTGAGGGCCAAGGCGCCCGTCTCGAAACGCGCAGGCTGCGTGAGCGTGCCCGGCAGATCGAGCGTCAAACCCTGGAGCCGCAGATCGGCCGCGAGGCTCCGGAGGCTGCCATCCGGGCCGCTGAGGATCTCCGCATTGCCCGAGACTGCTGCTGCGGCACGAGGCCCCTCGAAGGCGAAGCGCTCAAGCGCGAGGCGGCCGGTCTCCGGACTGAAGGCCGCGACGAGGCGCGCGCTCTCGAACGGGATGGCGGGGAGGTCGCCATCAAGGAGCAGCGCGCCGGGCGCGAGATCTAGCGCCGTGGTAATGTCGCCGATGCTGCCATCGCCATGCACAACGCCCGAGACGCGGCCCGAGACGGGCGCCCCGATGGGCCCGAGCCACGCGATCTCGGGCAGTTGCCGCGCCAGAGCATCGAGCCTCAGCCCCGAGAACCGGGCGCTGAGATGGGTGTCCCGCGTTCCCGTCGCGCGCTCGCCGGAGAGGACGATGTCTGCGACATTGCCTTCCTGATCGCGCACGGGCAGCAGGGCATCCGCCTTGATGCCGTCATCGCCTGCAGTCAGCCTGAACTGCGCGCCGCCGACGCGAAAGGCGCCACCCGTCGCCGTATTCCTGATCAGGAGATCCGCATCGCGGATGGCGACCCGACGCAGCCGCTCGGTGCCGGGCGGCCTTGGGATCAAGCCCGCGAAGGCGTCGAGCAGGCGGCTGACCGCCGCAAATGCCTCTTCGCGGTTTCCGCCAACTTGCGCTTCGTTTGGTGGCGGATCGGCGGCGGCCTCGCTGTCGGGTAGGGCTTGCGCTGCCGTGTAGCCGAGACCGAAGCGGAACCGCCCGTCCTCCAGTCGGACGAGGCGCGCCGCCGGTCCGATCACGGTCACGCCCAGGGGCTGGATGCGCCCGGCGAGGAGATCGGACACCGAGAAGCGCGCTCCGACGCGGGGAACCCGCAGCATCAGCTCGCCGGTCTCGCGGTTCCGCACGCTGACATCGCGAAAGCGCAATGCCGGGCGGCTGCGGCGCGTGAGAGCGAGGTAGGCGCCCTCGACGCCGAGGTTCACCGTGCGGTCCGGCGCTTCGTTGAACGCGGTCTCCGCAAGCGTCGCCACGCCCGGCAGCGGAAGAGGCCCCTTGCGCAGCTCATGAAGCATGATGACCGCGACGATGGCGAGCAGGACCACGAGGCTGGCGACGACCCTGAAACCAGCATGCAGGATGGTGAGGCAGCCCTGACAGGAACGCAGGCAGAGAACGCCGAAGCCCGACGTCACCGTCGATTGTCCGCGCCCTCGCTGGTCAGGCTCATCCGTCACCGGCACCTCGCCATCGCACATCGAACGCACCAGCCGTCCCGGACGGCAAGCCGCTCGCTTGTCGGCCCGGCCTTGCACGATACCTAACGCGCCGTGGTGCAGCGCGCCAGCCGCGCCTGTTCACGCCGTCCGGAAAAGGAGACCCCCCATGGCTGACACCGCAACCCTGCCCGGCCCGGGCGATATGGCCCCCGATTTCACACTGCCCGCCGATGGCGGTCGCACTCTCTCGCTCGCCGATTTCGCGGGCAAGCCGCTGGTGCTCTACTTCTATCCCAAGGACGACACCTCGGGTTGCACGAAGGAAGCGGTCGGTTTCAGCGAGTTGATCGGCGAGTTCCAGTCGGCCGGTGCCGCCATTGTCGGCGTATCGAAGGACACTGCGGCAAAGCATGACAAGTTCATCGCCAAGCATGACCTAAAGGTCGGCCTACTGTCCGACGCCGAGGGCGATCTCTGCGAGCGTTACGGCGTCTGGAAAGAGAAATCGATGTACGGCAAGAAGTATATGGGCATCGAGCGCTCCACCTTCCTCATTGGCGCGGATGGCAAGATCGCTGAGGCTTGGCGCAACGTGAAGGTGCCCGGTCACGTCGATACTGTACTCGCCGCGGTGAAGGCGCTCTGAACCTCGGTTAGTCGCGGGTGAATTCTGCGCGCCACTAGAAGAGCCCGCCGCTCTTCGTCCACGCCGAAGAAATTGGTTGCCTGTTCTGTTCGGTGCTGTATAGCGTTGCGCAAAGGGCGCAATCCAAAAAATCCACGCGTCCGAACGAGCGGGACAGGCGGAGACTCTCTTGAACGAGGCGAGACGGCAACTCGGCGCGCCAACGGCGCTATCCGTTGAACATGCACGGGAGCGCGCCCGACCGGGCACGCCCCTCTTTCTCCTGGGACTGCTGACCGGTGGAGCGCTCACGGCGCTCTCGCTCGGGATTGGCGGCGGCCTGGGCTCGGGGTCGAGCGTGTCGGTCGGCAAGGCGCATGCGAAGACGCCGGACGCTCAGATCCTGATGAGTGCCGAGCTTGCGTCCCTTGAGGACACGATCTCGACGCTCGAGATGGAGCGGGATGAAGCCAATCATCGTCAGCAGGAAGCAGCGCGGCGTCTTGCGGATGCCGAGGCGCGGCTCCGGGAGGCGACGTTGGCGCTCAGCGAGAGCGATGCGGCACTCGGGGTCGCCCTTACGGCATCGGCGTCGGCAGAGCGGGCCCAGCGGGCATTGGCTGTCGAGGCGGATGCGGCCGCGGATCAGGCGATCGCCCTTCGCGCAGCGCTCGACGAGGCAGAGAAGCGGAGCGAGGCGCTCGAGGTTCAGATCGGGACCTTCGGCGCGCTGATCGACGACGTGATCGCGGAGCGCGATTTCGCGCTCGCGCGCGAAGACCGGCTGGGTGGAGAGGTTGCCCTTCTCGAGACGCGCCTTGTGGCAGCGACGGATCGTGAGAGGCAGCTGGTCGCCGAGCTCACGCAGGCCGCGGAGCAGAGCATCACGGGGCTCGAGGCCGTCTTCGATCGGGCGGATGTCGATCTCGACCGGATCGTGCGGGAGCTCGGCCGCGACTTCATGGGTCGCGGCGGCCCGGCGGACGACGATCAAAGCCTCGTCCCCGCCCGCCCAGAGACGGCGGAGGATGTCGAGCTTGCGGCGCTCAGCTCGAAGCTCGACCGTGTCAATCTCATGGAGTTCGCCGCGACAAAGGTGCCTTTTGCGCTGCCTGTCAGGGGAGGTCGATTGACAAGCGCTTTTGGCCCGCGCCGTGATCCCTTCCATCGCCGCAAGGTGAGCATGCATCAGGGGATCGACATCGCCGCGCCGCATGGCACGCCGATCTTTGCAACCGCGGAGGGCATTGTAACGTTTGTAGGGCGTCAACGCGGCTACGGGATCGTGGTTGAAATTCGGCATGCATTCGGGTTTGAGACCCTTTATGCTCATCTGAGCAAGGCGCGCGTAAAGCTCGGTCAGCGCGTCGAGCGGGGGACCCGGGTCGGGGATATGGGGAGCACGGGGCGCAGCACCGGCAACCATTTGCACTACGAGGTCCGGATCAACTCGAAGGCCGTGAACCCTATGAAATTCATCGAGGCAGCACGCGATGTTCTCTAAGCCCAAGCCAAACGATCCCGCCGCAGGGGGAGAGGCCCCGAAGACCGGCGCGGTCCCTGCACGGACCGAGACGCCGAAACCACCGGCGGCCGCGGAGAAGCCACAGAGTTTCCCTGCGAAGCCAAAGCCTTCGCCGTCTCTCCTCTCATCCGACTTGATGATCAAGGGCAATGTCGAGACGTCCGGCGACATCCAGATCGAAGGCACGGTCGAGGGCGATGTGCGGGCGCATCTCCTGACGGTGGGCGATAGCGCGGTAATCCGTGGCGAGATCGTCGCCGAAGATGTGGTGGTGAACGGCAAGGTAGTCGGCCGCGTGCGCGGCCTCAAGGTACGTCTGACGAGTTCGGCGGTGGTCGAGGGCGACATTGTCCATAAGACGATCGCTATCGAGTCGGGCGCGCATTTCGAGGGTTCTGTGCAGCGCCAGGAAGACCCCCTGTCCGGCGGCTCGAAGATGCGTCCCGCGATCACGCATCAGACTGAGAAGAAGGCGGACAAACCCGCGGCAGAGTAGCCCGCGATTTCCAGGCGCCAGGCAGAGCGCAGACAGCAAACACCAAAACCCCCGCAGCCTCGGGCAGCGGGGGGGTTTGGTTTGTACCGGCACATCGCGCGAATGTTGGTGTGAGGTGAGGCCCTCAGGCCGGGATGCTCAAGGGCTCCGTCTCCGGCATCGGGTCGCGAAGCACATAGCCCCTGCCCCAAACCGTTTCGATGTAGTTCTCACCACCGGTTGCAGAGGCCAGCTTCTTCCGCAGCTTGCAGATGAAGACGTCGATGATCTTCACCTCGGGCTCGTCCATGCCCCCGTAGAGATGGTTGAGAAACATCTCCTTGGTAAGTGTCGAGCCCTTCCGTAGGGAGAGAAGCTCCAGCATCTGATATTCCTTGCCCGTAAGATGCACCGGACGGCCTGCAGCCTCGACAGTCTTGGCATCGAGGTTGACCCTGATCTTGCCGGTCTCGATCACGCTCTGCGCATGACCGCGCGAGCGGCGCACAATGGCATGGATGCGTGCAACCAGCTCGTCGCGGTTGAAGGGCTTCGTCAGGAAGTCGTCCGCCCCGGAGGCAAAGCTCTTGAGCTTCGCATCGATACCGTTCTCACCCGTAAGGATCAGGGTTGGTGTATCGACCCGCCCGAGACGAACCTTCCGCAAGACCTCGTGACCGTCGATATCGGGCAGCGATAAATCCAGAACAATAAGATCGTAATCATAGAGCTTGGCGAGCTCGATCCCTTCCTCGCCACTATCGGTAACGTAGACGTTAAGGTCCGCCTTCCGGAGCATCGCTTCGATGCTGGCGGCCGTAGCCTCGTCGTCCTCGATCAGTAGGATGCGCATTCGAACAACCCCGCCGTGTACCTCAAGCGTTACATCGACTGTTAGCTAACCCTAATCGCGTAAACGAGAGCTTACCATACGCAAGAACGCCTACAAATTTCTCATGTGAACTTTTGCGAGTCTACGATCACAGAAGTCTATGGTCACAAGAAGGCGGCGGGCTGTCATTCTGACGCCCGGCGCGTGCGACCCAGATGGGTCACGCAAAGTCCTCGCATGCCGTGGCGGCTGAGCGCGGATCGCCAGAGGCCATATTCTTCCTCCGATATGCGATAGCGCTCCCGGGCGGCGTCTTCGCTCAACAATCCGCCCTCCACCGCCGCCACGACCTTCGCCTTGCGCCGCGGCACCCAGCGTCGGGTGTCCGGCGCGGGAAGGTCGGCGAGCGTCATCCGCTCACCATCCGGCCCGATGCAGTAGTTTTCGTTCACAGCTTCAGCGCGCCTCCATCTTCAATTCGGCCTGGAGGCACTTTAGAAGACCGGCCTTAAACGCGGATGAAAACGGAAATAGGCGCGATGCAGCCCTCGCAGCACGCAGCAAGGCCCACGGGGCCGCCGGCAAGAAACAGCCTCGGATTGGCAAAACCGCCGGCCGAGACGCGCGTCGTCGTGGCCATGTCCGGCGGTGTCGACAGCTCGGTGGTCGCGGCGGAACTCGCGGCCGAGGGCTACGACGTGATCGGCATCACGCTGCAGCTCTACGACCATGGCGCAGCACTCGCGAAGAAGGGTGCATGCTGTGCCGGGCGCGATATCCATGATGCCCGGCGGGTGGCAGAGGGGATGGGCTTTCCGCACTACGTCCTCGATTATGAGAGCCGGTTTCGGGAAAGCGTCATCGACGACTTCGCCGACAGCTATCTTGCCGGGGCGACGCCGATCCCCTGCGTGCGCTGCAACGAGCGGGTGAAGTTCCGCGATCTGCTGGAGACCGCGCGGGATCTCGAGGCCGACTGCCTTGCGACCGGGCACTATGTGCAGCGGCGCGAAGGGCCTGCGGGGCCAGAGCTTCACCGGGCGGCGGACCCGGCGCGCGATCAGAGCTACTTCCTTTTCGCGACAACGCGCGAGCAGCTCGACTATCTGCGCTTCCCCCTCGGCCATCTGCACTCCAAGGCGGAGACGCGGGCGCTGGCGGCAAAGCACGGGCTACCGGTCGCGGACAAGCCGGATAGTCAGGACATCTGCTTCGTGCCGCAGGGCAACTATGCCGCCGTCATCGAGAAGTTGCGGCCGGGCGCAGCGGAACCGGGCGAGATCGTACATCTCGACGGGCGGGTGCTGGGTGAGCATCGCGGGGTCCTCCACTACACCATCGGTCAGCGCCGGGGCCTCGGCCTCGGTGGCGGCGAGACCGGGGGCGAGCCCTTGCATGTCGTGCGCCTCGACGCCGATGCACGGCGGGTCGTCGTGGGACCGCGCAAGGCGCTTGCCACGCGAGAGATCTGCGTCAGCGCACTCAACTGGCTCGGCGATATCGCCTTGGAGGACGGCCCGGCGGAGGGCATCGAAGTCTCGGTGAAGGTCCGGTCCACCCGTCCGCCAAAGCCCGGGCGCGTGCGTCCCGCCCCCGGCGGCGGGGCGACCGTCACGCTCTACGCCGACGAGGAGGGCGTGGCGCCGGGACAGGCCTGCGTGCTCTATGCACCGGAGGGATCTCGCGTCCTCGGGGGCGGTTGGATCGGGCGGTAGGCGGTGACGCGTCGCGCTTGTCGTTCGGGATAGCTTGTCTCGAACCGGGGCGGGTCGTAACCCTCATGGCAAATCCCGCAGACACAGCATCCGAGGATCCTGCGATGAACGACGCTTCCCTCGATACCGACGCCCTCGCCGCGACGCTCGAGACGCTCGATGCCGGGCGGGAGGGTGCGCGCGAACGTCTCTTCGCGCTCCTGAAGATCCCCTCCGTCTCTACCGACCCGGCCTTTGCGGCCCATTGCAAGGCTGCAGCCGACTGGCTCGTCGACGACCTCCGTTCGATGGGCTTTGCGGCGGCAGCACATGCGACGGCCGGCCATCCGATCGTGCTCGCCACGGACCATGACAGCGACGGGCCGCATGTGCTCTTCTACGGCCATTACGACGTGCAGCCGGCGGACCCCTACGAGCTTTGGGAGGGCGATCCCTTCGTTCCCGCCCTCGTCACGCGCCCGGACGGTGCCGCCCATATCCGGGCGCGCGGTGCGTCGGACGACAAGGGTCAGGTGATGACATTCCTCGAGGCGTGCCGGGCCTGGAAGGAGGTCACGGGCCGCCTGCCCTGCAAGGTTACGGTGCTGATCGAGGGAGAGGAGGAATCGGGCGGTGCCTCCCTGCCCCCGTTCCTCGAAGAACACGCAGAGCTTCTTGGTTCCGCGCGCATCGCCCTCGTCTGCGACACGGGCATGTGGGATGCGCAGACGCCTGCGATCACGACAATGCTGCGGGGCAATGTCACCGAGGAGCTGACGGTGCACGCGGCGGACCGGGACCTGCACTCCGGCTTTTATGGCGGGGCAGCGGCGAACCCGATCACCGTCCTCTCGCGCGCCATCGCCAAGCTCCACGATGCGGACGGGCGCGTTCAGATCCCGGGCTTCTACGACGGCGTGCCGGACCTGCCGCAAAGCGTCCTATCGCAATGGACGTCCCTCGGCTTTCAGGCGGAGAGCTTCCTTGGCGAGATCGGCCTGCGCGAGCCTGCGGGCGAGAAGGCGCATTCCTGCCTCGAGCAGACCTGGTCGCGCCCGACGGCGGAGGTGAACGGCATCTGGGGCGGCTACACCGGCGCCGGCTTCAAGACCGTCATCCCGGCCGAGGCGCATGCCAAGATCAGTTTCCGGCTGGTCGGCGATCAGGACCCGATCAAGGTGCGCGACGCCTTCCGCACGTTCATGGAGGCGCAGATGCCGCCCGATTGCCGTATCAGCTTCACGTCCCACGGCGCGGGGGGTGCGATCTCGATGCCCATCGAAGAGCCCCTCTACGAGAAGGCGCGGCAGGCGCTTACCGACGAGTGGGGGAGGCAAGCCGCGTTCATTGGCTGCGGCGGCTCGATCCCAGTCGTCGGCCTGATGAAGAAGATGCTGGGGCTCGATGCGCTGCTGGTCGGCTTCAGCCTTGCGGATGACCGGCTGCACTCGCCGAACGAAAAATACGATGTCGCAAGCTTCGAGAAGGGCGCGCGCGGCTGGGCGAGGATCCTCGACGCGCTTGCCGGGTAGTCAGGAACGACCGCCCGCGGCGTCACTGCGCACGGGCGGTCGAGCTTTTGAGAGACCTGTCAGCTCGTCGTCGACGGCGGCGTCTCAGCAGGCTTTTCGGCAGAGGTCGTCGGTGCCTTCGTGCCGTAGTTGCAGCCGCCGGCCATGGCGGGAGCGGCGAAGGCAAGGGCCGCGATCGCGGCGACGGGCAAGATCAGTGTCTTCATGCGTCGTCTCCAATCCGGTTGTCGATGGCAATGAAAGTAACGGGAGGATCGCCCGCTGCCACAGGAAATTGCGCAAAGGCCCCTGCGACTGATTTACGCCGGCGGGACCATCGGATCGGCGGGCCGCCCGCTGGCACCGCTTGATGCGTTGGAGTTTCGGCGCCGCTGGGAGCTGAGCGTTGCCCGCCGTCTGGCTGCGCACCCTGAGACTGCGATGCCTACCGCGTGGTCCTGGATCGACCCACCGCTCGATTCGAGCGATATGGCGCCAGCCGACTGGCTCCTTCTTTCGCGCGAGGCGCTGAAGGCCGCCGGGGAGGCGCGGGGCATCGTCCTCCTCCACGGCACTGACACGCTGGCGTCAAGCGCCGCGGCGCTCGCCTTCCTGCTCACCGCCCTCGACGAGGAAGGGCAGCCTGCAGCGCGGCTTGCTTCTCCCGTCATCGTCACCGGGTCGCAACGGCCGCTCTTCGACGGGGACGGCATCGCGGCAGGCACGGACGCCTTCGAAAACCTCGCCCAGGCCATCCCCATGGCAGGGTCGAGCGGCGTTGCGCCGGGCGTTTCGGTCGTCTTTGCCGGAAAGCACCTGTCTGGCGCGCGCGTCGCCAAACAGCACACGGTAGCGGATGCGGCCTTCGACTGCCCGAACGGTGCCGCGTGGCCTCCTCCCCTACCCGCCGCCGAAGCCTCGGATCTTGTCGCTCAGTTGGACGCGCTGGCGTCCACGTTCGGGAGCAGGCCTGTGCCCGTCTTCCACCCGATGCCGGAGGGTCCGGTGTTTCAGGCGAGAATGCTCGACGCCCTTGCGGATACCGACAGCGCCGCTCCGCCCGCCGGGCTTGTGCTCGCCGGTTTCGGTGAGGGCAACCTTCCGCCGCGCGCAGCCGCTGCGATCAGCCGGACCATCAGGCGCCTGCGCGGACGCGGAGCCCCCGTGCTCGTGGCGAGCCAGGTGCCGGGTGGACCGGCTGGGCGGGCCGCCTATGCTGCCGGGCATTGGCTGGCAGAGGCAGGCGCGATCCCCGCAGGTCACATGACCCTTTCGGCAGCGCACGCGAAGCTCCATCTCGGCGCCGCCCTGGCGAGAACCCGCGGCTGGACGCTCGACCGGCTCGAGACGTGGCTTCGAGCGGATCTCGCAGGTGAGACGCTGCCGCCGAGCGACGGCGGAGGCTAGTGATCCTTCCGAGACACTTGGTGCCGTGATTGCCGGGCATGATCCGGTACTGCAAATGATCGCTAGATCGTTGGGGTTGGGATGCTTGCTGAATCCCAGGGTCGAGCTCGGGGATGACCTTGGACGGCGTCATCCATATCAGTTCTACTACGAGCGACGAGAGGCACATCTCAGGGCAAGACTTTGACGGGCTCGGCGCTATCGACGAATGCTCTGGCCCTCGCGGACCCTACTCCCCGCCTAGCTCGCTGCGTCACCGTTCTGGCGGGTGCGCCGGCGGCGACTGGGGCGCATGCCGGTGGAGGCCTGCAGCATGGCCTCGTCCAGGAGGCGGGTCATCGGATGGTCAGCCGAGTGTTCGCTGTGATGCGCTTTCAACACGGCCGCCGCCTCCCCCGGATCGATGCCCGGCGCGAGGCCCATGGCCCAGTCGAAGAAGATCGAACGGCAATCCTCGGCCGTGATGCCCTCGATACGATAGGCTTCGCTGATGAGGCCGCGGGGATCGAGCGGGTGGCTGCCGGGCTTGGTCATGGGCGTCCTCCGCGCATCCCTACCGCTCCACCGATAGCGCCGATGCGGCCGCCGCGAAACCGTCCGCGAGCAGCCGGACGTCGCTGGCCACGGCGACGAGGGACGCCCCAGCGGATGCGAGCGCCGCGGGCGTGGTACCGGGCCAGGGGAAGACGCCCGCAATCTTGCCCGACGCCCGGGCGGCGCGCGCCACCTCACCGAAAGCCGCCTCGAGCAGCGCTGGCTCGCGCGCAGGATCGAGACCGAGGTCGAGCGCGTAGTCATAGGGGCCGAAGAAGAGGAGATCGATGCCGTCGACCGCCGCGATCTCGTCTGCCTGCGCGAGGCCCGCCCGGCTTTCGATCTGCACCGCCGTCAGCACACGGTCGTTCCAGGTCTCGGCGTAATCCGCCACGGTGCCGAACCCCGCGGCCCGCACGACGCCGAGGGCCGTACCCCGGCGGCCGCTGGGCGGAAACCGTGTCGCGGCCGCCGCGATCCGCGCCTCCGCCACCGTCTCGACCTGCGGGAAAAGGATGCCAACGGCGCCGGCATCTAGGGCGCGCTTGGCGGCCACCGCATCGATCCCCCCAAGCCTCACGAGGCCCGAAGAGCCATGAAGCGCCAGCGCGCGCAGCATGTTCGGCAGGGTATCCGGCGCGATCACCCCGTGTTCGGTGTCGATCACCGCCAGCTTCACGCCTGCGAGGGCTGCCACTTCCGCGACAGTAGGATCGCCGAGGCCGATCCAGGCGCAACCTACCGCTGCACCCGGCTTGCCATTCCCGGCCAACGCTGCCAGCCGTTCCGCCGCCGTGACGCCCATGCGTCCGTCAGGCCGAGAGCTTCGCCATGACCTCGTCGGACATGTCGAAATTGGCGGTCACGTTCTGCACGTCGTCATCGTCCTCGAGCGTCGCGATCAGCTTGAAGAGCGTGGCACCGGTATCCTCGTCGACCTCCGTCAGCGTCTGCGGCTTCCAGACGAGCTTGGTGGACTCGGCCTCTCCCAACGCATCTTCGAGCGCCGTGGAGACCTCGTTGAGATCATCCATTGCGGTCCAAATGAGATGCCCGTCCTCGGAGCTCTCCACATCCTCCGCCCCGGCCATGATCGCCGCCTCCAGAATATCGTCGGCGCTGCCAGCCTCGGTGGCGTAGAGGATCTGGCCCTTGCGGTCGAACATGAAGCTCACAGCCCCTGTCTCCGCCATGTTGCCCCCGTTCTTCGAGAAATAGGAGCGGACATTGCCGGCAGTGCGGTTGCGGTTGTCGGTCATGACCTCGACGATCATCGCAACACCGCCGGGCCCGTAGCCCTCGTAGCGGATCTCATCATAGCTCTCGGCATCGCCGCCCTGGCTCTTCTTGATGGCGCGGTCGATCACGTCCTTGGGCACGGAGTTCGACTTGGCTTCCTTCACGGCGAGGCGCAGGCGGGGGTTCTTGTCCGGATCCGGGTCACCCATCTTGGCGGCGACCGTGATCTCCTTGGCGAGCTTCGAGAAGAGCTTAGAGCGCGCCGCGTCCTGCCGGCCCTTGCGGTGCTGGATGTTGGCCCATTTGGAATGCCCGGCCATAGCCGCCCTCCACCTCGTCGATCCCACGAAACAGGCCGCGGTTATAGGAGCGCCACCACGTACCGGCAAGCTCGCCTTCCCGAAGCAGTTGGCCAACGAAGGATTCTTTGAGTACGAATTAGATACAATCTGAGATTGAAAAGATGAACAACTATAGGCTGTACTGACTAACAGAATGTGTTCAAATATTGGAGATATCATGGGGCTTTCTGGTGCAAGGTCGCACTATTTTTCGGCGATGCTGATAGTTTTCAATTTATTTACGCAAAGCCTTTGACCTCTCGTCCACCCTGTGAGACGAAGCATCGGTAGAGGGAAGCTTCGACGATGAGGGTGGTTATGAAAGTTCAATCGGCAGCGGCAGTTGTCGTGGCTGTGTTGCTCGGTGCGACGGGCACTGCGCAAGCGGTCGGGATCAACGGTCTGGTCACGTTCGACGCGACTGTTAACAGCGTTGCAGACAACGGTACGGCATCCGTACTCGACGCGGGTGATGTGTTGAACATCACACTGAATGGTGTGGTTGCACCCGGTGATTTCGGTGATTTCGATTCTGCTACGAACACCAATCCGACTTTTGATTTGGTCGTCGGCGTCGGCAATGGCGGTGGCGTGAACATACCCTTCTCTGCGACGCCCGATTTTCCGAATAACGCTGCCGGCTTGACGAACTTCACCGGAACTTCTGCGCCGAACCAGATCTCCGTGATTTCGACCCTTGGTGCGAACTCATTGACGATCGCAGCATCCTATGTCTTCGATGCTGTAGGAGCGATATTCGATGAGACGGAAGGCAACTTCCTCTTTACGGTGGGGTTCACGAACGACGGTCTCGACAGCACTGACTATGGGTCGGGCTCGTTCAGCTTCGTTTCGCCGTCGGCCCTCACGGAGGTTCCGCTTCCGGCATCGTTCCTGCTGCTGGGGGGCGGCTTGGCCGGCATCGCACTGCTCCGGCAGCGATCGGCCTGAGCCCTACTGGTTCGGCAGATCGAAAGGGCCCCGCCGGGGCCCTTGTTCATTCGGGTTCCGTCGTGAAGGTGAGCGGGTAGCCCTCGCGCCGGCCAGCCTCGGTCCCCTGCTCCGCTTTGGTCTCAGCGACTTCCTTCGTGAAGACGGCAACGACACAGGCGCCCTTGCGATGCGCAGTCAGCATGACGCCATTCGCCTCGCCCTCGGTCATCCGAAAGATCTTCTGCAGCACCCGGACGACGAAGTTTCGGGGCGTGAAGTCGTCATTCAGCAGGATCACCTTGTAGAGCCGCGGCTTGTCGACTTTCGGCTTTGCCTTTGGCCGGAGCTTGGTGTCGCTGTCGCTCATCGACGCCCCATTCGCATCGCGGTTCTGCGCGGTATTGTCGCCTCTCCTCTGCATGGCGTCTACGTCACATCGATGCGCGCGGCATGCCGTCACAGCGCAGCAGCTTGGCGGTACATGAGGGACGCCAGACCCGGTGCGGCCTGAATGTTCAGAGCGGCCAGAAGAACGGAATGAGCAGGCAGGCCATCGCGCCCACGAGCAGGTTCATGGGCACACCAAGGCGCATGTAATCAACGAAGCGATAACCCCCTGCCGCATAGACCAGCGTGTTGGTCTGATAGCCGATGGGTGTCGCGAAACTGGCGGAGGCCGCAACCATCACCGCCACGACGAAGGGCCGAGGATCCGCACCCAAGGCGCCTGCAATCCCAATCGCCACTGGCGTCATGACAACGGCGATGGCGTTGTTCGAGACAAGCTCGGTCAGGATCGAGGCCATGAGGAAGACGATCCAGAGAACGAGCGACGGCGGCAGGCCCATCAGCCACGGCTCGGCCGCGCTCACCAGCATGCCGAGCGCTCCCGTCCGCTCCAGCGCAACACCGACCCCCAACATAGCGAAGATGAGCGCGAGGAGCCGCCACTCCACCAGCGCAAACGCCTCCTCGGCATCGATGCAGCGGGTGGCGAGGGCCAGAGCCACCCCAATGACGGCAAGCCCCGCGATGGGCATCAGACCGAAGGCGCCGCCAAGCACCACGAAGGTGAGGATCGCGAGCACCACGGGCGCGCGCTCCCGCCGATAGGGCCGCTCCGTCGGCTGTGTGATGTCGGCGAGGTTCTGATCGACAGAGAGGCGCCGAATATCGTCCGGATCGCCCTCGAGCAGCAGCGTGTCGCCGACGCGGATGCGCACTTCATCGAGCACGCTGCCCACCCGTTCCGCGCGCCGGTGCACGGCCAGCGGATAGACGCCATAACGGCGACGGAAGCGGACATCGCCGATCTGCCGGCCGACGAGCTTGCAGTCGGGCGTGATCAGGGCTTCGACCGTGACGGTCGACTTCTCGCCTATCGGATCGAGCTGACCGACCATGCTGAGCGCCCGGTTGCCGCGGAGCGACAGAAGTTCGTTCACGCCCGAACGCAACACCACACGGTCCCCCGCCGCCAGCACGACCGAGGAGAAATCGCGGCGGAGCGAGAGGTCGCCCCGGATCACATCGATGACGCTCATATCCTCGCGTTTGAAATGCTCCACGTCCTCGAGGCGCCGGCCCACCAGTGTCGATCCTTCCGGAAGTACCACTTCGGTGAAGAACCGCAACTTCTTGCGATTGCTGAGAAAATCGAGCATCGCATCGCGCCGCGGCAGGACGCGAGGTGCAGCGATGGTGACGAAGGTGAGACCAACCGCCACGATGACGAGCGCGAGCGGCGTCACCTCGAAAAGCGTGAAGGGTGCGAGCCCATGCGTACGAGCGACGCCATCGACGAGCAGATTGGTCGAGGTGCCGATGAGCGTGCACATCCCACCCAAGATCGCGGCATAGGAAAGCGGAATTAGTACCTGACTAGCGGATACTTTCAGCAGGGCAGCGGTACGCACTGCGATGGGGATCAGCATAACGACGACAGGCGTGTTGTTCATGAAGGCCGAGGCGCCCACCGTGAGCCCCGCGAACCCCGCCACCACTCCCTTCGGCCGCTCCTCGGCATTGCTGGAGATCACGCGAGCGAAGGCGTCGAGCGCGCCCGTCCGCACAAGGGCGCCCGAAAGAATGAACATCGCGGCGATGGTGACGGGCGCGGGATTGGAGAACACCCGCAGCATCGCATCGACCGGCAGGATGCCGAGCGCCATGAGCAGCGAGAGCCCGAAGATAGCGACAACCTCGGTCGGATAGCGCTCGCTCACGAAGAGCGCGAACATTGCGACCACAGTGCCGAGCGTGACCCAAGCCTGCCAGTCGGCGAAGAGAGCGGCGCCCACGCTCATCGCGCGCCTATCGCCCCTGCTCCGCCGCGCGCTCAGCCGGCACCCGCACGGCGAAGCCGCCGAGGCGGAGGGGCTCGATCCGGCGGGCCAGGCCGGTGGCATCATCCGTCTCGACGAGCACCCCTGAGACGGTCGCCTCACCCATCGCAGGCTCGAACCGCCCGGTACCGAGACCGGTGACGAAGCGCTTCAGCGGCTCGACCTTGTCCATGCCGATGACGCTGTCGTAGTCGCCGCACATGCCCGCATCGGTCTGATAGGCTGTGCCGCGGCGAAGGATCATCGCATCCGCGGTCGGAACATGCGTGTGGGTGCCGACCACGAGGCTCGCCTTGCCGTCACACCAGTGCCCGATCGCCATCTTTTCGGACGTAGTCTCCGCGTGGATCTCGACGATCACCGCATCGGCGCCGGCACCCGGTGCCAGAGGATGCGCCTTCAACGCCGTCTCCAGCGCGGAGAAAGGGTCGTCATAGGGTCGGCTCATGAAGACCCGACCGAGCGCGACGGCCACTGCAACCCGCCGCCCCCGCGCCGTCTCATAGACATGGAGCCCGCGACCGGGTGCTTGCTTCGCGATGTTAAGGGGGCGGAGGATGCGGGGCTCCCCCTCGATTGCCTGCAGCATCTCCTTCTGGTCGAAGGCATGGTCGCCAAGGGTCACGACATCCGCTCCCGCAGCGAAGAGCTCGGCCGCGATGGCACGGGTAAGCCCATAGCCCGCTGCCGCATTCTCGGCATTCACCGCCACGAAGTCGAGGCGCCTTTCGGATCGAAGCCCCGGCAGCGCGTCGATCACCGCCTGGCGGCCTGCCCTTCCGACGATATCCCCGAGAAAGAGAAGTCGCATCGTCCCCCGCTTCGTCGTGCCCTGCGGCGTCCCGACATCGGGGCGGCCGCCCCGTTTCACCTGGCGCCAGGACTGCTCGGCTGCGGGCTCACCGCCTATGCTATGTGTATGGTGAAGGGAAGACTTTCGTTTTCCAGTTGGTGAGCGAGCTTCGTGAGTGCACCGTTACCGGGATGCTATCGTGGCGCCCGCACACCCTCCTCCGTCACCACGAGATCCAGCCGTTGGTCGGTCGGCTCAAGCGGCAGCGCCGGGAGCTCCTGCGCGGCATAGGCGTAGCCGACTGCGCAGGTGGCAGGGTCCGAGGCACGCAGACGCTCGAGCGACCGGTCATAGAAGCCGCCACCATAGCCAAGCCGGAAGCCCGCGCTGTCGAAGGCCACGAGCGGGACAATCAGGATCCGGGGCACGAGCCAGTCGCCTTCGGCCGGCACCAAGGCGCCGAAGGGTCCTTCGACCTCCGCACAATCGGGCGACCAGGCGCGGAAAGAGAGCGGGAGACCGGCACCCTCGATCACCGGGACAGAGAGGCGGCATCCGGCAGAATGCAGGGCGTCCATGGCCGGGGTGGGATCGATCTCCGTCCGGATCGGGCGATAGCCGGCAACCACGGTGCCAGGATCGAGCGAACCGAGTGCAGCGAGGAGCACCTCGGCCGCAGCCGATGCCCCTTCGGCTCGCCCCTCGCCATGGGCGGCCTTTCGCGCATCGAAGGCGGCGCGGCGTGTCGCCGCCTTGGCCTCCTCAGCGCCCTCTGTGGCAGCGTCTTGCGGTCTAGTGCTCATTGCATCGTCCACCGAGGATAGAGGGTGCGTTGCGGGACAGGCCCTTGGTGCGGGCGGCGCAGGGTTGCCCACCGACGGAGGGAGCGGGATAGCGGGTGGCGGGCCCGTCGCGACCGTGGAGGTGTCAGATCCTCGCGAGCCTGGATAACCAGGTGGGCGCCAGATACCCGAGGCCACGGACAAGGGCAGAGCCAGCTCCCGCGAAGATGCTTAGGCCACCAGGAAACTGTCCTCGCACGGGAAGGATAGCACCCGCCACTCACCGAGGTAGAGGCGAGACCGGCGCGCTGCAAGCCCGCTCTGCACAGCATCAGGGCCGCGCGGAGCCAAGGAAATTTCAATTTCCTTGGCAAAACTCTTCAAGAGTTTTGCGGCGCACCCGGGAGAAGCGCTTCGACCCGTGCCGCCAGCGCTTCGATCTCCGCGACGAGTTCTGCTTCGTCATCGGCTCCGTTGGAAACGGTCGCAGATGCACCCTCTCCGGCCTCAAGTCGCTGCTCGAGCTTGCGGATCTCGCGCTGGGCCTCCCACAGCCGGTCGGCGATCACGAGCGCGGTCATGAGAAGAAGCCGTGCCTCCGGTACCGCCCCGCTACTGCGGGAGAGCTTCTGCGCCTCGGTATCGAGCCGGAGGGCGAGATCGCGCAGATGCTCCTCCTCGCCCTCGCCGCAACCGACGCGATAAGGGCGCCCGGCAACCTCAATCGTGACCTCAGGCATGCTCGGTCGTCCCCGCTTGACCGTCGTCGCCGTGGACTGCGCGAAGATCTGCAAGGGCAGCCTTCACTGCGGCTGCAGCCTCCACGCGCAACGCCGCATCCTCCGCCGCCTGTTCCTCCAGCGCACGGATGCGGGCAAGCAGCGTATCGCGATCATCGCCGAAGAGGTCGCTCATGCCCTTGCCATCCGCCTCAAGCGCTGCGCCGCCAGCGTTGGCAACACGTGTCTCAGCCAGCTCCACAGCGGCAGAGAGCCGCTGCACCGCCTGCTCCAAAGCAGTCATCGTCCCTCCACCGTCTTGCGCGCGGTCGAATCACGGGCGCGCGGTGTTTCTTCCGACAGTATCGGACGCTGCGTCCGGATGCGAAACCCGCGATGGGTCCCTGTGGTTGCAATGCTTCACCCGCGCTCGTTCCTCGCTGACTGGGAAAGTGGCGCAGGCGCCGCTTGACCCTTCCCGCCCTGCGTGAGCAATGTCGCGCCGCTTCGTGGGCCCGGGCTCCACCAGGCGCGAAGAACGACATGATACGAGGGAGCGGGCAGAGCGCCCGGGAAAGCGATGGCAGGCGTGACGATCGACGAGATGAAGAAGGCCGACCCGCGCCGTTTCCGCATGGCCGCCGCAATCCGTGCGCTCGCCCTCGACGCCGTGAAGGCCGCGAATTCGGGCCATACCGGCATGCCGATGGGCATGGCCGATGTCGCCACCGTGCTCTTTGAGAAGCATCTACGCTTCGATCCGGCTGCCCCGGACTGGGCGGATCGGGACCGATTCGTGCTCTCGGCCGGCCATGGCTCGATGCTGCTCTACAGCCTGCTCCACCTCACCGGCTACCCAGGGATGGGCATCGAGGCGCTGAAGGGCTTCCGCCAGCTTGGCCAGCCAACCGCGGGCCATCCAGAGCATGGCCACGCGCCGGGGATCGAGACGACGACAGGCCCGCTCGGTCAGGGCCTTGCCACCGCCGTGGGCCTCGCCATCGCCGAGGAGAGCCTGCGCGCGCGGTTCGGCGCGAAGATCTGCCACCACCGCACTTGGGTGATCGCGGGCGACGGTTGCCTGATGGAAGGGGTGAGCCAGGAGGCGATCACGCTCGCCGGGCGGCAGAAGCTCTCGAACCTCATCGTGCTCTGGGACGACAACGGGATCAGCATCGACGGTGAGCTGAGCCTCTCGGACGCGACCGATCAGCAGGCGCGGTTCGAGGCCTCGGGCTGGATCACGCGGGCCGTCGACGGCCATGACACGGCCGATATCGAGGCGGCGCTCGACTGGGCTGTCGCGCAGAAAGCGCCGGTGATGCTCGCTTGCAAGACGCATATCGGGCTCGGCGCACCGATTCTACAGGACACCGCCAAGGCGCATGGCGCGATCACAGGCGACGATGAGATCAAGGGCGCGAAGGCCGCGCATGACTGGCCCCACCAGCCCTTCGAAGTGCCGAAGGATATCCTCGCCGACTGGCGGGGTCTCGGCGCGCGCGGGGCGGAGGCGCGGGCAGCCTGGACCGCGGCCTTCAAGGGTCTGAGCGACCGGAAGCGCGCGGAGTTTGAGCGCATGATGGCCGGAGACCTGCCGGCAAAGCTCACGAGCGTCCTCAACAAGCTTCGCCGGACGCTCGTCGAGGAAAAGCCGACCGTCGCGACGCGCAAGGCTTCCGAGAACGCGCTGGCCGTCATCAACCCGGTGCTGCCGGAGACCATCGGGGGCTCGGCCGACCTGACCGGCTCGAACAACACCAAGACCGCCGATCTCGGTGTGTTTGACGAGATGAACCGCAAGGGCCGTTATGTCTATTACGGCATTCGCGAGCACGGGATGGCCGCGGCGATGAACGGCATCGCGCTCCATGGCGGCGCCCTGCCCTATGGCGGCACGTTCCTCGTCTTCTCGGACTACGCACGGGCGGCCATGCGCCTCTCAGCCCTCATGGGACAGCGGGTCGTCTATGTCATGACGCATGACAGCATCGGCCTTGGCGAGGACGGGCCGACGCATCAGCCGGTGGAGCATCTCGCAGCCCTGCGCGCGATCCCGAACATGCAGGTTATCCGCCCGGCGGACGCGGTGGAGACGGCCGAGGCCTGGGCCTGCGCGCTCGAGACCAAGGGCGGGCCGACGGTCCTCGCCCTCTCGCGGCAAAACCTGCCGAGCTTTCGCGCGAAATACACCGCCGCCAACCCGATCGCGCAGGGCGCCTATGTGCTGGCGGAGGCGGAGCATAAGCGCGCCGCGATCGTCATCGCCTCCGGTTCCGAGGTCGAGGTCGCAATGGGCGCCAAGGCACTGCTCGAGCGCGAGGGCGTGGGCGTCCGTGTCGTCTCCATGCCGTCGATGGAGCGCTTCGCCGCCGCGGACGAGGCCTATCGCCGTCGCATCCTGCCGGCAGGACCCGTCCGCGTCGGCGTCGAGGCGGGCGTTGCCATGGGCTGGGACCGCTGGCTCCTGGGCGAGCGGGGGCGCGAGGCGAAGGCGGGCTTCGTCGGCATGTCGAGCTTCGGTGCCTCCGCCCCCTACAAAGATCTCTACAAGCACTTCGGGATCACGCCCGAAGCGGTCGCCGGGAAGGTGCGCAGCCTCCTGGCGTGACGCCGTCGTCGATGCGGGCGTTAACGCTTTCGACTTGACCTGACCGCTGGCCGCGTGCCCCATCGCGACACATCCTTCCAGGGGGAGTGGCCAGAGATGGAAGAGACGTTCCTGTTTGAGGCATTCCGCATTCGCTATGCGGGACCCGATGATATCCCGCTGTTCTTCGGCGAGGTCATCCTCGAACTCACCACCGAACTCGACGGCTTCACCGTCACCGACCGGGAGAGCGACGACCTCTTCAGCTATCCTGGCGTGCTGACGGACGCGCGCACCGGTATCGAGTTCGAAGCCTTCAGTGCCACCGTCGCGGCCATCTCCTTCAACGATGACGGGCAGCAGCGCACGAGCTTCTATGCCTTCGTCGATGTCCAGAGCCCGATCGACGATACGCTCGACCAGTCGCTTGCGGTTCGTATCCGCGGCGCCGAGCTTCCGGATTTCCAGATCGGCGAAGACCTCCTGAACTTCCTCCAGCTCAACAACGGCGGGCTGCTGTTCGAGCCACCGGGCTTTCAGTCGGGCGATTTCGTCGAGTTCAGCGAAGTGGCGGGGCAAATCGACGCGCTCCCCCCACCGCCGCAGGACCCGACCGGCCTCAACTTTCAGGAAGTGCTCGATATCGCGTTCCTCTATGGCGCGGCCTTCGATCGCAAGCCGGATGTGGAGGGCGTCAATTTCTGGATCGACCGCGTCGATGATGGCGACCGCACCTTCGTGGAGGTCGCGGAAAGGTTCACGACCGAGGATGAGTTCGTGGGCCTTTACGGCGGGCTCGCCTCCGAGCTTGATCCGAGAGACTATGTCCGGCTCCTCTACGACAACACGCTGAACCGCGAGTTCGACCTTGGCGGCTTCAATTTCTGGGTACGGCGGCTCGAGGACGGCCTCTCACCGGAAGAACTCCTCATCCGCTTTTCCGCGAGCGAGGAGTATCGCGAAAACAACCCCGAGATCGGCAGTATCTTCGAGGTGAGCCCGGGCACCTGGGACTTCCTTCTCTAGGGCTGAGCGGACCGCCGTCGACGTCGGCTTGGGCGCCCCGTGCCGCGGGGCGTCGCTGCCCTGCCCGCGTGCTGAAGTCGCGCTCGAAAAGTTGGCCGTACGCTCCGGCATGACGCTAAGTAATCTCCTAATTTCTGCCCGCGCCTGGAACTCATGGTGCGATCACGTCGTTCTCGCTGACACTTGAGGCAAATACAGGCACTAAGATACGGCTTGTATACGCAGCACATGCGCGTCGCCTCGCAGAGAAACGACGGAGACGACCTATGCCTACCTTCACAGGTGAAGCACTGTTCTTCGAAAATCCCGACGACGAGAACGTTTTTACGTTCGTCGGCACACGGGATATCGCGATCACGATCCCGGGGGACACCATCACCCTCGGCGATGACGACGACGACATCCAGGTTCGGGACCTCACCACCGATCAGCCCATCGACCTCGAGGAGACGGGCGTCACGCTCTTCCAGCGCGATGATGGCAGCGATCGCGGCATCTATCTCGATATCGAGTCGGAACGCGACGGCGACGATGTCGATGGCGTCTTCAACGACGATCCGGACATCAACCTGCTCTATCGGGTCCTAATCGACGGCACAGAGTTGCCGCCGCTGACCCCGGGCGAGACCGTGCCGGATGAGCTCGCGGAACTTGGCTTCGTCCAGGTTCAGCTCGACGACGCGCCCGGCTTCACCGAGTTCAACGAGGACGAGGAACTCAACCTGACCGAGGTCGCAGGTTTCAGCCAGAACGGCTCGCCCGGCTCTGGCGGCGGGGGTGGCGGCGAGGGCAGCGTGACGCTGGAGACCGCGATCGAGATTGCTCTCTTCTACGAGGTCGCCTTCGGCAGGCGGGCGGATGAGGAAGGGCTCAACTTCTGGATCGACCGTTTCGAGGACGGCCAAACCCTCGAGGACATCGCCTTCAGGTTCCTCGAGTCCACCGAGTTCGAGACCCGCGAAGGCGCCCCCGCCGCCGATCTGAGCGACGACGCGCTGGTCACGACCTTTTTCGAGAACGGTCTCGGCCGCGCGCCCGCGCAAGGCGGGTTCGATTTCTGGACCGAGGTGGCGAGCCGGCCGGAGGTCAGCGATGGCGAGCTCCTGATCGAGTTCTCCATCAATTCCGGCGCCCGCTCAGAGCTCCTGAGCGACAACCAGCTCGTGGAGGTCTCTGAGGACGAGTTCGCCTTCGTCGTGTGACCGGGGCGCGCATCCTGCAACGTCCCTCGAAGGGGCGGATCCGAACCACACGGACAGGCCAAGAACCGCCCCGTGCGCCCTCGCGCCCGGGGCGCGTTGATTTAGCCGCGTCTCCGGTCCATACCGCGCGCGTGCGGCGGCATCGCCCGCCGGGTGCTCAGCAAAACGGGAGAGAGGCCATGGCGGTCAAGGTTGCCATCAACGGGTTCGGTCGGATCGGGCGCAACGTGCTGCGCGCCATCGTCGAGTCGGGGCGCACGGATATCGAGGTGGTCGCCATCAACGATCTGGGCCCCGTGGAGACCAACGCCCACCTCCTCCGTTACGACAGCGTGCATGGCCGGTTTCCCGCCACAGTGACGGTTGATGGTGACACCATCGATGTCGGCCGCGGCCCTATCCGCGTGACGGCCGAGCGTGATCCTGCTGCCCTGCCCTGGGGTGATGTGGATATCGCGCTCGAATGCACCGGCATCTTCACGGCTAAGGAGAAGGCCGCGCTGCATCTCGAGAACGGCTCCAAGCGCGTCCTCGTCTCCGCTCCGGCCTCGGGCGCCGACAAGACGATCGTCTATGGCGTGAACCACCAGACACTGACGGCGGACGACAAGGTCGTCTCGAATGCCTCCTGCACCACCAACTGCCTCGGCCCCGTCGCGCATGTGCTGCACGAGGCGATTGGCATCCGTCAGGGCTTCATGACCACGATCCACAGCTACACCGGCGACCAGCCGACGCTCGACACCATGCACAAGGACCTCTACCGTGCACGGGCAGCAGCCATGAGCATGATCCCGACCTCGACGGGCGCGGCGAAGGCCGTGGGCCTCGTGCTGCCGGAGCTCAACGGCAAGCTCGATGGCGTCGCCATCCGTGTGCCGACGCCGAATGTCTCGGTCGTGGACTTCCAGTTCAACGCGGAGCGGGACACCAGCGTCGAGGAAATCAACGGCGCCGTTCGCGCCGCGGCAGGTCAGAGTCTCAAGGGTATCCTCGGCTTCACGGACGAGCCGCTGGTAAGCATGGATTTCAACCACGACCCCCATTCCTCGGTCTTCCACATGGACCAGACCAAGGTGATGGACGGCCAGTTCTGTCGCGTCCTCAGCTGGTACGACAACGAATGGGGCTTCTCGAACCGCATGGCCGACACCGCGGTCGCCATGGCCACCCATCTCTGAGAGATCTGGGTCGTGAGGAGCCCGGCGACGGTCCCGGGCGGCGCGGCCGACCCTGAGCAACCCCACCCACGGCGCCATCTGCGCCGTGGGGACGCTTCTGTTGGGACCCCGACGCCCAAGACCTGAGGCAGGCGAGGTTTGCCGAGGATATTGCCGCCACCCCACGACCTGACCCGCCGGACGCCCGCTCATCGCGCTTAGGTTGAAACCCAGTGACGGAATTCACGGCGCAATCACGCTGGTGATGCTTCTGGACTCACGCGGCCGGGCGCAAGTGCTCCTGCGTGAGAAGGAGTAGTCATGATGAAGGACATCGCAAACCAGTTCCGGATCGCTCGTGCGGACGAGGGCGCGATCCTGGCGGAGTTGATCGAGGCGGCAAGCGAGGGGCTGGCGCTCTATACCTGGACCAAGGATGCAGCACCCAGCGAAGATCCGTGGGTGCGCGGGGCCGACCGTCAGGGGAAGGCAGCGGCCGAGGGCAAGTGGATCGTCGCCATCGAGGGCGACGCGCCTGTAGCGGGCCTCCGCGGCGAGCGGCTGCCGGACGAGCCGGAGCCGATCCCCGAGGATTTCGAGCCGCTCTTCCGTCCGCTGCAGGAACTCGAGAACGCGGCGCCGGGGACCTGGTATGTCCATGTCCTCGCGACACGCGCGCATCACCGGGGCGAGGGGTGGGGCACGAAGCTCCTCACCCTCGCCGAGGAGATCGCGCTCGGCATGGGCTGCAAGACGCTCTCCATCATCGTGGCGGACAACAACACCGGCGCCCGCCGTCTATACGAGCGCTTCGGCTTCGAGGAGGCCGAGCGGCGCGCGATGGTGAAGGGCGAGTGGGAAAGCGAGGGTACCGACTGGGTACTCATGCTGAAGCCCATCGGTGCGCGATAGGAGCGAGGCGGCCGAGCGCTCGGCTCGGCCTCACGAAACCCTGCCCCGGCCCGCTTGACGGCGGGCCGGACGGACCCGAGAACCGGGGCACCGCCAGCCAGGAGGGGCCCATGGAATTTCGGACGCTCGACGATCTCGACCTTGCAGGAAAGCGCGTGCTGATCCGTGTCGACCTCAACGTTCCCGTCAAGAACGGCCAGGTCACGGACGACACCCGCATCCGCGCCCATGTCCCGACGATCGCGACCGTCATGAAGCGCGGCGGCCTGCCCATCCTGCTCGCGCATTTCGGCCGTCCGAAGGGCACGCCGAACGCTGAGATGTCGCTCGGCCAGGTCGCAGACGCGCTCCAGGCGGCACTGGCAGAGGCTGCGGATGCGCCCAACGTCATGGTCGCCCCGGATTGCGTCGGTCCGCTGGCAGAGGAAGCGGTCGAGCGGCTCACAAACGGCCAGGTCTTGTTGCTCGAGAATACGCGCTTTCACGCGGGCGAGGAAACGAACGATCGCGCCTTCGCCGACCAGCTTGCCACGATGGGCGACATCTACGTCAACGACGCCTTCTCCGCCGCGCACCGCGCCCATGCCTCTACCGAGGGAATCGCGCGCCGCCTGCCCTCCGCCGCCGGCCTCCTGATGCAGTCCGAGCTGGAGGCGCTGCAAAAGGCGCTCGGCGCGCCGGAGCGGCCGGTTGTCGCCGTCGTGGGCGGCGCCAAGGTATCGACGAAGCTCGAGCTCCTGGGCAACCTCATGGGGCGCGTCGACCAGATCGTGATCGGGGGCGGCATGGCGAACACTTTCCTGGCCGCGCAGGGCAAGCCCGTGGGCAAATCCCTTTGCGAGCATGATCTCACTGGCACAGCGAAGGAGATCATCGACAAGGCCGCGGCCGCAGGATGCGAGATCGTGCTCCCTAGCGACGTAGTCGTGGCACGCGAATTCGCCGAGGGCGCCGCGAGCGAGACAGTGCCGGCCGATGCCTGCCCGCCGGACGCGATGATCCTCGATGCAGGCCCTGACGCCGTGGCGGATATCCGCGCGCGGTTCGAGGCGGCACGAACACTCGTCTGGAACGGCCCCCTCGGCGCCTTCGAGATCCAGCCCTTCAACGCGGCAACCGATGCCGCAGCCCTCGCCGCCGCCGAGCTGACCGAGGCGGGCAGCCTCCTCTCGGTCGCGGGCGGTGGGGACACGGTGGCAGCGCTCAACGGCTCAGGTGCTGCGGCGCGCTTTTCCTATGTCTCGACGGCGGGCGGCGCGTTCCTCGAATGGCTTGAGGGCAAGACCCTGCCAGGCGTTGCGGCACTCGCGCCGACAAGCTGAGCAAGACACCTACGGCATCGCCGCCAGATTTACGGCGAATTGTCACGATACCTGGCGCAAGGGCGGCATAGGTTCCGCCCGCCACGACAGCGACGGAGAGATGCATGACCACGACACTGCCTTCCATTCGCACCGCCACGCGTCTTGCGACCGCGACGGCGCTCGCATCCCTGCTCGCCTTCGCGCCGGCGGGGCGCACGGCAGCACAGCAGGTGCCGGAATGGGAGTTCGGTCGCCTCTTCGCCCAGCTCCTGATCCAGACCGGCCTCGGCTTCGCCCGGAGTGCGATCGAGCTCACCTATGACGGCATCGCCGTCGATCCGCGGTCGGGCGAGATCACGATCTCGGGCCTTACCTTCCGGCCGGAGCTGCCGCATGACGAGGCGCGGGCCTGCGTGATCGGGATCGAGCGCGTGACGTTGGCCAATGGCGGGCGTTTCGATCGGGCGGACGTCACCATCGGCCTCGGCGGCGCTACCATGCCGGTCGCCTGCCTCGAGCCCGAGCCCGCCGCGCTGGTCGGCGCGCTCGGCTACCCGGTGATCGAGGCGGACACGGTGACGATCGACGTCGCCTATGACGACCGCAGCTCCGCCCTCAATCTCGATCTCTCGGCCGCGATCACGAACGGCGCGCTCGTCAGCATCGCCGCGGATTTCGACTATTTCTGGTTCATGGGCGTCGATGTGGAAGAGAGCGTCGACGCTGAGAGCGTGGAGGACGCGGAGGTCGTCGCCATCCTCTCCGGCGCCGAAATCGTCGTCGAGAACCGGGGCATCTTCGAGGCGGTCGAGCCTTTGGTCGCAGCGCAGATCGGCGATCCCGCCGCGATCCCGGCCATCGCGCAGGCAGGCATCATGCAAGGCCTGACAGAGAACGGCAGTCGCACGCCGACACCGGAAGAACTGGCCTTCGCCGAGGAGCTGACCGCCGCGCTTGGCCGCTTTTTCGAGGAGAAGGACCGGCTGGTCGTGACGCTGGCACCGCCGGCGCCCGTTCGCCTCGGCGCCGATGCGCTGGACGACCCCGCCGCCGCCATCGCCCTCCTCGCCCCGCGGGTGGGCGCCGTGCCCGCCGCCCGCGACGCACTCCTTGACCCCGCACTTCTCACGAAGGCGGCGGAGACGCCGGATTCCCTCAGCGATGAGGAACGGTTGGAAGTGGGCCAGGCGCTCCTCTCGGGCATCGGCGCCCCGCGCGCCCGTCGCGACGGCATCGAGCTGCTCGAGCCGCTGGCAGAAGGGGGGTCCGGCGCCGCAGCGCTCCTGCTCGCCGAGGCGCTGATGGCAGAGGGTGCGATGGTCGATGCCTACGTCGCCGCGCTGACCGCGCTTGCCGAAGGAGAAGCGTCTGCCGCCCCCATCGCAGATGCCATGGAGGCCGAGCTCTCGCTGGGCGAGATCCTGGATCTGCAGGAAGAGGTCGCAGGTGTGATCGAGGACCCGGCGCTCATTGCCGACGGCGATATCGCCGGCATGCGCAGCCTGGCCGAGAAACTCGTCTCAGGCAGCAAGGGGCCGCGCAGCTACGAGAGCGCGCTCTACTGGGCGACGCTCGCCGCAGCGGGCGGGGACCGGGGCGCCGCCGCCCTCATCCGCCGCCTCGACAACCGCTACGCCAAGCGCCCGGACGAAGCCGTAACCTGGGCGGACGCGACCGCAGCGATGTCGGCCCGGGCGCTCGAGACCTGGATCGAAGGCGGTCTCGCGGCACGGATCTCCGCCGAGTAGTCGGCCAAGCGCCCCTGCTGCCGCCCTCTCGGTGACGGGCAACACAGTGCCGGAAACGCATCGGCCGGGATCCTACCCGACCGATGTCCCAGGTCTCCGGACATTCCAGTTGATTTCGAAACGTCCTTGCCGCCTCGCACGCTCGCCGCTTGACCGGCCGGCGAGCCCCACGCTACCCGACTGCCAACATCCCACCGACGCCCATCCCCTGAGGAGACCGCCATGAAAGCGAGCCGCGCCGTCCAGAAGATCCTGAGCATGTATGAGGGCGAGAACCCCGGCGTGAAGGGCAAGCTCTGCCAGATGCTGATGACCGGCAAACTCGGCGGCACGGGCAAGATGATCATCCTGCCCGTCGATCAGGGTTTCGAGCATGGCCCCGCCCGCAGCTTCGCGCCGAACCCGGCAGCCTATGACCCGCATTACCACTATCAGCTCGCGATCGATGCGGGGCTGAATGCCTATGCCGCGCCGCTCGGCATGATCGAGGCGGGGGCGGATACCTTCGCAGGCCAGATCCCCACAATCCTGAAGGTCAACAGCGCGAACTCCCTTATCCCCTCCGAAGCGCCGAAGGACCAGGCGATCACCGCGAGCGTTGACGATGCCGCCCGCCTCGGCTGTGCGGCCATCGGTTTCACGATCTATCCCGGGAGCAGCGCCGGCCTCGACATGTTCGAGGAGATCGCGGAGATGCGGAACGAGGCCGCGGCCCTCGGCATCGCCACGGTGATTTGGTCCTACCCCCGCGGCGAGAGCCTGACGAAGGACGGCGAGACCGCCATCGACATCGCCGCCTATGCCACGCAGATCGCGGCCCTCCTCGGCGCGCATGTGATCAAGGTGAAGCTCTCGACCGACCATCTCGAGCTCAAGGAAGCCAAGAAGGTCTACAAGGACGAGAAGATCGACATCTCGAGCCAGGCCGCGCGCGTGGCCGACTGCGTCAAGGCCGCCTTCAACGGCCGCCGCCTGATCGTCTTCTCGGGCGGCTCCAAGAAGGGCTCCGACAGCGTCTACGACGATGCCCGCGCCATCCGCGACGGCGGCGGCAACGGCTCGATCATCGGGCGCAACACATTCCAGCGCCCACGCGATGAGGCGCTCGACATGCTCGGCAAACTCGTCGACATCTACCGCGGCAAGGCCTGACGGCTGCTGGGGCCGCCTCGCTCAGAGCTCGTCTTCGAGCTGGGCGGCCTTCTCATCGAGCGCGTCGATCTTGTCGAGGCCCGCTTCGAGATAGGTACCGAGGAGCGGCACGCCCATCAGGTAATCGGACGTCGGCGCAGTTTTCGCCGCCCGCGCGTCCTCGACGACCTCGGCGAACTCCTCGGCCTCCCGATCCCCGCGCCCCACCCAATAGAGGGCCACGAGTTCGGCCGCCTGCCGGTCATTGAGGTCGTCGATCCAGCTGTGAAGCTCCGCCTCGGTGGCATCGTCAGGCCGGTCTTCGAGCACGCTCAGCGCATCGGCGCCGTCGTCCTCGCCCCCCTCCTCCATCGTATCCATGTCCTTGGCATCGAAGGCCTGAGCCTTCAGGACGATCCAGTCCAGGGTCTCGCGCGTCAGGCTCAGCATGGCGTCCTCCGTTCTTTGTGGTCCTAGGATCGCGCGACCAGGCGCCCGAAGCCTTGATCGAGGGCAAATGGCGGATCAGGGTTATGCAGGTTGATTGGGGAGGCCATGACGACACTCACAGCTCAGGAGATCATCCGGGTGCTCGACCTGGCACCACATCCCGAGGGCGGCTGGTTCAAGGAGACTTGGCGCGCGCCTGCGGCTGAGGGTGAGCGGGCGGCGGGCACGGCGATCTACTACCTGCTTGATGCGGGCGAGGTTTCGCACTGGCACCGGGTGGATGCCGCCGAGATCTGGCACTGGTACGCGGGCGGCCCGCTTTCCCTCAGCCTCTCACCCAACGGCCACGACGCGGAGGCCCATGTCCTCGGCCCCGAGCTTGCCGCCGGTCAGCGGCCGCAGCTCACCGTACCCGAAGGGTGGTGGCAGACGGCCTGCTCGCTCGGCGCCTACACCCTCGTCGGCTGCACCGTGTCACCGGGTTTCGAGTTCTCCGGCTTCGAGATGGCCCCGCCCGACTGGCGCCCGGTTCCGCACATCGGTTGACAGCAGAGCGACCGAAGCGCCAAGGCTCGCGGCGTCCCCTGCGGGCCGGTCAAAGGAAGAAACGAATGCCCGATGACGCCCCACGTCTCTACCTCGTCACCCCGCGCGAGGGCGATGTGGCGGCCATCCTGCCGGGTCTCGAGGCGGCGCTGGGGCTCGGACTCGTCGCCTGCCTCCGGCTCGATCTTGCGACGAGGGACGATGACGACTGGACCCGGGCAGTCAACCTCCTCATGCCGATCTGCCACGCGGCCGATGTGCCGCTGGTGATCACAGATAGGGTCGAGATGGTTGAGCCTCTGGGTCTCGACGGTGTCCACCTCGCGGCGAACCACGCGAGCGTCAAGAAGCTGCGGAAGAGCCTCGGCAAGGACCGGATCATCGGCGCGGCCGGCGGCACCACCCGCCACCGCGCCATGACGCTGGCGGAGGCAGGTGCGGACTACGTGACCCTCGGCCCGCTCAGCGCCGATGGTGCGCCGTCAGAAGGGCGGGCAGACGACGCACTCTTCCGATGGTGGGCCGAGATGATTGAGACGCCGGCGGTGGCCGAGGGAGGCGTCGATCTTGCCACTGCCCGGCGCCTCGCCGATGCGGCCGACTTCCTGGTGCCTGACCCGGACACCGTCTGGTCCGCCCCGGCAAGCAGCCTGCCCGCCTTCGCCGAAGCCATCCGCTAGGCGCACAAATTCCTTTCAAGGAATTTGTAAGACTTTCTCAAAAGTCTTGCGCGCCCGGCCGCGCCCTCGCGCTGCTCCTCAGACGTTCAAGAGCAGGTGCTCGCGCTCCCAGGGGCTGATGACCTGCATGAATTCCTCGTATTCATGCAGCTTCACAGCGGCGTAGAGGTTCGAGAAGCCGGGGCCGAGGACGTCGCAGAGTGCTTCGCACTGCTTGAACTCCTCCACCGCTTCAAGGAGCCCATAGGGAAGCCCGCGGTCACGGTCGTAGCTGTCGGTCCGCACCTCCTCGCGGGGGCTCAGCCCCTCTACCATGCCGAGATACCCGGCAGCGAGCGTGCCGGCGATGGCGAGATAAGGGTTGGCATCGGCACCCACGACCCGGTTCTCGACCCGCCGCGCCTCAGGCTCGCTGATCGGCACGCGCAGGCCCGTGGTCCGGTTGTCCCGCCCCCAGTCGAGATTGATCGGCGCTGTAAGACCCGGCACCAAGCGCCTGTAGCTATTCACATACGGCGCCATCAGGCAGCAGGCGGCACGGAGATAGGTCTGCTGACCGCCGATAAAGTGGTGAAAGAGCGGTGACGCCGACCCATCAGCCTCGGAGAAGAGCGATGCGCCCGTCTCGGCGTCCACCACACTCTGATGGATATGCATCGCGGAGCCCGGTTGGTTCTCATGGGGTTTCGCCATGAATGTCGCGTAGACCCCGCATCTTAGAGCCGCTTCCCTGATAAGCCGCTTGAAGAGAAAGACCTGATCCGCCAGCGCCATCGGGTCCCCGTGGCGAAGATTAACCTCTAGCTGCGCCGCCCCAGCCTCCTGGATGATCGTGTCGATCTCGAGCCCCAGCGCTTCGGCATAGTCGTAGATGTGCTCGATCACCGTGTCGTACTCATCGACGGCCGAGATCGAATAGGCCTGCGCCTTCTGCGGCGACCGGCCGGACCGTCCGACTGGCGGCTCGAGCGGATAATCCGGGTCGGTGTTCGGCCGCGTAAGATAGAACTCTATCTCCGGCGCCACGACCGGCTTCCAGCCCTTTGCCGCATAGTGTTCCAGCACGCGATGGAGGACCGAGCGTGGGGCGAAGTCGATCAGCGTCCCCTCCCGGTCGCACACATCGTGGATGACCTGCACCGACCGGTCATTGGCCCAAGGCACGGCGCGGGCCGTAGAGAGGTCCGGGCGCAGCCAGAGATCCGCATCCGTGTCGTACTCGGTGAAGTTGTCGATATCCGGGTAGCCGCCGGTGATCGTCAGGAAGAAGAGTGAGGTCGGCAGGAAGATCGGCGCGAACTTAACGAACTTCGACGTGGGCATGACCTTGCCCCGCCCGATCCCGGCGAAGTCGGGCGTCACGCATTCCGCCTCGTCCACCGCATGCTGGCGCAGCCAGTCCGAGAGACCTGCAGGGGTATGGATGCTCGGGTCCGGCGATTGATCGAGACTGATCGCCGGCGTGGCAGGGCCACGCTGCGCGGGAAGGCTGCTGCCGTCTTGCATGAGATCCTCGAGGATTGTTCGACGCCAGTATCCGCGGCCATCACGCGAGAGGCAAGAACGGCCAAACCGCCCAATCAAAGAGGCTTTCGAGCATTGATGGAGAAAACAACAGCGGGCCCCCGCGGATCTGGCAGGGGCTCTCCTGTTGCAACACGAGGTCCCGGGTCAGGCCCGGGACGCGCATCGCGACCGCCGGCTCTACGGCGCGGAAAGCGTTGCCGAGTGCCCCCGCGCCACAGCCTGCTGGCAGTGCTCGGTCAGCGCCTTGCGGTCCCAAAAGTCAGCGGGTCGGGCCGGGGGGTGGAAGGTGATGGTCACGCGGCCCCGGCGCGAGCGCGCGAAGACATCGAGGATGTGACCGTAGAACGGCATGTCGCCCCACCAGCCGTAGAAGTCGCTCGGCAGGCCGATGCCGGGGTTGGGCTCGTAGACGATGGAGACCGGCTGGACGAGGAGATCAGCGCCCTTCCCGTCCTCATAGAACACTGAGAAGAGCGAGGATTTGAAGGGCAGAACGCGCTGCCCGTCCGTCGAGGTGCCCTCTGGAAAGAAGATCAGGAGTTGGTCCGCCGCGATCCGGGAGCGGAGCACCGCCTCCTGCGCCTTGGCCTGGCTCCGCCGACGTTCGATGAAGATCGTGCCGGTAACGCGCGTGACGAACCCGACGCCGGGCCAGTCCGCGACCTCAGCCTTCGAGACGAAATACATCAGCGTCACGGCGCGCAACGAAAGGATATCGAGCCAAGAGCAATGGTTCGCGACCAGCGCTCCGCCCGATACCGGCATGCCCTCGATCCGCCGATCGAGACCCGCGAGCCACAGCCCACCCCGCGACCATTGCCGCGCCACCCAGAAATGGAATGTCACCGAATGGCCGAGCCAATGGCGCAGATACCTGCCCGCGATAAAGACCGCGACCGAGACGACCGTCAGCGCCATGAAGACCAGAAGCCGCCCATAGCCACGCAGTTTCTCACGCAGGGTAAGCGGCGGGAGCACCGGCGGCTGGGCGTCGCGCCAGGTTCCCTGGCTCCCCGGCCCGCGCCTCGGGCCAAGCGCATCGTCATCGGCGGCCGGTGGGTCCTGGGAGACAGTCATTCGGACGGGGTCCCGCCTGCGATCTCGCTCTGGGTCTCGGTCTGGCTCCCGCCGGGCGCGCCGCTCTCGATCCCGTCGCCCGTGCCCCGCGTCTGGTGGCGCGAGTAGAACTGACGATAGCGCTGCACCATGCGCGTGGTGTCCATGATCAGGCAGACATCGACTGTGTTGAACTCGTGGTCGACCCAGGCCCCCTCGCCGACAAAACCGCCCAGTCGGATATAGGCCTTGATGAGTGCCGGGATCTGACGCAGCGCTTCCTTCCCGTCCACCGCATCCGCGGCAACGATGTCCATCGGCGCAAAGCTGTTATCGAGAGCGCGGACGCGAAGGTCGGGCGGGGCGAGATGGCGGTGATGAAGGTAGCTCAGCGCATGGGCTAAGGGCTCTGTGCTGTCGCCGTGGAAGCTCGCCACACCGAAGAGGATGCCGACATCGTGCTCGTCGACATAGCGGCCGAGGCCGCTCCAGAGGAGATGCATCCCCGACCCGCCACGATGGCTCGCATCCACGCAGGAACGGCCGAGTTCCAGGATCTCGGTATCCTGCGCCTTGAGCCGGGCGAGATCGTACTCCCCCTCTCCATAGAAGCCGATCCCGTCACGCGCCGACGCGCCACGCATCAAGCGGTAGACCCCTACGACGCCGAGCTCGAGGTCAGGATTTTCGTTCTCGTTGTCGATCAGGATCAGGTGATCGAAATAGGGATCGAAGCGATCCCGCTCCCGCCGCACTGCCGCGTCTTCCGGGCTTACCGATGCGCCCATTTCCTCGACGAAGACGCGATAGCGCAGGCGCTGTGCTGCGGCGACCTCGGCCTCACTTGCGGCGAGGCGCACGGTAAAGCGCCCGGCATCGACCTGCATGCTGTCCCGCCCTCTTCCGCGTCGCCCGACCGGCATCGCCGTCGGTCCGGTATGCCGCTGCCGGGCTTGAAGCCCGGCATTCAGCCCGGCTCTCCGGCCGGCGCCGGACAGTATTCACCCCTTCGCAGCGACGCAACCGCGCCCGGACGGACGGCGAAACGGAGCCGCGCATGTCCAGACGGTTCTTGAGTGACCATTAACCACACTCGACCTATGTTAGAGCACATCAGATTCGATGAGCTCTAACTGCGGGTCCTCTCCGATCAGAACAACCTTTCCCTCGTTCTCGAAATTCACCGTGATGCGGTCGGCGACCATGCTTTGAATTTGACCGATGCCCCAGTCGGGGCGGAGACGATGACGGACGAGGGCGCCCACTTCCAGGAACATATTCGACATGGTTCATGACCTAGCGCCCCGTCCCGTTGCTGACCATGCCGCGACCCATGCGGCCGACCACCCGGAGATGATGCGGCTCGGCGGTCTCATCGCCGCCCGGATCTGTCATGATCTGGTCGGACCCGTCGGCGCGATCGCGAACGGCATCGACCTGATGGCAGAGGTTGCGGCGAGCGGGGAGGCCGAAGAGGTCGAGCTTGTCAGGCAGAGCACGGCCCGGGCGGCAGCGCTACTACGCACGCTCCGCGTGGCCTTCGGCGATGCGACGCCTTCTGGGCCGGAGGTGGCGCGCAGCAAGGTCATCGGAGAGCTTACGGAGGTGATCGCGGGCCGACGCGTCAGCCTGAACGTCACGGGCGCCGAGGGCGGACCGCTCGACCCCACCGTGGCGCGCCTCGCAAGCCTCATGGTGCTTTCGGGCCGGCTCCTTCTCGGGCTCGGGGGTCAGATCGATCTCGTCTTCTCGCAGGAGAGCGCGCTGCCCATTCGCGTGACGGCAGAAGGGTCCGGCGCCGATCTGCCGCCGCGGGCAGAGGCCTGGCTCGCAGGCAGCCTTCGAGAGATGCCGGCTTCGCGCGAGGTGGAGCTTGCGCTCTTGCCCCGAGCCGCCGCCACCGCCGGGGCGCAGCTCACATGGACGGCGGAGGATGCGCGCGTGACGCTCTGCGCCTCGCCGCTCTAAGCCCGCATCGTCGCCTCGATCAGGGGAAAGAGATCACAGCGCCCGAAGCTCCGCGCTGAACCGCTTG
This sequence comes from Pseudomonadota bacterium, assembly GCA_039815685.1. GTDB lineage: Bacteria > Pseudomonadota > Alphaproteobacteria > Rhodobacterales > Rhodobacteraceae > Thermohalobaculum. Next base: position 295,800 of record JBCBYV010000001.1, on the reverse strand, counting down.
AGGCGCGCACGGTAACCTGCGGCCGTCTCGCGCAATGCCGCCTGCGCCTCGGCATCGAGCGTGCGCGCAACCTTCCCCGGTGTGCCGAGGACGAGTGAGCCGTCCGGGATTTCCTTGCCCTCGGTCACCAGAGCACCGGCACCGATCAGACACCCCTGCCCGATCCGCGCGCCGTTCAACACGGTGGCACCCATGCCCACGAGACTGCCGTCACCGATGGTGCAGCCGTGCACGATGGCGCCATGACCGATCGTCACCTCCCGCCCCAAGGTCAGTGGGAAGCCGGGATCGGTATGGAAGATCGCGCCGTCCTGTACGTTCGAGCCCCAGCCGATCCGGATGGGTTCGTTGTCGCCGCGCAGCACTGCACCGAACCAGATGCTGACCTCGCCCTCCAGATGCACGTTCCCGATCACATCGGCCGAGGGCGCGACGAAGAACGGCTCATCCGCGGGAAGCTCGGGAGCAACATCACCGAGGGCGTGGAGGGTCATGCGTGGCTCCGTCGGAAGGAATGGGGGCAATCGGATGGCGCTGCCACATCCTGCGACGGCTTGCTAGAGGCCTCAACCCTGCGTCTGAGGCCCGACTCAGTCCCGGTCGAAGCGACGCCGGAACTCGTCGTTAAGCTTGGCGACATGGCTCTGCAGTCCGGGCTGGCGCAAGCGGCGCGCTCTCTCGGCAGCGATAATCGTCCCGACCTGGGAGAAGCAGGTCGCCAAATCGTCGTTTATCAGGACATACTGATACTCTGCCCAATGACTGATTTCGTCCTCGGCCTTGGCCATTCGCCGGGCAATGACCTCATCGCTGTCCTGCGCCCGAGCACGTAGCCGACGCTCCAGCTCGGCAATCGACGGCGGCAGCAGAAAAATGGTTACCAGCGCCGCGTTGAGAGCCGACTGCTCGAGCTGCCGCGCCCCCTGCCAGTCCACATCGAAGAGCACGTCCCGACCAGCCGTTATCGCCTCTTCTACCGGCGCTCGAGGGGTGCCGTATCTGTTGCCGAACACCTCCGCATGCTCGAGCATCCGGTCCTCCACGACCATCTGCTCAAAGCCCTGATTATCAACGAAGAAATAGTGCTCACCCTCGACCTCACCCTGCCGCGCCGGGCGCGTCGTGGCGGAGATCGAAAGGCTGAAGCGCGAATCCTCCGCCAGCAACCGGCGCGAGATGGTCGATTTGCCCGCGCCCGAGGGCGAGGACAGCACGACCATGAGTCCCTTGCGTGTCGCGACTGGCATGGGGCTCATCAGCATGGTCGGGCTCCTTCCTGCAAGCCGTGGAGACGTCGCGCCGCGCTGGCGGCGCCGAGGTGTGGCCGCCAGGCGCACACGCAGATTTGCGCGGAACATCGGCGCCACGGCCTAACAAATCGTTTCGGCAAATCCTCAACAAAGCGTAGACTGCGGTCATCCGAACAGAATGTCCGGCGATCCACCCAGAAACGTGCATGCACGGCGCCTTCCGCATGAAGGCGCGCTCGACGGCGACATCCCGGCCTGGATGCGGGATCGGCGCCAGCGTCGCAGGGTGAGTTCCGTTGAAACCGCGCCGAAACTATGGGATAGCCAATGCAAGACGACAGCGACAAGGCGGTGTTCGAGTTCACCCGGCGAGGGGCGCCGGAGGCCGAGTTCGGAGCGGGGGTCGATGACATGCGTCACGCCGAAAACCGCAAGCTCGTTCGGTACTGGCACGGCCTTAGGGGGGCACGTGTCTGCCCGATGAGAGCCGAGGTTGACCCGCGGCGCATCAGCGCCGCGATCGGCAACCTGTTCATTCTCGAAGACCTCGGACGCGGAAACGTGCGCTTCAGGCTCGCGGGCAGCGCGCTCGTCGACGCTTTCTGGATGGAGCTTCGCGGCCTGCCGATCCAATCGATCATGGCGGCCGAGGCGCGCCAGAGCATGCGCGAGCTTGTCGCGGAGACACTGGCGGAGCCCGGCATCGGGATGGCGCGCCTGAAGCGCGCCGATGCGACCTCTGGCGGGCTCTGGGAGATGGCGCTGCTGCCGCTCCGGAGCGATCGTGGGCAGATCGACCGTGTCCTGGGTGCGCTCAATCCGTTCGAGCCGGCGGAGGCGCGCCCATCCGATCCGCCGCTGGTCTTTTCCATCGACGAGATGGCGATCACCCCGGTCGAGGGCGCAGTGGACGACGTGTTCTTCGCCAGTGCCGGTCAGCGATCGGGCTTCGCCGAGGCGGCGGTCGCCTTCGACGGCGCGCCCTCGACCGGCGATCCGGCCGCACCTCTTCTGCGCAGCATCTCCGGCGGCCTCTCCGCAAAGACGCCGCGCGAGGGCGAGAACGCGGACGATGTCTCGCGCCGCCGGGCGTCGATCCGTCTCGTGCACGACAGCGAGTAAGCCTGCGGCCTTGCAGCGGCGCGCGCTCAATCCGGCGCCGCGGCGAGGCCCGCCAGCACATCTCCAAGCTCGCCATAACCGGTAAAGCGCCGCTCGAAGGCGAGGCCAAGCTTCTCGGCCCCTGCTCGTGCTGCTTCCGTAAGGGCTGCGTCATCGGTCTGCGCGAGATAGACGACCCGATCATAATGCCCGAAATACATGTCGCGCAGATCCGGATGGCGGTCGAGGCCCATGCCCCGCCAGACCAGTGTCTCGAACTGCCGCGCCAGAAAATCGGTGAGGTAGAAGGTTCCGATCTCCTCCTCCGTGCGCGCCGCGAAGGCGTCGTTGCCGTCGAAGAAGGCGTAGCAATGGGGCCCGGCGATGCGTGCCACGCCCTCTTCCTCGCAGACCCGGTCCAGCAAGCCGCCCGTGCCGCAATCCGCGTAGAGCACGAACATCTTCGCGAACCCCTCCGCACGGCCCGCCGCGATCCGGTCACGCACGGCTTCGGGAATGCGTTCGGGTCGGTTGTGGAGCGATGCGGGCAGGCAGGAAAGCGCCATGCCCTGCCACGCACTCGCACGCTGGAGCGCGAGCACCTCGCGCGCCAGGGCACCACACGCGATGAGAAGGAGCGGCGCCTCTTCGGGCCTCGCTGTCGCGGACAGTCCGCGGGCGCTCAAGCTCTCGTCGTCCACCGCGCCCTCCCGGCCTGGGCGGCCGGGCAATGGGCTCAGCTCACCTGCTTCAGACCCTTCATGAGGTCGCGGCTTTCGCAGAAGATGGCAAGATGCTTCTCGAGCACCCGCCGCTCCGGCGCCCCGGCCGAGCTCTCGAGCGCACCACGCAGCGACGCAAGCGTCCGATCCTCATGCGCGGCCAGAATGCCGAAGAGCGCACCATTGCCGTTTGTCACCGCATCGACGATCCGAGCCTGGAGCGCGCAGAGCCTGCCCCAGAGATCGGGCCCCGCGCGGTCGGCGCCAAGACCATCGAGGCGCACCGCAATATCCTCGGCCGCAGCCCGCCTCTCGGCGGCGATTGTGCGAAAACGCATCGCAAGACGCCCGTTCACCCGAGCAGCGGCGCTCTCGTAGAAGCGCGCACTCCTGTCGAGCACGCGTGCTGCACGCTGCAAGTTCACGATGCGGTCGGCCATCTTTGCCTCCTGGATGCAAGGCCTTGCTGCTTTTCCGGAAGAAACGGAGAGAACCGGCTTTGGTTCCGCGGCAGGGGGGCGCCGCGGGATGACGAAACCGTGTGTAACTGTTTTGCAACAACTGCGCGAAAGACGCCCATAACAGCGCAACGAAAAAGGCCGGCAGTGCTCCCACCGCCGACCCGAACGATGTGCGTTGTGGTTCGCTCAGCCTGCGGCGAGCTGATTGTGCTTCCGCGCGATGAAGGTCTTCGCCGTCTCCACAGCCACGGCAGCATCCCGGCAGTAGGCATCGGCACCGATGGCCTTGCCGAACTCCTCGTTGAGCGGCGCACCGCCGACGAGCACGATGTACTCGTCCCGGATGCCCTTCTCATTCAGCGTGTCGATCACGACCTTCATGTAGGGCATGGTGGTCGTCAGCAGCGCCGACATGCCGAGGATATCCGCCTCCTCGCGCTCGATCGCCTCGATGTAGTTCTCGACCGGGTTGTTGATGCCGATATCGACGACCTCGAAGCCCGCGCCCTCCATCATCATCGCCACCAGGTTCTTGCCGATGTCATGGATGTCGCCCTTCACCGTGCCGATCACCATCTTGCCGAGCTTCGGTGCGCCGGTCTCGGCCAGGAGCGGCTTCAGGATCGCCATGCCGGCCTTCATCGAGTTGGCGGCGAGCAGCACCTCGGGCACGAACAGGATCCCATCCCGGAAGTCGATACCGACGATCCGCATGCCTTCGACCAGCGCCTTGGTCAGCACGTCATAGGGCATCCATCCGCGCTCGAGCAGGATGTTGACGCCCTCGCAGACCTCTTCCTTGAGGCCATCATAAAGGTCGTCATGCATCTGCTGCACAAGCTCGTCGTCGTCGAGTTCTGAGAGGACGATATCTTCTTCGTCGGCCATGGCACCCAGCTCCGAATCACGTTGCTAATCAGCAGATTGGAGTGTCGGGCTGGCGCGGGAAGGCTCAAACGCGTCATCCGACGCACGCAAATCGACGATGCGCCGAAAGTTGACGGTTGCTACCTGGTTCTCGGGGCGATCACGCGACGTTTCAGCCGCGTCGCCGGCGCCGGCGTCCTCCCACGGCCGCGGCATCCTCTCCGGTGCCGTCCGAGGCTGAACTGAACTCGCCGATACGCGTGCGGATGGCATCGAGGCTCGGCCGATCCCCTGGCTCATGCGTCTCGAGTGCGGCTCGCATCGCGCGCAGGTGCTCGGGCTTTGTCCCGCAACAGCCACCGATGAGCCGTGCGCCGGCATCGCGAGCGAGCCGCGCATAGTCCGCCATCAGTTCGGGCGTACCGTCATAGTGGATATGCCCGTCGACATATTTCGGGATGCCGGCGTTTCCCTTGGCGATCACGACCGCGTCGGGCGCGGCCGCGGTGATGCCGAGGACCGTGCGCAGAAGATCGGCGGCCCCGACCCCGCAATTGGCGCCGAAGGCGACGGGTTCAGCAGCGAGCCCCGGCGCCATCCGGGCGTACCCCTCGGACGTGACACCCATCATCGTCCGCCCAGCACTGTCGAAACTGAGGGTGGCGCACAGCGGTGCATCCTCCGCCGCCGCGGCCTCGCCGATAGCGCGGATCTCCTCCTCGGACGAAATCGTCTCGGCCCAGACCACGTCCACGCCGCCATCCATCAACGCTCGGATCTGTTCGCGGAAGGCCGCGACCGCATCGGCATGCGAGAGCTGGCCGACCGGCTCGAGGATCTCGCCCGTCGGGCCCACGCTGCCCGCGACGATCACCTGTCGACCGGACGCCTCCACCGCCTCCCGTGCAATGCTGGCACCGGCCATGTTGAGTTCACGCACCCGGCCCTGCGCCTCATGCAGCTTCAGCCGGTAGGCGCTGCCACCGAAGGTGTTGGTGAGGATGAGGTCGGAGCCCGCCCCGATGAAGCCGTCATGGAGAGCGCGCACCTTTTCCGGCTGATCGAGGTTCCAAAGCTCCGGCGCCTCCCCTGCCTCGAGGCCCATGGCGAAGAGATTTGTCCCCGTCGCGCCGTCCAGGAGCAGCCAGGACCGCGTCTCCAGCATCTCGGTCAGCGCATTAGGCACAACGCATCCTCCCCCAAATCACGATCGCGTTAGGAGGACGTGTGATACGCCTATCGTGCAGGCTGCGCAAAGATGGAATGACGCCGAGCGCTGGCGCTGTGATCAACCCGCCTCTGCATGGGTTGCAATGCCATGGAGCCGCTGGATCATCGCCTTCAGCCCGTTCGACCGCTGGGCCGAGAGATGCTGCTCGAGGCCGAGGCGCGCGAGCTCGGCCGGCGCATCGATCTCCCGGATCGCCGCCACCGACTGCCCGGAATAGAGTGCGCGGAGGACGGCAATGAGACCCCGCACGATCATCGCGTCGCTGTCCCCCTCGAAGCTCAGGGTTCGCGCCGCCCCCTCGCCCTCGACCGCGGGCACCAGCCAGACCTGCGAGGCGCAGCCATCCACCTTGTAGGCCGGCGTCTTCAGCGCGTCGTCGAGCGCCGGCATCTCCTTGCCAAGCTCGATGACATAGCGATAGCGGTCCTCCCAATCATCGAAGAGCTCGAAGTTCTCCGCGATCTCCTCGAAGGCGGGGCTGGCCATGGCGTCGTCTCCTCGCTGCGTCCCCGGCAGGTATGCCACCGGGGGCCGCCGGTAAAGCCGGGGGCTTTCCAGAACGCCGCGCTTGTGGTGGAAAGCCGCAGCGCCTGCAAGCAGTCCCAAGGGTTCCGAGCCGATGTCCGCCCTCCCCCGCCGCACTCTCCTTCTCCGCGCTTCCGCCCTAGGGCTTGTCGCAGCCTTGCCCGGCTGCGGGATCTTCGGCGATGACGAGGAGACGGAGGCGGCAGCACAGGGCCAGATCGACGGGATCGAGCGGCGGCGTGAGCCGGTCGAGAATGTCGGTCTGATCGAGATCGGCCGCGCGAGCGACGGAAGCTTCGCCGTCAGCGCCTTCGGCGTGGCACCCACGACCGGCTTCTCCTCGCCGCAACTCGTCATCCGGCGCCAGGGTGCGCCGGCGGCCGACGGGTTTCTCGAATTCGACTTCCTGGCCCTCGCCCCGGATCCGGGCCTGCAGATGCCCCGCGGTGAGATCGCCGCGCGCCGCCTCCGCGCCGACCGGGTTCTCAAGCCCGAGCAACTCCAGATCGCACGAGGCCTTCGCGTCTACGCCCTCCGCAACGCCTCGACCTTCACGTTCTGACGCCCTCGCCCCGCCGGAGCACCCATCGATCACTGTCTCTTGGTGTTCGCCAAGGACATCCGAGAGGCCGCCCGCACAGCAGGCCGGCCCCGGGCGATACGCAGCATCTGACAAACTGGCGCCGGCACACTCGGCCCTCGCGCAACGACGCGCCTCCTAAATGATCCGGGAGCCCGTGCACCGGCCGCTGTGCTGCGTTCCGCCCACAGGTCGTTCAATGCGCAGCCGGTGTCGGAGAAGCGATTGACAACCCCGGACGACATGATTGAGTTGACATGGCTTTGGTCCCCAGCCGCCATCCGGCGGCCGGGATAATAGGGAACACGGTGCGGACCACCCGTCATGGGCCCAAAACCGTGGCTGCCCCCGCAACTGTAAGCGGCGAGCCCAGCTCCGAAGTGCCACTGGCCCCTTAGGGCCGGGAAGGCGGAGCAGAGGCGAAGACCCGCGAGCCAGGAGACCTGCCAGGGCCATCACCCTTCCGCGGTGCGGGGCGCGCCGGCGGAGCGGCCTGTCCGCAGCGGTGAAACGTCATCGCTGCCGACGGGCTGGCTGGGCGACGCCCCACCCTCCCTTCGATCAGCACGTTTTGTGAGACCGGCATGGCTTCTGCCTGCCGCGAGAAGGGGAAAGTACATGCGAGCGATCTTGCTAGCCGGCGGGTTTGCGGCCGCCTCGGGCCTCGCCTGGGCTCAGGAGCCCATCGAGATGAACGAGCTTCTGGTCACGGGCGGACGCACGCCGATCGATGTCGACGAGACCGGGCGGGCCTTCACGGTGATCACCGGTGAGCAGCTTGAAGCGCGGGGCACGCGCTACCTGGCCGACGCGCTGCGACAGGTGCCCGGCCTCGCGGTGAGCCGGACCGGAAGCTTCGGCGGGCTTACGCAGATCCGCGTGCGCGGGGCCGAGGCCAACCAGGTGCTGGTGCTCGTCGACGGCGTGGAACTCTCGCCCGCGGGCTCCGGGGAGGTCGACTTCGGCAGCCTGATCGTCTCGGACATCGAGCGCATCGAGGTGCTGCGCGGTCCGCAATCCGCGCTCTTCGGCTCGAACGCGGCGTCTGGCGTGATCTCCATCATCACCCGGCGCGGCGAGCGGGGCGAGGTCTCATTCGGCGGCGCAGCCGAAGGCGGCTCGGACGGCTCGGTATTGGTGAGCGCCAACGTCGCCGGCGGCGGCGAGACCTGGGACGCGGCCTTCGGCGCGCGCTTCCGGCGCACGGACGGGTTCAACGTGGCGACGGGCTCGGATGACCGCGACGGCGAGCTGGATGGCGACCGCAACGTGACGCTGACCGGGCGGGCAAACTGGTCCGTGACCCCCGATCTCTCCGTCGGCGCCAATGTCTTCGTGGTCGATCGCGAGTCGGAATTCGACGACCAGCTCTTCCCGTTCCCCTCGGACGAGACGACGGGGCTCGTCGTCGACAGCGACGAAGTCAACGATGCGACCGACATCGCCGTCGGTGCCTTCGCGCGCTACGAGATGCTCAACGACGCGCTCGTGCACACGGTGAGCTTCGGCTACACGAACAACACCTCCGACAGCCTCACGGACGGCGCGCTATCCTTCGGCACGGACAGCCAGCGCTTCAAGGCGGCCTATCAGGGAAGCTTCGCGTTCGAGACGGGCGAGGTACAGCACCTTCTGACTGGGCTCTTCGAGTTCGAGGAGGAGCGGAACGAGTCGAGCTCGGGCTTCGACCAGGATCGCACGCTTTTCGGGGTCGGCGGTGAATACCGCATCGCCTATGGACCCGCGGCACTCCAGGCAAGCCTGCGCAACGACTTCAACGACGCGTTCGAGGACGCGCTGACTTTCGCCGTCTCCGCCTCCTACAGCATCGAGCAGACAGGCACGCGCCTCCATGGCTCGGTAGGCCGCGGCGTCGTGAACCCCACCTTCTTCGAGCAGTTCGGCTTCTCGCCCGACTTCTTCATCGGCAACCCGGACCTGATCCCCGAGCGGACGTTCCAATGGGATATCGGCGTGGAGCAGACGCTGCTCGACGGGCGCCTCATCGTCGATGCCACCTACTATCGCGGCGAGGTGACGGACGAAATCGTCTCGGGCTTCAACGCCGATGCGGGGCTCTCGACCTCGGTCAACGCAGAAGGCGAGAGCCCGCGTCAGGGCGTGGAACTCTCGCTGACCGCCTTCCCGCTCGAGAACCTCGCGATCACCGGCAGCTACACCTACACGCTGGCGGAGGAGGGCTCGACCGGCCGGCAGGAGGTGCGCCGGGCGCGACATCTCGCCAGCATGGACGCCACCTACACCTTCCTCGAGGGTCGGGCGCGGCTGAACGCCAACATCGCCTATAACGGCGACCAGCGCGATCTCGACTTCACGGACGGCTTCTTCACAGTGCAGCCTCTGGTCACGCTCGACGACTTCGTGCTCCTCAGCGTCCAGGGCAGCTACGCCTTCACCGAAAACGTGGAGCTCTTCGCAAGGGTCGAGAATGCGACCAATGCGGATTATCAGGAGGTCTTCCAATTCGAGACGCAGGGCGTTGCAGGCTTCGCTGGCCTGCGCGTCCGTTTCTGAGGATCGCCGATGCAGGGAGGGAGACCATGACCGACGCAGCCGCCTGGGGCATCGCGCGCGAGCCGAGCGAAACCAAGACCCGGCCCGATGGCGGCCGGGCGCGGGAGGTCTGGGCGCTGCCGGCGGATGAGGCCTTCCTCGAACCTTTCCTGCGCGATGTCTTCGAGCATCACTGGGAGGGCATCCGCTTCGGCCCGCTGATCGAGGGGGCGGCCTATGAGTGGAAGTGCCCGACCCCGCCCGAGCGCATCGGGCTGATGGATGGCTATCTCACCATCTTCTTCGGCAATGGCGGGCATTTCCACCTCTGCATCGGCGAGAACAAAGGGACCGAGGCGCATCCGACCCCGCCGGAGCTCACCGCCCGGCGCAAGCCGTCGCGGGCCGAGATGTTCCGCGGCTTCGGGCAGGATGGGTGTCCCGTCACCTGGGGCTTCGAGATGTGGAACGGTGCGGGCGAGCCGATGATCTCGATCTTTTTCCCGAACCCCTTCATCGAGGACGACGACAGCCTGTCCGAGACACCGGATTTCTCGCGGCTCGCAAACTGGCGGGCAATCTCGAAACGCTGGCTCGGGCGCGAGCGGGAGGCACTGGATGAGCAAGGTCAGGGCTTTCGCTCGGGCGGCCATTAGCGCGCTCGCCTTCGGCGCCCTCGCAGGGGGTGCTGCGGCGGAGAGCGACGGGCCGCCAAGCCGTGTGGTCTCCATGAACCTCTGCACGGATCAGCTCGCCATGATGCTGGCCGCGCCGGGCCAGCTCGTCTCGGTGAGCTACCTCGCGCAGGATCCGAGTGGCTCCGCCATGGCCGAGGAGGCGCGGGCCTACCCGACCAATCGTGGCCTCGCGGAGGAGATTTTCCTGCTCGAGCCAGACCTTGTGATTGCCGGCACCTTCACGACGCGAGCAACTGTGGGGCTCCTCCGCCGCCTCGGCGTCCCCGTCGCCGAGTTCGAACCGGCAAACGGGCTCTCGGACATCCGGGACCGATTGGTGCAGATGGGCGATCTCCTAGGGCGGGAAGCGCAGGCAGCGCGCGTGCTCGCCGCCTTCGACGCCGATCTCGCGGAGGCTCGTGTGTCGGATGGCCCGCGCCCGCGGGCTGCGACCTACTACGCCAACAGCTACACGAGCGGCGCCGGCACGCTCGCAAACTCGGTTATCGATGCGGCGGGGCTCGACAATCTCGGCGCGGCCCTCGGCATCAAGGGCGGTGGCCGGCTCGCCCTCGAGACGCTCGTGACCGAGGCGCCCGATCTCGTCATCACGGGGCGCAAGTTCGAGACACCGGCGCTGGCGCAGGAGGTGCTGGCCCATCCCGCCCTTGCAGCACTCCAGGACGAGGCCGGAACGGCGCCGGTTGCGGATCGGGACTGGGTCTGCGGGACGCCGAAAGTGCTGGCCGCGATCCGCCGCCTTGCGGCCGCCCGCGACGCCGTGCTGGACCGTCGCTGAGATGGCCTACCGCCGGCTCATCGCGAGCCTCGCCGCGCTCGTCGCCGTGCTCTTCTGCGCCTCACTCCTGATCGGCCCGGCCGCCATCGGGCTCGGCGACAGCATCCTCGCGCTCCTGGGTCTCGGCGAGGGCCTGAACCAAGGCTTGGGCGGATCGGCCGAGGCGCGGGTGCTCGTGATGCAGGAGATCCGGTTGCCCCGCGCGATACTCGGGCTCACGATCGGCGCGAGCCTCGGTCTCTCCGGCGCAGCCCTGCAAGGCTATCTTCGCAATCCGCTGGCGGAACCCGGGCTGATCGGCGTCTCGGCCTCCGCCGCCCTCGGTGCCGTCCTCGCGATCTATACGGGCCTCTCCGCCGCCTTCCCGCTCGCCCTGCCGCTCTCGGCCCTTGGCGCTGCGGTCATCGCTGTCCTGCTGCTCTTGGCGCTCGCAGGCCGCGAGGCCGATACGCTGACGCTGATCCTCGCGGGCGTGGCGCTCAGCGCGCTGGCGGGGGCACTCACCTCCCTCGCCCTCAATCTCTCGCCGAACCCCTTCGCGGCGCTCGAGATCGTCTTCTGGCTGCTCGGCGCGCTGACGGACCGCTCGATGCTCCATGTCTGGCTCGCGGTGCCCTTCATGCTGGTGGGCTGGCTCCTTCTCGCTGGGCTCGGCCGCGGGCTCGACGCGCTGGCGCTCGGCGAGGAGGCGGCGGCCTCGCTCGGCATCCGCCTCGACTTGCTGCGCCTCGCCGTCGTCCTAGGCACCGCCGCTTCGGTAGGTGCCGCGACGGCCGTGGCGGGCGCCATCGGGTTCGTGGGCCTTGTCGTGCCGCATCTCCTCCGCCCCCTCGTCGGCGGCCGACCCTCGCGCCTTCTGCTCGCCTCGGCCCTCGGGGGTGCTGCGATGCTGCTTTCCGCCGACATCGCCGTACGCCTCGTCACGCCGGGTCAGGAACTGAAGCTTGGCGTGCTCACGGCGCTCGTCGGTGCGCCCTTCTTCCTCTGGCTCATCCTTAGCCGCAGGCGGGACCTTACGTGACCGGCCTCACCCTTCAGGACCTCTCGGTCGATCTCGCCGGCCGGCGCGTGCTCGAGCGCATTGACCTGACCGTCGCGCCCGGCGAATGCGTCGGCCTGATTGGCCCCAACGGCGCCGGTAAGTCGACGCTGATGCGCGCGGCCCTCGGGCACCTTCCGGCGACGGGCCACTCCAGCCTCGCGACCCTTCCAAGACGCGAGCGGGCCCTCGCCGCCGCCTGGCTGCCACAGGCCCGCGAGATCGCCTGGGGCATGACCGTCGAGGAGATCGTCGAGCTCGGCCGCACACCCCATCGCCGCCCGGGCTCTCCCCTCCGCCCGGCGGACCGGGCGGCCATAGCGCGCGCGATGGAGGAAGCCGATGTCGCCCGTTTCGCGACGCAGAACGCAAAACAGCTCTCGGGCGGTGAGCAGGCCCGCGTCCTCCTCGCGCGCGCTCTCGCCCAAGAAGCGCCGATCCTCCTGGCCGACGAACCCGTCGCAGGCCTCGACCCGGCCCACCAGATCGCGGCGATGGAGGTCTTCGCCAAGCATGCCCGCGCCGGTGGCACCGTGATCGCAGCCCTGCACGATCTCGGCCTCGCCGCGCGCTGGTGCACCCGGCTCGTGCTCCTCGACAGCGGGCGGATCGCCGCCGACGGCCCACCCGCGACAGTGCTCACCACGGAACGCCTCGCCTCGGTCTACGGGATCGCCGCCCACATCTCCGATGCCGAGGACGGGCTCATCGTGCTGCCGCTCCGGCGCGTCACGCCAGAGGTCAGCGCATGAAGCTCACGCTCGATCCTCCATGGCTCGTCGCCGATTTCGAAAGGCCGCTGCGCATCGTCAGCTGGGCGCTCAATCGGCCGGGCTTCTTGACGGCGAACCGCATCGTCTGGCGAGAGGTGCGGAATGCCGACCTGCCGGAGGGATTCGACGCCGAAGCTTGGTTTCGCGAAGAGCTCGCGACCGCCGGCCAAGCGGAAGCCATCGGGTTCCTCACCTCCCGCGACATCCGCCGCCACACGCGCGCCCGCGCCGAGACCGGCGGCGTCACTGCCGAGGCCATTGCAACGATTGGCCTCTCGAACGCGGAACGGGTCGGCTCCCGCCTCTCGCAGCACCATGAGACAGCGGGCACGATCAACATCGCCGTCGTGCTCTCGGCAGGCCTCTCCGACGCCGCGCTCCTGGAAGGGCTTAGCATCGCGGCAGAGGCGCGGACGGCAGCAGTGATCACCCACGGGCCGACACTGCCCTCGGGCCCTGCCACGGGCACCGGCACCGACTGCATCGCGGTGGCAGCCCCCACAGCGGGGCCGAAGGCGCCGCATGCCGGCAAACACACCGAAATCGGAGAGGTCCTCGGCCGCGCGGTGCTGGACGCCGTCACCCGCGGCGTGAAGGAATGGATGAAAGAGACTGGAGGAGGCTGACATGCTCGATCTCGCGGCGGTGCTGGAGCGCCATCTCACCGACTGGCAGGCGGGCTGGAACGTCGGCTCGTTCGGCGCAATCGCCGAGTTCCATCAGGATCCGGGCGAAGGCGCCGAAGTCGCAAAGCCGCTCGAACGCGCCACGGCGCGCGGAGCGATCCGCATCGAGCGAACCGACGGTGTGCGCCCGGTGGCCTGGGAAGCGCTCTCAAAGAATCCGCGGCGCTGGCAGCAGGGGGTAGCTCTCTGCCTGCCCGAGGATGAGGCGCAGCGCCCCGCACGCCTGGTGCTGACCGAGCTCGGCCCCGACGAGGAGGCGATCCGCCCTGCAGACCGTGGCGCCATCCTCTTCGACATGGGGCTCGGCCAGCGCAACATCGACTTCTGCATCCGCACCGCCGACCCCGCGCTCGTCGACTGCCTGCGAGGCTCGGCGGGGCGCGCGCTGGGCGAGCCCGGCAACCCGGCCATGGGGGCGATCCTCAAGGCGCATCCCCATCGCGTCGCCCTCTCGGCCATCGGACGGTGCGAGGTCTTCCAGAAGATCGGCGGGCCGGACACGGGCGGCACGTCGCCACCGGGCCCGCACACCCATGTCCTGCCCGGGCTCATGAAAGCCGGGCGAACCCACTCCGCGAACGTCCCGGTGCCTGAGGGCCTCATGCCTGCGATGTCGCTTCATCCGGGCAGCCCCGTCATGGGACCAATGGGAGAAGACCGAGACTTCGATCAAACCTTGTTCGAAGCCTTTCAAGAGCTTCTGGCCGACTGGGGTGCGCCGGGGATCGTCGACACCAAGACGCGGGTCTGGGCCGCCCTCGATGCCGGCGAGCCGCCCGAACCAGACGGATTGGCCGAGCGGCGGCTCGCCCGCGCCGGCCGACGCATCGCACTTCGTCAGCGGCTGCGGATGGCCGGTCCGTCATCGCTGCTTACGGCATGGTCGAGGGTCCACGACCAAGGCGCAGCGCAGGCCGACGAGGACAATCCGGGGCACTGACGCCGGAGAAACCTCTCGAGCAGAACCGTTCGCCGCGCAGTGAGCGCCCGAGCGTCGATTCGACCTCACGCTCGGACCTCGGTGCGGCGATTGAGCGTAATGTTATAACGTTGCATCCGCTGCAGTGCCCCGATAGCGTCCGGCTTGGTTTACCGACGATAGATGGAGTGATCGTGGGCAGATCCGGGCGGCGGCGGCCAGATGCGGTCAGACGCAATTATGACTGCGCCAGGCGAAATGTTCGTGATGGAGCCATATGACCTGCAGACCGTTGGTCGGCAGTCGTGACCTCGAAATCCTGACCAAGCGGATTTTGAGGGCCATTGACGCGTGGAGGCGCCCGCGGAGGGGCCAAGCTATCGCGTCACAGCGCTCGCGACTGAAGAGCTATGACTTGAACGACACTCGGAGAGAGACCTGATGCTGGATCAGCGCGGCATGTTAGTCCCCAAACATGTCAACGTGGCCGTCGTCGGGGCCGGGCCTGCCGGGCTCGGCGTCGCGCGCGTTCTGCGGGACCTCGCGATCCCCGATGTCTGGGTGCTCGAGCGGGGCTCGATCGGTCAGAACTTCCGGGAATGGCCGTCCGAGACCCGGCTTCTGACGCCGTCCTTTCCCGGCAACGTCTTCGGCATGACCGACCTCAATGCCATCAGCTACGACAGCTCGCCGGGCTGGGCGTTGAAGCGCGAGCACCCGACGGGCAACGAGTATGCGCGCTACCTGGATCAGGCGGCACGCGCCTTTGCTCTCAACGTGCAATGCGACCTCGACGTGCAGGGACTGGAGCCCGAGATGGACGGGTTCGTGCTCCACACGGATCGAGGAAGCATCGAGGCAGACTTTGTGATCTGGGCCTGCGGCCAATTCGGTGCGCCGTCCGATGGCGGGCTGATCGGCGCGGAGCATGCCCGCCACTATGCGTCGGTCAAACGCTGGCGCGACGTGCCGGGTGACCAGATCTTCGTCATCGGCGGCTATGAGAGCGGCATCGATGCCGCCATCGGTCTCTCGCGCGCCGGCAAGAACGTCACCGTCTTCGACGTCGACAGCCCATGGGAAGACAACGACAAGGACCCGAGCCGCGCACTCTCGCCCTTCACCCATCAGCGTCTGCGCGCGGCGATGCGTAACGGCGGGATCACGCTGGAGGGGGACGAGGAGATCGTGGCCATCGAGAAGGAGAGCGACGGCATGCGCCTCCTCGGGAGCAACGGCCGCAGCTGGCTCTCGCCGCACAGCCCGATCCTCGCGACCGGCTTCGCCAGCGGCACGGCTCCGGTCTCCGACTGGTTCGAGTATGACGAGCACGGGCTCCCGGTGCTGACGCAGCAGGACGAATCCACCTCCCTCCCCGGCCTCTTCCTCGTCGGGCCCGAGGTCTCGCACAGCGGGTTCCTGTTCTGCTTCATCTACAAATTCCGCCAGCGCTTTGCCGTCGTCGCCCGCACCATCGCCGGACGGATGGGCGCGGATACCGGCGCGCTGCAGCTCTATCGCGAGAACAACATGTATCTCGACGATCTCGCCTGCTGCGAGGACGACAAGTGCCTCTGCTGATCGCCGGGCGCGTTCGTCGGCACGGACATCGGAGCACCTCCAGGCCCGGAGGCAGCGATTCCACATCTTG
This sequence comes from Pseudomonadota bacterium, assembly GCA_039815685.1. Classification (GTDB taxonomy): domain Bacteria; phylum Pseudomonadota; class Alphaproteobacteria; order Rhodobacterales; family Rhodobacteraceae; genus Thermohalobaculum. The sequence goes on along the minus strand of JBCBYV010000001.1, from coordinate 280,005 downwards.
GAGAACAGGATGACCGACCTGGTGCATCTGCCAAAGCTGCAGCCTGTGCCCGGCCTTGGCGTATCCGCGCTCTTCATCGTCGCGATCGCGCTCGGCGCCGTTTTAGGCCTTCTCGACCCGGCCCTTGGCGGAGCGGTGTCTCAGGGCATCGATCCCACCTTGTTGGCGATCGTGGGATTGCTGTTCTTCGAGGTGCGCCTGCGTTCGGTGACCGCCGCACTTACCAATCTGCGCTTCATCGCGCTCGCCTGGAGCGTGAACTTCCTCGTCGTGCCGTTGGTCGGATACGGTATCGCGTCGCTCTTCATGTCCGGCCAACCACTGCTCTACACAGGGTTGCTGATCTACTTCCTTGCACCCTGCACCGACTGGTTCCTCGCCTTCACCCGAATGGCGCGCGGCAACACAGCACTCGGCGCAGCGCTCCTTCCGATCAACCTGCTCACCCAGCTTCTGCTCTTTCCGGTGTGGCTCTGGATCTTCACGCGCCACACGGGCGTCGTGGATTTCGAGGCGATCCCGGACATCATGCTGCAATGGTTCCTGCTGCCGTTCCTGCTGGCGCAAACGGCCCGCTGGCTCATGGCCCGGCTCCTGCGACCGGCGGTGTTCGAGAGGATCTGCGACGGGGTCGGGTTCCTGATACCGCTGCTCACGGCCGCTCTGATCCTCCAGATCTTCGCTGCGCACGCGCCCACGGTCGCGAGCCATCTCGACGCCTTTGCCCTCAGCCTGCTCGCAATCTTCACGTTCTTTGTCGTGATCTTCGCCGTCGGCGAAGGTCTGACCCGGCTCTTTGACCTGCCTTACCCCGATCAGGCGCTCCTCACGATCACGACGGCGGCGCGCAATGCGCCTCTGATGCTTGCGGTGACGGCAATCGCGATCCCGGATCAGCCGCTCATCTACGCCACACTCGTGATCGGGATGCTGGTGGAGTTCCCGCATCTGATCGGCCTGAAACAGATGCTGCTGGCAAAGGCGTCGCGCGAGGAGGCGAAAGGCTGAGACCCGTGCACGAGCGCTCAGAACACATGGGCGGTCGTCGTCGGCCAGGGATCGTCAAAGACATGCCCGGCCTTCCACTGCGCAACCTCCTGTGGTGAGCAGAAGCACCCTCGGAGCGCACTCGCGAAGGTCTCCAGCCCATCGCGGTCGCCAATGACCGTCAGATGGCAGTGCCGGTCACCGAAATCGGGTGAGAACGCCTCGAGACGCTGGCGCATCTCCTCGCGCTCCTCGGGCAGGAGCTTCAGGCTCTCATCCTCGAGCGTTGCGACCTTCCAGTAATTGACGATCTCGAGCGCGACGCTGCCGGCCGTCTGGTTCCACAAAAGCTGCAGCCGGTCACGGGTCGGCAACCAGAAGAAGCCTTTGCTGCGGTAGATCCCCTCGCCGAGATAGTGGTTGTAGACGTCCCAGAGACGCTGCGGATGGAAGGGGCGCGGGTCCGCGACCACGATGCTGTCGATCCGATAGTCGCCGGCACTCGCCATCGAGCTGGCGCCATGCGTCCGATCCCACTCCGTCAGCTCTGCCCCCAGCGTGGCGACCCGCCCGTGGTCGTAAGGGGGCATCTCCAGCACATCGCCGAGCTTCACGTTCCCCCACTTCATGCCCAGGATCTCGGCGAAGGGATTGATCGGGTGAATGGCCTCTCCGACCGCCCTCACAGCCTCCATCGGCACCCGGTCCATTTTGCTGAGGAGGATGCGGTTGGCGAACATGATCTGCTCGGCGAGTAGGTTCTCTACCCCCCTCTGCCTCGCGGCAAGGTTGCGGGAGGCTGCGGGCACGATTGCCCGGCCGAGATCATGGTCCTGCGCCAGCACTACGGTATCGACGACCGAGAGAAACCCGTGCAGCCGCACCTCGTCATGCATCCGTATCGCCTCCAGGAGGGGCCAGGGATGGGTGCTGCCCGACGTCTCGATGATGACATGCGTCGCGTCCGCTGATCGAAACGCCTCGACCGCCGCGTCGAACCGAGCCAATCCCTCGGCCCCGCTGATGCTACCCGCCGGGATGGAGACAAAGAGCGGATCGTCGCGCGACAACACCTCGGTGGTGTCGAGAATGCGGCCATCGACGTCGAGCTCGCTCATCTCGTTGACGATGACCGCCAGCCGGACTTCCGGCATCTTCCGCGCCTGAACCAGCAGGTTCTGTAGCAGCGTCGTCTTCCCGGCACCGAGAAATCCGTTGAGGATCGTGATCGGCAGCGCCCGGGAGGCAGCGTTCATTGAGCGAGCCGCTCTTCGGCTTGCCGGAACCACTCCAGAACCCGCGCGTGGTGGGCCTCGCCCCAGCGGTCGATGAACTTCTTGGTCTGATAATCCCCGGCATTCTCGAGCGCTTCGATCCGCTCCGAGACATAGGCCGTGGTGAGCGGGATGCCGCACTCAACCGTGATGCAGTGTTCCCATTCTTCGTAGGTGGTCGGCACGATGGACATGTTCCCTCACGTGTCGCTTCGCTGACGGCGCATCTTCTGGGCCGATCGTTTCAGGATTGGGCTGGGCCACCTCGCGACGAACTGGTCGACGCGTTCACCGGGAGGCCGGGCGTGCTCTTTCGCTCACTCTCCGGAACCGGAACCGGACCAAAGGCTCGCCCTCTCTATCAAGACTTCGCGCGCCGCACAGCCCGGCATGCGGAACATGGCAGGGGCAGCCGATCAACTCCCCCCGCCCTTCAGGTGCCCCGGGGCAGCTGTGGGACAACCCACCGCCCAGGGGTGACTTCACGAACGGCGCCAGAGCGCCGCGACTATGCAGCCTGCGGATGCCGCCAGATCGGGAAGGGATCCGGCAGATCAGGCAGCGCATCCGGCCCGGGCGCGAGATGCTCGGGCACCAGGCAATCGTCGAGCCGCAGCTTCAGCGCCGGCCAGTTGATGCCCGCCCCGATAAAGACGAGCTCCTGACGCCGGTCGCCCCAAGGCTCGACCCAGTGCTGCTGCATGTAGCTCTGGACGCCCTCATGGTCCGGCCACTGCGTCTTCGGCACGGATGCCCACCAGGTGCCGATCGGCTTCACCGAGGAGAGCGCGCCCGCAAGCGAGAACTCCGCCACCCATTCGGGCCGCGTGGCTAGCCAGAAATGCCCCTTCGCCCGGATAACGCCCGGCATTGTGGCATTGAGCACCGCCATGATCTTCTCCGGCTCGAAGGGCTGACGCGCACGGTAGACGAAGCTCCGGACGCCATACTCCTCGGTCTCCGGCACATGGTCCGCGAAGCCGTAGAGCTCCTTCGCCCACATCGGATGCTCATGCGCCTTCTCGAAGTCAAAGAGCCCGGTATCGAGGATGCTGCCGGCCGGCACGTTGGAGTGATTGGTCTCGATGATCTTCGCATCGGCGTTGAGGCTGCGGATGATCTTGCGCGCAGCATCCACCTTCCGCGGCTCGGCATCGGCGACCTTGTTCAGGATCACCACATCCGCGAACTCGATCTGCTCGGTCAGGAGATGGACGAGCGTGCGCTCATCGTCCTCGCCAAGCGTCTCGCCCCGGTCGCTCAGGAAGTCCTGGCTGACATAGTCGCGGAGCAGGTTCACCGCGTCCACGACCGTGACCATCGTGTCGAGGCGTGCGACGTCCGAGAGGCTCTGCCCCGCCTCGTCGCGGAACTCGAAGGTGGCTGCCACCGGCAGCGGCTCCGAGATACCGGTCGACTCGATCAGGAGATAATCGAACCGCCCCTCTGCCGCGAGCCGGCGCACCTCCGACAACAGGTCGTCGCGCAGCGTGCAGCAGATGCAGCCGTTCGACATCTCCACCAGTGTCTCATCGGTGCGGGAAAGCTCGGTGTCGGCGCGCACGAGGTCCGCGTCGATGTTCACCTCGGACATGTCATTCACGATGACGGCGACGCGGCGCCCTTCGCGGTTGTTCAGTACACGGTTCAGGAGTGTCGTCTTGCCTGCGCCTAGGAAGCCCGACAGCACGGTGACGGGCAGACGTTGGTCGATTACGGACATGGGCTCCTCATATTGAGTGGCTAGTGTGTGATGACTTGAACGGCCGTGGTCGGCGCCCGAGCGGCGTAGAGCTGCGGGAAGCCGTCGGGCGAGACACTTTCGAGCAGTTTCTCCGGTGTGACTTCCTTCGGGATGACCTCGCCCTTGCCGCACTGATGCGGCTCGCCATCGGCAAGGCCGCCCTTCAACGCGCACCGGTCGGAGATCGCCTGAAGGATAGTCTCCTCCGCCGCGACGCGCCCCAGGCGCCTCCCTGCCGGACCCCTCTCGCGCCGCACGTCTATGCGCCCAATAGCCGAGCCGATAGTGTGGCGTGCCTCCCGGCCCGACAGGACGGCGTCCCGCAACTCTCTCATGCGCTCATTCATAGGCTCTCGGGGTGGCACCGGGACACGCCCGGACAGATAGGTTACGTTATAACATAATGAAACTGCAACGAGGCACGTTTGAGGTCCCGTGACGCTCTGTCCCGGAGACCGATGAGCGAGCGATCCGATCCGGGACATGGGGTGTGGCTCCGAGCGAGCAGCCGCGCATGCCTCTCCGACATGCCGTTAGGGTCCAGGCCAAACAGGCTCGTATCGCCCGGCTGCAACATCGGGCGGCCGGATGGAACCGTGATATGTTCCGCGTTGCGCCCAAGCCAAAAAGCCGGAAACTCACAGCAATGACTGTGTGGCCGCAGAAGAAGAACAAGACTGCCCGCGCCTGGGTGGCGATGGCAGTGCTCTTCGGCATGCTGCTCAAGGCCGTGCTGGCGCCACTCGCAGTCGCCACCGCGGCCGAGAACAAGGCCGACGGCACGATCCTCGTGCCGATCTGCAGCGGCGGCGTGATCCAGTATATCGAGATCGATCTCTTCGCCGTCGATGAGGGTGACGCGGAGCGGGAGGCGCCGACCGCGACGGTGGTCGCCGCGATGGACTGCACGGTCCTCGGCAGTTTCGTCATGCCGGACAGCGCGGCAGCAGGATTGGTGCTCGTCACCCCGAGGGAAATCGCGCCTCCAGCCGCTGCACCCTTTCTCCGCACCGCAGCTGCGCCGCATCTCCGCCCGCCGATGAGAGGTCCGCCCTCCCTGTCCTGATCCGTGCACTCAGACAGATCAGACGAGGGACAGATGTCATTACCCACCCACTCGGTGGCGCTTTCCGCGCTTGCCACTGCCACCGTGGCGCTCGCCACCACGCCGGCGGCCGCCCAGTCGCGCGGCGTGCAGCTCGATGAAATCGTGGTCGAGGGCGAGACACCCGACACCGCAGCCGGCCCGGTCGATGGCTGGCGCGCCTTCACCGCCGACAGCCCGACGCGCACCCGCACCCCGATCGAGGAGATCCCGCAATCGATCCAGGTGATCCCGCGCCAGGTGATCGAGGATCAGCAGGCCGACACAGTCACGGACGTCGTGCGCAACGTCTCTGGCGTCCAGGGCATCCAGCGGCGCGAGCGCACCCAGCAGCTCGACGGCAACTTTCTTGTCCGCGGACAGTTTACCGAGGCTTACGTGAACGGCCGCGTCGCCTTCTTCGACCAGGGGCTGGACCCGGAGAGCACGATCAACCTCGAGCGGGTGGAGGTGATCAAGGGCACGACCTCGGGCCTCTTCACCGCCGCGAACGGCGCGCCGATCTCGGGCGTCATCAACCTCGTCGAGAAGACCCCGTTCCGCCAGGCGCGCTACAGCCTCGAGGGCAGCGCGGGCATGTTCGATTTCTACAACGTCGCCTTCGACGTGAACCAGCCGCTGACCGAGGGTGGCGATCTCGCCTTCCGCATCACGGGCGACTACCGGACTTCGAACGATTTCGTCGATCAGGCGGATGACGAAACGGTCGGCCTCTTTCCGACGCTGCGCTACGACAACGGCACGACGGCGGTCACGCTCCGCGGCCGCTACCAGTATTCGGAGTTCAACTTCTATAACGGCCTGCCAACCCTGGGCGACGAGGTGCCGGCACCGGGCTTCTCCGCCCTCGATGCGGTGGCGGCCTTCGACCAGCCCGACACGGTGCTCGAGGCCTACAGCTTCGACATCCTGGCCGAGCACGACTTCGGCAACGGCTTCTCCGCGCGGTTCCGGACCGGCTATCAGGACGCCGACGGGGAGCAGAACACGACGCTTTCCGGCATAAACCTCTTCGGTGCCGGCGCGCCGGGCGATCTCGTGCGCACCGACAACACCCAGCTCCTCCAGCTCAACAGCTTCGATGTGGGCGGCGAGGTGATCTGGGAGGCCGACCTCGCGGCGTTCTGGGAGCACACGCTGCTCCTCGGCGCGGAATACCAGTCGACCGACACGAACGGCGCGAGCTTCTTCAATTTCGGCCCAGCCTCGTCAGATCTCGCGGTCATCCAGTCCGTGCCCTTCGACAGCGGCAGCTTCGCCTCGCCCTTCGGGCTCAACCTCGACACGGTGACGGGCATCTTCCAGAGCCAGTCGACCTTCTATGACCGGTTCCACCTCCTCGCGGCCCTCTCCGTCTCCGGCACCAATATCCAGACGGTGGGCGTGCCGGACATCACCGACACGATCCTGAGCCCCCGGGTCGGCCTCGCGGTCGATGTGGGCGGCGGCTTCACGCCCTTTGTCGGCTGGGGGCGCGGGTTCCGTACGCCGCAGGGCGTGGCCGCGAGCTTCAGCTTCTTCGAGATCGCCAACGTCGCCATCGAGCGGAACGAGCAGGTGGAGGTGGGGCTCCGTTTCAACCGCCCGGAACTCGGCCTTTCCGGCAGCGTCGCGGCCTTCAACCTGCAGCGCGACGATGCGGCGGTGCTGGCGACGACCGCGGCACAGGTCGGCGTGCTGGACATCGCCGATCAACGTTCCCGCGGGGTCGAGGTCGATGTCGTCTGGCAACCGGCACCCGAATGGCGGTTCCTTGCGAACTACGCCTACACGGATGCGGAGATCGTCGACAACGACAGCCCCTTCGAGGGCAACGAGCTCCAGCGCGTGCCGGAGCATTCGGGACGGCTCGCCATCCGCTACGACTTCGTGGAAGGCCCGCTCGAAGGCTTGGGGCTCGGCATCGGGGTGACGGCGCTCTCGAGCCAGCCCGGCGATCTCGGCAACACCTTCTTCACGGATGCCTATGCGACAGTGGATGCGCAGATCTCCTATCGCCGCGGGCCGGTGGAGGCCGCGATCGGGATCGACAACCTCTTCGATTCCGACGCCTTCGTCCCCAACTTCCTCTTTCAGGGCAACACGGCGCCGATCCAGCCCTTCACCGTCGCAGGCCGCCTGAAGGTGACGTTCTAGTGATTGGACCGAGAAGGAAGCGCGCGTCCAAGGTCATCCCCGGGCTCGAGCCGGGGATCCAGAAGACCGCGCGCTTCCAACCGTCCAGCAACAATCCGGGCTGCCGGATCAAACCCCACAATGACGGTGCCATCTATCTCGGCCGAACCACCACCAGAAGAGACAGAAGCCTGCCAACGAAAACCGCAGGCGGCAGCGCCGTTGCTGCTTGCAACGCCGCCGGATCCATCATCGCGGCGACACCCCGCATGGCGAGAACCGGCTGGTTCGCGCCAGGAGGAACCATGACCATGATGTTCAGAGCCATCGCCGCCGCTGCGGTCATTGCCGGCACCACCTCGGCTGCGAGCCTAGCGGCGGAACCCTTCGCCCTCCGTTTCATGGCCATGCATGGCGACAGCCCTACCGGCTGCACCGAGGCGATCAGCGGCCTCGGCGCGGCCGGGGACGTCACGGTCGGGATCAGCGATCTGCGCTTCTATGTGAGCGGCATCGTCTTCCTCGACGCGGCGGGAGCACCCCTCGCGACCGAACTCTCGCCCTCCGACTTCCAGCTCGTCACGCCGGAGGGCTCGGTCGCGCTGATCGATCTCACCGACGCCTCCACCGGTGCCTGCGCCCCGGGCTCCATCAGCTTCGGGGAGGGGACGGAGCGCGTGAACGACAGCGTGACCGGCACCCGCGCCCCCGGCGATGCAGCCGGCGTCACGTTCCGCATTGGCGTGCCGCAAGGGTTGATGCGCACGGTGATCGCCGCCACCGCCGCAGAGGACGCACCCTCGCCCATGCGCGAGATGTACTGGAACTGGGCCAGCGGCTACCGCCATTTCGTCCTCAACCACACGGTCGATGTGGCCGACGGGCGGTTCGGGGAGGGCTATGTCCATATCGGCTCGATGGATTGCGGGCCGGCCGAGGGCAAGGCGCTGAGCGACCGCGATCGCTGCGGCTTCGTCTACACGCCCGCCGTCACCCTGCCGATCACGGGCAACGGCACAGAGACCGTGGTCGCCATCGACCTCGAACCCCTCTTCGCCGCTGTGGACTTCGTCGCCCCCGTCTACGACCCGGAGACCTTCGCCGTCATCGGGGAACGGCCGGGCACCGACTGCCACTCCTCGAACCGACAGCCCGACTGCACCACGATCTTCCCGACCTTCGGCCTCGACATGGAGACTGGAGAGGCGGACGCCGCCGCTAACCGGATCTTCCGGATCGCCGAGTAAGCGGGCGCAGCAACCAGGATGGGACGGCCACCGATCCGCAACGCGATCCTCGCGCTCCTCACAAGCCTTGGCGTGGCCGTGGCCGCTGCGCCCACCCAGGATACGCCGGATCTCCGCGCGCTTCTAAGGGTGCCTGAACACATCCCACTCCCTCCGATCCCGGAAGAGAACCCGCTGACGCCTGAGAAGGTCACGCTCGGCCGGCACCTCTTCTACGACCGGCGTCTCTCCGGCAACGCAACCCAGTCCTGCGCAAGTTGCCACTTCCCCGAGCTTGCCTTCGCCGACGGCAAGCGCCGCCCGACCGGCTCCACCGGCCAGCCCCATCCGCGCAACTCCATGGCGCTCGTCAATCTGGCCTGGCTGCCGACGCTCACCTGGGCAAGCCCTTCCCTCACCACGCTCGAGTCCCAGATCCACATCCCGATCCGCTCCGATCGCCCCGTGGAACTTGGCGTCAATGACGCCAATGCACCCGAGGTCCTCGCCCGCTTTGCCGAGGACCCGGACTACCGCGCGATGTTCGCCGCCGCCTTCCCCGCGGCGCCGGAGCCGAGCTTCAACAAGATCGTCTTTGCGCTCGCGAGCTTCGTGCGCACCATGACGAGCTTCGATACGCCCTATGACCGCTATCTCTCGGGCGACGAGGCGGCGCTGAGCAGCCCCGCCCGCAAGGGCCTCGCCCTCTTCAACGGCGAGCGGTTCGAGTGCTTCCACTGCCATAGCGGAGTGATGCTCACGACCGCCTATGTGGACGCGGAGACCGATTCCGGCGCGCGCCCTTTCCACTTCTTCTCGAACGGCCTCTACAACATCGGCAATACCGGCGATTACCCGGCGCACGACCAGGGCCTCTTCGAGCATACGCAGAACCGGCGCCACCGCGGCCTCTTCCGCCCGCCCACCCTGCGGAACATCGCGCTCACCGGGCCCTATATGCACGACGGCAGCCTTGCGAGCCTCGACGCGGTCATCGACCACTACGCCGCCGGCGGGAGACTGATCGAGGATGGCCCCTTCGCGGGCGACGGGCGCCTCCATCCCGGCAAATCCCACTTCGTCCGCGGCTTCCGCGCCACGCCCGCAGAACGTGCCGCCCTCCGCGCCTTTCTCGAAAGCCTGACCGACAAGACCTTTCTCGGGCGCGAGGATCTCGCCCCACCCCAGAGTTCCGATCCCTGAAACATCGGCGAGGACGCTCGGCGCCGTCATTGCCGGATTTGATCCGCCCACCCAGCCTTCCGCCAGACGCCTGGCGTTGAGAGGCATCGTCGATCCCGGGGTTACGCTGTGGGATGACGCCGAAAGGTCTCTTCCGCCTTGGTACTACCAGCACCGTACCCTACGTCAGCCACTGGACGACTGATGCCGAGAGGGCAGAACCCGCCGCGAGCAACACGAGGATTTCTCAGCCAAACGAGGATAAAGGCCGAGGACCTGCGCGGGTCCCAGAGCGACCGGTCACTCAGAGGCGGTCTCGATGATCGTGACGCCCTTGCGCCCCGCGCGCAGGCCGATATGGCCCTCTCGCAGGCGAAGCGCGTCAGCACCAAAAACCTCGTAGCGCCAGCCATGAAGCGCCGGCACATCGGGCGCATCGTCGCCGGCCAGCGCATCGAGCTCCGCGCTGGTCGCAATCAGTTTCGAGGCGATGCCTAGCTCGTCCGACCGCGCCTTGAGAAAGACCCGCAGAAGATCGGCGACCGCGGCCGAGCCCTCTCGCCGCTTCGGAGGCGGCGCAAGGCGGGGACGCTCCTCCGGCGGGCAGGCGAGACCGCGCGCAACGGCAGCCAGGATCTCCTCGGCGATCTCCTGCTTGCGCCCCTCCCGCTGCAGCATCCGCAGCTTCGAGAGCCCCTCCATGTCCTTCGGCCGGGCCGCCGCGATCTCGGCGATCGCATCGTCCTTCAAGAGCCGTGTCCGCGGTACGTCGCGCTCTCGCGCCGCGAGTTCCCGCCAGCGCGCAAGCTCCCGCACGACCGACAGCATCTCGGGGTTACCGGTGCGCGACTTCACGCGGCGCCACGCCTCATCCGGGTCGGTGTCGTAGGTCGCGGGATCGCTCAGGATTGCCATCTCCTCGCTCACCCAATGGGTGCGCCCCGAGGTCTCGAGCCGCTTCGACAACGCCTCATAGACCACGCGCAGATGCGTCACGTCCCCGATGGCATAGTCGAGCTGCTTCTGGCTCAAGGGCCGGCGCGACCAGTCCGTAAACCGCGAGGATTTGTCGAGCTCCGCCTTCGCCACCTTCCGCACCAACGTCTCGTAGCCGACCTGCTCGCCATAGCCGAGCACCATGGCCGCAACCTGCGTGTCGAAGAGCGGCTCGGGGATGATCTGGCCGAGATTATGGAAGATCTCCACATCCTGCCGGGCGGCATGAAAGACCTTCACCACGCGGTCGTCGCCCATCAGCCGGAAGAGCGGCGCGAGCCCGATCCCCTCCGCCAGCGGATCGACGATCACCGCCTCACCGCCATCGGCACCGTCCTCACCGGGCACGGCCAACTGCACCAGACAAAGCTGGGCATAAAACGTCCGTTCGCGCAGAAACTCGGTGTCCACGCACACATAGGGCGCCCTCGCGAACGCGGCACAGGCCTCCGCCAGATCGGCACTCTCAGTAATGACCCTCATATCGGTTGGTTAACGCAGCCTCTCCGCGCTGTCCCGAAATAATTCGGAGTGTCATGCTCGGGTGTCGCGGCGGCGGCGCTGATGTGACAGTGCGTGGCAAGAACCGTATCAAGACGAGACGACGAGGCGGGAGACGTGCATGCAGACGGTGCTGGTGGCCAACCGCAAGGGTGGCGTGGGCAAGACGATGATATCGCTGAGCCTGGCGAGTGCTCTCGCCAACGCCCTCGCAGCCAGGGGCGCGCGTGTTGCCATTGCCGATGCGGACGCCCAGCAATCGGCGCTGGCCTGGCTCTCCCTGCGCCCGGCCGACGCGGCACCCATCCGCGGCCTCTCGTGGAAGAAGGCATCCGATATCGGGGATCATCCGAAGAAGCTCGACTGGCTGGTGATCGACGCCCCCGGCGCGCTCCGAGGCAGCCGGGCCGAGGCGCTGGTCGCGGAGGCGCGGGCCGTCGTAACACCGCTCCAGCCCGGCCTCTTCGACCTCGGCGCCACAAAGCTCTTCCTCGACGAGATCGAGGACATCAAGCGCGTGCGCAAAGGCAAGGTGCCCGTCCATCTCGTCGCCAACCGCCTCCGCCCGGGCCGCGCGGCAGCGGCCCTCGAGAACGCCGCGGCCGATCTCGGCCGCCCGCTCACCGCCCGCATCCCGGAGCGCGCGGGTTACGCGGAGCTTGCGATGCAAGGCCTCGCCCCGTTCGACGGTACGCGCGTCGCCCACCGCCGGCTCGCCGAACCCTTCGCACCGTTGATCGCCGCCCTCACGGTCTGACCTTTCGTCAAACGGTGCCGGGGGCTTGATCAACCACGCTCCACGGCCATCTCGGGCAGCATGACCGCCCCTCAGCCATTCGAGAGCGCTGCGCTCCAGTCACCGGCCCGCACCGTCCGCCTCTGGACGGAGTTTCTGGCGCTCTTCCTCGGTGTGCCGGTGCTCATGCTGTTCACGGCAGGACAGTTCCCGCTCTTCCCCGTCCTCGCCATGCTGTTGGCGCTCTCGCTCTTTCTCCTCGCGCGCACGCCGGGCTTTCGATGGCGCGAGCTCTTGGAGGGCGATCTCCGCGGCTGGATCGTCTTTGCCGCCGTCTATGCGCTCATCACGCTCGTCACGACGACGATACTCGTTCTCTGGCTCGTGCCGGGCTCGTTCCTGGGCTTCGCGACGCACGCCACCAAGCGCTGGCTGATGGTGATGGTGCTCTATCCCTTCGTCTCTGCCCTGCCGCAGGAGATCATCTTCCGCACCCTCTTCTTCCGCCGATACGGGGCGCTCTTTCCGACGCCAGCACTCCTGATCGGCGCCAACGGCCTCGCCTTCGGGATCGGGCATCTCTTCTACCAGAACCCGGTCGCCATTGGCCTCACCACCTTCTCGGGGTTCGTCATCGGCTATGCCTATTGGCGTTCGGGTTCCCTGATGCTCGCCTTCGTGCTGCATGCCATCGGGGGCATGACGATCTTCACCATCGGCCTCGGCCGCTTCTTCTATCACGGCGCCATCCCGAGCTGAGGCGCCCCACCCCGGCCGGGCTTGACCTCCGCGCCCGCGCGCGCGAAGTCCCTCGCGCTTTCCGCCCGCGCCGAACACGCCTGAGGGATCCACCATGCACGTCTATCGCAGCCACACCTGCGCCGAGCTTCGCGAGAGCCATGTGGGCCACGAGATCCGCCTCTCGGGCTGGGTCCACCGCGTGCGCGACCATGGCGGCGTGCTCTTCATCGACCTTCGCGACCACTACGGCATCACGCAGGTCCTCGCCGACCCGGACAGCCCCGCCTTCGCGGAGGTCGAGAAGGTCCGCGCCGAATGGGTCATCCGCATCGACGGCACCGTGAAGGCGCGCGCCGAGGAGCTGAAGAACCCCAAGCTGCCAACCGGCGATGTCGAGGTCTATATCCGCGGGCTCGAGGTGCTGAGTGCGGCGGACGAGCTCCCCCTCCCCGTCTTCGGCGAGCAGGAATACCCCGAGGAGACGCGCCTCAAATACCGCTTCCTCGACCTTCGGCGCGAGAAGCTGCACGCCAACATCATGCTCCGCTCCGCCGTGATCGCCTCCATCCGCAAGCGCATGACGGACCAAGGTTTCTTCGAGTTCCAGACCCCGATCCTCACCGCTTCGAGCCCCGAGGGCGCGCGCGATTTCCTCGTGCCGTCCCGCCTCCACAAGGGCCAGTTCTACGCCCTCCCCCAGGCGCCCCAGCAGTTCAAGCAGCTCTGCATGATCGCGGGCTTCGACCGCTACTTCCAGATCGCACCCTGCTTTCGCGACGAGGACCCCCGCGCCGACCGATCCCCGGGTGAGTTCTACCAGCTCGACATCGAGATGAGCTTCGTCGAGCAGGAGGACGTCTTCCAGGCCATCGAGCCCGTGATGCGCGGGCTCTTCGAGGAGTTCGGCGGCGGCCGCCCGGTCACGCCCGACTTCCCGCGCATCGCCTACAAGGACGCCATGCTGAAATACGGCTCGGACAAGCCGGACCTGCGCAACCCCATCGAGATGCAGGTCGTCTCCGAGCATTTCGCGGGCTCGGGCTTCAAGATCTTCGCCAAGATCCTCGAGGAAGGCGGCACCGAAATCCGCGCCATCCCCGCCCCCACCGGCGGCAGCCGCGCCTTCTGCGACCGCATGAACTCATGGGCGCAGCGCGAGGGCCTCCCAGGCATGGGCTACATCTTCTGGCGCGAGGAAGGCGGCGCGGTCGTCGGCGCAGGCCCGCTCGCCAAGAACATCGGGCCGGAACGCGCAGACGCGATCCGCGCCCAGCTCGGCCTCGGCGCAGGCGACGCGGCCTTCTTCCTCGCCGGCAAGCCCTCCGCCTTTGTCGATGTCGCGGGCAAGGCGCGCAACGTCATCGGGTCCGAGCTCGGGCTCACGGCGGAGGACCGGTTCGACTTCTGCTGGATCGTCGACTTCCCGATGTACGAATGGGACGAGGAGGCCAAGAAGCTCGACTTCTCCCACAACCCGTTCTCCATGCCCCAGGGCGGGCTCGAAGCCCTTCATGCGCTCGAGCCGCTCGACATCCTCGGCTACCAGTACGACATTGTCTGCAACGGCGTGGAGCTCTCCTCGGGCGCCATCCGAAACCACAAGCCCGAGATCATGTTCAAGGCATTCGAGATCGCAGGCTACGGGGCGGAGGTCGTCGAGGAGAAGTTCGGCGGCATGCTCAACGCCTTCCGCTACGGCGCGCCGCCCCATGGCGGTATTGCACCGGGCATCGACCGCATCGTCATGCTGCTGGCCGGGGCCGAGAACATCCGCGAGGTCATCATGTTCCCCATGAACCAGCGCGCCGAGGACCCGATGATGGGCGCCCCCTCCGAGGTCGACCCCGCCCTCCTCCGCGACCTCGGCCTCCGCCTCATCCCCAAGGACTGAGCCCGTATGGTGAGGCTCCACCCCACCACCACGCGGCACCCCACTGGGGTAGAACCTCGCCCTAGCCAAGCCCCGCCAACTTCCCCAAAACCCGATCCCGCGCCTCGGTCACTGTCCGATGGTGGTAGGGCATGTGCTCGGGATCGAAGACCCGCAACGCCGCCTCGAACTCCCGGAGCGCCGCTTCGAGATGCGCCCGCGCCCCCTCCGGCTGCAACTCGGCGGTGCTCTCGAAGACAGCACCGATGTTGTGCGTGGTCTCAGCCCACTGCACTGGCTGCTCGTCCTCGGTGTACACCCGTAGCGCCGCGCGATAGGCAACCACCGCCTCGCCCAGTAGCGCCGCTGCGGCCCCCCCGCCTGTCAGCGCGCTCTGCTCACTGATGGCGATGCCGAGATTGTTCTGCGTCATTGCCCAGTCTACCGGATGCGCCTCCCTGGTCCGCACCCGCAGCGCCGCGCGATAGGCAGCCACCGCCTCGCCCAACAGTGCTGCCCCAAACTCACCACCAATCCGCGTGCCCTGATCGTTTAGGGCGATGCCGAGATTATTCTGCGTCATCGCCCAATCCACGGGATGCGCGTCCTCGGTCCACTCCCTCAGCGCCACTCGAAAAGCTGCCACCGCCTCACCTAGCAGCGCCCCCCCAGCCTCTCCCTCCGTGCGCGCACCCTGATCGCGGAGGGCGTTGCCGAGGTTGTTCTGCATCGTTGCCCGGGCAACCGAATGCGCGTCCTCGGTCCACGTGCTCAATGCCGCGCGAAAAGCTGCCACCGCCTCACCTAGCAATGCCGCGCCCGCCGCCCCGCCCGTCCGCGCACCCTGATTGCGAAGAGCGATAGCGAGGTTGTTTTGCGTCGTTGCCCAGTGCGCCGGATGAGCTTTCTCAGTGCGCACCCGCAACGCTGCGCGATAACTCGCCACCGCCTCAGCCAGCAGCGCCGCCCCCGCCTCCCCGCCAATCCGCGCGCCCTGCTCGCGGAGGGCGATCCCTGTGGAGTTCATCGCGTTGGCCCAATCGTCCGGGCGCTCGGCCTTTGAGGCGATCTCTTCGATGCTGCGGAAGATGCGGACTGCGGCTGCGGCGCCTACGCCTCCAAAACGTCGGCTGCGAGATGTAGTCTCCTGTCCGAGCTTCTGGCGGAGCGCGATGGCGTGGTCAGGATCGATGCTGTCGAAGAGCCGAGCGGCGTTGATGAGGTGATTAGCTCCACGTTCGTGGTCGCCCTCAAGAACGGCGAGGCGGCCTTGGGCCTGTTCGAGGCGGGAGACCTGCTCCAACGGCTCGCGCACCACGTCACGCGCGATCTCCTTCGCGTTGTTGAGGATCTCGCCCGCCTCCCTGAAACGACCACGCTCCATTAGGTGCTCGGCCTCGGCCAGCTGATTGTCGAGCCTCGGGTTAGTGCCCCGCAGCTCTGAGATTTCATCCTTCAGCGAGCGATATTCAGCCGCCTTCTCCCGAAGAAAGTCGGACCAGCCAAGCACCCCCTGCGCCTCCGCCGACGCATCGAACTGCCGCGCCAGCTCCGCAATCAATTCACCGCCAAGCCCGCTGCCCTCCTCCGGTCGTGGAGGCGTAGGGGGCGGCGGCGCCCGGCACGCTTCAACTTCCTCGTCCGTGAGACCTACCGCCGCGGCCAAGCGCGCCTGCATATTCCGTCGCAGATTGTGCTTTCCCTGAAGGTACTCCTTCAGACGCTGGGTCCGCTTGTCGCCCTCTTCGGGCCAAACGTTGCCGGCTACCTCTGTGAGGCTCAAAGATCTCTCGGCCATCCGTTGCTGGAGCAAAGCGCCGAAGCGAGCAGGAAATGTTGGGTCGGTGGTCATTTCACGTTGGGACTATGGCGGTGAACAAAGCGATGGCGAAACAGCATCTTACAAGGGCGTTCGAACGAGTGACCGAAACTGCTCCGGAGCATCCGACAAAGGATGCGAGCCATGTGCTTCGATGCCAAGACGTTTCATGCCCTGGTGGGCTGCCTCTATGCCGCGCAATGTGCGGGGGTCGACAAGCTGCTGGTCGGCGCTGCCATCGCCGCCGCCTATTTCGCAGCCTCCGCCTGGTGCGCCCACTAAGCCGGCGGGCGAGGCCGGAGCGGGTCGCGCACCGGCCCGCGCTGCGCCTCGCCGCCCTCCCTCAGAGAAAAAGCCCGAGGAGCCCGATCATGAAGGCGCCGAGGCCGAGGGCCGAGACGATGGCCCAGCCCATGAGGGCGAGCTTGGGGCTCGGCGGCGCACCGTCGCGGATGCGCGCAAGCGCCGTGCCCGGCACCTGAAGGACCATCACCCGGTCGCCGGTCTCGAACCGCCCGAAGAAGGCCTCCGAGACCTCAGTCGTGACGGTCGCGGGCCCCGCCTCCGTCTCAAAGTCGGCCGTCATGCTGGTCGTCACCGGGCTCCACTCCTTGAGCTCGGCCACCCAGGGGCGCGTCTCCTTGGCCGTCACCTGGGCCTCGACCTCGACGCCCTCTCTGACATATGCCCTCTCCGCGGGGATCGCGATCACATAGGCGTACCAGATGCCCCAGAACCCCAGCGCCATCAGGCTCGAGCCGAGGACGAAGGGGTGCAGGAGAAGACGCAGCGGGTTGAACAAGGCGGCCTCCCGGGGCGCGGTGTGACGGGACGGATCGAGGGAGGCAGTGATGGCGTCTGACGCGGAAACTGGCAAGGGGGCGAGCGAGGGGACTGGCGAAGGGGCGGGTGATGGAGCGGGCACGACACCCCTCAGCGACTGGACACCGCCCCCCGCCCCGGGCCGCATGGTGCTGGAGGGCGCCTATCTCCGGCTCGAGCCGCTGACGCTCGCCCATGCGGACGCGCTCCACGTCGCCAATGACGAGGCTGAGCGCTGGCACTACCTGCCCTACGGCCCGTTCGAACTCGATGCCTATCGCGATTGGGTGCGCGAGATCTCCCGCCACGCCGACCCGCTCTTCTTCGCCTTTGTCACCGCCGAGGGGCCGGTGGGGATCGGCAGCCTCATGCGCATCGCGCCCGCAGCCGGCACCATCGAGATCGGGCATCTCAACTTCTCCCGCCACCTCGCCGGCCGGCCCGCCGCGACCGAAGGCATCTTCATGATGGCCGACTGGGCCTTCGCCGCGGGCTATCGCAGGCTCGAATGGAAATGCGACGCGGCCAACCGCGCCTCCCGCCGCGCGGCACAGCGCTTCGGCTTCTCCTACGAGGGCATCTTCCGCCAGGCCGCCGTCGTGAAGGGCCGCAACAGGGACACCGCGTGGTTCGCGATGATGGATTGGGAGTGGCCTCAGCTCCGTCAGGCCTTCACCTCTTGGCTCGCCACCCCCAATTTCGATGTGAACGGCCGCCAGCGACAGCGCCTCTCCGCGCTCACAGCACCCGTGCTAGCCGCCCGAGACCCGCTGCTGGAGCATGACTCATGACAAACGCCCAAACCCGACCGACCCCGGAAAATGACCCGGAGACGCATCTCGATCCTCGGCCGAAACCGCTCACCCCCGACCCCGCGGTCCTCGCCTTTCTGGCAAACCGACGCTCGCGCCCGGCCAAGACCCTCGACCAGAGCGCCCCGTCCCGTGCGGAACTCGAGCAGATGCTGACCCTCGCGGCCCGCGCGCCCGATCATGGCAAGCTCGAGCCCTGGCGCTTCGTCGTGGCCGATCGCACGGCCATGGAGGGCCTCGCCAAGGCCGCCACCGCCCGCGCCGCGGCCAATGGCATGGAGACCGAAGCTGCGGAGAAGGCTGCCCGAAACTTCACCTTCGGCGGCGCGATCGTGACCGTCCTCGCCAGCCCGAAACCCTCGGCCAAGATCCCGGAATGGGAGCAGGCCCTCTCCGCCGGCGCGGTCTGCCTCGCCCTCGTCAACGCCGCCCTCACATCCGGCTGGGGTGCCAACTGGCTCACCGGCCCTTTCGCGCGCGACCCGGTCTTTCTCGAGGCGCTTGGCGCCGCGCCCGGCGAGTACGCAGCGGGCTTCATCCATATCGGGCGCGAGACCGCGGTCCCGCCGGACCGGCCGCGCCCCGACATCGGGACGATCACCGAATGGCTCTAACGCCCGGCGCACACGACGCCAACACCACCAGAGGGCTCGCCGGCGACTTCCGGCGAGCGCTGCTGCAGGCGGCCGACCGGCGCTTTCTCGGCGTCCTCGCTCTCTCCGTTGGCGCCAGCATCGCGCTACTCCTCGGCTTCTCGGGCGCGCTGGCCTGGCTCGTCGGCTTCCTGCCCGAGAGCTTCACCCTTCCCGTCCTCGGTTGGGAGGTCGACACCCCCTTCACCGGGCTTCAGGGCCTCGCCCTCGCCGCCGTTCTCCTCGCCTCGGTCTTCCTGATGATCCCCGTCTCGGCCGTCTTCGTGAACCTCTTCATCGAGCGGATCGTCGATGCAGTAGAGGCCCGTTGGTACGGCGGGCCCACGCGAAGCGCCGGCCGCGGCATCGCGGAGCAGGCCGGTGAGGCCCTACGCCTCGTCGCCATCATCCTGCTCCTCAACCTCGTCGTTCTCCTCCTCTCGCTCGTCACGGGCCCGCTCGCGCCCTTCCTCTTCATCGCCGCGAACGGCTACCTGCTCGGCAGGGAATTCTTCGAGACGGTGGCAGCACGGATGATGCCTGCGCGCGAGGCGCGTGAGCTCCGCAAGCGCCACCGCCTCCAGGTCTGGCTCGCGGGCATGCTGATGACGATCCCCCTCACGATCCCGATCATGAACCTGCTGATCCCCGTCCTGGGCGTCGCAAGCTTCACCCACACCGTCCACCGCCTCAAAGCGCGGAACGCCAGCCAACCGGCCTCCCCCTGACCCGACGCTCCGGAGCTCTGGCCAGGTCAGCGATGGCAACGCCACCGACGACGCCGGCGCCCGCGATCCCTCATCGCGGGCGTCCTTGAGGAGGCCAGGGCTCCGGAGGAAACGCTCGACAAGACGCCCGCGCAGCGTCTCCCCAGCCCCGGAAGCCACGGGCCGCAACCGGGCTGAGACACCGCGCAACCGTCCCGACCCCGATGCAGCAGCAACCACAGAGAAGTATCGCGGCGACCAGCCGCGATTCCGCTTAGCTGGAGCGCCCCAAGATCACCGCGAGTTCGGAGGGCCGAAGCGTTCGAGATCCTCCATCGTGATCACCTCCCACTCGATCACGTAGAAGATCGCCGAGAAGACCACCGCCGCGATACAGGTCGTCAGCACCACCTTGAAGCCGAGCCGCTGGCTCGCGGGGGCGGAAGGGGGCGTGCCCGGCACGATCTCCCCCTCCTCCTCCTGCGTCCGCTGCCAGAGCGGGTTGACCATGTAGAAGATCAGCGCCCAGACGACGGCAAAGAAGACGATCGCCGAAGTGACCGACATCAGACTTCCTCGAGCTCGACGAGCGTCCCGTTAAAGTCCTTGGGGTGCAGGAACAGCACCGGCTTGCCATGCGCCCCGATCTTTGGCTCGCCATCACCCAGAACCCGCGCCCCGCCTTCCTTCAGCCGGTCGCGCGCCGCCCGGATATCCGGCACCTCGTAGCAGACATGGTGGATCCCGCCCGAGGGCGACTTGTCGAGAAAACCCTGGATCGGCGAGCCTTCGCCGAGCGGCTCGAGCAGCTCGACCTTGGTGTTCGGCAGCTCCACGAACACCACCGTGACCCCATGCGCGGGCTCGGCCTGTGGCGCGCTCACCGACGCACCGAGTGTGTCGCGGTAAAGCGCCGTCGCCGCTGCAAGGTCCGGCACGGCGATGGCTACGTGGTTCAGGCGGCCGATCATGGGGCGGGCTCCGCGTGGCTGAGACCGCTCTCGCTTAGGGGCTCGCGCCTGTCCATGCAACGGGCCATGCAAGAAGCCGGCTGCGGCGCGCCCCACTGATGCAGCCGGCAAGGCGTCTCCCCCGCCGGCGACTGGTCAGAACAACACCTCAGCGGCGCAGGATCGTCTCACCCAGCGCCCGGCGCTGCGGATCGAGGTTCTCGCGCCCACCGACCCGGCCGGCCGCAAAACCCGTCCCGGCCCGGTCCGTCGTGATGAAGAAGCCGCGGCCGAAAAAGCCGTCGCCGCGATCCCGACGCACGCTCTGCTGCGGGCCGTCATTGTTCACGCTGGCAAGGGCGCGTGCGAGCTCCGGATTGCTCGAGGTCGATGCATCCTGAGCGAAGGCAGGAGCGCCCAGAAGCGCGACAGCCGCTGTGAGGCACAGAAGACGATGACGCATAGTCGCTCTCCTCTCATGACAGGCAGCACCCGAAGGCCTGGCCGATCGCCCTCATCGCGAGGACTATGCTTAACCAATGTAGTGCAGCGGCCTTCGTTGCGTTACCGCTGCCCTCACAATTTGCGTGATATCTGCGAAGGCACCTGTGCCGTTCGTCACGTCACCGAACGTTAACTGGCGCCTTCGACAAGGCCAGGCTTGCGCGCGAAGGCTCAGTCGCCACCGCCCGAGGGCGCGAACTTCCGGCCGCCGCGCCAGTTGCCGCGCCATTGCGTCTCGGCAAAGCCGCGATTGTCCGCGCTGAAGATCGCGCCAAGGCCGAAGAAGCCGCCGCTGGCATTGCGCGAGGCATCCTGCGCCGTCTCGGTGCGCTCGACGGCCGCGTTCGTCTGCGCCTTCGCGGTGTCGGTCTTGGCGATCTTGTCGCCGGCAACGGCACCGGTGGCAGCAAGGCTGAGGGCGAGAGCGGCAAGAACAGTCTTCATGGTCGTGTTCCTTTCTCTGCTGGCGGAGCGTCGTGGCCCCGTCGATGGGCGTGAGGTGGGCGCCCGGCGCACGCGCCGAAACCCACGCAATCCTCACCTTTCGGCGACGGCCGCGTGATCTCAGGGCGCGTCCAGCCTTGGCGCAGCGCAGCAAACCCCCTAGCCTGCATTCGCCGAACACGTTGTCGCGACAGAGGAATGCGCGCCTGATGAGCTGCCGAGACCTAGCCGCGATGTTCACGGCCAAGCGGCCCTACAGCTTTCACATCGAGCTTACCGACAAGTGCAATGCGGGCTGCCCCATGTGCCCGCGCACGAACGCGCTCGACTTCTGCAAGCCGAACCGCGAGGTCGTGAAGAATGTCGAGCTCGGCCTCGCGGATTTTGAGACGCATTTCACCGATGCCTTCGCCGCGCGGTGTCGCGAGGTGATCTTCGGCGGTGCCTTCGGCGACCCGCTCGCCGGCAGCGAACTTCTCCCCATCGTCGAGCACCTGACCGCGCGCGGCGTCACGGTCGCCGTCAGCACCAACGGGGGCCTGCGCAAACCCGACTGGTGGCGCCGGCTCGGCGAGGCCATGAAACGCAGCGGCAGCCGGCTCGAGCTCCATCTCGACGGCCTCGCGGACACCAACCATCTCTACCGCGTCAACACGCGCTGGGACCGGATCATGGAGAATGCCCGCGCCTATATCGAGACCGGGGCCCGGGCTGAATGGCACTTCATCATCTTTCGCCACAACGAGCACCAAGTCTCTGAAGCGCATCGCCTTTCGCGCGAGATGGGCTTTGCGAGCTTCACGCTGATCGACACCATCCGTTTCTCCGGAGGGCCAAGCTATCAATACGTGATGCCGAACGGCGATCGCCGCGCCCTCGAGCTGCCAAGCGTCAAGGCCGCCGATTTCGCGCTCGACGATGAAGGCGACGTCGCGGTGCTGGACCGGCCCACCGCCGCCATCGGCAAACGCGCGGTCGGCATCAACGGCATTGACTGTAAGTCCGCCGCCGAGAACCGCGCCTACATCTCGGCCCATGGCCAGGTCTCAGCCTGCTGCTGGGTCACGGGCGCGCCGGAGGAAGCGGCGTTCTTCGCCCGCCACGGGCTCGAGCCCGCCGCCTACAACATCCGCAACCGGCCGCTCGAAGAGATCCTGCTCGACGAGCCCTTCGCCAGCCGCTACGCCGCCGCGTGGTCCGAGGACAGCCTCGCCAACTGCCGGCACAAATGCGGACGCATGCTCCGCAACAAGCGGAACACGTTTTAAGGCAGCGCATTCTGAACTGCCGGGCAGACCTTGATTGAGGCCCAACGCTGTCGGGACCGTTCGAGGTCACCCCCGCGCCTGATGCCGGGATCAAGAAGCCTCGCGCCTCCAACCGTCTCGCAGAAGTCTGGGTTGCCGGATCAAGTCCGCCAATGACGGCACCAGATCTCTCAGCCGAACCTCTAGCGGGAGGCGACGAGCGCGATGATTTCGCCCGCAACCGCATCCAGGCGGTCGGCACGCGGTTGCGTGACGTCCTCGCCCACCTCGCGGCGCACCGCCTCGAGCAGCACGGCATGCGCGAGAAGATCGAGGCGCAGGCGTTCGACCTCGCTCAGCGGCTCGCGCCCGCCTTCCGGGCGAAGCGCTCGTAACAGCGCCGCCTCGACAGCGTCCCGCGTCTCGAGCGCCGGAGGCTCGGACCGTGCGTGAGCGCTGGGACGAAGCGACTCGATCAGCAGGATGGCCGTCTCAACGACCTGAAGATCGCGCACCTTCGGCCGCTTCGGAAGCGGCGGCAGCGCCCGCCGCTCGACCGCCATATCCGCGCGATCGCTGGGATTGGGTTTCGCAACTGCGGCTTGGGTCTGCATTGCGCGCTCGGCTTTCTCGTGTTCGGTCGTCATGCTGTGCCACTCTCGCCGAACCGTCCCGCGACGGTGCTCGAGCGTCCGGATTTGTGGCAAACTGCGCCGAAATGAGAACGCCTGCTGTGACAGAGTTCACACTGCCGCCCGCTGCCCCCGCACACACCGCCCCCGAATGCCTGCGCGAAACAGCAGCTCGGGGTGCGCGGCATGGCGGCTCAGGCGGGACGGTAGAAGATATGCGCGCCGATCCGCGCGGTACGCTGAAACACCCTCGACCAACTCGGCTGCACCCGGGCGTTGTGGAAGAAGAGCGCCCCGTTGGTCGGGTCGGCGCTCTCCCCGTTCAGCACCTGGCGCGCAATCTCGCGCGCGCTCGCAAAGGGTGCCGCTTCGACCACGTCATCCGGCCGGCCGTCGCACCACCAGGAAAACTGGCAAGGCGGCGCCGAGCCTCCGGCCGTCACGACACCGCAGTAAGTCTTCGGGAACCGGCTGGATTTCACTCGGTTCGCAACGACATGGGCCACCGCGCGCATGCCCCGCTCGCCCTCGCCCTTCGCCTCCCAGTAGAGCGTGCGCGCAAGGCAGGTCAGCGGGTCGTCGAGCGGCCCTCGCCCCGCGGGATCGAGTGAAACGGCCGCGTTCTTCGAGATAGGTAGGACGAGATCGTCGACCACAAGCGGCCCGTCCACTGCACCAAGGGAGTCAGTCAACGCCGGCGCGCGGTCACTCGCATCGCCACCATCGGCAAGCTCCGGCACCGGCGTCTGCCCGCGATAGGAACGTGCGTCCGGATCGGGTGGCGCCAGCCCCTCGCAAGCGGCGAGCAACGGGACAGCGACAACGGCGAGAAGCCGGATGAATGTCGGCATCGACAAGCGTTGATCCTCCTGGACGGCGGGCGGATTTCTCGTCGCCCCATCGCGTTGCGGCAGGAACCTAACAGGGATCACGCGTCTGTGAAGTCTTGATGCGAAGCACCGGTGTCAGGAGGCGACCCCTCCCGCTCAGGCAATCTGGCGGGCGATGATCAGCTTCTGGATATCGTCCGTGCCCTCGTAGATACGGCAGACCTTCTGGTCACGATACATCCGCTCCACCTCGTAATCTGCAAGATAGCCATAACCGCCCAGCACCTGGATTGCCTCCGAGGTCACATACTCCGCCGTCTCGGCGGCAAAGAGCTTGGCCATGCACGCCTCCTTGAGGCACGGCGTGCCGGCATCCTTCATCGATGCCGCATTCAGGACCAGCTGCCGCGCCGCCTCGAGCCTAGTTGCCATCTCGGCCAGTCGAAACTGCACGGCCTGGAGATCGAAGATCGGCCCGCCGAAGGCTGTGCGCTCCTTGGCATAGGCCAGCGCCCGCTCATAGGCCGCCTGCGCGAGCCCCGTCGCCTGCGCCGCGATCCCGATGCGGCCCGCCTCGAGCGATGAGAGCGCAATCATATAGCCCTGCCCCTCCTCCCCGATGAGCTGGTTCTGCGCCACTTCGAGGTCCGAGAAGGCGAGAGCGCAGCTATCGGACGCCTTCTGCCCCAGCTTCTGCTCGACCCGCACCACGTCGTAGCCCGGCGCATCGTTGGCCGTGACGAAGCACGAGATGCCCTTCTTCGCCTTCTCCGGGTCCGTCACGGCGAAGAGCACCGTCGTCTGCCCGATCCGAGCGGAGGAGATGAACTGCTTCGAGCCGCTGATCTTCCACCCCGCATTCGTCCGCTGCGCCTTGGTTTTGAGCGCGGCCGCATCGGACCCCGCCTGCGGCTCGGTCAGCGCAAAGGACCCGACGGCTCCCTTCGTGAGCGGCGTGAGCCAGCGCTCCCGCTGCTCATCAGTCCCGAAGCGCTCCAGCACCGTGCAGACGGGCGCGTTATGCACGCTGACGAGCGTGGAGACCGACCCGTCGCCCGCCGCAAGCTCGATCAGCGCGAGCGCATAGGACGTATAGTCCGAGCCAGCACCGCCCCAGCGCTCATTCACCGTCATGCCGAGGAAGCCGAGCTCCGCCAGTTCGCCGACGATCTCCGGCTCGATCGCGCCGGCCTTCTCCCGGGCGGAGGCGCTGGGCGCCAGCCGGCTCTGCGCAAAGTCACGCGCCATGTCGCGGATCATGATCTGCTCTTCAGTGAGCATGGCTCGCTCCTCCCTTTGTCGTTGCCGTCCAGATAACGCGTGAGGCTGCTCGGCTGCAATTCCGCCACGGCGCCGCGGCGACTACACGCGGCGATGCATGATCGTCGCCATCTTGAACCCGAGCACGGCCGCGAACATCCCCGTCGAGAGCGTGCCGACGGCCTCGAAACCCAGCCGCTCATAAAGCGCCCGCGCCCTCGGATTGGCCTCGATCACATCGAGCCTTACCACGCCGCAGCCCCTGGTCTGCGCCTCCTCGGCAACGCGCTCGAGCAGCAACGTCCCGACGCCCTGCCCCCGCGCCTCCTCCGCCACCGCGATGCCGTCCATGAGCAGGGTGCCGGGCTCGACAGGCCGCTCCAGCATCGCCAGCAGCGGCAGCCGCCAGATCGCCCCGAAGGCGCCGTAGACGATCGTCAGCAGCCCAAGCCCGCCGCCGATCAACTCCCCGCCCTGCGTCTTGAACCCCGCAATGCCGAGGAGCCTGCCCTTCTCATTCACCGCCGTGATAGCATGCGTTGGATCGAGGCCCCGTTCGATAAAGTCGATGGCAAGGCGTTCGGGCCCCAGAACACG
The DNA here is from genome assembly GCA_039815685.1 of Pseudomonadota bacterium. Taxonomy (GTDB): domain Bacteria; phylum Pseudomonadota; class Alphaproteobacteria; order Rhodobacterales; family Rhodobacteraceae; genus Thermohalobaculum. Next base: position 254,272 of record JBCBYV010000001.1, on the reverse strand, counting down.
CCCGAGCTTGCCCTGAAAGGCCGCCCAATAGAGCACCGCCGCCTGTCGCCGCGTGCCGGTCGGGAGCCCCCGTTGAACCCGTGGTCCGCTCACCCGCGCGCAGCCCGACTGATTGGCGCGAACCAGCGCGGCGCATCGCCCCCGGGCAGCGCCCGTCCCAACACCTCGCCCATCTCTCGAGCCACGACACCGTCACCGTTCCAGGCATCGGCGAGGGCTGCGATCTCCACCTCGCTTCCCGCTCCGCATCTCTCGACGAGCGCGGCCAGACGATCCGCATCGAACGCGCCCGACACCGCCATCGCCTCTGCTACGGCATAGAGCAGCTCCGTCCGCCGCCGGTTCATCAGGAGCGCATACCCTTGGGCGGGCGCGAGCGGCGCGCGATGCGTGGCCCGCTCACCTTTCGCGCCGACCTCGACCTCCAGCCAAAGCCGCCCCTCCTCCCGCCACATGGCGTAGCGGCCGGGCCAGCGGAAATGGGTCTCGGTCACTTCTTGGGTTCGACCGCCTCGATCGGACCCTCGGCCTTCTTCCAGCCGCCGAAGCCGTCCTCGATATGCGCGACGCCGACAAGCCCCATGTCCTGCGCGGCCCGCGCCGCCAGCGCCGAGCGCTGACCCCCGGCGCAATAGAAGACGAACTTCCTGCCCGCCTCCTGGAACACGTCCTTGGCGTAGGGGCTCTCGGGATCGATCCAGAATTCCAGCATCCCGCGCGGACAGTGATAGGCGCCCGGCACCTTGCCCTCGCGCCAGAGCTCCCGGATGTCGCGGAGATCGACGAACACGATACCGTCCTGCCCGTGCATCCCCTTGGCTTCCGCGGCTGGGAAATGCTCCACCATGGTGTTGGCCTCGGCCACCATGTCCTTCACGTGCTTCATGCTCGGCCTCCCGGACGACGCTCCCGATGGTTCGATGCTTCTCTCCGGCACCGCCTCGCTTGGCAAGAACCAGCACCGATTCTTGTCCGGAACGGCCTCTGCAGCGGTTTCGATCCGCAATTCGCATCGCGCCATCCGCTTTTCCGAAATACTGGATGAAACGAAGATGGGCGGATTACGTGAGTTGCATTGTCGAATCTTGCGCCCGCGATAGGGGAGCAATTTCAGACATTTCTCGGCGTCGATACACGTCATGCGGGTGTGTCGTATGACACACCAATCTCATCAAGTTGACTTGCACGTCAACTTGCTCATCCCCATTTTCAGCCCGCGGTCGAAGAGATTTGACCGAGTGGTCAAGGCGCCGCCACGGCCACGCATCCACGATCAAACAGATGATGAAGGAGGCTGCCATGGGGAGGGCGACAGCATTGACCGCGCCAGAATTTCATATCTTCGACGCCGTGCCGAACGCCTCAACGATCATGCTCGTGGCGGACGACACGCCCTATCGCAAGCTCCTCGGCGCGCTCGTCGAGTATCTCGGCTTCACGCCCCACATCGCCGCGCCCGGTCGGGACGCCGTTGATTATGCGCGGGAAACCATGCCGGCCGTCATCCTCATGTCGATCTGCGAGACCGAGGAGACGGTCATCGATACCGCCGTCGTCATCCGCGCCCATCTTCGCGACCGCACGCCGCCGCTCGTCGCCCTCGTCGACAGCGCCCACCCCAAACGCCGCGCAGCACTCGAGGGCTATGCCTTCGATGCGGTCGAGGTGAAGCTCTTCGACATCGCGAGCCTCGAAGACCTGCTCGAAGGTCTCATCTGCACCGACGATACGCCGCGCCACTAAGCGCGCCCCCTGTTCGATCGGAGCGCCGGGCGGCGCTCGATCCCCCAGACCCACTCTCTGCAACACGTGTCCCGGGAAAGCGCTTCCCGGGCGTCTACATGATTACGCCGTCGCGGGCCCGTCCGAAGGGACCCGCGCCCGCACCCGTCTGCCCGCTCGGCCCGCTCACCCCGGAGCCGCGTCACATGCCGCAGAGCGTGAGAAGGAAAACCGGGCGACTTGACGAGGGACAGCGCTATCATGGCAGAAACAAACAGAAACAGTTGCATACGAGAGAGCCGCCATGAGCGATGACGCCTTCAACATGTCGATGCGCAAGTTCCTCAAGCAGGTCGGCGTCACCTCGCAGCAGGAGATCGAGAAGGCCATGCGCGCCGCCTCGCCCGCCGGCCACGTCAAGGCGCGGGTTGTCCTCACCATTCCTGAGATCGGCCTCGAGCATGTGGTGGAGGGTGAGATCTCCTCCGCCGGCAGCGCGGAAGGAAGCGCGGAATGAGTATCACGCGGGAGGTGGTGCTCGACGCCCTCTCCAAGATCGTCGATCCGGGCCAGGGCCGCGACATCGTCACCGCCGACATGGCCAAGGCCGTCAGCGTCGCAGAGGGCGAGGATGGCGCCCGGGTCAGCTTCGTGATCGAGGTCGACCCCGCCCTCGGCCCCGCGATGGAGCCGGTCCGTGCTGCGGCCGAGGCGGCGGTGAAGGCGCTGCCGGGCGTCGCCAGTGTCTCCGCCGTTCTCACGGCTCACTCGACGCAACCCACACCGCCCGGCAGCCGTCCCGCGCCTAAGGGCCCGCCGCCGGAGCTCAACAGCAAGGGCCGCCGCAAACCCGCCGAGCCCGCCTCGAAGAAGGTCCCCGGCGTCGAGCGCATCATCGCCATCGCCTCCGGCAAGGGCGGGGTCGGCAAATCGACCGTCACCTCGAACCTCGCCGTGGCCCTCGCCTCCCGCGGCTTCCGCGTCGGCCTTCTCGATGCAGATGTCTACGGACCGTCACAGCCCCGCATGCTCGGCATCTCAGGCCGGCCGTCCAGCCCCGACGGCAAGATCATCATCCCGCTCCGCAACCACGGCGTCACTGCCATGTCCATCGGCTTCATGGTGCCCGAGGGCGAGGCGGTCGTCTGGCGCGGCCCGATGCTGATGGGCGCGCTCCAGCAGATGCTGGGCCAGGTGCAGTGGGGCGGCCTCGATGTGCTCCTCGTCGACCTGCCACCCGGCACCGGTGACGTCCAGCTTACCCTCGCTCAGAAGGCCGAGGTCAGCGGTGCCGTTGTGGTCTCAACGCCTCAGGACATAGCTCTCCTCGATGCCCGCAAGGCGGTCGACATGTTCAAGAAAACCGATGTCCCGATCCTCGGCGTGATCGAGAACATGTCCGGCTATATCTGCCCCAAATGCGGCTACGAAGCCTTCCCCTTCGGCCAGGGTGGTGCGAAGGCGGAAGCCGAGAAGATGGGCGCGCCCTTCCTCGGCGACATCCCGCTCGACCTCGCGATCCGCGAGGCCGGCGATGGCGGCACGCCCGTCGTCGCGCAGAGCCCCTCCAGCCCGCAGGCCCGCGCCTTTTTCGACATCGCCGACAGACTGGTCGAAAGCGGCGCCCTTGCCGCAAAGGCATCGCCCGTGGCCTGATGCGAAGGCTCCGCCTCGGCGGAGCCCTCATGCGCCGCGCCAACCTGCGCCCAGAAGCCTCGCATGAGCGAAGCGTGATCCAGCGAGTTGTTGAGCCTCCCCAACAGGTTGTGCCCTCAACCCTCACGTGCGCCATACTTTGGCCCCAGCCCCCGGCTCTATTCATATCGAACGAAGGGGGAAGAAGCCGTGAAGCTCATGCGCGTCGGCCCGCCGGGCGCAGAGCGGCCGGCGCTCAGATGTCCGGAAGGCAAGCTCCGCGACCTCTCGGGCCATGCGACCGAGATCGGCGGCATGGGCCTCTCCCCGTCATCGCTCGACCGTCTGCGCACGCTCGATCCCACCACGCTGCCCGAGCTTATCGGCACCCAGCGCATCGGCCCCTGCGTGGGCCGCCCGGGAAAGATCGTCTGCGTCGGCCTCAACTATACCGACCATGCCGAGGAGATCGGGATCGCCGCACCCGAGGAGCCGGTACTCTTTGCCAAGGCCACGAGCAGCCTCGGCGGGCCGCATGACGATATCGAGATGCCGCGCGGCGCCCGCGCGCTCGACTATGAGATCGAGCTCGCCGTCGTGATCGGGAGCCGCGCGCGCTATGTGTCCGAAGCGACCGCGCTCGCCCATGTCGCCGGCTACGCCCTCTTCAACGACGTCAGCGAACGCGCGCACCAGACCCAGCGCGGCGGGCAGTGGATGAAGGGCAAGAGCCATGACGGCTTCGGCCCGCTCGGCCCCTGGCTCCTCACGGCGGACGAGGTGGCGGACCCGCAGGCGCTCGACCTCACCCTTTCGGTGAACGGCCAGTCGCGCCAGCAGGGCAGCACCCGGTCGATGATCTTCCCCGTCGCCAATCTCGTCGCCTACATCTCTGGCTTCATGACGCTGGAGCCCGGCGACATCATCGCCACCGGCACGCCGGCCGGCGTCGCCATGAGCATGTCCGAGCCCGGCTGGCTGCAACCGGGCGACGTGCTCGAACTCGCGATCTCGGGGCTCGGCGAGCAACGCTGCCGGATCCTGCCAGCCTGACCTTGTTGCCCGATGGAGGGCGCGGCTGGCGGGCGGGCCGCTGAGGACCGTCAGGTCCGAAGTCGGGGCGTCCTCCAGCCCGGCCCCCAAGCCACCCGAGTGAGCCCGTCTCCTGGCACATCCCCGAGCCGGCGCTGAGCCCGCGCCTTCGCTCACCCGTGAGCCCGCCCCATGGATCCTGGCCCGAAAACCGCCCCCTTGCGGGCCGGCGCCCCAGCATCCCAGACTGGGATCGCTGCGAGAAGGAGCCACCCATGACCCGTTCCCCATGACCCACGACCTCGTCCTCAAAGGCGCCCGCATGCTCGATCCCGCCGAAGGTATCGACCGCATCGCGGATATCGCCTTTGCCGAGGGCCGCATTGCCGCCATCGGCGATGAGCTTCAGGGCACGACGGTCAGGGATTGCACAGGGCTCATCGTCACCCCCGGCCTCGTCGATCTTCACACCCATGTCTACTGGGGCGGCAGCGCGCTCGGCGTCGACCCGCTCGCCTATGCCCGCAAGACTGCCGCGGCGACCCTGATCGACACCGGCAGCGCGGGCCCCGGCAACTATGCGGGCTTCGCCGCCCATGTGATCGCGCCGAGCCCCGTGCGCATCCTCGCCTATCTCCACGTCTCCATCGCCGGCGTCTACGCCTTCAGCCGCGAGGTCATGGTGGGCGAGAGCCGCGATCTAGACCTCCTCTCCCCGCGCGAGGCCGTGCGCGTCGCCGGCGAGCACCCTGAAACCGTCATCGGCATCAAGATCCGCCTCGGCCGGCGCACCTCCGGTACCCATGGCCTCAGCGCGCTGGCCTATGCCATGGACGTGGCCGAAGCGACGGGCCTGCCCATCATGGCCCATATCGACGAGGCACCGCCGCGCTACGCCGATCTCTGCGCCGCTCTCCGCCCCGGCGACGTGCTGACCCATGCCTTCCGCCCCTTCCCGAACGCCCCCGTCAAGGGCGACGGCCGGATCCCCGAGGAAGTCTGGCGGGCGCGCGAACGCGGCGTGATCTTCGATATCGGCCACGGCCAGGGCTCCTTCGGCTTCGCCACCGCCCGCGCCATGCTCGCCGCAGGCTTCCCGCCGGACGTGATCAGCTCGGACGTCCACGCCCTCTGCATCGACGGGCCCGCGCACGACCTCGTCACCACCATGACCAAGTTCCTGCATCTCGGCATGGATCTGCCCCAGATCGTGCGCGCCTGCACCACGGCCCCCGCCGCCGCCATCCGTCGTCCCGAAATCGCGCGCCTCGCCATCGGCGCCCCCGCCGACGCCTCGCTCCTGGTGATCGAGGATGGCAGCTTCGAGCTCAGGGACGTCCGCGGCGAGACCGAGACGGCCAGCCAGCGCATCGCCGCCCGCGGCCTCGTCCTCGGCGGCACCTGGCACGACGCCGGGCCGGCGGCGGTTTAGAGGTCACGCAGTCGAGGCGTCCTGCAGATCACGCCCAGGGACGCGGCACCGCGGCGAAGGCCGCCCAGCGGCTCCGTGCCTCGGCCCAGTCCCGCGCCGCATCGGCATTGGCCGCACCGATCAGCCGCCCCGCCGCCCGTGCTGCCGCAGGCTCGTTCGCCCCCGGCGCATCCGCGGCCAGAAACAGCGCCTCCGCCATCGCCGCATCATTCAGACTGCCGAAAACCGTCTGCAACACCTTCAGCGGCTTCAGGAGTTTCTTCACGGCCTTCGCAGACCAGGAAGGTGCGGTGAACTCAAGCGTATAGCGGAGCGCCTTCAGGGACTTCCGCAACTCATGGCGCGCCTCGACATCCAGCGCCTCGATGCCCGTCTCGCCCGCCCGCGCCCGCTTCGCGGCCTTCCGGTCGGCCGCGCGCATCGCCTTCGCCGAAAGCGCTGTGAACGGCCGGGCCAACCGCCCGGCCTGCCGGCGATCCGATGGATCGAGCCAGCCCCTGAGCGCCACATACTCCGCCAGATCCAGCAGGAACGCCGTCACCCGCGACCCCGACAGCGTCGCGCGCAGACGCGCCCGCTCCTCCCCGGCCCGCGCCACCAGCGCCGCGGCGAGCGGCGCGAAACCCGGCTCCTCCGGGGCCCGCGCAGCAGCCGGATCCACAAGATCCGCCAGTGCCACATCCAGATCCCGCAGCCGCCCGGCCTCGCCGCCCAGCCACTTCGCCTCGACCTCGAGGGCCGCGTGGCGTGGCCCACCGAAGGCCGGTCGCGTGAGCTTCAGGGCCGACCGCAGACGGCGGAGCCCTATGCGAAGCTGATGCGGCCCCTCGGGATCGTCGACCGCCAGCACAGCCTCCGCATTCGCCGAGATCTGCGCGAAACACTCGGCCAGGATTTCGCGCCCGGCATCCTCGACACTCGCGCCCGCGCCGATCTCCGGCGCCTCGGCAAGACGCGGCAGCGCGGCCGGCACCGCCGCTTCTCCAGCCGCCAGCCGCCGACCCCGCGCGGCCTTGTTCATCGTCGAGAACCGCAGCGGCCCCGTCGGAAAAAGCTGCCGGGCTAGCGCGAAGAGCGCGGCCGGCGGCCCCTCCAGAAGCTCGAGTTCAAGCTCGTCCAGCGCCTCCGCCCGCCCGTCGGCGCGGACTTCACCATGGTCGAGCGCGACCTCGATCCGCGCGTCGCCGCCTTCGATCACCCAGGTGCTCCGCCGCATCGGCGTCTCGAAGACAGGAGCCAGCGGCAGGCCCCCGGCCGCAGCCTCCACCGCGCCCCGCACCGCGGCGTCCGGAATGGCGGCGATATCGACCCGGCCACCCTCGGACGGCGTATCGACCTCCCGCGTCTCACTCAGGCCCGCGCGCATCGACCGCCCGGCCTTCACCGTCTGGGTCCAGGACCTCCCCTCCCGCCGCAGCCGGAGCGCGATCCCCGCCTCCGCGAGCCCACCCTCAGCCGTGTCGAGATAGACGGTGGAGAGCTTGCGCACCCGTGGCGCCGTCCCGCCCGCCGCGGCACCGATCCGGCGCCGGAGCACGGTCAATCCCTTGGGGTCGACCAGCAGCTTGAGCTCGATTTCCTTCATGCGACAGATTTATGAAGGAAGTGCGACACTGCGCAAGGTCGTGTCTAGACAAAACTTGCGAAACCTCAGCCTCCGTCGCCGACAAGGCCCGCGGCCGAGATCGCCGCCAGCCCCGCCGCCTCGTCGTTATCCGAGGTATCGCCGGTGATCCCGACAGCACCCACGATCGGTCCGCCCTCACCAGCGCGCAGCAGGATCCCGCCCGGCACCGGCAGCACGTTGCCGCCAAAGGCCGCGGTCAGCGAGTTCATGAAATAGGCTTGGCTCTCCGCCCGGTTCATCATCGCCCGACCGCCGAGACCCACACCGATGCAACCATAGGCCTTCGCATAGGCCATGTTGAAGCGCAGGTTCGAGGCGCCGTCCTCCCGCTCGAACGCCTTCACGTTCCCGCCTGCATCGAGGATTACCACAGAGAGCGGCTTCAGCCCCATCTCGTGCCCCTTATCGAGCGTCCCCCGAATGATCTCCCGCGCCTTCTCAAGCGTGATTTCGGTCATCGCGTTTTCCTTTCTGGTTTGATCGGTGGAGGGCATGGCAGCGGCGGCAGACCGCGAGGCTACCAACCTCGCTAGTCCGGCAAGCGCAGCGAGACGAGCCCGACGACGCAGATCAGGGCGCCGATACCCAGTTTCTTCAGGCCGTGCAGAAGCGTCGCAAGGGGCGCGAGATCGACAAATGCGCCGCCATCGGGCAACGCGCGCACGGAAATCTCATCGCCTACACGACCGTCGCGCCACTGATCGAAGGACACAGGCGCCGTCGCCTTACGCGTCTCACCATCCGCGCTGAAACTCACATCGAATGTGTGCAGTCGAAGATAGGTTCTGATGCTACGTGCCTCGACCCCATTCACTGAAACGCTCTGCAGACGTGGCCCACTAGAGCCGAATCTTGGCTCGAAGCGCTTGGCGTCGATGCGCGCTGCGACGGGTGCGCCCTCCGTCTCGAGGCGCATTCCGTCATAGATCGCGGGCGCCCCTTCGGCGGCGACGAAGAGACCCACGCCGATGAGGAGGATACCGAAGATCCCGCTGGCACTGCCAAGCTTCGCCACCGCGCGCTACCTCACACGCAAGAGCCTAGAGCAGCGAACAACCCGAGGCTGCCTTCTGACTGCACGAAGGCGACAGCTAATCATGCCGCTGCCTTCTTCTTCAGGCGCCAGGCGTGGAGCAGCGGTTCGGTGTAGCCCGAGGGTTGCGTGCGTCCCTCGAATATCAGGTCACGGGCGGCGGCGAAGGCCGGCCCGTCGAAGCCAGGCGCCATGGGTTCGTAGAGCGGATCGCCCGCGTTCTGACGATCCACCACTTCCGCCATGCGCTTGAGGGCTGCCATCACCTCGTCCTCCGAGACCACGCCATGACGCAGCCAGTTGGCCACGTGCTGCGAGGATATCCGGCAGGTCGCGCGGTCCTCCATCAGCCCTATGTCATTGATATCGGGCACTTTCGAGCAGCCAACGCCCTGATCGATCCAGCGGACGACATAGCCCAGGATGCCCTGGCAGTTGTTCTCGATCTCGGCCCGGATCTCCTCCTCCGACCAATTGCCGCCGCCATGCAGCGGCACCGTGAGGATGTCGTCGAGCGAGGCGCGGATCCGGTCGAGCAAGAAGGCCTGCCGGTCCGCCACGCTCACCCGATGATAATGGATCGCATGGAGCGTCGCGGCCGTGGGCGACGGCACCCAGGCCGTGTTGGCCCCCGCCATCGGATGCCCGACCTTCTGCTCGAGCATGGCCGCCATCAGATCCGGCATCGCCCACATGCCCTTGCCGATCTGCGCCACGCCGCGCAGCCCGCATTCAAGACCGATATCGACGTTCCAATCCTCATAGGCCTTGATCCAGGGCGTCGCCTTCATCTCCGCCTTGCGGATCATCGGGCCCGCTTCCATCGAGGTGTGGATCTCGTCGCCCGTTCGGTCCAGGAACCCGGTATTGATGAACGCCACCCGTGACTTAGCGGCCCTGATGCACTCCTTGAGGTTCACCGTCGTGCGGCGCTCCTCATCCATGATGCCGAGCTTGATGGTGGAGCGGTCCATGCCCAGCATGTCCTCCACCGCCGCCATCATCGCGTCGGTGTTCGCCACCTCCTCGGGCCCGTGCATCTTGGGCTTCACGATGTAGACGCTGCCCGAGCGGCTGTTGCGCGGGCCCCGCGGCTTTTGCAGGTCATGGAGCGCGATCAGCGAGGTACAGGCCGCATCCATGATCTCCTCGGGGATCTCGGAGCCGTCGGCGAGCAGGATCGCCGGGTTGGTCATCAGCGGCCCGACATTCCGCACCAGCAAGAGCGAGCGGCCCGGCAGGACGAACCGGCTGCCATCGGGCGAGGTGTATTCGCGGTCCGGGTTCAGGGTGCGCGTGAAGGTCTCGTCGTCCTTCGTGACCTCCGAGGAGAGATCGCCCTTCATGAGCCCGAGCCAGTTCCGATAGGTCAGCACCTTGTCGTCGGCATCCACCGCCGCGACCGAGTCCTCGCAGTCGCAGATCGTCGTGATCGCTGCCTCGAAGACCACATCGGCCAGACCCAGCGTGTCGTGCCGACCGATCGGGTGCGAGCGGTCGAGGACGAGTTCGATATGGAGGCCATGGCGCTTGAGCAGCACGGCCGAGGGCGCGTCCGGATCGCCGCGATAGCCGACGAACTGCGACGGGTCCGCCAGATGCGCCCGGTTGGGTCGCACCCCGTGCCCGTCCCGCCCCGTCAGTCCGGGCAGAAGCTCGACTTCCAGGCTGCCATTTTCGACCCAGACCCGCTCCACATGCGCCCAGGAGACGCCGTGCTCCGAGAGCGGCACGATCCCGCGGAGATGCGTCTTGGCCCAGGTGACGACCCGCCCGCCCCGGCGCCGGTCGTAGCCACCGGCGGGCGGCAGCGAGCCGAGCACATCTGTGCCGTAGAGCGCGTCGTAGAGCGAGCCCCAGCGCGCATTCGCAGCGTTGATGGCGAAGCGCGCATTCATCACCGGCACCACGAGCTGCGGCCCAGCGACCGAGGAGAACTCCCGGTCCACATTCGGCGTCTCGACTTTGAAGTCGCCGCCCTCGGGCACGAGGTACCCGATTTCCTCGAGGAACGCGCGGTAGGCCGCGGCATCTTGCGGCTGCCCACGCCGCTCGCCGTGCCAGGCATCGATCTTCGCCTGCAGGTCATCGCGCTTGGCAACGAGTGCGCGGTTCCTCGGAGCGTATTCCGCCGCTAGCCGGCCAAACCCTTCCCAGAACGCCGCCTGATCCACGGCCGTGCCGGGCAGGGCCTCGGCATTGATGAAATCATAGAGCGTCTGCGCGACCTTGAGCCCCGCGACCTCGACCCGCTCGGTCATGACCAAATCTCCCCGGCTGCGATTTGGTCTCGATAGACACCCTCGCGCGGGACAGTGCAATCGCGCGCCTTCCACTCTGCGGAAGGCTTCCCACTACAGGTGAAAACGCGTGAGTCCTGTATGATTGGGCCGATGAAGAAGCACGCTATAGAGGCATCTCAGCGGCCAACACGAGCCGAGCGTCTCGTTCGGCCGACGCACCAATGGCGCATCGGCTCAACCTCCGCCGGACCCCCTCGCCTTCCGGCGCGGATCAGGCGTCGCGGTGAACCTTCTCGCGACGCTCGTGCATTTCCTGCGCCTCGAGGCTCAGGGTCGCTATCGGACGCGCGTCGAGACGCTTAACGCCGATCGGCTCGCCCGTGATCTCGCAGTAGCCGTAGGTGCCCTCGTCGATCCGTCGGACGGCCGCGTCGATCTTCGAGATGAGCTTGCGCTGCCGGTCTCGGGTGCGGAGCTCGAGAGCCCTGTCCGTCTCGGCGGAAGCCCGGTCAGCGATGTCCGGGATGTTCTGCGTGCTGGACGCAAGGTCCTGAAGAGTCTCACGACTTTCATCCAGGATGCTCTGCCTCCAGGCGATCAACTTGTCTTTGAAATAACGCTTCTGGCGATCGCACATGAACTCTTCGCTGTCGCTCGGGCGATATTCAGGGTCGATCGGTGCCTCTACATTCATGGGTTCCCACACCTTCCCCGTTGGTCATCAACCTGCAACTCATGCAGACCGGCGTTGTCATAGACGCATCGTATCGCCTTGTCACCACTTAAAACCCTCGCAAATCCCGGGTACTAGACGCGTTCGCTACGACGATGCCGTGGGCTGGAAGACCGCCCCAAGACGGCCGACCGGGGGATAGATGCGCTTCGAGAGCACAGCCGACTACGTCGCCACCGACGACCTGACGATTGCGGTCAACGCCGCGATCACCCTCGAGCGTCCCCTGCTCGTCAAGGGCGAGCCCGGCACCGGCAAGACGGAGCTTGCCCGCCAGGTCGCCGGCAGCCTCAACCTCAGGCTGATCGAGTGGTCGGTGAAATCGACGACGCGCGCACAGCAGGGTCTCTACGAATACGACGCCGTCAGCCGCCTCCGCGACAGCCAGCTCGGCGATGAGCGCGTGCGCGAGATCGCCAACTACATTCGCCCCGGCAAGCTCTGGGAGGCCTTTGTCGCGGAGGAGCGCGTGGTCCTCCTGATCGACGAGATCGACAAGGCGGATATCGAGTTTCCCAACGATCTTCTCCAGGAACTGGACCGTATGGAGTTCCACGTCTACGAGACCAGCGAGACCGTGAAGGCCGCCAAGCGCCCCATCGTCATCATCACCTCGAACAACGAGAAGGAGCTGCCGGACGCGTTCCTGCGCCGCTGCTTCTTCCATTTCATCGCGTTCCCGGACCCCGAGACGCTGGGCCAGATCGTCGATGTCCACTTCCCCGGCATCAAGCCCGCCCTCGTGCGCGCGGCACTCACGCAGTTCTACGAGCTGCGCGAAGTGCCGGGCCTCAAGAAGAAGCCCTCGACCTCCGAGATGCTGGACTGGCTGCGCCTCCTCGCGTCCGAGGACATGGACCCCGCCGATCTGCGCGCTGACGTGAAGAACGCTATCCCGCCCCTCTACGGCGCCCTCCTCAAGAACGAGCAGGACGTCCACCTCCTAGAGCGCCTCGCCTTCATGGCCCGGCGCGAGCGGCGCTGAAAGGCGGGCGATGCGCAGCCCGGCGGCCCTCCTGGCACCCGCGGGTGCCGCAGCGGCGTCCGCCCTGGCCTGGCGGAACAACGCCCTCGATGCCGCATTCTACGACCTTCCCGGCCTCTCCGCCGCCGAGCTGCAGGCGCTCGGCCGCAGCCGCCATGACGAGGGAAGCGTCATCGTCGTCGATCCCGACTGCGCGCCGGGCGACATGCCTGCGCTCCGGTCCTTCGCAAACTACGACGCCCTCCGCGCAGCCCCCGGCCCGCTCGTCACACAGATCGCAGTCGCAGGCGTCGGCAGCTCGGGGATCGGTGCCGCGGCCCTCGCTCGCACCGTGGCCGCCGTCACGAGCCGGCCCACGGCCGCCATCGTCGCGGGCTACGGCGCGGAGGACTTCATGACCGAGGCGCTCGGCGGCTTCTTCCTCTTCGGTGCCGCCAACCGCGCCCGTCATGCGCGCCAGACGCTCCGCCACCGGGTCGGCACGATGATCGCGGAGAGCCCGCAGGCCCCGGCCCTGCCGAAACCCCTGCCGCACGAATTCGCCACACCCGACGTTGCCACCCTCGTGCGCCTCCTCGCCGACCCCGACCGGCGCGTAGACCTGCTCGTCGGCCATTCCAAGGGAGCACTGACCATCGCCGCCGCCCTCGCCCGCGTGATGCGCACCGGCGATCCGGTCACCCGGGCAAAGGCCGCGCGCGCGCAGGTCGTCACCGCGGGCGCCGTCATCGCCTTTCCGCCCGAAATCGCCTGGGTCACGCAGCTTCTCGGCCAGATCGACGCCCTCGGCGCCCTCAACTCCCGCATGGGCCTGCCGCATCGCCGCGTTCCCTTCGCGGGGCATCACCTCAACACGGCTTTCCCCTGCCATCTCGACCTCGCGGCGGAGCTTCGCGCGGTCCTCAACCTCTGAGCACGCCCATGACCCAAACCGTCACGATCCGACCCCTCGAGCGCCGCGACGAAGCGGCATGGCGGAGGCTCTGGACCGGCTATCTCGAATTCTACGGCACGAGCGTGAGCGAGGAGGTCTACGCCACCTATTTCGAGCGTCTCCTCGGCGATGACCCGCAGGATTTTTACGGTCTGGTCGCGGAAGCCTCAGACGGGACGCTCGTGGGCCTCACCCACTACCTCTTTCACCGCCACGGCTGGCGCCTCGAGAACGTGATCTATCTGCAGGACCTCTACGTGGACCCCGCGACCCGGGGGACGGGTGCTGGACGCGCACTGATCGAGGCGGTCTATGCCGCCGCGGACGCAGCGGAGTGCCCGACGGTCTACTGGCTGACGCAGGAGGGGAACGCCACCGCCCGTCAGCTCTACGACCGCCTCGCCAACGCGACGGACTTCATCAAGTACAATCGATGATCCGCAGGCAGGTGGCCCATCGGGCGGCCCATGGTCTCGCGCTCCTACTCGCCGCGTGCACCTCCGGCACACCTGCGCCACAGGAACCGGGGCCCCGCCCAACCGTCGACGGATGGCTCGCTGCCGTCCCATGGGGCACGGCGGATTGGGGCCATGAGAGCCTCGCCGCGCTCTTCCGCCGCCTGACCCTCGGCTTCGAGGATGGGGGCGAGCGAGAAGGGCTCCTCCGCCTCGCCCAACCCGTCCGGGTCGCTGTCTCAGGATCGGGTGCGGATGATTATCTTTCATTCACAGCGGACTACGCGACGTTCCTCGCGCGAGAGACAGGGATCGATATCGCCCCTGCCGCGCCCGGCGCGCGCCCATCCCTCACCATCAGCCTCGTACCGGCGCCGGGGAACCGACTGCCCCTCGGGGCCCGCTGTCTTCACCTCCCCGGCAACGTGAGCTGGTCAGACTATGCCCAATCGCCAGCGCGCATTCAGGCAACGGCCCGCGAGACCGCGGGCGAAATCCCAACCGCGACGGTGTTCATCGCCGCCGGCCTGCCCCCAGCAGCCATCCGCGCCTGCCTGCTTGAGGAAATCCCGCAGGCCATGGGGCTCGGCAACGACGTGCCGCTCCTTGGCCCAACGATCTTTAACGACGACGGCGCGCATCTATGGCCCACGAGCCTCGATCTGCTAATGCTCCGCCTGCTCTACGCCCCGGCGATCTTTCCCGGCACCCCGCCGGACGCGGTGGAGGCAGCAGCACTCGGCGCCCTGAAAACCCTCGCGCCGGAAAGCCCGAGCGCGACGGGGCTCCCCCTCCCACCGCTCGGCGCCTCGCTCCGCTACCGCCGCGCCCTTACAGATTTCGCGGAGGCGCGTCGGTCGGGCGACGAGCGCCAGACAGCGGCTGCCCTCACCGATCTCAGGGCAGCGACGCCCAGCAGCGAACCCGGCGCCGCCCTCGCCCGCTGCACCACCGGTCTCCTGACCCACCGGCTCGGCGCGGAACGGCAACTGGCGATGCTGGCGATCACCCGAGAGGATTGCCGCACGGCTGAGCGCGCCTCCTCGCCCGGCGAAAGCGCTAGAACAGGCCCTCGCATCCTCCGCCTCGCTATCCTGGAGGCCGAGGCATGGCTGGCCGAGGAACGTCCGGCCGAGGCCCTTGCCGTCCTCGACGCCAGCGCCCCCGGCCTCGCCGCCCTTGGCAATGATGCGGGCCTTGCGCGCCTTCACCATTTGAGGTCCGTCGCGCTTTCTGACATGGGACGGGACGCAAGCGCTGCGAGGGCGCTCACTGGCGCCTGGGCGCGCCATGCGTTCGGGCGCGAAACCAGCGCCCCGGCCGAGACCAAAGACTGACGGCCGGAGACTGAGAGGGACAGCATGATCGGCGCACTGATCGCCTTCGGAGCCGGCTTCGGGGTCGGCTGGTACCGGGCCAAACGGCGCGAGGGCACTCGGGCGGACTGTATCCAGATGGGGTTCGCCCACGGCATTCCGTTCGCCATCGTCGGCTTCGCGGTCTCGATCACCCTCGTGAACGTCGGCGCCTGACCGCCCAGGGCTGCCGGCCGATCAGGGCGCCCGCGTCGTGACGAGCTTGAGGGCAGCCCCTGCGAAGAACAGGGCGAAGGCCCCCTCAACCCAACGCCGCGCGCGAGCATAGCCCGCCATCGCCCGGCCGTTCGAGAAGGCGAGCGCCCACATCGTGTTGACCACAAGGTTCACGCCTAGGCTCGCTGCAACGATCCAGGCGATGGCGGCCGGCATCGCGGCGGCAGGTGTTCCCGGCATGACGCCAATGGCAAAGATCGAGCCCCAGAAGATCACCGCCTTGGGGTTGGCGAGGTGCAGGAGCGACCCCTTTGCCCATGCCGCGCCGAGCGTGGTGACGCCAGCATCCCGCGCCGCGACCCCGCCCCGGCGCATGGCGGACCGCGCGGCCTTCCAGCCTAGCCAGGCGAGATAGGCCGCACCCAGATACCGGATCACCTCGAAGAGCCATTGGTTCGCCGCCAGCAGAGCCCCGAAGCCGAGCGCCGCGGCGGCCGCCCAGACGAATGATCCGGTGCTCCCGCCATAGGCCAGCGCCAGCGCCATGGGCCGCCCCCGCGCCATGCCCGTTCCCGCAATGGCGAGCGTCACAGGACCGGGGCTCAATCCACCCAAAAGGGCAGCACCGATCACGATCAGAAAATCCACATGTTCCATGACTGAAGCCTGTGCTTCGCGCCGCGCATCGTCAACGCATAACCACCGCGAGCCCATCGCCACCACGACAGCGATGCGCTACTTCATGCGCTATGTTCTTCAATCTCTTCTTCGGCCTCCGCGCCGCCGGCGTGCCTGTCTCGCTCCGCGAGCATCTCACCTTGCTCGAGGCGATGCGGGAGGGGCTGGCGATGTTCGATATCGACGGCTTCTATGCCCTCTCTCGCGCCGCCCTCGTCAAGGACGAGCGCCATCTCGACCGTTTCGACCGCGTCTTCGCCCAGGTCTTCAAGGGTCTCGAGGCGGTCGGCGGTGCCGCCGGCGGTGAGGGCGTGGAGACCCGCGGTCTGCCCGAGGAATGGCTGCGCAAGCTCGCCGAGAAACACCTCACGGATGAGGAGAAGGCGTTGGTCGAGAGCCTCGGCGGCTTCGACAAGCTGATGGAGGCATTGGCCGAGCGCCTCAGGAACCAGGAGCAGCGCCACCAGGGCGGCTCGAAGAACATCGGTACCGCGGGCACGTCACCCTTCGGCGCCTATGGCTACAATCCCGAGGGCGTGCGGATCGGCCAGCACGAGAGCCGCCATCGCCGCGCGGTGAAGGTCTGGGACAAGCGCGAGTTCCGGAACCTCGACGGCGATGCGGAGATCGGGACGCGGTCGATCAAGATCGCACTTCGCCGCCTCCGCCGCTGGGCCCGCGAGGGGGCGGCCGATGAGCTGGACCTCGACGGCACGATCCGCTCGACCGCCCATAACGGCTGGCTCGACGTCAAACTCCGCCCCGAACGGCACAACGCCGTGAAGGTGCTGATGCTCTTCGACGTGGGCGGTTCAATGGACGACCATGTGCGCGTGGTCGAGGAGCTCTTCTCCGCCGCTCGGGCCGAGTTCAAGCACCTCGAATATGTGTATTTCCACAATTGCCTCTACGAGGCGGTCTGGCGCGACAACCGCCGCCGCTGGGACGAGCAGGTGCCGACGGAGCAGATCCTGAATACCTACGGGCCGGACTGGAAGCTGGTGATCGTCGGCGACGCCTCGATGAGCCCCTATGAGATCGCGGTTCCGGGCGGTGCCTCGGAGCACTGGAACGCCGAGGCGGGCGAGGTCTGGCTCCGCCGCGCACTCGACCGCTTCTCGTCGGCGGCCTGGATCAACCCGGTACCGCAGCGCCTCTGGGGTTACACGCAGTCCATCGGGATGATCCGCGAGATCGTGGAGGGCCGGATGTACCCGCTCACCCTGCGCGGTCTCGACGACATGACGCGCGCCCTCAGCCGCTGACCGGGGTCCAGCGCTTGCGGCGCCTTTCAGGAGATCCCGGGTCGAGCCCGGGACGCATCGCGCCGGTATCGCCCTTCCGCCCCGGGATCAGCAGGCCTTGTCCCAGCGGCGCGCGAGCCAGTCCCGCGCCTCCGCCTCCTCGGCGACGACCAGGGTCCGGACCTGCGTGCCAGAGGTGATGCGCACCAGCGCGCAGTAGAGCTGGGCGATGCTGCGGTGCTGCCATTCCGCCGCCGCGAAGGCGATGCAGTAGGCCGGGAGGCGACCGCCTGCCGACTCCACCTCCCGGATCATGGTGCGAAGCCGCATCAATACGCCGGGCGTGATCTCCCCGACGCGCGCCGCCGCCTCAAGCACGACGAGCCGGTCCATCCCCGCCTCGAGACGCTTGTCTGCGATCGCCGCCGCCACATCCGCCAGCATCGTCTCGGGATCGAGATGCCCCGACACCCGCACCACGAGCAGCCTTCCCTCGCGCGTGAATGTGGTCGACATCGCCGATCCCCCTCTGCCGACAGCTTAACCAAAGGTCAAGTCGTTGGACAGGGGGAGGCGACGGCGCGTCAGGCGGCGCGCATCAGCTCCTCCAGATCGAGCGGCGCGTTGGTCATGGCGAGGTGCCCCTCGGCATCTCTCGGCCAGTCGGCCTCCGCGCGATCCCAGTATAGCTCGACCCCGTTGCCGTCCGGGTCGTCGAGATAGACCGCCTGGCTCACGCCATGATCCGCCTTGCCCGTGATCGGCACGCCCGCCGCGATCACCCGCGCGACGATCCGGCCGAGATCCGCGCGGGTGGGGTAGAGAAACGCCGTATGGTAGAGCCCGGTATGCCCCTTGGGCGGCGGTGTCCCGCCCAGGCTCTGCCATGTGTTGAGGCCCAGATGGTGGTGGTAGCCCCCCATCGATAGGAACGCCGCGCGGTCGTCGAAGCGCTGCATTAGATCGAGCCCCAAGACCCCGGCATAGAAGGCGATCGACCGGTCGAGATCGCTCACGCGGAGATGGACATGCCCGATCCGTCCCCCGGCGGGCGCGGGATGCTCGGCGCGGTCGAGCGGTATCGGCAGCAGAGCCATGGCGGTTTTCTCCCTTCCTGATGCTCCCCATATGGCGGTGAGGTCGCGTGACGCCGAGACAAAAGCGGAGCAATGACCCTTCTCCGCCCTGCACGAATAGGTCCCGCA
Organism: Pseudomonadota bacterium; assembly: GCA_039815685.1. Lineage (GTDB taxonomy): Bacteria > Pseudomonadota > Alphaproteobacteria > Rhodobacterales > Rhodobacteraceae > Thermohalobaculum. The sequence continues at coordinate 235,782 of JBCBYV010000001.1, read as the reverse complement.
AGGGTGCGCCCGCGAGAACGCTGGAGAGGAACGCCATGGACTGGTCGGAACGCGTCGCCGCGGCCTTTGGGCTCGGCGATGCCGGCTGGGCGCGCCACGCCAACCCGTGGAGCGGGGCGACGCGCTTTCCTATCCTCCCCGTTGCCGCAACACTGATCCTGACGCGGGAGAGCCTCGGCTGGTCGCTCCTGCCCCTCCTCGGACTCACCGTCGCCTGGGCGTTCCTGAACCCCCACGCTTTCCGGCCGCCCAGCCATGCCCGCCACTGGATGAGCCGCGCGGTCCTTGGCGAATGGCTCTGGCTCAAGCGGAACGCGCCCTCGCCGCCCGTGATCGTGCCCGCAGCGACCCGCCGAGCCGCCGCCTGGTGGACCGGGGTGCAGGCCCTCGCGGCCATCCCTCTCGTCTGGGGTCTCGCCACCCTCTCGCCAGCGCTGACCTGGATTAGTGTTGCGGCGGTCATCGGCGGGAAGCTCGCCTTTCTGGCGGTTCTCGTCCGCTTCTACGATACCCATGGCGGTGGCCGGGTGCCCTGGGCGCCGACAGCCGGCACGCCGTGGCCACCCGGGCGCGACGACATGGCCGCCTGACCGACGACACGCCGAATGCTGACCCGGGCTGCGACGGACCCTATCTACACCTCATGATCAAGCTCCTGCCCTTCCTCCTCATCGCCCTCGGCGCCTATGTCATGGTGCAGCTCTCGGCCTGGCGCCTCGGACATGCGCTCAAGGGCCGGTCGCGCCCGCTCCGCCACGACACGCTGGAGCAGCTCTTCGAGCGGCTGGCCGGGGCGGCGGGAATCGACCATGTGGCGGTGCGGGTACTCGACGATCCGTCCATCAACGGCGTCGCGACGCCGGATGGCGGGGTATATGTCACGGCGGGGCTCCTGAAGCACCTCCGCGAGGGCAGCGTCAGCGCCCCCGAGGTCGCCTCCGTCGTCGCGCATGAACTCGGGCACCTCGCGCTCGGCCATACCAAGCGGCGGATGATCGAGGTCTCGGCAGCGCAGACCGGAACGCTGGTCCTCGGCACGCTAATCGCCCGCTTCATCCCGTTTGTCGGCTGGTATCTCGCGCAGGCGCTGGTGAGCCTCTTCGTGAGCCGCCTCTCCCGTCGCGACGAGTTCGAGGCGGATGCCTACGCGACCGCACTCATGCTGCGCGCAGGCCTCGGCCATGAGCCGCAGGCGCGGATGTTGGAGAAGCTGCAGAGCCTGGTGCCCGGCGCTGCGATGGCGAACCAGGCGCCCTGGCTCGCCTCCCACCCGCCGGTGCCGGATCGCGCCGCCGCCATCCGCGACAACGCCTCGCGCTGGTCGGACGACGGATAGGCCCTCTCAGCCCACCTTGCGGCCGGCGGACCAGACGCCGGTGATGACGCCGATGCCGTCATGCTCGGCAAAGCGGACGACATCGGCGCGCAGCCCCTCGGCCAGCCGCCCGCGATCCGTGAGACCCGCCGCCTCCGCCGGCGCAGTCGTCACGGTCGAGACCGCTGCCGGCAGATCGCCCAGCCGCTCACCGAGCCTCAGCATCCCCATGACCAGGGCCGAGGGCGCGTAGTCCGAGGACAGGACATTGAGCAGCCCCGCCTCGGCCAGTGCCATCGCCGCGACATTGCCGGAATGCGAGCCGCCGCGAAGCACATTGGGCGCGCCCATCATCACGGGTATGCCAGCGTCCCGGCACGCCTCGGCCGCCACGGCCGTCGTCGGGAACTCCGCAAAATCGACGCCGAGCTCACGACTTCGCGCCACATGGTCGGGCGTCGTGTCGTCATGGCTCGCCAGCCGCGCGCCCAGCGCCCTGGCCCTCGCCACGATCCCATCCTCGTGCTCCACGCCCCACTGGTCATAGAGACCGCGCGTGAAGTCGATATGCGCCTGCATCTCGGCATCCGACAGGCGATACTTGCCCTGATGGTACTGGACGAACTTCGCGAGGTCCGAGAACTGCCGCTGCCCTGGCGTGTGGTCCATGATCGAGACGATGGAGACCCGGTCATCGCCGCCGAACTCGTCAAGCTCCTCGAGCACCGTCTCCGAGCACACCTCCGCCCGCAGATGCACATGGTGGTCAATCCGCGTGAGCCCGCTCGCTGCCAACGCGTTGATATGGTCCACCACGCCGCGCGCGTATTTCGAGTAGTCCTTCTTGGCCTGCCCGCCCGTGTTGCGCATTGAACCCACGCGCACCGCATCGAAGACCGTCGTGATCCCGGCGCTCGCCAGCTCCCCGTCATGGCTCAGGACCGCCGCCGGGCCGGGCCAGACAACGCCCGGCCGCGGCATGAGGTGCCGTTCGAGGTTATCCGTATGGAGCTCGATCAGCCCCGGGATGACGTATTGCCCTTCGCAATCCTCCGCCCCCGGCGCCACGCCCGGCCCGAGATCGATGCCCGCAATCCGCCCCTCCTCGAGCCGGATCGAGCCCGTCACCACCTCATCGGCCAGCACCAGCCGCGCGTTGGCCAGCGTGACGGCGCCAAGGGGACGGCGCTTCGAGCCCGGCCCCGCCAGCCCTTGAGCAACCGCGGCATCAGCAATAGCGGCACTCTCAGTCATGGCGGTCTCCATCATGCGGCGGGAAAGTCGGGGGTCTGGCGGGAAGAGTAGCGCCACGCTTCTTGCGGCGAACGGCCGCGCTGCGATAGCTCCCGGCCTCTAGGGGATGCGTTGCGGTGGGGGATCGACGATGCAGGCAAGCGAGCTTGGCGGCTATGCCCGCTATGCCGTCTACTGGGCGCCGGCGCCCGGCAGCCCGCTCGCGACCGCGGGCGCCGCGTGGCTCGGCTACGACCCGGTCACCGGCCTTGCCGATCCGGCCCGCGCCGCCGATCCGCGCGTTGCGGCCCCACGGCATTACGGCTTGCACGCGACCCTGAAGCCGCCCTTCCGCCTCGCCTCCGGCGCCACCGCCGAAGCGCTGGATGCCGCCATTGCCGCCCTCGCGCTCCGTCACGAGCCCGCCATTGCGCCCGGGCTGAGGGTCGATGCTAGCCTCGGCTTCCTCGCGCTGCGTCCTGCGGGTCCCTGCCCCGCCATCGACACGCTTGCGGGCGAGGTGCTGATGGCGCTCGACGGCTTCCGCGCGCCACTGACGGATGAGGACCGGGCGCGACGACAGGCGGACAGCCTCGATCCCGAAGCCCGTGCCCGGCTCGAACGCTGGGGTTACCCGCATGTGCTCGCGGCCTTCCGCTTCCACATCACGCTTACCGGCCGCCTCGGACGGGAGGAGAGCGAGACCACAGCGGCCGAGTTGCGCCAACGCTTCGCCCCGCATCTTGGCGGAGAGTTCGCCGCGGACGCGCTCGCCCTCTTCGGCGATCCGGGCAACGGCACGGGCTTCCGGCTCCTCCGCCATTATCCGCTCACCTCGTGACCGGAGGACGGCGGCGCGGCAGGCGCGAACGCCGCCACATCAAGCTCCCGATCGCAGACCCGCGCCCGTGCCTCCGCATCGTGGAAGATGCCGACGATCGCGGCACCCCGCGCCTTCGCCTCCTCGATAAGCCCCAGTACCTCGCCGCGATTGGCCGCATCGAGCGACGCCGTCGGCTCGTCCAGCAACATCGCGGGATAGGCATGGACGAAACCGCGCGCGATGTTCACCCGCTGCTGTTCCCCGCCCGAGAAGGTCAGCGGCGAAAGCGACCAGAGCGCCTCCGGAATGTTGAGCCGGCGAAGGAGCGTGCCGGCCCGCTCCCGCGCCTCACCAATCTCCGTGCCGAGCGCTGTCAACGGCTCCGCCACGACGTCTAGGCACGGCACCCGCGGCACCACGCGCAGGAACTGGCTCACATAGCCAAGCGTCTCGCGCCTGAGCGCCAGGATGTCCCGCGCCCGCGCCCCCCGGATCTCGAGCCCCGCGACCCGCACCGAACCCTCGGCCGCAAGGTAGTTGCCGTATATCATCCGCATCAGCGTCGACTTGCCGACGCCGGAAGGGCCCGTCAGCGCCACGCACTCGCCCGGCAGCACGCGCAGCGCCGCCCCCTCCATCACCGGGAGGGCGATCCCGCCCTGCTGGTGCAGGGTGAAGGTCTTCGTCGCCCCCTCGACCACAATCATTGGTTCCATGGCATCGGTTCCATGTCTCAGACCCTCAGGACGCTGGAGACGAGCAGCTGGGTGTAGGCGTGCTGCGGGTCGTCCAGCACCTGGTCGGTGAGGCCGCTCTCCACGATCCGCCCCACCTTCATCACCACCAGCCGATCAGCCAAGAGCCGCACGACCGCCAGGTCATGCGTGACCACGATGGCCGAGAGGCCGAGATCCCGCACCAGCCCCCGGATGAGATCCAAGAGCCGCGCCTGAACGCTCACATCGAGGCCGCCCGTAGGCTCGTCCATCAGCACCAGCCTCGGCCCGGTTACGAGGTTGCGCGCGATCTGCAGCCGCTGCTGCATGCCTCCCGAGAACGCCGTCGGCCGCTCATCGATGCGCGAGGCGTCGATCTCCACGCGCGTCAGCCAGTCCGCCGCCGTCTCCCGGATGCGCCCGTAATGCCGCCAGCCCGCCGCCATCAGGCGCTCACCCACATTGGCCCCGGCGCTGACACCGAGGCGCAACCCGTCCCGCGGGTTCTGATGCACCAGCGCCCATTCCGTGCGCATCAGCCGTCGACGCTCAGGCTCGGTCATGGCGAGCACGTCTACAACCGCCGAGCCGCCCGAATACCCGACCCGGCCCTCATCGGCGCTCAGCTCACCGGCAAGACAGCGCAGGAGCGTCGTCTTGCCCGACCCGCTCTCCCCGACGATGCCCAGCACCTCCCCGGGCCAGAGGTCGAAATCGACATCCGCACAGCCGATCCGCGCCCCATAGCGCTTGGTCAGCCCCACGACTTCGAGCAGCGGATCGGCCGCCGCCACCGCTGCAAGAGCACCGCTCATCGCACGCCCTCCGGCACCGGCAGCTCGTCAATCGAGCGGAAGACCGGCCTGCCCGCAACCTCGAACCGGCGCAGCTCCGCATCCGCCCCGTCCGACACGCCGCCGATCCGCAGCACCGCATCGCACCGCTTGGTCAGCGCGAGCGAGAGCGGCATCATGATCCGCTCGAAAGCCTCTTCCTCGCCCGCAGCCTCCGCCGCCTCGATCACCGGCAACGCCATGTTGACCCCGATCACCGGCACATGGCCGAGCGCCAGAACCCGTCGCGCCGCGTCATTCAGAGCCCTCAGATTGGTCGCGCGGGCCTCGGCATCAGCGGCACCCGCCCGGTAAGGACCCGCGATCATGATCCATCGGCTCATGCCGCATCCTCCCCGAACCCGGCCGGGGCGCCGGTGCCGACAAAGCCCGCCGCGCGCTGAGCCTCGCAGAACGCGGTGTCGGAGCAGACGAAGAGGCGGCTGCCCGCGTCGTCGGTGATCACCTCGTCGAGATAGGCGTCCGCCGCCCCGCAGAGAGCGCAACACTGCCCCGTCCCGCCCCGCTCGAAGGGATGATCCTCGAAATCCAGGCTCACCACGGTCGTGTAGGGCGGGATGGCATAGATGCGCTGCTCGCGGCCCGCGCCAAAGAGCTGGATCGCCGGGCAGTTCGAGAGTTTGGGGTTGTCGAATTTCGGGATGGGGCTCGGGTCCATCACATAGCGATCCTCGACCATCACCGGATAGGCGTAGGTCGTCGCGATATGCCCGTGGCGGCTGATGTCCTCATAGAGCTTCACCTGCATCAGCCCGTATTCCTCGAGCGCGTGCATCCGCCGCGTCTCGGGCTCCCGCGGCTCGAGAAAGCGCAAGGGCTCCGGGATCGGCACCTGGTAGACGAGGATCTGCCCCTCCTTAAGATCCGCCTCGGGGATGCGGTGGCGCGTCTGGATGATCGTCGCCTCCTCGGTCGTAGTCGTGACCGCCACCCCCGCCGTCCGCTCGAAGAACTTCCGGATGCTGACCGCGTTGGTCGTGTCGTCCGCGCCCTGATCGATCACCTTCAGCGTATCGTCCGGCTGCAGGCAGGCCGCCGTCACCTGGACCCCGCCCGTGCCCCAGCCATAGGGCATCGGCATCTCGCGGCTGGCGAAAGGCACCTGATACCCCGGGATCGCGACCCCCTTCAGGATCGCCCGTCGGATCATCTTTTTGGTCCGCTCATCGAGATAGGCGAAGTTGTAAGCGGTCTCGGATGCAGCCTCGCTCATACCGGCAGCCCCCGTTTGCGAAGGGCCGGCATCAGCACCGAGGGGTCGGTGAAATGGATCGTGTCCATGCCGACCTCCCGTGCTGCAAGGATGTTCTTCTCGCTGTCGTCGATGAAGACGCAACTCGCCGCCTCCAGCCCGTTGCGCTTCAGCAGCAGCTCATAGATCGCGGGGTCCGGCTTCGCCATGCGCTCAGCACCCGAGACCACGACATCCGTGAACCGGCCGAGGAAGGGGTAGACGGGCACCGTGCGCCGCCATTCCTCATCCGGGAAGTTCGTGATGCCGTAGACAGGCAGACCTGCCGCCTCCAGCTTCTCGAAAGCCGCCACACCCTCCTGGATCGCGAAGGGGATGGTGTCGAGCCAACGTTCGTAGAGCCGCTCGATCGCCGGCGCGAACTCGGGCGCCTGACGTTCCATCTCCACGACCCCTTGCGCGGCGGAGCGGCCCCTGTCGCGCTCCCCGTGAAATGCCGGAAAATCCACCTTCTCATGGAACGCTGCGAGCACGGCCGGCCCGCCCAGGATATCCTCCAGCACCGGCATCGGATCCCAGCGCAAGAGCACCTGCCCCACATCGAACACGACATTCATGCGGTTACCCCTTCGTTCGGCATGCTATCTCTCGCGACCATAGAGCTGGGGATGTGGAGACGTATTGTGGGTATTTTCTTCTGGATTATCATGGGGCTAGGCGCCGCGATGGCAGCAGGCGTGCTCTTTCTCTTCATCCGCCTGCGCATGGCGGGCAAGCCTGAGGAGAAAGGCCGCCGGATAGGCGGCGGTGGAGGCGATACGAACATCGACGATGGCGGCGGTAGTGGTGGCGACTGAGCTCATTCCGCGGCCTCCTGCGCGGCCTCGGCCCCCTGCGCCTCGGCGCGGAGCCTGCGGATGAGCTGAAGCTCGGACTGGAAATCGACATAGTGGGGCAGCTTGATGTGCTCGAGGAACCCCATCGCCTGAATATTGTCGCCATGCGCGATGGCGAATTCCTGATCCTGCGCGGGCGCGCCGGTGTTGTCCTCACCCAGCTCCTCCCAGCGGAGCGCCCGGTCGACAAGGCTCATCGCCAGCGCCTTCCTCTCCGAATGGCCGAAAACCAAGCCATAGCCGCGCGTGAACTGCGGCGGCTCGGTCTTCGAGCCGGTGAACTGGTTGACCGTGTCGCATTCGGTGAGCTCGATGCGCGCCATCTCGATGGTGATCCCGAGCTCCGGGATCTCGACCTCGACCGCCACCAGCCCGACGCGCAGCTCGCCGACAAAGGCATGCGTGCGCCCGAACCCGCGCTGGGTCGAATAGGCGAGGCCCAGGAGCCAGCCCTCATCCGCCCGCGTCAACGCCTGCAGCCGGAGCGCCCGCTCCGCCGGGAAGGCGAGCGGCGCCCGCGTGAGATCCGGTGGCTCGCCCTCGCCTTCGGGCACGGCCTCCATCAGGCCCTCGCGGTTGAGGAAGCTCACGACATGCGGCTTTGGATCGCGATCCGCCTCGCCCTCCGGCGCGTGGGGCGGCAGACCCTCGGCGGCCAACGCGAAATCCACCAGCCGGTGGGTGTAGTCGAAAGTGGGCCCGAGCACCTGACCGCCCGGCACGTCCTTGTAGGTCGCGGAGATGCGGCGGATGCAGGCCATTCGCGCCGTCTCCACGGGCGCCGCCGCCCCGAAACGCGGCAGGGTGGTGCGATAGGCGCGGACCAGGAACACAGCCTCGATCAGGTCCCCGCGCGCCTGCTTGATCGCAAGCGCCGCAAGGCCGGGATCGTAGAGCGAGCCCTCCGCCATCACCCGCGCAACCGCCAGCCCCTGCTGCTCGACCACCTGCTCGGGGCTGATCGAGGGCAGGTTCGTGTCCCCCCGCCGCCTCTCGGCAAGCCAGGCATGGGCGTTCTCGATCGCCCGCTCACCGCCCTTCACCGCGACATACATCGCCGCCCTCCTCAGCCGGTCTCGACGCGGGTGCTGCGCGGCAGGCCCATCACCGCCTCGCCCGCCGTGAGATAGAGATCGACGCCCAGCGGAAACCGCGCCCGGTTCCCGGCCAACGTCGCCACGGCGCCCTCAGGCAGATCCGGTGAGGCGGTCACCGATCCGTTGATCCCCGGCCCCGACAGCAAGAGAGGCGGCCCGCCCTCGAGCGCTCCGAGCTCAACGATCAGCGTCGTCGAACGGTCCGGGTAGTCCGCCGTCCCAACGGGCCACGCGTCCATCGGCATGAGCGCCTCCCAAGGTCCGGCCGCAAAGGCTGCATCCTCCCGCCGAACCGCCCGCGGCGCGCCGGCGTGGAAGAGCACCCAGGCCGCGACATCCTCAGCCCCCTCCGGCAGCCAGACCGGTGTGTCCGCATCAGCAAGGCAGAGAAGGAGCGCTCCTGCCCCAGGGGACATCCCCACGGGCGGCCTGCAATCCCTGAACCGCTCGATGCGACCGGGCCGCGCCAGGGCCTCGAGCGCCCCGCGAAAAGCCGCAGCCGCTGCTGGTGCGGGATCGGCGAAGCCGCCTTCGTAGAGAGATACCGCTTCGCTCATTCATCCTCTCCGCGCACCATCGTGAAGAAGTCGACCTTCGTGGCGGCGGCCTTTGCTGCCACCGCATGCGCCGCCGCCTCCTCCTCGGCCGCCAGGGGATCGAGCACAGCCGCCTGCATCGCGTCGCGGCTTCCGTCCCGCTGCAGGAGAGCGTCGGCCAGCGCCACATGCTCCGCATGAGCCTTGTCGCGGCCCGGCACCATCGCATGACCCACCGTGCCGTCATCGAGCGCCAGCGTGCAGCGCGTGACCGTCATCTCACCGAGGTTGAAAGGCGCGCCCGTCCCGCCCGTGCGACCCCGAAGCATGACCGATCCCGTCTCCGGCGTTCTCAACCAGCGATGCGGTGGCAGATCGCCGAGCGCGGCTCGGGCAGCATCCATGCGCTCGCCCAATGCGCCGGGCGCGGCCCGAGCCAGGAGCCCCAGCCACTCCCTCCGCAGCGCGTCGGCACCCGTCTCTCGATCACAATTTGCATTTGTCATGTTCGGCGCCCTCTACGGGCCTAGACAACTAGACATCCCCCTTCTAGCGTCCCGATCACAGTGCTGGCAAGCGGCGGGACACTCGGTAATGGCGAAGATTTCGTGACACGGCGTGACGGCACCGCCATTGACGGGGTTATGTCCCGGCCGCGTGCGCTCTGGGCCGAAATTCGGGAGACGCTGGCGCGCGAGATTACCGACGGCCGCTACCGGACCGGGACGAAACTGCCTTCCGAGCAGGCTCTCGCGGCCCGTTTCGGCGTGAACCGGCATACCGTGCGGCGCGCGCTGGCCGATCTGGCGGAGGCGGGGCTTATCCATGTGCGCCGCGGCGCTGGTGCCACGATCCTCGCCGACGCGCCCGCGCCGCCGGCGCTCGACTACACGCTTGGGCCGCGTACGCGCTTTAGCGAGAACCTGCGTGCCCATGGACGAACCCCGACGCACAAGATGATCCGGCTCGAGGCGCTGCGCGCGGACGCGGCGGAGGCCGAGACGCTCGACATCGCGCCCGGGGACGCGGTGCTGGCCTACGAATCGATCAGCCTTTCGGACGGCGTTCCGATCTCGCATGCGCGCCATGTCTTCGCCCATGACCGGCTGCCCGGCCTCGGCAAGGTGCTCTCCGAGGGGCCGGGTATCACCGCCGCCCTCGCCGCCGCCGGCATTCACGACTACCGCCGCCAGTCGACGCGCATCACCGCCGAGCTTCCGACCTCGGAGGTCGCGCGTCATCTCGCCATGCGGGTCGACGAACCTCTGCTCGTCACAGCCTCGATCGACGTCGCCCCCGATGGCACCCCGATCCGAATGGGCCGCACCTTCTTCTGCGCCGCCCGGATCACGCTGGTCGTCGAGGAGCCGCGCCTTACCTCCGTTGCCGAGAGCGAGATCGGCGCCTGAGGAGCATCCATGACCACCCTGAGCGAAAGCCTGGCCGCGAACGGCTGGACCCTGAGCGATGACGGCAAGGCGATCAGCAAGACCTATCGGTTCGCCAGTTTTCGGGACGCGATGGCCTGGATGGTCCGGGCCGGCTTTGAGGCGGAGGCCGCAGACCACCACCCCGAATGGTTCAACGTCTATAACCGGGTCGAGGTCAGGCTCACGACCCACGATACCGGGGGCCTCAGCGACAAGGACACTGCGCTGGCCGAGCGTTTCGATGCCCTGATCTGAGAAGGCTTCTCAAGCCGGGTCGTCTTTCGCGGTGGCACTCTCCAGCAGCGCCACGATATCCGATCGGCGCAGCGGCTTTGTCAGGAACTTGTCCATGCCCGCAGCGAGGCAGATCGCCTTGTGCTCCGACAGCGAATTCGCGGTGAGTGCCGCGATCACCGCTGGCTCGCTGCCCGCCTCCGCCTCGATCTGCCTGATCCTCCGTGTCGTCTCGTCCCCGCTCATCTGCGGCATCGAGAGATCCATCAGAATGACCCTCGGCGCCGTCTGTTGCACGGTCTCAATCGCCTCGATGCCGGAGACCGCCTCCAGCACGTTACAGCCTTCGAGGCGCAGGAGATGGGATGCCACGAGCCGGTTCGTCGGATTGTCGTCGACGATGAGCACGGTAGGCGCATGGGCCGTCGTCGCATCCGCGACGGGTCGCGATTGAAGCGCCCCGTCGCCCTCCACCTCGCCTCTAATCGGAGAACCAAGCCCGCGCTCCCTCGGCGCCATGAATGCGGACGCATCATCCTTCTCCCGCTCGGCGCTGGCGAGCGGCAGGATCAGGCCAAAACGCAGCAATCGGTCATTCTCGTCACCCATACGTTCGTCGAGACACAAGCTGCCGCCGAAGGAACGCGCCAGCGCACGGATCAGTGCGAAACCCGCCATACGGCCATCGATCGGCTCGCCGGCAGGGGCAGTATCACCGGTCAGGCGGGCCGCCACCGCGTCGCGTATAGGGCCGGCCAATGCGGGCCCTGTCGCTTCGATGGTCACGGAAAGCGCGGACGCTGAGGCATGCCTTGCCGGCGCGATCACAAGGCTCACGCGACCCTCCGCCGCCAAGGCGACGACTTTGCGCAGGATGCAGACGGTGAGATTCCGGAGGCAAAGGCGGTCGACCTGGACCCGCCCGGCGCCTGCCTGCCGCGCGATGGGGCGAAGCAACGCCGTCTCCGACGCCACCGCCATGGGGCGCACCAGACGAACGGCCTCATCGCAGACCGCAACGAGATCAGCGACACCGGGCGGAGCCGCGAATGCCTGCTCGACCTCCGAGGTGAGCATGACGAGATCGTCGACGACGCTCGCCATCGCCCCCCCGCTTTCGAGGATCGCCTCGCAGAGCTCCTGCTGCACCGGTGCGAGCGGCGCCTCGAGAAGCTGCTCCGCGCTCGCGGTCACCCCGTGAAGCGGCGCACGCAGTTCGTGTCGAAGGGCGGAGATGAGCAACGCGGCCAGATGCCCGTTGCGATCATCCGAAAGCACTGCGCCAGGCAAACCGGCACGCCGATCGAGCCAACGGCTGAGCTGCCGCGAAACCCCCACTTGCCCCGTCCCCAAAGCAACCTCCGCCGCGTCTCGATGCTGCGATGAAGCGCCGGCCGAACTCCCTTCCCCTAGGCCCCGCCGGCGCGTGCCAGGCTGGCCACCTCCCCGGCCCCCGGCCGCAGGGCATCGACCAGGAATTCGAGACGGAGCCGGTTCTGTCCTTCGGCGCGCCAATAGCTCACCGCAACCGTCGATGCGTGGATCAGCATCCATCCCCAGCCGCCTTCCTTCAGCTCCACCAACGCAAGCTCGCCATCGTCGACCAGCGGCTCGGGCTCGGGCACCGGTTCGAGCAGCGATAGCGGCAGGGGCACGCCCTCGTCCTCGATACAGATCTGCAGCCGTTCCCCCGCCTCGCAGACGCTCACGCAGATCGGCCGGTCCGACGGATGCCGCGCATGCTCGACCACGTTGTTCAGCGCCTCCGTCAGCGCGAGGCGCAACGCATCGATCCCCTCGCAGGCCGCATGATGATGCGGGGCGGTCGCCGCACGTACCGCCTGCTCCACCGCGGGCGAGATCTCGCGTAGGTCAGGGACGAGATCGAACCGCGCTCGGACACCCGAACGATCGATGCCGTCCGACAAACAATGCTCACCCATTATCCCCAGCCACTGCAGCTTCACGCACCTTCAGAACGCTATCGACCCGCGTCAGTCGGAAAAGCCGCATGACGGCCGGGCGCACCTCCTGGATCACAACCTGCCGCCCGGTGGCGACGCGTCGTGCAAGCCCCACGATCGCCCCCAGCCCCGAGCTGTCGATGAAGTCCACATGCCGCAGATTGAGCACGATGTCCCCGGCATGGCGTGCCATTGCATCCTGCATGTACTGCTTGAAGACCGGCACTGCCGCGGCGTCCAGCCGCGGCCCCGGCAGGATCACATTGAGGACGTCGTCGCTCCTCGCAACCTCGATTCCCATCCGCTGCTCCATTGCTCCCACGACGGTGTTCATAGGGCGGGAGAGCTTAATGAATCACAAAAACCTCATCGTTCACTTATAGTTAACGCCAGATAGGTCATTCTCCCTTTCGCCGATATATGACGTGACTTTACGGGGCGAGCGGGCGTGGACGTGACGGACGCAGAAGGAACAGGGCGGGAGCGCTTCCACGTCCTCATCGTAGACGACAGCGCGACGCAACGCCTGCTTCTCTCCGCACATCTCCGACGCTGGGGCTTCAAGGTGACGGAGGCGCCGAACGGTCTCGACGCGCTTGAGATCCTGCGGGACAAGCCGGTCGACCTGGTCCTGACGGATTGGGTGATGCCGGGCCTCGACGGGCCGGGGCTCTGCGAGGCGATCCGCGGTCTGCCCGATCACGGCTTCATCTACGTGCTGATTCTCACCTCCCGCACGGGCAGTGCGGCGGTCAGCGACGGGCTGACTGCGGGTGCGGATGACTTCCTGATGAAGCCGGTCAACACGGTGGAGCTCAAGGCGAGGCTCGATGCCGGCATCCGCATCGTCTCGATGGAACGGCGCCTCGCGGGCGAGCAACGGGCGACGGCCCGCGCGCTGAGGGAGCTTCAATCGCTCTACAGCGCGATCGAGGTCGATCTCGCCGCCGCCGCCGCGCTGCAGCGTGAGCAGCTCCCCCCCACCTATGCCCGTGCCAACGGCGCGGAAGTGGCGACCCTCTGTCGTTTCGCAGGCCATGTGGGCGGCGACCATGTCGGCTTCTTCGAGATCGGGTCGGACATGGTGGGGCTCTACTCGATCGATGTTGCGGGGCATGGCGTCGCCTCGGCGCTGCTCGCGCTCAGGCTGGCGCAGTACTTTGCGCCGCCTGACCCTGCGAACAACATCGCCCTGACCCTCGGGCCGGACGGCCCGCCGACCGCTCGGATGCCGGAAGAAGTGATGGCCGAGCTCAATCGACGCTGCAACGCCTCGATGGAGCACGACGTCTACTTCACCATGGCTTACGCCGTGCTGGAGCTCGACACCGGGCGGGTCCGGATCTGTCAGGCGGGCCACTCCCCTGCCGCATTGCTCGATACATCCGGCAGTGTCCGGTTCAACGAGGCCGGCGCCGGCCCCCCGGTCGGCCTCTTCGAGGAGGCCTCCTATGCAAGCGGTCTCCTCACACTCAAGCCTGGGGAACGCCTCATTCTCTACTCGGACGGAATCACCGAAGCGGGTACCGATGCGGGGCCTGACGGCATGCTTGGCGCGGCCGGTTTCGCGGGACTGCTCGCCCCCCTTTCGGCACGCCCGGTGGCAGAGATGCTGCCAGAGCTCTCCGCCGCGCTCGACCGGGTTGCGGGATCCACCCGCATCGATGACGACGTCTCCGCCGTGGTCATCGAGTGTCCGAACACCGCCGCCCTCAGACCGCAACGCGTCCTGAAACCCGAAGGCTATCTCCCGGCCTAGTGGTCCCGCCGAGACACTCAGTACGGTCATCGCCGGACGTGATCCAGCAATCGAAGTTACTGCCAGACGATCAGAGGTGAGAGGTCCGCTGGATCCCTGGGACGAGCTCAGGGGCTGACCGGGGGGCGGTCCCTTCCGCAGCGGCTAAACCACCAGCGCAATCCCGGGCCATCTAGTCCCGAGCCCTTCGCACAACCCCTACCCCAGCGCACCTTGATCCGCAGCGCGCAGCGCGGCGCATTCGGCCTCGAAGACCGCGAAGCCCGCGCGCCATCGCGCATCGAGGGCCGACCGCGTCGCTTCGTCCGGAAGGAAGCCCTCTCGAGCCCGGTCGAGCAACATCTGGGACTCGGCACCGAAGGTGACGAGCCCGATACCGGCGCCGGTCCCCTTCAGGCTGTGCAGCGCCCGCTCCACGGCATCGGCCGAGCCCAGCTCGCACGCCTCACGCAACTGTTCGAAGCGCGTACGGGCCTCCGTCTCCGCGGTCTCGGCCAGCATACCGAGCAGCTCGACGCCGCCCGCCTCAGCGATCTCGGCGATCACCGACCTGTCGACCACGCCCTCAGGTCTGTCGCTTGCCCCAACGCCTCGCATCACCTTCCCACCGCTCATGCTCAGACGAAGATGAAGTCGCCGGCACTGATCGTCTCCACCGAGTTGTCGGCCAGGACGATCCGCCCCCCGTCCAGCGTGGTGATCAGGACCGATGTTCCGACCTGACTGATATCGAGATCGTCCAAGCCATCGACCGCGCTATGCGTCCGGAAATCGAGCTTCTCGAGCGCCGTGTTGAAGTCAAGGATGCGGTCTTCGTCGAACCCGTCGCTGAAGACGAAGGTGTCGCGCCCCGGCCCGCCCTGCACGCGGTCGTTCCCGCTGCCGCCTTCCAGCCGGTCTTCGTCGAAATTCCCGCGAATGACATCGTCGCCGCTGCCGCCCGTGATCGTGTCATTGCCACGCCAGCCGAAGATCTCGTCGGCACCCCCACCGCCGGAGATGACGTCCTCGCCATCGCTGGCCTTCAGCGTGTCATCCCCGCCTTCGCCGAGCAGGTTGTCGTCACCGATGCCAGAGAGGACGATGTCGTTGTCCGGCCCCGCCTCGATCAGGTCGGCCCCGCCTGCGGTCTTGATCACGTCGTCCCCGGCGCCGCCGAAGACGGTGTCATCGCCCTCGCCCGCCTCGACCCGGTCGTCACCCTCCAGCGCCTCGAAGACATTCGACCCGCCCCGGTCGATCAGCGTGTCGTCGCCCGGGGTGCCGATGATCTCCTCATCCTCCGGCCCGCCGACGATCCGCACCCCGCCATCGGTCGCGTCCGCCGCCACCGCATCCTGCTTCTGATTGAGCGCCGTCATCGTCACCGACCGGCTGATCGGGTTCTCGAGCCCGCCGCCGGAGAAGGTCAGCGTGTAGCTCCCAGGTGCCAGCTCGAGCGTGTAGCCCCCGCTCTCCCAGGTCGTCGTGCTGAAGGTACCGTTCGCCCCTGTGGCCGTGACGGTCACACCACCGAGCCCCTCCCCGATATCGTAGAACCGGTCGCCATCCCGGTCGTCGATCGCGACACCTGTCAGGAATGCGTCCGTCCCGAAGCGCCGCCCGAAATGCTGCGTGTGACTGTTGGGCCCGATATCGAAGCCAAACTCCGGCACCGGCAGCTCCCCGATCCCCACCTCGCGATAGAGCGGGTTCAGGATCGTGTCGCGATGCCCCGCCGGGTTCTGGATGCCGTTCGGCCCGGGTCCCCAGTCGATGAAGAACGCCGCATGCCCCTGCACCGGATCCTCGATGAAGGCGAAGATGTTCTCCGCCACCTGGCTCCAGTTAAAATATCCCGCATTCGTGATCCGATCCGCCAGCCCCGGCTCGCCGGGCACGTTATGCGACTGCAGATCCGCATTGATCATCGCTTGGCTGTGCACATCCGCCGACTGGGCGAGGTTCTGGTTCGAGGCAAGCGGTGCCACCGGCGCCACGCCGTCGAGCTGGCTGTAGAGAACGTCGATATCGACGTTCCAGAAATCCAGCGCCGCGGTGATGTTCGGCTGGACGGCGATGGCGTTCTCGCGGTCGGTGATCAGGCGGTCGAGCTCGCCTTCCGGGTCCATCCGGGCCCGGTTCATGAGTTCGAGATAGAGCTGCTCGGTATCGGTCGGTGTGCGCATGGGCTCTCGGGAATCATTGCAACGGTTGCGAAACGCGCCTGTTGGCGCGGCTGCCCGTCTTCCCGGATACGCCCTGAAATTGAGTTAATGCCGCTTCGATTAAGTTCTCAGAAGCTACTAAGCGCCTCGAAGTCGATCGCGCCGAAATAGGCCTCCTTGGCCTCGACCGGCGCATTGCCGCCGATCTGCACCAGGAAGCGGTTCGAGACCATCGCGTTGATCTCGCCATCCGGCGTCACGATGGCGCGCTGACCCGCGATCCGCCGCATCTCGCCCATGCTGCCCGCAAGTGCCGCGTTGGCGAACATCGCCCCCAGGGACGCCACCATCGGGTTGTCCGCCATGAGCGTGATCACGACATCGCCCTCGGCCCCGTCATAGGTCCGGTTGGCCACGAGCCCGCCGCCCATCAGCGCGGCCATCTGCGCGCCGGAGTTCTCCTCGGTCATCTCCCAGCCATCGAGCGGCGCCGGCAGGTAAGCTGCCAGCCCCTCCGCCTTGAGCTTGGCGAGAAGCGAGGAGGCGAACTCCACCTCCGCCTGCGCGGTCGCGACATCGCCCGCGCGATAGGCCTCGAGCGCTGCCTCCAGCGTCTCCTCCACCTCATCCGCTGCCGCAGGAACGGCGAGCAACAGCGCTGCAACACAAAGGCTTCTGATCATCGAGTACTCCCCCAGACAAATCACATGGCTTCGACGTCACATGGCTTCCACGGCGGCGACGCCCGCGATGTCCTTCAACATGCCGCGAATCTCCGGACCCACCGGATACTCGCCCGGCAGCTCCAGCTCCACCTCCGCGCCCATATCGTCGAGCGCCAGGACGAGCGAGACCGGCCCCTGCCCCTTGGATTTCGTCCGTCCCTCCGCCGCCGCCGTGCGCCCAAGCGCCAGCCGCTTCTCGATCGAGGGCAGCGCCGCGTTATCCGCAAGATGCACCCGCAGGCCCGTCGCCGTGTCCGCCGTCACCTCCGCAATGGGCTGCAGCCCGCGCAACATGATGCGCCCGCCCGCGGCCTCCCCCTCCGTCTCGACCGTCAGCACGAGATTGGCGCCGGTCTCGAGCAGGCCCGACGCCTCCGCCGCCTGCAACGCATCGCTGAAGGCCATGACCTCATAGCCGCCGGAGGGGTCGGAGAACTTGAGATACGCGAACCTATTCCCCCGCGCGGATTTGCGGACCTGCACCTCACCGAGCGTGCCGGCCAGCCGCCCGCCGCCCCCATGCGCACCGCAACGGGCCAGAAACTCGCCATGGGTGCGGATCTTCTTCGCCTCCAGAACGTCGCGATAGATGTCCAGTGGATGGCCCGAGAGATAGAACCCGGCCGATGCATGCTCCTGCGCCAACCGGTCCCCCGGCAACCAGTCCTCGGAGATGGAGAGCCGGGGCGGCGGCAGATCCTCTCCCCCGCCGAACAAGGACACCTGCCCCGACGCCGCCTCCGCCGCATGCGCCGCGGAATAGTCGAGCAGCCGGTCCAGACTCTCGAAGACCCGCCGACGGTTCGCATCGAGTGCATCCAGCGCCCCCGCCCGCGCCATCATCTCGAGCGCCCGCTTGCCGAGGAGTTTCAAGGGCACCCGCCGCGCGAAATCGAAGAGGTCGGCGAACGGTCCGTCCGCACGCCCCTCCTCCACCAGCCGCATCGCCTCCACACCGACGCCCTTGAGCGCACCAAGCGCATAGAGGATGCGCTCCTCGGCTACCGTGAAGCGCGCCTGGCTCCGGTTCACGCATGGCGGCGCCACCTCGATGCCGAGCCTGCGCGCCTCCTGCACGAAACCTGCCAGCTTGTCCGTGAGGTTGATGTCGAGGTTCATGACGGCCGCCATGAACTCGACCGGATGGTTCGCCTTCAGCCACGCGGTCTGGTAGCTGACCAACGCATAGGCCGCGGCGTGGGACTTGTTGAAACCGTAGTTCGCGAACTTGTCGAGGAGGTTCCAGACCTCCATCGCCTTGCCCTCATCGACCTCGTTCTCAGCGGCACCCTTCAGGAATTTCGGCCGCTCTGCATCCATCGCCTCCTGGATCTTCTTGCCCATCGCACGGCGGAGCATGTCGGCCCCGCCAAGGCTGTACCCGGCCATCTTCCGGGCGATCTCCATCACCTGTTCCTGGTAGACGATGATACCTTGGGTCTCGTCGAGAATGGGATCGATCAGCGGATGGATACCCTGCCGCTTCTTCCGCCCGTTCTTCACGTCGCAATAGAGGGGGATGTTCTCCATCGGACCCGGGCGGTAGAGGGCGACCAGCGCCACGATGTCCTCGATGACCGTCGGCTGAAGCTGGCGAAGCGCGTCCCGCATGCCCGCGCTCTCCACCTGGAAGACCCCCACCGTATCGGCCCGGCCATAGAGCGCATAGGTCTTCGGGTCGTCGAGCGGGATGGTGTTGATGTCCGGCGCTTCTCCGCTCAGCTTCAGAAGATCGATCGCGTTCTGAATGACCGTCAGCGTCTTCAAGCCGAGGAAATCGAACTTCACGAGGCCCGCCGGCTCCACCCATTTCATGTTGAACTGGGTCGCCGGCATGTCGGACTTCGGGTCCTTGTAAAGCGGCACGAGCTCCGGCAGCGGCCGGTCCCCGATCACCACGCCCGCGGCATGGGTCGAGGCGTTGCGATAAAGCCCCTCGATCTTCTCCGCGATGTCGAGAAGCACGCCGATCGGCTCCTCCCGCGCCGCTTCCTCGGCGAAGCGAGGCTCCTCGGCGCGCGCCTTCTTGATCGAGACCGGCTTCACACCCTCCATCGGAATGAGCTTCGAGAGCCGGTCGCCGACGCTGAACGGAAGCTGCAGCACGCGCGCCACATCGCGCACAGCCGCCTTCGAGAGGAGCGCGCCAAAGGTGATGATCTGCGCGACGCGATCCCGGCCGTATTTCTCGGCCACATACTCGATCACCTCCTCCCGACGGTCCTGACAGAAGTCGATGTCGAAGTCGGGCATGGAGATGCGCTCGGGGTTCAGGAACCGCTCGAAGAGGAGGCCATAGCGCAGCGGATCGAGGTCGGTGATCGTCAACGCATAGGCGACGAGGCTGCCCGCACCCGATCCGCGCCCGGGGCCGACGGGGATGTCATGCGCCTTCGCCCATTTGATGAAGTCCGCGACGATCAGGAAGTAGCCGGGGAAGCCCATCCGCTCGATCACGCTGAGCTCATAGTCGAGCCTCGCCTCGTATTCCGAGACCTCCGCGGCGTGGGGAATGACGGCCAGACGCGCTGCGAGCCCTTCCTTGGATTGCCGGCGCAGCTCCTCCACCTCGTCATCTGCAAAGCGCGGCAGGATGGGCGGATGCGTGCGCGGGCGATAGGCGCAACGGCGAGCGATCTCGACCGTGTTCTCGATCGCTTCCGGCAGATCCGCGAACAGCTCCACCATGGCGTCCGCGGGTTTCAGCCAATGCTCCGGCGTGAGCTGCCGGCGGTTGGCCTCGTTCACATACCTCCCTTCCCCGATGCACAGGAGCGCATCATGCGCCTCGAACATGTCGGGGCTTTCGAAATAGACCGCGTTCGTCGCCACCAGCGGCAGGTCGCGGTCATAGGCCAACCCTATGAGCGCCTCCTCCACCGTTGCCTCGTCGGTCGTCGGACCGTTCGCCCCATGGCGCTGCAGCTCGACGTAGAGCCGGTTTGGAAACGCCGCTTCCAGCCGAGCACAAAGCGCCTCGGCCTGCGTCGCGCGGCCATGGGAAAACTGTTGTGCTAGAACGCCTTCCGAGCCACCGGTGAGACATAGAAGCCCCTCTGCATGCGCCTCCACCTTCCCCAGCAGCACATGCGGCTCGGCGCTGTCCGGCGTCTCGAGAAACGCAGCAGAGGTCAGCGCCATCAGGTTCAGCCACCCCGCCTGACTCTGCGCAAACAGCACGATGGGCGCCGGCGGCAGCGCCTTCTCCCCGGGCTTAGGCCGTTCGGGCAGCACATCGAGGGTGAGGCCCATCAGAGGCTGCACGCCCGCCTTTGCCGCCGCCTCGGAAAATTCCAGCGCGCCGAAGAGGTTACCGGTATCGGTCAACCCTATCGCGGGCATGCCGAGCCCGGCAGCAAGGCCCGGCAGCTTTTTCACATGGATCGCCCCTTCGAGGAGCGAGTAGGCGGAGCGGGCACGGAGGTGGATGAATCGCGGGTCCATCGCTAGAGCCTAGCGGCCACATGCGCCCTACACCATGCGTCGGAGACCCGAGATGACCGCGCTCACTTCCGAGCATCGCCTTGCCACCTACGGCACGTTCCCGCCCGGGCGCGAGAACCATCACGTCGTCGCTACGATCGGCGGCGCCTGGCACGAGGGATGGGTCGAGGGCCGCGTCCGACCAGCCCTCCGCGGCCGCTGGCAGGGCTTTTCAGGCTTCGAACCGGCGCCGGGTGGCCCCCGGCTCGGCGCGTTCCTGCTGGAGGCTCCGGCGCTGCCCCAACACTGGGACCGGCTGGACGCCTTCGAAGGCGACGCATTCCGGCGGCTGGTGATCGACTTTCACCTTGATGGCGGCGGCGCTCTGCCAGCGCAGATCTACGTGCTCGCCGACAGCTGAGCACTCGCCGAACCAGGATGTTTCGCAAGAAAGACGGAACGCAGCCGCCCTAACGCTGCCACAGAGACGGTCCAAACTCGTTGCATGGGGCGATCATGGAGCCGTCGCACTGGAACCGGGGCATTATGGATCAATCGGATAGCGTCCTCTGTTTAGATGATCACCGAACGGAGGCGTCGGCGGAGGGCGGCATGATCGTCCATGGCAGCTGTCACTGCGGCGCGATTACCTTCGAGGCGGAGATCCACCCCGAGGAGGTCTTTCTGACCCACAGCGCCGACGGTCGCGCCCTTTCCGGTGCAGCGTTCGGTGTGCTCGTGCCGTGCCGGCGGAATGCGTTCTACCCCGTCAGCGGGACGCCACGCTTCTACATCAAGCAGGGCGAAGGCGGCAGGCGCCGGGCCATCGCCTTTTGCGGCAACTGCGGCAGCCCGATCCACTCGACCGATGCCGACGACCGCGAGGCTGACTTCATCCTGCCCACCGGCATCCTCTCGGAGGTCGCCTTACTGCCGCCGCGCCGGCAGGTCTGGACGGACAATGCCGTGCCCTGGCTCAGCCAGATCCCCCGCCTTCCCGGCCGCCCCCGCAGCTGAGAAGGCCCGACCGCCCTGCGCCGTGACCGTGGCCGTTATCCGCGTCAGAAGCGCCAGCTCAAACCGATGCTCGCGAGATTGCCGCTGGGCCCGACCGTGAGCGTGTTGCGCCCACCGCCATAGCGCTGCTCGCGGTACTGCAGGCGCGTGTACTCAGCCCTCAGCGCGAGGTTGTCCGTGAGCTGCACGGCAACGCCGCCACCTGCACGCAGGCCGTGGAAGGCATCGGTCCCCGCATCGCCGGCTGCATCGATCTCGGCAAAGAGCGCACGATAGCCGACCCGGCCATAGACCATGACGCTGCCGCCGCCCTCGCCCAAAGCAAGCGCTGGCAGCTCATCCGCGACGACGACGCCCGCGATCAGGCTCGCCCCCACGGCACCGCGCGTCTCGACCTGCGCCTCGCCGAAGGGCGCCATGATGTTGTCGGATCCCGCGACGTAGACGCCCTCGACCTCCACGGCCCCGACGAAACGGTCGTGCCGGAAGGCGTAGCCCGCAAAGACGCCACCTTCGACGCTGGAGAGCGAGACGTCTCCGATCCCGACACCGCCGAAGATCAGCGTGACATCCGTGGTGCCACCGCCGACCTGGACGCCGGCAAAGGCGCCCTCGAAGGCCCGGCGCTGGTCATCATGCCCGTCGGCACCTGCAGGCCCGACCCAGGCAATGGCTGCCATCGCGGCCGCCGCAATCGCGCGTTTCATGATTTACCCCCGATCCCGAAACTGACGGTGGTCGAGTTCTTCGACCGGGGTGCGACCGTCGGGGGCAGCCCGACTCGCCCCGCCATTAAGCGATCCGTAACGTTTCGAGGAAAGCCCTAACCTTGTGTTTACCCTATAATTCAGCGGGATAGGTCGTTTAACGAACCATTAAGGGACGCCTCGTGCGGATTTGAGGCAGCGCCATGGTGAACGGCTCCACGGGAGGAATTGATCGGCTTGTCGGGGCGCTGCAGAAAGGAGCACGAAAGCCGCGGGAAGGAGACCGAGATGAGCGATGACGACCCCCAGGCCCGCCCACGCTACACCGGTCTGCCGTCTTTCTTCCGCCTGCCCTATGTCGAGGAATTCGACGCCTTGGCCCCGGCGGACCGCCCGGAGATCGGGATCGTGGGCGTGCCCTATGACGGTGGTGTCACCAATCGCCCGGGCCCCCGGCACGGGCCTCGCGAAGTACGCAATCAGTCGTCACTGATCCGAAAGGTGAACCAGGCAACGGGTGCCGCGCCGTTCGATGCAGCACGCTGCGCCGATATCGGCGATGTCTGGGTTCGCCGCCCTTTCGATCTCGTGCCCGCGCATGGCGAGATCGAAGAGCAGTTCGCCCGGATCCACGCCGCCGGCATCCGGCCGCTCACCTGCGGCGGAGACCACTCCATCAGCCTGCCGATCCTGCGCGCCATCGCCAAGGACGCGCCGCTCGCAATGATCCATATCGACGCCCACTGCGACACGGGCGACGACTATGGCGGCTCGCGCTTTCACCACGGCGCCCCCTTCAAGATCGCCGTCGACCAAGGGCTGCTGGACCCGCGGAGAGTTGTGCAGATCGGCATCCGCGGCAGTCTTTTCTACGGCGATATGTGGCAATTCTCCTATGACAGCGGCATGCGCGTGATGCTGATCGAGGAGGTGGAGGAGCGCGGCTGGCGGGTCTGCATGGAAGAAGCACGCGGGATCGTTGGCGACGCAGCCTGCTATGTGAGCTTCGACATCGACGCGCTGGACCCCGCCTTCGCGCCCGGTACCGGTACGCCCGAAGCGGGCGGCCTGACCATGCGCGAGGCCCAAGGCATGATCCGAATGCTGGCCGGTCTCGACATCCGAGCGGCCGACATGGTCGAGGTCTCCCCACCATGGGACAGCGGAAGCATAACAGCGCTGAACGGCGCCACCATCCTCTTCGAACTCCTCTGCGCCATGACGTCCAACGGGCAAAGCCGCCAGTTGACCTCTCGTGCGTGAGCCCACATCTCAGAGTGCGAGGTGTGGGGAGATCTTTGATGGCCGAGACCGAGGGAAACTGGCTCCTTTACGATGGCGATTGCCCGTTCTGTTCGCGCTTCGCCGCCTATGCGCGACTGCGCGAAGCAGTCGGGGCCGTGCGACTGGTCGATGCACGGGAGAACGGGCCGGAAGCGGCCGAGGCGCAGGCAGCAGGGCTTGTCATCGATGAGGGCATGGTCCTCAAGCTCGACGACAAGCTCTACTACGGGGACGAGTGCCTCAACCGTCTTGCCCTCCTGAGTTCGCGCTCCGGCCTCTTCAACCGGCTGAACTACTGGGCGTTCAGATCCCCGACGATCTCCCGCGTCAGCTACCCGATCCTGAAGACCGGGCGAGCGCTGGTGCTCCGCCTCCTCGGGCGCGAGAAGATGGGATACTGAGCACCTTCTCGAAGACGATCCCAAACACGGGCAGCGCTACGGCCACTTCCCGCCAGCCAGGTCTGGCAATCGCCCAGGGCGCGAGGAAGAAGAGCAGCAGATTGATCAGTACATGGTCGGGGAAGATGATCTGCATGAACGTCAGCGTGCCGATGTGAAATAGCACGAGAATAACACCCCAGACCCGGATCAACTCCGGCCGGAAAACAATCAGGATCGCGACCAGCTCCACATAGTAGAGCCCCATGAAGAGCGGCCAGCCCAGCAGGGGAACGTCGATGATCATCCAGGCCATGAGGGGGTCGTTCAGGGTCTCCATCGACCGGCGGGCAAGCACTGCCGCCATGGCGTCAGGATGAAAGGCGCCGAACTCTCCGGACACGAGCTGACCGACTCCGTCAGCGACCTTCCAGAGCCCGGAAAGCGCGTAGAACAAGAGGATCAAGCCCGCTGCCGCCGCATAACCTATCATCATACGCACGCGCCAAAGCCTGTCATCAAGGCCCGTCCGCGCACTCCCCGTGGGCAGAAACCAGAAGACGACCGAGATCCAGAACCATTCATGGCCGCCATGGTTGATGCTGCCGTCCATGTTGCCGAATGCAAGGTTCTGGAGCAGCGCTACGCTGACGAGCATCCTTGGCAGATGAAAGCGCCAGAAAAACACGCCCGCAAGTCCGGCCAAAAGGTAGAGACTGGCTAGGAGTGTCTGCGCAAAGTCTTGAGGGACGTAGGCAGTCCACCAGAGAGGCCAAAGCAGGTCCTTCGACGCTAGGTTGCCGCCCCACAGATAGACGAAGTGTGTCTGGCGGTAGAGCTGAAACAGCGTCACGGCGTAGAACACCGTAACTAGAAGAACCGTGCGCTCGGCCATCGAGCGATGCTGTGTGAAGCGCGGCGCAAGAGAGGCAGCCGAACCGCAGGAGCGGCGGAGGCGGCGCAGGCCGCGTCCCGGCGCGGTTTGGGTGAGATCGACGGATACGGTCACTGCTCGCTCCCCACCAGCCGTACTGGCATGATCTCTCTTCGCGCGGCGATTGCTCCGGTTCTGTGGTATTCGATCAGATCAACACGGTAGCTCGAGACCTGCCAGCGCACAGGAACGCCGATGTTGAGATAGCGCTTCTCCATATGAGCGATAAGCTCTTCGGCATCGTCATAGTCGCGCTCGACTGAGCGGCGAATACGATTGGCTAATTTCATCGGTCTTATTGTCTTACGTCGCGCATCCGGAAAGTGCTCCGGAAGATGATAGAAACCGACGGGCGGATCATACGCCTCTTCGCCAACCTGCACGATCTCAAGGGCAGTGATCCATCGAGGATTGCGCACCTCCGTAAACAGCGACCAGCTAAATACTGGAAAAAACTCTCCTTTACTTGAAAGGTATTTGCCCGACGCTCCGACAACAGTGTATGAAGCGAACAGAATTGCAAATGCAGTAGTGATTTTGGCGACCGCACGCGTTGCGTGACGGCTCGTCGGCGCCGAAGCTCTCATCCAGAATGCCCTCAGACCCATGCGACCGGAGTCGCCCCCTTAGATCCCTGCCGGAAGAGTGCCTAAGCACCCGTTTCATTGCAATCGTGAAATCGACTTTCAAAATGTGGGCGCGGTGCCGAGATCGTCAGTCGATCAATCGACCGTCTTCGAGGCGGACGATGCGGTCCATGCGGGCGGCGAGGTCGTGGTTGTGGGTGGCGACGAGGGCGGCGAGGCCGGTTGAGCGGACGAGGTCGAGAAGCATGTCGAAGACCTTGTCCGAGGTTTCGGGATCGAGATTGCCCGTGGGTTCGTCGGCGAGAAGGAGGCGCGGGGCGTTGGCGAGGGCACGGCAGATCGCGACCCGCTGCTGCTCGCCGCCCGAAAGCTCGGCCGGGCGGTGGCTGGCGCGGGCTGCGAGACCGACCTTCTCGAGGAGCTCCTCCGCCCGCGCGCGCGCCGGTCCCGGCGCGCGGCCTGCGGCCATCTGCGGCAGGATCACGTTCTCGGCGGCGGAGAACTCGGGCAGGAGATGGTGGAACTGGTAGACGAAGCCGAGGAGGCGGGCACGGGCCGCCGTGCGCGCGGCATCATCCGAGCCCGTAAGATCCTGCCCCGCGATCCGAACCGTTCCGCCGTCCGGCGTGTCGAGCAGTCCCGCAATCTGGAGGAGCGTCGACTTGCCCGCGCCGGAGGGGGCGACGAGGGCCACGGCCTCGCCGGGCATCAGGGTGAGGTTGGCACCCCTAAGCACCTCGAGGCGTCGCTCCGCCGGTCCGTAGCCGCGCACGATGCCGCTGAGTGCCAGAGCAGGCTCACTCATAGCGCAGCGCCTCGACCGGATCGAGGCGAGCGGCCCGGCGTGCTGGATACCAGGTCGCAAGGAAGCTGAGCGAGAGGGCGATGCAGACGGTGATGACCACATCGGAAGGCACCATCACGGCCGGCACGCGCGTCAGCATCCGGATCTCCGCATCCCAGACGCTGGTGCCCGAGATCGCCTCGACCGCACCCTGGATTTCCTGAATGTTGAGCGTGAAGACGATGCCGAGGCCGACCCCCAGCACCGTGCCCACCACCCCGATGGAAGCACCGCAGATGAAGAAGACGCGCAGCACCGCGCCGCGCGTGAGCCCCATCGTGCGCAGAATGCCGATATCCCGCCCCTTGTCCTTCACGAGCATGATGAGGCCCGAGATGATGTTGAGCGCTGCGACCAGAATGATCAGCGCCAGGATCAGGAACATCACGTTGCGCTCGACATCGAGCGCCTGCAGGAAGCTGCCGTTCGCCGCCTTCCAGTTCCAGAGATAGCCACGGTCGCCTGCCACCCCTTCGATTGCGCTCGACATCTGGTCCTCGAAGGGCTGTGTTGCGTCGAGCGCGATCGGGCTCTCGACCATCACCTCGATCCCGTCGACCCGGTCGGGGCTATTGAAGTAAGCCTGCGCCTGAGAGAGCGGCATGAACACATAGGCGCTGTCGTATTGATGCATGCCGATGCGGAAGATGTAGGTGACCGTGAAGGCCTTGGTCTTCGGCGCTGTGCCGAACGGGGTGGTCATGCCACGGGGGCTGACGAGCGTGATCTTCTCACCGAGCCGGAGCCCTAGCTCCCGCGCCACGCCGGCCCCGACCGCGACCCCGTCGCCGTAATCCTCGATATTGCCTTGCGCGTCCTCAGGGTCCGCAACGCCGTCGAGTTCGGTGAGATCCTGCGCGCGCATGCCCCTGACGAGCACGCCCGTATTGCCGCGCGGGGTGGTGGCGAGGACCTGACGCTCGATCACCGGGGCGGTGCGGGTCACACCCTCGATGCCCGCGATATCCTCGGCCAGTTGGTCATAGCCCTCGAGCCGCCCCTTCTCGAAGGGCAGGACGGAGATGTGGGCCTGCGCGCCAAGGATGCGATCGACGAGCTCCGTGCGGAACCCGTTCATCACGCTCATGACGATGATGAGAGTGGCCACGCCCAGCATGATGCCGACGAGGCTGAAGCCCGCGATCACGGAGATCACGCCCTCGCGCCGCCGGGAGCGGAGGTACCGGCCCGCAATCATCCATTCGAGCCGGCCGAAGGGTCGGGTGCTCGTCTTGCTCATGCTTCGGTCTCGCTGCTGCCGCGCCGGGACGCCTCAGGCCGCCGGGCCACTCAAAGCCCGGCGTAGATTTCGGAGAGCTTGTTCACCGCGGCGTCCGCCGAGAGCTCCTCGCTCTCGCCCGTGCGCCTGCAGGCGAGCTCGACCGCGCCCGCCTTGATGCCCCTTGGGCCGATGGTGATCCGCCAGGGCAGGCCGATCAATTCGGCGGTCGCAAACTTCGCCCCTGCCCGCTCGTCCCGGTCGTCGTAGAGGACGCTCAGGCCGCGGAAGCTCAGTTCCTCCAATACGTCCTCGCAGGCTTTGTCCGTCTCCGCATCGCCCTGCTTGAGGTTCACGAGGCTCACATCGAAGGGTGTCACGCTCTCGGGCCAGATGATGCCCTTGTCGTCGTGGTTTGCCTCGATGAGCGCACCGACAAGGCGGGAGACACCGATGCCGTAACTGCCGCCATGGACGGGTTCGCGCGTTCCATCCGGGCCCGCGACCGTGGCGCCGAGGGCGGCGGAGTACTTCGTGCCGAAATAGAAGATGTGGCCGACCTCGATGCCGCGCGCGGTGACGCGGTCACCCTCCGAAACCTCCGCATGGAATGCCGCCTCCTCATGCGTGTCGTCCGTGCGGGCATAGCCCGAGGTCCATTCGTGGAAGATGCCCTCGAGCTGGGCGGTGTCGTCATAATCGATGTCGCGATCGCCGAGTGACAGCTCCGCGATCCGACGATCGAGGAAGACCTCGCTCTCGCCTGTGTCGGCCAGCACCAGAAACTCATGCGCGAGATCCCCGCCGATGGGGCCGCTTTCCGCCTTCATCGGCACGGCCTTGAGGCCCAGACGCTCGAAGGTGCGGAGGTAGCTGACGAGCATCTTGTAGTAGCTGATCGTCGCCGCCTGTCGGTCGAGATCGAAGGAATAGCCGTCCTTCATCAGGAACTCGCGCCCGCGCATGACGCCAAAGCGGGGGCGGATCTCGTCCCGGAACTTCCACTGGACATGGTAGAGCATCTTCGGGACGTCCCGGTAGCTGCCCGCATAGGCGCGGAACATCTCGGTGATCAGCTCCTCGTTCGTCGGCCCGTAGAGCATGTCACGGTCGTGCCGGTCGCGGATGCGCAGCATTTCAGGGCCGTAAGCGTCATAGCGTCCGCTCTCGCGCCAGAGATCGGCGGACTGGATCGTGGGCATCAGAACCGGGATCGCCCCGGCGCGCTGCTGCTCCTGATGCACAATTTCCTCAATGCGCTTCAGCACGCGGTAGCCGAGCGGCAACCAGGAATAGATCCCCGCGCTCGCCTGGCGGATCATGCCTGCCCGCAGCATCAGCCGGTGGGACGCGATCTGCGCCTCGGCGGGCGTCTCCTTCAGGACGGGTAGGAAGTAGCGGCTGAGACGCATCGAAGGCTCCGGGTCGTAAACGGTAGTGCCCTGCCCTAAGCGCCCGGCGCCCGGTCTGCAAGCGTCAACGCCCGCGCGGCAAAGCTCCGTCTCGTCATGCGCTGAATGCAAGAAACTACGGCCATCCGGATCGCTTCAAGCCGGGTCGTGGGCAGCAACGCCTGAAAATTCGTTGCGATAAGAAAGTAGTCTCAGTTTGACACCCCAATGTCTTTAGCCTAAGCGCGACGGCACAGACGAGCATAAGTCTGAGGGAGGACTGCCCGCCCCATGCTAGGGGGCGGGCATTTTTATTTGCCGAGACTTCGGGCCAAGCTCACGCCGCCATGACGCCGGCGCTTTCGACGCCGAGAGCGCGGGCGAACTGACTGAAGCGCTTGTCGATGTCTTCGCCCGCCAACTCGCGGGCGGGACCGTCGAGCAGGAGACGATAGCGCCCGCCGTTCTCCTCCACCCGGCAATGCGGCAGAACACCCGGCGAAGCGGCGGCGAGCGTGCAGCCGAGACGAAGGCCGAGGCCGAGAGCAAGGGCGCGGGAGAGCGCCTGCGGCTCGACAAGCTCGGCAACCTTGGTCTCCGGCGTCGCAGCCTTCACGCGTCGGTAGCGTGCGGCTAGCGCCGTCGCCAGGAGCACCCTGCCCTCATGGCCGAGATCGGTGAGCGCCACACGCGTCGCCGCCTCCCAGCATGCCTGATGACGGTGATCGGGATGCGTGCGCCAGTTCACATCGGCCAGATGGCAGGCGGTGAGCATCAGCCGGCGTTCCTGCGCTGTCGCAGGCGGCATAGTGTCGCCGAGCCAGGCACCGAGTTCCGCGCCGAAGCCCGGTGCCCGCGCGTGCATGCGCTCCATCTCGCGCGCCGCTGCCAGCAAGGGATCCTGCGCGCGGAGCTCCGGCGCCATCGCTTCGAAGACGACACCCTCCCGCAGCCCGAAAGCCGAGATCGTCACGCCGATCGGGGTGAGTGCATCAAGGAGGCCGCGGAGGATCTGTCCGGCTATCGGGAGAGCAGGGGCACGGTTCTCCGAAACGCCGTCGAGCGCTGCCAGCTCCTCGCGCGTGGCCTTGGCGGCGAAGCGGGACAGGGCTCGTGCCTCGGACGCCGTGACCGAATACTCGTGCAGGACCTTCAGCGGATAGGCGCGTCGTTCGAAGTCTGCCCGCGCAAGCGAGCGCCACGCCCCACCGACGAGGAAGAGGCGCAGGTCGCGGCGGCGCAGGCCCGGCGCGGCCTTGGCGAGCGCCGACTGGATGAGGCGCGCAGGCTCCGCCTCACGCGCCAAACGGAGAGGGCCGAGGGGCGTGGAGACACCGACACCCGGCTCGCCGCCGGAGATCGGGCAAAGCTCCATGGAGGCGCCTCCGAGATCGACGACCAGCCCCTCCGCGGTCGGATTGCCGTAGAGCACGCCGGAGGCCGCGAGCCTCGCCTCGTCAGCGCCGCTCGCCACCTTGAGCCGAATGCCGGTCTTCTGCGCCACCTCCTCCCGGAAGGCCGGGCCGTCTTCGGCATCGCGGATCGCGGCGGTGGCGATGCCAGCGAGGGTGGCGACGTGCAGATGCTCGGCGACGGCGGCAAAGCGCGTGATCGCACGAAGCGCCCTTTCGCGCCCGGCGGGGGCAAGCCGGCCGGTCTCAGCGATCTCGTTTCCGAGACCGCAGATGAGCTTCTCGTTGAAGACCACGGCCGGCGCGCGTGACGCGCCTTCGTACACCACCATGCGGACGGTGTTAGAGCCCGCATCGACGACGCCGACACGCCCCTCCCGCGTCCCAGGCTCGGCAAAGGATCGAGCGGCGGCATCGGGCACTAGGCTCGGCTGGCTGAGCTCGGCAGAAGCGTCGGGGAGCACGCGCATGTCGGACGCGCTCACCCGCGTTCGCCGCCGGGACGTGGACGGGCGCTGATGCTCCCCTTCGCTCACGCGCGCTCCCCCTGCGCTCTCTCGGCCCTGGATCGCTTCCGGACCCGTCCCTATTCCGCCGCCTCCGCGCCCTGGGCCAGTTCGAGAGCGAGCCGCGGCGCGTCCGCTGTGCCGCTCCGCCCCCGGCCCGACAGGCTGGGATGCTTCATGAAGAACTCATGGGTGTTGAAGAGCTGCTCGCCCTCCGCACCGGTTGCGCGAACATGGTGTCCATCGGGCATCAGGATCCAGCTCTGCGCTTCATCGCGGAGATTGGCGGCCATCACCTGTTGCAGGATCTGGTCGCGCACCGTCTCGTTCTCGATCTCGACCAGCGTCTCGACCCGGCGGTTGAGGTTGCGTCCCATCCAGTCCGCCGAGCTGATGAAGAGACGTGCCTCGGCACTCGGCAGTCCGTGACCCGCACCGAAGCAGCAGATGCGGGAATGCTCGAGGAAGCGGCCAACAATGCTCTTGACGCGAATATTCTCAGAGAGACCCGGAACGCCTGGGCGGAGCCCGCAGATACCGCGGATCACGAGGTCGATCTTCACGCCTGCTTCGCTCGCGGCATAGAGCGCGTCGATCATGTCCTCCTCGATGAGCGAGTTCATCTTCGCCCAGATCTGTGCGGGTCTGCCGGCGCGCGCATGCGCCGCCTCCGCCTCGATCAGCTCGATCAGGGTGGATTTGAGCGTGATCGGAGCAGCCTGCACTTTCTCAAGACCGCTCGGCTCGGCATAGCCGGTGGTGAAGTTGAAGATCTTGGCTGCGTCCCGCCCGTGCTGCGGCGAGCAGGTGAAGAGCGAGAGATCCGTGTAGATCTTCGCCGTGATCGGGTGGTAATTGCCCGTCCCGAAATGCGTGTAGGTGACGAGGTCCGGTCCTTCGCGCCTGACCACGGTACTGATCTTCGCGTGGGTCTTGAGATCGACGAAGCCGAAGACGACCTGAGCGCCCGAGCGTTCGAGCTGTCGCGCCTGACGAATATTTGCCGCCTCGTCAAAGCGGGCCTTGAGCTCCACGAGGGCCGTAACCGACTTGCCGTCCTCCGCCGCCTCGCAGAGCGCACTCACGATCGGGCTGTCGCGGCTGGTGCGGTAGAGCGTCTGCTTGATCGCGATGACATTCGGGTCCCGGGCTGCCTGCTGCAGGAAGTTCACCACGATCTCGAAGCTCTCATAGGGGTGGTGCAGCAGCATGTCCTTCTGCCGGATGGCCGCGAAGATATCCCCGTCATGGTCGCGCACCCGCTCGGGCAGGCGAGGTTGGTAGGGCAGCCATTTGAGATCCGGGCGGTCGTCGATCACCAGCTCCGAGAGGGCGGCGATACCGACGACGCCGTCCACCTCGATGATCTCCTCCGGCCGCGCGCCCGCTTCTGAGATGATCAGGTCGCGGAGCGCCTTTGGGCTGTCGGTCGTGAGCTTCAGGCGCACGACCTCCCCCCGCCGACGTCGCTTCAGCGCAGTCTCGAACTCGCGCATCAGGTCTTCGGCCTCTTCCTCGACTTCGAGGTCGCTGTCGCGGAGGACGCGGAAGAGACAGCGCCCGGCGGGCTCGTAGCCCGGAAAGAGCTGCTCCTGAAAAAGCTCGAGGAGCGTCTCGAGCGGCAGGAAGCGGATCGCACCGCTTGGGCCGTCATCGAGGCGCAGATACCGTTTGAGCTGTGCCGGCACGGGGATGAGGGCGTCAAGGGGCTCGCCATCGCGCACGCGGCGGAGACTGAGTGCAAGCGCGATCCCTTCATTGGCGATGAAGGGGAAGGGATGGGCCGGATCGATGGCGAGAGGGGAAAGGACGGGGAAGACCTGCTCCATGAAATGACGCGAGAGCCATGTCTTGTCCGACGCCGTCAGTTCGGACGCACCGACAACGTGGATGCCCTCTTCGGCGAGTTCGGCTTTCAGGCGCAGCCACACCTTCTGCTGGCGTTGCTGCAGCCGTCCCGCGTCCGCATCGATGGCGGCAAGCTGCTGCGCGGGCGTGCGACCGTCGATGCTGCGGGCGTCGACGCCAGCATTCACTTGCGCGCGAAGGCCCGCCACGCGGACGCAGTAGAACTCGTCGAGATTGTTGCCCGAGATCGAGAGGAAGCGCAGCCGTTCGAGAAGCGGCTGTTTCTGGTTCTCAGCCTCCTCCAGAACCCGCCAGTTGAAGCCCAGCCAGGAAAGCTCGCGGTTGATGAAGCGTTCCGTGCTTTTGACATCGAGCGAGACCGCATGCTCAGCAGGGACCGGGGTCTCGTGGATGTTCAGGAAGTCGGCGCGCATCGTCTCACTCCTCGGTGCTCTCAGTCGCCGCCGCATCCCGCAACGCGGCCGACGCGAGCGACAGCGTAACATGTCTGCGCTTGCGAAGGCTCGCGGCAGCGTCGATCTGCGCCACCGCTTGCGCAACACCGGCAAAAGACCGCTCGACCCGGCTCGCGACGAACGCGGCAGCATCAGCATCGAAATCGAGCCGCCTCTCATGCCCGTGCTTGACGACGAGTGACGACAGAAGCGCGTCATCCGGCGCGGAAATCTTCGCAACTGTGAGGCTTTGCAGGCGCGATGCGAGATCTGGCGTTCGGATCCGCCATCGCGCCGGTGCTTCCCGGCCGGTCACGAGCAGGCGCGCCTGGCCCGCCGCCGCCAGGTTGAAGAGATGGAAGACACCGGCCTCAGCCTGTCGCGCCTCGTCGGTGGAGAGATCGCCCAGACGATCGACATCCTCGACGACCGCCGCGGGGGCGGCTGCCAGCTCCTCGACGCCGTCGGGCCGCAGTCCCGCCGCATCGATCAGCCGCGCCGATCTCTCGGCCATCAGCGCATGGGCAAGATGCGTCTTGCCCGACCCGTCCGGACCAGTCAGGGCGAGCCGGCCACCAGGCCAGCGTTCTAGCGCAAGGACAAAGGCTGCGGCGTGCTCGTTGGCAGGCGTGACGAGGAAGTCGGCCCGGCCATGGGCCCGGCGCGAGGGGAACGTTATGGTGAGCTGACGGGCGCGGGCGCCGCTCATTCACCCGGCTCCCTCTCGCCGCCACTCAAGCGTTCAGCGCCACGCTCCATCTCGCTCTCCCGTTCCTCGCGCGCCCGTGCGGCGCGCCAGGCGGGATCGCCCTGATAGAGCCTGCCGGAGCGGTACTGGCCGACCAGGAAGCGCGCGAGAACGCCGATCCCTGCAGCCGCGGGCACGGCGATCAGCATCCCGACAAACCCCATCAGCGCACCAAATACGGAGAGCGCGAGCATGAGCCAGACGGGGTGCAGCTTCACATGACCGCCGACGAGCTTGGGTGTGAGGTAGTTGCCCTCGACCACCTGACCGATGGCGAAAATCACGACGACCGCGACGATCCACTCCGGCTCGCCCCAGAACTGGCTCACGGCGATCCCGATGGAGATGAGGCCGCCGAGGATCGAGCCGACGAAGGGGATGAAACTGATCAACCCCGCGAAGAGACCCACCAGCAGCCCGAAGTCCAATCCGACCACCGTCAGACCGATGGCATAGAAGCTGCCGAGGATCATGCAGACCGTCAGCTGCCCGCGGATGAAGCCTGCGAGCACGTCGTCGAGTTCGAGGGCGAGGTGGCGAATGGTGCCCTGATGCTGGCGAGGGGCCAGTTCATCGATGGCCGCGATCAGGTTGTCCCAGTCATAGAGCAGATAGAAGGCGACCACCGGCGTGATCACGGCGATGGTGACGAAGTCGATCACTGCCAGACCGCCGACCCACACCCTCTCCAGCACGCGAACGGACCATTCCTCCGCCCGGCCCTGAAGCATGGCGACCATACGCGCGAACATCCCGTCATCCGGCGCATCGACCGGCAACGCGTTATTGATGAAGGCTTGAACCGAGCGGATGTGGTCAGGCGCACTCGCGATCAGCGTGCGCACCTGATCGATCACTGCGGGGACGAGGAAGAGCGCCACCAGGAAGAAGAAACCCGCGATGCCCACCGATAGCGTGACCGTGGCCATCATGCGGCTCAGGCCTGCGCGTTCGAGACGATCGGCCAAGGGGTCGGCGAGATACGCGATCGCCGCACCCAGAATGAAGGGAAGCAACGGCGAGGCGAGAAACCACAGGATAACCAGCAGGACCGCAAGGCCGAGGCCCCACCAGCGCAGCTGCTCGCCAACAGTCATGATCCACCTGCTCCGACTTGCCGAACCCGTCACGCCCGGGCTTGCCCTTTCGTGCAGGCCGGCGGGCGCTGCGGTCAACCGCGAAGGGGCTTAGTCGGCGACGTCGGTGGCTTCCGGGCAGGCAAGCCGCTCTGCCAGAGCGCCGCCGAGCCACGTTGTCGCGGCGGCGTTGTCTTCGGCCAGGTCGTCCTCGCAGGATGCAGCGTCGACAGCGCCACCCACTGCGACCGCCGAGTCCTCGAGCGTGAGATCAGCTGTCGGCAGCGTCGGCACCGCCAGAGTCGGCTTGGGCAGCTCTCCGGTGCGCTTCGGCTCGGCCTTGCGCCCATAGGTCTTCTCGCGACACCGCACCTCATCCTGCAGGATGCCACTTACCCAGGGGCTGGCATCGTCCTCGGCGACCGGCTCTTCGAGCACGCAGTCCGGCCGGGGAGCGTCGGTCTCCACGGCAATCGCCTCGGTGGTCGGCAGGATCTCCGTTGTCTGCAAGGTAGCGACGGGGGTCGGCGCGGGCTCGGCCGCGTCCGGCTCGGCGATGGCGGGCTCAAAAGCACCCGTGGCTCCGATATCGAGCGGTCGGTCGACGGCAGCGGAGAGCGTCGCGGTGCTCAGCGTGTCCGCGCTCATCTCGGGGCGATCAGGGTCGTAGCGACGCAGCGGCTCGTTCTCCGACTTGATCACGGAAGGCCTGGCACTCTTCGCGCCCCATAACGTGTTGCTGTCCGCAAGCTCTTCCGACGTCTCGACGCCGATAGCGCGCGCCAGCGAACTGACATCACCCCCAACCGCGAAAAGGACTGCCGAGGTGACGACGAGCAGCCCGGCAAGCAGTGTCAGCCAATCAAGCGTTATCGCCCCCTTATCGACCGCACAGAAAGCACGGAGCTCTCTGAAACTGGGGCGAAGGAACAGCGCACGCATTGGGTAGAACCCTCTTGAGCAACCGACCGGGCCGCACACGACAACACGCCGTACGAAACCATTTACACGGTATTCGAGGTCGCGCCGAAAAACGGCGGCAATGTGACAAGACCTTCTGCATTCGATGAAAACAACGGACAGCTTGCGCGATCAGACCGCGAACTGTTCACGAACGATACGCTCTTCGAGGCTGTGTCCAGGATCGTACAGCAGGCGGAGCGCTATATCCTCGGCCAGCGAGACATCGACGCTCGCGACATCCCGCACTTCGGTGTGGTCAGCGGTCGCGGAGACGGGCCGCTTGTCCTGCTCCAAGATCTCGAAGCGCACATGGGCCTCGTAGGGCAGCAAGGCGCCGCGCCACCTGCGCGGCCGAAAGACCGCGACGGGCGTCAGCGCCAGCAGGCGCGCACGGATGGGGACGATGGGTCCGTGGGCGGAGAAGTTGTAGGCCGTCGATCCGGCCGGCGTGGCCACCATGACACCGTCACAGGTCAGGTCGGCCAGCATCTCCTCGTCGTCCACCAGCACTCTGATGCGCGCAGCCTGTCGCGTCTCACGCAGGAGCGCCACCTCATTGATCGCCAACGCTTCGCGCCTGTCTTCGATCCCGCCCGGCGCCGCACCCTGCGTGACCATGCGGAGAGGATTGATCTCCACCATGCGTGCCGCGGCCAGCCGCTCGTGCAGGCCTTCCGACGCAAAGCCGTTCATCAGAAAGCCCACGGTGCCGCGGTTCATGCCGTAGACCGGTGTCCCGCTTCCCATGTTCTCGTGGAGCGTTTGCAGCATGAAGCCATCGCCCCCCAGCGCGACGATCGCATCGGCCTCGCCCGGCGCCACGTGGCCGTAGCACGCGCGCAAGGCGGCGCAGGATGCCTGCGCATCCACCGCCTCGCTCGCCACGATCGAGAGCTTCTCGAAGGCCATCGTCACTATGCCTGATACCGCCTGGGAACCGCTTCGCTTTCGCCAGACGAAAGATATCGTCGCACTGCCTGTCCCACGCGCATTTTCCCCTATCACGTGCTGGGACGCCCGCTATGTTGCGCGCCAGCGACAAAAATCGACAGCCAACCCGCCTGCAGGACATCGCGTGCTGCGGGCCCGAACACGAGGAACGTGCCATGGACGCGCTCACCAAGGATTCAGGCTTCTTCACCGAAGAGCTCTCCTCCCGCGATCCCGAGGTCTTCGGTGCCATGGTCTCGGAGCTGCAGCGCCAGCAGGACGAGATCGAACTAATCGCGTCTGAGAACATCGTCAGCCGCGCCGTGATGCAGGCGCAGGGCTCGGTGATGACCAACAAGTATGCGGAGGGCTATCCTGGCCGCCGCTACTATGCCGGCTGCCAGCATGTGGATGTGGCCGAACAGCTCGCCATCGACCGGATCTGCCAGCTCTTCAATTGCAAGTTCGCGAACGTGCAGCCCCATTCGGGCGCTCAAGCGAACCAGGCCGTGATGCTGGCTACGATCAAGCCGGGCACGACGATCCTGGGCATGGACCTGGCGTCGGGCGGACACCTCACCCACGGTGCGAAGCCCAACCTCTCGGGCAAGTGGTTCAACGCCGTGCAATATGGCGTGGCGCAGGAAGACAACCGGATCGACTACGATCAGGTCGCCAAGCTTGCCGAGGAGCACAAGCCTGGCCTGATCTATGCCGGCGGCTCGGCCGTGCCGCGTCAGATCGACTTCGCGAAGTTCCGGGAGATCGCGGACAGCGTCGGCGCCATTCTGCATGTGGACATGGCGCATTTCTCGGGCCTCGTCGCAGGCGGCGCGCATCCGAACCCGCTCGAGCACGCCCATGTCGCGACCTCGACCACGCACAAGACGCTGCGTGGTCCGCGCGGCGGCATCATTCTCACGAATGACGAAGCGCTGGCAAAGAAGTTCAACTCTGCCGTCTTCCCGGGCCTCCAGGGCGGGCCGCTTATGCATGTGATCGCCGCCAAGGCGGTGGCCTTCGGGGAGGCGCTGCGTCCCGAATACCGCCAATACATCGCGCAGGTCGTGAAGAACGCGCAGGCGCTGGCGGACGAGCTGATCAAGCACGGGCTCGACATCGTGACCGGCGGCACGGACACGCATCTCTGCCTCGTCGATCTGCGGCCGAAGGGGGTGAAGGGCAACGCGGCCGAGCAGTCACTCCTCCGGGCGCACATCACCTGCAACAAGAACGGCATCCCGTTCGACCCGGAGCCGCCGATGGTGACGTCGGGCCTCCGCCTCGGCTCCCCGGCCGGCACGACCCGCGGCTTCGGTGAGGAGGAGTTCCGGGAGGTCGCGCGTCTCATCGCGGAGGTCGTCGATGGGCTTGCCGCTAACGGCGAGGAAGGCAATAGCGGCGTCGAGGAGGCGGTGAAGGCGAAAGTCGCCAATCTCACGGCGCGCTTCCCGATCTACCAGGCGCTCTGACGCCACCCCGCGCTGCCACGAAGGGCCCGGCCGATGCGCCGGGCCCTTTCGCTTTGGGCGCCCGACACCCTATCTGTCGCGAGGGGTTGGAGGAGGCGCTTATGACGCCGTTCGAGCAATGGATCGCGCCGGCTACGCTGAAGCCCGGGCTCTGGCGGGTCGTGGCCACGATGCTGCTTACCCTGGCGATCTGGGTGCTCGGCATCGTTCTGCTTCTACTGGGTATCGCTGTCGCGCGCATCCTGCTGGGCCTCGAGAGCGATCTCGACGACATCACGAACCTCGCAAATGGCGGCTCACCCGGCGCCATCGCCTTCATCCTCGCGACGTTCTGGGGCATCTGGGCCGGCTATTGGGCGACGCTCCGGCTCTTTCATCGCCAGCGTCTCGGCACCCTCATATCACCCGAGGGGCGGACGCGATGGGGCGAGGCGGGCATGGGCTTCGCGATCGCCCTCGGCTTCAGCGCCGCCACGATCCTGCCGGCCCTCGCCATCGAGGGGCTGCCGGATCGATCATCGCTGCCCGTCGGCGCATGGCTCCTGTGGCTCCTTGCCTTCCTTCCCCTCGTCTGGGTGCAGGCGGGGGCGGAGGAGCTGGTGTTCCGAGGCTACCTCATCCAGCAACTGGCACAGCGTCTCCGCCAGCCCGCGTTTTGGGCGCTGCCACCGGCGCTCCTCTTCGGCGCGCTCCATTACAACCCCGCCCTGCCCGGTAGTGCGGGTCTCCTTTACGCGGTGGCGACCTTTCTGCTCGCCCTCTCCGCCACCCTGCTGACCTGGCGCACCGGCAGCCTGTCGGCGGCGATCGGCCTCCATGTCGGCGTCAACATGGTCGGCATCGCGGGCATCGGCGCGGAGGGTCTGCTCGAAGGCTCTCAGCTCTTCGTCTATCGGGGCGGGGTCTCGCCCACGCTGCTCATGATCGACATGCTGATGAACGTCGCTTTGCTGGTCTTCCTGCTGTCCCCGCTCGCGCCCTTCCGCCGCGCCGCCGTTGCCTGAGGACCGATGAGAGCCCTGGTCACCGTCACTGCCGTCGTTCTCCTCGCGGCCTGCGCGCGCGAGCCGGCGGTCGCGCCCGACCCGACTGCGCCGCCGGGGGAGATCCCGCTCGTGCTCTTCGAAGCCGGCGACGCATTGGAAGAGGACTGGCAGAAGTTCGACATCTGGCGAAACACCAGCTTCGATCTCGTCCCGGCAGGCGAGACCGTGGCGATCCGCGCGAGGGCGGAGGGCGCCTCGGGTCTCCTCGCTCGGCGGCTGAGCGTCGATCCGGAGACGTGTCCTCAGCTCGAATGGACATGGGCTATCGAGGGGTTGCCGAGGACGGCGGATCTCTCATCGAGAGAGTCGGAAGACATGGCCGCGGCGATCTTCGTGGCGTTCGGGGACCCAGGCGTCTTCTCGAACCCTGACCCAGTGCCGACGATCCGCTATGTCTGGGCCACGGGCACGGATGCGAAGGGCGCCGTCGTGCCCAGCCCCTATTTCCCCGCTTCGATCCGGAGCGTCGTCGTCCGCAGCGGCGAGATCGGCGTCGGCGAGGAAGTCACGGAGCGTCGGGATTTGCTCTCAGACTATGCCGCGGCCTTCGGCGGCGAGCCGGAGGATGACGTAGAGGTCTTCGCGCTCTTCATCGACAGCGACCATGGCAAGGATCCGCTCGAGGCACGGTTCGTCTCCGCCCGCGCGCTGTGCCTCGAGCAGCCGGAGGCCGCGTCGATTTTCGACTGAGGTCACGATCGCTGGCACCGTCACTCGTCACGTGGGCACGCGGTCCAGACGTGGTCGCAAAGCGATGCAACACAGACACTCTAAATGATGCGCGCCTGGGGCTATGTGCCACAAGGCTTCGCGGAGAAGTCCTACTCAGAGTAGCGTGACATGGTGTGCACCACGAGGGAGGGGCTGATGCGCTGCCCGTTCTGCGGCTCTGTCGATACCCAGGTGAAGGACTCGCGCCCCGCCGAGGATCATGTGGCAATCCGCAGGCGACGTCTCTGTCCTGCCTGCGGCGGCCGCTTCACCACCTACGAGCGCGTCCAACTGCGCGACCTGATCGTGGTCAAGAAGAACGGCAAGCGCGAAGCGTTCGATCGTGACAAGCTCGCCCGCTCGATCCGCATCGCGCTGCAGAAGCGTCCGATCGAGGCGGAGCGGGTCGAGCAGATGATCTCCGGTATCGTCCGGCGGCTCGAGAGCATGGGCGACACTGACATCCCGTCCGACACGATCGGCGAGATTGTGATGGAGACGCTCGCCCGCATCGACACCGTCGCCTATGTGCGCTTCGCCAGCGTTTACAAGAACTTCCAGGAAGTGGCGGACTTCGAGGAGTTCGTGTCCGAGCTTCGCCCGCCCGGCCGCGGCTCGGACGAGGAGTGATCCGGTCTCCATTCTAGAGAGTGACGGGGCTGGCCGGAACTGAACG
Source organism: Pseudomonadota bacterium (assembly GCA_039815685.1). Classification (GTDB taxonomy): domain Bacteria; phylum Pseudomonadota; class Alphaproteobacteria; order Rhodobacterales; family Rhodobacteraceae; genus Thermohalobaculum. The sequence continues at coordinate 195,232 of JBCBYV010000001.1, read as the reverse complement.
CGGTACGGCCAAGGGAAGCGGGCGATGGATCATGGAGCGGCTGCGGAGGATCGGCGCTGGATGGCTGCGGCCCTTGCGCTGGCTGCACGCGCGGTCGGACGCGTTGCCCCAAACCCAGCGGTTGCAGCGCTCATCGTTCGGGACGGTCTGCTTCTTGCCCGCGGGGTGACGGCACCGGGCGGGCGACCGCATGCCGAGGCCGTGGCATTGACCGATGCCGCTGCGCGCGGTGTCCCGGTCGATGGCGCGACGGCCTATGTCACTCTGGAGCCCTGCGCGCATCACGGATTGACACCGCCCTGCGCAGATGCGCTGGCCACCGCCGGTATCTCCCGCGTGGTCTGCCCGCTCAAGGATCCGGATCCGCGGGTGAGCGGGCGCGGGTTTGAAACCCTGAGACGTCTCGGGATCCGCGTGACCCTCGGCGTGGGCGCAGAGGCGGCGAAGGACATCAACGCCGGCTTTCTCTCCCGTATCCGCCGTGGACGCCCGTTCGTCACCCTGAAGCTCGCGACCACGTTGGACGGCCGGATCGCAACGGCATCCGGTGAGAGCCGATGGATCACCGGCCCTGCTGCGCGCCGGCGCGTTCACCTCATGCGCCTGCGCTCAGACGCCGTGATGGTCGGCGCCGGTACCGCGCGCGACGACGACCCAATGCTTGATGTGCGCGGCTTCGGTGAAAGCGCAGCGCAGCCTTTTCGTGTGGTTGCCGATCCGCGGCTCACGCTCGATCCGCTGGGTCGGCTCGCCAGCACCGCCAGTCGGCACCCTGTGATGCTGCTCCACCGCAATGATCTCTTCGACCGTGACCCTTCCTCCGACGCTCGAGCCGCAGCGTTAACGGCCAAAGGTGTGATGCTCATCGCCTGCGCCGTTTCCTCTGTCGGATCGCCCTCCAGCGAAGGCGATCCACAAGCGGCAATGGTGTCGCGCACCAGCGCAGGGATTGACCTTCCTAGCGCCATGGGCAGCCTCGCCGAACGCGGTATTGGCAGCGTGCTGGTTGAGGGCGGCGGGACGCTCGCCGCTTCTCTGATGGTCGAGGGCCTCGTCGATCGTCTCGTCGTCTTCGGCGCGGGCGCGGTGATCGGTGGCGACGGTCGGCCAGCAGTCAGTGCGATGGGACTTCAGCGTCTCTCGAGCGCACCCAGATTTCAACGAACGGCTCTCTCGGTCGAGGGTGACGATGTCATGTCTACCTGGGAACCTGTAGCTTAAGCGCGCCGAACGACAGTTCGCGCGCGCCACGTCGTTCACCGCTTTCCCCCGTTCAACCATCGCGAGAACACACCGTCGGGTCCGGCGCGATGGAGCTACGTTCAGCCGGGAAAGCACCGCGAAGATGGAGCGCGCGGGCAAGTGAAGCCCACGCGCTCCGTTGCACTCAGAGACCGGAAAGCGAGCGCGTCGTGCCAGCCAGACCGAGGACAGGGGCGATCGATTGGAGAACCTTCTGGAACTGCACGAAGGGCGCGGTCGTCACATAGAGCGTGTCGTCGTCGCGCATGATGAACTCCCGCGCGAGGAACATGCCTCCAGGCTTGGTGAGGTCGATCACATAGACGATGCGCCGCTCCCCCTGCACCGTCTGATCCTCAAGGACTTCGCGAGCTACTGCTTCAGGCTCGGCCCGGAAGAGAAAGATGCCCGTCGGGTCCGCCGTTGCGTCGATCAGACCCGCTACCTGCCCAAGCGCGCGCGTCACTGAGAGCTCCCGCACCGGGAAGGGCACGGTCGCGGGACGACCGACGGCGCCGAGTGCTGTGAAGATCCGGCGGTCCCGCTCGGCGATGACGGCATCGCCAGGCTTCAGCGCCACATTCATCTGCGGCTCGTCATAGAGATCCTGCAGCCAGATCTCTCCCGTCGCCACGCCGCGGCGCACACGCACCTTCACCACCTCAGGGTCGGCCTTGATGCCACCAGCCTGAGCCAGCATCGGCAGCACACGCCGCGTCCCCGTCCGGATCGGATAGATGCCCGGGGTGTTGACCATGCCCTGCACGCTGACGAGCCGCCCCTCGCTCGCCTCGGGAAAAACATCAACCTGCGGGTTCAGCGTCCGCTCGGCAAGCTGCTGGCGGATCGAGCTTCGAAGTTGCGAGAGACTGCGCCCGGCGGCGCGCACACGGCCGACATAGGGCACATGCACATTGCCCCGCTCATCGACCTTCACACTCGGCAGCACGGTTGCCCCGATGCCGCTTTCATTCAGAAGCCCGGTATCGCTGTTCTCCCAGACCGTGATGCTGAGGACATCGCCGCGGTTTACGAGGGTGGTGTTCTCGACCGATGTCTCCTGGAATGCAGCGTCGAAGCCGAGCCGCTCATTAAGCCGTGCCTTGGCAACAACCTGAGGCGTCACCTCCACGACATCGAAGGGCAGAGCCGTCCCTGCACCCGCCTCGATCTCGGACACATAAGGGCCCCCACGCGGCAGAGCGCAGGCGCCGAGCATGAGGGTAGCAGTGAGAAGCGCGCCGATACGCACCGCGCGCGAAGCCGTTCGAGCCATGACCACATCCTTCCGATGATCGCGCGGCACTTTCGGCGCCGCCCCGACCCGTTTCTCGCGCGGTATGTTTGATAAAGAGCTAAAGATGTACCTCAATTGTTCGCGCAACCGCGGATGCTCTCCCTTGCCCAGCGGCAGCGTGCCCGCTACCTCCGCCGCACCAGCCGGGAGGAAGCAATGTTCACAGGAATCGTGCGGGAGGTCGGCGAGGTCATCTCCATCTCGGCCGAAGGCGACACGCGCATCGAGATCGCCTGCGCGCGCCCGGAGGCCGAGATCGATATCGGAGCTTCGATCTGCTGCAATGGTGTCTGCCTGACGGTGGTCGGCAAGGGCATCCATGACGGCAGGACTTGGTTTGCGATCGATGCATCGACCGAGACACGCTCACTCACCACGCTTCAGAGCTGGACCATGGGCACGAAGGTAAACCTCGAGCCCTCGCTGCGTGTGGGCGACGAGCTTGGGGGCCACATCGTCTCCGGCCATGTGGACGGGCTCGGTCGGATCACGTCGATCGTGCCTGAGGGGGGCTCGCACCGCGTTCAGATCCTCGCCCCCGAGGCACTGGGGCCTTTCCTCGCGCGCAAGGGCTCGGTCGCCGTCGACGGCATATCGCTGACCATCAACAGCGTTTCGGACGGTGTCGATGGGACGACCTTCGGCATCAACGTCATCCCCCATACCTGGGATGTGACGAATCTCGCGGATGTGGCCGAGGGACACGACGTGAACATCGAGATCGATCTCATGGCCCGCTATGTCGCCCGGCTCGCGGAGGCGGCGAGTTCTGCCGCCTGATACAACCAGAGCGCGTTGCCGGCTCACCTTTCCTCAAAACCGCCACAAACTCGCCCGTCCGGCGCCCCTTACCCAGCGTCTCTTCACCGTGCTGCAGCAGTGGTTCGTTGCGCTTGTGCCGTGGGGAGAAGGTTGAGATGTACACGCTGACGATGGTGCTTTCGTTTATCTACTGGGGTCTGCTGGCCGCCGTTCTCGGTGGGCAGGTTGTGGAAGGCGCCATGGTCAGCGCTGTGCTGATCGATGTTCCTGGCGTTGGGTCGGCGCGACTGGAAGACGGGATGATCAGCACTCTGGCCCTCTCCCTACCTGCCGCCCTGTTTCTAGTCGCAGGCGGCATCGCCCTGATGCTGCGCATTCGGCAGCAGCGCCTCGCGACCGAGCGCGTTCTGGTCGGCGCCGAGGGCTGATCGAGCTCTCCGCGGCAGGGTGTAGGGCGCGCGCAACGTCGCGCCCTGCGACCAAGGCGTCATCCTCTCTGGCTATCCCGCGCCCGCCGGTCTATGTCCGCCCGCGGCGGGCATGAGCGCCCGGACGAGGCGAGTGTGGATGACCGAGCGGACCGATTATAGCGACGCGATAAGTCCTACGGCAGAGATCATCGAGGCGGCGCGCGAAGGCCGGATGGTGATCCTCGTCGACCACGAGGACCGCGAGAACGAGGGCGACCTCATCATCCCGGCCACGGATGCGAATGCGGCCGCCGTTAACTTCATGGCAACCCACGGCCGCGGCCTCATCTGCCTCGCGATGACGGGCGAAATGATCGACCGGCTGGGCCTGCCGCTGATGGCAGCCCAGAACCAGTCGCGGCACGAGACGGCCTTCACTGTCAGCATCGAGGCGCGTGAAGGCGTCACAACCGGGATTTCGGCACCCGACCGCGCGCGATCGATCGAAGCGGCGATCTCACCGGAGAGCGGTCCGGCCGACATCGCGACCCCTGGGCACATTTTCCCCCTTCGCGCGCGCGATGGCGGCGTGCTGGTGCGCGCGGGTCATACGGAGGCGGCTGTCGATATCGCGCGCCTTGCGGGCAAGCGGCCGGCCGGCGTGATCTGCGAGATCATGAACGAAGATGGCACCATGGCGCGCCTGCCGGATCTCGTGGCGTTCGCGCAGCGCCATGGCCTCAAGGTCGGCACGATCTCGGACCTCATCGCCTATCGCCGCCGGCACGACAATCTGGTGCAGCAGGTGGACGAGGCGGAGATCGTCAGCAGCCATGGCGGCGCCTGGCGTCTCCGCGTCTTCCGCGACGCCCCAGATGGGAACGAGCACTATGCGCTGGTGAAGGGCGATCTTTCGACGGCGGAGCCCGCACTCGTGCGCATGCATGTGCTCGACCCGCTCGACGATATCCTGGCCCTCGACCCGACGCGCGCCACGCAGGTGCCGGATGCGATGGCCGCGATTGCGGCCGAGGGACGGGGCGCCATCGTCATGCTGCGAGATACCTCGCCGACGGCGATCTCGGATCGGCTGCGCCCGCGCGGCGCCAGCCCCAAGGAACTGCGACATTATGGTGTCGGCGCGCAGGTGCTGCAGGCGCTCGGCGTGAGCGAGATGGTGATGCTAACGAACTCCCCTGCCCCGAAGGTCGTCGGGCTCGAGGGTTACGGGATCACGATCACCGATACGCGCCCCATCCCGAAGCGGCAGGGAGACGCCTGACATGGCCGTAGAAAACGATGCCCGAGGCATGTCGCTGCCTCGTCTCGACCCTGTCCCGACGATCCTGATCGTTTGCGCCCCCTATTACCGCGGCATTGCGGACAACCTGATCGCGGGCGCACAAGGCGTGCTGGCGGGCGTCGGTGCCGGCATAGACGTGGTCGAGGTGCCGGGTGCACTTGAGGTGCCGGTCGCCATCCGCCTCGCCTCCGAGAGCAGGCGCTATGAGGGCTATGTCGCGCTCGGCTGCATCATCCGCGGCGAGACTACGCATTACGAGACGGTGTGCGAGGAAAGCGCGCGCGGCATCACGATGCTCGGGATCGAGCGAGGGCTCGCCATCGGCAATGGTATCCTGACGGTCGAGAACCAAGGCCAGGCCGAGGTCCGTGCCGACCCAGCCGGACAGAACAAGGGCGGCGGGGCAGCGGAGGCAGCCCTGCATCTGATCGCCCTCGCCCGCCGGTTCCGCGCAACGCCCGACCCCCGCCCCGACACGACGCCCGGGGACGGCACGCTCTATGCCGGCGCCTTGCCGACGCGGACGGCCTGACGCGATGAGCGAGGATGCCAAACCCGCGACGAAACCTGCGGGAAAGCTGAAAGCGCGCGTCGCGCGCTCCGCGGCTCGGCTCGCGGCGGTGCAGGCGCTCTACCAGATGGAGATCGCCGGCACGCCGCTTGCCGAGGTGCGCCGCGAGTTCGAGACACATCGGCTGGGCGCGGAGATCGAGGGCGCGACCTATGCCGAGGCGGATATCGAACACTTCCGCGACGTGCTGGCAGGTGTTGTGAAGGCACAGGTGCGCATCGATCAGATGACCGACCGCGCCCTCGTCGAGAAATGGCCGCTCGGGCGCATCGATGCGACGCTCCGCGCGCTTTTCCGTGCCGCTGGTCATGAGCTCGTTGCCCGGGCCGACATCCCTCCGAAGGTGGTGATCGGCGAGTATGTCGATGTCGCCAAGGCTTTCTTCTCGGGCAAGGAGCCGGGTCTCGTGAACGGCGTGCTCGACCACATGGCGCGCGAGGCCCGGCCGGGCGCGCTGGAAGGCCGCTGAGAACACGCTCATTTCAGCGCTCCTGGCCTTCCAAGGCTTCCCTCCATCGGTCTGCAAGCCTAGGGTCCGCTCGAAGACTGAGGAGCGAGCCGGTGAGCGATAGCGCCATCGAAAGCGGGACGCTGAACCGACCCGGCCGCGAGGATCCGCGGGCGATCCGGGCCGTGCTGATCCTCGCATGGGGCCAGGCCGTTCTGGGCGCGCAGCTCCCGATCATGATGATCCTCGGCGGGCTGGTCGGCGCGATGCTTGCGCATGACGCAGCTTTCGCGACCCTGCCGATCACTGTCGCGGTCGTGGGCTCGATGATCGGTGCGCCCTTGCTCTCGCTCTTCATGGGTCGCTTCGGGCGCCGGCCCGGCTTCCTGCTCGCGGCCTTGGCCGGCGCGCTCGGCGCCTGGGTCTCGCTGCAGGGGATCTACGAACGGAGCTTCCCGCTCTTTCTGGTGGGAAGCGCGCTAACGGGCGTCTACTGGTCCGGCCACAACCTCTACCGCTTCGCAGCGGCGGACATGGCGAGCGCCGCCTTCAAACCGAGGGCTATCGCCTGGACCATGGCGGCGGGACTGATCTCGGCGATCCTCGGCCCAGAGATGGTGAAGATCTTCGGTGACTGGCGCGCGCCCGTGCCCCATGCAGGGGCCTATGAGGCGGTGATCTGGCTCAACTTGCTGGGCGCGATACCGCTCCTCTTCCTGAACATCCCGAGACCGGCGCCGCCGCCAGCAGGTACGCGGCGGCCCGTTGGCGCGATTCTCAGGAACCCCAAGGTGCAGGTGGCGATGATCTGCGCCATGGCGACCTACGGGCTCATGAACCTCATGATGACGGCGACCCCCTTGGCCATGGCGGCCTGCGGGTTTGGCACGGCGGCAGCGGCAGGCGTGGTACAGGCGCATGTGCTGGCGATGTACGCGCCCTCGTTCTTCACCGGCTCGCTGATCGCCCGCTTCGGCGCGCATCGGGTGATCGCCACGGGCCTCGCCGCCATTGCCGTCTGTGCGGTGATAGCGGCCGCGGGGATCGCGATCGAGAACTTCTACATCGCGCTCGTTCTGCTGGGTGTGGGCTGGAACTTCGGCTTTATCGGCGCCACCAGCCTGTTGGCGGATGCCGTAGCACCAGAGGACCGGGCGCGGGCACAGGGGATCAACGACTTTGCTGTGATGGCGTTTGTCGTCATCGCCTCGGCAAGCTCTGGCGTGCTGCTGAACTTCGGCGGCTGGGAAGCGGTGCAGATCGCCATCGTCCCCGGGCTCGCGCTGGCGGGGGGCGCGCTCATCTGGTTCACACTGAGAGAAGGGCGGGCCGCCTGAAGCGGCCCTATCGCCCGGCTCACCCGCCGACGTCAGTTGCCCACATCAGGTGCCGAGGTCAGTTGCCCAGCAGACCCTCGCCGGAGCCGAGATTGCCGAGAACCTGCTGCAGGATCGTAAGCTCACGGCCAAAGGTTGGTGTCGTGCGCGTCTCGAGGTCCACAAGCTGGCCATCCTCGAGACCATAGCGGCGCACCGAGGTCACGCGATCGACATCGTTGAACTCGACTGCGATGATGCGTCGATCGACGATCTCGGGCGCGTAGAACGCCATCTTCGAGACCGTCGTCGAGACGTAGTACCAGCCATCCTCGGTGAAGGTGCCGGTGGCGCCGGGGCGCCCGATCTTGCGACGGACGGAGCCGCGCGTGTCCACGCCCTCGACTACCGAAGCAACCATCTCCTCGGGCGGCGCGTAGCCATGCGTGGTCACTTCCGCCGCGCAGCCGGAGAGCACTGCACCCAGCGTTACGGCCGTCAGACACGGCAAGGGACGGGTCGAGAAAGGCATCCCGATGATCTCCGCGATCTCAACAAAACGATCCTGCTTTTCCGTATCCGCCACGAAGCCTAACATCAAGCTGACGCACCAGTGGTGCGAGAGCCTGCTGCGACTGTGAAGAGAGCGAGACGATGACCGATACGGGCGACGGTGATGGAAGGCTGAGCGGCCCCCTAAGCGATGAGCCCTTTCCCCTGACGCATCCCGTCGACGTTGCGACGCTGAGCGAGAGTGGCGGCCTTTCGTTCGACCTGAAGCCCGAAGCCTCCGACCGGGAACTGGTTGCCCGCTATCTCGGCCTCTCCGACCTGCCCGAGCTCTCATTTCGCGGCGTGGTCGCGCCGCAGGGCGCTGGCTGGGCGTTGGAGGGGCGATTGTCGGCCCGGATGGTGCAGTCTTGCGTCGTCACGCTCGAACCGGTCGAGACGCCCGTCGCCGTCGATGTCGAGCGGGTGTGGCTCCCTGATGTCCTCTCGCCGCAGGGAGCGGAGATCGAGCTGCGGGAGCATGATGATCAGGCGCCGGAACCCCTTGGACGCGAAATCGATCTGGCGATGCCGATGCTCGAAGCGCTGGCCCTCGAGATCGACCCGTTCCCTCGCGCCGATGGCGCGGAGCATGGCACGCAGGTCTACGCCCCGCCCGGCAGCGAGCCGCTGACGGAGGATGCGGCAAAGCCCTTTGCGGGGCTTGCGGCGCTGAAGGCCCGCCTCGGCGGCAGCGATGGCGATAGCGGTAACGGGACTGAGTAGGCGCGACAGAAAGCCCTTGCTCCAACCCGCAAGATGAGTATGTTCCGCGTCTCGCGCGACGATCCCAGCTCCGGGCGTTGCGCACAGCGAAAATGAGATCGGAATTGCGCCGCTGAGCATAGCGGCCCCCGCCGGAAGCGGGATGCCCCTCACCGATGCGTGATCGGGGCAGCGAGACGGGAAGGGTTGAGAGATGGCCGTCCAACAGAACCGCAAGACGCGCTCCAAGCGCGGCATGCGCCGCAGCCATGACGCACTGCGCGTCGTGGCGTCGAGCGAGTGCCCGAATTGCGGAGAACTGCACCTGCCGCATCATGTCTGCGGCGCCTGCGGGTACTATCGTGACCGCGAGGTTGTGAAGACTGCGCCAGAGATCGATCTCGACGACGACGCGGCGTGATCGATGGCGGCACGCTCCACCTGAGGAGCGCGTCAGCCGCAAGCCTCACGAGGCAGAGCGCGCCCGGCCAACCGCGGCGCGCTCCTGTGTCTCTGAGCAGAATGATGGAGTGACCTCCCGACCATGAGCGGCCGACTTGTCATATCGGTCGATGCCATGGGGGGAGACAGCGGCCCGGGGCCGATCCTCGCAGGGTTGGCGCGTACGCTGCAGAGTCTTCCGGACCTTCGGTTCATCGTGCACGGGGATGAGGCAGCGTTGTCGCGCCAACTCAGCCGCCGCCGCTTCTCGGCCCTGCGCGCGCATGTCGAACTTCGGCATACTGAGGATGTCGTGCGCATGGACGACAAGCCGTCTCGCGCGCTCCGTGAGCGGCGGCAGAGCTCCATGTGGGCCACGCTTGAGACCGTGAAAGCCGGCGACGCGCTTGTCGCCGTGAGCTGCGGCAACACAGGCGCGCTCCTCGCGATGTCCACGCTCATCCTAAGGAAGGCGCCGGGGATCGACCGTCCAGCGATCGCGGTGCACTGGCCCTCACGCGCTCCTCATGGCTTCACGACCGTGCTCGATGTCGGCGCGGATCTGCGCGCTGGCCCGCGCACGCTGATGCAATATGCCGTGATGGGTGCCGAATATGCCCGGCTCAGCTTTCAGCTTGCGCGGCCACGCATCGGTTTCCTTAATGTCGGCACCGAGCCCACGAAGGGGCCCGCGGATGTCCAGCTCGCCGCCGCCACCGCCGCTGCGGCAGCCGAGGCGACGCCGGATCTCTTCGAGCATGGCGGTTTCGTCGAAGGCACGGACATTGCCGCCGCAAGCGTTGATGTCGTGGTCACGGACGGCTTCACCGGCAACATCGCCCTGAAGACCGCCGAGGGAACGGCGAGCTTTATCCGTGACGGTTTGCGTGAAGCCTTTGAGTACTCGATCCTTTCCCGGCTCGGCAGTCTCTTCGCGCTGACCTCCCTCAGCCGCCTCCGCAAACGCATTGATCCGCGGCGCGTGAACGGCGGTGTCTTCCTGGGCCTCAACGGGACCGTCGTGAAGAGCCATGGCCGGGCCGATGCGGTCGGCGTGGAGGCGGCCATGCGTCTTGCTGCGCGCCTCGCCGAGCACGATATCGGCGATGCGGTCCACCAGCAGCTTGCCCGGCTCGACCTCACCAAGCTTCCCCACGGCCATGGCAGTGCACACACCCTGCCCCATGGCCATAGCGAGGCAGGCTCGCTATATCCGACGGACACCGGTGACAGAACCGGTAACGGAGGAACCGTCCCGGACAAGGCCGCCAGCCCCTCGGCTGCTGCCCAGTCCGTTACGGGCAGTGGCGAGGGTTCATGAATATCGTCCGGTCGCGCGCCCTTGGCTGCGGACACTACCTCCCTGAACGCGTCGTCACGAATGACGAGCTTGCCGAACGTATCGAGACATCGGACGATTGGATCGTGGCGCGCACAGGCATCAAGCAGCGTCACGTGGCAGCGGAGGGTGAGCTCACCTCCGATCTTGCGATCCAGGCTGCGGAAGCCGCGTTGGGTGCGGCGGGGATGGACCCGCGCGATCTCGATGCCGTGGTGCTGGCAACGGCAACGCCCGACCAGACCTTCCCCTCGACCGCAACCCGCGTGCAGCACGCGATCGGCATGTCGAACGGCTATGCCTTCGACATTCAAGCTGTCTGCGCCGGCTTCATCTATGCTCTCGCCAATGCGAACGGTTTGATCCTGTCGGGCATGGCCGAGCGCGTGCTGGTTGTCGGCGCTGAAACCTTCAGCCGTATTCTCGATTGGGACGACAGATCGACCTGCGTGCTCTTCGGCGACGGCGCGGGTGCCATCGTGCTGGAAGCGGCCCAGGGTATCGGCGCGCCTTCGGACCGTGGGGTGCTCGGTGCGTGTCTTCACTCCGACGGCCGGCACAACGAGCTTCTCTATGTCTCCGGCGGCCCGTCCAGCACCGGTCTGGCCGGCACGGTGGTGATGGAGGGCAAGGAGGTCTTCCGCCACGCCGTCGTGAAGCTCGCGGATGTTGCACATGAGGTCATGGAGAAAGTCGGCGTAGAGAGCGAAGAGATCGACTGGATCGTACCGCATCAGGCGAACCTCAGGATCATCGACTCAACGGCCAAGAAAACCGGCATCCCGATGGAGAAGGTGGTGGTCACAGTCCAGGACCACGGGAATACCTCTGCAGCCTCCATTCCCCTAGCGCTCAGCACCGCAGTCGCAGACGGACGGGTGCGCCCGGGGCAGTTGCTTCTTATGGAAGCGATTGGCGGCGGACTCACCTGGGGTTCCGCACTCGTCCGCTGGTAGCGGCCGTCGCATCAATTTGACACGATTTTCACTCCTTCCTTAGGCATTTTTCACGAGTCAGCACTTTCAGTCTGCCGCCCAAGCTGTTGAAGTTGACGTGACTTCGGGCCTGCCGCTATCGTCTGCGGCAATCAATTGGAACAGGGGGCTTGAGCGGGATGGCTGGCAATACGCTTACCCGGGCCGATCTGACAGAGGCGGTCTACCGAGAGATCGGGCTTTCGCGTAACGAGTCGGCCGACCTTGTCGAACTCATTCTCGAAGAGATCTCGGGCGCGCTCGTCCGCGGCGAGCATGTGAAGATCTCGTCCTTCGGGACCTTCGCGGTGCGCGATAAGGGCCCGCGCGTCGGACGGAACCCGAAGACGGGCGAGGAAGTTCCTATAGATCCGCGCCGGGTCCTAGTCTTCCGACCTTCGCATATCATGAAGGAGCGGATCAATCTGACGACTGAGGCAGAGGCGCAGAGCTGATGGCGGGTAACCGGAACCGGCGCGAAGGAATGGCGCCGCAGGGCAAGGCGCCCGAAGCCTTCCGGACCATCAGCGAGGTATCCGAGGAACTGGACTTGCCGCAGCATGTCCTCCGTTTCTGGGAGACGAAGTTCAGCCAGATCCGACCGCTCAAGCGCGCCGGCGGACGCCGTCTTTACCGCCCCGACCACATCGCCCTGCTCCGCGGGATCAAGGCACTCCTCTACGATGACGGGCTGACGATCAAAGGTGCGCAGAAGGTCCTGCGAGAGCAGGGTCAGAAAGCCGTGGTCGCCCGGGGCCGCGCGGATGCCGAACTCAACCTCGGCAGCCCTCAGATCCCGGCGGATGCGACAGAACGGCTGTCTGCTATTCGATCGCGCCTCGAAGCGCGCAACGGCGGCGAGACGGCGGTCCCAGAGGTACCAGTCGAGCCCACGGGCGATGTGCGCGCGTCGATCAGCCGTCTCGAGGCCGTGCTGGCGCGGCTCGAGGGGCGCGGCTGAAGGCAGGTCGCCGGCAACGCGCTGAGACGCCTCGGGATATCGCTGATTGCCCATTGCGCGGCCCGCCGCCCTTCGTATATGCGGGGCTTCCGGTTCACGGGCCGTAGCGCAGCCTGGTAGCGCGCTTGCATGGGGCGCAAGAGGTCGTGAGTTCGAATCTCGCCGGCCCGACCAGTTCCGGACAACGCCAGCGGGCCTGCCCGCTGGCGTTTTTCATGCGCGCGTATCGGCGTGGGCATAGGGGGAGGCAACGATGACGATAGCGGGCGGCGGCAAGCCGGGCGTCATCCCGAGCCAGGGTCTGCGCGCCCTCATCGCCGAGGGCGCAATCTCCGCCACGCCCGCGGTCCTGCCCGAGCAGATCCAACCCGCCAGTATCGATCTCCGCCTCGGCCGGCGCGCCTGGCGGGTCCGGGCGAGCTTCCTGCCCGGCGCGCGACGGGTCGAGGGGCGGCTTTCCGAATTCGCGATGCACGAGATCGATCTCTCGGATGGCGCGGTGCTGGAGACCGGCTGTGCCTATGTCGTGGAACTGGCTGAGAGCCTGCGGCTGCCCCAGGACATGGCGGGGGCAGCCAATGCCAAGAGCTCCACCGGCAGGCTCGATCTCCTGACCCGACTCGTCACCGACCACAGCACCGCCTTCGACGTGGTCGATGCGGGTTATCAAGGGCCGCTCTTCGCCCAGATCAGCCCCTGCACCTTCTCGGTACTCGTCCGCCCCGGCATCACGCTCAGCCAGCTCCGCCTCCGCCGCGGCGATCCGCGTCTCGACGATGCGGCACTCCGCGAACTCCACGCCGAGGACCCGCTTGTCGATGGCGAGCCGGTGATCGATGCGGGCCTCGGTTTCTCCGTCGATCTAGCAGGTGGGCCCAGCCGGGAAGGACCGCTCGGCTGGCGCGCACGGCGCCATTCGGGCCTCATCGACCTCTCGCGCCTCGCCGCCTATGACCCGCTCGAGTTCTGGGAGCCCGTGCGCTCGTTTGATCGGCCGGACGGGCATGGCGGCGTGATCCTGGATCCCGGCGCCTTCTATATCCTCGTGAGCCGGGAGGCCGTCGCCGTACCGCCGCACACCGCCGCCGAGATGGTGCCCTACATGGCCGTCGCGGGAGAGTTCCGCGTCCACTATGCCGGCTTCTTCGATCCTGGTTTCGGCCATGGCTCGACCGGTGGGTCGGGTTCGCGCGGGGTATTGGAGGTGCGCTGCCACGAAGCACCCTTCGCGCTCGAGCACGGCCAGACAGTCGGGCGCCTCGTCTATGAGTGCATGGCCGAGGTGCCGGACACGCTCTATGGCCGCGACATCGGCTCGAACTATCAGGGTCAGGCGCTCCGGCTTTCGAAGCACTTCCGGCCCCTACCCTAACCGTCCTTCTGCGCCCCACCCTCTTCGGTCGTCGCGTCGTCCTTAGGCTCCTCACCTTCGTCGCGCTCCAACAAAGGGGCTGGCTTCGGCGCTGCCTCGGGCTCGGCCCCAGGCGGATCCGCTTCGAGAAGGCCCGCTGAACGAAGCTCCTTCAGGCCCGGCAGATCCTTGACGCTCTCCAGCTCGAAATGGTCGAGAAACGCTGTCGTCGTGATGAATGTCGCCGGACGGCCCGGGCTCTCGCGACGGCGGCCGAGGCGGACCCAACCGAGATCCAGCAACAGATCGAGCGTACCCTTCGAGACGCTGACACCGCGGATCTCCTCAATTTCCGCGCGGGTCACGGGCTGGTGGTAGGCGATCACCGCCAGCGTCTCCATCGCGGCGCGGGAAAGCTTGCGCTCCTCCGTCACCTCCTCGCGCATCAGGAAGCCGAGATCCGGCGCGGTGCGAAACGCCCAGGCCTTGCCGATGCGCTCGAGACGCACACCCCGGCCCTCATAGCGCTTCACGAGCGATGCAAGGGCGGCCTCCGGCTCGGCGCCATCGGGGAGACGCCGGGCGATCTCGGCGAGTGACATCGGCTCGGAAGCTGCGAAGAGCAGCGCTTCAACCATGCGCTCCAGTTCGGCCTCGGGCGGTGCGGCGAAGAGGCCGGTAGCGGCGTCCTCTTCTCCATCTGGCTCCTCGGCCGCCGTCTCCGCGGTCATGCACGGTCTCCCTGCTCGCCCTCGTGGCCCTCGGGCGCATCATTCCCCGGCCCCTCGCCTGCCGCGCGAGGGCGGAGGAGGAGCGGCGCGAAGGTAGCTTCCTGACGCAGCTCGAGCTCTCCCCGCCGCGCAAGTTCCAAGGCGGCCGCGAAGGAGGAGGCGACGGCACTCCGCCGCTTGATCGGCGCCTCGAGCCATTCCGCCGGCAGGAAGGCTTCGAGGCGCGTCCAGCTCGGCACCGACATGCCGCCGAGAAGTTGACCGAGGCGCGCACGGGCATCCTCAAGCGCCATCACGCTCTCACGCTTGTCCACCATTAGGGGGCGATAGGCATCGCGGGTCCGGATGCGGGCATAGGAACGTAGCAGCTCCGCGAGATCCGCCCGCCAGCGTGTCTCGGCCAAGCGCTGCGCCGCCTCCGGCGCGCCGCGCGGGAAGCGCGCTTCACCGAGGAGGGCACGACGGTCGAGGGCAGCAGCGGCCTTCCGCATCGCCTCGAGCCGTGCGAGGCGATGCGCCAACCGGTCGGCAAGCTCGGCGCCCGAGGGTTCATCGGCCGAGGGCGGCTCAGGCAGGAGAAGGCGCGACTTCAGATAGGCGAGCCAGGCCGCCATCACGAGGTAATCTGCCGCGAGATCGATGCGTAGCCGCTTCGCCTCGGCTACGAAAGCAAGATACTGCTCGGCAAGGGCGAGGACGGAGATGCGGCGGAGATCGACCTTCTGGCGCCGAGCCATCTCAAGCAGGAGGTCGATCGGCCCCTCGAAGCCGTCGAGCGAGACGGTGAGAAGCGCTTCCTCCTCCGCCGTCATGCCCTCATCGCCCGCATCGCGCGGGGGGCCCTCGATGAACTCTTCGTTTGCGCTCAAACCTTAAGCCATCTCGCCAGTGAGAGCGCGATAGTCGGCGAGGGCGGCGTCGGCGTCAAATCCGCCAGCAGGCGGCCGCGCCTGCTCCGCACGTCCTGCGCGGTCGAGGGCGAGCCCTGAGAGCGGCGGGACCGCAGCGGCCACCGCCTCCATCTCCGCCATGTCGCCATTGCAATGAAGAGCGATATCGCAGCCTGCAGCGAGCGCGTCGGCGGCGCGGGCACCCATCGGCCCCGTCAGCGCTTTCATCGACAGGTCATCTGTCATGAGGAGGCCATCGAAGCCGATCTCCTCGCGAATGACACGGATGCAGGCGGGCGAATGAGTGGCGCAGCGGTCGGGGTCGAGCGCGTCGTAGACGATATGGGCGGTCATGCCGAGCACCTCCCCCGCCAGCGGGCTGAAGGCCGCGAAGTCCACGCGCTCGAGTTCGTCGCGCGAAGTGGTCACCCTCGGCAGCATCTCATGGCTGTCGCCACCGGCGCGCCCGTGTCCCGGCAGGTGCTTTACGACGGGCAGGACGCCGCCCTCACGCAGGCCCTCAACGACAGCTGAGCCGAGCGTCGCTACTTGCTGTGGGGTCTCGCCGAGCGCTCGGTTTCCGATGATCGCGTGTGCGTCGGGCTGCGGCACATCGAGGAGTGGCATGCAGTCAACATCGATCCCGAGGGCGCGCAGTTCGGCTGCGATGATCGAGAAACGAAGACGGAGCGCGCGCGCGGCCTCCTCCAATGGCAGGGTATCGACGGTCACACGCACAGGCGGCCAGCCAAGCCAGTGGGGCGGGCGCAGGCGGGCGACCCTGCCGCCCTCCTGATCGATAAGAACGGGCGCCTCACGGCCAAGCGCCGAGCGCGCATCATCGACCAGTGCTGCGACCTGCCGGGGCGTCTCGACATTTCGCGCGAAGAGAATGAGGCCCCAAGGCTGTGCCTCGGCCAGAAAACGGCGTTCATCCGCCGATAGCTGCAGTCCGGCAAGGCCGGTGATGAAAGCAGCGGGGGCGCCACCCACTGGGGCGGCGCCGGATGTAACGGTGTTCACGACTGCTCAGCCACGCTTTTCGGTGTTGATTGCGACGAGACAATCATAACCCCGAACCTTGAGTGCCTGGCAAACGGTATTCGCCTCGTGCCCGTCACGGAAGGGGCCGACACGAAGCCGGTAGTAGGTGACGCCGCCCGAGACCGTCTGCTGCACGGCCAGCGCGCGGCCCGAAAGCACGTCGCTGTTGGCCTGACGCAGCCGGGCCCATTCCTGTTCGATCACGTTACGATCCGGGAAGGCGCCGAGCTGGATCTGAACGGGCGACCGTTCGGCCTCCACCACGAGATCCTGCTGCGAGGACTGAACGGACGCACGCGCGCGGGCGATGCGCACCGAGAAGTCGGCCGGACGGTCCCGAACGAGCGGCACGAAAGCGGGCGCAAGCTCGCTGCCCTCTCCCTTCGGCGGCACGGGTTCGGCGCGGTTTACGACCACGTCGCGCCTCGGCCTCTGCGTCTCAAGCAGCTCGGCCTCGGAGGTGATCAGTCGATGCACCTTCGGCGGCTCCAGGTCCTCAGGCAGCGGATAGAGCGTCTCGTCGCTCAGCGCGAGGGCCGCGATCTGCCGACCATCGCCGCTCGACGGGCGTGCAGGCTGAGTGCTGAAGACATCGAGCCCACCGGCCAACGGCGCAGGGCCGAAGCCGAGACTGGCACCGGCGCCGGGTCCGCCGGGCTGGGCGACGCCGCCCGCGCTTCCCGACGCCGGCACGGGCGAGACCGCCGCGATCTGCGACATCGCCTTGTCCTCGTCACTCGGCGCCCCTGGCTCGGCCGCGAGGCGCGCCTCCGCCGGTGCCTCCGCATCGCCGCCGGCGACGTCGTAGGCGCTGACATCGGTATGTCGGGTCTCCGTCCCGCCGGCGCTTTCGGGCTGGGTCTTCGCCGGTCCCGCCGCCGCGCGGATCACCGGTATCTCATCCGTATCCTGGCTACCCAGGTTCCAGACCAGAAAGCCCCCGCCGCCGATTATGGCGACGGCCGCAGCCGCGCCAGCAAAACGAGAGATCGTGCCAACAAACGACCGCCCCCCAGTGTTGCCCGTGGCGGCGTAATCTTCGTCTTCGTCATAGTAGGCCGGCATTGCGCATCCCCTCGGCCCAATTGTTTGGGCCAGATCCGTACTGCTCGGGCAAGCGCGCGGCTCGTCCGCGGCTCACCTCATTTCCTCAAGCGGTGCGACACCAAGGATACTAAGCCCCCGCGCAATCACAATCGAAACAGCGTGCGAGAGGCACAAACGCGCCGTCGACAGTGCTTTGTCGTCCTCACGAACCATTCGCAAAAGCGGCTCATCCTGACCCCGATTCCAGAACGCATGATACTCTGAGGCAAGGTCGTAAAGAAAGAAGGCAATTCTGTGTGGTTCATGCTGAGACGCAGAAGTTTCCACAATTCGGGGGAACTCGGCTAGTTTTGCAACCAGAGATAGTTCTGCTTCGTGATTTAGTCGCCTAATCTCTGCATCAGCGCCATCTAATGTCACGCCAATGGTTGCAGCTCGCTCCTTTACAGAACGCCCGCGAGCGTAAGCGTACTGCACGTACCACACAGGATTCTCGCGGCTCTGCTGAAGAGCGGCGGTAAAGTCGAAGTCGAGGGGTGCGTCATTGCGGCGCGTGAGCATCACGAAGCGCGTCACGTCCGGTCCGACCTCCTCGAGAACGTCCCGCAATGTGACAAACCGGCCGGCACGCTTCGACATCTTGAAGGGCTGGCCATCCTTGAAGAGGCGAACGAGCTGGCAGAGTTTCACCTCTAACGGGACACGCGCGCCAGAGAGCGCTGCAACAGCGGCCTTCATGCGTTTCACATAGCCGCCATGGTCTGCGCCGAGCACGTCGATCAGCAGGTCGAAACCACGATCGAGCTTGTCCTTGTGATAGGCGATATCGGGCGCGAAGTAGGTCCATGCGCCGTCCGCCTTCTTGATCGGCCGATCCGTATCGTCGCCGTAGTCGCTCGAACGAAAGAGCGTCTGGGCGCGCGGCTCCCAGTCTTCCGGCGTCTTTCCCTTGGGCGGCTGAAGCACGCCCTCATAGATCAGCCCCTTGGACTCGAGCGCTTCGAGCGTGCCTTCGATCCGCCCCGTGCCGTAGAGGGATCGCTCCGAGAAGAAGACATCCATATGCACGCCGAGCGCCGCCAGATCCTCGCGGATCATGTCCATCATCGCGTCGGTCGCAGCGTCCCGAAATTCGGGCAGCCACTCCTCCTCGGGCGCATTCAGGAGCCGGGAGCCGTACTTTTCCGCCAGTCTTTCGCCGACGGGCACGAGGTAATCGCCAGGGTAAAGTCCTTCCGGGATCTCGATTTCCCGGCCGTTCGCCTCGCAGTAGCGGAGAAAGGCAGAGCGGGCGAGGACATCGACCTGCGCGCCGCCGTCGTTGATGTAGTACTCCTTGGTCACCTCGTAGCCCGCGTAGTCGAGCAGACGGGCCAGCGCGTCCCCGAAGACCGCGCCGCGCGTGTGGCCGACATGGAGCGGACCGGTCGGGTTGGCCGAAACGAACTCGACATTCACGCGCTTGCCTGCCCCCAACGCGGAACGGCCGTAGCCTTCCGGGTTTGCCAGGATCGATGCGAGCACGTCGCGCCAGGCCTGCGCCTCGAGCCGCAGGTTGATGAAGCCCGGACCTGCTACCTCCGCACTCGCAATGCGCGGATCTAGGGCGAGCTTGCCGGCCAGCGCCTCGGCTATGTCACGGGGTTTCCTGCCGGCAGGCTTTGCCAGCACCATCGCGGCGTTCGTCGCCATATCGCCATGCGCGGCGTCACGAGGTGGCTCGACGGCCACGTTGTCGAAGGACAACCCCTCCGGCAGCACGCCCTCGGCGGTGCATTCCTCGAGGCAAGCAACAGTCAGCGTCTTGATATCGGCGAAGAGGTTCATGGGTGTCGCATTCTCGGAGGCTGGCACGCGGCCCTGCCGGCCGCCGCGCGCGCATAGCATGCGCCGCGGGCCGGGCAAACCGTCCCACTTCCGCGCCGTCCAGGCATCCTCCCCGACATCATCACTGTTCACCCTGCCCCTCATGCAATGACGAGTGTGCTACCCACATTAATGAAAGGTTAATGCATGCAACCAGTGGTTGGGGACCTGTGCCAAACCTGTAGTCTTTTCGTGTAGCGGCAGGGTGGGCTTCATCACGGCGACCGCCCATTCAGGCGAGCGCGGCGGGATCCGTCAGGACACGATGCTCCTCGAGCGCATAGCGGTCCGTCATCCCGGCGATGTAGTCGGCGATGACGCGGGCGCGCGCGGTCTCCCCCTCAGCCGCGGCGGCCGTGCCGTACCAGTTCTCGGGCATGAGACCCGGATCGGCGAGGAAGATCTCGAAGAGATCATGGACGACGCGCGCTGCTTTCAGGCGCATGCGTCGGACACGGTAGTGACGGTACATCCGGCGAAAGAGAAAGGCCTTGATAGTCCGGATGTCGTGCGCGAGGCCGTCGGAGAACGCGACTACCGGCTGTCCCGCCTCCCGCACCGTGTCTGGCGTCGCACCAGGACCTTGGAGCGCGTTCAGTCGCCGACCCGTCTCCGACAGCAGATCGTCGACCATCAGGCTGAAGACGCGGCGCAGCGCTTCGTGGCGCCGCCGCTTGAAGTCGATACCCGGCCATTCCTTGTCCGTCGCGGCATAGCAGTCGGCGATGCGCGGGAGCTCTGCCGCCTCCTCCTCGTTAAAGACGCCGGCGCGCAGACCGTCGGCCAGGTCATGGTTCACATAGGCGATGTCGTCGGACATCGCCGCCACCTGCGCCTCGGCCGAGGCATGAGTGTGCAGCAGCAGGTCCTGGCGCGCCTGATAGTCGCAGATCGCGAAGGGCAGCCCCTCAATGTCGCCCCCTTCGTCGATCAGCGGGCCATTGTGCTTGGCGATGCCTTCCAGCGTCTCCCAACTGAGGTTGAGCCCTTCGAACGCTGCATAGTTACCCTCGAGCGACGTCACCATCTTCAGCGCCTGCGCGTTGTGATCGAACCCGCCATAGGGTGCCATGGCCTCGGCCAGCGCATCCTCCCCGGTATGTCCAAAGGGCGTGTGCCCGAGATCATGGGCAAGGGCGACCGCCTCCGCCAGATCCTCGTTGAGCCCGAAGACACGGGCGACAGTGCGGGCGATCTGCGCGACCTCCAGGCTGTGGGTGAGACGCGTGCGATAGTAGTCGCCCTCATGCTCGACGAAGACCTGCGTCTTGTGCTTCAGGCGGCGGAAGGCGCTGGAGTGGATGATCCTGTCGCGGTCTCGCTGATAGGGGGAGCGATGCGCGCTCGGTCGTTCGTCGAAGAGCCGCCCGCGGCTTTCCTCCGACCGTGCCGCGAAGGGCGACGGTGCCGGTCTCTCCATCGCATGCCCTCCCTCGCCCGCATGGCGCCCGCGCGCCGCTCGTGCAGCGCCCGGTCCTGCCTCCGCCCTTGCATCGCACGCGGCAGCCAATATTTTCGGGCTAACACGCTGGCGCGGCGCGGCACAGCCTTTCGCATGCCCCGCTCAGGCGCCATGGAGGACAACATGTCGTTCAGCCTGCCCGGGAGCCCGTCCGAGCCCGCCGCACCGTCGCCCGTCGCTGCGAGCGTCAGCGATATCGGTGTGACAGAACGTGCCTTTGCCCGCCTCGCCGAGATCGCCGAGGAGGCGGGCGGCAGCGCCACCCTGCGCGTCGCCGTTCTCGGCGGCGGCTGCTCGGGCTTCCAGTACGAGTTCAAGCTCGAAGAGGGCGCGGCCGAAGGCGACGTCGTGCTCGAGGGCTCGGGCCAGCGCGTGCTGATCGACCCCGAGAGCCTACCCTTCCTCGAAGGGTCGGTGATCGACTTCAAAGACGAGCTTATCGGCGCACGCTTTGCCGTCGAGAACCCGAACGCGACCAGCACCTGCGGCTGCGGCACCAGCTTCTCGGTCTGAGGAGGCGCCGCGCCGCTTGACACAGACCGCAGGCACGGCGCCCATGGCGGAATGCGTATCGCGACATGGAACATCAACGGCATCAAGGCGCGCCTGCCTCTCGTTCAGGCGTGGCTCAAGGAGAGCGCGCCCGACGCGGCCGTCCTGCAGGAGCTGAAGAGCACCGATGAGACCTTCCCGCGGGAGGCTATCGAAGAGTGCGGCTACAGCATCGAGACGCATGGACAGAAGAGCTTCAACGGTGTCGCCATCCTCTCGAAGAACGGCATCGAGGATGTGACCCGCGGCCTGGCCGGCGACGATGACGACGCACAGGCGCGCTGGATCGAGGGGACGTTGATCGGCGATGAGGGCGCCGTACGCCTCTGCGGCCTATACCTGCCCAACGGGAACCCCGCGCCGGGGCCGAAGTACGACTATAAGCTCGCCTGGATGGAACGGATGGAGGCGCGGGTGGAAGCACTTCTCGCGGAGGAGCAGCCGACAGTCTTCGCCGGCGACTACAATGCGATCCCCGAGCCGCGCGACGCGATGAACCCGGACGCATGGAACGGCGACGCGCTGTTCCTACCGGAGACGCGCGCGGCGTGGCGGCGGTTCGTGAACCTCGGCCTGCACGACGCGACGCGGGAAGTCAGTCAGGCGGACGAGACCTTTACGTTCTGGGATTATCAAGGCGGCGCATGGGACCGGAACCACGGCATCCGCATCGACCACCTGCTGCTGAGCCCGCAAGCAGCCGACCGGCTTACAGGCAGCGGTATCGAGGCCTTCATGCGCGGCCGTGAGAAACCGTCCGATCACGTACCGGTCTGGATCGACCTCGCGCTCTGAAGCCCTTCGGACCTTAGGTCCCGCTGCGACGGGGAGCGCTCGGCGCCCGTTCCGGCGCCTGTGGACCGGCATCGACCGGCGTCCGCGCGTCGGCGATCGGACGCTTGGGCGGGACCGGGCCGTCGCCCTCCGCGCCAGTCCGGGGCACAGGCTTGATCTGCGGCAGCGCATCCGCGGGCGTGGCAGTCTCGGGCTCAGCCTCTGGCTCGGGCTTCGGTGCAGGCGTCGCGTGGGACGTCTCCGCCACCTCCGACGCTTCCGTCTCAAGGGCGCGCACAGGCACGACCTCAGTCGTCCGCAGGGCACTCGGCGCCAGTGCCAGCACGCCATTATTGCCGGCCTGCAGCGCCTGAACGTGAGCCAGCGCCTCGTCGAACATCTCTTCCTTCCCCAGCGCGTTCGCCTGGAAGGCGCTGACGGTCACCAGCACCAAACGATCGTTTAGCTCGACGAAGGCACGCCAGAACTCGTCGCTGAGGAGCGGCATGGTCGGCTCGAGCGAGCGGGCGAGAACGAAGAGCGCATCGCCGATCTCGCGCATCTCCTTGACCTCGACCCCCGCCCCATCGCTTCCGCGCGCGAGACGGACCTTGCCCGCATCGCTGGCAATGAAGCGCTCCAGGCTCTCGAGCGTCCCGCGTGGATCGCCCGAAACGCTCACCGTAGTGAGGCCGGAAAAGCCGTGCTCGAGGTGCAGCCGCTCTCCCGCAGGCGTCGCACTTGCCGTGCCCGTCGTCGCGCCAAGCTCCACGGCGCAGTCGGTAAGAAGCATGAAGGCCGCATTCTCTGCGAGATCGAGTGTGTCGGGGTTGATGCAGGCCCCCGGCCCCGGGTTCACCACGACCGTCCGGCCCCGCGCGTCGATCACCGCCTCCTGCGGCGAAACAGCCACCACCGCGAAGCCCGAGCCACCCCGCAATCGGCTAAGCTCGCCATCAAGAGTAGAGGCGCCGGGCGTGACGATGCAGCCAGAGAGAAGCGACGCTGCGACGACCGGGAGCAACGAGCGGACATAGCGCGCAGCCGCCGCACCCTCGGTTGTCAGTCGCGACACGTTATCGGACACGCGCATCCTCACAGATCTGCGTAGACGTGCCGCTCACCTTTGCCGCCGGGATGGGTCACGGCACCGTCCTTCGTTGAGCCCACAAGCTGAGCGAACTTCCAGAGCGCGCCGGAGCCATAGATCGTCTCCCGTGGCGGCTTGGCCTTCCAGAGCTTCGCGCGCTCCCGCATCTCCTTGGCCGCCAGCTTCACCTTGATCGTGCCCTTCTTCGCGTCGATCTGGATGATGTCGCCGGTCTCTATCAGCGCGATGGGGCCACCGACCGCCGCCTCGGGCCCGACATGGCCGACGCAGAAGCCCCGGGTAGCGCCCGAGAAGCGGCCGTCCGTGATCAGGGCTACCTTCGATCCCATGCCTTGGCCCGAGATCGCCGCCGTTGTCGCCAGCATCTCGCGCATACCGGGACCGCCCTTCGGTCCTTCGTTCCGGATTACGATGACCTCGCCTTCCTCATAGGCGCGGTTCTGCACGGCCGCGAAGGCGTCCTCTTCGCACTCGAAGACGCGTGCGGGCCCTTCGAACCTCAGCCGCTTCATGCCTGCGACCTTCACGATCGCCCCTTCCGGCGCGAGGTTGCCCTTGAGACCGACGACGCCGCCCCAAGTCGAGAGCGGCTTCTCGATCGGATGCACCACCTTGCCATCGGCCTTGCCGCCGACATCGTTGAGGTTTTCGCGCAGTGTCCGCCCAGTCGCGGTGATGCAGTCTCCGTGCAGAAGGCCCGCGCGCATCAGTTCCTTCATCACCACCAGCACGCCGCCGACTTCCCAGAGGTCCTTTGCCACGTATTTCCCGCCGGGCTTGAGGTCGACGAAGTACGGCGTCTCGCGGCAGATGTCGCAGAAATCCTCGAGCGTGAAGGCAATCCCCGCCTCGTGGGCGATGGCCGGCAGGTGGAGCCCGCCATTCGTGCTCCCGCCGGTCGCCGCCACGACGCGCGTGGCGTTCACCAGGCTCTCATAGGTCACGATGTCCCTGGCACGGATCCCATGGCTGAGAAGGTTCATGACCGCCCGGCCCGATGCCTCGGCATACTGATCCCGGCTCTGATAGGGTGCAGGCGCGCCGGCGGAGTTCGGGAGCGCGAGACCCACAGCCTCCGAGACGCAGGCCATGGTGTTCGCGGTGAACTGCCCGCCGCAGGCACCTTCGGACGGGCAGGCGACGCGCTCCAGGATTGCAAGTGCTGCTTCGGACAGCGTGCCCGCCTGCTGCCGCCCCACCGCCTCGAACATGTCCTGCACTGTCAGGTCGCGATTGGCGAAATCCTCGGGGATGTCCGCGCCGGCCGTCGCGCGGCCGGGCAGGATCGAGCCGCCGTAGAGAAAGACCGAGGGCGTGTTGAGCCGCACCATCGCCATCATCATGCCGGGCAGCGACTTGTCACAGCCCGCGAGCCCAACGATGGCATCGTAAGCATGGCCCCGCATCGTGAGCTCGACCGTGTCGGCGATCGCCTCACGCGATGCGAGCGAGGAGCGCATGCCCTCATGCCCCATCGCGATCCCGTCGGTTACGGTGATCGTGGTGAACTCGCGCGGCGTGCCCTGCCCTTCCTTCACACCCAGCTTCACAGCCTGTGCCTGACGGTTGAGCGCAATGTTGCAGGGCGCCGCTTCGTTCCAGCAGGTTGCCACGCCGACGAAGGGACGGTGAATTTCCGCCTCCGACAGGCCCATGGCGTAGTAATAGGACCGGTGCGGGGCGCGTTGCGGTCCCTCGGTCACATGCCGGCTGACGAGCTTCGCCTTGTCGAACTGGCGCACATCCATTCCGCGTCTTCCTTCCCTGCACCGCCCTGCGAACGCGGCGGCCTTCAGAATCGTGCGCGGCACCCTATCCAGCCGCACCGCGCTGGACCAGTCGCGGATGCATACGCAACCGGCAAGGCATCAGGCACGTTCTCTCTTGGCAAACCCAATGTTTACCCCCATGTTTGAAATATCGCGTGGTCGATTTCAGCTATCGAACAAGATAACGGGAGGAGAGGATGCTGAACCAGCCCGATATTCCGTTCAGATCGGATGGAATTCGCCTTATGCGTTACATGGCAATCGAGATTTCTCGTCGTGCACCGCAGCATTTCAAGCAAGTGCAGTCGTTGCATCGCCAACCCGTAGCGGCAGCGGTACGCACGGCGCCCTATGCCCGGATAGAGCACGGTCATCAAGCCTAGAAGAAGCGATCGGCTGCAACATTGTGCATAGTGTCTCTGGACCAAGGTCCTGAGCATCGCTTCGCGTTCTCTCCAGATCGGGCGTCATGTCAGTACAGTCCGCTCAATCGGAACATCTGACCATGAGCTCTCCCGCGCAGTTTGCCTGCGCGATGCCCCAAAATGGCCACGGGGTCGGGGTGTCTATGTCCACGCATGGAACAGGGCGGGGCATAGGCGGGTCCGATGGCCGAGGCTGAGAGCGCAGGGTACGAGGGCATCGCCGACGATGACGCAACGACGCGTGGGCCGTCCGACCGTACCGACGCCGCCGGTGACGATACTACGCCCCTGGCCAATCGGATCGTCGCAGGCGTCATCGGCCTCATCGCCGTTCTCTGGCTTGTCGGGGCGGGCCTCGTGGCCCTGCCCGCCCCGTTCATCATCGACGGCTATATCTTCGAAGCGATGAGCGACGCGTTCGCGCGCTCTGGCAGCCTCTTCCTGGACAATGGTGTCGGCGACTACCGCAATCCGTCCCTCGCTATCCTGCTGACCGATGTCGTGGATGGGAAGCTTGTGCCGCAATACCCAGGCTTCTGGGGGGTTGTCTCGGGGCCGTTCTATGCCGTCTTCGGCCCCCGCGGGCCGATGCTGCTCAATGCCCTCGCCAGCATTGTCAGCATGGCGGTCACCTGGCGCTTGGGACGCGTGCTCTTCGCCGATGAAGGGCTCGCCAGAACGGCCGCGCTCTTCTTCGGGCTTGCCACCTTCGCCGTGGACTATGCCTTCGGTCTCTGGCCGCAGGCCTTCGGCGCGATGTTCGTGTCTCTCGGCCTGCTCGCCACGATCGAGGCGACGCAAGGCACGGCAAAGCGCGAGCCACTCCTTGCCGCTGTTGCCGGGCTGGTCCTGGGCCTCGGCCTTACCGTCCGGGTGGACATGCTCTTCTTCCTGCCGCCGGTCTGGATCTGGCTGCTTGCCGCCGGCCGGCGGCCCTACACCTCGCTCGCTCTCTACCTTCTTGGGCTCCTTCCGGGCGCGACACTCGCAAGCGCGATCAACTACCTGAAATTCGGTACATTCGTGCCGGTCACCTACGGACACGAAAGTGGTTACACGGACATCGCTGCCTGGATGCCGCTCCTCTATCTCGCTGGCGCTGCCGCTGTCGCCTCTCTCGCGCTAGGGCTCGCGCCCGTGCGCGCGGCCCTGCTGCGCCCAGGCGTTGTCATCGTTGCCGCCGCCGGGGGGCCGCTCCTCGCCCTCGCCCTCCCCGTGACGCGACCCGCGACCACCGATCTGATCGCGGGCTTCTGGACCCTCGTCATCGACTTCCAGGCGGTGCCCGAGAACTTCCATGGCGCACGGCTCGAGGATGACGGCGTCATCACGATGTTCGGGGTCGTGAAGAAAGCCCTCCTCCATTCGATGCCCTATCTCGCAGCCTGCATCGTCCTGCTGCCGCGGCTGTGGCGCGGCCCCGATCAACGGGCGATTGCCTTCTGCGTCCTTGTCGCGGCCTTCTGTATCGGACCCTACGCGCTCAAGACCTGGCATGGCGGGGCAGCGAACCAGCAACGCTACTTCCTCTCGATCCTGCCTGTCCTCGTGCTCCTCGCCGCCGCGGCCTGGCGCGAGATTGCGCCGCTGAGGCGCGAAGGGGACCGGACCGGCACCTTCGTCTTCCTCGCCATCGCAATCGTAGCGGTCTTCGTGCCGTTCCTCATGGACATGCGTCCGGGCTTCATCACCCAGAACCGTCTGCCCTGGGCGCTGGTGATCGCGCTCGTGCTTCTTGGCACAGCGGTAACCCTGCCACCCGCCCTGCCCCAAAAGTTCGGCCTCGCTGCCTGGGAGACGATCCGCGCGAAGGCGGGACAGGCGCTCCGCACCACCTTCATCGTCGCCGTCGCCACCGCGGCCGTCTCGGGCTGGATGCTCGACATCGGCATCAGTCAGTTCGAGCGGCGGCTCAACATGGCCGTTGCCACCGAGGCGGAAAAGCTGCCGAGTGACGCCGTGATCGTGACCTTCGTCGCGCACCGCCTTGGCATGCGGCTCAACCGGCCGGGTGTCCTGACGATCCAGGGTGACGACAAGGAACTGACGCTTGACGAGCACGCCCTCGCGATGATCCGCATCGCCGAAGCGGAAGGGCGCCCGATCATCGCCCACAGCCTTTGGGCGATCGAGGAGCTCGAGCGCCACGGCATGCTCGCCGCCGCCGAACCCCTCACAACGCTCGGCCCGCGGGACGACCTCTACCGCGTGGAGCTGGTCCCAGAGAGCTGAGGATTGGGGGCTGAGACCCTCAGCCGCTAAGCCCCGCCAACCGCTCCATCGCCTGTGCAAGGCGGGCCCGTTCCGCCTCGGCCGTCGCCAGCCGGTCGCGTTGCTCCGCCACCACCGCTTCGGGAGCCTTGGCTAGAAACTTCTCGTTGGCGAGCTTGCCTTGAAGCCCGCCGATCTCCTTGCCGAGCTTGCCCATCTCCTTGTCGAGCCGCGCCTTCTCCGCGCTCACATCGATGACGCCCGCGAGCGGCAGGTTCACGGCGCAGTCCTCCATGGCGAAGGTGACCGAGCCGTCGGGCGCATGCTCCGCCACCGCCACTTCGCGGAGCCGCGTCAGCCGCTGGACAAGCTCCGAGTTGCGCAGGAGCCGCATCGCGGTCGCGGGGTCATGCCCGGTCAGCACGAGCTCGATCTGCGCGCCGGCGGGGACGTTCATCTCGGCACGGAGCGAGCGCACCCCCTCGATCAGCCGGATCGTCCAGCCGATCTCCTGATCCGCCGTCTCGTCGATGAGATCGGCCGGCAAGGTGGGCCATGGCGCGTGGGCACACATCCCTTCGCGCCCGATGCCGCTCCACAGCTCCTCGGTGATGAAGGGCATGATCGGATGAAGCGCCGCCACGATCTGGCCGAGCGCCCAGTTCGCAGTCGCCCGCGTCTCCGCCTTCGCCGCCTCGTCCTCGCCCTGCAACAATGGCTTGGCAAGCTCGACATACCAGTCGCAAAAGGTCTTCCAGATATGGTCGTAGAGCGCACCGGCCGCGTCGTTAAAGCGGTACTCAGCCAGCGCCGCATCGACCGCCGCCACCATCCGCGCCGTCTCGCCCACGATCCAGCGGTTCACGGGGCGCGTAGGGCTCGCGGGGTCGAAGGTCGGGTCATAGCGGCACTCGTTGATCTCGCAGAAGCGCGCGGCGTTCCAGAGCTTCGTGCCGAAGTTGCGGTAGCCCGCGACGCGAGAGACGGCGAGCTTGATGTCCCGCCCCATCGCCGCCATGGAGGTCAGCGTGAAGCGGACGGCATCCGCCCCGTATTCGTCGATCAGCTCGAGCGGATCGATGACGTTGCCCAGCGACTTCGACATCTTCTTGCCGTGCTCGTCCCGCACCAGCGCATGGACATAGACCGTGTGGAACGGAACCTCCGGCTTGCCGTCCCCGTCCTTCATGAATTCGAGCCCCATCATCATCATCCGGGCCACCCAGAAGAAGATGATGTCGAACCCCGTCACCAGTACATCGGTCTTGTAATACCGCTTCAGCTCCTCCGTCTCCGCCGGCCACCCAAGCGTCGAGAAGGGCCAAAGCGCCGACGAGAACCAAGTGTCGAGGACGTCCTCATCGCGCTTGAGCGCAACAGTGAGACCTTCACGACCAGTGAGGCCAGTAGCAGCAAACGGCCCCTCGTCGAGCGTCACCATCACGGCATCGCCATAGTAACCCCGTGCTAGTGCGAGCGCCTCCGTCTCGGTCTTCGCACAAAACTCGACCATCGGCACATGGCCAGACGCAGCTTCCGGTGGTTGCTTCAAGTGATCTCTATCGATGCCGTACCAGATGGGAACTTGGTGGCCCCACCAGAGTTGGCGGCTGATGCACCAGGGTTGGATGTTGTCGAGCCACTGGAAGTAGGTCTTCTCCCAGTTCTGGGGGACGAACTTCGTGCGGCCGTCCTTGACCGCCTGCAGCGCGGGCTTGGCTAGGGTCGCGGCGTCACAGAACCACTGGTCGGTGAGGTAGGGCTCGATGGCGACCTTCGAGCGGTCGCCATGGGGCACCTGATGCGGATGCTCGTCCGCACCATCATAAAGTCCATGCGCCTCGAAGAGCGCGATGATCCGTTCGCGCGCCTCGTAGCGGTCGAGACCATCGAGGGCGAGCGCTTCGGGTTCCGGGTCCGCTCCTTCCAGGAACTCCGCGTTGCCAGATAGGTACATGGCCGCCTTCGTCGTCATGACGTTGACGACGCGGAGGCCCGCGCGCTTGCCAACCTCGAAATCGTTGAAGTCATGCGCCGGCGTGATCTTGACCGCACCCGTGCCCTGCTCGGGGTCCGCATACGCGTCGGCAACGATGGGGATGCGGCGGTTCACCAGCGGCAGGACGACATCGCGGCCGACGAGATGGGCATAGCGCGCATCCTCGGGATGCACTGCGACGCCCGTGTCGCCCAGCATCGTCTCGGGCCGGGTCGTGGCGACGACGATGTAGTCCCGCGTCTCGTGGCTAGTCGGGTTGCCCTCCTCGTCCCACTTGACCGGCGCCTCGTAGGTCGCACCGTCGGCCAGCGGATAGCGGAAGCGCCAGAGCATACCCATGGGCTTTGCAGGCGGGTTGCCCTTCTGCGGGCGAACTTCGACCTGCTCGACCTCGAGATCCGAGATCGCCGTCTCGAAATGCGGGTCCCAGTTCACCAGCCGCTTGTCGCGGTAGATGAGGCCCCTGTTGTAAAGCGCGACGAAGACTTCGAGGACCGCGTCCGACAGCCCTTCGTCCATGGTGAAGCGCGTGCGCGACCAGTCGCAGGAGGCGCCGAGGCGTTTGAGCTGGCCGAGAATGACGCCCTCGCTCTCCTCCTTCTGCTGCCAGACCCGCTTTACGAAGTCTTCGCGACCCATATCAGTGCGACGGATGTTGCCTTCGTTCGCCAGCGCGCGCTCGACGACCATCTGCGTCGCAATGCCCGCATGGTCCGTGCCCGGCTGCCAGAGCACGTCATGCCCTCGCATGCGGTGCCATCGGATCAGGATGTCCTGCAGCGTGTTGTTGAGCGCGTGGCCCATATGGAGCGAGCCGGTCACGTTCGGCGGCGGGATTACGATGCAGAAGGTCTCGGCGCCCGTTTTCGCATTGGCGCCGGCGCGGAAGGCGCCTGCCTCTTCCCAGGCGGCCGTGATACGCGGCTCTGCGCTGGCAGCGTCGAAGGTCTTTTCCATCGGTCTGTCCGTCGTCCCGCTCTGCCCCCAACCAGCGGGGGCCCGTTTCGCGCGGGTGCTATAGCCCGGCGGCGCGCGCCGGGCCAAGGGGGCGCGGAGAAGGCGGGACGCTGTTGGGCGCGATCAGTCCTGCGAGCGGTTGAGCATCGCGCGCGCGATCTCGTCCTCGATCAGGCGCCGGACATTGGCAGAGATGTTGCGGCCAAGCTCACCCTCGACCAGCTCCGCGCGGATCACCCGGCGGATCATATCCTCGAGCGCGCTTTCATCCATGATCACCGCGCCGCCCTGCCCTTGTGCCGCCATCGCCGGTGCAGTCTCCGCCTGCACGGTAGCGGGCAGCACCGCGCCGGCCGAGGCGGCTGTGGCGGGGTCGAGGGTCGGATCGAGCTCATCCGAGGCGTAATGTTCAGCCGCCGGGATATCCGGCTCGGGAGCAAAGGGTTCTGGCTCGATCGGGTCGTCCGACAGGTCCGGCGCCACATCCTCGGGCGGCGAGACAGGGCCGACCGGCACATCGTCGATGGAGGGCGCCGCTTCCGAGAGCTCATCCGCGGTCGTGTCGATGGCATCGTCGAGAGCGTCAGGCTCGCCGTCCGATGGCGGCATATCGGCAGCCGTCTCCTCGAGGCCCGCCTCAGCCACGACCGCCTCGACTTCAACATCGTGAGGCGCGGGCTCCTCGATCGCCTCGACCGGCTCTTCGACGGTCTCCGCAAGCTCCTCCACGATATCGGTCGTTCCTGTCTCCGCCTCCAAGTCGGTGGTGCTCGGCCCGTCCTCTGCCATGGACCCTTCGGCAACATCCGGCGCGCCGGCGCCAAGCTCCTGCGCCTCCAGAGCTTCCGAAGGCCCTTCAGCAGTTTCCATCAATTGCATCATGGAGTCGTCGAGGGTCAGGAGTTCGTCCGCGGCGACGTCCTCTTGCACCGCAGCCGGCTCGTCGGCTCGTGCCACCTCCGCAGCAGTTTCATCGGTCGCCGCAACATCATTCGAAGCGTTGACCCCGGGAGTGCTCTCCTCGGCGCCCTCGGCGTCCGCCCCCTGTGCGTCCGGCTCCGCTTCCGGCGACGCCCCGTCTCCGGTCTCGGCCTCGGTCTCAGCCGCAGGCGTCCGGCGGCGCTTGAAAAGACCGCCGCCTCTCTTCGTGTCCTCGTTCTCGGCCGCCGGCTTCCCGCCACGCATGATGCGGCGAAGCGAGACGAGCACGTCATCCTTGGGGCCGTCGTCACCATCACTCATCGCCGTCATCCCCCGGATCTACCGCCCATTTGTGCCGAAAACTCGCACCCCGCGCACGCGCCGAGAGGTTACCGCCCGTTCGACGGCGCGCCAATATCACTCGTAGAACGCAGAAAAGCGGCGCGATCAGGGCCGCCAGCGCGTGGTCCAGACCGTGTCCTCGCTAGCATCGTAGCCGATGTATCGGTCCCGGACCTCGTCGTAGTATTCTTCAGCCGTGTCTGGATCGACCTCCAGGCCCAGATGCTCGACCGTCAGCAGACCGACGGAGGCGAGAATACTGTAGATCGCAACAGCCTCATCGCGCCGGGACTCGACAAGATCGCTCTCGGCCTCGAGCACATCTGCCTCTGCGTCAAGCACGTCCAGGGTTGTTCGGGCACCCACCTTGGCCTCTTCCTGCACGCCCTCGAAGGCGAGGCGCGCAGCCTCGACCTCGAGCCCACCAGCTTCGATCGACGCGCGGGCCACATCGAGCGCTGCATAGGCGCTGCCCACATTCTCGACAGCGGTCCGCTCGGCGGAGGTGATATCGGCGACCGCGGCTTCCACGAGCGCCTGGGTCTCGCGTACATTCGAGTAGTTCAGGCCGCCCGTGAAGAAGGGGATCGTCAGCGAAAGGCCAACCGAACCGCTGGTCGATGCCGGGATACTGTCGCCTAGGAAATCCTCGTCGCGCAGCGTGTCCGAGCGCGATGCCTGCGCGGTGAGTTCGAGCTGCGGCAGAAGCGCGCCGATAGCCGTCTTCACGTCGAAACCCGCCGCCTGACGCTCGATGCGAGCGGCGCGAAGGGCGGGATCCTGTACCAGGGCAATGCCCACGGCCTCGGACACGCTCGCCGGCACTTCCGGCAACGGCGGCGGCTGCTGGAGATCGCCGGCTGGCCGGCCGACCGCGCGCAGATACCCTTCCCGCGAGGAGACTAGTGCCCCGCGCGACGCGGCGAGCGACGAACGGGAGGCGGCCGTCGCAGCACGCGCCTGCTCCACATCCGTCCGCGTCACCTCACCCACCTCGAACCGCTCGCGCGCCGCACGTAGCTGTTCCGAGAGCACGCGAAGGTTCTTGATGCCGAGCTCGACGAAGGCGCCATCGCGGAGCACGTCGAGATGCGCCGTGATTGCCTCGAGCAGCACAGATTGCTCGACCGCCCGCAGGCGCTCGCTCTCAGCCGTGATCCGCGTCTCCGCAGCCAGGATGGAGTTGCGGATCTGTCCGCCCGTATAGATCTGTTGCGACAGTGTCAGCGCGAGCGTGTTCGGCAGGACGACCTCGTTGAAGTCATCGAACTCGACATCGAGGCTGGCCGTACCGCTGATGAACGGACGACCCTGTGCCCGCGCCTGCACGGCGTTCTCGGCCTCGACCTTGATCGACGCGCGCGCCGAGGCGAGATCCGGGCTGTTGCGGTACGCGGTCACGAGCGTATCCGAGAGGGTCTGGGCGCCCGCTACGGACGGCAGGATCAGGGAAGCCGCAAGGGCGAATATTGATACACGCATGGCGCTCGGCCTCTGCCTCTGCTGTGTTTTCAGAACTCGAATGCCCGGACGCGCTCGAAACCCTCGAGCACGGGGGCGGAAGCATCGAAGGCACGACGTTCGGAGAAGCCGTCGGTGGTTCTGGTGATCACCTTCACGCGTCCCACAGGACCGTCGACGAAGATCGCAACGAGACGGCCCCCTTCCTTGAGCTGATCGGTCAGCCCACGGGGCAACTCCTCCACCCCGCCATTGACGAAGATCACGTCATAGGGGCCATGCGGTGCGTCCCCCTCCGCCGGTGAACCGGCTGAGAGAGCGGCATTCATGACCTCGAGCGCTTCAAGCTCGGACTGCGCCTCGCGGGCAAGCGCTTCATCGGCCTCGACGGCAACGACCGCGACAGCGAGGCGCGCGAGCACGGCGGTCGAATATCCGGTGCCGGGGGCAAGATCGAGCACGAGGTCGCCCGGCCCGATGGACGCCGCCTCGACCATCTTCGCGAACGTCCGGGGGGCGAGGAGCACGCGACCGCCCTTCAGCGGCACGTCGAGCTCCGCATAAGCGACATCGCGGCTCGCAGCGGGCACAAACCGCTCCCGCGGGGCCCACATCAGCGCTTCGATGATGCCGTACCGGGTCACGTCCGCCGGTCGCACCTGAGTGTCGACCATCGCACGACGCGCGGCTGCGTAATCGGTCATCCCAAGCTACCCTCGTCCAGCTCGTAAGCCGCTTTGCCACAGCGGTTGTGCGCCTTCAACGCTGACGCTCGATCTCGGCGTCTGGGGCGCATGTTCGTGGAAAAGTGTTGTCTGACGAAGACGGCATTGAATCTGGACATCGTGATGCAATGGCCCGATTTCCAGCTCAACTCTCGGTCTTCCACCTCCAGCCTACGCTGGTAACGACCGAACAGAGTAGACGTCGACGACCGAAGGCGCCGTCGAATGCTCCAACCTCACTATCAATGCCGAAGGCCATTACCCGTCAGCTTCAGATCCTGCGCCTCTTGCGGTGCGGAGATACGCTGACTAAGAGACCTCCCGCGGCGACGTGGCGGAGTGGTTACGCAGCGGACTGCAAATCCGTGTACGCCGGTTCGATTCCGGCCGTCGCCTCCAAACTCATGCGCTTGATCGTTCCGGCCTGAGCTGGCCATCGCGGCCGCGCGAGAGAGGGTGACGCCTCATGAGCAAGAATGGGCGAGACGGTCGGCGCCCGGCAATGGGTGGACGCTCGCTGTCGAGGCTTGCTGGCGACGGACCCGCGAGCCGCGCGATGCAGGAGGCCGAGGCGCTCGGCAGTGACACACCGCGCGAACGGGTCGTAGGCGAAGGCCTCGTCTTCATGCACATCATCAAGACGGCAGGAACCTCGCTACGCCAGGCACTAGCCGCGCATTACGACCCTGCCGAGATCGCGCCACAGCAGTTCCTCGAGGAAATGGAGGATGTGGGCGCCGAGGCCGTGCGCGACCGATACCGCCTCATGATGGTTCATTTCGGCTTCGGACTCGCCAGCGCCCTCGCACCGAACATGATCACGGTGCTGCGGGATCCGATCGAACGCATCGTCTCCATCTACAATTTCTGGCGTGGCGTGCCCCTGCCCGAGAGCGGGCCCGTGGACAGGGCGCTCCGCTACGCCCGCGAGCTCTCCTTCTCCGAGTTCATCCGGGTCGAGGACGACCGCATCGCCGACGACATCCGCGACAGCCAGACCATGAGCCTCGTCCTCGGCAACGACCGTTGGTCGCGCGAACGGCTGGAGGGGATCGACCGGCGCGACATCCTGCGGATTGCAGAGCGGAACCTCCGCAGCTTTGACGTGACCGGCACTACGGAGCGGATGGGCGCCTTCGCCACGGAGTTCGAGCTCCGCTTCGGCATGCGCCTTGAGATTGGGCGGGCGAACGAGACGCCACAGCGCTTCATCTCCGCGGGCGATATCTCGGCCGAGGACCGTGCTTGGCTCGATGAGATCACCGCGCTCGACCGCCACCTCCATGAACGCCTCGCGGGTGGCTATCTCGACCCCGATCCGGGGCTCGTCGAGGCACGGCGGCGCGCGTTCTTCAATCCGATCCGCCCGCAGGCGGCGCGTATCGTGCCGCAACCGGAGAAGCCTAACGCAAGGTGAATGGGCGAATAGCCCGCTATTCCCACCGTCCGATCGAGTCGGGAATCAGTCCCAATTCACCCAGTTCATTGTCGCGGCCGAACGTTTCGCGACAGAAGTTGTCGCCTGTTCGGTGGAAATTAGCGGAATCTGGCTCTTGGCCGGGCTTTCGTCACGTGTTTAGCTCCGCATCGAAAACAACAGCACATCCAAAGCGTGCAGGGAGAACCTTATGACCAAGCTGATGATGACCAAGCGGTCGCTGCACCCAATGGCGGAGCGTGTGGCGCACGCCTTCAAGGGCGGCCGTATGGATCGCCGCGAGTATCTGGCTTCGATGATGGGTCTCGGCGTCACCGCCGCAGGCGCCTACACCTTGGGCAACATTGCAGCGCCGACGCGCGCGCTCGCCCAGGGCAAAAAGGGCGGCACACTGCGCGTTGGCATGCTGATCAAGGCCTTCAAGGATCCTCGCGCCTTCGACTGGTCGGAAATCGGCAACGTCGCGCGGCAGGTGAACGAATATGCCGTGCGATGGCGTGCGGATTACGAGTTCGAGGGCCGGCTCCTCGAGAGCTGGGAAGTCTCAGACGACGCAACGGAATACACGCTCAACCTGCGCCAGGGTGTGAAGTGGTCGAACGGCGATGACTTCACGACCGAGGATATGGCCCACAACATCACCCGCTGGTCGGAAGCCTCGGCCGAGGGCAACTCGATGGCCAGCCGCATGGGCGGCCTCGTCGATCCCGACACCAAGGCGCTGCGCTCCGACGCGATGGAGATCGTCGACGCCACGACGCTGAAGCTCAAGTTGCCGAACCCGGACATCTCGCTGATCGCCGGCATGGCCGACTATCCCGCGCTGATCACGCATCGCAGCTATGACGGCAACCCGGACCCGTTCGAGGCGCTGAAAGTCCATACCGGCCCGTTCGAGCTCGCAGAGTATGAGGCCAATGTGCGCGCCCGCGTCGTGCGCTCCTCCAGCGCCTGGTGGGGTGGCGAGGCACTGCTCGACGAGATCATCTGGACCGACCTCGGCACCGACCCGACGGCCGAGATCGCGGCCTTCGAGTCCGAAGAGATCGACACCTCCTTCGAGATCAAGTCCGACAGCCTCGACCAGGTTCGCGGCATCGGTATCCCGATCTCCGAGGTCGCCACGGGTGCCACCATCGTCATCCGCTCGAACCAGTCGAACGCTCCTTATGACGACGTGAAGGTGCGCCAGGCGCTGGCCAAGGCCGTCGACAACACGGTCGTCCTCCAGCTCGGCTACAACAACGCCGGCCAGCCGGCCGAGAACCACCATGTCGGCCCGATGCACATCGAATATGCGGATATCGGCAAGCCGGAGCGTGACGTCGAAGGCGCGCTCGCGCTCCTGACCGAGGCCGGGCATGCCGATACCGAGTTCGAGCTCATCTCGATCGACGACGACTGGCGGCGGAACACCACGGATGCCGTCGCGGCCCAGCTCCGCGATGCCGGCATCAACGTGAAACGGACAGTCATCCCGGGCTCCACCTTCTGGAATGACTGGGCGAAGTATCCGTTCAGCTCCACGAACTGGAATCCACGTCCGCTGGGCGTGCAGGTCCTGAACCTCGCCTACCGCTCGGGCGTGCCGTGGAACGAGACCGGATTTGCAAACGAAGAGTTCGACACGACCCTCGACCAGGCCCTCGCCACGCCGGATCCGGATGCCCGCCGCGAGATCATGAAGAAGCTCGAACAGATCATGGTCGACGAGGGTGTCATCATCCAACCCTACTGGCGCTCGGTATACCGCGCGAACGCCGAGTATGTGATGGACAACCCGGCGCATCAGGCCTTCGAACAGCACTTCGACAAGGTCTGGCTCGACAGCTGACGAGAACGGGAAGGGGGGCCGCCGCGCCCCCTTCGCCTGTTACCCGATCAGCTTCAGAGACCACGGGTCCCGGGCATGGTGCTGGGGTGCCCGCGATGCCACCGCGCTTCCCGCCTGACCAAGCGCCAGCCCCGGAGGCAAGCCTATGATCATGTTCATCATCCGCCGCATCGGCACAATGGTGGTGACGATGTTCGCCCTGACCTTTGTCGTCTTCTACCTCGTCAACCTGCCGGGGAACCTCGAGAAGATCGCGAAAACCGAGGGCAACATGCGCATGACCGATGAGGAAGTGCAGGTCTGGCTAGACGATAACGGCTATGGCCGCCCCTTCTTTGTCCGCTATGGCGAGTGGATCGGGAACACGGTCACGGGCGATATGGGCTACAGCCGCGTCTTCCGCAAACCGGTCTCAGCAGTCGTGGGCGAGCGCCTCTACTACACCGGCATCCTGATGTTCTGGGTCATGATCGTGATGGTGCCAGGCGCGCTGATCATCGGCGTGCTGGCGGGGATGCGAGAAGGCTCGACGCTGGATCGAAGTTTATCGGTGGCCTCCATCGGATCGACATCCGCGCCCGAATACGTCACCGGCATCATCTTCGTCGCCGTCTTCGCCTCGGCGCTCGGCTGGTTCAAGGGCATTGCCTCGACGCGGACGATCACCTTCGAGAACTTCACCCTGCCGGTGATCACTATGGCTATCTACGGTCTAGGCTACATCGCGCGCATGACCCGCGCCTCGATGGCTGAGGTGATGACCTCCCACTACATCCGCACTGCCACACTCAAGGGCATGAGCTTCCGCGAAGTGGTGCTGAAACACGCGCTCAGGAACGCGCTGATCGCCCCCTTCACGGTCATCATGCTGCAGTTCCCCTGGCTCCTGACTGGCGTCGTCATCGTCGAGACGATGTTCAACTTCAAGGGCTTCGGCTGGACGCTGGTGCAGGCCGCAGGCAACAACGACATCGAGCTCCTGCTTGCGATCAGTTGGATCGCGGTCATTGTGGTGCTCCTCACTCAGCTTATCAGCGATATCGGCTACGCGTTCCTCAACCCGCGCATCCGCGTGAGCTGAGCCAAGAAAAGACGAGGGGAGAGGGACCATGGAGCTCGAGACCATCGGCACGGGCGAGATCATCGTCCAGATGTTCATCAGGTTCTGGCCAGTCTGGGCCGCGCTGGCAGTGACCCTGATCGGCGGATATTTCATCCGCGGCAGTCTCGGTCAGATCGGGCGCCTCTGGGACAGCCGGATCGGGCTCTTCGGCCTATCGGTGACGCTTTTCTGGATCTTCACCGCGCTCTTCGCCGACATCATCGCGATCATGGGCCCGCTCGAGCAGAGCTTCACCTTCGGAATGAAGAAGTCCCTGCCGGGCACCATCGACAGCGAGAGCGGCTACGCCTTCCTCCTCGGGGGCGACAACCTCGCCCGCGATATCTTCAGCCGGATCATCTACGGCTCGCGCATCGTCCTGATCATAGCGCCCGTCGCCACGCTCATCGCCTATATGGTGGGCGCGACGCTTGGCCTGCCGGCGGGCTACTACACAGGCTCCATCGACACGGTGATGAGCTTCCTTGCAAACCTCGTACTCGCCTTTCCCGTAATTCTGCTCTTCTACCTCTTGGTCACGCCCGAGGTGCGGAACCCGACCTTCGTCGATATCGGCCTCTTCTCGATCCCCTGGTCGATCCCCATCGCCATGGCGGCCTTCTTCTTCCTCTTCCCGATTTGCTTCCTCTGCCTCCTCTGGTTCACGAAATACGAGAAGAACAAGGGGCGGCTGCAGGCCTATCTGGGTGTGACGGTGCTGCTCGGCATCTGGGTCTATCTGGGCCTCGTGTTCGACGCCGACCCGCTCGGCATCCTCAGCCTCGACCCGAATGAACTCAACGTCTTCGCTGCCGTCGTCTTCGTCTCCTCACCCGCGATCTTCCGCGTGGTCCGGGGGCTCACCATGGACATCAAGACACGTGACTATGTGGCGGCGGCGCAGACGCGCGGCGAGCGGCCCTGGTACATCATGCTTTGGGAGATACTGCCGAATGCGCGCGGCCCGCTGATCGTCGATTTCTGCCTGCGCATCGGCTACACGACGATCCTCCTCGGCACGCTCGGCTTTTTCGGCCTCGGCCTCCAACCGGAGAGCCCGGACTGGGGCACGATGATCAACCACGGCCGCCCCTTCGTGCGTCTCGCCGAAACCGCCCACATCGCCCTCTTCCCAGCCGTCGCCCTCATGTCTCTGGTCCTCGGCCTAAACCTCCTGGCTGACGGCATGCGCGAAGAGAGCCTTAAGGACTGACGATGCGGTGGCGATGGAGCTCGAATGGGACGAGAGCAAGCGATAGTCGAACCGCGCCACGCATGACATCGACTTCGCGGATCTCGCCCGCTTCGAGCGGAAGGCGGCACTCGCGTTTCCCGATGACTGGATCGATGGTGAGCGGCGCCATCGCGAGCTTGGCGTGCTCGATGATCGCATCGTGTTCATCGTGTAGAGTGAGCGACCGCGTGCGATCCACGTGATCTCGGCCCGCGTGGCGACAAGGCGAGAAAGAGAGTTCTATGTCCGTCATGCCTGAATACTCCACCCCGGACGACGGCGCTCCGGAGCTGAGCGAGTGGGACTTTGCGCTCGCCCGCAGGCGGGATGGCGCGCCGGTCGATCGAGTTGCGTCCGGGCAGCAGCGTCTCGCAGATGCGATCACCAATCTCGAGAACGTGCGCGTCGATGCGCGCATCGAGGAGGCCGTCCGCACGATGCGCGGCGTGCTCGACCGCCTCCCGCGTGCCAGCTGAGCCTGTGGTCGTCTCGGCGTCAATCGGAGCAGCGTTCGGAGTGGCCACGCTGGTATGCCTGAAGCTCCTGATACTGCTGCCCCTTCGCATCTTCAATCGAAGAGAACTGCACGATTACAAGATTGGCCGGAATCTCAGTCGTCTCCGCGATGCCCTCAGGGCCGAGATAAAATCAAATCCCGGCAGAATAGATCTCAATCTGCACTTGATCGTTGTCCGAGTCTGCTCAGCAGTGGCCATGGTCACCTGGTGCCTGAGCGTAAGCGTTCTAATCGTCGTCATTTTTTCCGAGACACTGGCTCCCATGGTGAGAGAGCTGGCTTGGATAGATGCTCCTGCGCGCGAACTGCTGATAGAACTTCTGGAGCATTTGAAGACTGACGACAGCCACCTTCCACCGGCCTGATGAAGCGGGAGCCAGCCATGAGTGAGCCCATCCTCGAGATCGAAGACCTGAATATCTCCTTCTACACGCGGAAGGGGGAGATCCCGGCTGTCATGGACTTCTCCATGACCGTCATGCCGGGGGAGACCATGGGGCTCGTGGGCGAGTCCGGATGCGGCAAGTCCACCGTCTCGCTTGGGATCATGCGCTATCTCGGCAAGAACGGGCGCATCAAGTCGGGCAGGATCAAGTTCAAGGGCCGGGACATGGCAACCATGTCCGATGAGGAACTGCGCGATCTCCGCGGCTCGCAGATCTCAATGGTCTATCAGGAGCCCATGGCCTCCCTGAACCCGGCCATGAAGATCGGCCAGCAGCTCACCGAAGTTCTGACGATCCACGAGAAGGGGATCACGGAGGCCGAGGCAGCAAAGCGCGCGGCGGACATGGTCGCGAGCGTCCGTCTGCCGGACCCGGACCGGATCATGGGCGCCTATCCCCACCAGCTCTCGGGCGGCCAGCAGCAGCGCGTCGTGATCTCCATGGCGCTCCTCAGCCGCCCTGCCCTCCTCCTCCTCGACGAGCCGACCACCGCGCTCGACGTGACGGTCGAGGCCGGGATCGTGGATCTGATCAAGGAGCTCGCCTCCGAGATGGGGACCTCGATGATCTTCGTCTCGCACAATCTTGGCCTCATCCTCGAGACCTGCGACCGGATCACCGTGATGTATTCGGGCGAGGCCGTCGAAGAGGGTAACATCGACACCGTCTTCAACAATATGCGCCACCCCTACACCAAGGGCCTGCTCCGCTCGATCCCCGTGCCCGGGGCGGACAAATACGCGAAGCCGCTGGTGGCGATCCCCGGTCAGCTTCCCCTGCCCCATGAGCGGCCCCAGGGCTGCAACTTCGGTCCCCGTTGCGACTGGTTCCTGGACGGCACCTGCAACGTGCAGGATGTGAAAATGTATGACGTCGGCTCGGCTGCCGATCGCCACCGCAGCCGGTGCGAGCGTCTGGACGCTATCGACTGGAGCAAGGAGCCCGATGCCGGCGAGGTCGGCGCCCCGATCGAGCCCGGCGACGTGGTACTGAGCGTCGAGGAACTGACCAAGCACTACTCGATCTCCACGGGCATGTTCGGCGGCGGGGACAAGCGCACGGTCAAGGCCAACGAGCAGCTGACCTTCGACGCGAAGGAGGCTGAGACCGTTGCCATCGTGGGGGAATCCGGCTGCGGCAAGTCGACCTTCGCCAAGGTCCTGATGGGCCTCGAAACGGCAAGCAACGGTTCGGTCAAGCTCGGCAATCTCGAGCTCGGCGACAAGGCGGTGGAGACGCGGGGGCCCCAAACCGTCTCCCAGGTCCAGATGGTCTTCCAGAACCCCTTCGATACGCTCAACCCCTCCATGAGGATCGGGGACCAGATCTGCCGCGTGCTCGAGATGTTCGAGATCGGGGAGAGCGACGAGGACCGCTGGAACCAGATGCTGGAGCTCCTCGACCTCGTTAAGTTGCCGCGCGAGTTCGCGACCCGCATGCCGCGCCAGCTCTCAGGCGGGCAGAAGCAGCGCATCGGCATCGCGCGGGCCTTTGCCGGCCGGCCGAAGCTGGTGGTTGCGGACGAGCCGGTTTCTGCGCTGGATGTCTCGGTCCAGGCCGCGGTGACGAAGCTCCTGACCGACATCCAGCGCGAGAGCCGGACGACCATGCTCTTCATCTCCCACGACCTCGGTGTCGTCCGCTACCTCGCCGACCGGGTGGTGGTCATGTATCTTGGCGAGATCATGGAGCAGGGCCCGACGGAGCAGATCTTCGCACCGCCCTATCACCCCTATACCGAAGCGCTCCTCTCCGCCGTGCCGGTCGCCGACACGCATGTGAAGAAGCGCAACGTTGTGCTCGAAGGCGAACTGCCCTCCCCGCTCAAGCGCCCGCAAGGCTGCCCGTTCCAGACCCGCTGCAACTACGTGATGCCGGGTACCTGCGACAAACCGCTGCCTGAGCGACGGTTCGAGAGCGGCCACGTTGTGCGCTGCCATCTCTCGGCGGCAGAACTGGAGGCGATGGAGCCCGTGATCGTGGTGGAGGACGCCTGATTTCCGAGCATTAAAGGACCTGAGACCAGACTTCAGCCAAAAATACCGCACTGCAGCGCCTTATGTATGGCGATGCAGCTTTAAGGGTGATACACACTTCCTTAAGGTTGATTAAGGGCAGCGTGTTTCGCCCAGCGAACTGCCGGGGGCTGACGGATGGCAACTCGTTCGATGAAATGGCTGGTGGCGGGCGCGTTTGCGCTGACGGCGACGGTAATCGCGCCGCGCGCGGACGCCGTTGTTCTGGATGATTTCGACGGTGGGTCACTCGGGTCGATCGCCGGCGTGATCACAGACGAGTCCGGTGACCTTCAGACAGAAGTAACCACGATTGGTACTGGGCTGTGTACTGGCTACTCGGGCGGCTCCGGCGGGGCGCTCTGTCTTCAGGGCGATAGCACGGGGCCTGCTGACGAGATTTTCGTCGACTACGAGGGCATCACGTTCAACGACACGGACGAGCTGACCTTCACGCTCGCGACACTCACGACTGCCGATTTTGAGGCAGCCGACTTCATCAACGTGTCGGTCGGCTTTGATACAAACTCGACGCCGGGCAACGATCAGTTTGTCCAGATCGTGAACTTCATTGGCGACGCTGCCGGTAGCGCTGGGACGCCGGGACAGCAGTTTATCCAGACGGGCGGCATCGCGACCGCCTCGCCGACGAGTTCGACCTTCCAGATGATCGTGGTGCCGGTTCAGACAATCCTGCTGGATGCCGGGGTCGGGAGCGGTACGACCGGCGATCTGCGCTTCAACTTCTCCCTGTCGTCGGTGAACGAATTCGCAGCTTTCGACAATGTGAGCCTTGTCCCGGTCCCGCTCGGCCCAACCCTGCCGCTCCTGCTGGCGGGTATCGGCGCACTGGCACTTCATCGCCGGATGATGAAATCCTGAACAGGCAGCGCCGCGTTCGCCTTGGCGACACTCTTGTCACTGCGCTCTGAACTGGAGCGCGGTGATTGCTGTATCGGAGGGTGCAGCGCTTGCAGCAGCAACTCCGCGGTGCCCGGCGAAGGTCAGGAGGCTCCCGCCGCGACCTGATGCCATCACTCCCCACAACATCCACAGGTTCTGAGAGAACGAGCCCCTTCCTCGCACAGATGCGCGTCCGGCGACCGGTCTGTCGCTCGCACATCGGGCAAGATGGCTGTAGGAGTTCCCTTGACCGCGGCACCCGCTCCGCCACCCGGTCGCAAGGGAAGGAAACACGAATGTTCGACGCCACGATGAGGTTCGGTCTGGGCGAGGAGATCGAGGCGCTGCAGGAGACCGTTCGCCGTTTCGCTTCCGAACGGGTAGCCCCGCTCGCCGACGAGATCGACCGGACGAACGAGTTCCCGATGCATCTCTGGCGTGAGATGGGAGAACTCGGCCTCCTCGGCATTACGGTGCCCGAGGAGCTTGGTGGCGCGGGCATGGGCTACGTCGCCCACACTCTGGCGGTCGAGGAGATCTCGCGTGCGTCGGCGAGTGTCGGCCTCAGCTACGGCGCCCACTCCAACCTCTGCGTCAACCAGATCAAGCTGAACGGCACGCCCGAACAGCGCGCGAAATACCTCCCCGGCCTTATCAGCGGTGAGCATGTCGGCGCGCTCGCAATGTCCGAGCCTGGCGCCGGGTCCGATGTCGTCTCGATGAAGCTGCGCGCAGAGAAGCGGAACGACCGCTTCATCCTGAACGGCAGCAAGATGTGGATCACCAACGGCCCGGACGCCGACACGCTTGTCGTCTACGCCAAAACGGACCCGGATGCCGGGCCCAAGGGGATCACGGCCTTTCTGATCGAGAAGGGTTTCACCGGCTTCTCCACCGCCCAGAAGCTCGACAAGCTCGGCATGCGGGGCTCCAACACCTGCGAGCTCGTCTTCGAGGATTGCGAGGTGCCCTTCGAGAACATCCTCGGCGAGGAAGGCCGCGGCGTCGCCGTCCTGATGTCCGGGCTCGACTATGAGCGGGTCGTCCTTTCCGGCGGTCCTCTCGGCATCATGGCCGCCGCCATGGACGTGGTCATGCCCTATGTCC
Organism: Pseudomonadota bacterium; assembly: GCA_039815685.1. Classification (GTDB taxonomy): domain Bacteria; phylum Pseudomonadota; class Alphaproteobacteria; order Rhodobacterales; family Rhodobacteraceae; genus Thermohalobaculum. Next base: position 150,680 of record JBCBYV010000001.1, on the reverse strand, counting down.
ATGAGCGCAAGCAATTCGGCACGCCCATCGGCGAGTTCCAGCTCATGCAGGGCAAGATCGCCGATATGTACACCGCCATGAATGCGAGCCGCGGCTATGTCTACGCGGTCGCCGCCGCCTGCGACCGGGGCGAGACGACGCGGCAGGATGCAGCGGGCTGCCTCCTCTATTCGAGCGAGCGGGCCGTCACCGTCGCGCTCGAAGCGATCCAGGCCCTCGGCGGCAACGGCTATATCAACGAATACCCTACAGGCCGACTCCTCCGCGACGCGAAGCTCTACGAGATCGGCGCCGGCACGCAGGAGGTGCGCCGGATGCTGATAGGCCGCGAACTCTTTAAGGAGACAGCGTGAATGTTCCGATTTGCGTCCTTTCTGGCCATCCCGCTTCTCCTGACGGCCGCACCCGAGCCTGCCCACGCTTCAGCCCTCGACTACGAAGCCTGCGCGGCGGCGGCGGGTGACAAGCGTGCTCTCCGCGCCTGCGGGACGTTCAGGGCAGAGGTCGCGGAGTGCAACGCGCTGCGCGAGACCGGCGGCATCGACGCGCCGGCGCAGTGCATGGCGCCGAAACTCTCCGCATGGCGCGACGTGATGGAAACCGAGGAAGCCCGCGCCACCGCCTCGGGAGCGACCGCCGAGCTCGCTCAGCCGGACTGGGAGGCCGGCCCACTTGGCTACTGCCGCGACCCGAGCCAGATCCGCATCTCCACCCAGCGCTTCGGCCCCGACTACGCCGAGTTCGAAGCGCTCCAATGCGAACTCCGCGCCATCATCCGCCGCACCCTCCAACGCACCCAGGACCGCAAGGGCCTCTGAGCGCGCTGGAGCGCAGCCTCGGTGCACTATTCGAACGCACGGGGCACCGTGCAGGATGGGCGCGCAAGCACCTGATGGTCATCGGACCAAAGAATGAGACCGGGATGCGCCACCGCGAGCTTGCGCACTTCAGTACCTGACAGGGTCATCGCGGCCGCAAGCTCTTCGGCACGCCACACCATCGTGCCTGGACCGTGGCCAGGCATCGCGGCCTCTGCGCGAAACCAGAACAGGGCTCTAAGCCAACCAGCCTTTCGCCGTTTGCGGTTGAACCGCGGCTTATGAAGGGCTCCCAGGAAGCTCATCGCTTCGGTGATCGAACGATCGTGTCGCTCCATCACACGCGCACTTAGGTGTTCGTGGCGCGTCGGGGTGGCGGCCCAAAAGCCGATCTCTGCCGCCACCTGTGGGTGGGGCTCCCGACAAACAAATCGGACAAACATTTCTCGTCCCGCATGTCCTGCGCGACATGCGGCCTCTCACACAGCACTTTTCCTAAGGTTCAGGGCTGCCCCTGAAGGACAGCGGTCAACCGCGGTGCGGTGGACGGAACGCGCCGGTGATGCGCCGAACGAGAAACATGGGTTGCACTCCCGAGAAACTGGCGGTGAGCTAACACATCGTTCGCCCAATCGCCAGTTTCGGAGAGACAATGTCCCGCATTGAGAGCCAGGTCGCGCCGAGGAGTGCGGCGTTTCAAGAGAATGCTCGTGCCTTCGATGCCGGGGCGGCGGTGGTTCGGGAGGCGGCGGCCTGGGCGCTCGATGGCGGCGGCGCGGCGGCACGGGCGCGGCATGAGGGGCGGGGCAAGCTCGCCCCCCGGGTGCGCGTCGAGCGGCTGCTCGATCCCGGCTCGCCGTTTCTCGAAGTCGGGCTCTTCGCCGCCCATGGCATGTATGACGGTGATGCCCCCGCCGCCGGGGTCATCGCGGGCGTCGGGCTCGTCTCGGGCCGCTGGTGCATGGTCGTCGCCAACGACGCGACCGTGAAGGGCGGCAGCTACTTCCCCATCACCGTCAAGAAGCACCTCCGCGCCCAGGAAATCGCGGAGGCCAATCGCCTGCCCTGCGTCTACCTAGTCGACTCGGGTGGTGCGAACCTGCCCCGTCAGGACGAGGTCTTCCCGGACCGCGATCATTTCGGCCGCATCTTCTTCAATCAGGCCCGCATGTCCGCCGCCGGCATCGCCCAGATCGCGGTCGTGATGGGAAGCTGCACCGCCGGTGGCGCCTATGTGCCTGCGATGTCGGACGAAGCGATCATCGTGAAGGAGCAGGGCACGATCTTCCTCGCCGGCCCCCCCTTGGTAAAGGCCGCGACGGGCGAGGTCGTATCGGCAGAAGACCTTGGCGGGGGCGACGTCCATACCCGCCTCTCCGGCGTCGCGGACCATCTGGCGGAGGATGACATTCACGCGCTCAGCCTCGCCCGCCGCGCCGTCGCCAATCTCGGACGGTGGGGTGAAACCCCACCCTACCGGTACGACCTTGGCCCGTGCGGCAGGCTGGCAGCGCAGCTGCCATCGGGCGAGGCTCCCGCCTACGACCCTTCCGAGATCCCCGGCATCCTGCCGCCAGATACGCGCCTGCCCTACGACGTCCGCGAGGTCATCGCCCGGCTCGTGGACGGCTCCCGGCTCGACCCTTTCAAGGCGCGTTTCGGCGAGACGCTGGTCTGCGGCTTCGCAGAGATCATGGGGCAATCAGTCGGCATCATCGCCAACAACGGCATCCTCTATTCCGAAAGCGCGGTCAAAGGCGCCCATTTCGTCGAGCTCTGCTGCCAGCGCCGCATCCCCCTCCTCTTCCTCCAGAACATTACCGGTTTCATGGTGGGCCGGCGCTACGAGGCGGAGGGGATCGCGCGCCACGGTGCCAAGCTCGTGACCGCCGTCGCCTGCGCCGAGGTGCCGAAGATCACGCTCCTCATCGGCGGCAGTTTCGGGGCCGGCAACTACGGCATGTGCGGCCGCGCCTACTCCCCCCGCTACCTCTGGTCCTGGCCCAACAGCCGCATCTCGGTGATGGGCGGGTTCCAGGCTGCAGGCGTCCTCGCCACCCTCCGCCGCGACGGCATCGAGCGAAAGGGCGGCGCCTGGTCCGAGGATGACGAGGCTGCCTTCAAGCAGCCCATAATCGAGCAGTTCGAGGAACAGGGGCACCCGCTCTACGCCTCCGCCCGCCTCTGGGACGACGGCATCCTCGAGCCCGCTCGCACCCGCGAAGCCCTCGCCCTCAGCCTCGCCACCAGCACCCTGGCCCCCATCCCCGAAACCCGCTTCGGCGTCTTCCGAATGTGAACGGCGCAGAGACGGAAGAGCTTGCAACACCGCCCCATCCATTCGACATTCAAGATGTGTGAATTCGGTCCGGAGGCAGCGATGAGCAACTATCCGATCGATATGGCGTCGATCCCGGAGGTGGAGGGGTTCTTCGATCCGGGCACAAACACCGTCTCCTATATCGTCAAGGATCCGGGCTCGAAGGCCTGTGCTGTCGTCGATGCGGTCATGGATATCGATTATGCTGCGGGCCGGATCACCTATGAGAGCGCTGACCGGCTGATCGCGCGGATCGAAGAGCGGGGGCTCTCCCTCGAATGGCTGATCGAGACGCATGTGCATGCCGACCACCTCTCCGGTGCGCCCTACATTCAGGAGCGGCTCGGCGGCAAGCTCGGCATCGGGGGCGGCATCTGCGCGGTGCAGGAGACCTTCGGCAAGGTCTTCAACGAGGGCACGGAGTTCCAACGGGACGGCAGCCAGTTCGACCGGCTCTTCGAAGACGGGGACACCTACGAGATCGGGGGCCTCACAGCCTTCGCCATGCACACACCCGGCCACACGCCCGCCTGCATGACCCATGTGATCGGCAACGCCGCCTTCGTGGGTGACACGCTCTTCATGCCGGACGGAGGCAGCGCACGGGCCGATTTCCCGGGCGGTGATGCGGGCCAGCTCTACGACTCGATCCAGCGCATCCTGGCCCTGCCGGAGGCGATGCGCCTCTTCATCTGCCATGACTACGGCCCCGGCGGACGCGACATCCGTTGGGAGACGACCGTCTCGGAGGAGCGGACTGGCAACATCCATGTCGGCGCCGGTCAAAGCCGGGAGGAGTTCGTCGCCATGCGGGAGGCGCGAGATTCGACCCTGCCCATGCCGAAGCTCATCATCCCGTCGCTCCAGGTGAACATGCGCGCGGGCGCTGTGCCGACGGACGACGAAGGCCGACCGGTCCTCAAGGTCCCGATCAACGCGCTCTGACGCCCCTCACGGCCGCTGGATCGCCTCGAGATATTTGAGGATCGCCGTGATGCGCCCGGCGACCAGAAGCTCAGCATCGAGGCCGCGATAGCCGCCCGTCGCGCCCTCCGACTGCACCTCAGCGCGGAAGATCGAGCCCCAGACCGGCATCTCGCTCGGCCCGTGGCCATCGACGGGGCTCCGCCCGTCGATCACCCGGTAGAGCCGGCCGAAAGGAAACATGCCGTCATTCTGCGCTGCCGCCGCGGTCAGATCGGCGACCGGCACGCTCAGCACGTTGCCGAGCGGCCCCTTACCCTGCCCGTCAAGCCCGTGGCAGACGGCGCATTCATCGACGAAGAACTGCTCGCCGAGGACGACCAACCGGTCCGCTGCGGCCGCGCAACTCGGGCATGCGATGCCAAGCAGCGTGGCGATCAGGGCGCGGGTCAGAAGGGTCATGGCTCGGATCTCCTCAACGGCGATGGTCCTGGCTCGGCAGCGGTCACAACGTCGTCCCCAACGGCGCCATCAGCCCGCATTGCGGTCGCATGACGGATCCCAGGGCCTTCACGGCTCGCTCCCACCTGGCCGCGATTATCCGCGGACGCGGTGCGAGGCGCTCTGACAGAGGTCAATCGCCTTATCCGGGCGTAGCACGGACGCAACGGCACGGCCCCCGCCGCCCTTGCCGTTGCCCGCGAAGCCCGGCCATATGAGCCGCGATGGTCACCAAGCTCCTCATCGCCAATCGCGGCGAGATCGCCTGCCGTATCGCCCGCACCGCCCGCCGTCTCGGCATCGCTACCGTCGCCGTGCGCTCGGTCGCGGACGAGGGTGCTGCGCATGTCGCCGCCGCGGACGAGGCGGTGGCGGTCGGTCCAGCGCCAGCGGCCGAGAGCTATCTTCGCACCGACCGGTTGCTCGAGGCCGCCCGTGCGACGAGCGCCGATGCCATCCATCCCGGCTACGGCTTTCTCTCCGAGAACCCGGAGTTCGCGGAAGCGGTGATCGCAGCGGGCCTCGCCTGGGTCGGCCCGCACCCTGCTGCCATCCGCGCTATGGGCCTCAAGGACGCGGCCAAGCGGCTGATGGAGGAGGCGGGCGTCCCCGTCGTCCCCGGCTATCACGGCGAAGGGCAGGATCCGGCGATGCTGGCGGCAGAGGCGGATCGCATCGGCTACCCGGTCCTCGTGAAGGCGCGGGCGGGCGGCGGCGGGAAAGGCATGCGCCTCGTCGAGCGTGCTGCGGATTTCGAGGAAGCCCTGGCCCGTGCGCGGTCCGAGGCAGCCAGTGCCTTCGGCGACGACCGGGTACTCGTCGAGAAATTCATCGCCAATCCTCGACACATCGAGGTGCAGGTCTTCGGCGACACGCTCGGCAACACGGTCCACCTCTACGAACGCGACTGCTCGGCCCAGCGGCGCCATCAGAAGGTGATCGAGGAAGCCCCCGCTCCCGGCATGACCCCCGCCCTCCGCGCCGCGATGACCTCGGCCGCCGTCCGCGCGGCGGAAGCGGTCGGCTATGCCGGCGCGGGGACGGTGGAGTTCATCGTCGACGGTGCGCACCTCGCGACGGGCGCGGATGACTGCTTCTTCTTCATGGAAATGAACACGCGCCTCCAGGTCGAGCATCCGGTCACGGAGCTCGTCACGGGCCTCGACCTCGTCGAATGGCAGCTCCGCGTGGCCGCGGGCGAGCCCCTCCCGCTGACCCAAGACGCCATCCCCCTCCGCGGTCATGCGGTCGAGGCGCGTCTCTATGCGGAGGATGCCGCCCGGGACTTCATGCCCCAGACCGGTCTTATCAAGCGGTTGACCCTCCCCGACGGCCCAGAAATCCGCGTCGATGCTGGCGTGCGGGAGGGCGACATGGTCACCCCCCATTACGATCCGATGATCGCCAAAATCATCGCCAGCGGCCCCACCCGCGCCGCCGCCTTCGCCCGCCTCGGCGAAGCACTGGCCGAGACCCATGTCTCAGGACTCGTGACGAACGCCGATTTCCTTGCCCGCCTCGCCGCCCTGCCCGACATGCTGGAGGCCCGGCTCGACACTGGCATGATCGCGCGCTCGGGCGAAGCTCTGCACGGCACGCCTGAGCCCACAGGCGCGGAGCTCGCCCTCGCCGCAGCCGCGGTGACGGGTCAACTCAGCGCCGAGCACGCCCTCACCGGCTGGCGGGCCTGGGGGCCGAGCCGCGCCCATCTCCGCCTGATCGCGGGCGAGGCGACGCACGACATCGCCTTCTGCGCCGGCGCCGGTCGGATCGATGCGGACACGCCCGCGGGTCCTGCCACCCTCGGCACGCGCCCCCTCGGCGGCGCGCTCTGGCAGGTGACGGAAGGCGACACCACCGCCCGCATCGCGATCCACGCGCACGGGGACGCCGTGACCCTGGCGCGGCCCGGCCGACGGCTTGCCTTCCGCCGCGAAGACCCACGCGCCCGGGTCGAGGAAAGCACCGGCGGGGACCGCATCGCGGCCCCCCTGCCCGGTCTCGTCAAATCCATCTCGGTCGCAACCGGCGACACCGTGGCGGAGGGCGACGTCCTCGCGGTGATGGAAGCGATGAAGATGGAGCACGCCCTCCGCGCCCCGCGGGACGGTGCGGTCGCCGAGATCGCCGCCGCTGCGGGCGATCAGGTGGCCGAGGGCGCGCTCCTCATCGCCCTCGCGCCCGAAGCCTGAGCCGACGCCCATGCCCGACCGCATCGAGATCGTCGAGGTCGGCCCCCGCGACGGGCTGCAGAACGAACCGCGCCTGATCGAGACCGCCGAGAAGATCGCGCTCGTCGACACGCTCTCCGCCTGCGGTTTCGCCCGGATCGAGGCGGCGAGCTTCGTCAACCCCAGGCTTGTCCCGCAAATGGCTGACGGCGCAGCCGTCATGGCCGGCATCGTCCGCCGCCCGGGCACCCGCTATACCGCCCTCACCCCCAACATGAGGGGCTACGAAGCCGCGCGCACCGCCGGAGCGGACGAAATCGCCGTCTTCGCAGCGGCCTCCGAGACCTTCAGCCAGCGTAACATCAACGCGACCATCGCGGAGAGCCTGGCGCGCTTCGCCCCCGTCCTCGCTGCCGCCAGCACCGACGGCATTCCCGTCCGAGGCTACGTCTCCTGCGTCGTCGTCTGCCCGTACGAAGGCCCCATTGCACCCGACAAGGTCGCCCGTGTCGCTGCGGCATTGGCGGAGGCCGGCGCAGGCGAGATCTCGCTCGGCGACACCGTCGGCAAGGGCACGCCAGAGACCGTGGACGCCATGCTGGCAGCCGTGCTGCAGGCGCTGCCCGCGGACCGTCTCGCCGGCCATTTCCACGACACGAACGGCCGTGCGCTCGAGAGCGTCGCCACCGCTTATGCTCGCGGCCTCCGCGTCTTCGATACGGCGGCCGGCGGTCTCGGCGGCTGTCCCTTCGCACCCGGCGCTGCGGGCAACCTCGGCACGGGCAAACTCGTCAACTGGTGCGCAGCACGGGGCATCGAGACCGGCCTTGACCGCGCAGCACTGACCGCTGCCGAAGCCATCGCCACCCGGCTCCGCCCCAACGCCTAAGGAGATGCCATGAGCGGCACGATCAGGATCGAGACGGACGCCCGCGGTGTCGCCACCCTCACCCTCGACCGGCCGGAGCGCCACAACGCGCTCGACGCCGCCACCATCGCGGCGCTGCACCAAGCCGCCGACACCCTCGGTGCCGATCCGGCGGTACGGGTCGTCGTCCTCACCGGCGCAGGCGAGAGCTTCTCCGCCGGCGCCGATCTCGGCTGGATGCGGGCCCAGGCCGAGGCGACACGCGAGGGACGCATCGAAGAGGCCCGCAAGCTCGCGGACATGCTCGGCGCCCTCGACGCGCTGCCGAAACCCCTCATCGCGCGGGTAAATGGTCAGGCCTATGGCGGCGGCCTCGGCCTCATGGCGATCTCGGATATCGCGATCCTTGAGCGGTCGGGACGCTTTAGTTTCAGCGAGGTACGGCTCGGCCTTACACCTGCCACGATTGGCCCGTACGTCATTAACAGAATGTCTGGTGCTCGGGGGCGTGAGGTGTTTTTTTCGGGTCGTGTCTTCGATGCGGACGATGCAGTGCGGCTAGGGCTCGGCGCCCGTGCCGTACCACCCGGCGCGCTCGACGACGCACTCGAAGCCGAGATCGCCCCCTTCCTCGCCGCAGCACCCGGCGCGGTGGCGGCGTCCAAGGCGCTCCTGAAGCGGATCGCGCCCGGGCCGGACACCGACACGATCAACGCAACGATCGAAGCGCTGGCGGACCGTTGGGAGACCGACGAAGCCGCGGAGGGCATTGCCGCCTTCTTCGAGAAGCGCCGTCCATCATGGAGGGGAGCATGAGCCTATACGGCACCATTGCGGCCCTCACGGTCGCGGCCGCCCTGGGCGGGACCGCCGTGGGCTCCGCGTCGGAGGATCTCTGGAACCGGGCCGAGGCGGCCTATGCCGAGGGCGACTGCCCGACCGCGGCACCGCTCTACCGCTCGCTCCTGAAGGAAGAGCCGCAGCCCGCGCGTCAGATCGCGGCGACCCACGCGCTCTCGCTCTGCGTCGCGAGCCCCGAGGATCCCTGGGAAGCGCGGGAACTCATGTCGGAGCTTCTGCCCGTCGTCCTGCAGCATTTCGGCCCGCAATCCTCCGGCCTTGCGCGCCACCACGCCATCTGGGCCGAGACCGAGGTGCGCGCCTCCGCGCTCGACGTCGCGTGGCGCCGCTCCGAAGCGGCGATCAAAGCGGCGCGGGCGGCCGGCAATATCGATCCCTTCGACCACGCGGCCGAGCTCTACCGGCTCGCCGCGATCCAGCTCGCCCGCGGCAAGGGCGATCTCTTCATCGCGTTCTTCGAGAACGAGCGCGCCCATCTCATGGGCTCGGACTGGGCGACCGAGGGTGACGGCGAGCTCTTCGACGAGGTGACCGTCGGCGTACCCGCGCCGGGTGATGCGGAGGCGTTGTCCGAATGGGTGCGCACCGGGCTCGAGGAATTCGACCCCCGCCCCCTCTACCTCTCGCTGGTCGACATCCCGGCGTGACCGTCCGCCGCGACCCCGCTCGCCTTTCCGTCGGCCCGGCGCCCGAGCAATCCAAACAGCGAGGCTGAGGCTCAGCCCCGCTCGTCGCTCAGCGGATAATCGGTGAAGCCCTGCACGAACCACAGCTCGTAGGCGTGCTCCCGATCGCGATGGGTGCGGAAGCTGCCCCCATCGATGCGGCGCGCTTCCTCGAACGCCTCCGGGATCTCGTCCGCCCCCTTCAGCACCGCCAGCAGCATCGGCCGCTGATCGCCGGGCATCAGGGTCGCCACCAGCTCGTGATGGTTCTCCGCCACGATGTCCAGGTTCCAGACCGCGATCGCATCCCAGCCGAGACCACCGAGGAACATGCATTCCGAGAGCCGCCGGCGGTCGGTTGAGAGCAAGACCTCCGCCCCCTCCTCCGCCATCGCCGCTAGGGCCGGGCCGCAGAAGGGCTCGGCCAGCCGCATCTTCTTGAAGGGATCGGGCGCGCGGGGCAGCGTCTCGGCCCGCTCCGCATAGAGCGCGGCGGCTGAATAAACCATCACCGCCGCGATCGCGCCGAGCCCCGCCTGCCACCGCAGCATGCGCCCGAAGCCCACAGTCATCAGAAACCGCACGGCAAAGAGCGTGCCCGCGACATAGGCGGGTGCGGCCCAGTTTGGTTGCGCCCGGGTGAGGAAAGCCAGCACCAGCATCGCAAAGAGCAGCGTGCCCGTCTGCCAGGCCAGCAACCGCATGCGCCAGTCGCCCACCCAGTCCCGCCGCCGCCAGAAGGCGATCAGGATTGCCGGGAAGACCACGGGACCGATCACGCCAAGCTGCGCCCCGGCGAACTCCAGAAACTTGAGCGGATTGAGGTAACCGCCGCCGGGATCAGCGTCCTCGGCCACATGGGTCACGGTGGCAAAGCTGTTGTCGAGATTCCAGAGGAGGTTCGGCAGCAGCACCAGCAGCCCGACGCCCGCCGCGATCCCCGTCCCCTGCCAGTCCCGCCCCCGTGCCGAGAAAAACGCATAGCCAAGCGCACCGACCGGCAGGACCAGCATCGTGTACTTCGCCAGCGCGCCGAGCCCGATGCAGGCGCCCATCAGTGCCCACCAGCGACGCCCGCCTCCCTCGGCCGCCCGCACCCAGGCGATAAGGGCGACGATCCAAAAGGCCATCATCACCGGGTCCGTCGACATGATCATCGAGGAGACGCTCACTCCGGGTGCGAGGCTATAGGTCGCCGCCGCCCAGAAGCCCGTCGCCCCGTCGAAGAACCGCCGGCCGAGGTAAAAGAGACCGAGGGCGATCACGCCATGCGCCACCGGCGCGCCGAAGCGCAGGGCAAAGAGCGTGTCCCCCCCGATCTCGGTCGTGAGCAGGATTACCGCGCCGACCAGCGGTGGCTTCGAGAAGTATCCCCAGGCAAGCTCCTGCCCATAGGCCCAGTACTGCGCCTCGTCGAAGTGAACGGGCACGAGGTCGAGCGCGTTGATGCCGAGCCGCAGCCCGGTCAGCCCCAGCACCAGGGCGAGGGTCGCCAGCAACCAACCGATGCTGCCCTCCCCCGCCGAAGCACCCCGCCTCCTCGGAGTCTTTTCCCTGGGCTTGGCCTGTGGCTTGGTCGGCCGCTTGCTGCCGGACACGGATCCGGCACGCGCCTTGGCACCGGCCTTCGCCGACGCGGCACCGCCACCGCGCCGCTTGCCGCCCTTCGCCGTCGCCATCGCCGCTCCCGCACCAGCCACCGCCCGGGCGCCCCGCCCGGTGCCCGGCTTCTACGCGAGAGCGGCGCAGCGGGAAACCGCCCGCGACCGCTTGGGGGCTGGGCCGACCGCCACGGGCGCGCTATGCGAGAGAGACGTCAGCAGGAGACCGGACGCCATGGCCGACACCGCATCCGCCGCGCCTTCCCAGACCGCCGATCAGACGGTGCGGCTATCCGAGTACCGCCCTCCCGCCTGGATGGCGGAGCGTGTGCGCCTCGACTTCGACCTCGCGCCCAACGCCACGCGCGTGCGCGCCCGCATCGCTTTCCGCCTCAACGCGCCGACGGAGAGCGGGACCTTGCCACCCCTCCGCCTGGACGGACGGAAGCTGACACTGGTCTCCGCCGCCGTGGACGGCCGGGTCCTCTCCGACGACGCCAGCGGCCTACTGACTCTCGACCGAGAGGGGCTGACCGTGTCGCCTGAGGCACTCCCCGGCCCGGCGTTCGAATGGGACTGCACGACCGAGATCGATCCCGTCAGCAATACGGAACTCGAGGGCCTCTACCTCTCGAACGGCATGTTCTGCACGCAATGCGAGGCGGAAGGTTTCCGTAAGATCACCTACTATCCGGACCGCCCGGACGTGATGGCGCCCTTCACCGTGCGCGTCGAGGCGGACGCGGCCGAGGCGCCCGTGCTCCTCTCCAACGGCAATCCGGGCGAGAGCGGCACGCTGCCGAACGGCCGCCACTTCGCCGAATGGCATGACCCGTTCCCGAAGCCCGCCTATCTCTTCGCCCTCGTCGCCGGCCGCCTCGTCTCCCATGACGACAGCTTCACCACCGCCTCGGGCCGCAACGTGGACCTCCGCCTTTGGGTGCGCCCGGGCGACGAGGATCGCTGCGCCTACGCCATGGACGCCCTCAAGCGCTCCATGGTCTGGGACGAGCGCGCCTATGGCCGGGAATACGATCTTGAGCTCTTCCAGATCGTCGCTGTCGACGACTTCAACATGGGCGCAATGGAGAACAAGGGCCTCAACATCTTCAACTCGAAATACGTCCTCGCGAGCCCCGAGACTGCCACCGACCGGGACTACGAACTGATCGAGGGGATCGTCGCGCATGAGTATTTCCACAACTGGACCGGCAACCGCATCACCTGCCGCGACTGGTTCCAGCTCTGCCTGAAGGAGGGCCTCACCGTCTTCCGCGACCAGTGCTTCTCCGAGGATGAGCGCTCCGAAGCCGTCTGCCGCATCGACGCGGTGAAGGCGCTTCGCGCTCGCCAGTTCCCGGAGGATGCGGGCCCCCTCGCCCACCCCGTCCGGCCCGAAGCCTATGTCGAGATTAACAACTTCTACACCGCGACCGTCTACGAGAAAGGCGCCGAGGTCATCCGCATGCTCCACACGCTGGTCGGGGCGGAGGGCTACCGGAAGGCACTCGACCTCTATTTCGAGCGGCACGATGGCCAAGCGTGCACTGTCGAGCAATTCCGTCAGTGCTTCGAGGACGCCTGCGGCATCGACCTGACCCAGTTCGCTCGCTGGTGGAGCCGCGCCGGCACCCCGCGCCTCCGCGTGGACGAGACCTGGGACGAGACCGCAGGCACGCTCTCACTCACCTTCCGCCAGTCCATGCCGATCGTCCCAGGCCAGGACGATGCGGCGCCGATGGTAATCCCCGTCGCCCTCGGCCTCCTCGGCGCCGATGGCTCGGAAGTGCGGCCAACCGAAGTGATCGCCCTCGATGAGCCTGAACGGACGGTGCGCTTCCGCGCCGAGGGCGGGCGCCCCACAGCCTCCATTCTCCGCGGCTTCTCGGCCCCGGTGATCCTTGAGCGCGACCTCGACGATGCCGCCCGCGCCTTCCTGCTGGCGCATGACACCGACCCCTTCAACCGGTGGGAGGCCGGGCGGCGGTATGCCATGTCGCTCATCCTCGCACGGCTCGGCGCGGGGGCCGACCCAATCCCGGAGGAATGGAGCGCCGCCCTCGGCCGCGTCCTCGTGGATGAGGGGCTCGACCCCGCCTTCCGCGCCCTCACCCTCGAACTCCCCAGCAATGACGAGGTCGCAGGCGAGCTTGCGAGCCGCGGCGAACGGGCGGACCCGAACGCGATCCACGACACGCTGACCGAGATGCGCGCCCATCTCGGCCGTAGCCTCGCGGGCCCGCTAGAAACGACGATCGCCGCACTCGATGACCGCGCAGCCTATAGCCCCGATGCAGCCGCAGCCGGGCGCCGGGCGCTCCGGAACCGCTGCCTCGGCCTCCTCCTCTCCGCCGGCGAAGAGGCCGCCCACCGCGCGACCGAGGCGCAGTTCGACGGCGCCACCAACATGACCGACAGCCTCGCAGCCCTCTCCCTCCTCGTCCACCACGCGGCCCCGGGTGCCGGGCCGCGCCTCGCCGCGTTCCGGGAGCGCTGGTCGGCGGACGAGCTCGTCATGGACAAATGGTTCACCGTCCAGGCGACCTCCCCCGCCCCCGGTGCTGTGGAGCGGGCCGGCCGACTCACGGAAGATCCAGCTTTCAACTGGAAGCGCCCCAATCGCTTCCGCTCTGTGATCGCGGCCTTCGCCATGGGCAATCCTGTGGGCTTCCATGCGGCCGACGGGACGGGATACCGGTTCGTTGCCGACTGGCTCATCCGCCTCGACGGCCTCAACCCGCAAACGGCAGCCCGCGTTACCGGCTGCTTCGAGAGCTGGCGCCGCTACACCGAGGATCGCCAGGCCGCAATGCGGTCCGAGCTCGAACGCATCGCAGCGATCCCGAGCCTAAGCCGCAACACGCGCGAGATCGTCGAACGCCTGATGGCCGCCTGACCCGGCCAACACGCGACGGCCAGCCCTTCGCGCACGATCCGTCATCATCCCCGGCCCGACCAGGGACGACAGCAGAGGCGACATCGGCACCACGCGAATAACCCTTGACCCGCGGACGGCCAGCGCGCTCGCTAGATCCATGGCCCTGGCGGACGTCCCCGACCCCCCAACGGAGCGCGGCTTTCCGCCCGAGGAATACGCGTCTCGCCTCGCGCGCGCGCAGGCTCTCATGGCAGCGCACGGGCTCGGCGCGCTCCTCCTGACGACCGAGCCTGAGATCCGCTACTTCACCGGCTTTCTCACCCGGTTCTGGGAGAGCCCGACGCGCCCATGGTTCGTCGTCGTGCCCGCCATGGGCCGGCCCGTCGCCGTCATTCCCGCCATCGGCGCGCCCCTCATGGCGCGCCATTTCGAGGGCGAGATCAGGACCTGGGACGCGCCGAACCCTGCCGATGACGGCGTGACCCTGCTCGCCGATACCCTCCGCGAAGCCGCGCCGCGCCGCGCCGCCGTCGGCCTTCCGTCCGGCCACGAGACCCATCTGCGCATGCCGGTCGACGACTTTGCCCGACTGCGACATCTGCTCGGCGAAGGCCGCCCGCTCCGGGGCGATGCAGGGATCATGCGAGACCTCCGCATCATCAAGTCAGAGGCCGAGATCGCCAAGATCGCCACTGCCTGCACCATCGCAGGCCGCGCATTCGCGCGCCTCCGCGAGATCGCGCGGCCCGGCACCACCCTCGACGCAGTCTTCCGCGGCTTTCAGCGGTTGGCACTGGAAGAAGGTGCCGACTGGGTCCCCTATCTCGCCGGCGGCGCGGGCCCCATGGGCTACGCTGACGTCATCTCCCCCGCCGGGCCACAAAATCTCTCGGAGGGCGACGTGCTGATGCTCGACACGGGCCTCGTCCATGATGGCTATTTCTGCGACTTCGACCGCAACGTCGCCATCGGTCGTGCCAGTCCCGCCATGGACGCAGCCTATCGCCGCCTGATCGAAGCGGTGGATGTGGGCGCCGCGGTGGCCCGCCCCGGGGCCACCGCGGCGGAGATCTACGCCGCCATGTCCAAGGTGCTCGGCCTCGGGAGCAACGCCGGTGCCGGCCGCCTCGGCCACGGGCTCGGCATGCAGCTCACCGAGTGGCCCTCCCTTGCGCCCTGGGACGACACGACGCTCGCCGCCGGCATGGTCCTGACCCTTGAGCCCTGGATCGAGACCGTGCCGGGCATGCTGATGGTCCATGAGGAGAACATCGTCGTTCGCGATGGCGCACCCCGCTTCCTCTCGCCCCGCGCCGAGCCCGCACTCCCCATTCTGGAGCCCGCGTGATGCCGCCTCTCCCCTACAGCCTCGAAGCGACGACGGGCCCAAGCCTAGGCCTCGTGGTCCTGCAGACGGACGAGACCATCGAAGCGGATTTCAGGCGCCTCTTCAGAGACAGTCTCCGCCTCTTCGTCACCCGCATCCCGAGTGCTGCATCGGTGACTTCAGAGAGCCTTGCTACGATGGAAGGCGCGCTGCCCACAGCGGCCGCCCTCCTCCCTCGCGGCATAACCTTCGACGCCATCGGCTATGGCTGCACCTCGGCCGCCGCCGAGATCGGCAGCGCAGGCGTTGCCCGCGCCATTGCCGCAGGCGCCGAAACACAGGCCGTAACCGAACCGCTCAGCGCGCTCCTCGCCGCAACCCGCGCGCTCAGTGTTACCCGGCTCGCTTTCCTCTCGCCTTATGTCGAGAGCGTCTCGGCGAGGTTACGCGCCGCCCTGGCTGCGGGGGGCGTCGCAACGCCCGTCTTCGGCAGCTTCGAGGAGCCCGAGGAAGCCCGCGTTGCCCGAATCGATGTCGGCTCCATCGTGCAAGCCGGCCGCGCCCTCGCCGCGGAAGGCAGTGCGGACGCGCTCTTTCTCTCCTGCACCAACCTCCGCACCCTAGACACGATCGAGGCACTCGAAGCCGAGACGGCTCTGCCGGTGCTTTCCAGCAATCTTGTACTCGCCTGGCATATGGCGGCCCTCACCGGTCTTTCGGGCGCCTGCGCCGGCCCCGGCCGGCTCCTGTCGCCGCATCCCGCAGCCCGAGCAGCGCAGATCTCTTGAAAGAGATTTGCAAGGAAATTCAATTTCCTTGCACGGTGCTGAGCGGAACGTTCTCGAGGGGCATTCTAGGGAGCGCCTCGAGTTGCCCTCCGGCGCCCGAGTTCAGCAACTGGCGTCCTGTGCGCTCGAATAACCGGCGCAGCAAGGCGAACTCGGCATTCGCCTTTTCGGTCTCTATCCGCCGCACCTGAACCTTGGGGTCTGCTTCATGCGTACGATCACGCGCCCCGAGGTCGTAGAAATACGGGTTCGGCCCACCATAATCGAGGTCCACGCCCAATATATGCACCGCCTCGAACCCCATCAGGTGGAGAAGCTGGCACGCGTAGATCACCACACTCGCCGATCCGCCAAGCCCCCGCACCGGATCCACGTCGCGCTCTGGATCGAGGGCATGCGGCGAGGTCAGGAAGTAGTGGGGCACCGCCCGCTCGGTGGCGGCAAGCTCCCGCCACGCGTCCAGATGATAGAAGCGGTAGGGGATCGCCCGTCGCTCCGAGACCTCAACGATCTCTTCCCGAAATCGGCGGAACCGGTTGAGATCGTTCACCACATGCATCGCCACGCCCGGGAGCGATCCGTCTGCCAGCCTCAGCGACATGTTCACGGTGCAGACGAACTCACCCGAAAGCCGCGAGAGATCCATCGATGCGAGCGACGGGCCCGCGGCAGCCACGAACGCCCGCTGGCCCGTCCGGCTGCCGCGCAGCGCCTCCAGCCGCCGGGCATGCGGCCGATTGCGCCAGTCGAGCCAAGCCCGGCGCAGCGCCTTACGAAGCGGTCGCCGCCCCTCAGCCTCCGCCATGGACATGCAGCATGCGAGCCTTCGCGGCCGCCCAGTCCTCCGCATAGTCCGCATCCGCGTAGTCCGCGAAATACGGGCCCCCTTCCGTGAACTGCACATTCGCCGCCGCCGGATCGCGCTCATAGACGCCGACCAGATGGTTCCAGCGCCGCGGCAGTGCCCCGATCAAATGATCCCCCTCGAGCCATTTGAACTGATGGAGCTCGAGCCCCGTCGCCGAGTTCACGAAATCGGGCGTCAGCGCCGCGCAGCGTGAATTGTTGAAGAGCATGACGCTCGACCAGTTCTTCTTTTCGTACTTCGTCTGCACCTCGCCGAGGAACTTCGTGTCCTCCTTCGGGGTGTAATCGTGCTGCACGCACATCACCGCGTAGCGCTCATCTCTCAGCGCCCAGAGCTCCGCGATATCCGCGCGGAAGAGCATGTCGCAGTCCATGAAGAGCGACCAACCCTCAAAGCCCGAGAGGTAAGGCACAAGGAAGCGCGAGAAGCTGAACTCCGTCGACTGCATCGCGTTCCGCTCCCGCGTGAACAACCCTCCGAGATGGGGGAGCGCGACCGGCGTGAAGGCGACAGGCGCGGAGGCATGGTCGATGATGCTCTGGCAGAGCGCGTGATAGGCGACGACCTCCTTGCTGTCGAAGCCGATGAAGACGCGGATCATGACGGTGCCCCTATCGCGATGCGGCCCGGCCAGGCCCCAAGATGGCTGTCAGCCCGAGGGGTCCTCGTAGTAGTGGCGCGGACGGTTGAAAAGGCCGAAGATGAGACCCGCGCCCGACGCCGCCCGACGCCCGCCGCGCAGGACCAGCCACTTGAAGGAGGCGGGCCCGAGCGCGAGGGCAAATGGGCTGATGGCGCAGAGGAGGCTGCCACCGATGACTCGCCAAAGTCCCTTCGCAACCGCCTCCGGCCTCGAAAGTCCAAGGCCCAACCGGCGGCGGATAATCATGTTGTTCGCCGATGTCCGGAAGTTCCGGCCGAGCTGGTAGCCGAGGCTGAGCCGCGCCCGATCACGGGTCTCCCAGAGCCGGACGCGGGATGTCCAGCCGATGCGGGCGCCGGAAGCGGAAGCGCGCATGAAGAAATCCGCATCCTCCCCGCCCGAGAGGTTGTAGGCCGGATCGAAGCGCAGCCTCTCACCCTCGACCGCGTCTCCCACGGCGCCCCCGCGGACCACCGAGGCGTGCAGCGCCACGTTATGCGTATTGGCGGAAAAAACCCTCGTGCCCTCGACCGGTTCCGCCGGCTGCTGGAGCACGGCCCAGAAGGGACGCGGGTCGGGAAAAATCGGATCGACCGGCCCGGTGACGATATGGAAGCCGGGGTAGCCCGCGAAGAACGCGGCATAGCCCTCGAGCCAGCCAGGCCCGACAATCTCGTCGTCATCGAGGATGATGATCCAGTCAGGCGACGCCTCGAGCGCGGCCTCCAGCATCGCGTTTCGCGCCTTCACCAGCCCCGGGGCCGTCGCATGCACCGCCCTAACTGGGCCGGTCGCCATCGAGGCGAATGCCTCGATCGCCACCAACGCGTTACCGTCGGACGAGTTGTCCACGACGACAAAGCTCACGGACCAGCCACTGGGCTGCGTGAGTTCGGCAAGGCTTTCGAGACAGACCGCGAGGTCCCGCGGTCGGTTTCGCGTGCAGAGACCGACCGTCACCCGAAGCGCTTCGGGTGGCACGGTCGTCTCCTCCGGGTGGCGCAGCACGACGCCTTCCATACGGCCTCCGCCGGCACGAGCGCTGTCCCTGCGCCCGCATCCGAAGCGTTCATTCCAGATAGATGTGACGGTTTCTAGCCTGGGCCGCGACGCGTTTACCGGAGTTTACCGCGGCAGTCTGCCGCCGGAGCCTTGGGCCCGCATCTCATGCCAGCATCTCAGCCAAGAGCGCGGGTTCCGCCTTCAGCGCGGTGCTGAGGACGGCGAGCGCCTCGAGGCGCGCGATTTGCGCTGCACTGAAGGTCTCGCGACCCCGCCCGCTTTCCCCGCGATTGAAATTCCGCCGCGTGCCGCTGGCGGCTGCGATGGAGGCACGATCCGCGGTGAGGCTGACGCGCTCCAGCGCCTCCGCCGCGGCGTCCACAGGATCCGCCTTCAACGCCTCGAAGCGCACGTATGCAACGGCCCAGCCATCCGCCTCGGCCGCAAGCCATCCCGCTAGGAACTGCATGTACCAAGGCGCCACATGCGCGATCAGCCAGTCGCCGCGCGCAGTATCGTCGAGCAACCGCCATTCGAGACCGAAGCCTTCCGCCGCAACTCGTAGATCGAGCGGTGCGGCACCATGCCGGTCCAGATGCTCGCCATAGCTGATCAGGGCATCCGGGATCGAACGCAAGCCCACGATCGCCCGCCTGCCCTGCAGACACCGCCCCCAGACCTTTCGGTTATGCGCGCAGTAGAGCGCGTGTCCGTAGGCCAGCGCCGGAGCCGCCCAGGGCAGATCGCGGCGCAGCCGCGCCTCGCTCTGAAACATCTGCGAGCCGCCGTTCACATACTTCCCCCGCACGCTCCGCCAGCGCGGACCGAGCCCGGCGAGGAGCAGCGACTCGAGGTATTGGCTGGCCGACTTTGGCATCGAGGCGAAGACGAGATCCTGGCCGAGCGGCAGACGTCGCGTACGCAGGACCCAAGCAAACCGATCCGAGAGCCAACGCTCCCTCTGCCGTGCGTCGCCACGCCCGCCCAGACTGCCAATCGCGGCTCTTCTCATCGACTCGGCCCTCGATCGGTCATGCGACCCGTGTGCGAAAAAGCCCGGACAACCCTGCTCATTCATGCGCCATGTGCCACAGATGCATCGGATGCTCAAACGCTCGGCACCCCGCCAGCGATGCGCGCCGACCGGCCGCAATGAGGCCAAACTAATCCGACCAAATTGCTGGAATTAACGCTGCATTTGCGCTGATCGCCCAGGGATTTCACGCGCGGCTCCTACGCTCGGAACTTGAAATCCGGGCGCCGGCGCTGAATCGGCCCCTGTCGACGAGGGAGAGACCGACAATGCTGCATGATCCGCGCCCGCCTGCCGCGCCCGACGCACTGCCATTCGCCCGCAGTTCCGATGCGCAGGAAGCGCTCCTGCCGCGGCAGTTCCATCTCGGCCAACCGCACCTCACGACAGCCGGTCTCTCCTACGCCTGGCTGCTCGAGGAATGCGGGCACCGCCACCGGTGGTCCATCGCCGAGAGTCTGCGCACGCGCCCGGGCGCGATCCGCGACGCAGCGGGGCGGACCGTGCTGACGCCCGTCATCGCCGCCCGGGTTTCGGGCTATCCGGGCGCCTTCCGCGCCGATGACGAGGTGACGCTTACCTTCGGCCTCGAGCCCTGGGTCGAGACGGGCTGGCGGAGCGAGCATGCCCTTGTCGGCGCCCGAGGCGGCAGTCTCACGGTGGAGCTCATCACTTCTTTCGCCGCCGTCGCGAACGATGTGGCCACCCCCTTGGCCGCCAGCACGATGCCGCCGCATCTGAGTGCCGCCGACATCGATGACGGCCCGGCGAGGCGAAGCCGCGTCCTCCGTGCCCGCGGGCGCGCGGCGGAGGCAGCGGCCGAGGCGCAGGACAACGCTTCCAACCCTGTTCTGACGATCCCGGCCTTGGGCGGGGTCCTCCATGATGCCGCCGGGCTGCCGAGCCTCGCGATGATGGCCCGTCTCTTCGATGCGGCGGAGGCCATTGCCGGCAACGCAGATCGGCTGGACCCGATCATCGCGCGGGAGTTTCATCTCTGCGGCAGCATCCAGGAGGGTGACAGCGCGGCGATAACGCTGGTGGAATTGCCAGATGCCTCGACCGGCAGTGCGGACGGGCGAACAATGCTCGCGACCGCCCGCCGCGTCTCAGACGGTGCGGTGATCGCCCTCGCGACCACGACACGCAACCGCTGAAGCTCCATCTTCCGAAGAAGAGGCGCCGGCCCCGAAAGGGACCGGCGCTTTTCAATTGTCAGGGGCTCAACCCGAAAGGCCCCTCAGTGGGCCGCGGGCCCGTCCGCATCGCTCAGCGTAGGCAGCAGGCCGGGACCGAGCCGCGCCGGATCGAGCCCCGCGGGCGCCATCAGCAGGGACTGCCACCGCCCCGGCCCCGTCGGCGAAGCACCGCTCATGAGCGCCACGGCAATCGCCCGCGCCATCTGCGGCGCCGCGACGCTCGTGCCGTTCATCGCGATGGTCGAGCCGCTCAGGCTCCCTGCCGCAAGGACACCCGAATGGAGCCGCGAGCGGTCGCTCACGCCTGACGCCGAGAGCTTCGCAGACGACCCGGCAGCCGGCGCTCCAGCATAGAGGGCCGGCCAGTCACCGGGTGCACCCGGCCGGTCCGCCGCCTCGCGCTGCCGATACCCCGCGACCACCAGCGGGCTCACGCCGCCAGCCATGCCGTTGAAGGCACCATCGCGTCGAACCGGCCCTACCGGCACCGGGTCGACATCGAGCACATCGCCGTCGGGCCCTAGGCGGGCATAATCAGGTCGATCGAGATAGGACTGCCGGCCCCGCGGCGCGAAACCGAGGGCCGTGTCGTCGCGCAGCACATGCGCATCGATCCGCCCGCCCGCGGGCAACGTCGCCGAGAGCGCCACCTGCCAGATGCCCGCAGGCGCCGGCCGCCGACCGCTCGCCCCAGCATCGCTCGGCGCGAGCGCCACAAAGACCCGCGGCACGCCATCCTCCCGCGTATCCAGCGTCACGCGCGCTACCGCGCCCCCCGGTCCATAGAGAACCTGCGGCACACCGGGCGCGAGTGGGACACTCACAGCTGCCGAGCCGGGCCAACCAATGGTCAGCGCCAGCTTCTGGGCATCCTCAGGCAACCAGAACTCGAGATAGCTCGGCGTCCGATCACCGGGCTGAACGCGCCAGGGCAGGCTCAGCGTCGCCTGCCCCTTCTTCACTTGACCGGTGCTCGCATGGCCTTGCGCCTGCCGTCGATTGCCGCTCGGCAGCACGATCTCCACCCGCGCCTTGCCACCCTCGACCGGGGCCACAACGGGCAGCCCCATCGCGGCGACTTCCTCCTGATGCGCCGCAATCAGCGCCTCCATCGCCCGCGCCGCGATATGCTTGCCGCCCTCGGGTCCGCCCGCGCGACTGAGGCTGAAATTCAGCACCACCGGCACCGCCCTACCGAGCTCGGCCGAAATCCTGCGCGCGCGGCGCAGGATGTAGTCGAGCGCCTGGATGAAGCAGAGCGCGATAAGCCCACCGGAGGTCTCCTCGATCACCCGCTCCGGCAGGTCGACCGCCACGATCCGGTGCGCCACGGCACCATCGTCATCCGCCGCCGCCCCGGCCGCGAGATCCAGCACATGCGTCCCGTGGCTGACCCGGTTCGAGAGCGGATCGCGCCCGACGCGCGTGAAGTCCACAAGATCGAGCTGCCGAAGCGCCCGCATCTCGTCCCCACCCGAGGCCGCAATCGCCGCCGTGATCTGCGGCCCCGTCCATTCTCGACCGAACGGCACCTTGGGCGCCCCGCCCACACTCGAGGCCGGCACGCCCTGGATCCAGGCGAAATCCACGCGCGAGCCGCGCTTGGCGTGCTGGAACCGGGCATGGGCGATGTTGATGCCATGATCGATGATGCCGGTGATCACGACCTTCTTGGACTTGATGCCCTTCGGCGCCGTCCAGGCAGCATCGTCCACCGGGCCTTCTAGCCGCGCCGTATCCACGAAGGACCGATCGCGGAGCGGCAGCGCGAAGTAGCGACACCCCGCCCCCGCATCCTTCTTCAGAGCCTGCTTCAGCTCCGCGAGCCCTGCATCCGGGCCGCCCGAGATCACGCGCACATAGTCGCCATCGCGGATGGCCTTCACCGGATCAGCGTTCTCGTCGATTACCGCCAGCGAGCGGAAATCATGTGCGCCGTCGCGATCGCGGTCGATCGCCGCATCTTCGAAATCGCGCCCCTCGCCGAGGAGCCAGGCGCCGACGGGATCCAGGCCGGGAATATGATCGTCCGGCCTAGGCTCCCAGGAGTAACCGGGAAGCTGGCTCATGATCAGGCACCCGCCGGGCGCACGTCATCCCATTCCCGCTCGGCCTTCTCCCAGAGCCAGGCGAGATGCGGAGAGACATCGCTCTTGCCGAGCTTCACCGCATGGTCGCTCGCGCCGACCTTCACCTGTCCGCCCGGGCTGTCGCAACGCGCATCGCCGTTGATGACGTCATCGACGAAGAAGTCGCGGGCGCCGATGCCCTGCCCGTCGAAGACGACGCCCTGCACCGTGCCGGTCTTGCCCGCCCGCGCGACCAGATAGTCGCCGAGCGCGAGGCCCAGCGACGCGCCGCATAGGCTGTCGACCGGGTAATGCACGCCCGCAACGGTCCGGTTGGTCGCGATCCGGTGCGCCTGACCCATCAGCAGGCGCTGGAGCTGCCCCGCCTCGCCGGGGGCGACCGGGGTCAGCAGATGCTGCAGCACGCGGGCCACGATGAACGCCTCCGTCGCATGACCGCTCGGCAGCGCGCCATGGCGCGGCGTCGGGATCATCGGCTGGATCTGGGCCGAGAGCCGGTCCGGCCGGATGCAGGCCAGCGCATGCTTGATCTGCTGCGAGACCGTGGCGGCCAGCGTGTGCGCCGCGCCCAGAAGCTCGATCGTGTGCTTCGTCCGGCTCGAGTCCAGCGCCGCCGCCGTCGCAAAATAGGCCAGCGTCTGGTCCGCCTGCGTCAGGATCTCAGCCGACCGGTCGCCCCTCAGATCCGCGTAATTGTGGATGATGTCGAGCTGCGCGAGGAAATCCGCATCCTTGGGCCGAGTGTAGCGCAGGAAGGGCGCATAAGTGACCTCCGGGATTCCCTTCTTGCCGACCTTGCCGAGGCAGAGATGGCTGACCGCGATCAGCTTGCCGCCAGGCGCCTTCTTGTCCGTGATCACGTGATAGCCGAGGCGCGAGGCAAGCTCGCCCGCGATCACCATGTCCCGGATCGCGCGACCCCAAAGCTTGAGATTACTTGCCTCGCCCGCCGGGAACGCCGTCATGGCTGTCGGCGGCACCCAGGCACCGATCAGCCCGTCCCGCGCCATCATCAGCCCGCCGGTCAGCATCCCGTCGAAGGTGCTGCCCCCAGCGACACCCGCGCCGTGTGCGCCATGCGCCCCATGAGCACCGTGGGCCCCATGCGCCCCGTGAGCGCCATGCGCGCCATGGGCACCGTGCGCGCCATGGGCTCCGTGGGCGCCATGCGCGCCGTGAGCAAGCGCAGTCAAAGTAGCAATCGGCATCTCAATCCCCCTCTCGAATGATCTCTACGCTATCGCGAACGCGCCTCGCGTGCTCAGCGCTCAGGAATGCCAGCGCGCCGCAGCGCATTGGCCCAGTCGGTTCCCGTCCGGTACGATGCGGCGGGATGCACCGCCAAGTAGCCGGACACCGTGAACTCCCGGTCGTGACGGCGCAGCGTCTCCGCAGCCGCCACCGCCTCCGCATGCCGGCCCATGAGCTCGAGCGCGATCGTGCGCACCCGCATCGTCGAGACATGGCGCGGGTTCGCCTCGAGCGACCGGTCTGCCAGCTCTAGCGCCATCTCGTAATCCTGGTTCGCGAGATGCGCCGTCGCCGTCAGGCTGTCGAAGAAGTCCCGCCGCGGATCGAGCGGGGAGAGCCGGCGCGCATGCCCCGCACACTCCACCGCCAGGGTGCCCTCGCCACGGAAGGCCGAGAGCGCCCCCTTCGAGAGCCAGGCGAGCGAATTGTTCGGGTCGAGCGCCAGCGCCTCCGTGAACCGGTCCTTCGCGATATCGAGCCGATTCTGAAGCATTGTCTGGACGTTGCCATCGATGGTCAGCGCCAGCGGATCGAAAGGGTCGAGATCAAGAGCGCGTGCGAGGCAGTTCTCCGCCTTCGCCGTATCCTGCGCCTTATCCACGCTCCAGCCCTGCGCGATGCTGAGCACATACCACTCGCCGAGCCAGGCGAGCGGCACCGCATGCCCCGGCTCACGCGCGACCACCTCCTCGAGATGGCTGCGCGCCCGCGCAAAGCCGGCGAGCTTCATCTGATGCATGAGCCCGATCGCCGACATCATCAGCGCGTGGCTCTCGACATCGCCCAGGGGGCGCGAGCCTGCGACTGTGACGGAGGCGGCCAGGATCGTCTGCGCCACCTGCATCGCGATGCTGCGGATCGTCTCGCTGCCGCTCTCCAGGAGCGCCCGCTCCTCCTCCGTGAAGCTGCGGCTCCAGAAGACGCGCCCCGTATGCCCGTCCACGAAATCCACATCGATCGCGACCTTGCCGCCGAGGCGGCGGAGCGAGCCCGCCGTGACATAGTCGCAGTCCAGCGTCTCCCGCAGCGAGGGCAGCGTGATGATGGAGGGGTCGATCGTCCGGCTCGAAAGATGCGAGATGACCGAGAGAAGCTGCATGCGCGAGAGCGCGCGCGTCACTTCCTGCGAGATCACATCGCCAAGCACCGCGTCCTGCGGCCCCTCGCCGCCCAGTACCAGGAAGGGCGTCACCACTACGATGGGCTGCACCCGGCCCGGGGGCCGCTCGCCCGGCGCGCTGTCGGCAGCACTTCGCTGGGTGCGCAGCCAGTCCTCGAACCCGTCCTCCTTGATGTCGATGCCTTCGAGGAAGAGCCCGTCCCGCGGCCCGCCGATCACCGTGACCGAGCCCGGCTGCAACCGCACGCCGTCCTTCGTGACGTCGAAAATCTCGGTGAAGCGGTCGCCCAGCAGTGTCCGCAGCGCGCTCAGCGCCTGGCGCAGGCTCGCCCGCCCGTGCTCCGGCCCGGACCGGCCCCACAGCACGTCTTGGATATGCGACCGGCTGCGGCGCGCATCACCGCCCATGGCGAGCATCGCAATGAGACCGCGCAGCTTCGCGCTCTTGATCTCGACTTCGACGCCATCGCTCCAACGCGCCTGAAAAGGCCCGTAAAGCGTCACCTCAAGCTCACTCTGATCGGCCATACGACCCCCACCCGGAAACCTTAACCGAGCGTTAATATGACCGCTTCGTGGCGACTGGGAAAGCGTGATACCGGAGTTAACGGGGATTTCACGCGCAATATACGGCAGCGTCCGACGGAGCCTCTTATCCTGTTCGCGTAATTGGGGAATTCAGGCGTATCTGATGCCATCACGAGGCGGGACTGAAATGCCACGCGATCTAAGCGATCTTTGTGAGAAATGGAGCGAGCTGCGCGAGCGGCTTTTGGTCGACGGGATGCCCCCGGCGGAATTGGACGACGAGCAACGGGAGCTTGTTCTCTGGCTCGTCATGTTGACCGACCGAATTTCAGTCGATTTCGACGACGAGATCTGAGCCGGCCGGGCGCACGCCCAGAAAGCGCTTGCCCTAGCCCCCTGTGCGAGCCCTAGACTTCGCGCATGCAGAAGCATGCGTCCGAGCACCCCGTGTCCAGACCCCAGGATGCCGCAACCGCCCAAGGGGAGCGGGGCATCGAGATCCGGTCGGTCACGAAGGTCTTCGGCACGGGCCAGGCAGCCTTTCGCGCCCTCGACGCCGTCTCGCTCGAGATCCGCGGCAACGAGTTCTTCACCCTCCTCGGCCCCTCCGGCTGCGGGAAGACGACGCTTCTGCGTCTCATCGCGGGGTTCGAGCAGCCGACCGGCGGAGAGATCCTGCTGGGCGGGGAGGCTATCGGCCATCTCCCGCCCAACCAGCGGCCCGTGAACACGGTCTTCCAGTCCTACGCCCTCTTCCCCCACATGACCGTCGCGCAGAATATCGGCTTCGGGCTAGAGATGCTGAAGCGCCCCAAGGCGGAGGTGCAGGAGACGGTGCGCGAGATGCTCGCCCTCGTCCGCATGGAGCACCTCGCCAAACGCCGCACGGACCAGATCTCGGGCGGGCAACAGCAGCGCGTGGCCCTCGCCCGGGCCCTCGCCCCCCATCCGAAGGTCCTGCTCCTCGACGAGCCGCTTTCCGCCCTCGACTACAAGCTCCGCAAGGAGATGCAGTCAGAGCTCAAGCGCCTTCAGCACGAGACCGGCATCACCTTCGTCTTCGTCACGCATGATCAGGAAGAGGCGCTGACCATGTCCGACCGCCTCGCCGTCATGAGCGAGGGGCGCATCCTCCAGGTCGGCAGCCCAAGGGAGATCTACCACCACCCCCGCGAGCGCTTTGTGGCGGACTTCATCGGCGACACGAACTTCCTAACTGCCGACGTGCTGTCAGCCCAGGGTCCCAGCGCACGGCTCCGCCTCACCTGCGGGGGAGAGGTCGCGGCCAGCGTCCCCAGCGGCGTCACGGCACAGGGCCGCGTGACCGCCGCCATCCGGCCCGAGCATGTGCGCCTCACCGCGCCGGGCGACGGCGACCTCGACGCCACGCTCGAGACGCTGACCTTCTTTGGCACCGACACGCTCTACCACTGTCGCCTGGCGGACGGCATCGCGCTTACGGCCCGCGTACAGAACGCGGAGCCGGACGGACAGCCGACCGCGCCGGGCACCCCCATCGGCCTCCGCCTCGCCCCAGGCGCGGTCCAGGTGCTGACGGACTGATGGCGACGACCGAGCTCGACCGCCCGAAGACCGCATCGCCCCCCGAGGCGCGGGATCCGGAGCGGGAGGCGACACGCCGCCGCTGGCTCCTCAACCTCCCCGCCATCGTCTGGCTCAGCCTCTTCGCGTCCGGCCCGCTCCTTGTCGTCATCCTCTATTCCTTCCTCGAGGCGGGCTCCTACGGCGGTGTCGAATGGGCCTTCTCGACCGAGGGGTGGTTCAACGTCCTCCTCACCCGCGACATCTTCGACGACACGCTGCAGATCCAGGACGCGCATCTCACGATCTTCTGGCGCTCCGTCCGCCTCTCGCTGCTGACCACCCTGCTGTGCCTCGCGCTCGGCTTCCCCACGGCCTATTTTATCGCGACGCGCGCGCCGCAGAACCGGAACCTCTGGCTCTTCCTCATCACCATCCCGTTCTGGACGAACCTCCTCATCCGCACCTTCGCCATCCTCGAATGGATCCGGGCACAGGGGGTGGTGAACTCGGGGCTCATGGGGCTCGGGATCGTGGAGGAGCCGATCCAGATGCTCTACACCGATTTCGCGCTGACCCTCGGCATGACCTACGTCTACCTGCCGCTCATGGTCCTGCCGCTCTATGCCTCGATCGAGAAGCTGGACTTTCGGCTCGTCGAGGCTGCCTACGACCTCTATGCGACGCGCCTCCAGGTCCTCCGCCGCATCATCCTGCCGCTCGTAAGCCCCGGCCTCGTCGCAGGCTCGATCCTCGTCTTCATCCCCAGCCTTGGCGCCTATGTGACGCCGCGCGTCCTTGGCGGCGGCAAGAACATGATGCTCGGCAACCTCATCGAGCTGCAGTTCGGGCAGGGACGCAACTGGCCCCTCGGCGCCGCCCTCTCCCTCACGCTCCTCGCCCTCGTGATGGTCGCGCTCCTCGTCTATGTCCGCGCGATCCAGAAGGGCGCGAGCGATGGCTGAGTTCTCGCCGAAGCGCCAAAAGGGGTTCGCGACGATCGCCCTCGTCTGCTTCTTTCTGCTCTACGCACCCATCGGCACGCTGGTGCTCTACTCCTTCAACGCCGGCGCCAACCTCGCGCTCTGGGAAGGGTTCAGCCTGCGCTGGTACGTCGCCGCCTGGGAGAACGAGAAGGTGCAGGAGGCCGCGATCCGCAGCGTCGTGGTCGCCTTCTGGGCGGCCCTCCTCGCCACGACCCTCGCCACGCTCGCAGCCCTCGGCACCACGCGCACGAGACCCTATCGCGGGCTCACGGCAGTCTATGCACTCATCAACCAGCCCCTGATGGTGCCGGAGATCGTGACGGGCGTCGCCCTCCTCATCGTCTTCGCCATCGTGAAGGAGGCGACGGGTTATCACGGCCTCTTCTACCTGATCGCGGCCCACACCGCCTTCTGCGTCCCCTTCGCCTATCTCCCGATCCGCGCCCGGCTCGAGGGGATGGACAACACGCTCGAGACCGCGGCCGCCGACCTCTACGCAACGCCGTGGGGGACCTTCCGGCGCATCACCCTGCCCCTCATGGCCCCTGGCATCGTCGCCGGCGCGATGCTGGCCTTTGTCATCAGCCTCGACGACGTCGTGATCACCGAATTCGTCAAATCCGCAGGCCAGGACACGCTGCCCACCTATATGCTGGGCCAGCTCCGCCGCGTCGTGACGCCCGAGGTCAACGCGATCTCCACCGTCCTCCTTGCCATCTCGATCCTGATCGTCTCGCTCTTCTTCCTGGTCACCCGCAAACGCCAATGACGGCGCCAAATGCCGCCGCTGGACTGCCAGGGCAGAGTCCGACCCGACAGAACCATTCTGACGATCCGGTCATCCCCCGGCTTGACCGGGGGATCCAACACCAGAGCCAGTCGCCCGTTGCCCCGACTCGCAGGGTCAATCCCGACGATGATCAGAGGGGTGCAAGCTAACCGGCCGGCCCGCTAGAGCACCGTCTTGCCACCCGAACTCACGTCATGCTCGGGCTTGACCCGAGCATACAAGGCCGATGGCGCTGGATTGCCGGGTCGGGCCCGACAATCACGCCACTGCAGTGAGCGCGCGAGGTCGCTCCGCGCGCCAGCGCCGATCAATCCGGCACGAGTTCCCCGGGAAGCGTGTTCACGGTCATCGTGTCGCCCGGCTGGAAGTGGATGACCGAGCGGATCGACTTGCCCGCCTTCAGCAGATCGAATGCCGTGTTGATCTGGCCGTGGGTCATGTGGTGGGTGATGTAGGGGTCCACGCTGAAATCGCCCCGCAGCCACTCGTCCACCATGCCCGGCAGCTGGCTCCGGCCCAGGACACCGCCGAACGCCGTCCCGCGCCAGACCCGGCCGGTCACAAGCTGGAAGGGCCGCGTCGCAATCTCCTGCCCCGCGCCCGCGACACCGATCACCGTGCACTCGCCCCAGCCCTTGTGACAGGCCTCGAGCGCCGAGCGCATCAGCTCCACATTGCCCACCGCCTCGAAGGTGTAGTCGAGCCCGCCATCGGTCATCTCGACGAGCACGTTCTGGATCGGGTCGGCATAGTCCTTGGGGTTGAGGCACTCCGTGGCGCCGAGCGCCTTGGCCAACGGGAATTTCGAGGTGTTGATGTCGATCCCGATGATGCGCGACGCGCCGTTCAGCACCGCCCCCTGGATCACCGCCATGCCGACCGCGCCAAGACCGAAGACCGCGACCGTGGCGCCCGCCTCGACCTTGGCCGTGTTCCGCACCGCCCCGATGCCCGTCGGCACCGCACAGCCCATGACCGAGGCCTTGGAGAGCGG
This sequence comes from Pseudomonadota bacterium, assembly GCA_039815685.1. GTDB lineage: Bacteria > Pseudomonadota > Alphaproteobacteria > Rhodobacterales > Rhodobacteraceae > Thermohalobaculum. Next base: position 120,912 of record JBCBYV010000001.1, on the reverse strand, counting down.
CGCTTCCTTCGTGATCTTCGCGACCGAGATCTCGGGCAGGACAGTGTACTCGCTGAAGGTGCTCGTGCCCATGTAGTGCAGGATCTGCTTGCCCTTGTAGGAGAAGCGCGAGGTGCCGTCCGGCATCAGCCCCGCGCCCTGGGTCTTGCGGATCGTCTGGCAGAGATTGGTCTTGCCCGACTTGATGTAAGGGCACTCCGGGTCCTCGGGCACATAGAGCGGGATCACATGGTCACCGGGCACGACCGAGGTGACACCCTTGCCCACCTCCTCGACGATCCCGCAGCCCTCATGGCCGAGGATGCAGGGAAAGAGCCCCTCGGGGTCCTCGCCCGAGAGCGTGAAGACATCGGTGTGGCAGAGGCTCGTCGTGACGATCCGGACGAGAACTTCGCCCTCCTTCGGACCTTCAAGGTCGATCTCCTCGATCTCGAGCGGCTTGTTCGGCTCCCAGGCAATGGCGGCACGGGTCTTCATGATGGCTCCTCCCAGTTCATTGGCCGGTTCTTCGGCCGGTGCGTTTGCGTGTTCGTCTCCGTCAGGGTTCGTCTCTCAGTGCAGAAGCCCCCGGTCGGCCTCCCCTGCCGGATCGGCAATGGGGTCGAGGACCAGTACCAGCCGCGTCTCGCCGGTGCCCTCGATGGGGGGCGAGCGATGCCGGAGGCCCGAGCGTGGATGCTCCGGCCAAAGCGTGCCGCGAAGAAGGATCGGCGAGGCGGTCGGCACCGTCAGGATCTCCGACGGCTCCGCCCCGGCGGCCGCGATGCCGTATTGCGTGCCCGTACCGCGATAGGTGCAGACGAGCCGCGCCCTGACCGTGTCGGTATGGAACTTCCGGCAGGCATTACCGGTGATGACGTCATAGCGGAGCCGCAGATAGGGCGTGCCGATGAGCTCCGCGAAGATCGTCGCCAGCGCCGCCGTGTCGTCGATCAGCAGCGCGCGCTCGGGCCCCTGCGGCGTGCCGACCAGATCGCAGGTCTCCGCGACCGCCTCCCGCACCGCATCGGGGCGCAGGATCAACCGCGTCCGCGGCAAGAACTCCGGCGCGAGCCCATCCATCCAGGCCTGAAAGCTCTCCATCGGCTCGCGAAGCCAGATCGCCGCCGCACAACCCCGATCGTGGATGGCGGCGAGCCCCTCGGGCATCTCCGCCATGCTGACACCGACCGCGGCGCTCCCAACGACCTCGCGAAGCGCGGTCATCCCGGCCACCGCCTCACGAGGCGCTCAGCGCTTGCGCCAGCGTGTCCACGTTGTGGCGCATCATGTCTAGATAGGTGGAGGCCGGACCTTCAGGGCCGGAGAGCGCGTCCGAATAGAGCGTGCCCCCGATCGCCACGCCGGTCTCGTTCGCGATCTGCTCCAGCAGGCGGTTGTCCGTGATGTTCTCGACAAAGACGGCCGAGATGCCCTCCTCGCGGATCTGCGTGATCATCTCCGCGACATCCGCCGCCGAGGGCTCGCTCGCGGTGCTCAGCCCCTGCGGCGCCTGGAAGCTGAGGCCATAATTCGCCTCGAAATACCCGAAGGCGTCATGCGAGGTTACGACCGTCCGACGATCCTCGGGCAGCGCGTCGATGATGCGCAGAACCTCCGCCTCCAGCGCCTCGATCTCGGCGACATAGGCGGCACGGTTCTCGTAGAAGGTCGATGCGTTGGCAGGATCGGCCTTCGCCAGCGCCGCCGTGATGTTGTCGACATAGGTGACGGCGAGGCTCAGGCTCTGCCAGGCATGCGGATCGAAGGCGCCGTGGTGGTGGTCATGATGCCCGCCCTCCGCGTGCTCCTCATGGTCATCGTGCCCATGGTCGTCGTGCGCATGTTCATCATGCCCGTGTTCGTCGTCGCCATGCTTGTCTTCTGCGTGGTCATGATCGTGATCGTGATCATGTCCCTCTTCCTCGGCATGCTTCTCCTCGCCGTGCTCATGGTCATGGTCGTCATGCCCATGTTCATCGTGCCCGTGCTCGTCCCCGTGGTCGTCGCCATGCTCTTCGTGGCCTTCCTCCTCGAATGGAATGGGCTCGATGCCGTCGGTGGCCACCACGCGCGTGCCTGCAAAGCCCGCGGCATCGACCAGCCGGTCGAGCCAGCCCTCGAATTCGAGCCCGTTGACGACAAGCACCTCGGCTCCCGCGACTGCGCGGGCATCCGACGGGGTCGGCTGATAGACATGCGCATCGCCGTCAGGGCCCACGAGGGTCGTGAGCGCGACGTGCTCGCCCCCGATCCGCGCGACCATATCGCCGAGGACCGAGAAGGTCGCGACCACCGGCATCGGCTCGCTGGCCCGCACCGTCATCGGCGCGACCAGGGAGAGCGCGAGCGTCGCGGTGCCGATCGTAAGGAGGTTTCTGCGGCTGGTCATGGGGTATGCCCTTTCACGCGTTGGCATTGGTCTTCGGCAGGGTCCGGACAAGCCCGCCTACCCGCCCGAAGACGAGCGATAGGCAATAGGCAACACCGGTGGAGAGGATGATGGCCGGCCCCGACGGCAGGCCATGGTGGTAGGACAGCAGAAGCCCCGCGACGCTCGCCCCGATGGCCACGAGGACGGCGACCGCGATCATGCCCCCGATGCTCGTCGCCCAGAACCGCGCCGCGGCTGCCGGCAGGATCATGATGCCGACGATCATCAGCGTCCCGAGCGCCTGGAAACCGCCCACGAGGTTCAGCACGGCAAGCGCGAGAAAGGTGAAATGAGTGACCGTGCTGAGCCCGCTGACCGAGCGCAGGAACTGCGGATCCGCGCATTCGAGCACCAGCGGGCGGAAGAGCACGGCAAGCACGATCAAGGTGATGCTCGCGATCGCGCAGAGCAGGATCAGCGCCGCATCGTCGAGCGCCAGGACCGTGCCGAAGAGCACGTGCATAAGATCGACATTGCGGCCGCGCATCGAGACGAGCAGCACCCCGGCCGCAAGCGAGATCAGGTAGAAGGCGGCAAGCGACGCATCCTCGCGGAGCTGCGTGACGCGAGAGACAAATCCCGAGAAGAGCGCCACGGCCATGCCGGCAATCAGGCCACCCACCGTCATCGCGGTCAGCGAAAGCCCCGCGATCAGGTAGCCGACCGCCGCACCCGGCAGGATGGCATGGGCCATGGCATCGCCGGTCAGGCTCATCCGCCGCAGCATCAGGAAGACACCGATGGGCGTCGCGCCCACCGAGATCGCGATGCAGCCGATCAATGCCCGGCGCATGAAGCCGAAAGCCGCGAAGGGCTCGAGCAGCAGCTCCCAGATCACGCCGCACCCCGGACGCAGCTATGCGGCGTGTCGGCACAGGCCTCACACATCTGGCGCGCCCGGAAATGGTTCTCCGCGGTCAGCACCTTGGCGGTCGGCCCGTGGGCGACCAGATCGCGCGCCAGCATCATCGTCTCGGGGAAATGCCCCCGGACCGTGTCATGGTCATGCAGCACCGCCAGCACCGTGCGTTCTTCCGCATGCCACTGCCCGATGATGCGAAGAAGATCACTCAAGGTCGCGCTGTCGACGGCGGCAAAGGGCTCGTCGAGCAGCACCAGCCGCGCATCCTGCAGAAGCAGCCTCGCAAACAGCGTGCGCTGCATCTGACCACCGGAGAGCGTGCCGATCGAGCGCGTCTCAAGCCCCGTCAGCCCGACGGCCGCAATCGCCTCGTCCACGCGCGAGCGAAGCGCGCGGCCGAGACCGCCGAAGGCACCCATCTCGCGCCAGAGCCCCATCGCGACCAGTTCGAAGACCGAGAGCGGAAAGGATCGGTCGATATCCGAATGCTGCGGCAGATAAGCGATGTTCTGCCGGTCGACGATCGCGACGGAGACATGGCCCTCGAGGGGCGTGAGCGTTCCGGCCACACATTTCAGCAGCGTCGACTTGCCGGCTCCGTTCGGCCCGACAACCGCCGTCAGGCTGCCCGCCGCGATCTCGGCATGCAGGCCCCGCACGGCCGGCGTCCGATCGTAGCCCAGCGTCAGATCATCGAACGCGATCGCCGCACTCATAGCGCCCCCGGCGTCGCGGTCGCCCAGAGAAAACCGGCCCACAGCAGCATCACGACAAGCACGGCGACGACAAGCCGCGCCCCTGCCCCTTGGACGAGCAGCCCAAGCGCCTGGCGCGATCCAAAATTCATGCCCGCGTCCCGCCGTCGCAACAGGCGGCGCACAGGCCGTGGATCTCGACGACATGACGGCTCGTAGCGAAGCCAGACCGTCCCGCGACCTTCGAAAGCTCCGCGAGGATATGCGGCGCCACGCTTTCCTCCACCGCCCCGCAATCGTCGCAGATCGACAGGATGGACGCCTCGTCGTGGCAGTCATCCTTGCAGGCGACGAAGGCGTTCAGCGACTCGAGGCGATGCACCTTCCCCGCCCCGCAAAGCGCTGCCAGCGCGCGATAAACCGTCGGCGCCGAGATGGTCGGCTTGGACTGCCGCAGCTCGCCAAGCAGATCATAGGCGGAGAGCGCGCCATGCTGGTTGCGGAGCACGGAAAGCACGGCGTCTTGCGTCTTCTCAGCCCGGTGTCTCATGCGGCCTCCAGATCGATCCAAGGCAGGGTTCTACCGTTACAAAATAACATTTCACAAGGCCATCCTTGCGCCCGGCACGGCGTCCGAAAGCCCGTTCTCCGATGGCTCGACGGGCCAGCTCGACACCCGCTTGAACGCTCCGACGACCGCGCCGACGCGAAGCCCCACCCTCGTTGACCGTTCGGGAGATTTTTTTCTGATGCGAGGTGTAAGAATTCGCGCATGGCATCCGTCTTACGTCCACAGAACGGAAGCCTAGGAGAGACACATGGCAAGCGGCGAGACCTGCACCTGCGATTGCTGCCCCCCTTCCTGCGACTGCAAGCAGGCCGTGCCGGGAGACGGGCGGTGCTGCTGCGGCGACACTTGCACCTGCGACCCTTGCAACTGCGGGCCCGAGTGTGGCTGTCCGCCGTCGGCAAAGTGAGTTAAGCCTAGGGGCATGACGACCTTCGACCCGAAAACATGCATTGCCTCCGCCCTGCACGCCCATCGCGGTGAGCTTCGGCGCTATGTGGCGTCTCGCGTACCGCCGGGCGAGGTCGATGACGCGCTTCAGCTCGCAGCCCTTCGCGCGATCGAGAAGGCCGGCAACCTCAAGGACGCCACACGGGTCAGACCCTGGCTCTATCGCATCCACGCCAACATCTTGGTCGATCTCGGCCGCAAGAAAGCCAGTGAGCGGCGTCTTCTCGAGGCGCTCGCTCACGAGCCCGATCCGGGCGAGGACCGAAGCGAGCCCGTCTGTAGCTGCAGCGTGGCGCTCTCCCGCGAACTCAACGCCAACTACGCCGCGATCCTCGATCTCGTCTATGTCGCGGGCATGCCGCTGGCGCAGGCCGCGCGAACGCTCAGCATCTCGGTCAGCAACGCCTCCGTGCGCCTGCACCGGGCGCGGGCGGCCCTCAAGAAGCGTCTCCACGACCATTGCGGGATCGCCAGTGCCGCGGGCTCCGGCGACTGCCGATGCGCCGAGGACGGCTGCTGCCTCGCCTGAGGCCCGTTAGACGACCCTACCGGGGCTCACGGCCCCACGCCTCGGCACCGATCCGCTGAGCGCCCGGCCCGCGGTCGGAAACCACGGGCTCAATGGCGGAGGGTCGCCTAATGCCCACCCCCGCCACCCAGACCGACGCCGGAGACGATGGAGCCCAGCACCTTGAGGCGGAGCCCGGCAGCCTTCACCACACCGGTCGCGGCGATCACATGCCCGAAGAGCCCGCCGATATTGTTCGTATAGGCCTGGACGATGCAGCCCGTGCCATCGAGCAGGATGTCCTCGTGCTCCTTGTACTCGAGCTCGAGGAGCACGAGGAGCGTGCCGCGCTCACTCGCACCGCTCAGATCGAGGAGATTGCCGCTCGGCACGATCTGACCGCGCGCAACGGCAGGCTGGATCGCGACGACCTTCGCCGGGAAGACCGCGTTCACGAAGGACAGGTTCGCGTTGCTCTCGCAGGCGATCTCGGCCGGCATCCCTTCATAGATCGTCGTATGAGCGACCTGCGAGAACCCCGCGGCAAGCCTTACCGGCACGTCCTCGGGCCGGTCGGGAATGATGATCATCGCCGGGCTCAGGATAAGCGTCGAGGCCGGGCTGCCGACACCCAGCGCCACCTGCGTCGTCGTCCCGTCGGTGAAGCTCTTCACCTCGGTGAAGGCGAGAGCGGCCTTGGCAGCCTCGAGCGCCGCCTCGGCAGCTTTGCGCTGCGCGGGCAACGCCTCATCGAGATCGATCTCCGCGAGATCGAGCTGCGCCTTCGCCGCACTGAGCTCAGCCTCGGTCGCGGCAACGGCGGTCTGAAGCTCAAGGACGGCGTCAGCGGTCCCCGCCCCGCGCTCGAGGAGCTGCTGGGCGTCGGCCAGATCGTCCACGAATTTCGCAAGCTCCGCCTCGGCTGTCGCGACACCCGCTTCGGCGATCTTCTTGGCGTCGACAGCCTTGCCCTCGGCCGCCGCGACCACCTCGAGCTCCGCCTCGGCCTGCGACAGGGCTGCGCGCTGCGCGCTGTCCTCGATCCGGAAGAGGAGATCGCCCGCTTTGACGTGCTGGCCATTCTCGACATGGATCTCCGTGACCGGGCCCGAGGTCTGCGCGACGACGGAGACGGTGCGGAACGGCACGATGCCGGCATAGGTCTTCGGGTGGAAATAGAAGATCGTAAGGAACAGCGCGAAGGCCAGCACCGCCCACATGAAGACCGCCGTCTTCATCGTCCAGACGGTAATCGGCTCCCCCCGTCGGCGCAGGCGATAGTACTGAATGACCGCCGGAAAGGACGTGAACATCAGCTCAAACATGGTCTTCCCGCTTCTCCATGGCCGCGTCCGCCGGCAGAGCTTCGTCTTCGGCCGCCGCGCGAATGCTGAGATGGAAGCGCGACCAGTCCGCCGCCAAGGCCACCAGGATCGCGGAGAGCGGCAGCAGCACATGGAAATGGTCGAGCGGGAAGATCTCGTAGAGAAGCGCGATCAGCAGCAGCGTCGGGATGGTCTTCGCCAGCGGCGTCTCCTTCGAGTGATGCTCCGCCCACCGGTCGAAGGCCGCGTAAAGATAGACAACCCCGTAGAGCGCGCCGATAAGGAGCACGACGACCACAACGGCGAGGAAATCGCCCTCCCCGGGCGGGACGAACCAACCCGGCGCGTGATGCGCCTCGCCTGCGTGTTCTGACATGGGCCTATCCTCGGCGGCTGCGGAGTTCCAAAGCGGGCGAATTTACCGCGCGCTTGGTTAGTCCATGCGCCGTCGCTAGTCGATCAGCATAATCGCCGTGATACCCATCGGCCCGGCCGCCTGTTGCGGCGGGCACCGCATTTCGGCCCGAGGGCGCGCCTCGCACTCACCCATCATGGTCGGCCATCGTCAGTGCACCGACGGCACCTCGCACATCGCGCCGGTCGAACACCAGGCGCGCAGGAATGTGTCGACCGGCTCCTGGCCGACGCCCTTCGTGATGAAGACGAGCCTGGTTCGCCGGTCGTCATCGGGCCACTGATCCAGGACGATCGGGTCGTGGAACACATGCTGCGCACCATGGATGACGAGGGGTCGCTCCGGCTTTTCGGCGAGGCAGACCACACCCTTCACGCGCAGAAGCTCGGGGCCCTGATTGGCAATCAGCAGCTCCAGCGCGGTCGTGAACCCCTTGGTCGGCACCGGCTCATCGAGGATGACGCAGAAGGCGTGGATATCGTCCCCGTGGCGGTTGGTGTCATGATGGTGATGGTGATGGTGGTGATCCTGGTGGTCGTGCCCGGCATCGTGCAGCGCCTCGGCGTTCAGCCAGCCGCACACATCCATGGATTTCGCGCCCGGATCGAACGCCGTCATGTCGAAGAGACGGCGCAGGTTGAAGTCGCGGGCCCGCCGGTCGAGCACTTCGGCACCGGGCGCGAGCGCCTTCAACCGACCGACAAGGGCGCCGAGAGCCACCTCATAGGCGCCATGACCCGCAAGATCGGTCTTGGTCAGCACGATCCGGTCGGCGACGGCGACTTGGCGCACGGCCTCCTCATGGCGCTCGAGCGTCAGCGCCCCGTTGACCGCATCGACCACCGTCACCACCCCCGCAAGCGCATAGCGGCGCACAAGCCGCGGATCGGCGATCAGCGTCTTGATCGGCGGCGCAGGGTCTGCCAGCCCCGTCGTCTCGATGACGAGCCGGGAAAAGCCGCCACTCTCCCCCGAGGCCATGCGGGCATGAAGCCGCACCAGCGCCTCGCGGATATCGCCGCGTACCGTGCAGCAGAGACAGCCGGTCGTGCTCTCCACGATCTGCTCGGGCGCATGGGCGATGAGCGCACCATCGAGGTCCACCTCGCCGAACTCGTTGACCACAACCGCCGTGTCGCTGAAGCGCGGGTCGCGCAGGACCCGGGTGAGCAGCGTCGATTTCCCGGCACCAAGGAAGCCGGTCAGCAGCGTCACGGGAATACGGTCGGACATCAGCTCAGGTCTTTCTGATCACGGATCTCATCAAGGTCGATCACTCGCCACCGCCAGATCCTCCTCACCGGCCTGCGTCACCGGCGGCGGCGACGCGGTCGCGGAGCGCGTCGCCGGCAAGGTTGAAGGAAAGTGCAGCAAGGACCACCGGCATACCGGGCAGCACCGCATAGGACGGCATCGACAGGATATAGGCACGGGCCTCGTTCAGCATCGTTCCCCATTCCGGCGTCGGCGGCGGGATGCCGAAGCCGAGGAAGCCTAGCCCCGAGATCGCGAGGATAGCCCGGGCGACATGCGCCGTCATGAGCACTACGAGAGCCGGGAGGAGCGGCGGCAGCAGATGGTGCCGCGCGATCGCCGCAGGCCCCACACCCGATAGCTTGGCCAGCGCAACGGGCTCTCCCGCAGCGGCGGCAAGCGTCAGACCGCGCACGAGCCGCGCGTAGCGCATCCAGCTCACAACCGCGAGGGCGAAGACGATCTCCGGCCCACCGCCACCCAGGATCCCCGCGACCGCCAGCGCTGCGATCATCTCCGGAAAGGCGAAGAAAGTGTCCGTCAACCTCATCAGCACACCATCCATCACCCGCCCGCCGGCCCCTGCGAGAAGCCCGACAAGCGTGCCCACCACAGCGGCAACTATGACCACCAGAACCGCGATACCCACCGAAACGCGTGCTGCCGCAAGGATGCGTGACAGGAGATCCCGGCCGAGATGATCCGTCCCCATCGGATGGGTGAGGCTCGGCGGCGCGAGCCTCAGCGAAGGGTTGGGGACGACAGGATCATGCGGCGCGAGCCAGGGACCAACGATCGCGAGCGACAGGAAGAAAAGTGCGCCGATCACGGCGGCAGTGTGCACCGGATGACGGTGCCGCACGATGACATCGCTCCTCACGCCGCGTCCACCCGGGTCCGGGGGTCGAGCCAGAACGTGACCAGGTCGACGGCAAGGTTGATCGCGACGAAGAGCACCGCGAAGAGCAGCACGATGGCCTGGATCACCGGATAATCGCGGGCGTCGACCGCCTCCACAAAGAGGAGCCCGAGCCCGTTCCAGCCAAAGACGTATTCGACCGCCACCGCGCCTTCGAGCAGGAAGGCGAGCTCGAGCGCAAAGACCGTCACCACGGGAACCAGCGCGTTGCGCACTGCGTGCCGGCCAACGATGCGCGTCTCGGAAAGCCCGCGCCCGCGGGCGGCGGCGATATGGCTTGCCGCCATCGCCTCGATGGTGGCCGCCCGCAAGAGGCGCGCGGTCGTGACCGCGACCCCTGATCCGAGCGTCACGGCCGGCAGGACGAGGTGCTCGAAGTCGCCACGACCGAAGGCGGGAAAGACCGCGAGCCAGACCGAGAAGACCAGGATCAGGAGGATGCCGAGCCAGTAGTTCGGCATCGCCGAGCCCAGCGTCGCGACGGAGACGCAGAGACTGTCGAACCACGTCCCCTGAAAGAGCCCGGCCATCAGCCCGAGCGGGATGGAGAGCAGTGCCGCAACTGCAATCGCGGCGAGCGCGAGCTCAAGCGTCCGCCCGAAACGCTCCGCCATCAGATCGGCCACGGGCCGGCCGTCGATGAGCGAACGACCGAGATCGAGCTGCAGCAGGTCACCGACCCAACGCGCATATCGGATCAGGAAGGGCTGATCGAGACCGGCAACCGACCGGATGCGCGCAAGGCTCTCCTCATCGAGAGACACGCTGTCGCCGAACCGCGCCTTCGCGATGGCAAGAAGCGCATCACCCGGCGCCAGCTCCATCAGGAGAAAGGTCAGGAAACTGGCGCCCAGCAGCACCAGAACCGCCCCGCCCATGCGCGTCAGAACGAAGCCGATCATGAGGCGGCGTCGAGGGCGGGCAGGGCCTCGGTCGGGCGCTCGAATACCGCCCGCCGGCGCTGATCCGAGGCCAGAAGCGCGCAACCCGCCATCGACCGCGGTTTGTCGAGGAAGGCGCTGACCGGCGCATCCTCCACAATCCTGCCCGCCTCGACCACGACCACACGGCTCGCCATCCGCCGCACGATCCTCAGGTCATGGCTCACCATCAGGATCGTCGGGCAGACCTCCCTGATCGTCTCGGCCAGCAGCTCCGCCACCTCATGCGCGACGATTGCGTCAAGCGCCGATAGCGGCTCGTCGAGGAACAGGAGCGCGGGTCGAGCTGCGAGCGCCCGGGCGATAGCCGCGCGCTGCGCCTGCCCCACCGAGACGGCGGCGGGCCGCCGGTCGATCACCTCGCCCGAGAGCCCCATGCGTGCGGCAGTCTCGGCCGCACGGCGGCGGCGCTCGGGCGGCGGTACGCCCGCAGCCGCCAGCGGCTCCTCGATGGTGTGGCGGAGCGTCCTGTGCGGGTTAAGCGCCGACACGGGGTTCTGGAACACCGCCTCCGCCTCGCGCCTAAGCAGCCGATGAATGCGGTCGAGGGGCTGCGATGCCCGCTCGCCGCGAAAGGCTATCGACCCAGCGCTGAAAGGCAGCAGCCCGAGGATCGCCTTCAGCAGCGTCGATTTTCCCCCACCGGACGGGCCCACCACCGCCACCATCTCTCCCCGCGCGATCGTAAGGCTGGCCTCGGTCAGGATCGTGCGCCGCCGCCTGCCGCTACCGACCGCGACCGACAATCCGTCGAGAAGGAGCTCCGGCGGCTCGCCCACGACCTCACCACGCCCCGCTGGCGACAAGCCGACGCGCGTAATCACTGTCGGGGCGCGCCACGAATTGCGCCGTGGACGCGGTCTCCACGACCGCACCGTCCTTCAGGACCAGGATGCGGTCGGCCGCCAGCGCCGCGAGCGACAGGTCATGCGTGATCAGGATCGTCCCCGTCCCGGCGGTCTTCGCAAGACGCGCGAGATCCGCGATCAGCCGGTCGGCGACGGGCGCATCGAGCGCTGCCGTCGGCTCGTCGAGCACCAGGAGATCAGGAGCCGTCGCCGTGGCGAGGGCGAACAGCACGCGCTGCAGCATGCCGCGGCTGAAGGCGCTCGGCCGCTCACGGCCCGCCAATTCGGGGTCCGGCAGCCCGAAAGCCTCAATCCGCCGGAAGGTCGCGTCGAGCGCTGCATTCGGCGCGACCCGGGCCGCGGATGCGATCGCGTCGCGGTGCGCGGCGACAAAGGCCCGCACCTGTGAGCCGACCGTAAACAGCGGATCGAACGCCCCCAGCGGATCCTGCGGCACGAGACCGATACGCCGGCCGCGCAGCGCGCGGAGGTGACGCCCCGACGCGGCCACCAGATCCTCACCGCCAAACCCGATCGTGCCCCCTTCGATCGAGAGCGGCGCCTCGAGGCGGAGGATGGACCGGGCAAGCGTCGACTTGCCCGATCCCGACTCGCCCACGAGCCCGAGCACCTCGCCCGGTGCGACACCGAGCGAGACGCCTCCCAGCACAGGCTGAAGACGCCCCCGCGCCCTCACCAAAAGGTCCTCGATTGAGAGGACCGGCTCCATGCCTACCGCTCCACCGAAAGATCGGTATCCACGAGGTAGATCCCGGCGGGATGCAGCGAGAAGTTCTGCACGCCGTCACGGGAGACCGCGACACGGTTCTTGTAATAGGCCACCACCACCGGCAGCTCCTCGGCGATGATCTCCTGCATGCGCTCGACGATCCGCTGCCGCTCCTCCGCGTCGAAGGCTGCGATCCCCTCCGCAAGAAGCTGGTCGAACTCCGCATTCGACCACCCGCCGAAATTCTCCAGCGCGCCGGTGCGGAACGTGAAGTTCGGGAAGTAGGCCGCATTGCCCGTCGGCGCCGCATTCGAGGAGAACATCAGCATGTCGGCGCGCCCTTCGCGGAAGTCGTCGACCGCGACGGTCCAGTCCCGCAGGATGCGAAGCTCCGTGGTGATGCCCGCCGCCTCCATATGGGCTGCGTAGAGCTCGGCCGAGGGCTGCATGGACGGGCGCCCATAATAGGACCGGATGACGACCTTGAAGGGCTCGCCATCGCGCTCCAGCCGCCCATCGCCATCCGTGTCGGCGATCCCGGCCTCGGCGAGGAGGGCAAGCGCCTTCTCCCGGTCATAGGCCGTCATCGTCAGCGCCTTGTTCGCCCAGGGCTTGTCCGGCGGGAAAATGCCAGTGCCCGAGGCGCCACCGAGATCGTTCAGCACCGTGCCAACGATCTCCTCACGCGGGAGCAGGTGGTCGAGCGCCCGGCGCACCCGGATATCCGCCAGCGGCCCCTTGTTCACCTGCATGAAGAAGAACATCAGGCGCCCGTCGGCCACCGCCTCGATCTCCAGATCATCCCGCGTCGCCACCCGAGGGATGTCGCTGTCCGGAAAGTTCGCGGCGATGTCGATATCCCCTGCCTCGAGCGCGAGCATGACGGTGGTGGGATCGAGCACGGTCAGGAGATCGATGCCCGGGGCCGCCGCGGCACCGCCCCAATAGCCGTCGAACCGGGTCATCGAGATACGCTCGCCTGGAACGATCTCCGAGAGGCGGAAGGGCCCGGTGCCGAAGAACGCGTCGGTCGTCGTTTCCGCCGAGAGGATCGAGAGGCCGGGATCCACGAGATCGTTCAGAAAGGCTGCATTGGGCGCCTCGGTCACGATGCGCACCGTGTCGGCGTCGACCGCCTCGATCGTGTCGATCCCGATCAGCGAGGCGATGCGCTCGTTGTAGACAGCGCTCTCCGGGTCGATCACACGCTCGATGGAGAAACGGACCGCCTCGGCATCCAGCTCGGTTCCGTCATGGAAGGTGACGCCGGGCTTGAGGTCGATCTCCCAGGTCGTCGGCGAGATCGAGCGCGCATCGGCGGCCAGACGCGGCGCGAGCTTGCCCTCCCGGTCCAGCCAGAAGAGCGTCTCGGTGATCCCGGCTTCGCTCGTCCGCCAGCCGTTCCAACCCAGGGCGGGGTCGGGGTTGGGGTTGTCGAAGCCGAACGGGATCGCGATCCGGACGGTATCGCTCGCGGCCGCCGGCAAAGCCGACACGAGCGCGAGCGCGCCCGACGCGATGAGGAGGCGAGAGAGTTGCTTCACAGGCATGTCCTTTGGTGAGAGGCGCAGCATCCACGCCGCGAGGAGGCGGGGGCCCCTCGCGGCACTGTTCTTCGACTAGGGCGTTGTGCCGGGCAGTCGTCCCGCCAGCAACGGCAGCGGTTCGATAACCTCATGCTCTGAGGCGATCGGCGGCAGACGACCCAGCACGCCAGCGCGCATCGGCTCGGGCCGGTCCGCGCGGGCCATGAACCCGTCCGGGCTCCGGCGATAGAGGTCCATCAGCGTGAGCACGTCGTCGCCATGCCGCTCGGGATCGAGATCGCCGAAGATCCAGGTGAAGGCGCCCGGTGCCGTGAGCGAGAGGGTGCAGGCCCGTTTGCACTGGCTCATGCAGCGCACGCCCCGCATCACGAACGCCGCCCGCCCGGCCTCCGCCACTTTCGTCATCAGGCTCTCGGCAAAACGCGCACCGCCCCTGACCCCGTCATGGCGGTCTTCCCGCCCGTCCCGGCAGGTCATGCAGATCGAGAGGAGGGGAGGCTCTTGCACGGTCGGGTACATGCTCGCCGGCTGTAACAATGTAACGTTGTATCTGCTACGGCGGCGCGCTGGCGGCCGTCAAGACATGCCGGTAGGACATGGCGGCCTCGCGAGCATATCAGCCCGCCGATCGCCAGCAAGCATGCCCACGCGTCTGCGCGAGACGCGCAAACGGCAACCTAACCATCGACGTATCAGAAGCGTCCGCCCAAAAGACGCGTAGTGCCTGGCGTCGGTCTCGGAGAACTGAAATCTGCGTCGAGCACCGGCCCCGCAACACCCTCCCAAGACGTCAGAGAGCGAGAGGCCGACAGGTCAGCCCGCGATGGACCACCCTGACGACCGTGCCGAACAGGAAGCCGACAAGCTGAACGTGCCCCGATGTCGGGGCGCGCCATCGGGCGTGCGACCATCGACCGACGCAGGTCGGCCAAGCCGCGAGACCGACAACCTGCAGCTCAGTAGGACAGCATCCAGGGTCTGCTGGCGGGGTTGCTCTTCGACCCATCCGCGCGCTGTAACGCCCGCCGCCCCCTGCCCGTGCTGCCGTTCGGCAGGTTCCTCGGATCGATATCGCGGCTCGATCTCGGCTCGTGCCGCGCCCGCTCGTTCGTCGCATGAGCCCGCCGCGCATGCTCGGACAACGCCGCCACGCGCGGCAGCGACGTGGCCCGCGGGGAAAGCTCCCCGCAGACCGGACAGGGGCACGGCTGGTCGAACTGCGCCATCGGACGCGTCGCTTCGAACAGGCCATGCTCCTGGCACTCGTACTCGTAGATCGGCATCTCAGAGATCCGGCGCGACCGGCACCTTGACCGAGCCGTCGACGTATTTCTTCGGGCCATCGACATTGGGCATCATGTCGAACTCGAAGATATCGGTCGGCAACCACAGCGTCGCGCAGGAGTTTGGGATGTCCACGACGCCCGAGACATGCCCCTGCACCGGCGCCGTGCCCAGGATCGCCAAGGCCTGCTCGCGCGAATAGCCGAACTTCGTCATGTACTCGATGGCGTTGAGGCAGGCCTGCCGGTACGCCACGTTCAGATCCATGTAGTGCTGATTGCCTTCCTCATCGACGCTGATGCCCTCGAAGATCAGGAAGTCATCGTATTTCGGCGTGATGGGCGAGGGTTTGAAGAGCGGGTTCTTCACACCGTATTTGGACACGCCGTCCTTGATGAGATCGACCTTGACGTGCATCCAGCTCGCCATCTCGATCCCGCCACAGAAGGTGATCTCGCCATCGCCCTGGGAGAAATGGGTGTCGCCCATGGAGAGCCCGCCACCATCGACATAGACGGGGAACCAGATCTTGCAGCCGCGGCTCAGGTCCTTGATGTCGCAGTTCCCGCCATGCTCGCGCGGCGGCACCGTGCGCGCGGCCTCGGCAGCGGCGGCGGTACGGGCATCCCCGGTCATCTTGCCCATATGCGCCGACTCTGGGTTCGGCAGCGTCGTCAGCGGCGGCACGCGGTCCGGGTTGGTGTCGAAGAGCGCCTTCTCGCGGGAGTTCCACATGTCGAGATGCTTGCGATCCGGCAGCGTCCCGATCAGGCCCGGATGGATCAGCCCCGCATAGCGCACGCCCGGCACGTGACGCGATGAGGTGTACATCCCGTCGAAGTCCCAGATCGTCTTCTGCGCATCCGGGAAATGGTCGGTCATGAACCCGCCACCATTCGTGCGCGAGAAGACGCCGTTGAAGCCCCAGAGGCTGCGGCTGAGCGGGCCGACATCGAGCAGCTCCACCACCAGCAGATCGCCCGGCTCCGCCCCCTTCACCCCGATTGGGCCCGAGAGGTAATGGACCTGCGGCAGCTCGACATCGCGCACATCGGAGGCGTCGTCGTTGTTCTTGATCTGGCTGCCGGTCCAGTCATATGCCTCGACGATGAAGTCGTCTCCCGGCTCGACCCACGCCGCGATCGGAATGTCCGGATGCCAGCGGTTGTGGATCATCGGGTTGTTGTGCGGGCTGTCGTCCAGATCGACGGTGATCAGCGTGTTTGGCGACCGCGTGTAGTGCATTGCGGTATCGGGCATTTCGGCTCTCCTCTCTCTGTTGACGGGGGTCCCGTTCGCTTGCGGGATCAGACGGACAGGAACTTCGTGACGCGTTCCTCGTCGAGGCCGTCGCGCGGGCCCTCGAAGACGAAGCTGCCGTTCTCGATGACGACCACGCGGTCGGCGACGTCGAGCGCGAAGCTCAGCACTTGCTCCGAGACGACGATGGTCAGCCCGTGCTCATCGCGGATGCGTCGCAGGGTGCGGGCCATCTCGCGAATGATGCTGGGCTGGATGCCCTCGGTCGGCTCGTCGAGCAGCAGGATCCTGGGCTCGGCGGCGAGCGCGCGGGCGATGGCAAGCTGCTGCTGCTGGCCGCCCGAGAGGTTGCCGCCCCGGCGCTTCCGCATCTCCTTCAGCACCGGGAACATCTCGTAGAGCGGCTCGGGCACCGTCTTCTTGCCGGTCACGGTGAGGCCGGTCTCGATGTTCTCCTGCACCGTCATCGTGCCGAAGATCGCGCGGCCCTGCGGGACATAGGCCACGCCCTCCGCCACGCGCTTGTGGCTCTTCATGGCCGAAACCTCGGTCTCACCGACCCGGATCGAACCCTGGCGGGACGGCACGATGCCGATGAGCGACTTCATGAGCGTCGTCTTGCCCATGCCATTCCGTCCCATCACGGCGACGATCTCGCCCTTCTCGACATCGAGCTCGAGCCCGTGGAGGATCTCGGACTGGCCATAGGCCACGCGGAGGTTGCGGACATGCAGCATGGCTGGCTCCCTCAGTGGCCCAGATAGACTTCGACGACTTTCGGATCGGCCTGGACCTTCTCCATCGAGCCCTGGGCCAGGATCCTGCCCTGGTGGAGCACCAGCACCTTGTGGGCGATGTCCTCGACGAACTTCATGTCGTGCTCGATGACGAGCACGGACCGCCCTTTGGTGATGCGGTTGAGAAGCTCCGCCGTCTTCTTCCGCTCGGCGACGGACATGCCTGCCACGGGCTCGTCGAGCATCAGGAGCTCGGGGTCCTGGATCAGCAGCATCCCGATCTCGAGCCACTGCTTCTGACCGTGGGAGAGAAGGCCCGCCTTGTCGCCGAGATGGTCGAGGAGGAAGATCGTCTCCGCCACCTCCTCGATGCGGGCGACGACCTCGGCCGAGCGCTTGAAGGCCAGCGCCCCGAAGACCGAATAGCCCGTAGGGTAGCTCAGCTCGAGGTTCTCGAAGACCGTAAGATCCTCGTAGATCGAGGGGTTCTGGAACTTCCGGCCGACGCCGGCATGCACGATCTGGTCCTCGCGCAGGCTCGTCAGCTCGCGGTCCTTGTAGCGGATCGACCCGCCCGTCGCGCGCGTGCGCCCACAGATGAGGTCCAGGACAGTGGTCTTTCCCGCGCCGTTGGGGCCGATGATCACGAAGATCTCGTCCTGATCGACGTAGAAGCTCAGATCGTCGACCGCCTTGAACCCGTCAAAGGAGACCGTGAGCCCCTCGACCGCGAGGAGGTAGTTGGTGTGATGGAGCGGTGCAGCGTTCATCTTGACCTCCTCACTCCGCAGGGTTGGGCGTGGCGCTGCCGATCCCACCAGCGGCGGGGGCTGCGGTGGTCGTCGGCTGAGGTGTGCTTGTCGGTGCCGCCTGACGGCCCCGGGTCATCCATTTCAGGACAGGCCCCTTGATCCAGTCGTCGTAGATCCCGGCCAGACCGTTCGGGAACACGAGCACGACCGCGATGAAGAGCGCGCCGAAGCCGAGGAGCCAGAGCTCGGGAAACGCCTCCGAGAACACCGTCTTCGCCCAGTTGACGACCAGCGCGCCGTAGACCGCGCCAAGGATCGAATGTCGCCCACCGACGGCGCAGAAAATCACCATCTCGATGGACGGCACGATGCCAATGAGCGTCGGGCTCATGAACCCGACCTGCAGCGTGAACATCGCCCCGCCCACCGCCGCCATGGCAGCACCGACGACGAAGACGAAGAGCTTGAAATTCGCGACATCGTAGCCCGAGAAGCGAACCCGCTCCTCCTGGTCCCGCATCGCGATCAGCACCCGGCCAAGCTTCGAGCGCTTCACCCCCTGAGCGACGAAGAGGCAGGCGAAGAGCAGCACGCCGTTCACGAAGTAGAGCGCCGTCTTCGCCTCGTCCGTCCGGATGTCCCAGCCGAGCAGCGTGCGCAGATCGGTGATGCCGTTGATCCCGCCGGTATAGCCCTGCTGCCCGATGATCAGGATCGTGAGCACCGATACGAGCGCCTGGGTGATGATCGCGAAGTAAACGCCCGAGACCCGCCGCCGGAACATCGCAACCCCGACGATGAAGGCGAGGGCCGAGGGCACCAGCAACACCGCGATGAGCGCGAGCGGCAGGTAGTTGAAGGGCTCCCACCACCAGGGCAGCGCCGTGAGCTGGTTCCAATCCATGAAATCCGGGATGCCGGGGGTCGACTGGATCGACGTGTTCTCCGGCGTCGATGCCTCGAGCTTCAGGAACATCGCGATGCAGTAGCCGCCGAGCCCGAAGAAGATCCCCTGCCCGAGGCTCAGGATGCCCCCGGCCCCCCAGCAGAGCACCAGCCCAATGGCGACAAAGGCATAGGTCAGGTACTTGCCGACGAGGTTGAGGCGGAAAGCGTCGAGCCCCATCGGCATGACGACGAAGATCAGCACGGCCAGGATCGCGAAGCCGGCAAGCTCGGCAGGCGTCATGAACGGATTGCGGGTGATGGTACGGGTCATGTCCGGCCCTCCCTCACTTGCGGACCTTGAAGTCGAAGAGACCCTGCGGCCGCAGCATCAGGATGGTGATCACGGTCAGCAGGACGACGACCTTGGCCATGGAGCCGGAGAGGAAGAACTCGAGCACCGACTGCGTCTGACTGATGGTGAAGGCCGAGGCGATGGTGCCGAGGAGGCTCGCAGCCCCGCCGAAGACGACCACCAGGAAGGTATCGACGATGTAGAGCTGGCCCGCCGTCGGCCCGGTCGAGCCGATCATGGTGAAGGCCGAGCCGGCAACGCCCGCGACCCCACAACCGATGCCGAAGGTCAGCCGGTCCGTCATCTCGGTGTTGACGCCCACAGCGCCCGCCATCTGGCGGTTGGACATCACGGCGCGCACCTGCTTGCCCCAGGTCGAGCGGAACAGCATCACGTAGACGGCGACTGAAATCGTGATCGCCAGGATCATCACGAAGAGCCCGTTGATCGGGATCTCGATAAGGTCGGTGAGATAGATCGATCCCAGCATCCAGTCGGGCACGCTCACACCCACTTCCCGCGCACCAAAGGTGGAGCGGTAGATCTGCTGCAGGATGAGCGAGAGGCCCCAGGTGGCGAGCAGCGTGTCCAGCGGCCGCTTGTAGAGATGCCTGATCAACCCCCATTCGACCGCCATGCCAAGCGCACCGGCGGCGAAGAAGGCCAGGACCATCGCAACGAAGAAGTACCCGCCATAAAGCCCGGGCAGATAGGTCTCGAAGATGCTCGCGCAGAGATAGGTCACATAGGCGCCGAGGATCATGAACTCCCCATGCGCCATGTTGATCACGCCCATCTGGCCGAAGATGATCGCGAGGCCGAGCGCCATCAGCACGAACACCGAGAAGAGGATCAGCCCTGCAAAGCCCTGCATGGCGACGATCGCGCCGAGCTCGCTCATCGTGTAGCCGTCGAACATCCATGACCTCGTCATTGGGGCGGACCTGCCGCCCGGTGGACCGACTGGGAGGAAAGGGTGAGGGGCCGCGACAGGGAGGGCGGCCCCTGCGGCGTCCCGGGCCGTCGCCGGCCTCAGGACGCCATCCGGCTTACTGGTAGCCCTCGGGGAACGGATCGGGCTCAACCAGCTCGGCCGTCTCGAAGACGAGATCGTACTGGCCGTCGTCGCGGGCCCGGCCGACGCGGGTCTTGGACCAGAGGTGATGGTTCTCGTGGATCTTGACGTAGCCCTCGGGCGCGGTGTCGAGCTCGATGCCCGGGCTCGCCTCGCGCACCTTGTCGACGTCGAAGCTGCCGGCCTTCTCGACCGCGGCCTTCCAGAGCCAGGGGCCGAGATAGGCGGCCTGGGTCACGTCGCCGATCACCATGTCCGAACCCCACATCTCCTTGAAGGCCTGGACGAAGCGCTGGTTGTTCTCGTTCGGCAGCGACTGGAAGTACTTCATGCAGGCATAGGCGCCCACGATGTTCTCCCCGCCGATGCCGCGGATCTCGTCCTCGGTCACCGAGATGGTCAGGAGCAGCGGGCTCTCCTCGGTCATGTCGATGCCGGCCGCCTTGAGCTGCTTGTAGAAGGCAACGTTCGAGCCCCCGACGACGATCGCGTAGATCACGTCGGGCTTTCTCAGCCGGATCTTGTTTATCACCGAATTGAACTGCGTGTGGCCTAGCGGGTAGTACTCCTCGCCCACCACCTTCGCACCATCGAGGAACTTCTCGATATGCGCCCGCGCGATCTTGTTCGAGGTGCGCGGCCAGATGTAGTCGGAGCCGAGCAGGTAGAAGGTCTTGGCGCCCTTCTCCTTCGACACCCAGTCCAGACCGGCAATGATCTGCTGTGTGGCCTCCTGGCCGGTGTAGATCACGTTCGGCGACTGCTCGAGACCCTCGTAGAAGGTCGGGTAGTAGAGAAAGCCGTTGTACTGTTCGAAGACCGGCAGCACCGCCTTGCGGCTCGCCGAGGTCCAGCAGCCCATGACGGACACGACCTTGTCGTTTTGCAGGAGCTTGCGCGATTTCTCGGCGAAGGTCGGCCAGTCGGACGCGCCATCCTCCTGAATGAACTCTATCTTGCGGCCCAGCACGCCGCCCATCTCGTTGATCTGGCTGATCGCCAGCTTCTCCGCTTGCACCGAGCCAGTCTCGGAAATCGCCATCGTGCCGGTGATCGAGTGCAGGATGCCGATCGTCACCGTATCGTCCGTGACAGCGAGCCCCGTCGTGTTAACCTCGGCAGTCGGAAAATCTGCCGCACGCAGACCCGACGGCTTGAAGAGCCCCGCCGTGAGCGCAGCCGCGCTCGCCCCCATGACGAAGCCACGGCGGCCGATCTTGCCAAGCCCATGATTCATTGAGGATTTTTGATCTTCGGACATGCTATCTCCTCTCGCGCCGCACGCACGCATGGGGCGAGCGACTGTCGGGGTGGTTGCGTTGAGGAGGAGGATCGGGCTTTCGCCCCGCGCGCTTAATACGCCGATTTGCGTATATCGCTACGCGGTTTGGTGAAGGATGATGGTCGGGGTTTCGGGAAGCGGTCCCAAAGAACCGCGATGGATGACTGGGCTGGAAGCGACGTCCAAGGGCTGGGAGCGGATGTAAGATGTAACAGGGGCCCTGACCTCGTCTCGGGTGACCCGTCTCAGGCCTGAAGGATGAATCACGTATCAGAGGTGACCGTACCCAGGCGTACCTATAACCAGTGGGTCGCCAACGAGACGATGGAGGACTTCGCGCTTCGCTTCACCGCCCGGCGTGCGCGAAAATGGTCACCTGCCCGCGTCGCGAACACGGCGATCGGGTCGATCTCCTTCCTCGCCCTCGAAGCGATCGGCGGCGCGATCACCCTCTCCTACGGGTTCGAGAATGCCGTCATCGCGATCCTCGCCGTCGGCGCGGTGCTGTTTCTCACCGGGCTGCCGATCAGCTATCATGCGGCCAGGTCCGGTGTGGATATCGACCTTCTGACCCGGGGGGCCGGGTTCGGCTATATCGGCTCGACCATCACCTCGCTGATCTACGCCTCCTTCACCTTCATCTTCTTCGCGCTCGAGGCCGCGATCCTCTCCTTCGCGCTCGAGCTCTGCTTCGGCGTCCCGCTCGCCATCGGCTATCTCCTGAACGCGCTCATCGTCATCCCGCTGGTAAGCCACGGCTTCACCCGCATTGGCGCCTTTCAGAAATGGACCCAGCCCGTCTGGGTCGTGCTCCATGTCCTGCCCTTTCTGCTCCTCCTCTGGGTCGGCGTCGACTTCGAGAGCTGGATCGGACACGAGGGGCGGCTCGGCGACGGCGGCTTCGACCTCGTCCTCTTCGCCGCGGCCAGCGGCGTCATCTTCTCGCTCGCGGCGCAAATCGGCGAACAGGTCGACTTCCTCCGCTTCCTGCCCGAGCCCAAGACCCCGGCCGAGCGTCTGAGATGGTGGGCCGCGCTCATCGCCGCGGGGCCGGGCTGGGCGGTGCTCGGCACCGTGAAGATGCTTGCAGGCTCGCTCCTCGCCGTCCTCGCGCTCGAGGCGGGCGTCCTGCCGGAGATGGCGGGCGAGCCCACGCATATGTACCTCTCCGCCTATGAGAGCGCGCTCCCCTGGCCGACGCTGGCGCTCGTGCTCACCGGCATCTTCGTCGTGGTCTCCCAGCTCAAGATCAACGTCACCAACGCCTATGCAGGCTCCATCGCCTGGTCGAACTTCTTCTCGCGCCTCACGCATCAGCACCCCGGACGCGTCGTCTGGCTCTGCTTCAACGTCGCGATCGCGCTCACGCTCATGGAGTTCGGCGTCTTCGGCGCGCTCGAACGGACGCTCGGGCTCTACAGCCTTGTCGCCGTCGCCTGGATAGGGGCGATCACGGCGGACCTCGTCATCAACAAACCGCTCGGTTTCTCGCCGCCGGGGATCGAGTTCAGGCGCGCCCATCTCTTCGACATCAACCCGGTGGGCGTCGGCGCGATGTCCACCGCGACAATCCTCTCGCTCGCTGCCTATCTCGGCGCCTTCGGGCCCGTGGCGGAAGCCATGTCCTCCGCCATCGCCCTCGGCACCGCCCTCGTCGTCGCCCCCTGCATCGCCTGGCTCACGCGCGGTCGCTACTACATCGCCCACCAACCCGATCCCCAGCCGACCAGCCCCGAAACTGGAACCCGAACTGGAACCGAAACTCGAACAGGGGCCAGCGTCGGGGCCTGCACACAGTGCGGTCACAGCTTCGACCAGGAGGACATGGCGTATTGCCCGTTCCACGAGGGATCGATCTGCTCGCTCTGCTGCACGCTCGACGCCCGTTGCGGAGACCGCTGCAAGCCCGCAGCACTGCCGCCGGACGGGCGGGTGCGACGCTGGCTGACGGCGAACACGCCCCGATCGCTGCGGGCGATGATGCAACCTGCCTACGGCCTCTTCGCAGCGATCATCATCGGCTTCCTCACGATCATCCTCGCGGCCTTCCTGCTCATCCATCAGCAGGTCTCGATCGCCCATCCGGCAAGCGCCGATGCCGTCGAGCGCGCCCTCGCCATGGCCTTCGCCATGCTCGTCCTCGTCACTGGCATCGCCGCCTGGCTCCACGTCCTCGCGCTCGAGAGCCGCACCCGCGCGCTGGCCGAGGGGGAGAAGCAGGCCGACCGGCTCCGCGCCGAGATCGAGGCGCACAAGGAAACCGACGCCGCCCTCCAGAAGGCGAAGGACGAGGCGGAGGCCGCCAACCACGCCAAGAGCCGGTACGTCGTCGGCATCAGTCATGAGCTCCGAACCCCGCTCAACGCGATCCTCGGCTACGCCCAGCTCATGGAGGGCGATCCGACAATCCCGACCCACCGCCAGACCGGCGTCAGCGTCATTCGCCGCTCGGCCGAGCATCTCGGCGGGCTGATCGAGGGCCTCCTCGATATCAGCCAGATCGAGGCCGGGCGCCTCGCCGTCTATCGCGACGACGTGCGCTTCGGGGAGTTCCTGTCTCACATCGCGGCCATCTTCCGGATGGAGGCGGCGGAGAAGAACCTCTCCTTCCGCACCGCCATCCCCGCAACGCTCCCCCCCGCGGTGCATGGGGACGAAAAGCGGCTCCGCCAGATCCTGATGAACCTCCTCTCGAACGCCATCCGCTACACGGATGAGGGCGAGATCCGCTTCACGGTCGGCTATGCGAACGAGGTCGCGACCTTCACGATCGCCGATACCGGCAGGGGCATCGCGCCGGAGGAGCGGGAGCGCATCTTCCAGCCCTTTCAGCGCATCGAGAACCCCTCGGCACCGGTCAGGGGCACGGGCCTCGGACTCACGATCACGAAGCTCCTCACGGAGATGCAGGGCGGCGAACTCACCCTCGACAGCACGCCGGGCAAGGGCAGCATCTTCCGCGTGCGCCTCCTCCTGCCGCGGATCCAGCACGCCCTGCCCGCAAGTGCCGGCAGCGAACAGGCGATCATCGGCTATCACGGGCCTCGCCGCCGCGTGCTCGTGATCGACGATAACCCCGAGCACCGCCTGCTCGTCCGCGACGCCCTCGCCCCCATCGGCCTCGAGGTCGCGCTGGCCGAGACGGGGAGTGCAGCCATCGCCATGATCTCCGTCTCGCATCCCGACATCCTGCTCGTCGACGTGGCGCTGCCGGGCGAGGATGGCTGGCACCTCGCACGGCGCCTGCGCATGGAGCACGGCGTCACTGCACCCATCCTGATGGTCTCGGCCCATGCCCTCGTCCGCCACCGCCCCCAGACGCCGGGGGCGATGCATGACGCCTTCATCTCCAAGCCCATCAAGATCGACGAGCTTCTGGCGACGATCGGGCGGCACCTGCAGCTAACATGGTGCTACCGCGGCGATGCACTGCCCGAACGCGCCACCGGCCCCGCCGAGATCGCCCGTCCGGCCGAGGCCCTGATGACACCGCTCCGCGAAGCGCTCTGCATCCACCATGCCCAGGGCGTGCGCAGCGCCCTCGGGACCATCGAGACCGCCGCACCGGACTGCGCCGAGTTCGTCTGCCGGGCGACGAAAGCCCTCGACGACTACGACTTCGCAGCCCTTGCGGCTCTAGTTGGGGAGAAGCCGCGATGATGCGCCCTCAGATGCATCGCGACATCGTTCTGCTGGTCGACGACAGTCCCGAGACGCTGTCGATGCTGACCGATGCGCTGGAAGCCGCCGGTGAGACGGTGCTGGTCGCGCGCGACGGCGAGACGGCGCTCGCCCTCATCGAGCGCATCGAGCCCGATCTCGTGCTCCTCGACGCCATCATGCCCGGGCTCGACGGGTTCGAGACCTGTCGCCGGCTGAAGCGGCACCCGGCCATGCAGGCCATCCCCGTGATCTTCATGACCGGCCTCAGCGACAGCGCGCATGTCGTCCGCGGGCTCGAGGCGGGCGGGGTCGACTACGTCACCAAGCCCGTGGACCCCGATGCCCTGATCGCCCGCATCTCCGTGCACGTGGCCAATGCCCGCATCATCGCCGAGGCACGCACCGCGCTCGACACCGCCGGACGCTCGGTCATGGCCTTCTCCGAGAGCGGGCAGATCCAGTGGGCAACCCCGCGCGCGCAGGAGCTCGTGGGCGACTACATCCTGCCGCCCGGCCCCGGTGCTGCACTCGTCCGCGCCTGGACCGCCCGCATCGCCAATCAGCCCGTCTCCGCCGTGCGCCAGCTCGAGCTTGCGGAGGCACCGGCGGCCGAGGGCGGCGTGGCGCTCGACTATCTCGGCCGCACCGCGTCGGGCGCCCTGCTCACCCGCGTCTCCGCCCGCCGCGCCCGCGCACCCGGCGAGATGCTCGCAAGCCGCCTCGGCCTGACACCGCGCGAGGGCGAAGTGCTGGGCTGGCTCGCCGACGGCAAGGCGAACCGCGACATCGCAGCCATCCTCAGCCTCAGCCCGCGCACCGTGAACAAGCATCTCGAGCAGGTCTACGCGAAGCTCCAGGTCGAGAACCGCACCGCCGCCGTCGCGACAGCCCTGCGCGCGCTCGAGGATTAATCGCCGCCACCCTGTGACCGGGCGCCGACCAAGGGCCGCGAGAAAGCAGCGGCCATCCCCGTATCCGACTGGCGCAGCGAAGAGATCAGCAAACGACCCCCGCCGCCCGCAACATCGCGCCCATCACGCATCAGGTTTCCGCGCTGCATGGGTGCTATGCGCCGTCGCCGTCTGTCGGTCGCAGGTCGCAAGTCGTAAATCAGCGGTACAAAGGCCGGACAGGATCGCTCGATGCTCGCGCACAGGCTCACGGGACCCGAGGACGCACCGGTCGTGCTCTACCTCCACGGCCTCGGCGTTGCGGGCTGGTGTTGGGAGCCGGTCTCGACCGCCCTCCCCGACCACGCAGCGCTAGTGCCCGACCTGCCCGGCCATGCCGGCAGCCGCGACATCCCCTGGCTCTCGATCGCCGACACCGCCGACCAGCTCGCGGCGCTCGTCGACACCCTGCCCGCAGACCGCCCGGTCCACGTCACCGGCCACTCCCTCGGCGGCTACCTCGGCGCGACCCTCATCGCGCTTCGGCCCGAGCGCTTCGAAAGCGCCCTCCTCTCCGGCTTCCATATCGGCGCCCTCGGCAATCGGCGTCTCCTGAAGCTCGCCTTCGCCATCAACGGCCTCCTCTGGCGTGTCCCCCCGCTCCTCCGCCTTCTCGCCCCCCGCATGGGCGACGCGGAGACGACCCGCCGCTTCATCGAGGGCACGCGGAGGATCAGACCCGACACCATCCGCCGCGCCGGCAGCCAGGTCGTGGAGTTCAAGACACCCTTCGCCCCCGGCCCGCTCCCCTGCTCGACCCTCATCGTCGCGGCGGACGGTGAGCCCAGGGCCATCCGCACGACGCCCGACCGCCTCGCCGCGCAGCACCCTAACGTGACCGCAAAGCTGCTCGAGAACCGCGACCATCTCTGGCCGCTGAAGGAGCCCAAGCTCTACGCCGACCTCCTCAGCGCGCATCTCGGCCGCAACCGCTGATCGAGCCCCCCACACCTCCGCGAACATTCGACGGCACCCTCCGCCAAAAACCTTCGCGCACCGCCCGAAACGCGCATAGGTTGAGTTCATGGCGGCAGCAAACGCCGCCTCAGAAACAGAGTACCGACAGGAGGTTCCCATGGTCCGCAGTCTGATGGCCGGTGTCGGCGCGCTGGCGCTGGTGCTCCCCACCGCAGCCCTCGCCGACGGCAAGCTCAACATCTTCAACTGGGGCAACTACACGAACCCCGAGCTGATCGAGAAGTTCGAGGCCGAGACCGGGATCGAGGTCACGATCACCGACTACGACAGCAACGACACCGCCCTCGCCAAGGTGAAGGCCGGCGGCCACGGCTTCGACATCGTCGTGCCCTCGCACACCTACGTGCCGATCTGGGTCGAGGAAGGGCTGATCGCAAAGCCCGGCATCCCCGAGATGGCGAACTACGCCAACATCGCCGATCAATGGAGGGACGTAAGCTGGGACCCTGGCCGCGAATACACCGTGCCGTGGCAGTGGGGCAGCGTCGGCATCGTCGTCGACACCTCGGTCTATGACGGGGACCTCAACACCGCTGCCGTGATCTTCGACCCGCCCGAGGAGCTCGTCGGCAAGATCAACGTCGCCCCCGAGATGCAGGACGTCATGCACACCGCCATCTACTACCATGGCGGGGAGGCCTGCACGACGGACAAGGAGGTGCTGAGAAAGGTCCGCGACACCCTCGTCTCCGCCAAGGAGAAGTGGCTCGCCATGGATTACGGCATCATCGAGAAGTTCGCCGGCCGCGATCTCGCAGCCTCCCTCTACTGGAACGGCGCGGCCTTCCGCTCGCGGGAGAAGAACCCGGATGTACGCTACGGCTACCCGCAGGAGGGCTTCGTCCTCTGGATGGACAGCGTCGCCCTCCTCTCGGACGCGCAGAACGTGGAGGAAGCGAAGACCTTCATGAACTTCATCATGGACCCGGAGAACGCAGCGCTCATCTCCGCCTTCGCCCGCTACGCCAACGGCATCGCGGGCTCCGAGGCCTTCATGCCCGAGGACATGAAGACCGCGCCGGAAGTGCAGATCCCCGAGGAACTCGCCGCCGCGGGCCGTTTCACCAACACCTGCCCGCCCGAGGCCCAGAAGCTCTACACCGCCATCTGGACTGAACTCCAAAAGTAAGCCGGCCCCTTCAGCCGTTCATGCCCGCGCTGGTCGCGCGGGTGTGAACGGCTTGATCGTTCGAGCATCTGTCTCGACAGCTAGCACAGCGTCACAACGGGCGATGTCCCCATGAGCTACAAGCCGATCGGGTGTCGGGATGCACATGCGCGGATCGACGAACTACTGGTTGGCAACAGCATAGCCGGCTTCGAGTGCGGCGATGTGTGGGCTTTGCGGCTAAGCGATCCAGAGCGGTCGATCTCGTTTCACAGTCTTGGCTCCTCATCCCTCCCGTCGATTGAGGAGGTTGTACGAGCGAATGCATGGAACACGCTGCCTCCATCAGATGCACCACTCGTGGCATGGTCAATTCTTCTGACAACTGCAATGAGACGCAGAATTACGGCGACCTCTCTGGATGAGACGGCGACACTGCTGGTGAAGTTCGAGGGCGGCTTGGACCTCTCTATCCTGACCGACACGCCAATCGTGGACTGGCAGTGGTCCATCGCCTCGGACAGCCGCAATCCCTATGAGAGCGTCGCGGATATCGCTTGTTTCTGGCGATCCGAAATAGTGGTCAGAGAGACTGAGTGAGAAGAACTGCGCTTCTCCCGGGACAGACTCGGAAAACGCTCCGAGAAGTCCTCACGCGGGTTGCAGGGAGGGTGGGCGCGCTGCGGCGAAGAGGGCGTCGAGATCTGCGTGCGCCTCCAGATGCTCGGCCAGCCGGTCCAGCACCCCCTCGATCCGCGCGGCATAGGCGATGGCGCTCCCTTCGGCACCGAGGCCGCGCAGGAACGCCGCCCGAAAGGCGTCTGACTGGAAGAGCCCGTGGACATAGGTGCCGATGACCTGACCGTCCGGGGACATCGCGCCATCGGCCCGCCCCTCGATCTCGACGACGGCCCGCGCGGAATCGGGCCCCGCCGTGCGCCCTATATGGATCTCGTAGCCCTCGATATCCGTACCGCTCGCGAGGTGGCGCCCCCGCACCGGCCGCGTCGCCTTCTCGGGCACCATCACCGTCTCGACATCCAGTAGCCCGAGGCCGGGGGAGCGCCCCGCAGGTCCCTCGATCCCCGCCGGATCGTCGATCCAGCGCCCCAGCATCTGATACCCGCCGCAGAGCCCCAGCACCCGGCCGCCACGCCTCAGATGCGCGGCCAGATCCACATCCCAGCCCTGCCCGCGCAGGAACTCGAGATCCCCCTGCGTCGACTTCGCGCCGGGCAGGATCACCAGATCCGCATCGCCGGGCAGCGGATTGCCAGGCTGGACGAGTTCCAGCGAGACCGATGGCTCCTGTCTGAGCGGATCCAGATCATCGAAATTCGCGATGCGGGAGATGACGGGACAGACGATGCGGATCGGCGCGTCGCGGCGCGCGCTCTCGAGCCCCTGCGCATCTTCTGCGGGCAGGAGAGCAGCCTCCCCGAACCATGGGATCACGCCGAAGCCGGGCCAGCCCGTGCGCTCCTCGATGAACCGGTAGCCGTCGTCGAAGAGCCGCGGGTCCCCCCGCATCTTGTTGATAACAAACCCTGCAATCCGGTCCGCATCGCCCGCCTCCAGCACCGCCTTGGTGCCGACGATCTGCGCGATGACCCCGCCCCGGTCGATATCTCCGGCCAGCACCACCGGCACCTCCGCCGCCGCCGCAAAGCCCATATTGGCGATGTCGCCGGCGCGCAGATTGACCTCCGCCGGGCTCCCCGCACCCTCCACGATCACCAGATCCGCGTCCGCCGAGAGCCGCCCGAAACTCTCCAGCACAAAGGGCAAGAGCCTGGGCTTCAACGCCCCATACTCGCGCGCCCGCGCGGTCGCGTAGCGGCGGCCCTGCACCACCACCTGCGCCCCCGTCTCCGTCTCGGGTTTCAGGAGGACGGGGTTCATATGCACGCTCGTCGCCCGCCCGCAGGCCTGCGCCTGCAAGGCCTGCGCCCGCCCGATCTCGCCACCATCATCCGTTGCAGCCGCGTTGTTTGACATGTTCTGCGGCTTGAAAGGCGCGACCGACAGCCCCCGGCGCCGCGCCGCCCGGCAAAGCCCCGCCACCAGCACGGACTTGCCCACATTCGAGCCCGTCCCCTGCACCATCAGCGCCCGCGCCATGGCGGCTCAGAACTCCACGCCGATCTGCGCCTTGATGCCCTGCTCGCGGAAGGGGTGCTTCACCAGCGCCATCTCGGTCACGAGGTCTGCCGCCTCGATCAGCACCTCCGGCGCGTTCCGGCCCGTCAGCACCACATGGGTCATCACCGGCTTCTCCTCGGCCAGGAACCGCGCGACCTCGCCCGCGTCCAGATACTCGTAGCGAAGCGCGATGTTGATCTCGTCGAGCAGCACCATGGCGTTCCGCTCGTCCCGGATCAGGTCCTTCGCCTTCTCCCAGGCCGCGCCCGCCATCTCCTTGTCCCGCGCCTTGTCCTGCGTGACCCAGGTGAAGCCCTCGCCCATCGTGTAGAACTGGCATAGGTTGCCGAAGCGCTCGGTGATCAGCGCGCGCTCGCCCGTCTCCATGCCGCCCTTGATGAACTGCACCACCGCGCTCGGCATCCCATGCGCGATGCACCGGAAGATCATCCCGAAGGCGGCGGAGCTCTTGCCCTTGCCCTTGCCCGTATGGACGATGACCAGACCCTTCCGGTCCGACTTCTCCGCCATCATCTTCTCGCGCGCGGCCGCAACCTTCTGCATCTTCGCGCGGTAGCGGGCGGCATCCTCGGTCTCGCTCATGGCCGGTGGGTCTTCCCTTGACACGCGTTTCGACGGGCCGCATCACGGTCGGGCTGGTGCCTGTCTGACAGGCGAAGAGGGAATGCTCAAGGGTCCCTGACCCCCAAGGCAGCCGCCCCCGCGACCGTGACCGGAAAGGTCCGCCCAAGCCCACTGGTTGAGGCCATGCGCCGATGCTGGGAAGGGGGGAAGGACCGCAGGAGCAAGCCACCGGCAACGCTCCGAGATCCGTAAGCCGGGAGACCTGCCAGCAAGATACTGTAAGCCGGGCGGGGTGATCCGGTGCTGCATCCGAAGGGCGCCATGGGCGTCCGCAGCACCTCGTGACCGCCGGGTACAACGCTGGTCGGAGGTGGAGCACCGGTGACGGACACGATGGACAGCCGGGACGAGGTCGAGCTCCTCGTCTGCGCCACCTGCCGCCGCCCCGGCGTCGTCGAGGCCGAGGGCGAGGATCGCCCCGGCGCCAGGCTCGAGACCCTGCTGCGCGAGAACGGCGTGCCAAAGGGCATCCGGGTCCACCGCGTCCAATGCCTCTCGAACTGCTCGCAAGGCTGCACCGTGGCACTCCGCGGCCCCGGCCGCTGGACCTATGTCTACGGCAATCTCGACCCCGCCGAGCATGTCGAGGCCTTGCTCCAGGGGGCCGCGCAGTACCGGGAGACGGCCGACGGCCTCATCCCCTGGCGCGAGCGGCCCGAGCACTTCAAACGCAACTGCATCGCCCGCGTGCCGCCCCTCGGCACCGCTATCGGAGGCCCCGATGACTGACCTCTCGAAACTGCCCGTCACCGTCGTCACCGGCTTTCTCGGCTCGGGCAAGACGACGCTCATCAGCCACCTCCTCCGCAATCCGGAGGGGCGGCGGCTGGCCGTCGTCGTCAACGAGTTCGGGGATGTGGGCGTGGATGGGGAGATCCTGGCGGGCTGTGCGTCCGAGAGCTGCCCGGCCGAGAACATCCTGGAGCTCGCGAACGGCTGCATCTGCTGCACGGTGGCGGACGACTTCATCCCGACCATCGAGACACTGATGGCGATGGAACCCCGCCCCGATCACATCCTGATCGAGACCTCGGGCCTCGCGCTCCCGAAACCACTCCTCAAGGCCTTCGACTGGCCCAGCATCCGCTCCAAAATCACCGTCGACGGTGTCATCGCGCTCGCGGATGCCGAGGCCGTGGCCGCCGGCCGCTTCGCGCCCGACGTGGACGCCGTCGAGGCACAGCGCGCGGCCGACGAGAGCCTCGACCACGAAACCCCGCTCTCGGAAGTGTTCGAGGATCAGATCGCCTGCGCCGACATCATCCTGCTGACGAAATCCGACCTCGCCGGGGAAGCGGGCATCACCAAGGCCCGCGACGTGATCGCGGCGGAAGCCCCGCGCCCCCTGCCGGTCGTCGAAGTGACCGAGGGCGCCATCGACCCCCGCGTGATCCTCGGCCTCGCCAAGGCGGCGGAGGACGATCTCGACGCGCGCCCCTCGCACCATGACGACCATCACGACCACGACCATGAGGACTTCGACAGCATCGTCGTCGAGCTGCCGGAACAGGACGACCCGAAACTGCTCGAGGCCCGCATCATCGCCCTCGCCGAAGCGCGCGACATCCTGCGCGTGAAGGGCCACATCGCGGTCGCGGGCAAGCCCATGAGGCTCGTCGTCCAGGCCGTCGGCGCCCGCGTCCGCAGCCAGTTCGACCGGCCATGGAAGCCCGGTGAGGATCGGCGCAGCCGCCTCGTCGTCATCGCCGAGCATGACGCCATCGACGCCGCCGCAATCCGCGACGCGCTGACGGGCGGCTGAGGACCGGCGCGTGCACGTCGTCTGCCGCGAGAGCCACGGGCTCGAGGAGACCGAGGTCCCCACCGATCTCGGCCAGTCTCCGGCGGATCTCGTCGTGCTCTCGTTCTCGGACAGCGACCTCGGCGCCTTCGCTGCCGCCTGGCACGCCGCGGGACCCGAGGCGGACCGGCCGACCCTCCGCCTCGCCAACATCGCCGCACTGCAGCACCCGCTCTCCGTCGACACCTATGTCGAGCGCACGTTGAGCGGCGCGAAGGGCATCCTCGTCCGCCTCATCGGCGGCGCACCCTACTGGCGCTACGGCCTCGAGCAGCTCACCTGGCTCGCCGGGCGCGAAGGGATCGCCCTCGCCGTCATCCCCGCCGATGGCCGCCCCGACCAGCAGCTCGACGCCGCCTCCACCGTGCCCGCCTCGACCCTCGCGCGGATCAAGGAGCTCTGCGATGCCGGCGGCCCGGTCGCCGCCCGCGCGGCCCTCGCCCAACTGGCCCTCGCAGCCGGGCTCTATCTGCCGCCCGTCCATGGCGAGAAGCGCCTGCCCGAAACCGGTCTCTGGCACCCGGCGAGCGGCGTCCTCGATCCGGCGCGGCCTGTCACTCCGAACGAGCGCTCCCGCGCCCTCGTCGTCTTCTACCGCTCCTACCTCAACGCCGACGATACCGGCCCCATCGCCGCTCTCATCGAGGCGCTAGAGGCCGAGGGGTTAGAGGCGCTCGGCCTCTTCGCGCCATCCCTCAAAGCACCCGACGCCGCCCGCTGGATCCGCGAACAACTGCCCGCCCTCGCGCCTGCGATCATCGTCAACGCCACCGCCTTCTCGGCACGCGGGGACGACGGGACCTCGCCACTCGACGCAGCCGGCGTGCCGGTCCTGCAGGTTGCGCTTTCGACGGCAGGCCAGGACGCCTGGGCCGCCGCCGAACGCGGCCTCTCACCCGCGGACCTCGCGATGCATGTGGCCCTGCCGGAGGTCGACGGCACCCTCTTCGCCGGCGTCGTCAGCTTCAAGCAACCAAGCGCGCCCGACGACGCCCTCGAATTCTCACGCTACGTCCACACTGGCGCGCCCGAACGCATCCGCGCCGTCACGGCAAAGGCCGCCGCGCGCCATCGATTAGCCACGACCCCGGCCGCGGACAAACGCCTCGCCCTCGTGCTCAGCACCTATCCCGGCAAACCCTGGCAGGATGCGCATGCGATCGGGCTCGACGCCCTCGCCTCTGCAGAAGCCCTCCTCACAGACCTTTCGGATGCTGGCTACACTACCGGGGCGCCAGCGCCCGTTGCGCCAGCGATCGAGGCAACGCGCGTTTGCTGGCCGCTCGCCGCGTACAAGGCCGCGCTCGCGACCCTGCCGTCCGAGCTCCAACAGTCCCTGCACGAGGATTGGAGCCTGCCGGACTACGACCCAAGCGTCCACGAAAAGACGTTCGAATTCAGGGCCTTCCACCGCGGCAATCAACTGATCGCCCTGCAACCCGACCGCGCCGCGGGCCGGGACCGGAAGGCCGCCTATCACGACGTCGCCGCCACGCCCTGCCACGCCTATGTCGCCTTCTATCTCTGGCTCCGGCGCGCGGCCGGCGTGCATGCCATCGTCCATATCGGCGCCCACGGCACGCTCGAATGGCTGCCGGGCAAGGCCGTGGCCCTCTCCTCCGCCTGCTGGCCCGAGGCGCTGCTGGGCCCAACCCCCGTCATCTACCCCTTCATCTCCAGCGATCCGGGTGAGGCGGCACAGGCCAAGCGACGCCTCGGCGCCCTCACCCTCGGCCACCTGCCCCCGCCACTCCGCGAGGCAGGCACGCCGGAGCGCCTCGCCCCCCTCGAAGCGCTCCTCGACGAATTCTCGAATGCCGACGGCCTCGATCCGCCGCGTCGCGCGCGGCTGGAGGCGGATATCCGGGTGGAGGCCGAGGCCGCAGGGGTGGCAGAGGATTTGGGTCTCACCGCAACCCATTGCCCCACCGAAGCAATCTCGCGCATTGATCAGTTCGTCTGCGACGTGAAGGAGAGCCAGTTCGGCGACGGTCTCCACATCTACGGCCGCGGTCCCGACCGGGCGTCCGCCGCCTCGGAGCGCCAGGGCCTCCTCGACGCCCTCGCCGGCCGCCGCGTGGCCCCCGGCCCCGCTGGCTCCCCCTATCGTGGGCGGGAAGACGTGCTGCCGACCGGCCGGAATCTCTTCGCCGTCGATCCGCGCGGCGTGCCGTCCCGCAACGCACATGCGCAAGGCATTCGTCTCGCTCAGGAATTTCTCCGCCGCCACCTGCAGGACCACGGCGACTACCCGCGCGGCTTGGTGATCGATCTCTGGGGCTCGGCCACCATGCGCACGGCGGGCGAGGAGCTGGCCATGGCGCTCCACCTCCTCGGCATCCGCCCGACCTGGGATGACGGCAGCGCCCGCGTCTCAGGCTTCGAGGTCATCCCGATCACCGAGCTCGACCACCCACGCATCGACGTGACGCTCCGCGTTTCAGGCCTCTTCCGCGACGTCTTCCCAAGCCAAATGACGCTTTTTGCTCAGGCAGTTGACGCCCTTCGCTCACGCGATGAGCCAGCGGAGTGGAACCCCTTCGCAGCCCACACTCCCGGCGCCCGTGTCTATGGCCCAGCCCCCGGCGCCTACGGGGCCGGCGCCGACGGCGCACCGGAAGACCTCTCCGACGACGCCCGCGCCGCAGCAGCGGAAGCATGGCTCGCAGCCTCCTCGCACGCCTTCGACACGGGCGAGGGGGGCGAAGATCGCGGCGGCCTAGAGGCCCGCATCGCCGCCGCAGACGCCTTCCTGCACCTCCATGACGTGCCCGAAACGGACCTCCTGGCCGCCGCGGACTACGCCGCGCATGAAGGCGGGTTCGCGGCCGCCAAGGCCGCGCTAGGCGGGGCAACACCGACCCTCTACAACCTCGACAATACGGATCCGGCGCGGCCCCGCGCCCGCACGCTGACCGAGGAGATCGCCCGCACCGTCCGCGCCCGCGCCGCCAACCCCGGCTGGATCAAGTCCATGCACCGCCACGGTTTTCGGGGCGCTGCGGAAATCGCGGCAACGCTCGATCACCTCGCCGGCTTCGCCCATCTCGCCCGCGCGGTGCCCGGCCATCTCTTCGATGCCTACCACGATGCGACGCTGGGCGACCCGGAAACCGCCGCGTTCCTGGCAGAGGCGAACCCCGAAGCCCTCGCGGCCATGGAGGCCCGGTTCCGCGCGCTCCACGATGCGGGCCTCTGGCAGACCCGGCGCAACAGCATCGCGGCCCGCGTCTATGAGAACGCCGCAAGGACAGGGACATGACCCGTCCACCCCCCCGCGGCTGGTGCCCGACGGCCGAGCGTCCGATGGCGTCGGGGGACGGGCTCATCATGCGCCTCCGCCCGCCCATGGGAAGGATCGAGACGCCGGTCCTCCGCCGCCTCATCCGCGCCGCCACGCGCCATGGCAGCGGCATCCTCGAGGTCACGAGCCGCGCCAGCCTCCAGATCCGCGGCGTCAGCGAGGCAAGTCGCCCCGCCCTCCTCGCCGAATGCGCCGATCTGGGCCTTGTGCCAGCGACCCCGACGAATGGCGCGGGCCTCACGGTCCAACCCTTCTGGCGGAAAGGCGACGGGACCGACGCCCTCGCGAATACCATCCTCAAAACTCTCTCGGAACTCCCTGCCCTCCCAGCAAAATTCGGGGTTACTGTCGATCAGGGAGAGAACCCCGTCCTCTCGGAGATCTCGGCCGATATCCGGATCGAGCGGAGCGAGAACGGGGGCCTGATCGTCCGCGCCGACGGGGCTCCGACCGGCCGAGCCGTCCCCGATGACCGGATCGCGGAAGCCGTCGCCGCGCTCGCCTTGTGGTTTCTCGGCACGGACGGCCCCCGCCTCGGCCGCATGCGGAGGCACATCCAGTCAAACGGAATTCCGTCTCTCTTTCAGGGCACAAAACCAAGATTCTCGACCACATCAGGCCTGGGTCCAACCACCCTCGGCCCGATCGTCGGACTGCCCTTCGGCCAGGCCACGGCCTCCGAACTAGAGAGCCTCCTCGACGCCGTCTCACCAGCAGCGATCAGGCTCACACCGTGGCGCGCCTTCCTCCTCGAAGGCGCCTCGAACGCGCCGATCCCAGCAGGCTTCATCACCAGCGCCGACGATCCCCTCGCCCGCGTCGAGGCGTGCCCTGGCGCTCCAGCCTGCCCTTCGGCCAGCGTCGCCACGCGCCCCCTCGCCCGCGCCATCGCCAGCGCGATGCCGCCCGGACAAAAGGGCCGCCTCCATGTCTCCGGCTGCGCCAAGGGCTGTGCCAGGCCGACCGAAGCCGACACCGTCCTCGTCGGGCGCGACGGCGCATTCGACCTCGTGCGTTCCGGCCACGCTTGGGATACGCCCGTACGACAAGGCCTCGCGCCAGACGAGGCCGCGCTGATCGGCGCCATACGGGGAGTCGCCTGAGCCATGCCCTACGCCTATGAGAAGGACGGGGCCGCGATTTACCGCTCCTCCTTCGCCACGATCCGGGGCGAAAGCGATCTCGCGCGCTTCGACGCGGATGAGGAGCCCGTGGCGGTGCGGATGATCCATGCCGCCGGCGATGTCGGCCTCGCCCGCCACATCCGCTTCCATCCCGGCATGGCCCGCGCGGCCCGCGCGGCCCTCGCCACTGGCGCGCCGATCTTTTGCGACGCGCGCATGGTCAGCGAAGGCATCACGCGCCGCCGCCTGCCCGCCGAGAACGAGGTGATCTGCACCCTCCAGGACGAGCGCACCCCGGCCCTCGCCGCCGAGCTGGCGACCACGCGTAGTGCTGCGGCCCTCGAACTCTGGCGCAACCGGCTCGAGGGCGGGATCGTCGCCATCGGCAACGCACCGACAGCACTCTTCCACCTTCTCGAGATGCTGGAGGACCCGGCCTGTCCCCGACCCGCCGCCATCATCGGCTGCCCCGTGGGCTTTGTCGGCGCGGCGGAATCGAAGGAAGCGCTCTGGCAGGCGCCCCCCGTCCCCTGCCTCATCGTCGAGGGGCGCCTCGGAGGCAGCGCCATCACCGTCGCAGCGCTTAACGCATTGGCAAGCCGGGAAGAATGACCGTGGCCGCCAGCAAGAAAGCGGGCAAAATCTGGGGCGTCGGCCTCGGCCCCGGCGCGGCCGACCTGATGACCCTGCGCGCCGACCGGCTCATCCGCACGGCCCACCACGTCGCCTTCTTCCGCAAGGCCGGCCGCGACGGCCGCGCGCGCGCCACCGTGGACGGAATGCTCCCCGCCGACGCTGTTGAGCATGCCATGGAGTACCCCGTCACCACCGAAATCCCGGTCAGTGACCCGGGCTACAACGCATGCCTCGCGCCCTTCTACGAGGACTGGGCCGACCGGCTCGCGGCCATCGCGGATGCGGGCGAGGACATCGTGGTGCTCTGCGAGGGCGACCCGTTCTTCTACGGCTCCTTCATGCATCTCTACACCCGCCTCGCCGGCCGCGTCGCGGTCGAGGTCGTGCCCGCCGTCACCGCCATGTCCGGCGCCTGGACCGCTACGGGCGTGCCCGTGACCTGGGGCGACGACGTGCTCACGGTGCTGGTCGGCACGCTGCCCGAAGCCGTACTGGCGGAGAAAGCGTCCCGCTGCGACGCACTCGTCGTGATGAAGATCGGCCGCCATCTCGGCCGCGTGCGCCGGGCGCTGGAGACAGCGGGACGGCTCGACGATGCATGGCTCGTCGAATGCGCGACCCTGCCCGAGCAGCGCGTGATGCGGCTGGCGGAGAGGAAGGGCGAGAGCGTGCCCTACTTCTCCACCATCGTCGCCCACGGCCGGGGAAGACGGGCATGAAGACGGGCATGACGGGCGCCCTCACGGTCCTCGGCCTCGGCCCCGGCGGCCCCGGCACCACGACGCCGGAGGCGAGCGCGGCCCTTGCGGCGGCCACGGATATCGTCGGCTACACGACCTACACGGATCGCGTCGAAGCGCGCCCCGGCCAACGCATCCACGCGTCGGACAATCGGGTCGAGGCGGAACGTGCGCGCCACGCCTTGGCCCTCGCGGCGGAGGGACGTCAGGTGGCCGTGGTCTCCTCGGGCGACCCGGGCGTCTTCGCCATGGCCGCCGTGGTCTGCGAGGCGGTGGAGGCGGGGCCCGAGGTCTGGAGCGAGATCGACCTCCGCGTCCTGCCCGGCGTCACCGCCATGCTGGCCGCGGCCGCACGCGCGGGGGCCCCCCTCGGCCACGACTTCTGCGCCATCAATCTCAGCGACAACCTCAAACCGGCCGCCCTAGTAGAAAGGCGTCTCCGCCTCGCCGCCGAGGCCGATTTCGCCATGGCGCTCTACAACCCGCGCTCCAAGGCCCGACCCGAGGGATTTGCCCTCGCACTCAATGTCTTGCGCGAAACCTGCGGGGACGCGCGCCCGGTGATCTTCGCCCGCGCCGTCACCCGGCCGGAAGAGAGCCTGCGCGTCGTACCCCTGCCCGAGGCGACGCCCGAGATGGCGGATATGCAGACCGTCGTGATCGTGGGCTCGAGCAGCACCCGCGTCGTCCCCCGCCCCCGCGGCCCGCTGGTCTACACGCCGAGAGCGGTGCCCGCATGAGCGACCCAATCGATCACCGCCTCGGGCCGCTCGAAGACCGTCCGGTCGGGCAACACAGGCCGAGCGATCATCACGACCGGCAGGCCGAGCGCCCGCGCCGCCGTGAGCTTCGCCCGCGCCCCCTCGCCACCGGCGTTCTTGGCGACCACAACGTCGATGCCGCGCGATCCCATCAGCGCGCGGTCGCCTTCCGCGTCGAACGGTCCGCGGGCAACGATGACCTCATGACGCGGCAATGGCGGCGGCGCAGAGGGCGCATCGACGAAGCGCAGCAGGTAGCGGTGCTGCGGCCGCGCGGCGAAGGCTGCCACCTCCTGCCGCCCGATCGCGAGAAACACGTTGCGCGCCGGCCCCTCGAGAGCGTCGACGGCACCGGCCATGCTGCCGACCTCAACCCATCGGTCGCCGGCCTCCGGCGCCCAGGGAGGCCGCTCCAGCGCAGCGAGCGGCACGCCCGTCTCCGCCGCCGCAGCGGCCGCATTGGCGCTGATCTCAGTGGAGAAAGCATGTGTGGCATCAATGAGATGGGTGATCTCTTTATCTGCGAGGTAGCGCGCCAACCCGGCCACGCCGCCGAAGCCGCCGATGCGGACGGGCACCGGCTGGGCCTTCGGTTCGGCCGTGCGCCCGGCATAGGAGAGCACCGCCCGCCAGCCGCGCGCCGCCACGGCCTCGGCCAGCGCGCTCGCCTCCGCGGTTCCTCCCAGGATGAGCAGGTTCGGTGTCATGGCTGATCCGTGGCTCACGATCATCGGCATGGGGGAGGATGGCGTGCCCGGCCTCTCCGCCGCAAGCCGCGCGGCGCTGGAGGCCGCCGAGGTCGTCACCGGTTCCGCTCGCCTCATGGGTCTACTGGCGGAGGGTGGCGCTGCATCGGGGGCCCAGCATCGCGTATGGCCTGTCCCTTTCGAAGATGGCATCGAGCCCCTGCTCGCACTCCGCGGCCGCCGCGTCGTCGTCCTCGCCTCGGGCGATCCGTTCTGGTTCGGCGCAGGCGCGACGCTCGCCCGTCGGCTGGAGCCGGGAGAGTGGCGGTCAATCCCGGGTCCCTCGACCTTTGCCCACGCCGCCGCCCGGCTCGGTTGGCCGCTTGAGGAAACGCTCTGTCTCGGCCTCCACGCGACCCCCTTCGAGCGGCTGACGCCGAGCCTCGCACCCGGCCTCCGCGCGATCCTCCTCCTCCGTGACGGTGCTGCCCCGGCGGCGCTCGCCGCCTGGCTCACGGGGCGCGGGTTTGGCGCCTCCGAGCTCACGGTGCTCGAAGCGCTCGGCGGGCCGGCGGAGCGGGTGCGGCAGGCGACGGCCGCCGGCTTCGCGCTCGACGACATCCGCCATCCGGTCGCCGTGGCCCTCAATGCAGCGGGCGGCCCGGCCCTCCCTCGCGTCAGCGGCCTGCCGGACGACGCCTTCGCGCATGACGGGCAGATCACGAAGCGCCCGGTCCGCGCGCTCACCCTCTCCGCCCTCGCCCCCCGCGCGGGCGAGCGGCTCTGGGATATCGGCGCGGGCTCGGGCTCGATCTCCATCGAATGGCTGCTCTCCGCGCCACGCGGCCGGGCCGTCGCCATCGAGCGGGACCCTGCGCGCGCGGCCCGGATCAGGGAGAACGGCGCGCATTACGGCCTGAGCGCGCTCGAAGCGGTCGAGGGCAAGGCACCCGACGCTCTCGAGAGCATAGAGACCGAGCCCGATGCCGTCTTCATCGGCGGGGGCCTCTCCCAATCGCTGCTCGAGGCGCTCTGGCATCGCCTACGCTCTGGCACCCGCGTCGTCGCGAACGCCGTGACGCTCGAATCCGAAGCTCTGCTCGCCCAATGGCAGACGGAGGCGGGTGGCACGCTCCTCCGCATCGAACTCTCCGAGGCCGCCCCCCTCGGCGCCCGACGCGGCTGGCGGGCGAGCTACCCGGTGGTGCAGTGGAGCACGGTCCGATGATCGTCGCAGGCTTCGGTTTTCGTAGAGCGGCGACGGTGTCGAGCCTCGAAGGCGCACTCGCCGCCGCCTGGGGCGCGCGCGCCATCGACTGCCTCGCCGTGCCGGCCGAGAAGGCGGAGGCGGATCCCATCAAGGCTTTAGCCGCCTCGCGTTCCCAGCCCTTGGTGCCGGTCGATGCGGAAGATCTTGTGGCGGTGGCGACAGTTACGCCCGGCCCCGCCGCCGCGCCGCGGTTCAACGGCAGCCCTGCGGAGGCGGTGGCGCTGGCGGCCGCCGGACCCGGCGCGCGGCTCGCGGGCCCGCGCGCGGTCTCGCCCGATCGGCTGGCCACATGCGCCATCGCGATCCGGGAGCCAGCATCATGACCGTGCATTTCGTCGGCGCGGGGCCCGGGGACCCGTCCCTCCTGACCCTCCGGGGGCGAGACATCATCGCGCGCTGCCCCGTCTGCCTCTATGCAGGCTCGCTGGTGCCCGAGGCGGTGCTGGAGCATTGCCCAGCGGACGCCGAGATCGTCAACACGGCCGCCATGGACCTCGACGCGATCATCGCCGCCTGCCGTACTGCCCACCGCGCCGGTCGGGAGGTGGCGCGGCTCCACTCGGGCGATCTATCCGTCTGGTCGGCTATGGGGGAGCAGGTGCGGCGGCTGGAGGCCGAGGGTGTCCCCGTCACGGTGACCCCTGGTGTTCCCTCCTTCGCCGCCGCGGCCGCCGCCCTTGGCGCGGAGCTGACCCTGCCGGGCGTCGCGCAATCCGTGGTGCTCACCCGCACGCCGGGCCGCGCCAGCGCGATGCCGCCGGGCGAGACCGTCGCCGCCTTCGCCGCCACGGGCGCGACGCTGGCCGTCCATCTCTCGATCCAGAACCTCGCGCAGGTCGTGGCCGACGCGACGCCGCATTACGGGGCCGACTGCCCCGTAGCCGTCGTCTACCGCGCGAGCTGGCCCGAGGAACAGATCTTCCGCGGCACCCTTGCCACCATCGAGGGTGTGTTGGCCGGCGCCTCGATCGAACGCACGGCGCTGATCCTGGTCGGGCGGACATTGGGGGAAAGCGCCTTCGAGGAAAGCCGGCTCTATTCGACCGATTATGTCCGCCGCTTCCGCGCGGGCTGGGCTGAGAGCGGGATGGGAGGGCGCGATGACTAGCCTACCGGGCCTCATGATCTCCGCCCCCGCCTCCGGCACGGGCAAGACGACGGTCATGCTCGGGCTCCTCCGCGCGCTGACCGATGACGGCGTCGTGGTGCAGCCCTTCAAGAGCGGGCCGGACTATATCGATCCCGCCTTCCATGAAGCGGCGGCGCATCGTGCCTCCTTCAACCTCGACACCTGGGCGATGCATGACGCGCTGATGGCGGCGGTTCTCGCGCGGGCGGAAGGGGCGGAGATGGTGCTGGCGGAGGGGTCCATGGGCCTCTTTGACGGTGTCGCAAGTGCGGGCGAGAGCGGGCGCGGATCCTCGGCCGAGCTTGCGGTGCGCATGGGCTGGCCAGTGGTGCTGGTGGTGGATGTGTCGGGCCAGGCGCAGTCCGCCGCCGCGACCGCGCTCGGCTTCGCGCGCTACGACCCGGCCCTGCGGCTTGCGGGCGTGATCCTTAACCGGGTTGCGAGCCCGCGCCATGAGCGCCTTGCCCGCCTCGGCTTCGAGGCGGTGGGGCTGCCGGTTCTCGGCTGCCTGCCCCGCCGGGGTGATCTCAAGCTGCCGGAGCGCCATCTGGGCCTCGTGCAAGCCGTCGAGCACCCCGACCTCGATGCCGCCATCGCGGGCTATGCGGCCTTCCTGCGCGAACACGTGGACCTTGCCACGATCCGCGCAGCGGCGGCGGGGGCGTGGGAAGGGGGCGGCCGGGCCGAGACGCCACCGCCCCCGGGCCAGCGGATCGCCATCGCGCGGGATGCCGCGTTCTCCTTCGCCTACCCACATATGCTCGATGCGTGGCACCGGGCGGGGGCGGAAGTGCTGCCCTTCTCGCCGCTGGCCGACGAGCCGCCGGACCCCGAGGCCGATATCGTCTGGCTGCCTGGCGGCTATCCCGAACTCCATGCAGGCAGCCTTGCCACCGCGGGCCGCTACCTTGCGGGCCTCCGTACGCATGCGCAGACGCGGCCGGTGCATGGGGAGTGCGGGGGATATATGGCACTCGGCAAGATGCTGATCGACAAGGGCGGCACGGCGCATGAAATGGCGGGCCTCCTCGGCCTCGCCGCCTCCTTCGAGAAGCGGAAGTTCCACCTCGGCTACCGGCGCGCGGAGCTTCTGGAACCAGTTCTCGGCCACGCCCCTGGCGCGGCACTGCGCGGCCATGAGTTCCACTACACGACCGTTCTCGATGAGCCGGACGCGCCCCTAGCCCGCGTGACGGACGCCGACGGCGCGCTGACGGCCGAGACAGGCTCGCGGCGCGGCAACGCCACAGGCACCTTCTTCCACCTCATAGGGGAGGCACGGGCGTGAGCGGCGCGGGCGTGAGCGGGGCGCGCGTGAAGGGCTTCGTGAGCTTCGTCGGCTCAGGACCCGGCGACCCGGAGCTTCTGACGCTGAAGGCCGTGGACCGTCTGGGCCGCGCGGATGCCGTGCTCTTCGACGACCTCTCCTCAGGCCCCCTCCTCGCCCATGTGCGGAAGGGCGCGGACCTTGTTGGCGTCGGTAAGCGCGCCGGGCGCCCCTCCCCGAAGCAGGGGCATGTGAGCCGCCTGCTGATCGACTACGCCTCGACCGGCGCACG
This sequence comes from Pseudomonadota bacterium, assembly GCA_039815685.1. Classification (GTDB taxonomy): domain Bacteria; phylum Pseudomonadota; class Alphaproteobacteria; order Rhodobacterales; family Rhodobacteraceae; genus Thermohalobaculum. Next base: position 77,311 of record JBCBYV010000001.1, on the reverse strand, counting down.
CGTCGTCCGGCTCAAATCCGGCGACCCGACGCTCTTCGGCCGGCTCGAGGAGGAGGTCGTCGCCCTCCGCGACGCAGGCATCGGCTACGAGATCGTGCCCGGCGTGACCTCCGCAACCGCCGCCGCAGCGGCAGCCGGCATCCCGCTCACCCGGCGGGAGACGGCTCGGCGCGTGCAATTCGTGACAGGCCATGACGTGGCCGGCGCCCTGCCCGAGGACATCGACATCGCAGCACTGGCCGACCCCAAGGCGACAACGGTGGTCTTCATGCCCATGCGGACCTTCGCGACGCTGGCCGGCAAACTGCTGGACGCCGGCCTACCCGCGGACACGCCCAGCCTCTTCGCCGAAAACGTCAGCCATTCCGACGAGACGATCACACGCCTTAGCGTCGCCGCCCTCGCGGAGCGTCTCGCCACCACGGTCTCCAAACGCCCCGCACTGATCGTCTATGGCCCGCTAGCGGAGGGCGAGGCGGATGTGGCGCACCCAGCGGAAGCGGTGGATGCCGCGGATGCATGAACTCGCGCTCGTCGGGGTCGGCAGCGCGCATCCCGACCATCTGACCCCTGCGGCCCGCAGCACGCTGATGGAAGCCGACCTCATCCTCCTGCCCCACAAGGGCGCGGAGAAGGCCGACCTTGCCGATCTCCGCCAGGCGCTGCTCGAGGGGCTCGGCGCGCGGTCTGCAATCGTCGAGTTCGAAATGCCGGCGAGGGACCGGGACGGCCCGGACTATCTCACCGGGGTCGAGGACTGGCACGACCGGGTGGCGGGCGCCTGGGCCGGGTGTCTGCGATCGGGGCTCCCAGACGGCGGGCGCGCGGCGCTCATGATCTGGGGCGACCCCTCGCTCTATGACAGCAGCCTGCGCATCGCGAACCGCCTGCCCGCGCTCGGCCTGCCCGTCACCCTGCGCGTCATCCCCGGCCTCACCAGCATGCAGCTCCTGACCGCCGCCCACGCCATCCCGCTCAATGCCCTGGGCGCACCGGTGATGGTGACCACGGGGCGTCGCCTGCGCGAGGCGGGTTGGCCGGAGGGGGTCGAGCGCGCCGTCGTGATGCTCGACGGCAGCTGCAGCTTCAGCCGCCTCCCCTACCCGGACCGCTTCCAGATCTGGTGGGGTGCCTATCTCGGCATGGCCGAGGAGATGCTGGAGAGCGGCCGCCTCGACATCGCCGGGCCGAGGATCGTGGCCGCGCGCGCGGCGGCGAGGGAGCGCCACGGCTGGATCATGGATATCTACCTGCTCGAAAGGCTCCTGCGCTGAGGCGCCGCTGCAGAGAGCGGGTCTGCGGCCGCCTGCGCTCATTGGGCTCCTCGACAACACGCACGTTTCCCGCTCAAATCGATACATGCGCAGTGTGATGCTCGGCCTCATGGCGATGCTCTGCCTCGGCGCTCCGGCCCGCGCGGAGACGCCGGTGGATGTCGAGCTCATCCTGGCTGTCGACGTCTCCCGCTCGATGACGCCGCGCGAGCTCGAGATCCAGCGCCGCGGCTATGCCGAAGCGCTGGTGAGCGACGACGTCGTGCGGGCGATCATGCAGGGCGGCCCGCATGGCCGGATCGCGCTGACCTATGTCGAATGGGCCGGCGCCTACTCCCAGCGGCTGGTCATCGACTGGACGCCGATCGGCTCGCGCGCGGAGGCGGAAGCCTTTGCCGCGAAGCTGAGCCTCAACTTCAGCGATGGGCTCCAGCGCACCTCGATCTCCGGCATCATCGAGCACTCGATCCCACGCTTCGATGCGAACGGCTTTGCGGGCGAGCGGCGCGTGATCGACATCTCGGGCGACGGGCCGAACAATGCCGGCAGGCCGGTGCTCACCGCCCGGGCCAAGGCCGCGGCGCACGGCATCACGATCAACGGGCTGCCGCTCATGACGCGTGAGGGGCTTGGCGATCAGTGGCACCTCGACGACCTCGACGAATACTACTGGCAATGCGTCGTCACCGGGCCCGCGGCCTTCGTGATCCCGGTGCTGAAATGGGAGGATTTCCCCGACGCCGTCCGCCGGAAGCTGGTGCTCGAACTCGTGGGCCGGCAGCCGCCGGAGGCGTCGGTACAGCGCGTCGAGGGGTATGACTGCCTGATCGGCGAGAAGATCTGGGAGCGGTATTTCGGCGACTGGAACTGAAGAGCCGCTTTGCCTCCGATCCGCGGGGGCGCGGTTGTGAAGACCCGGGTACCGGCGCCGCTCAGCCGCACTCAGCTGGTCGCCGCATGCCGAAGACACCGCCCCTGTAGTATGATCGCGAAGCGTAGCGTTCGTGGCGTGACTGATGCGGTGGTCGCCTCACGACCCACGATGTCGTCGTGTCTCGCGAGCGCTCGTCGGATCGGGCTGCCTGCTGCCCACGCGCACCGCGAGCGCGTCCGGCGCGGAGCCGGTTCCGGCACCACGGCGTCCATCAAGTTCGCGTCGTGGCTTCCCCCTGCCCTAGCGTTACCGTCTGACAGTGCGTCGGCAATTCACCTGATGCTGTCACCAACGAGAAAAAACGGAGGAAAACCTTGCTCGATACGACCCCCCACGCCCGCACAGAGACCGTGCTCAAGGAGCTCGGAAGCGCCCTCGAGGCGCGCGACATCGACCGCGCCGTCGACCTCTTTGCCGAGGAAAGCTACTGGCGCGACCTCGTCAGCTTCACCTGGAACATCAAGACGGTCGAGGGCCGCGACCAGATCCGCGAGATGCTGGGCATGCAGCTCGAGAGCACAGCACCCACCGCTTGGGCCATCGATGACGCCGAGGAGGTGACCGAGGACGGCGGCGTCACCACGGCATGGATCACCTTCGAGACCGGCGTCGCTCGCGGTTACGGGCTGATGCGGCTCAAGGACGGCCAGATCTGGACCCTCCTGACCACCATGTCCGAGCTGAAGGGCCATGAGGAGCCGCTAGGCTTCGAGCGCCCGCTCGGCGCGAAGCACGGCGCCGCCAAGAACCGTCCGACCTGGAAGGAGGAGCGCGAGGAGGAGCAGCGCAGCCTCGGCTACGAGCATCAGCCCTACGCGCTGATCATCGGCGGCGGTCAGGGCGGGATCGCGCTTGGCGCACGGCTCCGCCAGCTCGGCGTGCCGACGATCATCGTCGAGAAGAACGAGCGCGCGGGCGACAGCTGGCGCAACAGATACAAGTCGCTCTGCCTGCATGATCCGGTCTGGTACGACCACCTGCCCTATCTGCCGTTTCCGCCGAACTGGCCCGTCTTCTCGCCGAAGGACAAGATTGGCGACTGGCTCGAGATGTACACGCGGATCATGGAGTTGAACTACTGGACCAAGACCGTCGCGAAGAGCGCGGAATACGACGATGCGACGGGCGAGTGGACCGTCGTGCTCGACCGTGACGGAAAGGAAGTGACGCTGAAGCCGAAGCAGCTTGTGCTCGCGACGGGCATGTCCGGCAAGCCCAACATGCCGAGCTTCCCGGGCATGGACCGGTTCAAGGGCGATCAGCACCACTCGTCGAAGCACCCGGGCCCCGACGCCTATCGTGGCAAGCAGGCCGTGGTGATCGGCTCGAACAACTCGGCCCATGATATCTGCGCCGCACTCTGGGAGAACGACGTCGATGTGACGATGGTGCAGCGCTCCTCGACCCACATCGTCAGATCCGACTCGCTCATGGAGATCGGGCTCGGCGCTCTCTATTCGGAGGAGGCAGTGCAGGGCGGTATGTCGACGCTCAAGGCGGACCTGATCTTCGCGTCGATCCCCTACGCCATCATGGCTGACTTCCAACGCCCACTCTACGAGCAGATGGCCGAGCGCGACCGGGACTTCTACGAGGGCCTCGAGAAAGCGGGCTTCCAGCACGACTGGGGCGCCGACGGCTCCGGGCTCTTCATGAAGTATCTCCGCCGTGGCTCGGGCTACTACATCGATGTCGGTGCCTCGCAGTTGGTGATCGACGGCAAGATCAAGCTCGCCCAAGGCGATGTTCGCGAGATCACCGAGAACGCAGTCGTGCTGGCGGACGGCACCGAGCTCGAGGCGGCTCTCATCGTCTACGCGACGGGCTACGGCTCGATGAACGGTTGGGCGGCGGACCTGATCGGACAGGATGTGGCCGACAAGGTGGGCAAGTGCTGGGGTCTCGGCTCGGACACCCCCAAGGACCCCGGGCCCTGGGAAGGCGAGCAGCGCAACATGTGGAAGCCCACGCAGCAGCAGGCGCTCTGGTTCCACGGCGGAAACCTGCACCAATCGCGCCACTACTCGCAGTTCCTCTCGTTGCAATTGAAGGCGCGCATGGAGGGCATCCCAACACCGGTCTACGGCCTTCAGGAGGCGCATCACCTAGGCTGAGCGTGCGACCGTGCCGGGGGGCGTTAACCTTCTGGTGCGCCTGCCTGCAGCCCCCGGGTTCTTGCCGGGGGGCTGCTCATCGAAACGGGGGCGCCGCGAGGGGGGCGCTGCGAGGGGCAAGCGCGCATTGCGTTTTGGAGCCGGCCCCGAAAGGCGCCGGTTCATCGGGGCCAAGATGCAGTCTGCATTCGGTCTTTTGCGCAGCGCTGCTTCGCCGCGTGACCGGTTGCGACAATGGATGATCGGTTGACGCTCGCCAGTCTTTACCGTGCTCAGGCCGAGGCAGCAAGAGAAGGCGTCCGGGAACCGCTAAGATCCCGGATCACCGCCCTGGCTCGACCGCTGAGCCGTGCGCTCGGCGATCGCGGCCTCCCACGGACGGATGCCGACCGCCACAAGGCCCCTTTCGCCGCGCTCGATCCGGCAGGCTACGGCCTCTCCATCGAGGAGGGTCTGTGCACCTGACTGGCGGACAACCTCCATGTGGATGAATACATCCGCTGCGAGCCCGAAGATGTTCAGGAAGCCGAAGCCCTTGGTCCGGTCGAACCACTTCACGCGGGCGGGCAGGAGCGGGTTTTCGTTCGTACCGGCCGCGGCCTCGCGGGAGATGCGCTCCTCCGCAGCCTCGGGTGAGGCGCTGGCCGTATGCCCCCCCTCGTCCACCTCAAGAATTTCGACAGCCTTCAGACCGTTTCGTCCCTCGGTCACCGTGACGGTGACGCGACACCCTTCCGGAAGATAGACCCTGCCAAAGGCCCTTACGCACTGCGACCCAACGAAGACGTCTGAGCCGAATTTGTGCGAATAGATGAAGCCGAAGCCTCTGATTGCGTCATACCACTTCACGAAACCGGAACAAATCGAGGCGCCGTTTTCGTTCTTTGCCGTGTCAATCATCTGATGTCTCACCACTCGTCGTTTGACGACAGCAGGCAGCGCTTCACGCGGAGGCGCGCCTGACCCGCCGGAGGCTCACGCCTCAGGTCCAAAACCATCGCTTGGGGGTCGCCCCGGGGCCCGCCGCTTCGACAGCGGGAGCAGAGATCTGCGATTTGCCTCTGCGGCCCGAAGACCGCCCAGAAGCTCAACCGGATCGCAGGAGTTAGAGCTGACAGATCACGTGTGACCCGTTCTTCTCGTTGTCATCACTCATCCCAAAGCATCCACCTTCATCGTCGTCACCGAAGCCACGCGCCGACCCATTTCTTGGTGGTCATTGCCGCGTTGCGTTGATGGCTGGGATGTAGAGACCAGGCGCCTCGCTAATCCTTGGAGAACGCGCCAAGGATTTGCGCGAAGTCGCCATGGACGTGCTGAGGACTGGAAGCAGATATTCTTAGACTATTGGAGTAGTTCGAGGCGACGTTCTCTCGGCGTCGCGCCGGTCCAGCGTTTGAACGCCGTCGTGAAGCTGCTCTGATCCGCATATCCGAGCAAAAAGGCGATCTCGGCGAGACTGATGCAAGGGTCGCTGAGGTAGCTCTCCGCGAGCTTCAGGCGAAGCGCCTCAGTCACTTCACGATAGGTGCACCCCTCGGCCGCGAGCCGCCGCGTCAGCGTGCGAAGGCTGAGCCCGAGCTGCGAGGCGACGTCGTTCGCCGATGGCATTTCCCGGTGGAGCTGGCCAAGCAGGCTGCGCTCGACACGGTGACGAAGGGCCGGTCGAAGGCGCTTCGACTCTTCGAGTTGCCGCTCCGCATGTTTGAGGAGAATGCCCAGAAGCGTGACATCCGCTTCGACCAGCTTGAGCTCGAGGGATGCGCGGGAAAGGACCAGTTCCAGCCGAGCGCACCCGAAACGCACCGGACTGCCCAGGACGCGCGACACCTCGTCCCGATGGCTCCGCCGTTCATGGGCGAAGCGGACCTCCAGAGGCCTCAACGCCGTGCCTGTCGCGATCCGGAACGCTGAGAGAGAGGCCCCGATTACGAATTCCGCATGCTGACGGTTGCGGTGAACCATCGGATCCTCGTTGTCGAAGACGAGGGACACGCTGCCTTCCTGCTCATCGAGCCTGGTCGTCGCGGTGCCGCGAACGAGACGGAGATACCGCTCCACATTGCGGATACCATCGCCGAGCGTGAGCGAGTTCAGGAGCAGATAGGATAATAGCGACGTCCGCCGCGGGTCCATCTTGACCCCAAGCTCCGCGCCGATGAAGTCATGCTGACTATGGCGGGCTGCCGCGTCGAGAAAGGTCAGCTCCTGCGCATAGGTTACGCTGGCCGTCGAGGCCTTCACGACATCGTCGCTCAGCCCCGCGTCCTTGAGGGCAGAGACCACGACCTCCGATCGCTCGCCAAGCTGGCGCGCCACACCCTGGATCCAATAAGCGGGAATGCGATCCGGCTCATCGACCATCTCAAACCTCGACCAGCGTCATGGCCTTTCAATGACAAGTGAAACGAACAAGTTCAACGCTTCGTCAGGTCATTCTTAACGGCGCTCCCGAACACTTGGGACGAGAGCTGTCAATTCGGTCGAACGCCCATCCGCCCCGAATACCCTCGCGCCGCGACGCAGTCTCCGCCCCGCAACCGCATGCCCCGCCATTGCGACGGAACGCTGCCGCCTCCCGTTGCTTGCCGCACGCAAGGAAACTCGTGCCAGACCAGGGTCTCCGATCAGGACCGGGCCACGGAGCGGCAAGGTGTCATCAAGGGTGATAAATTGAGGTAGAGACTGACGGGGCTCATCGGTGGCTCATCGGCGCCATCGCGATCTGAGCTATGATGTGGTGGAGGGGGTTGGATTCGAACCAACGTACCGTTTCCGGGGCGGATTTACAGTCCGCTGCATTTGACCGCTCTGCCACCCCTCCGAGGCGTGCCGGGACAACCCGCCCTTGGGGCATTGTCCTGCGGTGCGCTGGGCTTTAGGACGCGCGCTCTGCCAGTGTCAACCTCGGCAGCAAGACCTGCCATGGGTTCTGCCGCAACACGGCGTCGGCTCGCCGCGTCGGTCGTCCCGGCCGGTGGAGGGCGGGCAGCGCGGGATGGCTAGATGAGCGACGATGACGACAACAGGGGCACTGGATCGCGGAGGTCGGGCCGGGGCCGCCCGCCTTCACGGCCGCGGGGTCACAATCGCGCGCCTTACCGACCATCCCGCGGCGCCGGGCGCGAAGGGAGCGAAGACGGGAAGGTCTGGCTCTTCGGCATCCATGCGGTGCGCGACGCCCTCGCCAACCCCGGCCGAAAGCTGCATCGCCTGATCCTGACCCAGAACGCGCTGAACCGGCTCTCAGACACGCTGGCAGCCCGTGCAGCGGAGGGTCGGGCGATCGAGCCCGAACTCGCAGACCCGCGGCGCTTCTCGGCCCCACTCGATCCCGGTTCGGTGCATCAGGGCGCAGCACTCGCGGCCGAACCGCTGGACTGGGGGACGCTCGAGGCCCGCGCGGCACCCGATCAGGCATCGCCCACCCCGGTCGTACTCGCCCTCGACCGGGTGACGGACCCTCACAATGTCGGCGCCATCCTGCGCTCGGCCGAGGTATTCGGCGCCCGTGCTGTGATCGCCCCCCGCCGCCATGCAGCACCTGAAACCGGTGCGCTGGCCAAGGCTGCCTCGGGCGCCCTCGAGCGTCAGCCCTATGTGCGGGTCGCCAATCTCGGGAACGCGCTCGAGACGCTCAAGGAACTCGGATATCGGGTGCTGGGGCTCGATGGTGAGGGTGAGGTGTCGGTTGCATCGGCGGTTGGAGAGGCACGCGATCAGCCGCTCGCCTTGGTGCTCGGTGCGGAGGGACCGGGACTGCGCGCGCGGACGCGAGAGATCTGCGATCAGCTCGTTCGAATCGAATCGTCCTCGGACTTCGGTTCACTCAATGTGTCGAACGCTGCAGCCGTAGCGCTTTTTGCTGCAGCGCAGCGCAACTCCTAGTATGCCCTCCTCCTGAACTAGGACTAAATCGCGCACAAATCCGTGCGAAGGGGTTACAGAACCTTCGCGATCACCCCATATTATTTGTGTGAGGCTGGAGCTGAACGACCCGCCTCAACACTCACTGTCCCTCGTTCCGACTTGAAGTCCGCCGGGCGCTGCTCAACAAGCACACCGGCGGACCTTTTTCTGTGGCCGCTTAGCGCAGCTTCGGAGATCGTATGCCTGTCCATCGTCATAGCGACGCGGAAATCACCGAAATACTGGACCGGACGACGACCATCGCGACCATCGGGGTCTCGCTGAACGAGGTACGGCCGTCCTACTACGTGGCGCGATACCTGAAGCTGAAGGGGTTCCGGGTGATCCCGGTGAACCCGCGCTACACCGGCAAGACAGCGTTCGGCGAGACCGTGATCGAGAGCCTCGAGGCCATCCCCGACAGCGTCGGGCCGATACAGATGGTCGATATCTTCCGCCGGTCGGAAGAAGCCGGTGCCGTGGTGGACGAGGCGATGCGCGTGCTTGGGGACCGCGGATTGGAGACGATCTGGCTGCAGATCGGCGTGATCGATGAAGCCGCGGCCGGGCGCGCTAGGGCCGCCGGCTACACTGTGGTCATGGATCGCTGCCCCAAGATCGAGTACCAGCGCCTCAAGGGCGAGTTGAGCTGGGGCGGCTTCAACTCCGGCATCATCTCCTCAAAACTGCGCTGAGGGTCCGCCGATGGTTTCCGCCATCAGCCGATCCCGCGCGAGACCGTGCATGGAGGCTGCGTGACGCCGCTCCGCAGGACTGCGATCCGTGCGATACAGCCGCTCACCGCGGCCCGGGCGATGCGTCTTCTGCCCCAACGGGTGATCTTCTTTCACATCCCGAAAACCGCGGGCTCGACCGTGAACGCCCACTTCAAGGGGCTGCTGGGCCCCAGCTGGCAAGGCCAGGCCCTGACCATCGGCGAGGCGTCGGGCCCCGCGGAGATCGCGCTCGCCCGCCGCGCCCGCTTCGTGGGCGGGCACTATGGTACGGCGCGGCTCGCGGAGCTCGGCCCGGGGCTTCGGGTGACGGTACTGCGCGACCCGCTCGACCGGCTGGTGAGCGCATGGCGCTATCAGCAGACCCTGAGACAGCCCCTTCCCTTCGAGTCCCTGGAAGAAGCGCTCGCCTCCAACCACCCGCGCGTCCGGCAGCTTCTGGACAACGTGCAGGCGCGACGGCTCGCCACCCCGGAAGGGAGCGTGCAAGTGCCGAGGGAGCGCTGGCTTACCGAGGCGCGGAAGACGCTGAGCGGGTTCGATGTCATCCTGCGTCAGACCCATTTCGATGCCGATTTCCGGGCGCTCCTAAACCGTCTTGACCTGCCCGCCCCGGACCGGATCGGCCGCGCCAATGCCACCGGCAGCATCGGCCAGCGGCCGCCACCGCCGATGCCGGACCGAGGGGCGCTGGAGGATCTGGCCGGACCCTTCATCGCCATCGATCGCGCGCTGCTGGACGGTCTTTGACCGCCACGGGTCATTCGACCTCCGCGGAACGCGATTTCGCCCCTGACAAGCCGGGCGCCACGCCTTAGCGTCCCGGCCCGGGAAGAACAGAGAGACCAATGAGGCAACCATGACCGAGACCACCTACGGCTTCGACACGCTGCAGATCCATGCAGGCGCCAAGCCCGACCCCGCCACGGGCGCGCGCCAGACACCGATCTACCAGACCACGGCCTTTGCTTTCCGCGACCACGAGCATGCGGCGGCGCTCTTCAACCTGCAGGAAGTGGGCTTCATCTACTCCCGCCTCACCAACCCCACTGTCGCGGCGCTGCAGGAGCGTGTGGCAGCTCTCGAGACGGGCGTCGGCGCCACGGCCTGCTCCTCGGGCCACGCGGCCCAGATCATGGCGCTCTTCCCGCTCATGGGGCCGGGCGACAACGTCGTCGTCTCAAACCGGCTCTATGGCGGCTCGGTCACGCAGCTCAGCCAGTCGATCAAGCGCTTCGGCTGGGAGGCGAAGTTCGTCGATATCGACAAGCCTGGCGAGATCAGCCGCGCCTGCACCAAGCGCACGAAGGCGATCTTCTGCGAGTCGATCGCCAATCCGGGCGGCCACATCGCCGACCTGCCGAAGATCGCGGCGATCGCGGACAAGAAGGGCATCCCGCTCATCGTCGATAACACCACGGCCACGCCGTATCTCTGCCGGCCCATCGAGCATGGCGCGACGCTGGTGACCCACTCCACCACCAAGTTCCTCTCAGGCAACGGCACGGTGATGGGCGGCATGGTGGTCGACAGCGGCAAGTTCGACTGGTCCGCCTCGGACAAGTTCCCGAGCCTCAGCCAGCCCGAGCCCGCCTATCACGGCCTCACCTTCCACGAGACCTTCGGGCCGCTCTCCTTCACGCTCCACAGCCACGCCATTGGCCTCCGCGACCTTGGCATGTGCCAGAGCCCGCAGAACGCCTTCATCACGCTCCTCGGCATCGAGACGCTGAGCTTGCGCATGGAGCGGCACGTGGCGAACGCGAAGAAGATCGCCACCTGGCTCGAGAACGATCCGCGGGTGGAGGCGGTGACCTATGCCGGCCTGAAGTCGTCGCCCTCCTTCAAGCGCGTGAAGAAGATCTGCCCGAAGGGTGCGGGATCCCTCTTCACCGTGGCGATAAAGGGTGGCTACGACGCCTGCGTGAGCGTGGTGAACAATGTCGAGATCTTCAGCCATGTCGCCAATCTCGGCGATGCGCGCAGCCTCATCATCCATTCGGCCAGTACGACGCACCGCCAGCTCAGCTCCGAACAGCGCGCGGCGGCGGGGGCGGCGGACAACGTCATCCGCCTCTCCATCGGGATCGAGGATGCAGACGATCTGATTGCGGACCTCGACCAGGCGCTGAGCAAGGCCACCAACATGCCGCAGGCCGCCGAGTGACGGAGCGGTGGCGCGCCTTCTCGGGGCGCCACCTCACGCGGCGCTGAGGAGATCGAGATAGGCGTCCGTCGGCAGGGGCGCCTTCTCGACCTGACTGCCGGAGCGGGTAAGCACCCGGTCGGCCGCGCAGATGTGGAAGCGCTGATCGAGCTCCTTCACCCGCGCGATGGTCTCGAAATTGCCGTTCTGCTTGTGCGGCGGCTTCTCGGGGTCGCGGGCGAAGATATCGACGCGCAGCCCCTCGGTCCCGCTCAGAAGCGCGAGGCTGTGAAGCGCCGAGCCCTCCTCCCCTGCGATACGGTCGGCGGTGGCGAGGCGCTCGAGCTGCACGTCCAGCGGATGCGCCTCCGGCTGGAAGACGGTCCAGCCGAGGTCTGCTAGGCGCTTCTCCAACGCCACCGCAGCCCCTCCTCCCCCCTCGATCCCTGACCGCGAGAGCCAGAGCTTCTCGCCCGTGCCCGCGGCCGGTAGTCGCCTCGGCACCCGGCCGAGGAACGCTGCGTGGTGGCGCTCGAACCGATCCTGAATGCGATAGCCCGCGGAGCCCAAGGCGAGGTCGGCAAAGCGCTGCGGCCGCCATACCAGATGGCAATCCTCCCGAGCGCCGAGGAGCCTGATGAGAGCCAACTGCCACGGCCGCAGCTTGGCGCGATACCGCCCCGCCGCGACAGACCAGACGAGCTTGCGATCGGGGAAGACGCGCGAGAGCCAGAGGCGCGCAAGGGTTTCAAGCAGAAAGTGGCCGTAGTGGTTGAAGAGCGGGCCTGCGTAGAGGGCAGGTTCGGTCACCACGGGCACATCGGCCTCCGGCACCGGTGGCCCCTCCGTCGGACGGCCGACCGTGGCGTAGTGACGCTGCAGCAGGCTGTCCGCCAACACGTCACCCTCGGCACCGAAAACGCCCATGCGCATGGAGACCGGCCCCTCATGCGCGAAGGGGCAGACGACCGCATCGCGCAGGAGCGTGAAGCGTCCGCCCTCCGTCCCACCCGCTGAAGCGTCAGGCGTCATCATAGCCGAAGAAGGCGTAGTCCTGCGCGTAGGCCTTGGCGCAATGCGCCGCGGAAAGTGCCCTGTCAGCCGGTGCCAGCGGCGACGGCGTGGCGGAGGTATTGCGGCGGCGCGGCACCTCGAAGACGCTGAAGCCTAGGTCGTGCTCCGCCGACAGCCGCTGAGCCCAGTCGGCGTCGAACCCATCCTCCTGCCGATGCACGGCGAGGCCCGGATGGAAGAAATCCACCTGCGGGCGAAGATGGTTGTCGAAGGCCGATCCGTCGCGCTCGAGCGCCCGGCCGATCTTCACGAGCCAGTCCTTCATCCCCTGCGGCCGGCTCGCGCACTGGTTCCGGTACTCCGAGAGCATCCGCTCGAGCGGGCTCCTCACGGTCATGAACGCGAGGTCGAACTCGCCCATGCGAAAGATCGCCTCATAGAGCGGCCGGTGGAAATGCTGGGGCGAGCAGACGAGCGAAAGGCTCCTCGGCCGGCTCTCCCAGAAATGCACCGAGTAGCCGTTTCGGCGGAAGAGATCCTCCACATAGGTCCCCCCCGTCTTCGGCACATGGGCGTAGAACACCCTTCGCCCTGCCTCGTTGACGAATACAGGCACACCGCCCCCAACCGATCATCGCACTGCTTTCCGCGCTACGAAGCATCGGCGTTTTGGGTTAATGTCGCGTTTGCCTTGTGGCGGGAATGATGGGGATCCCGGGGCGGAGGGAGGCTGCTATGCGCGTGATCGGTGTGCTCTTGATCCTGTGCGCGGTAGGGTTCTGCGTCGCACTCCTGAGCCGCCTGCCGGTTCCGGAGGAGCTGCGCGACGGCGTCGAGGGCACGGTGCGCAGCATCGCCGAGGCGACGGCCGAGCACGATCCGGCCCTGCAACCGGGGGACACCGAGGTTGCGACGCCCCCTGTGCCGGAGAGCGACGCGCCTGAGGATCGGCCCGAGACAGCCGTTGCGACCGTCGAGACCAGCACCAGGCCGGCATCCACCGAGATCGAGACAGGGACCGACACGACCGAGGATGGCAATGTCGGCGACGCCTCGGCGCAGCCTGACGCAGCCGAAGACGATCGAGGCCCGGTCGATCGCGTGCGTGAGTATGTCACCGCCCTCGGCCGCGCCGCCGGGCTGATCGGGCCGGAGGAGCAGAGCGATGGCGGCGCCGAGGAGCCGGCCCCTGCGGAGTGAGGCCGCCCTTCAGGCTCAAATCGCGTGCGCGCGCGCTTCCGAGATGTAGATCTCGCGGAGACGCTGCGCGACCGGCCCCGGCTCGCCCGAGCCAAGAGCCACGCCATCGACCGACACGACGGGGCAGACGAAGGTGCTGGCGGCCGTGATGAAGGCCTCGTCGGCCTCCTGTGCCTCGGCAATGGTGAAGGGTCGCTCCTCCACCTGCATCTGCGCCTCGCGCGCGAGCTTCAGCACCGCAGCGCGGGTGATGCCGTGCAGGATGTCGTTCGTGAGGTGCCGGGTGATAATCTTGCCGCCCTTCACGATGTAGGCGTTGTTGGACGTCCCCTCCGTGACAAAGCCATCGTCCGCCACCATCCAGGCGTCGTCCGCCCCCTGCTCCTTGGCCGCCATCTTGGCGAAGCTCGGGTAGAGAAGCTGGACCGTCTTGATGTCCCGCCGCGCCCAGCGGAGGTCGGGCTGGCTCACGACCTTGATGCCGGTCTTGGCCGCCTTCGCCTCCTCGAGATCCTTGTCCTGAGTGAAGAGCACGATGCCGGGCTTGGCGTCCTTGGGCCAGGCAAAGTCACGATCTGCAGCCCCGCGGGTGATCTGGAGATAGACCACGCCCTCGTGCAGCTCGTTGCGGGTCACGAGCTCGCGGTGGATGTCGAGAAGTTCGTCGTCCGTGACGGGGCTCTCCATCTTGAGCTCGGAGAGGGAGCGGGCGAGTCGGATCTTGTGCCCTTCGTAGTCGCAGAGTTTGCCCTGGAGCACCGAGGTCACCTCGTAGACCCCGTCGGCCATCAGGAACCCGCGGTCAAAGACGGAGATCTTCGCGTCTTCCTCCGGCAGAAACTCACCGTTCACGTAGACGATGCGGCTCATTCTCTCTCTCCCAATCAGGCTCCGGGGCCTCCGCCGGCTCCCGGGAGGTCCCGGGTCGAGCCCGGGACGAATTGCGCGTGCCGCCAGCCGGGCGCGTCAGCCCCAGAGCGCGGGCGCCGGCGGCGCCACCGTCGAGGCCTCGACCGCGAGCGCCGGATCGCGATCCTCGCCCAGCAGCATCGGCGGGTCGAGATCGGCAATCCTGGCACCACCGGCCACCAGCACCGCAGGCGCGACGCCGAGCGAAGAGGACATCATGCAGCCCACCATGACCCCGAAACCCCGCTTCTCCGCCTCTTCCTTCAGTGCCAGCGCCTCCGTCAGTCCGCCGGTCTTGTCGAGCTTGATATTCACGATCTCGTAGCGGCCCTCCAGGCGGTCGAGCGACGCACGGGTGTGGCAGCTCTCGTCGGCGCAGAGGGGGACTGGATGAGCGATGCCGGCGAGGGCGGCGTCGTCGTTCTCGTGCACCGGCTGCTCAATGAGTTCGACGCCAAGGGACTGCAGCGCCGGCACATGCGCCTCGTAGTCCGTTGTGCTCCAACCCTCATTCGCGTCGATCACCAGGCGGGCATCGGGGGCGCCCTCACGTACGGCAGCCATCCGGTCCATGTCTTCAGGCCCCGCACCGAGCTTGATCTTGAGGAGCGGGCGCGCCGCGTTTTTCGCCGCGGCCGCGCGCATATTGTCGGGCGTGTCGATGGAGAGCGTGTAGCATGAGGGCACCGGGGCCGGCGGCTGGCCGCCGAGGGCGGCGTAGCCGGGAAGCTCCCAAACGCGCTTGCCGGCCCGTTTCGCCTCGAGGTCCCAGAAGGCGAGGTCGAGCGCGTTGCGGGCGGCACCGGCCGGCATCGCCTCCTGCAGCGCTTCACGATCAAGGCCGGTATCGAGGGCGCCGCGCATCGCCTCGATTGCCCCGGTCACGCCCTCCGGCGTTTCATCGTAGCGCGGATAGGGCACGCATTCGCCGCGCCCCGTCATGCCGTCCACGGTCAAACGCGCCTCGACCACCGTGACATGCGTGCGGGAGCCGCGGCTGATCGTGAAGGTCTCGCGCAGCGCGAAGCGCCGCGTCTCGACCGCGAGGGTCGGCATCAGAGCGCCTCGACCAGCGCGGCGGCTCCGTGGCGGTAGGGATCGACGCAGGGCATCTCCAGCCGGTCCGACGTCTCCTCGAGATACTTCTCGGCCGCAGCGTCATCGAGGGCAGCCGTGTTGATCGACGCACCGATGATCTTAACGTCCGGGTTTACCACGCGGGCAAGCGGCAGGACCATGGGGCCGAGTTCGTCGATCTCGCGCGCGGGGTAGTGCCGCAGGCCGCGCATGTGGGTCCGCGTCGGCTCATGGCAGAGGACGAGCGCGTCCGCCTGGCCGCCATGGATCAGCGCCATGGTCACGCCAGAATAGGAGGGATGGAAGACCGACCCCTGCCCTTCGATGATGTCCCAGTGATGCACGTCGTTGTCCGGCGTCAGCGTCTCGACCGCGCCCGCCATGAAGTCAGCCACGACCGCATCCAGCGGCACGCCCTCGCCCGTGATCAGGATACCGGTCTGTCCCGTCGCGCGGAACGACGCGTTCATGCCCGCCTCGTGCATCGCCTTCTCGATGGCGAGGGCGGTGTACATCTTCCCGCAGGAGCAGTCGGTGCCGACGGCGAGGAGGCGCTTGCCCCGTCGCTTCGCGCCGTCGCCGATGGGGTACTTCTGGCTCGGCAGGCGCACGTCGTGGAGCGTGCGGCCGGTGCGGGCCGCGGCCTCCGTCAGCATCGGCTGGTCTCTCAGCAGGGTGTGAAGGCCAGCGGCGATGTCCATGCCGGCCTCCATCGCCTCGACCAACACCTGCTGCCAGGCATCAGAGATGAAACCGCCCCGGTTGGCGACACCGATGACCACGGTCTTGGCGCCCGCCGCCTTCGCCTCGGCGATGGTCATGTCCGGCAGCTTCATGTCCGCGTTGCAGCCCGGCAGACGCAGCTGGCCGACGCTGACGCCCGGGCGCCAGTCACGGATACCCTGCGCCACCTTGGCCGCCAACGGGTCCGGCGCGTCGCCGAGAAAAAGAAGATAGGGCTGTTCGAGAGACATGGGGTTCGCCTCCGGGATCGGGCTTCTGCGGGGGCGTGCGCCGCCCTGGCGGGCCGTCGAGCGCCGCATAAGCCTCTTCACAAGGAAGCGCGGCCCGCGTCAAGCGGGCGCAGATCTGGACCTAGGAATGGGCGCTGGTTGGACCGATCAGGGCGCTGTTTCGCTCAACGATCCGGCCGGCCAATCAACCGGTCAGGCCGCCATGCGCTGCTCCGGCGCCGCTTCGGGCTCCAGCGCGAACTGGCCGAGGCCCGGCGTGGGCAGAACCTCCTCGGGCACGGCGCAGAGGCCGAGACCAGCGGCCCTCTCCCCGAGCACGCGGTTGGAGGTGAAGACGGCGAACGGGATGGCGCCCAGTAGACCCATCACCAGCGGCGCCGCCCAGATCAGCCCGCCCACGCCGATCGTCGAGGTGATGGCCGCCACGATCGCCGCGCCGAACAATGTCTGCGGCCAGAGCGATCGCGCCGCATCGCCCCAGCTCAGCTCATAGACGTCACGGTTCTGCCCGCCCCATTTGATGGAGCGCCCGAAGAGCAGCCCGACGACGAAGATGCTGACATGGAGAGCGATCACCGGCGCCATGAGGATCGAGAAGATTGCCTCCGACGCGCAGCTCAGAAGGAAGCGTGCCGTGCCGCCATAGGCCCGAACGCCACCCTTGGTCAGCATCACATCGAGCATGCCGAGTATCTTCGGCACGAGGCTAATGCCGAACATCGCGAAGAACATCGCCATGCCGATAGCGAGGTCGATCCCACCCGGATCGGGCAGGAAGGCCTTGGAGATCGCGGTCGCGGTCATCACCATCCAGGCGACGGGGCCCACATACATCATCATCGCGATGAGGACCTGCAGACGGCTCACGGGCTTGATCCCGCGAAGGCCGCCGAGGAGAGGCCCGTATTGCAGGTTGCCCTGGCACCAGCGGAGCTCACGGCCGATATGGTCGGTCAGCGTCGGGGGCATGGTCTCCCACGATCCACCCTCGACCGGGACCACGCGCACCTCAAAGCCCGCGCGCCGGACGAGTGTCGCCTCGATCTGATCGTGGCTCAGGATATGCCCACCGAGCGGCGGCTTCCCCGGCAGCACGGGCAGACGGCAGTGGCGGCGGAACACATCCGCGCGGATCAGCGCGTTGTGCCCCCAATAGGGCCCGCAATCGCCCTGCCACCAGGCCGAGCCGAGCGTGAAGCTCCGCATCCCGTGGCGCATGCCGAAGCTGAAGAGGCGACCGAAGAGGCTCTTGGTCGGCAGGCCCGTCGCCAAAGTCTGAAGAATGCCGATACGCGGATAGGCCTCCATTATCCGCACGAGGCGGAGGACGGCCGGCGCGCTCATCAGGCTGTCGCTGTCAAGCGGCAGGTAGAAGGGGTAGTCGCGCCCCTCGTGCAGCAGGAACTCGCGCACATTGCCTGCCTTGTACCCCACATTCCGAACCCGGCGGCGATAGCGGACGCGGTCCCCACCGAGCGCGCTGTGCATCTCGTTGAAGAGCCGTTCTTCCTCGGCCGCGATCTCGGGGTCTGAGGTGTCGGACAGGATGTAGAAGTCGAAGAGGTTGCCGTAGTCGGTCGCATCGAGTCCTCGCCGCATCTCGACGAGCTTTTCATAACTGCCGCGCGGCGGCTCGTTGCGAAGGGTCATCGCCACCGCCGTCCGCGTGCGGATCGCCTGATCCGTCTCACCCGCTGCAAGCTGCGGTGCCGCGGCCTCCATGGCGTCCCCGCGCCGGCCGTGCAGCAGCCACATGCCAATCCCTGCGTTCACGATACCAAGGATCGTCCATGGAGCGCCGAGAACGAACGCCGTGAGGATCACGATCTCGGTCGCGACCCAGCCGCCCGCGCCGAAGACGTTCACGATACCCCAGGTGACGAGTGCGAACATCGCCAAGCAGAGACCGAGAAAGATCGCCCGCCGACGGACCAGAACCTCGCGGGACTGCAGACCGGCAGGCGTCAGCCGCCCACGGCGCAGACGCATGGTGTCGGCGGAAGCGGTGATCGATGACGTCTCGGCGCTCGCAGGGGCCGTCGGAGGAACCATGGAGTTACCTCTTGCTAGAGCAGCAGGCAGCGCTGCATTTGCAACGCACCATCAGGATTTCAACGAAGGCGCGACATGACGGACACGAGCACCGCCCTTTGGTACCGGTCGCCAGGCCACGCTACGGTCGATGAAACGCCGCTCCCGCAACTTTGTTCCGGCATGGTTGAGATAGAAACAACGGCCAGCCTGCTGAGCCGCGGGACCGAGCGCCTGATCTTCGAGGGCCGCGTACCACCGAGGGAGTGGCCGCGCATGCGTGCGCCGCTGCAGGAGGGGGATTTTCCGTTCCCGGTGAAATACGGCTACGCCGCTGCCGGCCGCGTGGTGGCGGGCGACGAGGCGCTCCTCGGCCGCGATGTCTTTGCCCTCGCCCCTCATCAACGTCGTCTCCGCATCCCCACCGCGGTGGCGCTTCCCCTGCCCGGCGGCGTGCCCCCCGAGCGCGCCGTTCTGGCCGCCAATATCGAGACCGCGCTCAACGCCGTATGGGACGCCTCGCCACAGCCCGGGGCGCGCGTTCTTGTCGTCGGTCTCGGGCTGGTCGGTCTACTCGTCACTTTCATCCTCACGCGCACGCCAGACATTTCCGTCGCTGTCACCGATATTTTAGAGGAAAGGGCTGAGGAGGCTGCGCATTTTTCCGTGAACTTCCTGCCTCAAACTGACATAGAACCAGGTTACGATATCGTTTTTCACACCAGTGCATCGGATGGCGGCCTGGCAACTGCTCTTGATGCACTTCGTTTCGAGGGAATACTGATCGAGCTCTCATGGTTTGGGGACCGTCCCGTTTCGGTACCTCTCGGGGGCGCCTTTCACTCGCAGCGCCTGACCATCCGGTCCAGCCAGGTAGGTCATGTTGCGCCGGCGCGACGGGCCAGCACGACCCATCGCGACAGGCTCTCGGCCGCTCTCCGCCTCGCAACCGACCAGCGATTGGACACGTTGATCAACGAGACTGTCGACTTCGACGCACTTCCCGATGCACTTCCACGCTTGCTGGCACCCGGCGCGCCCGGTATCGCCACCCGCGTCCGTTACTGAGGAGATCCCATGTACGCCGTCGAAATCCGCGATCACATCATGATCGCACATTCCATCCCGGGCGAGGTCTTCGGGCCTGCACAGAAGCTGCATGGTGCGACCTACGTGATCGATGTCTGCTTCATGCGCGAGGCGCTGACCGAGGACGAGATCGTGGTCGATATCGGTCGCGCCCATGACGCGCTGAAGGCGACGCTGGCACCGCTGAATTACGCCAATCTCGACGAGCTGCCGGCGCTCGCGGGCAAGAAGACGACGACCGAGTTTCTCTGCAAGCACATCTTCGATGCGATGGCGGGTGCGGCGGCGGGCGGGGCGCTCGGCCCCGGCGGCGACGGCATCGAGCGCATTCGCGTGACGCTGAACGAAAGCCATGTCGCCAAGGCGTGGTTCGAGGGGCAAGTGGCTGCAGGGGCTGGCGCGTGACAGGCGCGCTCTTCGCTGTCCCGGGACGGCTCGATCTCGCGACCGGGGGCTATGAGTATGCGCGCCGCCTCCTCTCGATCCTGGCGCCGGGTGAGACGCCCTGTGCGCTCACCTACTGGCCGCTGCCGGATCTGGGGATAGCGCCTCAGAGGGATGCATTGGAGGAGGCTGCGAGGCGCCTTGCAGCCGGGCCCTTCGGCTGGCCGGTCCTCATAGACGGCCTCGCACTCGGCGTCATGCCGCCGGAGATCCTCGCCTCGTGCCAAGGCCCGCTCGCCGCGCTTGTCCACCATCCGCTCGCGCTCGAGCACGGGCTCAGCAAGGCGGATGCGGCGCGGCTGGCCGCGAGTGAGCGAGCAGCGCTGGCGGAGGCACATGTGGTGATCACGACCAGCAACCACACGGCCGAAACCCTCGTCGCCGAGTATGACGTGCCCAGGGCGCGCATCTCGGTTGCCCGGCCCGGGATCCCGCGACCGGGGCGCCAGGACAGCCGCATTGCGACCCCGCCAACACGGCCGAGCGCTGGTCCGGTGCTGTTGAGCATCGGGACGCTTATTCCCCGCAAGGGCTACGATCTGCTGCTGGAGGCCCTGTCGCAGCACACGGACCTGCCATGGCAACTCTGGGTCATCGGTGATCCAACGCGCGATCCGGCCCACGCGGCCGCACTGCGAGAGCGCGTCGAGAAGCTTGGCCTCGCTGAGCGCGTGCGCTTCGAGGGGGTCAAAGAACGCGCGGATCTGGCGGACGCCTACGCCGAAGCGGATCTCTTCGTCCTTGCGTCACGACATGAGGGATATGGCATGGCCTATGCGGAAGCGATGGCGGCGGGTGTGCCGGTCGTCGGCTGCGACGCCGGTGCGGTAGCGGAGGCCACGGCGGGCGGCGCGCACCTCGTGCCGCCCGGCGAGGTGTCGCACCTCGCGGATGCGCTCCGCCCCCTGATCGCGACCGCGGAGGCGCGGGCCGCGCTGGCGGCACGAGGGCGGGCGGCGGCTCGCAGCCTGAACGACTGGGACGACACGGCATCGTCGGTTGCCGCAGCACTCGCCCCGATCATGCCGGTGATGCATGCATGCAGCGGTCGGGCGGCGCCCCTCTCATGAGCGCGCAGTTCGAGGCACGATGGCTGGCTCTTCGTGAGCGCGCAGATGCCGCCGCGCGGGCGCCTGCGGTGGCTGCCGCGCTGACCGCGCACTTTGCCGGGGCGAAGGTCCCGTTGCGCGTCATCGACCTCGGCGCCGGCGCCGGGAACAACCTTCGCGCCACCGCACCGCTCCTTCCGACGCCGCAGGACTGGCGGTTGGTGGATAGCGATGCCGGGCTCCTGCAGGAAGCGTGCCGGGTCGTGCCCGACGGGGTCACGGCAACGCCCGTGATCGCCGATCTCGCCGATGGCCTGGGCGCTCTGCTCGAGGAAGGGCCTGTGCCCGATCTGGTGACGGCGTCGGCGCTCTTCGATCTCTGCTCGGAGGCCTGGATCAGGGAGTTCGTGGCAGCCTTGGCGGCCGCCAGCCTGCCCTTCCATACGGTACTGAGCTACGACGGGCGCCAGGACTGGCAACCACCGCATCCGATGGACGAGGCGGTGCTCGGTGCCTTCCACCACGATCAGCGGCGCGACAAGGGGCTGGGTGAGGCACTGGGCCCGGATGCGCATGACGCGCTGGCGGCCGCGCTGCGCGCAGAAGGCTACGATGTGGTCGAGGGCACCTCGGACTGGGTGCTCGAAGCTCCTGCGGACGGCGCGCTGATCGGCGCACTGGCTGCGGGCACGGCGGCTGCCGTTGGACCCGCGCTGGGACCCGATGCCTCCGTCTGGGGGGCGGCCCGGTCGGGGGCGTCGCCCGTCACGATCGGGCACAAGGATCTTGTCGCCTTCCCACCGGCCCGGTGAGCCGCGCAGCGGCTTAGCCGGCCGCAGCCATGCTCAGCGCGTCCGGCCGCGCGACCGGGCGGGGGGCAAGGCCGCAGACGCACAGCATGTCACCGTCTTCAAAGCGCATGGTGCGGACCCGCGGGCGCAGGGCTTCGTCGAGCGCCTCGATGGGGGCGAGGTCCAGCCCGCACTTCCCGGAGCCGAGGATGATGGGCGCGACCATGAGATGCAGCTCGTCGAGGAGACCGGCATTGATGAAGCGTGCGAGCGTCTCCGCCCCGCCCTCGACCAGCAGGCGCCGCAACCCCCGCCCGGCAAGCGCCGCGACGATGGCTGCGGGCGTGATTTGGCCCTCAGGGTCGGCGGGCAGCACGAGCTGATCTACCCCGGCCGGCACGGTCGCGCCAGGCAGCGTGATCGCGAGGACCGGCGCCTCGCCATCCGTCAGCATGCGCAAATCCCTGGGCATGCGGCCGCGTGGGTCGATGATCACCCGAACCGGATTGTCACCGGGCACGTGACGTGTCGTGAGCTGCGGATCGTCAGCCACCGCCGTACCGACCCCGATCAGCACAACGTCCACCCGCGCACGGATCTGGTGCAGATGGACGAGTGCCGCCTTGCCATTGATGTATTTCGAGGCGCCCGTGGGCGTCGCGATACGGCCGTCGAGCGACTGGCCGAGCTGTCCGATCACCACGCTTGGCAATGGTCCGGCCGGCCGCGGCGCGCTCGGCAGCGAGAGGCGGGCGAGCGCTCGCTCCGGACAATAGGCGAACGCATCCGCACCCGTATCGGCCCCGCTATGGCGGGTGTCTGCGGGGATGAACATCTGACTGAGCTCCCGTTTGGCGCGGTTCTTGTGCCGCTCTTGCGCCCCGGCAGGCTTTGCGATGGTCAACGACGGCTGCCTGCGAGTGCCGAAGCAGGCTGTGCATCGCCGCTGCCGGGCGCAACCGGAGCGCCCTGGATTGCAACGGTCGCCCCCGACGGGTCGTTCCCAATCCGTCCTAGATCCGGATCTTTCGCAGTCGTCGCGGGCGCGGGACCGCGCCAGGGCTGCCTGCGGAACCAGCCGACGATGTAGGCCACGGCGATGAGCACAGCGCCGCCTCCGATGTTTGCCGCCACGACCGGCACCATGCTGCCGTCACTGAGATCGAGGAGCCAGCCAAGGGTCACGGCCAGCGGGATCGAGACGACGAAGACCGCGAGGCTCTGCGTGCCGACCTTGCGGATCACCGGCACCGCTCTCAGGAACCAGGGGCCTAGCGCCGCTGCCCGCCGCTCCGGCCCCATGGCGGCCCAGATGGCCATAAGGCCGGCCAATAGATGCAGGATCTGGAAGAGGCCGATCCACTGTGCGTCGATGATCGGCACGACGACGAGCAGCGCACGCTCTAGCCCGGGCGCAAGCCTGTGGATCTCCTCGACCCAACCATAGGGCAGCGTCAGCAGTGCCACCGCAGCGGCCCCATAGCCAAGGCGGCGCCACGTCTCGCTCGCGTAGACCCGGCCCGTGAACCCCTCGCGAAGCCGCCATCCGCCTTCGCCCACCGCCACCCAGGCGAGATAGGCGAGGGACAGGAAGTGCAGGTAGCGGAAGACGCCAAACCAGGTCTTGGTCCAGAAGGGCTGCAGCGTCTCGCGCAGATCCCAGAAGAGCGCACCGCCCAGCCCCTCGGGCCACCAGCCATTGAGGTAGGCGTAGAACTTGTGCCAGGCGAGCGGTAGGCTGAGGATCAGGAAGGCGGCCGCTCCCCGGATCAGCCACTTGTTCACCGGCGGACGCGGTAGCCAGCCCATCGCGAAGGCAAAGCCCGTAAAGAAGATGAGCTGCCAAGCGAAGGGGTTGAAGAACCAGACGCCGCGCCCAAACGGGTTCGACGGCAGGTTCAGCCCGGCGAAGGGCGCACCGAGCGGCGCGATCATCGCAGCGAGGCCACCATACTCGTCCCCATCGCGCTCGGCGAGGTAGTGCAATCCCGCCAAGGTCGCGAGCAACCACATCCCAAGCACGAGGGCGACCACGCCCTGCACGCCGCCATAGCGATGCGCTGCCATCACGGCCGGCACGAGCGCGAGGATGACCAGATACATGGGCAGGATATCGAAGAGGCCCGGGACATAGGTCAGCGTCAGCAGCCCAAGCAGCGCCTCGCCGGTGTTATTGAAGATCGGGACAACATACGGCCGCGCGAGGTAGTTCCTACCCTCCTCGCCCACACCGAAGTGGTTGATGCAGAAGGCGATCGTGGCTGCGACCAGGATTATTCCGATATGGCACCAATAGACCTGCCAGATCCGGTAGACGATGCGCCCGGTGCCAAGCAGGAAGCCGCGGTTCTGAAACACGGCTCCGAAGGCCAGGGCCGAGGCAAAGCCCGAGCAGAAGACGAAGATCTCGGTCGCGTCGGAGAAGCCAAAGCGCGCGGGGATCCAGAGCGTCCAGAGATTGCCCGGGATATGCGCCATCAGGATGATGAACATCGCAAGGCCGCGGAAGAAGTCGAGCCTCAGATCCCTCGGCTTCTTCGCGGCGCCCCCCGTGGCCTGCCCTGCACGCGCCTCGCTCATTCGGCCGCGATGCCTCGCGAGAGCTCGACCTGTGCTGCACGGGCGCGTGCTATGGCCTCGCGGCGGCGGGCGGTGAAGCCGTCCTCAGCGCCGCGGCGGAGGGCACGACCGGCCAGCTCCTCCTCGGCCTCCGCATAGCGGCCGGCGCGGATCCCCGCCTCGATCATGAGGCGCGAGAACACATCCCGCTGCGCATGACTGCCGCCGACGCGCTGGAGCGCGCCGCGACAGCCGCGCAGCGCCTCGAAGGCAGGGCCGTATTGCCCTGCGCGGAAGGCCGCGAGACCGCGGGCGGCGGGAAGACCGGCCACAGCAGCCACTTCGTGCATGTCGTGATCCGAGGCCTGAGCATCCGCCGCGAGCCTCGCGATCATTGCGTCCGCCGCTCCTCGGCGGCCACCGGCCTCGAGCGCAAGGAGATAGTGCAGATCGGCAAAGACTACGCAGCCTGGCTCGACCCGGTTTTCCGAGAGTGCGGCAAGCTCTTCCCACCGCTCCCCCACCTCGATCCCCTCGATCTCGAGCCGGGTCAGCATGGCGGCGCCGTTGGAGATATCGCGGTAATCATCCGTGTGCTCCGCGCGAATGCGTGCGTCGTAAAGGGCAAGCACCTCGTCGTGCTCTCCCCTGTCCAGGTGGAATAGCGCGAGGTGCCACCAGACATGTGCACCGAAATTGTTGCAATGCGCAAACGCGTCCGTCTGGCGCGTGAGCCAGGCGATGCCGGTCTCCGTCTGCGCCGTCATATCGTAAACATGCGCGACGGCGTGCAGGCCCCAGGCATCGTTCGGTGCGTGCTCGAGGCCGCGGCGGCCCGCCTTCTCGGCCGCGGCATAGGTTCCGTTCTCCTCGAGCGCGAAGGCATGGCAGCCGAGTGCAAAGCCTTCGAATGCATGGCCGCCATACGCGGCCAAGGCCGAATTGGTGCGCGCGAGCATGCCCCGGCGATCACCGAGCACGAAGCGGATGGCCTGATCGAGCTTCAGCGCCAGCATGTCGCCGGGTGCCTCGTCCAGCCACCGACCGAGGCGCGCGGTCGCAGCCGTCGGTCGGCCAGCCGCATAGAGGCGCAACGCCTCGAGATAGGCGTGCAGACGGCGCGGCTCCTCCTGCGGGACCGTCTCCGCCAGACGCTCAGCTTCCGCCATCGCCGCGCAGGCGGGGGAGACGAGTTCGGATCGACCGAGAAGAAGGAGAAAGAAGCCCTTGGCAGCGTGGGCAAGGGCGAAGTCCGGCGCCCCCTCGATTACCCGGCCGAGATGCTCCGGCGTCGAGCGGCAATGGGCGAGGAATGCCGCCACTGTCGCCCCCCAATCGTCCCGTTGGCTGGCGCCGAGCGCCGCTGTCGAGGCGATATCGAGGTCTTGCATGGACTGACTCCCAGTTGCCGTAACGCCTTCTACGCGGTTATGCGCCCAAACCGTTGTGCTGCGATGCGAGGTCACCGTTTTGTTATTCATGCCGCTCCGCCACTGACCGACCGGTGAACGCGCGATAAACCGGGGCTGTTCCGGTAGACGCGGTCGGCGGAGGAGCGCAGGTCTTGGCCGTAGCAAAGATGCAGCGCGGTGTAGTGGCGGTGGGCATTGTCGGCCTCGTTGCCGTGGCGATCGCGGCCTTCGGGGCCCGCGGCGGCCTTTCAGGCACACCGGGCGAGGGGCTGCGCTATGCGGTGGGCGCGTTTCTCGGCGGGCTGGCGGGCCTCGGGCTCTACCATGCGGCCTTCGGGTTTACCGCTGCGTGGCGGCGGCTGGTGCGGGAACGCCGCGGCGCAGGATTGCGCGCGCAGATGGTGCTGCTGGGCTTGGCCGGAGCCGTCACTTATCCGCTCATTGGGCTCGAAGGCGCCACGGGCTGGAACATGCACCCGGTTATCCTGCCGATGGGGCTCGCTACCGGGATCGGCGCCTTCGTCTTCGGGTTGGGCATGCAGCTCGGCGGGGGCTGCGCCTCCGGCACGCTCTTCACCGTGGGCGGCGGCTCGACGCGGATGGTCGTCACGCTGGTCTTCTTCATCGCCGGCAGCGTGCTCGCGACAGCGCATATCCCCGGCTTCTGGAACCAGCTCGACGAGATGACTGGCATTCCCAACATCCCCGGCTTCTCCGCGACCGCTGCGTTTGGACCCTTCGGTGCGGTTCTGGTGCTCTTCGCGCTCCTTGGCGCGATCTGGCTTGGCTCCGCATGGGTCGAGCGCCGGGCGCATGGCAGCCTCGAGGCACCGCGACCGACGACCAGCCTGCAGTCGGGACCGTGGTCCCTGACCGTTGGCGCGATCGTGCTGGCCGTGGTCTCCATCGGCTGTTTCCTGCTCTTTCAACGCCCTTGGGGCGTCACGGCCGGCTTTGCGCTCTGGGGTGCAAAGGTCGGGGAGGCGGCGGGCCTAGGCGTCTCGTCCTGGGCGTATTGGTCCGGCTGGCGGGCTGGGCCGCTTGAGGCGAGCGTCTTCGCGGACCGGACCTCGGTGATGAATTTCGGTATCGTCTTCGGCGCGCTTGCGGCTGCCGGTCTTGCCGGGCGCTTCGCCCCGGTGCGCCGCCTTTCCGGCCGGGAACTCTGGACCGCGGTGCTTGGCGGGCTTCTCATGGGCTACGGAGCTAGGCTTGCCTATGGCTGCAATATCGGCGCCTATCTCGGCGGTATCGTCTCTGGCTCGGCTCATGGCGTCTGGTGGCTTTTCTGGGGTTTTCTGGGCTCCATGGCGGGCACCTGGGCCCGCGTTCGGCTGTCTATGGATCCGCCCTGGCCCAGGTTGGCCCGCCAGGCAGCGACGGGCGCAGACGCTGCATGATCGCGCGTCCACACACCGCTGATGGATGCAGCGCCCCGCGCCCACCCACGTCAGTTTTGGCTGCAAGGCATGAACGTATTGCGAACATCGTAGCAGCCGCTCAAGCTTGGTGGCGTTTGGCAACCGCGTGCCACCCGCGTGGCTCCGAACTGAGTGCGCAACTGAGAGAGACTGTCATGACCCGCCGATCCAGTCGGTCCGACCGCTGCCTCGTACCTTCGAAGGCGGCCAACCGCACAAGCCCCGCTCGCCAGACCGGCCTGAGGGCATTGATGTCTGTCTTCCTTCTCTGCGTCACCGTTGCCGGAACCGGGGTGGCAGATGCAGGGCCTATCGCGCCGCGTGAGGGCTGGGTGATCGCCCAAAGTGAGAAGACCTACAGCGAACTGCTCGACGCCCTGAAGGCCGCGATCAAGGACGAGGGGATGTTCAAGGTCACCGAGGCCGGGCCGACCGAGGCCGCAAAACGGCGCGGCATCGAGATCCCCGGCAACCGCGTGATCGGCGTCTATCGAAACGATTTCGCCGTCCGGGCGCTGCAGGCCAGCACCGCCGCGATGATCGAGGCGCCGATGCGCTTCTACGTGACCGAAGCACCCGATGGCGCCGGATGGCTCAGTTACAAGCAGCCTTCTGCCGTCTTCGCGCCCTATGCGGCGGAGGGCGGCATGGAACTCGCGACGATCGGGGCTGAACTGGACACGATCTTCGCGGCGATCGCGGCACGAGCGTTAGCGGACTGATCGGGCGGGAACGGGGACCTTCGCCGCCGATGCGGGCGCGTGGCCTCTGGACAAGTCCTGCCCCGATCCCTTAGAGCATCGCCACCGCGCAATCAGCGCTCGCCCAGGTAGCTCAGTTGGTAGAGCAGCGGACTGAAAATCCGCGTGTCGGTGGTTCGAATCCGCCCCTGGGCACCACTTCTCCTCGGGATGATGTTGTCGTCCAGCCCCTCACGCGCAGGTGGTCTGCAGGGCGATTGCCAGCGAGAGGAGCGTGGCGTCCGCACCGGTGCGGGCGAGGAGGCTGAGGCCTACCGGGCCGCCATCCACACTGCCGGCAGGCATCGAGATCTGGGGCAGGCCGCCATGGCCCGCCGGGCAGAGCAGCCGGTGGGCGTCATTCCGGTAGGCATCCGTTGCAGCATCGGGCTGTCCGCGAAAGGGCGCGGGGCCCGGACAGGTGGGCAGGACCGCAACGCACCCGGCCGGCAGAACCTCGGAGAGACGTGCGCGGATCCCCTCACGGATGTCACGCGCTGCCGCCCAGTCGGTCGCCGAAATCGTTGCGGCGTAGTCGAAGCGAGCGGCGACGTTCGGGGCGAGCTTTGGGTGCGTTTCTTCGATCCAGTCACCGTGCGTGGCCCAGCCCTCCGCACATTGGCAGACGCGAAAGCAGTCCCGCCAGTCATCGAGGCTGTCCAGCGCGAGACGGATCGGTGTTGCAGGTCCGATCAATACCTCGAGCCGGGCCAGAGTCGGCGCCAGGGCCGCGACCGTCTCCGCCGACGCGACCGTCCAGGCATCCACTGGCAGAAGGAGGCGCTCGGGCATGGGCGCTGCGGCATCGAGGCCGAGTGCCCGGCCGACCTTCGCGAGAACCGTCGCCTCCCGTGCGAACCAGCCGGGCATGTCAAAGGACGGAGCGAAGGGCATGGTGCCATCGAGCGGTATCGCACCATGCGTCGGCCTGATGCCCCAGATCCCGCAGAAGGACGCCGGCGCGCGGACCGACCCGCCAGTATCGCTGCCGAGCGCGAAATCGACGAGGCCCGCGGCCACAGCCGCGGCCGAGCCGGAGGAGGAGCCGCCGGGCACGCGGCGCGGATCGGCGGTGTTGCGCGGTGTGCCCCAGGCCGGGTTCTCTCCCATGAGAGAGAAGGCCATCTCATCGCTCACCGCCTTGGCGACGCATCGCGCACCTGCGGCCAGCAGCGCTGCGACGGGGGCAGCGTGCCGCCCCGCCGTCGGGTGCGTGCGGGCCCAGTCGAGGCTGCCGCCACCGGTCACGTGGCCAGCGATGTCGAAGATGTCCTTGGCCGCGAAGGTCAGCCCGTCGAGCGGCCCCGATCCCGTGGGCGCAACATCGACCCGCTGCGTAAACGCCCCCACATCGTCGACTTCACTGCTCATTTTTCCGGCGCCCCCTGATCACGCGGCATCACGCCTGCCTGACATTCCGCCAACTGGAAAGCGATGTACAAGGAGACGGCACTCAGTGGCGAGATTTACCTTGTGGCATGGTTATTCTTGTCGCAGCTTCTGGTTGCTGAGAACAAAATGTCCCGCTTGATGGTTGCGCCGTCCAGCGGGCTCGGACCAGTTTCGCAGGGAGACCATCAATGAAACTCGGCAAATGGATCGGGGGCGGTGTCATCGCCACCGTTATGGCCTTGGGAGCGAGCACCGCACTCGCGCAGAAGTCGGGCGGCACGTTTGTGTACCTCGTGCAGCCCGAGCCGCCGTCGCTGGCGTCCTACCTCTCGACCTCCGGCCCGATCGGCCTCGTTGCACCGAAGATCTATGATGGGCTCTTCGACTACGACAACGACCTGAACATCGTGCCAGCACTCGCGACCTCCTACGAGGTGAGCGAGGACGGCAAGACGGTCACTTTCAAGCTCCGCGAGGGCGTGAAGTGGCATGATGGTGAAGACTTCACCTCCGAGGACGTGCAGTTCACCATCATGGAGGTGCTGAAGAAGGTGCACCCGCGCGGGCCGAACTCGTTCCGTGAAGTGACCTCGATCGACACGCCGGACGATTTCACCGCCGTCTTCAACCTCGCCAACCCGGCGCCCTACATGCTGCGCGCGCTCTCGGGTTATGAAAGCCCGATCGTGCCGAAGCACCTGCTCGAGGGTCAGGACCCGCGTACGGCCGACCTCGCCAACAACCCGGTGGGCACCGGTGCTTACAAGTTCACCGAGTGGAAGAAGGGCCAGTTCGTCCGCCTCGACAAGAACGAGAACTACTGGCGCGAGGGTCTGCCCTATCTCGACCGTGTGGTTGGCCGCTTCATCCCCGACGCCTCGACCCGCACGGCCGCGATGGAAAACCAGGAAGTCATGTATGGCGCCTATGGTGCCATCCCGAACATCGATGCGGTGCGGCTGAAGGAACTCGACTTCATCGACGTGACCACCGACGGCTACTCGATGATCAACCCGATGGCGCTCATCGAGTTCGACACGACCGATGGTGCCTTCGCCGACCCGGCAATCCGCAAGGCGATCAGCCTCGCCATTGACCGGAAGTTCCTGATCGAGAACATCTGGTTCGGCTACGGAAAGCCCGCACAGAGCGCGCTCTCGTCGAACTTCGCGCCGGTTGGTCTGTTCTCTGGCGGTCAGCCCAACTACGCCGACAATGCGAAGATCGAGGAAGCGAAGACGATCCTCACCGAAGCGGGCTACGATCCCTCGGGCACGGTCGCGACCGCAGTGCTCGACCTCATTCCTTACGGTGAGGACTGGCAGCGCGCGGGCGAGTACATGAAGCAGGCGCTCGCCCCCATCGGCATCGAGCTCGAGCTTCGCTACGAGGACGTGCCGACCTGGCTGAAGCGGGTCTATGCCGACTACGACTTCGAGATGAACGTGAACTACTTCTACCAGCTGCCCGATCCGGTGCTGGGCGTTCACCGTCACTACGGCTCCGACCAGATCCGCCAGGGCACGCACTTCGTGAACTCCTCGCGCTACTCCAATCCGGACCTCGACGCCCTTCTCTCCTCGGGCGCTCAGGAGCCGGATGCCGCCGAGCGTGCAGCGATCTATGCGGAGGTGCAGGAGATCCTCGCGAATGATCTGCCCGTCGTGAACCTCTTCGAGATGGAGTTCCTGACGGTCTTCAACACCAAGCTCAAGGACCACGCGACCTCCGCTCTCGGCGCCTATGGCCCGATGGAGCGCGTCTGGCTCGACGAGTGACCATCGCGCGGCGCTAGCCGCAATGCGCAAGTCATCCCCCGGTTGCAGCCGGGGGATCCAAGCCGTGGATGGTACGCCTCACGCTGGATCGCCCGGTCGCACCGGGCGATGACACCTTTCGAGGACACGGGGGGCCGACGCCGCGACACGAGATCGCCGCGTGGCCGGAGGACCGGATGACCCAGAACACCAAACGCCTGCGCTATGTCGCAAAGCGCCTCCTTCAGGCGCTGCCGATCATCCTGGCGATCGTGATCCTCAACTTCTTCCTGCTGCAGCTTGCAGAGGGCGATGCGGTCGATGTGCTGGCCGGTGAGGCAGGCTCGGCCACACCGGAATACATGGCGGAGCTGCGCGCGAAGTTCGGCCTCGATCAGCCGCTCCTCGTGCAGCTCGGCGTCTATCTCTGGAACGTCATCCAGCTCGATCTCGGCTACTCCTTCCGGCACGAGATGCCGGTCTCCGAGCTCATCTTCGATCGGATGTTCGCCACGGCCCTGCTGATGGTCTCGACGATCATCATCGCCGTGGGCTTCGGCATCCTGCTCGGCCTCTTCGCCGCCACGGGGCTCAATACCTGGCGCGACACGGCGATCTCCATCGCCTCGCTCATCTTCTACGCCACGCCGCTCTTCTGGGTCGGCCTCATGCTCATCGTGGTGTTCTCGATCAATTGGGGCTGGTTCCCGACCTCCGGGATGGAGACGATTGCGGAGTTCAACGAGGGCTGGGATCGGGTCTGGGACATCGCGCATCACCTCGTGCTGCCGACGATCACGCTCTCGCTCTTCTATCTCGCGCTCTACACGCGCCTGATGCGCGCCTCGATGCTCGAGCAAGCCGGACAAGACTACGTTACTACCGCCCGCGCCAAGGGCGTGACCGAGCGGCGTATCGTCTTCGTGCACGTGCTCCGGAACGCGCTGCTCCCGGTCGTCACGATGGCGGGCGTGCAGGTCGGGGCGCTGATCGGCGGCTCGGTCATCGTGGAGTCCGTGTTTGCCTGGCCCGGTCTCGGCAGTCTTGCCTTCGAGTCGCTCCGCTCGCGCGACCTCAACCTGCTGCTCGGGATCTTCCTGCTCTCGGCGATCCTTGTCGTGGCGGTGAACCTGGTGGTCGATATCATCTACTCGACCCTCGACCCGCGGATCGAGGTGAGCTGATGTCAGACTTCTGGAAGCGCTTCGCCCGAAACCGTCAGGCCATCTTCGGCCTCTCCATCCTCGGTGTCGTCATTGTCATGGCGGCGACGGCGCAGTTTATGTTCCCGGCCGACCCCTTCAGCCTCGCCGGCCGGTCCATGTCCCCGCCGGGGGAGAACGGGTTTCTCCTGGGTTCCGACAGCCTTGGCCGAGACGTCGCCGCCGGGATCGCACACGGTGCGAAGACTTCGCTCTTCATCGGCCTCGTCGCCACCCTGGTCGCCGTCTTCATCGGTGTGATCATGGGGGCACTGGCGGGCTATTACGGCGGCTGGATCGACGACATCCTGATGCGCACGACGGAGATGTTCCAGACGATCCCGTCCTTTGTCTTCGCCATCCTCTTGGTCGCGATCATGAAGCCCTCGATCGAGAGCATCATCGTTGCGATCGCCGTCGTCTCCTGGCCAGCGGTGGCACGTCTTGTGCGCGGTGAGTTCCTGTCGCTCAGGAATCGCGAGTTCGTTCAGGCCTGCCACACGGTCGGCATGTCGGACGTCCGGATCATGCTGGGCGAGATCCTGCCGAACTGCCTCTCACCGATCATCGTGATCGGTTCGCTGATGGTGGCCACCGCGATCCTGATCGAGAGCGGCCTCGCCTTCCTCGGCCTCGGCGATCCCAACATCATGTCCTGGGGCTTTCAGATCGGTGCGGGGCGCACGCTGCTGCGGTCGGCCTGGTGGATCTGCACCTTCCCCGGCATCGCCATCCTGCTCACCGTGCTGGCCATCAACCTCGTCGGCGAGGGCCTGAACGATGCGCTGAACCCGCGTTTGAGGGAGCGCTCGTGAAAAAGCCCCTGCTCGATATCCAGAACCTGCATGTGGCTCTGCCCGAAGGCTCGCAGCGACCCTATGCCGTGCGCGACGCCTCGATGACGCTGCACCAGAACGAGATCTTGTGCGTCGTGGGCGAGTCCGGCTCCGGTAAGTCACTGACCGCCCGGGCAGTGATGGGCCTCCTGCCCCGCCCGCATGTGCACATCGCCAAAGGTGCCATCGATTTTCAGGGTGAGGATCTTGCGACCGTCTCTGACGCGCGGATGCGGGAGATCCGCGGCTCCGAGATCAGCATGATCTTCCAGGAGCCGATGACCGCTCTAAATCCGGTCATGACCATCGGCCGGCAGATCGACGAGGTCTTCCGCTTCCACCGCGCCATGACCTCCAAGAAGCGGCGCGAGCAGGCGATCAAGCTCCTCGACGACGTGCACCTGCCCGATCCGGATAAGATCGTCGACGCCCATCCGCACGAGCTGTCGGGCGGACAACGCCAGCGCGCGATGATCGCCATGGCGCTGGCGCTCGATCCGAAAATCCTGATTGCGGACGAGCCCACGACCGCGCTCGACGTCACGACGCAGGCGCAGATCCTGAAGCTCATCAAGGAGATGCAGGAGGCGCACAACACAGGCGTCCTCTTCATCACCCATGACTTCGGGGTGGTCGCCGATATCGCCGACAAGGTGGTGGTGATGCAGGGCGGCGAGGTCGTCGAGACCGGCACCGCCGACGCGATCCTGAACCACCCGCAGCACCCCTATACCCGCGACCTCATCCGCGCGGTCCCGAGCCTCACGCCCCGCCCGCCGCGCAACCGCAACGTGGAGCCGGTGCTGAAGGTCGAGAACCTCGACAAGGTTTTCGGCGGCGGGCGCAGCTTCTTCGGCTTTGGGGCGGAGGCGCGGAAGGTCCACGCCGTTCAGGATGTGAGCTTCGAGGTGCGGCGGGGCGAAACCCTCGGCATCGTCGGCGAATCGGGTTCCGGCAAGTCCACCGTAGCGCGCTGCATCGTCCGCCTGATTGACGCCGATAGCGGGCGCATCCTGCTCGAGGACACCGATCTGCGCCCCCTCGGCCGCGCCGCCCTCCGCCCCTGGCGCGCCAAGATCCAGATGGTCTTTCAGGACCCCTTCGCCTCGCTCAACCCGCGGCGGAAGGTCGGCGCGATCATCTCGCAGGGCCTCCGCCTCATGGGCCGTTCCGCCAAGGAGGCCGAGGGTCGCACCCGCGAATTGCTCGATATCGTCGGCCTCGACGAGCGGGCCTACGATCGCTTCCCGCATGAGTTCTCGGGCGGGCAACGGCAGCGCATCGGCATCGCCCGCGCCCTCGCGCTCGATCCGGAAGTGCTGGTGGCAGACGAGCCCGTCTCCGCCCTCGACGTCTCGATCCAGGCGCAGATCCTGACGCTCCTCGACGAGATCCGGGACCGCATGAACCTCACCATGGTGTTCATCACCCACGACCTGCGCGTCGCCGCCCAAGTCTGCGACCAGCTCGTGGTGATGCGCTACGGGCAGGTGGTGGAAGCGGGGCTCACGGGCGAGATCTTCGCCAACCCCAAGCACAGCTACACCCAGGAACTCCTCGGCGCGGTGCCGGGCAAGCACTGGGACCCGCAGGCGACGGCGCTCAGCGCCTGAAGGGCGCAGTCTCCTCGATCCAGGCGCGCGTCCGGGCCTCCGGATCGGTGTGGAGCGTGATGTCGGTGACGACGGAGACGCTATCCGCCCCCGCCTCGAACGCCCCCGACGCACGCTCGACCATGAAACCGCCGATAGCGACGAGCGGCGTCCCGCCGATGAGGCGCTTCCACTCCCCGATCCGCTCGAGCCCCTGCGGCGCGAAGCGCATCGCTTTCAGGATAGTCGGATAGATCGGCCCAAGCGCCACGTAGTCGGGCGCGTGGGCGAGCGCGCAGTCGAGCTCCTCATGATCGTGGGTGCTGAGGCCAAAGCGTATGCCAGCGCGCTTGATCGCGGGGATGTCAGCTTCCGCCAGATCTTCCTGCCCCAGATGCACGAAGTCGCAGCCGAGATCGATCGCCTCGCGCCAGTGGTCGTTCACGATGAGCTGACAGCCCGCCTCCCGGCAAAGGTCTCTGCCCCGCACCAACTCATGGCGCAGCGCCTCCCCCTCGAGCGCCTTGATCCGAAGCTGGACGAGCCGGATGCCGACGGGCAGCAAGCGGTGGAGCCAAGCCGTGCGATCGACGATGGGGTAGAACGGATCGAGCGTCATGCGAGGAACGCGCGGCCCATCACGGGGCTCGACGGCTCGGCCATGTCCCGCGGCTCGATCGGGTCCGCCTCGTAGCCTTCGCGCCCCGCCTCGATGGCCCGGGCCATCGCGCGGGCCATGGTCGCCGGATCGCCCGCCTTGGCGACAGCGGTGTTGAGGAGCACGGCATCGAAGCCCAGCTCCATCGCCACCGCCGCATGGCTCGGCCGCCCGATGCCCGCATCGATCACCATGGTCACGTCCGGGTAGGCCGCGCGCAGCATGCGAAGGCCATAAGGGTTCGAGAGGCCGCGCCCGGTCCCGATGGGGGCACCCCAGGGCATGAGCACCTCGCATCCAGCCGCGAGCAGGCGTTCCGCAACCGACAAATCCTCGGTGCAGTAGGGGAAGACCTGAAAGCCATCGGCAGAGAGGATGCGGGCCGCCTCCACAAGCTCGAAGGGATCGGGGTGCTGGGACTGCTCGTCGCCCACGACCTCTAGCTTGATCCAGGGCGTGTCGAACAACTCCCGCGCCATCTGAGCCGTCGTGACCGCCTCCCGCGCCGTGTGGCAACCGGCCGTATTCGGCAGGACGCGCACGCCGAGCCGGCGGACAAGCTCCCAGAAACGCGCGCCGGAACGCTCCCCCGCAGCCTCTCGCCTGATAGAGGCCGTGACGATGCCAGCGCCCGAAGCCTCGACCGCCGCCGCGAGGACCGCGGGCGACGGATACTGCGCCGTCCCGAGCATCAGGCGGCTCTCGAGCGTCACGTCGTAGAAGCGCACCATCGCTCAGCCCCCCTGCAGCGGGGCGACGACCTCGATCCGGTCGCCCTCCTCCAACTCGGTCTCGCCCCGCTTCTCACGATGCACGAAGCTCTGATTGACCGCCGTCGCGAAGGGCCCCTCCGCATAGCCGAGCTCCGCCAGCGCCGCATCGAGCCGGGTCGCTTCCACCTCGGTCTCCGCCCCGTTCAGGATGATGCGCAAGACGAAACCTCCAGGCTCTCGACGATCTCCTCCGCCGCCCGCTCGGCCATCGCCGGGGCCAGCAGGAAGCCGTGGCGATAGAGGCCGTTCACGAAGAGCCGCCCGTCCTGCCACAGCACTCGCGGCAGGTTGTCCGGGAAGGCTGGGCGGGCATCGACCCCGATCTCCAGGATCTCGGCTTCGGCAAAGGCAGGGTGCAGCGCGTAGGCCGCGCCAAGCAGCTCGAGCACGGACCGTGCCGTCGCCCGCCGCCGGTCATCGCTCTCGATCATCGTCGCGCCCACCATAAAGACCCCGTCCGCCCGCGGCACGACATAGAGCGGATGGCGCGGATGGAGAAGGCGTAGGGGGCGGGCGAGCGTGATCTCGCGCGTGCGGAGGAGCAGCATCTCGCCCTTCACGCCGCGCAACTCGCTAAGCGCATCGGCCGCGGCGAGGCCACGACAATCCACGGTCCTCGCGTGATCGCCCGCCGCCTCCGCGCCGTAGTCCAGCGTCACGCCGCGACCCGCAAGGCCGTAGACAAGTCGGCGCAGCGTCTCCCGCGGGTCGAGATGGGCTTCGTCGCGGAAGAGGAGGCCGGTCTGGTAACGCCCGGCAAGATCCGGTTCGAGCGCCGCGATGGCGTTCGCGTCCACCGTCTCGTGCTGGCGCGTGCGGCGAGCGAAGCGGCGAAGCTCGACGATGTCCCGGCCGTTGGCGAGGACCAGGGTACCATTGCGCACGACCCCGCCCGTGCGCGCGTCCCACCAATCCGCGGCCGCGGTCCCGAGCGTCACCACCGCAGGCTCGGCGCTCTCTTCCTCGCAATAGGGTGCGAGCATGCCCCCCGCCCACCAGGAACACTGGTCGGTGCCGATGCCGCGTGCCCTGTCCCGGACAGTCACGCTGAGGCCGCGATCGGCGAGCGCGGCGGCGACCGTGAGCCCGGCCACCCCGCCCCCGACCACCTCGACAGACGCGGCATCGGCCGGACGGTTCATCGGCATCTTGGCGGCAGCGTCGGCAGGCACGGTTTCCCCCGCTCTCGGCTCTGGGAAGCGTGCAGGCTCGTCGAAGCGGTGCCCGTTCCCTTCGCCGGTACGACCCGGATCAGGTTCGATGGGTTGGCTCGCGCCTCTCAGCCACTTCGGGCACCCCAACGGCTGACGGAGGCTAGCGCCAATAGGGCGCGATGGCAAAGGGGCTGCGGCAGTATTCTCTACTTTTGGCGCGGCCAGCTACCCGGCCGCGCCAGTCCCTGCTGTGCGTTCAGACGAGGTCGAACCGGTCCGCGTTCATCACCTTGGTCCAGGCCTGCACGAAGCGCTTCAGGAAGAGCGCACTGCCGCCCTGCTCGCCATAGGCCTCGGCCAGCGCACGAAGCTGGGAGTTCGAACCGAAGACCAGATCCACGCGGGTGGCGGTCCACTTCACCTCGCCCGTCGCCCGATCGCGGCCCTCGAAGACGCTCTCCTGGTCGGGCTTTGCCTTCCACTCGGTGCTCATGTCGAGGAGGTTCACGAAGAAGTCGTTCGTGAGCTGCCCGACCCGGTCGGTGAAGACGCCGTGCTCCGTGCCCGCGTAGTTGGCGCCGAGGACGCGCATGCCGCCGACCAGCGCCGTCATCTCGGGCGCGGTCAAGGTAAGGAGATGCGACTTGTCGACCAGAAGTTCCTCGGCCGACAGAGCGAACTCGCCCTTCTGATAGTTCCGGAAGCCGTCCGCGAGGGGCTCGAGCACCGCAAAGCTGTCGGCATCGGTCTCCTCCGCCGTCGCGTCCGTCCGGCCCGGCGCGAAAGGCACCTCGATGTCATGGCCCGCAGCCTTTGCTGCAGCCTCGACCGCAGCCGTACCGCCGAGGACGATGATGTCCGCGAGCGAGACCTTCTTGCCGCCGGTCTGAGCATCGTTGAAGGCCTTCTGCACGCCCTCAAGAACCTCAAGACGGCGGGCGAGCGACGCAGGCTCGTTGACCTCCCAGTCCTTCTGCGGTGCCAAGCGAAGGCGTGCACCATTGGCGCCGCCGCGCTTGTCCGAGGCGCGGAAAGTGCCGGCCGAGGCCCAGGCGGTGCTGACCAGCTCGGAGATCGCGAGGCCGCTATCGAGGAGCTTCGCCTTCAGCGATGCGATGTCCGCAGCATCGATCGGCTCGTGGTCGGCCGCTGGCACCGGATCCTGCCAGATCAGGATCTCGGACGGCACTTCGGGCCCATGGTAGCGCGTGATCGGACCCATATCGCGGTGGGTGAGCTTGTACCAGGCGCGGGCAAAGGCGTCGGCAAATTCCTCAGGGTTCGCATGGAAGTGACGCGAGATCTTCTCGTAGGCTGGATCCATGCGCATCGCCATATCGGCCGTGGTCATCATCAGCGTGACCTTCTCGCCCGACCCGTCGACCTGCGGTGCGTGATCCTTCTCGGAAAGCTCCTTCGGCTGCCACTGCCAAGCGCCAGCCGGGCTCTTCGTCAGTGCCCAGTCATAGCCGAAGAGCACGTCGAAATAGCCCATGTCCCACTGGGTCGGATTCGCAGTCCACGGCCCTTCGATGCCGCTGGTGATCGCGTCCACGCCCTTGCCGGACTTGTAGCTCGACATCCAGCCAAGACCCTGGATCTCGATCGAGCCACCCTCGGGCTCGGCGCCCATATGCGACTCGGGCCCCGCCCCATGCGCCTTGCCAAAGGTGTGCCCGCCGGCGGTTAGCGCCACGGTCTCGTAGTCGTTCATCGCCATGCGCGCGAAGGTCTCGCGGATGTCGCGGGCCGAGCCCAGCGGGTTCGGCACGGCGTCCGGGCCCTGCGGGTTCACGTAGATCAGCCCCATCATCACAGCCGCGAGCGGGTTCTCGAGTTTCGAGGCATCCGCATCATCGCTCTCGACGTTCCGCGTGCCGGCATAGCGGCTGTTGGCGTTGTCGGAGGTAGCGAGCCATTCAGTCTCCGCCCCCCAGTACACGTCCTCCTCGGGCTCCCACACATCCTCACGACCGCCGGCGAACCCGAAGGTCTTGAAGCCCATGCTCTCGAGCGCGACGTTACCAGTGAGCACGAAGAGATCGGCCCAAGAGATTGCGCGGCCGTATTTTTGCTTGATCGGCCAGAGGAGCCGGCGCGCCTTGTCGAGGTTGCCGTTATCGGGCCAGCTGTTGAGCGGGGCAAAGCGCTGCATGCCCGTGCCGGCCCCGCCGCGACCGTCGCCGATGCGGTAGGTGCCCGCAGCGTGCCAGGCCATGCGGATGAAGAACGGCCCGTAATGGCCGTAATCCGCGGGCCACCAGTCCTGACTGTCCGTCATCAGCGCCGTAAGGTCGGCCTTCAGCGCGTCATAGTCGATGCCGTTGAACGCCTCGACATAGGAGAAATCGGGATCGACCGGGCGGCAACCAGGCGCGTTCTGGTGCAGGATCTTCAGGTTGAGCTGGTTCGGCCACCACTCCTTGTTGGAGCGCACGCCCTGGGTGGCGTGGATCACCGGGCACTTGCCGGCGGTGGGGATGTCGTTTCCGTCCATCTAGGTCTCCTGCGTTGGCGCTGGGCTGAGCGTGGGTGTCGCGTGATTCCGCGATCTAGAATGGCTCTACAGAAGCGGTGCGATAAGTGATAGTTGCATTTTCTGATCGCTAACATTAGTTGAGCTTATGAATAACCTGACGTTGAAGCAGCTCCGATATTTCGATGCGCTGGCCCGCCACGGCCATTTCGGGCGGGCGGCGGAGGCTTCGGCGGTAACGCAGCCCGCGCTCTCGATGCAGATCAAGGAACTGGAAGCGTCGCTCGGCACGGCGCTCTTCGAGCGGGATGCGCGGCAGGTGCGCCTGACGGGGCTGGGAGAGGAGTTCGCGGGGCGTGTGCGCGAGATCCTGCGCCAGGTGGAGGAGCTGGGCGATCTCGCCCGTGCCTCGCAGGAGCGGCTGGCCGGGCGGCTCAGGATCGGGGTGATCCCGACCATCGCACCCTACCTCCTGCCCGCCCTGATCGGTGCCTTGAGCGCGCGGCATGGCGGCCTCGACATCCGGGTGCGGGAGAGCATGACGCCCCGGCTCCTGCAGGAACTGGCGGAAGGCCGGCTCGATACCGCGATCCTCGCCCTGCCAGTCTCGGAGCCGGGCCTGTCGGAAGTCGCTCTTTTCACGGAGGAATTCGTATTGGTGCGCCCGGCGGAGGATGCCGGAAGGCCGGTGCCGAGTGCTGAGCGGTTGGCGGAGATGCGGCTCCTGCTGCTCGAGGAGGGGCACTGCTTCCGCGAGCAGGCCCTCTCTTTCTGCAGCCTGCCCGCGACGCGGCCCCGCGAGCTTATGGACGGAAGCTCGCTGACGACGCTTGTGCAGATGGTGAGCGCCGGGATCGGCGTGACGCTGATCCCGGAGATGGCGGTGCCGGTGGAGACGGGTTCAGCGCCCGTGTCGATCGCCCGCTTCCGCCCCCCGCTGCCGACGCGCACGGTCGGCATGGTCTGGCGGCGGACGAGCCCGATCGCCGGGCAGCTTGGCGAGGTTGCCGAGATTGTCCGCACCGCGGGCGAGGCGCAACGCGCGTCAGCCGATGCAGGCAGGGTCTAGCCACAAGCTAAGCTTCGACGGCGGCGCGGCGCGGGCCC
Source organism: Pseudomonadota bacterium (assembly GCA_039815685.1). GTDB lineage: Bacteria > Pseudomonadota > Alphaproteobacteria > Rhodobacterales > Rhodobacteraceae > Thermohalobaculum. The sequence goes on along the minus strand of JBCBYV010000001.1, from coordinate 36,543 downwards.
GCCCGCGGCTACTCCGCCGCCGCCGAGTGGCGGCCGAGTGGCGCGAGCCGCCTCAGGTCAGCGTCTTCCATCCGAAGGCAGAGGAGAGGGGGGTCTTGTCCCGCTCCAGAAGCGGCTGGGTCTCCGGCTTCTCCTTGAGCGTCTCCCAGCCGAAGTTCTTGGAAAACACGGCCGTATCCTCGGTGATCAGAGGCGCGCCGAGCTTCCAGTCCGATAGCGGCTTCCAGGGCATGATCTGGGTGTCGCCCTTCATGAGCACGTCCTTCGGTTTGCGGTCGGAGAGCGTGCTCATGCCGAGGAGCGTGGAGAAGGGCGTCGGATCCTTCTTGTTCGAACGATCCGGGTCGGATGTCAGGAACTTCTTGTTGCCGGGTATGATGCTGCCGGCGGCGCCTTCCGCGAAATCGGCGACGTAGAGCTTCGGCGCCTCCGTGCTCACCGGGCCCGCCGCATTGAGTGCCGCCGTGGCACGGGCGGCAGCGCCCCATGGCGCGCGGACGACCACCATGGCGCCACCCTCGGGGATGGTGGCTGCCATGCTCGCGGCCGCATCACCCGACGCGCCGCCCTTGGCGACCGCGCTGCGGAACGCGGCGGCGTCCTTGACGACCTCCACGGCACCCTCGCCGATCTTCTCTCCCGCCGCGGCGGCAGCGGATTTCGCCTTCTTTTCCGAGTCGTAGACCCGGGTGATGATGGTGGTCATGGCAGCCTCCTCTCAAACGCGTCGGTGCGCCGGGCGCGGGGCAGTAGCGGGAGAGCGACTGCCGCGGCGAGCGCCAGGAAGATCATTTCGAGCCCGAAGACGGGAAGATAGGCCATCTCGGCGCCAAGGCGCGCGCTCTCCGGCATGGCGACGATGACATCGCGCAGCACACCGCCGAGCGCGATGCCGAGACCCGCGGCCGTTGCCTGCACCGACCCCCAGGCGCCGATGGCGAGGCCCGCCTGCTCGCGCGGGGCCGCACGCATCGTGGCGGTGAGCGTGCCATGGCCGAAGAGCCCCGCACCGAAGCCCAGCAAGCAGGTGCCGAGGGCGAGGAGTGGGAAGGCGCCCTCGATCGAAGCGGCCATGACCGCAGCGAAGGCAGGCAAGCCCGTCAGCGCGCCGATGGTGGCCATCGCAAGCGGGTCGAGGCCCTTCGAGAGGACTTTAGATGCCAGCGCGAAGCCCGCGAGGCCACCGACGGCGAGGATGGCGGTGAGGCGCGTCGTCTCCGCCACGCTCATGCCGAGGACATGGGCGCCGTAGGGTTCGAGCAGCACATCCGCCATGCCGAAGCCAAGCGTGCCGAGGCCGATGATGGCAAGGCGGCGAAGCGCACTGCCCTGCCCCACGAAGCTCGCCCACGCCTCGGAAAAAGGCTGCCGTGCCGGGGGTTTGGCAGCGCGCGCACGGTCCCTCGGCTCCTGCTTCCAGAGGGCGATGACGTTGAGGACAACGGTGACGACCGCGGCACCCTGGATCACGCGGATAAGGCGGCCGGGCGTGTAGTCCTCAAGGAGCGCGCCGAAGACGAAAGCGCTCACCATCATGCCGAGCAGCAGCATGACATACATGAGGCCCACGACCTTGGGTTGGTCCTCCGGCTGGACCAGGTCGGTGGCGAGCGCCAGGCCCACGGTCTGGACCATATGCACGCCTGCGCCGACCAGCAGGAAGGCGATGGCAGCGCTGGCGTATCCGATCCAGGCGGGGGCATGCACCGCCTCCGCATAGCCGGAGAGGACGAGGAGCGCGAAGGGCATGACGGCAAAGCCGCCGAACTGCAGCAGCGTCCCCTTCCAGATATAGGGAATGCGTCGCCAGCCGAGCGCCGAATGATGAGTGTCGGATCGGAAGCCGATGAGCGCGCGGAAGGGCGCGAAGACGATCGGCAAGGAAATCATGACGCCGACGAGTGTGGCCGGCACCGAAAGCTCGACGATCATGACGCGGTTGAGCGTGCCGACGAGCAGCACCAGCGCCATGCCGACGGTCACCTGGAAGAGCGAAAGGCGCAGAAGGCGCGAGAGCGGCAGCGTCTCGCTTGCCACGTCCGAGAAAGGCAGGAACCGTGGCCCGAGCGTCTGGATGGTTTCAAGCGCCTTGCGCCGAAGGCCAAGCATCTCTGATCTCTCGCTTTTCCGGGCCGGAAGGCAGGAGCCGGCGCCCCGCGGCAAGGCAGGGCGCCGGCGCCGGGCTGGGTCGCTACTGTTTCAGCGCGACGTCGAGCGGCGGGGCCTGGATGATCGCCTCCGCCACGCTGCCATCGGGCAGGACGACCTGCACGCGCTGACCGTCGAAAGCGGCGACGCTGGCGGTGCTGGCCTTGAGCGCGCCCGAAGGAATGGCGGCGGTCTTCACCTCGCCCTCGATGGCTGCGGTCTCGGTGCTGCCGAGCTCCTTGCCCGAGAGGAAGTCCGACACCCAGGTCGTGTTGCTGAGCACGGCGACGTGCACGCAGAACGAGCCGACGGCGACGGCGCCGAGGAACACGGGGATGCCAACCGTCGGATTGACGACGAGCCACATACGGGAGTTGTTCATGATCTAGCTCCCTTCACCCGAGCCACGGTGTCGAGACGGCGACGAGCAGATGGGCGAGCAGCGCAATCGCGCCGAAAACCCTCGTGCCATCGATGAGCTGGCTGTGGATCTCCTCAGCCTCTTTAACGGTCAGCCCTGTCGGCCAGACCTTGTTGGGATCGTCATCGGCCATCTTGTCCTCCACTTCGTATCGAGGCAGCAGCGCGAAGCGGAAGCGCGCCGGCCTCCGTGGCTGCGGATGAGTGGGCGGCGAGAGAGCCTCGCGAGGCTCAGGCCACCGGCCCTGTGCAACGTGACGAAGGTGACAACTAAAATTGTCAGATCCAATGTCCAGTTTGGTTTACACATTGATCTTGATGGCGCTTCCGAGGACGTCGATGCGTCTCGCGCCATTCGGCTCGCTCGGCGCCGTGAACGTCCCGACCACCCTGTAACGATCTGTTTTTATTGCACTATCTTGAGAACCGCGGTGCGTTGTTCGTCCTCCGACGCTCGTAACGTATCCGCCACTGCGTTCGAGCGGAGCGCCGAAAACAGGGAAGCACCGGCTCATTGAAACAATTCGTGACCGCGACACTAACGCGCAACACCGCCCCCAAGGCTGCATCCTCGATGGCAAGCTGGCGATCGAGCGACTCGCTGCCGGCCTTACTGAGGCGCCACGCCAGCGAAGCGTCACCGGACACGCCGAAGGACGGAGAGACCCCCGGTGCAGGTCGCACGCGAGGGCCGAGGATCGAGAGAGAGGAGAGAGGTTGAGGCCGGACCGAAGCCCGGCCTGCGAGCCGCCCGATCAGGCGGCGCCACGCACGAGAGCAGGCGCGTTCTCGCGGCTCTTGCAGACCAGGAGCGTGCTGTTGCACCAGCCCTTGAGGATGCCGAGACGTCCCATCAGCTTGGTGAGCGCGATCTCGACTGGCTTGAACGGCCCCCACTCGAACACCGTGCCGCGGAGGTACTTGAAGAGCCGGCCATGGCGGTTCGTCTCGGTGTACCAAGGGCTGAGCATCGGCAGGTAGGGCAGGACCGAGAGGTAACCGATCCCTTGGGTCCGCGCGATCTCGATGCCCGCACCTACATGGTCCTGCCACTCGGCGAGCGTGAAGCGGACCTCATGCTCTGGATAGTTGAGGTGCGAGAGCTTGAGGCGGTCGAGCCGATAGAGCTGCGGGATGATCACCAGCACCTCGCCATGCTCAGGGATCAGCCGGTTGCACTCCCGCATGACCTTGCGGATGTCGTCCTCCTTGCCCGGCAGGTGCTCAAGCACATCGAGGAGCAGGATGACGTCCGGGGTCCAGGGGAGGCGGTGCCGCTCGGCATAGAGCTTGCGCACATCCATGACGACGTCGGGGTCGAAGGTCGACTCGTAGTCCACGCCGCAATACTCGAAGTCGAGACCCGTCTGCTCGAGATACTCCCGCGAGATCGAGGTCGAGCAGCCGAGATCGAGCACGCGGGGCGGACGGCCGAGTTCCTCGCCAAGTTCGCGGATGCGCTCCGAGACGATGGCGAACTTCACCTTGCCATAGAGGTTCGGCGCCTGGTTCTTAAGCTTCGCGACGAGGTACGGCGAATGGACGACGGGCTCCTGGGAAAGCGCGGTGGTGGAGCCTAGGGCATTGGAAACATGCATGTTCATTTCGCGTACCTCACAGGGTCTCAAGGCGCGGCGTCGCGCGGGTTTCTACAATCTCAGGGGTAGGCGCAGCGCGATGCTCACGCAGGTCGAGCCATAGCTCGGCGCAGATACGCTCCTCGTCACGGGTGATGCGGTGGATGCCTGGCGCGTAGCTGCGTTGCGTAAGGCCATGCATCAGGACGATGAGCTCGGCGAGGATGGTCTCGACGATCTCGTCGGGCACGCTGCCCGAGCCCGGGATGAAGTTTGCGGGGAAGCCGTCGTTCACGAGCAGCAGGCTGCGGGGCGGACGCCCATCATCGCCATAGAGATGGAAGGCCTCCACGGCTTTGCCGACCCGATCGCTCGGATGCGACTTGAGGAACTCGACATCGATCTCGTGCTGACGCGAGCTTGCGCTGGCGACGATGGCACCATGGGGCAGACGCTCGAGGATCTCGGCCGGCAGCGAGCGGGCGCCGGTGGCGCCGATCACGAGCGCGCTCTCCTCAAGCTTGTCGCCGTTCCGGGAGGCGTGGAAGCCGTCAAGGCGCGCCTCCGCAAGCTTGAGCGGGTCGAGATCGACGACCGATGGCAAGGCATCGATGCGGCGCAGCGCGCGGGCGACGCCCGTGCCTATCCAGCCGGCGCCCACGACGGTCGCGACGCGGCCGGCGAGCGAGATGCCGAGGTCCCGCGCAATCCCGTCCACGCAGCGCACGATCGTCTCGCCGCAGCGCTGCGCCTCGAGCCGCTTCAGCTCGCTATCGGCGCAGTGCAGGACGGGAAAGCGGAGATCGAGCTCCTGCGCCCGCCAGACGCCCTGCTTGGTGATTTCGACGACACCGGCGACGAGATGCAGGTCGTCGCGGAAATACTTGTGCAAGAGCGGGACGACGAAACCGCCGACCTCCTGCACGATCAGGCGCTGCCCTTCCGCCTTGCAGGCCGCGAGCGAGCGGCCGAGCTGCCCGACAAGGGCCGCCTCCATCGCGGGCAGGTCTTCCGGGATCTGGACGACGTCGCCATAGCGCTCGGACCACGCCTCGCGGATATCACGGCGATTCGACGAATATGGAACCCCAAAGATTGCGTCTAACTCAATCACACGCTCAAGGGCATCAATCATTCTCCTAGTGTCATCAAATAGATGGGCCACTATAATCCACCGGAAGCGGTCGTCTGGATTAAATCCGAGATGGTCCACGACCCGTTGAAGTAGAGTTTCAGTGTCGCGTTGATAAGTAGTGGTCACCCTCGCTGTCGCTTCAATCGTCGAAAAATGTCGTGGTCGCGTGTTCATCTGCGGCCTCTTCTCTCCGTTCCAACCACGCTGCAATTGCAGCTCTGCGTTCTAGACGAGGCAGAAATGCTCATGAGGTGCAAACCATAATTTTGAGAAAGGTAAATTTTTGTGCCGATTCAGAGAGAATTCTGAATCGAATACTTGTTATGCCAAGATTCATTGCAATCGGTGGGGAATTTTCCCAGTCTGAAACGCCGGGTGAATGGTGCCATCACGATTCTGCCCCCGGTTGAATTGCGGCGGACTTGCGATTGATTCGGGGTTATTTTGTGATTTTTGCGATGTGGCGCGCGACGACGCTAACCAATTTAGATTTGTGAAAGGTCTTTGTGCAGCGAGGGGGTGGGCAAACACGCGCGCTGCGTTCAGAACGTGTAAGAGAAGTTGTGTTATTGGATGAAGAAAGAATCGCGGAGCATAGATGAGCGATAAGGAAGCGACCCCCTCTACGGATCTGATCGCTGGTCCGAAGAGCGTTTCCCGCGTGATGGGAGACAGTGTCGTCTCGCGTCTGCAGACGGCCCTATGGGTCTACGACTTCAATGCTTGCGGCATTATCTGGGCCAATGACGCAGCGCTGGCGCTGTGGGATGCCGAGAACATGGATGCGTTGGCGCGGCGCGACTTGCGGCGCGAGATGTCGACATCCGTCCGATCGCGCCTCGACCAGCATCGCGAGGACTTCACGCTCTATCCCGACCGTGAGATCGATGAGCTTTGGACGCTTTATCCGCAGAACCACCCGGTGCGCGTGGATGCGATCCTGCGGCGCTACAATTTCGACCATGGCGATTTCGGCATGCTCGTCGAGGCGCGCCCGCAGGAAGTGCGGGAGCCCGACACGATCCGGAGCGCCGATGCGCTTCTGCATGTGCAGAGCGTCATCGCTCTCTTCGATCAGGCCGGGCACTCGCTCTATGGCAACCCGGCCTTCCGGCGCACCTTCGGCCCCGGCGAGCAGGTCTTCGGCGCCCTCTTCTCGGAGCCCGCCGATCTGCTCGATTTCGTCGAGGGGTTGCGGGAGGGGGGCGAGCACCGGCTGACCTGCCGGCTGCACACGACCGTGGGGGAGCGCTGGTTCGACATCTTCGCCGTGCGCTGCAAGGATGCCGTGACGGGCGACGGCGCCTTCGTCGTGACGATGCTCGACGTCTCGGAAGCGCGCGCCTACCAGCACGAACTCGCCGATGCCCGCGACCGGGCGGAAATCGCGGTCCGGGCGCGCTCGCACTTTCTGTCCACTGTCAGCCATGAGCTGCGCACACCCCTCAACGGTGTGCTGGGGATGGCAAGCGTGCTGAAGCAATCGCCGCTCCAGTCCTCGCAGCGCCAGATGGTGGACATCATCAGCAGCTCGGGCGAGCGCATGCTGGCGCTGGTGGACGATATCCTGAAGCTCGTGGAGCTCGACAGCGGCACGGTGGAGCTCGAGAAGGAACCCTTCGATCCGAGCCTGGTGCTGACGGCCGCCCGCGCGAAGGTCGAGGCTGCGAGCGAACAGAAGGGCCTGCGGGTCTTCGTCGCCTCCCATCTCCATCACTCGGACAAGTTCTGCCACGATCCGGCGCGGATCGGTCAGGTGATCGATCAGCTTCTGGACAACGCCGTGAAGTTCACGAAGTCCGGCTTCATCTCGCTGCGTGTGAGCTCTTCGGAGGACGGCACGCTGGGCTTCGAGGTGGGCGACACCGGACCCGGCATCCCGGAAGAGGCGCTGCCGGTGATCTTCGACCGCTTCTATCAGGTCGACGGCTCCGCCACACGCGAGGCCGGCGGCACCGGCATCGGTCTCTCGATCTGCCGCGCCCTCGTGGATCTGTGGGACGGCAGTATAAAAGTTCACAGTGAATTCGGACGCGGATCGGTATTTAGCTTTACAGTTCCCGGTGCACGGGAAGAGAAGGAGCCAAGTTCAACTCGAGCGGTTGAAAATGTCGCTCAACATCTTCGGGTTATCACCAATAGCCCAGAAAACTAAAGTTGCGTTACATTGTTTGGGTGACAAAGGCTCATCACCCATGCATTAGTGTCGGCGTCGTGGCGGGTGTGTGGGTCGGTCACGTTTACTGTTCGAAATCGGTAGCGCATCAGGATCAACCTTGTGTGATCGATCGTTCGGGCAGTGAAGCTGACTTTGCTGTTATGCGTGCATGATGGGCGTTGGCAGGGCGACTTGAGTGGAAGTGCATGGTGGCGCTGCGACGACCAAGGGGGTTCCGGCGAGAAGCGGCGGAATGGTGAAAGATGGATTTGCCATCGAGACTACTGAGTAAATTCTCCACGCCCGTTTGGGTCGTGGATCTGCGCGCCGAGCACCTCGTCTGGGCGAATGACGCGGCGCTGAAGCTGTGGGGCTTCTCACCGGAGACGGTGACGCTGCCGCTGGCGCTCGAGAACGCGCTGTCGCCCGGCTTGATCGCGCGCCTGGCGGGTCCGCTGCGCGATCCGACGCGGCTTTCCAAGCGGATCAACATCGCTTGGCCGATCTGCCCCGAAGAGCCCGATGCAGTGACCGTTGCAAGCGTCGAAGAGTTTCAGTCTGACACTACGAAATCATTCTTTATTGTCACAGAAAATCCGAACAACACGATGAGCGCGGAAACATTCAGTAGCGAGCTCTCGACGGGAGACATCAAGGTCTCAGCCTTCTCGCTCAACAAGGATTTCCTGCGGGCCAATGCTTCGGCCGAAAGGTTCTACGGGGCGGAGTGCGGGAGCTTCGACGGCCGCTTCTCGGAGCCCGAAGAAGGCAGCGTCGTCATCGATGAGCTACGCGAAGAGGGCGTCGCTGAGCGGGTGACGGAGCGGCGGTCCTTCGAGGATGGCTCAACCTGGCAGAAGATCGTCGCGACGCTCGAGCACGATGCTGACACCGACATGCCGGTGGTCGTCCTGCGGGAGATGGACGTCACGGACGTGATGCAGACCCTGATGGATCTGCGCAGCGAGCGCGACAGCGCCATGGCGGCGAGCGAGCGCAAGACCGAATTCCTCGCCGTCATGAGCCATGAGATCCGGACGCCGATGACCGGCGTGCTGGGGCTCGCGGAGATCCTGCACTCGCGGCTGGAGGAGCCGTCGCTGAAATCGCTCGCGGCGACGCTGCAGGAAGCGGGCAAGGCGCTGCTCCATGTCACCGATCAGGTCCTGGACCTCACAAGGATCGAGCGGGGGAGGCTGGACCTCGAGAACGCGGAGCTCCGCCCCTTCGATTTCGTCGAGGCGATCGAGGGGATGTACGCGGCCACCACGAAGTTGAAGGCGCTCGAGTTCTCGGTCGAGGCAGGCGAAGGGACCAACCTGCCTCGGATCGGCGACCGCCATCGCATTCTGCAGATCGTCCACAACCTCGTCTCCAACGCGGTGAAGTTCACGGAGAAGGGGAGCGTGTGCGTCGATCTCGAAGCGCCGGCGAACGGTCCTCTGACCATCACCGTGCGCGACACTGGCGTCGGGCTCAGCGAGGACGAGCAGAAGCGACTGTTCCAGCCTTTCGCCCAGGCGTCCCCCAGCACCTGCCGGACCTTTGGCGGCAGCGGTCTCGGGCTTTACATCGTGCATGACCTCGTCAGCCAGATGCGCGGCTCGATCTCGCTGCAAAGCGCCGAGGGCGTCGGGACGACCGTTCAGATCACCCTGCCCCTGCCGCTGGTCGAGGTCGAGGATGCCGGGGGCGAGGTCACCGCGATGGATCGGCAAGACGCTTCGCGCGAGCTGACCGCGCTTATCGTCGACGATAACGGCGTGAACCGTCAGGTGCTGCAGCTTATCCTGCAGTCGCTCGAGCTCAAGGTGACGGCGGCCGCGTCCTCGGACGAGGCGCTGCAGGCCTTCGAGCGGCGGGAATTCGATATCGTGATGCTCGATATCGCGATGCCCTGCATGCCGGGCACCGTCCTTCTGCGCCGCCTGCGCGAGATCGAGGAGGACGCCGGGCGCAAGCCGGCGCTCATGGTCTCCGTCACCGCGCACACCATGGATCACGAGGTGCGTGCCTATCGGGAGGTCGGGTTCGACGCCCATGTGGCGAAACCGCTCCGCATCGAAGTGATCAAGGAGCTGATCAGCGGCTTCATCGACAGCAAGCAGCCCGACAGTGCACGCAGGCGCGTCCGCCCCTTCCGGCGCGGCCGGCGCCAGGGCAACTACTAGGCTTCTTCCGACAGGCGGTAACGCCATCCACCCTTTCCACGGGGTGGACGGCGCCCCCCTGCCCCGGGCTCGACGCTTGGAAAGAACCGCGCTAGCTCGTCCCGGCAATCAGGGAGGACGCGATGGGCCTGAACGCCTGCCATAACTTTCAAGATTTCCGGGCGCTTGCCCGCCGCCGGCTGCCGAGCCCGATCTTCAACTATATCGACGGTGCTGCGGACGACGAGCTGACCTACCGCCAGAACACCGCCTCCTTCGACCGCTGCGATCTCGTGCCGAACGTGCTCCGCGGGGTCGAGGAGGTCGATATGTCGGTGACGGTCATGGGGCAGAAGCTGGCGATGCCGATCTACTGCTCGCCGACCGCGCTGCAACGGCTCTTTCATCATGATGGCGAGCGGGCGGTGGGGGCGGCGGCCTCGAAATTCGGTACGATGTTCGGCGTCTCCTCCCTCGGCACGACGAGCCTGGAGGAGGTGAGGAAGGCGTACCCGACGCCGCAGTGCTACCAGTTCTACTTCCACAAGGATCGCGGGCTGAACAAGGCGATGCTGGAGCGGGCCAAGGAGGCCGGGGTCGAGATCCTAATGCTGACGGTCGATACGATCACCGGCGGCAACCGGGAGCGGGACCTGCGCACAGGGTTTGCGATCCCGATGAAGCTGACCCCGCGCGCGATGGCCGAGTTCGTTCTGAAGCCGATGTGGGGCATCAACTACGTCACGCATGAGAGCTTCAAGCTGCCCCAGCTCGACGAGCATGTGGATATGAGCGGCGGGGCGATGTCGATCGGCAAGTACTTCTCCGAGATGCTGGACCAGTCGATGAACTGGGACGACGTGGCGGAGATGGTGAAGTTCTGGGACGGGCAGTTCTGCCTCAAGGGCGTGATGAGCGTCGAGGATGCGAAGCGGGCGGTGGAGATCGGCTGCACGGGCATCGTGCTCTCGAACCATGGCGGCCGGCAGCTCGACGGAAGCCGCGCACCCTTCGACCAGTTGGCCGAGATCGTGGATGCGGTGGGCGACCAGATCGATGTGATCATGGATAGCGGTGTGCAGCGGGGCACCCATGTGCTGAAGGCGCTGTCGTTGGGGGCAAAGGCGGTCGGCGGCGGGCGCTTCTACCTCTACCCGCTCGCGGCGGCGGGTCAGGCCGGGGTCGAGCGCGCGCTGACGCTCATGAAGTCCGAGATCGAGCGCGACATGAAGCTGATGGGCGTGCGCAGCATCTCGGAGCTTTCGCGCAAGAACATCGCCTTTCGCTGACCCCACTTCGCTGGCCCCCAGCGCTGTGCGCCGTGGGTGTGCGCCGCGGGCGGGCGGCGGTGACGGCGCTCAGCCGCCGGCGGTCAGTACAGGATGCCGGGTTCCCTCGAGGCGGGCGGCATGGGCGGGCGCGGGCCTGGCCAGCGCCCACTTGCGTTCTCGGGAAGGCACTTCCGGGGTTCAGCCCTGCTGGAGGATCACGGGGGACCAGTCGGGGCTGACGGGGGGCAGGTGCCGGAGGTTCTGGATCGCGAAGGACCCGGTGCCGTGCACGACCTCGCCGCCGAGGACGGTGAGGTCCGAGCCGAGGCGCGCGATCTCCGCATCCGTGACCGTGAAGTAGTCCCGGTCAAGCACGGCGAAGTCGGCCATCTGGCCCGGGGTGATCGCACCCTTTCGGCCAGCATCGCCCGAGAACCAGGCGGAGCCGGTGGTCCAGATCCGGAGCGCCTCCTCCCGCGTGAGCAGGTTCGCATCGTCATACATGCGGAGCCCGCCGCGGGAGAGGCCGGTGGTCATCCACTGGATCGAGTACCAAGGGTTGAAGGAGGTCACGCGGGTCGCGTCCGTGCCACCGCCGACGGGCACGCCTAGGTCCAGAATGGCGCGGAAGTTGGGGGTCTCTCTCAGCGCCTCCGCCCCGTAGTTGGCGATGAAGTCCTCGGCTTGGAACTGGATGCGGTTCTGGAGGGCGATGCCGCCGCCAAGCTCTGCGATGCGCTCGAGATTGCGCTGGCTGAAGGTCTCCACGTGGTCGATGAACCAGCCGGGCGTGAGACCGGCACCCCGGGCGACATCCTCGTAGACCGGCAGGAGGCGGTCGCCGGTCTCGTCATAGGTGACGTGCTGACGGAAGGGCCAGCCGTTCTCGCCGAGCACCGTCATCACCTCGCGCTGGTAGTCCTCCGCCCCGTCGTCGATATCGGGGCGTGCATCGGCGAAGATCTCGAAGTCGTAGGATGCCCAGGCAAGGTTCTCGCCCGCGCCGACGAATTTCAGCATGTCGTCGCCGTGCCCCGCCCGGGTGCTGGCGGTCCAGGTCCTGTAGTCCTCGAGCTCGCGGCCCTTCACCTGCGGGAAGGAGTGGTAGCCGATGCGCGTGGTCAGCAGACGCTCCCGATGGAGCCAGCGGATGACGCGGTAGGGGTCGGCATCGGGGAAATCCATGCCGCCGCCGCCTGCGTCGGAGACCGAGGTGATGCCGAGCGCGTTCAGAACGTCGAAATAGTGTACTGCGCTGTTGATCTGGTCGCGGATCGAGAGCTTCGGGGCCGCCGCGAGGGTCTTGTACATCACGAGGCCGGAGGGTGCGGCGAGGAGCCGGCCGGTGGCGTTGCCGCCCGCATCCTTCTCGATAACCCCACCGGCATAGGTCGGGTGGCCGGGCTGGTCGTAGCCGTACCACTCGACCGCCTTCGAGTTCAGGAGCGTGAGCTTGTAGAGGTGGTGGATGAGCACGGGGTGGTTGGGGGCGACCGCGTCGAGCTCGGCGACCGTGGGTAGGCGCTTCTCCTTGAACTGAAACTCCGAGAAGCCGCCGGCGACGCGGATGAACTGTCCCTCGGGCGTCCGGTCGGCCTGCTGGCGGAGGAGGTGGAGCGCTTCCTCGAGGCTGTCGACGCCGTCCCAGCGCACTTCGAGATTGTAGTTCACAGCGCCGCGGATGGCGTGGGTGTGGCTGTCGATAAGGCCCGGGATGACGCGCTGGCCGCGCGCGTCGATCACCTGGGTGAAAGGGCCGATGAGGGGGCGGATCTGATCCTCGCTGCCGACCGCGGTGAAGACGCCGTCGCGCGCGGCGAGGGCGGCGGCTTCCGGCTGGGCGGGGTCCATGGTCGTGATCCGGCCGTTGAGGAGCACGAGGTCCGCGGAGGTGCCCCGGGCTTGCTGGGTCTGAGCGTGGGCGGCGGGGGCTGCGATGAGAGTGGCAGCGCCGGCGATCATCTGCCGGCGGTCGAGCATCATCGTCATGGTCAGATACCTTTCTCGGGCGTCGATCTCGAGGGCATGGATTTTCGGGGCATCGATCGTGGCGGCGCGTCCCGGTTGGGCCGCGCCGCGCGGCGAAGGTGTCGCTTCCTGTGCCGTGACGAGGGTGTCAGGCGGCGGCCGGGTCGATCCGAGGGCCGTGCTCGACGCGCTCGGGCGCCTTGTGGACCATGGTGTAGGCGTAATCGACGCCCATCCCGTAGGCGCCCGAATGCTCGCGCACGATGTCCATGCAGGCGTCGTAGGTGTCGCGCCTGGCCCAGTCGCGCTGCCATTCGAGCAGCACCTGCTGCCAGGTCATCGGCACGACGCCCGCCTGCACCATCCGGTCCATGGCGTAGTTGTGCGCGTCCATCGAGGTGCCGCCCGAAGCGTCGGCGACCATGTAGATCTCGTACTCGCCCTCGAGCATCGCGCTGAGCGCGAAGGTGACGTTGCAGACTTCGGTCCAGAGGCCCGAGACGACGACCTTCTTGCGGCTGCTCTTCGCCAGCGCGTCGCGCACCTTCTGATCGTCCCAGGAGTTCATCGAGGTGCGCTCGAGGATCGGATGCTCCGGAAAGACACCGAGCAGTTCGGGATAGGTGTGGCCCGAGAAGCTGTCGGTCTCGACGGTCGTGATGGTGGTCGGGATGCCGTAGAGCTTCGCCGATTTGGCGAGGGCCACGACGTTGTTCTTTAGAAGCTGGCGGTCGATGCTGGCGACGCCAAAGGCCATCTGCGGCTGATGATCGATGAAGATGAGCTGGCTGTTCTCGGGCGTCAGAACCTGGAGCTTCTCGGTCGACATGGGCGGTATCCTTCTCGGTCGTAGTGGCGTTTCGCAGGGTCGGGCCTCGGGTCGGGCTTGGGGTCAGGATCGGCGAAACGACGCACGGGCGCGCCGCTGCAGCCAGCGGATGTCAGGGCGATGGTCGGTTGATCTCATTGCCGGGCTCCCGCCGCCGATCCTCGAATAGTGCGGAATGTGGACGATACGTCGCACGCGACAATCAGCCGATCCGTTGACAGACTGTCCCGGATTTCAAACAGGTGGAGGATGGATCGGTTCTCGGAGCTGCACGCCTTCGTGGCGGTGATCGAGGCGGAGGGGTTTTCCGCCGCCGCCCGCGCGCTGGGCCAGTCGCGTTCCTCGATCAATCGGCTGGTGATCAGGCTCGAGGAGCGGCTTGGGGTGCAGCTTCTGCATCGGACGACGCGGAGCGTGGCGCCGAACAGCACGGGTCGTGCGCTCTATGAGCGGGCACGCCAGCTGCTGGATGATCTCGAGGAGATCGAGCACTCGGTGCAGGCCGCACGAAGCGAGCCGGAGGGACGGCTGAAGGTCAGCGCGCCGACTTCCTTTGGCGAGCTGAACTTCTCGGCCGTCACGGCGGCGTTTCTCAAGCGCCACCCGAAGGTCGAGATCGATATGAGCTTCGAGAACCGGCTGGTGGACCCGATCGCCGAGGGGTTCGACGTGGTGATCCGTGTGGCGGAGCCGGATGAGGCGACGAACCTCGTCGATCACCGCATCATGACGCTGAGCTATCTTGCCTGCGCGGCACCGGCCTATCTGGAAGCGCGGGGGACGCCCGGGGACGCGGTGGCGCTCGGCGATCATGCCATCCTCTATCTGCGCCAGGATGCCGGACCCGCGATCTGGGCGATGGAGGGGCCGGCGGGACCGGTTGCTGTGCCCGTCAGGCCGGTGCTGACCTCGAACAATCTCGAGCCGCTGCTGACGGCCGCGCTGGAAGGCCTCGGCATAGCGCTCCTGCCCGAATACGCCGTGCGTCAGGCGCTGGAGCATCGACGGCTGGTCGCCGTCCTGCCGGATCACCGGTTCCCGGCGCGCATGCTGCAGGTGATCTACCCGCCCGCCCGGCATCTCTCGGCGAGGGTCCGGCTCTTTGTCGAGTTCGTGGAGCAATGGTGCATGGCGCCCTAGCCCGCGGACCGACCAGACGTGCTCACTGCAATTGCGTCATTACCGGGCTTGACCCGGCAATCCTGCGCCACCGGCCGTGGATGCTCGGGTCAAGCCCGAGCATGACATGAGCACGTTATGTAAGAAGGTGCTCTGGCGCGAACCCATCGGTGGTCTCGGGTTCACATTCGCGGATATCCGAGTGCCGCAGTCGGGAAAGCGCTTTGTCCGATGGTTTTCGTCTGATACTCCGTTCATGACATCCCCGAAGGACGAGCGACCGGGGAGGAGAGCGTGACGCGGAGGGACAGCAGCGTGACACCCGATGACCGCGAACCATCCGAAGCCACCCGGGCATCGTGGGCGCCCGGAGAAAGCGTTGACAGCCGCTCCCTGCTGGGCGACTCCAACACCGTGACGATCCGGCACGGCGAGGTGCTCTACACGTTGCGGCAGACCCGCGCAGGCAAGCTCATCCTGACGAAGTGACCTGAGCTTCACGCCCTATCGGACGCATTGCGATTGCCAGTGGACCCCCCAGATGCTGCGGGGCCAGCCAGCTGTGAGGACGTTGATGAGCAAGATCCCATCGCCCTGCATCGATGTGTGCAAGCACAAGATCAAGGGCGGGCATTGCATCGGCTGCTCGATGACGAAGAAGCAGAAATCCGAGTGGAAGCGCCTGGACGGGAAGAAGGCCAAGCGCGCCTTCATCGAGATGCTGCTGCGACAGCAGGCGGCGCTCGGCGGTCGGTTCAAGGGCTGGACGATCGCCTACCGGCGCAAATGCGCAAAGAAGGACGTGGACTGTCCTATCGATGCGCTGACCGACGCTTGAGGCACTGGCTTAGGCGTCGTCCGGGGGGAGCCGCGGGCCGAAGCCCGCGCTCCGTCACTTGATGTGGGCGCGGAGTAGCCAGGCGAACTTCTCGTGCACCTGACCGCGCGCGATGGCGAGATCCTCGGTGAGAGTGTCGCCGTATCTGGACGCGACCTCCGCCAGCGCGATCATGGTCCGGCCGAGCAGTGCCTCGTCGCCCGCGAGCTTCGCGACCATCGCCTCGGCGGGGATGCGCCCGTCGCATTCCTCGACCTTCGAGCGCCTCACATGCTCGACCAGCCGGCCTTCCACATGACCGTCCAGCGACTTGATGCGCTCGGCCAGATCGTCCTGCGCCTTGAAGTGATCCTCGTAGATCTCCTGAAACAGCTCGTGGAGCGATCCGAAGGACATGCCCGTGACGTTCCAGTGGTAGTTCTGCGCCTTCATCGTCACGACGGCGCTTTCGGAAAGACCCTGCATCAGGCCGTCGATGATCGCGTCGAGAGCGGCGCCCTCGAGTTCGGTTGAGAGGTTCTGCATGTTCTTGGCCTCGCCTTGTCTGGACTATTCCCGACTGGCCGGCGTGCCGCTCGCGCAGGCGGCGGCGCGTTCGCTCGTCAACGATTTAGAATAGTTCTAAATCCGTGGAGTCAAAGCGTGCGACGCACTGTTCCGCGAGGGAGCGTATCGTGCTGCGCATCTTCGGATCGACGCGCGAGGCAAGGGCGAAGATCACGCTGTCCTCGTCCCCACGGCGGATGGTCTCAATGAGCTGAAGGAGCCAGTCCTCATCGAAGGTGGTCTCCGACACACCGGGCCGGTGGAATACGACACGACGCTTGAGCGCGACCGGGAGAAGACGGAGGAGAAGCGACAGCGTCTCGTCCTGCAGCGGGCAACCCTCGCAGCGCATTGCATTCAGCACCGACCCGCTGTCCAACCGACGCTCAAGCCGCGCCCGCGCCGCGCAACGTCGGGCACGATCGAGGCACAGGGCACGCGTCGAAGGAGCGTCGCTATATGCAACAGCAGTCGAAGTTGCCATTGGCTCGTCTCTCGCGATCGGTGGGGCTGGGCTGCGACTCTCGAGCCGGTGGCGAAATCCCCGAGCAATTCCGTAGGCTTTCTGCTACATGGCCGATACGATGGAAACTTGCAAGATGCTGGTAGCAACATGAATGGCTCTCACGCATGGGTCGCGCTGGTGCTCGCATCGAGCGTTGCTGCCCTGCCGCTCATCGCCGCCGGGACGGGTGAGACTGCATGGCTCGGCGACCCGCATCTGTCGGTCGTGCCACGGACAGCGGCCGAGGCGGAGCGCATCGGCGGAGTGACTGTCCCGACAACGCAATTCGACGAACCGGAGCTCTTCGAGGACCGGCCCGCGGGGGCGGCAACGCGGTTCGGCTATGCCAATGCCCATGCTTTCTCCAGCTCTTCCGCCAACATGCCCTTCGAGCGCGAGCTCGACTTCAAGGTGGGTAACGGGCTCTTCAAGAAGCTGTGGGTGTCGTCGCCGGCCTCGACCAAGGCCTCGGACGGGCTCGGCCCGCTCTACAATGCCCGGTCCTGCCAGCGCTGCCATCTGAAGGACGGGCGCGGCCATCCGCCGGCGAACGCGGAGGACAACGCGGTCTCGCTGTTGCTGCGGGTCTCGGTGCCCGGGCCGGGCGGCGCGATGCCGCACCCGGTCTATGGCGAGCAGCTGCAGGATTTCTCGGTCGCCGGCGTGCCGGCGGAGTACAGCCTCGCCGTCGACTGGGAAGAGGTCGAGGTGGCGCTTTCGGGCGGTGAGGTCGCGTCGCTCCGCAAGCCCACCTGGCGGGCGGAGAACCTCGGCTACGGCCCGCTTGGGGAGGATGCAATGCTCTCCCCCCGCATCGCCCCGCAGATGATCGGGCTCGGGCTCCTCGAGGCGATCCCGGCGGCCGACATTCTGGCCCATGCAGACCCGGAGGACGCGGACGGGGACGGGATCTCGGGCCGGGCGAACATCGCCTGGTCGGCGGAGTACGACCAGCCGATGCTGGGGCGCTTCGGGCTGAAGGCCGGAGAGCCGACGCTGCGCTCGCAATCGGCCAGCGCCTTTGCCGGGGATATCGGCATTTCGAGCCCGCTGAAGCCGAAGGGTTGGGCGGAGTGCACCGAGGCGCAGGTCGTGTGCCGTAACGCGCCCCATGGCGGGGAGTTCGAGATCGAGGACCATGCGCTCGATGTCGTGGTCTTCTACAGCCGCAACCTCGCGGTGCCGGCACGGCGGGATATCGACGATCCGGAGGTGCTGGCCGGCAAGCGGGTATTCTACGAGACGGGCTGCACGGCCTGCCATGTGCCGAAATTCGTGACGCACAGGCTGGAGGACCAGCTCGAGCAGAGCTTTCAGCTGATCTGGCCCTATACCGACCTCCTGCTCCACGACATGGGCGAGGGGCTGGCGGACAATCGGCCCGAGCTGCGTGCCAACGGGCGTGAATGGCGCACGCCCCCGCTCTGGGGTATCGGGCTCACCGAGGCGGTGAGCGGCCACACCTACTTCCTGCATGACGGCCGGGGGCGCTCGCTCCTCGAAGCCGTTCTCTGGCATGGCGGGGAGGCTCAGGCCGCCCGCGACCGAGTGGTGGAGATGCCGCCCGAGGACCGTGCCGCCCTGATCCGCTTTCTCGAGAGTCTCTGATGCGCATTCCGACGATTGCCTTCACCTTTTTGCTCCTCGCGCCCCCTGCCGGGGCCGAGCTGGATCACCGCGCGGCGGCGGCACGATTGCTGGAGGAGGTGGCGGTGCCCGGGAGCGCGGGCTTCGTCGCGGCGGCGGATGCGTTGCGCACCGCAGCGCCGCCTGAATGCGGGACCTTGGACGGCGATGGCCTGCGCGCGGCGTTCCAGGAAGCATGGGATGCATGGATGGCGATCCAGCATCTGCGTTTCGGACCCATCGAGGACGAGAGCCGGATCCTGCAGGTCGCCTTCTGGCCCGACAGCCGCGGCACCGTGGGCCGGACGACGGAGCGGACGCTGGCGGCGGAGAACGCGCCGGTGGACGATCCGGTGGCCTTCGCCAAAATTTCGGTCGGGGCGCGCGGCCTGCCGGCCTTCGAGCGCGTGCTCTACGACGATGACGGGCCGGTGGCGCTGGATGTGCCCTTCCGCTGCGCCTATGCCGCGGCGATTGCGGAGGATCTGCACCGGCTCGCGAGCGAGATCGAGGAGGCATGGACGGGCGATTGGGGTGCGAGCTGGACCACGGCCGGGGAGCCGGGGAATGCCGTCTTCCTGGCGCCTGCCGAGACGAGCCAGCGGCTTTTCGCAGCGACCCTCGGTGCGTTGGAGGAGACGGCGCGCAACCGCCTCGGCACGCCGCTCGGCACTGTCTCCGCAATCAGGCCGCGGCTGGCGGAGGCGCGGCGGTCGGGCCGGTCGCTGCGCCAGATCGCGCTGATCCTGGATGCGACCGAGCGGACGGTCGATGTGGCCTTTGGGCCCGATCTGAGCGCGGACGCGCGCGCGGCGGTGGCGGAAGCTTATGGCAAGGCGCACACCGAGCTTGCGGCGGTGGAGGAGTTCGGCGACCTGCCCACGGCACTTGCGGAGAGCCGGATCCGGGTCGAGATCCTGCAGCAGAGCATCACCGGCGTCGTCAATGCGCTGCGCGCCCGGGTCGGCCCGGCGCTAGGTATCGCGGAAGGCTTCAACTCGGCGGATGGCGACTGAGATGGAGCGCCCGTTCGACCGGCGCCGGTTTCTCGCGACGCTGGGCAAGGCGGCGACGGGGGCCGCGATCCTGCCTGCGACCGGGTGGGCGGCCGTCGGAGCGCCCGCCTATCTCGCGGCGACGCGGGATGCGCAAGGGACACACCGGCTCCTCGGCCTCGGCGAGGATGGCGGCGAGCGCTTCGCCGTCCCCCTGCCCGCGCGCGGCCATGCGGCGGCGGCGCATCCGAGCCGGCCGGAGGCGGTTGCCTTCGCCCGCCGCCCGGGTCGCTTCGCGCTGGTGATCGACTGCGCGGACGGCCGGACGGTCGCGACGCTCGACAGCCCGGCAGGGCGCCATTTCTACGGCCATGGCGTCTTCTCCGCCGACGGCGCGCTCCTTTTCACGACCGAGAATGTCTACGAGACCGGGGACGGGCGTATCGGCATCTGGGACGTGGTGGAGGGCTATCGGCGGATCGGCGAAGTGCCCTCGGGCGGGCTCGGGCCGCATGACCTGCACCTCATGCCGGACGGCGAGACGCTTGTCGTCGCGAATGGCGGGATCAGGACCCACCCAGACAGCGGGCGGGAGAAGCTGAACCTCGACACAATGGCGCCGGCGCTGAGCTATCTCCGTGCGAGCGACGGGGCGTTGGTGGACGAAGTGACCCCGCCCGGCGACCTCCGCCAGAACTCGATCCGGCACCTAGCCATCTCGGCGGACGGCACGGTCGCGGCGGCAATGCAGTGGCAGGGAGATCCGGCGGATGGCGTACCACTCCTCGCCTTTCACCGCCGGGGGGAGGCCGGGCTGCGCTGGGCTGAGGCGGCGGCCTATGAGATGGCGGCGATGGAGGGCTATGCGGGCAGCGTCGCCTTCAGCCGTTCAGGCGCCAAGGCAGCGATCACTTCCCCGCGGGGCGGGCGCATCATGGCGTGGGAGGTGGCGGGAGACGGCGCGGCGGTGGCCCAGATCTGGTCCCGGCCGGATGTCTGCGGGCTGGCCCCCGGCCCCGCGGGCTGGATCGCGACAGACGGGCTTGGCGGGGTCATCCAGCTTGACGAAGCGCTAACCCCCGTCTCGGCTTCGCGGCACGACAGCGCCTTCGACAACCACCTTGTCGCACTGCTCAAAAATTGTTGACCAAAATACTCGGCATCCATTAGCTGACCGCAGAGCGGAGAAAAGCCACCCACCAGCGGGAGATAGCGCCCGCGGAGGAAGCCCCAGTCCGTCTTTTCATCGGCAACGGGGTTGGAGAGTGGTGTGAGACATCAATCGATGCTGCGGCAGGAAGTGGCGAGCGCCCTCGCCGCCGTGATGGGCGCGGGGCTGGTGGCGGGTGCTGCCGGCGCGCAGACCGCGACGCAGGGAGCCGCCTCGGCCGCTCTGCCCGAGATCACGATCTTCGGTGGCGCGCGCGACGAGCGGCGGCTCCTCGACACGCCCAACGCCGTCAGCGTGGTGGGCGAGCAGGAGATCATCCGCCGCAACCCCTCCACCTATGAGGAGCTGATCGGGGACGAGCCGGGTGTCACGATCGAGGGCGGGCCGCGCGCCATTTCGCAGGAGCCGAACATCCGCGGCTTTCGGGACCAGCAGGTCATCGTCCGGGTCGATGGGGCGCGGCAGAACTTCGACCTTGCCCATCGCGGCCGCTTCTTCACCGATCCCACGATCCTGAAGCAGGTGGAGATCCTTCGGGGCGGGCAGTCGACGCTCTTCGGCTCGGGCGCTCTTGGCGGTGTGATCTTTCTCGAGACGAAGGACGCCGCAGACGTGGTCGATCCCGGCGAGCTTTGGGCGGGCGAGGTGAAGCTCGGCTTCAACAGCCAGGGCACCGAGTTCCTGGGCGCCGCGACCGCGGCGGTGCAGTATGAGGCGTTCGATGCGCTGGTCTTCTTCGCCGGCCGTCCGATGTTCTCGGACATCGAGGACGGTGACGGCGACGACGTCATCGACAGCGAGATCGACAGCCTGAACGGTCTGGTGAAGCTGGGCTTCGAGCCGGGCGAGGGCCATCGGATCGAAGGGAGCTATCAGTATTTCGGCGACAATGGCGCGACCGCGCCCAACGCCAATGTGCAGGGCTCGCCGACGACCAGCGTCGACCGCGACCTGCGCTATCAGACCGCGCGCCTCGCCTGGGACTGGACACCGCCGGACAACGACCTCGTCGATCTCTCGGTCCTCGGCTACTACAACGACGTGAATGTCGAGGAGGACCGTCTCTTCGACGGCCGCTTCGACGAGACGGATTTCGAGACGCTGGGTTTCGAGGCCACGAACGTCTCCCGCTTCGGGCTCGGTAACGTGCCGGTCGCCCTCTCCTACGGGATCGAGATCTTCGAGGATCAGCAGGACGCGTTCCGCGATGGCGAGCCGAGGCTGCAGGCGCCGACAGCGGAGCGGCGGTTCTATGCGGGTTTTGCTCAGGCGGATTTCGAAGTGCTGCCGGGGCTTACCATCACGCCGGGCATCCGGTTCGACTTCTTCCAGCTGCGGCCCGAGGGCGATTTCGACGACCGGAGCGACGGTCAGCCCTCCCCGAAACTCGCGGTCAACTGGCGGCCGACGGAGAACCTGCAGCTATTTGCCTCGGCCGGGCGATCCTTCCGCGCGCCGACGCTGACGGAGCTCTATGTCGACGGCGTGCACTTCATCACGCCGGGCTTCCCGCTCGGTGGGCCGACCGACCCGGTCTTCACCGGCGTGAACGAGTTCGCGCCTTCGCCGGACCTCGAGCCCGAGCGGGCGACGCAGGTCGAGATCGGCGGGCGCTACCTGATGCAGGACGTCGCCCTGGGGGGCGACAGCCTGCTCTTCTCGGGCAACGCCTACTACTCGCGGGTCGATGACTTCGTCGATACGGTCGTGACTTTCATCGACTTCTCAACGGCTTCATTCAATCCCTTCACGCGCCAGCTCGAGGTCGGGGGCTCGACGATCAACCAGAATGTGGACGCGCTGCTCTTCGGGTTCGAGGGTCAGATCGACTATGATGCGGGGGATTGGTTCGCGTCTGCCAGCATCACGATCCCGAGGGGGCGCCAGCGCGACGGGGCGGGCGAGCTTGGGTCGATCCCGCAGGACCGGCTGGTGCTGACGGGCGGTTATCGCCCGATCGACGATATGGAGCTGGGCGTGCGCGGCACCTTCACTCGCGGGATCAACGAAGACGATGTGCCGCCGGATTCGATCACAACCTCCGGCTACGCGGTGTTCGACATCTTTGCGAACTGGCAGCCCAGTGAAGGGCCGCTTGCGGGCGCTATCTTCTCTGCCGGTATCGACAACATCACGGACCGGCGATTCAGCATCCACCCGAACGAGCTGAACAGTCCGGGCCTAGCGGCGAAGGTGTCCGCCACCTTCCGGTTCTGAGGAGACGGACCATGTCCGAGGCCAGCATCGATCTTGCCCCAACCGATCTCGCGGCCGCCTTTCGCGCGCGGAAGGCCGCCGATCCCGGCGCGCGGGCGCGGGATATCGCGGATGCGCTGGGGGTATCGGAGGGGATGCTGACGGAGGCGCGGCGGGGCGACGGGGTCGACCGTCTGGGCCTCCGGGGCCCGGACTTCGTGGGTTTGCTGAACTCGCTGCAGGCGGCCGGGCCGCTCATGACCCTCACCCGCAACGATGCGGTCGTGCATGAGACGACGGGCGTGATGGAGGGCATCGACAGCCACGGCCACATGGGACAGGTGACGGGGCCGATCGATCTGCGCCTTTTCCTCCGGCACTGGCATGCGGGCTATGCGGTTGCGGAGGAGACGCGCTCGGGCCTGCGCCACTCGGTCCAGGTCTTCGATGCGAGCGGGACGGCGGTCGTCAAGCTCTATGCGGTCGCGGATACCGATCTCGCCCTCTGGCAAGGCGCGGTCGAGGCCTGTGTGGACCGCTCGGACGGCGCGGTGACCTTTGCCCCGGCCGAGGCGGCGGCACCGGATCCGGACGATGGCAGCATTGATGTCGCCTCTCTTCGCGAGGGCTGGCTGGCGCTCGACCACAGCCACGACTTCCACATGCTGCTCAGAAAGCACGGTGTGGGGCGGGAGCAGGCGCTGCGTCTGGCGGGCGAGGACCTGGCCTTCAAGGCGGATACGGGCATCGTCGGGCGTCTGCTGGAAGGGGCGGCGCGCCATGCCGTGCCGATCATGTGCTTTGCGGGCAATCGGGGCTGCTTGCAGATCTATTCCGGCCCCATCGAGCGGGTGGCGCCGATGGGTCCCTGGCTCAACGTTCTCGATCCGACCTTCAACCTGCATCTCCGCACGGACCGCGTCGCCTCGGCCTGGGTCGCGATCAAGCCCACGCGGCTGCGCGGCCGGATCACCTCCGTGGAGCTTTTCGACGCGGACCACACGCTTATCTGCCAGTTCTTCGGCAGCCGCCCGCCCGGTGAGGGGGAGCGCGAGGGCTGGAGACGCCTTATCGACGAAATCGCTGGAGCAACGTCATGAACCGGACACGTCGCCAAGCAGTTCTTGCCTTTGCCATTGGGGTTGGCGCGCTCATGAGCGCGCAGTTGGGCGCGGGCCCTGCCCTCGCCGAGCCCAAGCCGCAGCGTATTGTCGTTGCGGGCGGGGATCTTACGGAAATCGTCTTCGCACTCGGTGCCGGCGACCGGGTGGTGGGCGTGGACAGCACCTCGACCTGGCCGGCGGCGGCGACTGAGCGCGAGCAGATCGGCTATGTCCGCCGTCTCTCGCCCGAGGGGATCCTCTCGCTCTCGCCCGATCTGGTGATCGCGGCGCATGATGCAGGGCCGGATATCGCGCTCGAGCAGCTTGAGGCGGCGGGCGTGAAGATCGCCCAGGCGCCGCAGGCCGAGACGGCAGAGGCCATCGAGCGGAAGATCGCCTTTGTCGGTGAGGCGCTCGGTCTCGGCGAGAAGGCGTCCGTGTTGGCCGAGGACTTCTCCTCCAGCCTCTCGACGGTGAAGGACAAAGTGGCGAAGCTCGACGGCACGCCCCGGGTGCTCTTCATCCTGAGTGTTCGGAACGGCGCGCCGCTGATCGGCGGGGCCGGCACGACGGCGGCTGAGATGATCGCGCTTGCGGGCGGCGTGAATGCCGGGGGCGAGGTCGATGGCTACAAGCCGATGAACCAGGAGGCGATCATCGCCGCGGCCCCTGATATCGTGCTCATGATGGCGCAGCATGCGGAGCGGATCGGCGGGCTCGAGAGCGTCATGACGCGACCCGAGATCGCGCTGACCCCGGCGGGTCAGGAGGGCAATGGCGTGGTGATGGACGGCATGCTCCTCCTCGGCTTCGGGCCGCGGACGCCAGATGCGATCGCGGAGCTTGCGCGCGCCCTGCATCCTGAGGCTGCCGCGGCCGCCGGGCTCTGAGCCCATGGAGACAGCGCTTACGGCCGGCCGGCGCTTCCGCACACCGGCGTTGGCGTTGCTTGGCATGCTGGTGGTCGTCCTTGCCCTCGCGGGGCTTGGGCTGGGACCGGTAGGGATCGCGCTTCCCGACCTGCTCGCAACGCTGGCAGGCGGGGGCACCCCGGCCGAGAGCGCGATTGTCTGGCAGATCAGGCTGCCGCGCGTGCTCCTTGGGCTCGCCACCGGAGCGGCCCTCGCCCTTGCTGGGGCGGCGCTGCAGGGGGTTCTGCGCAATCCGCTCGCCGATCCGGGGCTGATCGGGGTGACGGGCGGTGCCTCCATGGGCGCGGTGGCCACCATCGTTCTTGGCGGGGCGGTCGCGGGGGAATTGCCGGAGGTTCTTCGACCCTGGATGCTGCCGATCGCAGCGTTCCTCGGCGCAGGGCTGGTGATCGCCTTCGTCTTCGCCGTGGCCAAGCGGGGCGGGGAGACCTCGGTCGCGACCTTGATCCTCGCGGGTGTGGCGGTGAATGCGATTGCCGGCGCGATCATCGGGGCGCTCGTCTATGTGAGCGATGACAGCCAGCTGCGCGATCTCACCTTCTGGACCATGGGCGCGCTCGGCGGGTCGGGCTGGACGCTCGTCCTTGTTGCAGGCGGCTTCGTGGTCGCTGCCCTGCCCGCGTTGCTGGCCAAGGCGCGCGATCTCGACCTCTTTCAGCTTGGCGAGCGCGCGGCCTTTCATTCGGGCCTCGATGTCGAGCGCTCGAAGCGGGCCATCGGGCTGGCGACGGCTGTGGCCGTCGGGGCCGTGACGGCGGCGGCCGGGCCCATCGGCTTCATCGGCCTCGTCGCACCGCATCTTGCGCGCCTGGCCCTCGGTGCACGGCATGCGATCCTGCTGCCGGCCTCGGCGCTCATCGGCATGGCGCTGGTTCTGGCGGCCGATCTGGCGGTGCGCCTTGCGGTGCCGCCGGCGGAGCCGCCCATCGGGCTGGCGACGAGCCTCATTGGCGGGCCCTTCTTCCTCTGGCTCATTCTGCGCAGCCGGACGGTGCGCCATGCTTGAGGCGCGGGACGTCACACTCGCCATCGGCCGCACGCCGATCCTGAACGCGGCCTCGCTGGCCATCGTACCGGGGAGGGTCACGGCACTGGTCGGGCCGAACGGTGCGGGAAAGTCGACGCTCCTCGCCTGCCTCTCGGGCGCCATGGTGCCCCAGGGCGGTGCGGTACGGATGGATGGGGACGACCCCGCACGGCTCAGCGCCGCGGCGCTCGGCTTGCGCCGCGCCGTGCTGGACCAGACGCCGAGCGTTGCCGCCCCCTTCACGCTGGAGGAGCTGATCGAGCTTGGCATTCCGCGTGCGATCTCACCCGGCGATGCGCGGCGGATCACGCGCGACGCCTCCGCCGCCCTTGGGCTCACGCGCCTTCGCGAGCGGAGCATCGACGCGCTCTCGGGCGGGGAGCGCCATCGCGCGCATATGGCGCGTGCCCTCGCGCAGCTCAATGCGGGCCGGATGCTGGGCGGGGGGCGCTGGCTTCTGCTCGACGAGCCGACGGCAAGCCTCGATCTCAGGCACCAGGCATCGGTCATGCAGGCCGCACGGCAGGCCGCGGCCGACGGCGTCGGCGTTCTCGCCGTTCTCCACGACCTCTCCCTGGCCGCCGCGATGGCCGACACGGTTGCGGTGATGCAGTCCGGCAGTATCGTCGCCTCCGGCGCGCCCCGCGCTTGCCTGACCAGCGAGCTCCTTGGCAGGGTGTACGGCATAGAGATCGCCGTCTCAGAGCCGCGTGCCGGCCTGCAGGCGATTGTGCCGATCTACACAAGCAACGGAGAAGACCACCGATGTTCGTCGCCATGAACCGCTTTCGCGTGGCCAAGGGACAGGAAGACGCCTTCGAGACCGTCTGGCGCGAGCGCGAGACGCGCCTCGACGAGATGGAAGGCTTCAAGAGCTTCCACCTGCTGCGAGGGCCCACAGCCGAGGACCATACGCTCTACGCCTCCCACACGATCTGGGCAGACCGCGGCGCCTTCGAGGACTGGACGCGGTCCGAACAGTTCCGGGCGGCGCACAAGGACGCGGGATCGAACAAGCACCTCTATCTCGGCCACCCAGAATTCGAGGGTTTCGAGTCCGTCCTAGCCGGGTAGAACGGCGCCCGGTTTACCTCCGAGGAGATGACCCCGCCGGGTTCCCGGAGTGGAGCCCGGCCGTCCGCCCCGTTCGGACGCTCCGGATTTTCGGCGACGATCCCTGATATCCGCGGTGATTGAGATCTCGCGCACGCTCCCCTACGGTCATGCCAGATCCAGGGAGAGAGCGTCGATGAAGAGATGGAAGCTTGTCGCCACCATTGCTGCGGGACTGTTCGCTGCAGCCCCTCCTGCCGACGCTCAGGACGTGGACGCAGGGGCTGAAGTCTACAAATCCACCTGCCGCGCCTGCCACGGGCCCACCGCGAAGGGGCTTGCCAGCTATCCGAAGCTCGCGGGCAGATCGGCCGACTACCTTGTGATGCGGCTCCAGCAGTATCGCTCCGGCGAAAGGCTCGGCCCGAACACGCCGCTGATGGCGCCGATGGCCCGTCAGCTTTCGGACGCCGATATCGCAAACCTCGCGACCTACATCGCGACGGAGTTCAACTGACCGACGGCAAGTCCCTGTACTGCCTCGGTCGCAAACCGCATGAGGCCCAGAAAGGAGGCCGGTCAGACATGCCAGACCTGCGTTAGACTGTGCGACGCTGCGGCCCCGGGCGTGCCCCAACCGCAGCGAATTGACGCTTGGGTCGCTGAACTATGTTTCAACTGGGGCGCGCTTCTGCTCCATACTGAAACAGCACCGGCGATCGCTGCGCGCTCGTTGCGGCGGTCCCCAAAAAGACAACCAATAGACTGCAAGGGAGGACTGAATGATCAGTCGGAAACTTCAGGGGCTGCTACCCCTTCTGCTCGGCTCCGCCATCTGTGCGGCGCCGGCTCTCGCCGAAAGCCCGACGAGCCTGTCGCACACGGTGGTGCTGGACGATCTCGAGAACCCCTGGGACATGGCGTTCCTCGCGGACGGGACGATGTTCTACACCGAGAAGTGCAAGGGTCTCTCGGTCCTGATGCCCTCGGGCGAGACCAAGGCGCTTCTCGGGATGAACGACTCGTCGGGCTACGCGACGACCGCCGATGACCTATTCTGCGAGGGTCAGGCCGGCATGATGGGCGTCGCCGTCGATCCCGACTTCGACGAGAACCGCCGGATCTATGTCTACTCGACCTCGAGCATGTCCGAGCCGCACACCAACCGCCTGATGCGGCTGATCGTCAGCGACGACTTCTCCTCGGTCTCCGACCGGACGGACATCGTGGATGACGTGCCCTACAAGATGGCCGCCTCCGCCCACCCCTTCGGCGGGCCCGGCGCGCACAATGGCGGCCGCGTGCGGTTCAACCCGGCGAACGGGCTCCTCTACCTCACGACGGGCGACACCCATAACGGCGAGGTGCCGCAGAGCCCGACGATGATGGGCTCGAAGGTGCTGCGCATCAATACGGACGGCACGCCCGCCACGGACAACCAGCCGCCGGTCGGCTTCGACAAGCGCACCTACACCTACGGCCATCGGAACGTGCAGGGCATCGCCTTCCACCCGGGCTCAGGCGCGGCGATCACCGCCGAGCATGGCCCCTGGCACTCGGACGAGATCACGGTGCTGCGCAATGGCGGCAATGCGGGCTGGGATCCGCGGCCGAACATGGCGGGGCGCGGCGACTGCCCGGACAACTATTGCGGCTACACGCCCAATCAGATGGACGGCCTCAACCGCTACCAGCGCGCCGCCTACATGCCGATGACGGACTTCGCGACCTATCCGGCCGCGATGCCGCCGATCTGGGACAACAACGGCTGGTCGCAGGGCACGTCCTCGGCGGACTTCCTTGCGGGTGAGGCCTGGGGCGACTGGGACGGCTCGATGGTCGTCGGCATCATGGGCATCGGCTTCGGCGGCACGCCCATCGGCGCGCGGATCGAGGTGATTACGCTCAACGACGCCGGCACGGATGTGGACGCGATCGCGACGATACCGCTACCGTTCGATGCGGCGCGCTTCCGCTCGGTCGTGATGGGGCCGGATGGCAGCCTCTACACTGCCGTGGATGAAGGGCAGATCCACAAGCTGACGCCCTGATCCAGCTGAGCTTTCCAACACTGGCTGCGCCGCTTCGGCGGCGCGGTCTTCCTCAGGGCCGGTCGCCGAAGACGAAGCTGTCGGCCAGCTCAAAACGCTGATCGTCCGCCCGGATGAGATGCAGCTCACCCTCCCGCCGCCAGTCCGTATCCCGCCCTGCCCCGGACATCGTGGCGCTCGCGGCGACGAAGATCCCGTGCACGAAATAGAGCTTTCGCGCGAAGCCGTTTGCGAAGGTCACGACGACGGTGGCGTCCCCGCCAGTGCCGCGCGCGACCGCCGCATCGCAGGTCCCGAGCGCCTCGCCCTGTTCCTGCGCGCAGGGGGCCTTGCCGGTCGCATCGAAGTCGCGCTTCTCCGCCCGCTGCCGGCTGTCGTCCACACCGACCGGGACGATGCCATCCGGCCCGACGGCCACCATCAGATGCTTGGCGAGGACATAGCCGCGCCCGCCGCCGCGGATGGGCCGGACGCTGCACCAACGCTCCCCATCCGCCATGGTGCAGCCTGCGTTCGAAAGGACATCGCGCTCGGCAAGCCTTGCGACGACCCGGGCGTCGTTCGCCGCTCCCTCGCGGAGCGGCACGGCGTCGCTGGCGTTGACCTGCCAGCGCCGGGCGCCCCCGTCCTCGGGCGACGCGAAGAGGGCGGGCGGCAGGCCATCCGCCACGATAATCGTCTGCGCCCTGGGCATGGATGCCGGTAGGAGGGCGAGGCCCAGCGCGGCGACGCAGGGCGCGAGCTTCAGCGGCGACCATCCATGCTTCACGCGATCTTCTCCTCGACTGCCGCGCCTAACCCAGAACGGAGAAACTCGATTCCTCGTTGATAGGGCGCTTGCGGGAATAGAAGCCGACATTCGTCTCGCGGTCGATATAGGGCAGCCGGAAGGAGAGCGGCGCGGTGTCGTGGTCGGCCCCGCCCTCGCAGTAGTCGATGAGGGCGGCCATCATCTTCCCCGCGATGGGGGCGTTCTTGTACTGGTTCCCGCTGGTGCCGCAGGCCATGTAGAAGCCCGGCAGGCTCGATTTGTCGTAGATCGGGATCCAGTCCGTCGACGCATCGTAGAGGTCGACGACCCCGCGCGCCTGGCTGGGGATGCCGAGGGAGGGGACGCGCTGGCCGTAGCGCTGCGCCTGCAGCGTCCACTGCTCGGTGAAGCTCCGGTTGTAGTCGGTGTCATCCTCGACCCAGTCATGCGGGTCGCAGGGCGGGTCCTCGCTGCCGACCAGGATGTTGTTGCCGTGCTCGGGGCGGCAGTAGCAGGCGATGTCGCTGTCGGAGACGATCATGCCGTCGCTCTCGAAGTCGAAGCTCGTGGGCGAGGGCACGTGCACCACCTCCTGTCGGAGCGCGCGGGTAGCGATGGTCATGTCGTCGAGCACGCCCGCCATGGCGTTGATACGGGAGGAGGCGGGGCCTGCGACATTGACGACGACGGGGCTGTGGATCTCCTCCCCGCTCGCAAGCTTCACACCGCTTGCGCGGCCGCCCGAGGTCAGGATCTCCGCCACCTCCGCGCCGAGGCGGTGGCTCGCGCCGTGCCGGGCGGCCGCGGCGGCGAGGTTCTGGGCCGAGAGCGCCGGGTCGTTCACGTAGCCGCCATTGGGCCAGAAGACGCCGCCCCGGAGGGCATCGCCCGTGGGCTGACCGAAGGACGGATCGTCCATCCGCTTGGCCGGGGCGTATTGCTTGAGCGCATAAATCGGCAGGCGGCGCGCAATCTCCTCGGCCGACCATTCCTCATACGCGCAGCCGAGCTCGGTGCTGTGCTGCATGTGTTTCACGAGATGGCCGTTGGCCTCGGTCTTGATGACGAGGCAGCCGACCTCCCGGAACTCAGCCAGCGTCATGTCGGTCGGCAGGCCGAGATAGGCCGCCCAGTCGCGCCAGTAATGGTAGCCTTCATAGGCGAAGGCCGTGCCATCGAGGGTCGAGTAATGCATGCGGATGATGGCACAGGAGCCTGCGGTGGAGCCATGGCCGATGGCGGGGTTGCGGTCGAGGCTCAGCGTCTTCCAGCCCGCCTTCGCCATCTCGAAGGCGACGGCCGAGCCGATGACGCCGGTCCCGATGATGATCGCATCCGCGGTGTCAGTCATTCCATCCTCCCGTCCATGGCGGATCGTGCATAGGCCTCGAGCGCGGCGATCTCGGCGGGTCGCGGCTCACGTCCGGTGAAGCAGTAGAGATACATGGGCACGAGCTTCAGCCGGTCCTGCGTCGGCTCGTTAAGCTCGGCAATGTCGTAGCCGAGCTGCATGAAGTAGAGGACGCGGGCGCGCACCATCGCCTCTTCGGGCGGGTAGTCGAAGCGGCGGAACATGGCGGCAAGCGCGTCGAGCCGCGTCTGGTCCGACTGGTCGAGCAGGTTGCGCACCTTGCCCGAGCGGCGGGCCCAGTCGCGCACGGCGAAGTCGAGCGCATTGCTGAAGATCCGGTCGTCGATGACGCAATGGAAGAAGTTGCAAACCGCCTCGGTGATCGTCTCCGCGGGCGTCGCCGCCTTGGCGACGATGGCGGCGGTGTTGGTGTCCTGCCAGTGGCGGAGAAGCGCGTCGAGGAGCGCCTGGCGCGACTTGAAATACCAGTAGAAGCTCGAACGGGAGACGCCGAGGCGGTTGCCGAGATCGAGCACCTTCACATGCTCCACCCCGTCGCTGATGAGCACGTCCATCGCGACGTTCAGCCAGTCCTCGCGCGTGGCCTTCACGTTGCCGACGAGCGGTTCCTTGTCGGGGTCGTCGCGGTGGAGGACCGGGCCGGTCTGGTGCTTGCCCATGGCTCAGCTCTCCGGCGGGGCGCCGCCCGCCGCACTGCGACGGGCAATGAAGTCCGATAGCGCGGCGGCGCGGTCGGGGTCGATAGCGGGGCCCGGTCCCTCCGCCAGGATCTGCTGCCAGATCTTGGTGGCGCGCGTGCTGGCGTCGCGGGCGCCCCGCTCCTGCCAGGTGCCGAAATTGGCGTAGTCGTGGAGCACGGGCTCGTAGAATGCCGTCTGGTAGCGCGCCATGGTCTGGGCTGCAGCGAAGAAATGCCCGCTCGGCTGCACCTCTGAGAGCGCGTCGAAGCCGATCTCGCCCGCCCCGGCTTCGGCGCCGGCGCAGAGCTCGGCGACCATGTTGAGGACCTCGACATCGGAGATCAGCTTTTCGTAGCTGACGGTGAGCCCGCCTTCCAGCCAGCCGGCGGAGTGGATGATCACCGTCGCGCCGGCGAGGAGGCAGCCCCAGAGGCCGAACTGGTTCTCGTTCGCGGCCTGCACGTCGTTGAGGTTGGCCGCCGATCCCGCAGCGCTCCGCCAAGGCAGGCCGATCATGCGCGCAAGCTGCCCCGCGGCGAGGGAGGCCTGGAAATGCGCGGGCGTGCCGAAGGCGGGGGCGCCGGACTTCATGTCCACGTTCGAGGTGAAGGTGCCGTAGCAGACGGGCGCACCGGGATTGACAAGCTGCGTCAGGGTGATGGCGGCCAAAGCTTCAGCATGGCTCAAGGTCACGGCACCGGCCACCGTGATCGGCGCCATCGCCCCCATCAGGGTGAAGGGCGTGACGATCGAAACCTGGTTCGCGCGTGCGAAGTCGATCAGGCCCTGCGCCATGGGCACATCGAGGAGCCGGGGGCTGTTGGTGTTGATGATCGTGTAGCAATGCGGCTCGGCGTGGAACTGGGCATCCGAGAGCCCGCGGAAGTCGCGGATCATCTCGAAGCAGTCCTGCACCTGCGGGGTGCCGCGGGAGAAGATGAAGGGCAGCTTGTCGCTGAGGGTGAGCTGCGCCTGCATGGTGGCGTAGTGGCGGAGAGGGGTGGGCACGTCCTGCGGCTCGACCAGCGGGGGCAGCATCTGCAGGACGTCGAAGTGATGGGTGAGCTGCACGAGGTCGCGGAAGTCGCGCTCCGAGCCCGGACGTCGCCCGCGCTTGAGGTCGGTCGCGTGCGGCGCCCCGGCGCCCGGCTGGAAGTTGAGCGCCCCGAGCTCGAGCAGCACGTCGCGATCGCGCGCCCCGGCGCGGCAGGTGACGGAGCGGGGTGCGGTGGCGAGGGCGGCCTCCACGATCTCCCGCCCGATATGCACCATTTCCCCGTCGATCCGGGCGCCGCCCTCCTCGAAGAGCCGCAGCGCCTCGGGCAGCAGGACCTTGACGCCAAGCTCCTCGAGCGTGCGGAGCGCAGTCTCGTGCATCGCCGCGATGGCGTCGGCGCTGAAGACGTCCATCGGCGGGAAGGGATTGCGAAGCTGGCGGTAGTTCACGTCGCGCTTCGCGGCGCCGTCGCCCCGTGGGGCGCGACGCCGTCGGCGCGCTTCGGTCGTGCTCATCCCCGCATCGCCCGGCCGTCCGGGTCGTAGGGCGAGGGGGCGAGCACGGTCGCGGGGCAGCGCTTGCCGACGACATGTACGCTGAGATCCGTGCCCGGCTCCGCCATCCCCGTATCGACCATCGCCATGGCGAGCGATTTCTTCAGCGTGTGGCCGTAGGCGCCGGAGGTGACGAAGCCGACGAGGCTTTCGCCCTGCCAGACCGGCTCGTAGCCGCTGGCATCGGCATCCGCACTATCGACCTCGAGCGTCACGAGGCGCTTGGCGGGACCGTTTCCGTCCCGCTCCGCCACCGCGGCCTCGCGCCCGATGAAGTCGCCCTTGTCCCAGGCGATCCAGCGATCCATGCCGGTCATGGCCGGCGTACGGTCCTGCGTGAACTCCGCCGACCAGATGCCGAAGCTCTTCTCGATCCGGGTGGAGAGGAGCGCGTTGAAGCCGCATTCGCGCAGCCCCTCCTCCGCGCCGGCCTCCAGCAGCAGACGGCGGAGGGCGATGTGGTCGCCGGGGCGGCAGCTGATCTCGTAGCCCATCTCGCCCGTCACGGACATGCGGGCCACATGGGCGCGGACGAGGCCGATATCGAACCTGCCGCAGCCCATGAAGGGGAGCGTGCCGACATCCTGCTCCGCCACCTTCTCGATCACCTTGCGAGATCTCGGGCCGGCGAGGGCGAAGCCGCAGACCTCCTCGCCGAGATCGCGCACCTCGGCGCCGTCGATCAGGTGATCCTGGAACCACCGCATGTGCCAGGCGCGAAGGTAGTAGGAGCCCATGATCCACCAGGTGCCGTCGCCCCAGTTGAGGAGCGTGAGATCGCCCTTGAGGCGCCCGTTGGGTGCCAGCATCACGGCGAGGCGGCCACGGCCGGGCTTTGGCAGCTTTGTTGAGAAGATCGTATCGAGCCATTTCTCGGCATTCGGCCCCGAGACCTCGTACCGGCTGAACCCGGTGATATCGAGGAGGCCCACCCGCTCCCGGATCGCCTTGCACTCCTCGGCCACGATCTCGAAGGCGTTGGAGCGCTTGAGGGTCGGCGTCTCCTCGAAGCCCTGCGGCGCGAAGTAGAGCGGCACTTCGAGGTCCCAGCTCACGCCCCATTTGCAGCCGGCCCCGCTCATCGCCTCATTCGCGGGCGCCATCTTGAGGGGGCGGCCGGCGGGAAGCTGCTCATTCGGGTAGGTCATGACGAAGCGGCGGGAGTAGAACTGGCCCGTCGTCTCCCGGATGTAGCGCTTGTTCTCGGCGAACTTGCCGTAACGCGCGACGTCCATCGACCAGGCA
The DNA here is from genome assembly GCA_039815685.1 of Pseudomonadota bacterium. Taxonomy (GTDB): domain Bacteria; phylum Pseudomonadota; class Alphaproteobacteria; order Rhodobacterales; family Rhodobacteraceae; genus Thermohalobaculum. Next base: position 2,126 of record JBCBYV010000001.1, on the reverse strand, counting down.
TCGGCCTCCGGCTCGCCATGGATCATCCATTCAGCCAGCGTCTTGCCGACGCCCCCACCCTGCAGGAAGCCGGCCATGACCGCGCAGGCGGACCAGTAGCCGCGCTTGCCCGGCACAGGACCGACGAGCGGGTTGCCATCGGGCGAGAAGGTGAAGGCGCCATTCACCCAGGTCTTGATGCCCACCTCCTGGATCGCCGGATAGCGCGCGAAGCCGAGGGTGAGCTCGTTCTCGATGCGGTCGAGCTGTTCCTGGAAGAGTTCCTCTCGATAGTCCCAGGGCGCGCCGTCCATCGCCCAGTGCTCGTGCTCGATCTCGTAGATGCCGACCAGCACGCCGTGCTGATCTTGGCGCATATAGGTGAAGCCCTCGAGGTCCACGGTCATCGGCATCTCGAAGTCCGACACTGCGACCTCCGGCACGCTGTCGGTGACGAGGTAGTGGTGCTTGAGGGGCGAGACCGGCAGCTCGATCCCCGCCATGCGCCCGACCTGCTTGGCCCAGAGGCCGGCGGCGTTCACCACATGCTCGCAGGTGATGGTGCCCTTGTCCGTCACGACCTGCCAGCCGTCGGCGGTCTGGATCAGCTCATCGACCTTCGTCTGCTCGTAATACTCCGCGCCGCGCTTCTTGGCGGCGGTGGCGTAGGCGGTGACGGTGCCGGTCGTGTCGATATACCCTTCCCGGTCGGCCCACATCGCGCCCAGCACGCCGTCCTTGGACATGATCGGGCAGCGCTTCTGCGCCTCCTCCGGCGTGACGAGCTCGCAATCGTCGATGCCGATGGACTGGAAGATGCGGTAGTTCGCCTGCAGCCACTCCCAGCGCTCGGGCGTGCCGGCGAGCGTGAGACCGCCGGTCATGTGGAGCCCGATGCTCTGCCCCGACTCAGCCTCGATCTCAGAGAGGAGATCGATGGTGTAGGCCTGCAGCGCCGCCATGTTCGGGTCCGCGTTCAGCGCGTGGATGCCGCCGGCTGCGTGCCAGGAGGAGCCCGAAGCGAGGCGCCGGCGCTCCAGCATGACCACGTCGGTCCAGCCGAACTTGGCGAGATGATAGAGGACGGAGGCGCCGACGACGCCGCCCCCGATGACCACGACACGGTAGTGAGATTTCATGGCAGACCCGCTGGTGCATTCCCTGTCGCGGATACGCTAACCGGCCTTTCGCCGGAGCGCTAGACACATGTGTCCAGTATCTGGGTGACGAACAGGAAAGGGCATCGGCGTCAGTCGCCCGGGCGCTTGTCGGCGGGCTCGATGGGGCGATTGTCGGGGGTCTTAACAGGAATCTGTGAGGGGCTTGATCGGAGCGGCGCCATGCACATTTTTAGAGCCGTTCTAAGATTCACCCTTGACGAGCGCTCTTTAGAACTATTCTAAAGGAGCAGCAAGCCAGCCAGCCGCGACCCCATTCGGGCGCAGCCAGCAAGCCAGCGGATAAAGTCTTAAGAAAGTGAGGCCGATATGCAGAACCTGGCAACCGAACTCGAAGGCTCGGCCCTTGAGGCCATCATCGACGGTCTCACGCAGGGACTGTCCGAGACCGCCGTCGTCACGATGAAGGCGCAGAACTATCATTGGAACGTGACGGGCATGTCCTTCGGGTCGCTGCACGATCTCTTCCAGAAGATCTACGAGGATCATTTCGAGGCGCAGGACGACCTCGCCGAGCGCATCAAGGCGCTTGATGGCCACGCCGAGGGCCGCCTGAGCGAGCACGTCAAGCGCTCGAAGGTCGAGGAGTGCGACGGGCACGCGTCGGCCGAGGAGATGGTGGCGAAACTTGCGGCCGATCAGTCGCTGCTTGCCGGGACCATGTCGGCGCTTGCCGAGGTCGCTGCCAAGAACGGCGATCCGCTGACCGAGGACCTCGCCATCGGCCGCGGCCGGACGCATGAGAAGTTCGCCTGGCTGCTCCGCTCCCACATCAAGTGAGACCTGGCGGGCGTTGGTCCGCACCCTGCCCCAACGGCCCATAAGAGGCGGATCGGGAGGACAGTCGGGGGGGGGGGGGGGCCGCCCCGCGCCGGCCGCCCGCGGGGGGAGGGAAGGAGGACCACAACAGCGGGGGGGGGGGGGGGGGGGGGGCGCGCAACCCCCGCGCGAGCCCCCCGCGAGGCGGCG
>JBCBYV010000052.1:0-11993 GCA_039815685.1 Pseudomonadota bacterium | reverse complement strand
TCGAGCAGAACGACGAATGGGCGACCCAGCACCGCTACATGCAGGTCGAGGCCTTCTCGAAGATCCATACCGCTGAGCCCGACCCCATTCTCAGCATAACCACGGAAGCCGCCTGATCATCCCCTCAGGCCATCTCACAATTTCCACCACCTTGACCGACGTGACCCTGCAATAATCGTTTTTCAACATGGGGTAATGGGCGGCTGTTCCCCGCGGACGCCGGTATCCTGGGTCTCCCCTTGGAAGATGAGAACAGCCATGGACTACTTTGCCGGCTTGGACGTCTCGATGGAAGAGACGCACATCTGCATCGTCGATCGCGAGGACGCAGTTGTCCACGAGACGAGGTCTGGAACGTCGCCAACCGAGATAGCGACCGCTCTCAGCAAAGCTCCAGATTGCAGGCGCGTCGTGTTTGAGACCTGACGCATGGCGCCAATGCTGTACCATGGCCTCATCGCAGCCGGCGTCCCGGTCGTGTGCGTTGAGAGCCGGCAAGCCCATCAGGCGTTGAAGTCCCTGAAGGCGGACAAGACTGACCGCAATGACGCGCAGGGGCTGGCGCATCTGGCGCGGACCGGGTTCTTCAAGCCCGTCCATGTCAAATTGCTACCTGCCCATGCAATTCGATCTCTCAATGCGGCGAGGAAGAAGCTCGTCGGCCAGCGCGTCACGCTTGAGAACCAGATCCGTGGCTTGGCGGTAGTGTTCGGCGTTCGCTTGCCGCGCGGCCTCAGCCCAGCATTCGTTCACCAAGTGCTGAAGATGAGCAACGGCGTAGACGGTTTGTCCGGCTCAATGCGCGGCCCAATCGCAGCGCGCACCGCCGTGCTCGCGGCGATCGATGCGGACATCCAGCGGCTGACCCGGGGGTCCGACGTCTGTCGTCGGCTCATGACTATTCCAGGCGTCGGCCCGATTACGGCGCTCGCCTTCGCGCCAGCGATTGATGATGCTGATCGGTTCACGTGCCCGCGCGACGTTGTCGCTTATCTCGGTCTCATTCCCAGGCGCCATCCGTCCGGCGAGACCGACTATTTCGGTAGGATCAGCAAATGCGGTGACAAGCGACTGCGAACGTTGCTCTACGAGGCGGCCAACGTGATGCTGACCCGTTACAAGGCACCGCTGAAGTTGAAGGACTGGGCGTTCGCGATCGCCAAGCGCTCCACCATGCGTCAAGCTCGTATCGCCCTCGCCCGCAGGCTCGCCGTGATCATGCACGCCATGCCACGCGATGGCGCCGAATTCAAAGCGGCCTGAAGGAACAGGTCAGAAGACGAGGAGGCCGCAACAAGCTCCCGAGCGGGAGCGTTCGCCCCAGGGAGGGAACCGGTGACGGCATCAATTCTGTCGCAAGTGGCTGCAACATCGCAGACTACTGCGCTTTCAACATAGCCGCCCGGCAACCAGCAGTCCCCATCAAGAGCCAATGAGCACGCAGAGAACGAAGTCACCCAAAGGCAGCCGCATCAGCTCAGGAAACAGCAGCCGCCCATTGACCCATTAGAGAACAGAAAAAGCCCCTTCGCGGCGTAGGACACGTGACATTGATCGGCCGCTTGGGCGTCGGTGCGGCATAGTCTCCCTGGATGCGAGCGGCGCGAGGAACGTCTCAAGGCGCTGAGTGCGCGGACCGTTGCTGAACATACCGCGCTTCGGTTGGCGTGCGGAGGCGAGATCGCCGCGTGCCCTGTCTGGCCCGTGGAACGAAAGTCCTTGACCTTAGTCGTGGTGTGGACACTAGATAATTTACGCGCGACAAAATCATTAGGGATTTCGCGCGCGATGTCGGCGAGTTGGCGGATAGGTGATGCGACAGACGCGCGTGAGGACAATGGAGGAGTTTTCGGCGCTGAGCGGCATCTCCCGACCGACCGTGTCGAAGTATTTCAACGACCCAAGCTCGGTACGCCAGTCGACGCGCGACCGCATCGAGGCGGCGCTTCAGCAATACGACTACACGCCGAATGTCTACGCGATAAACCAGAACCGTAGCCTGACGCGGAACATCGGAATCGTGGTGCCCTATCTCGCCGACCCGTTCTTCGCCGAGGTGGCGCGCAAGCTGGAGCCGCTCTGTGCCGCGTCAGGCTTCAACCCGATCCTGCTGAGTTCGCATGGCGACCCGGATCGTGAGATCCAGAACCTCGACAGCCTGCGGGCGATCCGGCCCGCCGGCGTCCTGCTGGCACCACTCGGCCGCCGCTCGAAGACGGAAGGGCTCGAAGCCTTCTGCCACGACGTGCAGACGGTGCTGTTCGACTGCGACGTGGAGGACGTCGGGGATGCCTTCTTTGGCTCAAACAATAATCAAAGCATTGGAATCATTACAGATTACCTGTGTAGAACGGGCGAGCCTCCAGCGCTCTTCGAGATGCGCAATGCTCCTAATCCAAACGCCAACAAGCGCCGCGCGGCCTACCAGACAGCGATGCAGGCGCTGGGCCATGAGCCGATGATCCTAGCGGCGGAAGGCGCCGGGTGGGAATTCGAGGGCGTGGCCTTTGCCGAGGCGGGGCGGATGATGGCGGCGCGCTCCCTGCCGACGGATACCATCCTCTGCAGCAATGACCGCCTTGCCATCGGCGTTCTTGCGGCGGCTTATGAGCACGGCTTTCGTGTTGGCGTGGGCCATGGGCATGCGCTGCGGGTGGCGGGGCACGATGACCACCCCTATGCCCGGTTCACTTGCCCCTCCCTCACGACGGTTGCCCAGGACTACGAGGCGATCGCCAGCGGCAGCCTCGATCTCCTCCTGTCCATCATCGACTCAGGTCAGCGCCCGGAAGTGAGATCGTCGACGCTGTTCGACGGTACGATGATCCTGCGGAAATCGGCCTGAAAGCTTACGCGCGTAAAGAAAAAGATTGACGCAGGCGCTGATCCGAGTGTAGCTGCGATCAACAAACAAACCGGGGAGGTCACCGATGTCACTCAAGCGCATTCTCGGCGCCACGATGGCGCTTACGCTTTCTGCGGCCACCGCAGGCGCGCAGGACAGCACGATCACCATCGCCACGGTGAACAACGGCGACATGATCCGCATGCAAGGCTACACGGACCAGTTCACTGCCGATACCGGTATTGGAGTCGAGTGGGTGACGCTGGAGGAGAACGTGCTCCGCCAGCGCGTGACGACGGACATCACCACCAAAGGCGGCCAGTTCGATATCATGACGATCGGCATGTACGAGACGCCGATCTGGGGCGCCAATGGCTGGCTGGTGCCGCTCGATGATCTCTCGGCCGAGTATGATGTCGGCGACATCCTGCCCGCCATGGCCGGCGGTCTCAGCCATGACGGCACGCTCTATGCCGCGCCGTTCTATGGCGAGAGCTCGATGATCATGTATCGCACCGACCTGATGGAGAAGGCCGGCCTGGAGATGCCGGAGGCACCGACCTGGGCGTTTGTGCGCGAGGCCGCGGCGGCGATGACCGACCGGGACGCTGAGATCAACGGCATCTGCCTGCGGGGCAAGGCCGGATGGGGCGAGGGCGGCGCCTTCATCACCGCCATGTCGAACTCGTTCGGCGCGCGCTGGTTCGACGAGGACTGGCGCCCGCAGTTCGACAGCGAGGCCTGGAAGGAGACGCTCACCTTTTTCGTCGAGATGATGAATGAGAGTGGGCCGGCCGGTTACGCCACCAACGGTTTCAACGAGAACCTGTCGCTGTTCCAGCAGGGGAAGTGCGGCATGTGGATCGACGCGACCGTCGCCGCGTCCTTCGTGACCAACGCAGACGACTCGACCGTGGCCGACAAGGTCGGCTTCGCGCTTGCGCCGGACACTGGCCTCGGCAAACGGTCGAACTGGCTATGGGCCTGGGCGCTGGCCATTCCGGCCGGCACGCAGCAGCAGGCCGAGGCCAAGCAGTTCATCGAGTGGGCGACCTCGAAAGACTACATCGCGCTCGTTGCCGAGAACGAAGGTTGGGCCAATGTACCGCCGGGCGCGCGCACCTCGCTCTACGAAACCGCCGAGTACAAGGCGGTGCCGTTTGCCGACATGACGCTGCGCTCGATCCTGTCGGCCGATCCAAACAGCCCGACCGTCGACCCGGTGCCCTATGTCGGCATCCAGTTCGCTGCGATCCCCGAGTTCGCCGGCATCGCCAGCCAGGTGAGCCAGGAGTTCTCGGCCGTCTATGCGGGTCAGCAGTCGGTGGAGGAAGCGCTCGAGAAAGCGCAGGCCATCACCGAGGAAGAGATGGAGGCGGCCGGCTACTGAACCGCGCCCTCCACCGGGCGGTGAGACGAGCGCCGCCCGCCATCGCCCATCCGACACTCCCCTGAACGCGCGGGCCGCGGGCCCGAACGAGGAGGTCTTGCGCCATGGCGACCCAGCATTCCCGATCCGCCGCGCGCCTGATGATGGCCCCGGCCGTCATCCTGCTCCTCGGCTGGATGCTGGTGCCCCTGACGATGACGCTCTGGTTCTCGTTTCGGAGGTACCTGCCGCTCAGGGGCGGCGATCTCGGCTGGTCGGGCGTCGACAACTATGTCCGCTTCGTCTCCTCCAGCGCCTTCTGGCCGAGCGTCCAGACGACGCTGATCATCGTGGGCGGCGTACTGGTGATCACCGTCGTGCTCGGGGTGTTGCTCGCGCTGCTTCTGGACCAGCCGATCTGGGGACAGGGAGCCGTGCGCATTCTGGTCATCGCGCCTTTCTTCGTGATGCCCACCGTCTCGGCGCTGGTCTGGAAGAACATGTTCATGGATCCGACGAACGGGCTGCTCGCGCATCTGTGGCAGCTGTTCGGGGCGGAACCGGTGTCATGGCTCAGCGACGTGCCGCTGGTGTCGATCATCATGATCGTGTCGTGGCAGTGGCTGCCCTTCGCGACGCTGATCCTGCTGACGGCGGTGCAGTCGCTCGACAGCGAGCAGCTCGAGGCAGCCGAGATGGACGGCGCCTCGCCGCTGGCGCGCTTCGGCTACATCGTGCTGCCGCATCTGAGCCGCGCGATCACGATCGTCATCCTGATCCAGACGATTTTCCTGCTGTCGATCTTCGCCGAGATCTTCGTGACCACCGGCGGCGCCTTCGGGACGCGAACGCTGACTTACCTGATCTACCAGCGGGTGCTGGAGAGCCAGAACGTGGGCCTCGGCAGCGCGGGCGGCGTCTACGCCATCATCCTCGCCAATATCGTCGCGATCTTCCTGATGCGCATCGTCGGCAAGAACCTGGATCGCTGAGGAGGGCCCCATGGCACGTGCCGTCACATCGCGCCGCAAGGCCCTGAACACCGCCCTCGCCTGGGGGATCGGCCTGGTTATCTTCTTCCCGATTCTCTGGACGATCCTGACCAGCTTCAAGACCGAGGCGGAGGCAATCGCCAGCCCTCCCCTGTTCCTGAACTTCAGCTGGACGCTCGAGAACTACTCGGTTGTCCAAGAGCGCTCGGACTACATGAAATTCCTGCTGAACTCGCTCATCATCGCCGGCGGCTCAACGATTCTTGGCGTGATCGTGGCGGTACCGGCAGCCTGGTCGATGGCCTTCGTGCCGTCGCGGCGCACCAAGGACGTCCTGCTCTGGATGCTGTCCACCAAGATGCTGCCTGCCGTCGGCGTTCTCTACCCGATCTATCTGCTCTTCATCCAACTTGGCATCCTCGACAGCCAGGCGGGCCTGGTGGTCGTGCTGATGCTGATCAACCTGCCGATCATCGTTTGGATGCTTTACACCTACTTCCGCGAGATCCCGGGCGAGATCCTGGAGGCCGCGCGGATAGATGGTGCGGGGCTGCGCGAAGAGATCCTCTATGTCCTCACGCCCATGGCGATCCCCGGCATCGCCTCGACCATCCTGCTGAACTTCATCCTGGCCTGGAACGAAGCGTTCTGGACGCTGAACCTGACGGCGGCCAACGCTGCGCCGCTGACGGCCTTCATCGCCAGCTACTCCAGCCCCGAGGGGCTGTTCTACGCCAAACTCTCAGCCGCCTCGACCATGGCCATCGCACCCATCCTGATCCTCGGCTGGTTCAGCCAAAAGCAGCTGGTGCGCGGCCTCACCTTCGGCGCGGTCAAGTAAGGGAAAGCAGTCATGGGACAGATCACGCTCGAGCAGGTGACCAAGAGCTTTGGGTCGGTCGAGATAATTCCGCCACTGGACCTGACGATTGAGGATGGCGAGTTCTGCGTCTTCGTGGGCCCGTCGGGCTGCGGCAAGTCCACGCTGCTACGCCTGATCGCGGGGCTGGAGGACATCTCCTCGGGGGTCATCCGGATCGATGGCACGGACGCCTCGGACACGCCGCCCGCCAAGCGCGGCCTCGCAATGGTGTTCCAGTCCTACGCGCTCTACCCGCATATGAGTGTGCGCAAGAACATTGCTTTCCCAATGCGCATGGCCAGCGTGCCGAAGGACGAGCAGGACCGCAGGATCGAGGCGGCGGCAAAGTCGTTGAACCTCACCGATTACCTCGACCGCCGTCCGGGCCAGCTGTCGGGCGGGCAGCGCCAGCGCGTCGCCATCGGGCGCGCCATCGTGCGCGAGCCCGCGGCTTTCCTGTTCGACGAGCCGCTGTCGAACCTCGATGCTGCGTTGCGCGTGGGCATGCGGCTGGAGATCAGCGAACTGCACGAGCGGCTGAGGACCACGATGATCTACGTGACCCACGATCAAGTCGAGGCCATGACCATGGCCGACAAGATCGTGGTGCTGCGGGCGGGTAACATCGAGCAGGTGGGCAGCCCGCTGGAACTCTACCGCACCCCGCGGAACCTGTTCGTGGCAGGCTTCATCGGCAGCCCGAAGATGAACCTGATCGAGGGGGCAGAGGCAGCCAAGCACGACGCGCACACCATCGGCATCCGGCCCGAGCATATCGACGTCGCCGAAGACGGCCCGTGGCAGGGTACCGTCGGCGTGGCCGAGCATCTCGGCTCCGACACCTTCCTTCACGTCCATGACACCGGTCTGGGCGAGACGCTGACAGTGCGTGCGCCGGGCGAGGTGGGTCTGCGCCATGGCGATCCGATCGCGCTCACCCCGCGCGCCGACCAGGTCCACCGCTTCGATGCCGCCGGCCTCAGGGTCGCATGATGCGGCTGACCAGCAAGACCGCGCTGATCACTGGGGCCGCCCGCGGCATCGGGCTTGCCCTCGCGCGCGCCTATGCCCGCGAGGGCGCGCGCGTGACGCTGGCAGATATCGACATGGCGCGGGCCGAGGCGGCAGCGGCCGATATCGGTGACGCTGCGTCCGCGATCGAGATGGACGTGACCGACCAGGCCTCGATCGAGACGGGGGTCGCCGCCGCAATTGCCGCCATGGGCAAGATCGACATCCTGGTGAACAACGCTGCCGTATTCACCGCAGCACCCGTCACCGACATCGCGCGCGCGGACTATGACCGCGCCTTCGCCGTCAACGTCGCCGGCACCCTGTTCACGCTGCAGGCCGTCGCCCGGCACATGATCTCAGAAGGCATCGAGGGGCGGATCATCAACATGGCGAGCCAGGCCGGCAGACGGGGAGAACCGCTCGTCGCCGTCTACTGCGCCACCAAGGCCGCCGTGATCAGCCTGACGCAGTCGGCCGCGCTGAACCTGATCGGCCATGGCATCAACGTGAACGCGATCTCGCCCGGCGTCGTCGACGGTGAACACTGGGACGGGGTCGACGCCCTCTTCGCCCGCTACGAGGGCAAGGCACCGGGCCAGAAAAAGGCCGAGGTCGGCGCCGCCGTCCCCTTCGGCCGGATGGGCACGCCCGAAGACGTGACCGGTATGGCCGTGTTCCTCGCCACGGAGGAGGCCCGCTACATCGTCGCACAGACCTATAACGTGGACGGCGGACAATGGATGAGTTGACGCCCGGCAGGCATGTCCGGCTGAGCCGCGCCACCCTGTCCGACCTGCCCGACACCATCGCCAGACCGCACTACGACGTCTCGGACCTATCGCCCGGCATCGTGCATATCGGGGTCGGCAACTTCCACCGCGCCCACCAGGCCTGGTACCTGCACCGGCTGATGCAGCACGGGCTGGACCGCGACTGGGCCATCCTGGGCGCCGGTGTCCGCCCGGCCGACGCCGCGATGCGCGACAGGCTGTTGGCGCAGGACTGCCTGACCACGCTGATCGAGCTGCGGCACGAGGGCAGCTCGACCGAGATCTGCGGGGCGATGGTGGACTTCGTGCCGGTGGAAGACGACAACCCAACGTTGATCGCGCTGATGGCCGATCCGGCGATCCGCATCGTGTCACTGACGGTGACCGAGGGCGGGTACTATCTCGATCCGGCGAGCGGCGCCTTCGACGCGGCTCATCCCGACATCGTATCCGACGCGGCCCATCCCTCGACGCCGAGCACGGCCTTCGGTGTCATCGTCGCAGCCCTCGCGCATCGGCGCGCAGAGGGTCACGGTCCATTCACCGTTCAAAGCTGCGATAACCTGCGTGGCAATGGCGACATCACGCGCGCCGCGGTCGTGTCGCTGGCGGCGCTAAGCGATCCGACGTTGGCCGACTGGATCGCGGCGCACTGCACGTTCCCGAACTCGATGGTGGACTGCATCGTGCCCGCCACCGGACCCGACGAGATTGCAAGGGCCCGGGGCTTCGGCATCATCGACGCGGCGCCCGTGACGCACGAAAGTTACCGCCAATGGGTCATGGAGGATGCCTTCTGCGCCGGCCGCCCGGCATGGGAGCGTGTGGGCGCGACCTTCACCGACCGGATCCATGACTTCGAGACCATGAAGATCCGCATTCTCAACGCCGGTCACCAGGTGCTCGCCAATGCCGGTGAACTCCTGTCCCTCGACACCATCGCGGACTGCATGGCCCATCCCGACATTGCGGCCTTCTTCCGGAAAGTGCAGTGCGAGGAGATCGTGCCGCAGGTCGCCCCAGTGCCGGGTATGACCCCGCTCGACTACGCCGCCCTGATAGAGACGCGCTTCGCCAATCCCGCGATCCGCGACACCACGCGACGCGTCGCCTTCGATGGATCGTCACGCCATACCGGGTTCGTCCTGCCGATCCTGCGCGATGCGCTGGCCTCGGGCGGCAGCATCGAGGGGCTAAGCCTGGTCGAGGCGCTCTGGGCGCGGATGTGCGCGGGGACGAGGGAGAATGGCGCCGAGATCGAGCCAAACGATCCGAACTGGGCGACACTTCTGCGCGCGGCGACAAGTGCTCGAGAGAGCCCGTCGGCCTGGCTCGCGCAGGGCGGTATCTATGGCACGCTGTCAATGGAGGCGGGCTTCGGCGCAGCCTTCGAACGCTGGTTGCGGCTGATCTGGGACAGGGGAACGCAGAGCGCCCTGCGTGCCTACGCCTCAGACCCCTCGTGCGGGCCGTGAACGGGGCCATGAACAGGACCATGAGCGTGAACGGACAGGTGCGGGAGGCCGGCGTCCCGGCAAGGATGAGGCAGCGCCCACGCGCCCGGCAGCCTTTGCACGGACGGTCGCGATGATCCTCTGCTGCGGCGAAGCGCTGATCGACATGCTGCCCTCTGCGACAGCTGGCGGCCGGGCGGGCTTCGTGCCCTATCCGGGCGGCGCCGTCTTCAACACCGCGATCGCGCTTGGTCGGCTGGGGTTGCGGGCCGGGCTGCTGACGGGCCTTTCGACGGATGACTTCGGCCGGATGCTCCGCGATGCGCTTACGGAGAACCGCGTTGATACGACTTTCTCCGTGATGACGGATCGCAAGACCTCGCTCGCCTTCGTCTCGCTCACGGATGGCCAGGCGAGGTACAGCTTTCACGATGAAGGCACGGCCACGCGCATGCTGCGGATCGACGAGATCCCCACCTTGCCGCGCGATGTCTCGACCCTGTTCTTCGGCGGCATCAGCCTGGCGAGCGAACCCTGCGCGGAGGCCATGGAGGCGCTGCACGAGCGAGAGCGGCGTGGCAGGGTCACGATGCTCGACCTCAATGTCCGGCCCGCCATCATCAGCGACGAAGCCGCCTATCGCGCGCGCCTCGACCGGATGATGCGCCGTGCGGACATCGTGAAGGTATCCGACGAGGATCTCGACTGGCTCCTGCTGGGGGAGCAGTCGCTGGCGCACAAAATGCAGTCGATCCTAGATCTTGGCCCGTTCCTGGTGGTGGCGACCAGGGGCAGCGAGGGCGCCACGGCGGCAACGACATCGGGCATGGAGGTTGCCGTTCCGGCAAAGCCTGTTCGTGTCGTCGATACCGTCGGCGCCGGTGATACGTTCAACGCGGGTTTCCTGGCGAAGCTGGATGAGCGTGGTGCACTCGAGGTTGAGCGCCTGCGAGCACTCGATCGGGAGGTGTTTCAGGCAGCGCTGGCGTACGGCGTGGCCGCTGCCGGCTTCGCTGTCACCCGCGCCGGGGCACAGCCACCGCGAAGGGAGGACCTGCTCTAGTGAAGGCGGCTGGACCCACTCGCCCACTCGGCGAGGTTACCCGCACCGGTCGCGGACATTGAAGGGGAGCCCCGAGGTGTGGCGATCCAGGGCAACGCACGAGGCGTCACGCACCCTCACCAAGCGAAGGAAGCAGTCGCCGTTCGCCAGGCGATCGCTTCGTCCGCACCCTGGACCTTGTCGCGACGGAGATGCTGCAGCTGGACCGAACGACGACATGGTGTGTTTGCGGTGGCCGCTCTCCGGTGGCGAGGGAGGTCCAGTATCCTGGCCTCAGAAACCGCAAGTCTTCGAGGAGAACGACCATGTCCCAGTATGTTGGTCTCGATGTTTCCGTGAAATCCGTGTCGATCTGCGTGGTCGATGCTGAGGGCGCGGTTACCGCGCGAGGCGAGACGAGCGCCGATCCTGACCAGATTTCGTCCTTCATCGCTGAGCATGCGCCGAAAGCGGATCGTGTCGTACATGAGAGCGGTATTCTGGCGATTTGGCTGACCCGCGAGCTCGAAGCGCGGGGATTGCCGATTGTCTGCATCGATGCGCGTCTCGCCCACAAGGCCTTGTCTGGCCGGATCAACAGCGAGGCGGATAGGCAAATGATCCAGTGAATCATTTGCCCGCCGAGCGGATGCCGGGGATGCCGAAGGCCTGGCACATCTCGCCCGCACCGGCTGGTTCAGCGCGGTCCATGTCAGAAGCGAGGCCTCCGAGCGTGTCCGTGTCCTGATCGGCACGCGGGAGCGCCTGATCCGGATGCGCAAGGATCTGGAAGGGCATGTGCGTGGCGTCCTGAAGGTCTTCGGGGTCTGCATGGGCACCGTGCATCGCACGAAGCTTCGGCAGGGGTTTCGCGATCAACTTGCCGAGGCGGCCGCGACCGATCCGGCAATCGCCGTCATGGCTGAGATGTTCAACCCGATCCACGAGGCGCTCTGCGCGGCGACTGACGCCATGGACGATGAGCTCAAGGATATTGCGCGTGAGAGCACGCTTGCCCGACGCCTGATGACGGTGCCAGGGGTCGGTCCGGTCGTCGCGCTCTCCTTCATCGCAACCCTGGATGATGCAGGGCGCTTCAGACGGTCGAGAGATGTCGGCGCCTTTCTCGGCCTCACGCCGAGGCGCCATCAATCCGAGGACATGGATTGGTCGGGGCGCATCTCGAAATGTGGTGACCGCGACCTGAGGCGCTTGCTGTACTCGGCCGCGTCCACCCTGATTACCCAGGTACGGAAACCATCGCCTCTGCTGGCCTGGGCGAAGCGCCTCCAGGAAAGAAAGGGCTTCAAGAAGGCCGCTGTCGCCACGGCGCGCAAGCTTGCGGTCACCCTGCATTGCATCTGGCGCGACGGCACCCTCTACGACCCCAGACTGGAGGCAACGACCTAACGCAACACCCCAATACCTGCCCGAGAGACCAAGGGCGGGATCAATGTCCTTCGGGACGGAGGCGGATCTAGCCAGTCTGAAGCTGCTGGAGGAGCAAACGCTCACTTCGCGAACGACATTTTGGCCGATCAGCTCCCGGACGCCATCATGAAGCGGCAAGACCAACTTCGTAGAGAACCGCGACCCCGAACGACAACGACCCCCAATCCTTGACACCTCCGCAAACAGAGAACAG
>JBCBYV010000004.1:0-235715 GCA_039815685.1 Pseudomonadota bacterium | reverse complement strand
CTTCACCGGGGACTTCCACGCCATCACCTCGGCGCACAACCTCCTCTCGGCGATGATCGACAACCACATCTACTGGGGCAACAGCCTCGAGATCGATGTGCGCCGCGTCGCCTGGCGCCGGGTGCTCGACATGAACGACCGCGCACTCCGCACCATCGCGGCCTCGCTCGGCGGCGTGGCCAACGGCTTCCCGCGCGAGACCGGGTTCGACATCACGGTCGCCTCCGAGGTCATGGCCTGCCTCTGCCTCGCCGATGACCTCGCGGACCTGCAGGAGCGTCTCGGCCGCATCGTCGTCGCCTATCGCCGCGACCGCTCGCCGGTCTACTGCCGCGACATCGGTGCGGACGGGGCGATGACCGTGCTCCTCAAGGATGCGATGCAGCCGAACCTCGTGCAGACGCTCGAGAACAACCCCGCCTTCGTGCATGGCGGCCCCTTCGCCAACATCGCCCATGGCTGCAACTCGGTGATCGCGACCAAGACCGCGCTGAAGCTCGCCGACTACGTAGTGACGGAGGCGGGCTTCGGCGCGGACCTCGGCGCCGAGAAGTTCTACGACATCAAGTGCCGCATGGCGGGCCTCAGCCCCAAGGCCACGGTGATCGTCGCCACCGTGCGTGCCATGAAGATGAACGGCGGCGTCGCCAAGGCCGATCTCGGCGCCGAGAACGTCGATGCCGTGAAGGCCGGCTGCTCCAATCTCGGCCGCCATATCGAGAACATGCAGAAGTTCGGCGTGCCCATCGTCGTCGGCATCAACCACTTCGTCACCGACACGGACGCGGAAGTGGACGCCATCAAGGCCTACTGTTCCGAGAAGGGCGTCGAGGCCGTGCTCAACAAGCACTGGGCCGATGGCGGCGCGGGGATCAAGGAGACGGCCGAGAAGGTCGTCGATATCATCGAGGGCGGCAAGGCGGCTTTCAAACCCCTCTACCCCGCCGAGATGGGCCTCTTCGAGAAGATCGAGACGGTCGCGAAGGAGGTCTACCGCGCCGACAGCGTGATCGCCGACAGCAAGGTCAAGGACCAGCTCAAGGCCTGGGAGGACGCGGGCTACGGCCACTTCCCCGTCTGCATGGCAAAGACGCAGTACTCCTTCACCACGGACCAGACGCGGCGCGGCGCGCCCACGGGCTTCGACATCCCCGTGCGGGAGGTTCGCCTCTCCGCCGGGGCAGGCTTCATCGTCGCCATCTGCGGGGAGATCATGACCATGCCGGGCCTGCCCAAGGTCCCGGCCGCCGAGACCATCAAGCTCGACGAGAACGGCGACGTGCAGGGCCTCTTCTAGGCGCCGAGATCCGGGCGGCGGTCCCTTCTGCCGCCCGGGCGCCGGCGGCCGCGGCCCCAGGGCGCAGCACAGAAAAGCGGGCCGGAAAGGCCCGCGGGAGGACGACATGACCATCGCAAAGATCCTGGTGCCTGTGCGGGGGGACGGGAAGGCTCCCGCAGTCCTCGCCCACGCGGCGATGCTGGCCCGCCGCTTCGGCGCGCATATCGACCTTCTCCACTGTCAGGCCCGCCCCATCGACTTCATGCCCATCGGCGTGAACCTGCCGCGGGCGCTGCGCGAGCAGATCCGCGGCTCGGCCGCCCAGCTCTCCGAGGAGGAGGGGGCCGCACTCGAGCATGAGATCACCGACCTCTTCCCGCAGCAGGGCATCGAGCGGATCGCGCCGGACGCCGCGCGCGCGGGCGGGGCGGTCACCGGCTCCTGGCAGGCCGCCGAGGGCAAGATGGCCGATGTCATCCGCAGCCACGGCCGGCTCGCGGATATCATCGCCGTCGCCAAGCCCGACCGGGATCGCAATCTCGGCGTGAACTCGCTCCGCGCCGCCCTCTTCCAGACCGCGCGCCCCGTTCTCCTATGCCCGCCCGACGCGCCCACCGGCGATTTCGCGGAGCACATCGCCATCGCCTGGAACGGCGCGCTCGAGGCGACGCGCGCCATCGCGGTCGCCCAGCCGGTGCTGCGCGCAGCCTCCAGGGTCACGGTGCTCGACGGGGGCGAGGACGGCTCGCCGGTCGATGGCGCAGCCCTCATCGGCTACCTCACCGCGCATGGCGTCAGTGCAACCAGAACGCGCATCAAGGCCAGCGAAAACCCGGGCAGGGCGATTCTCGACGGGGCCGTCGCTGCCGGTGCGGGCATGCTTCTGACCGGCGCTTACGGTCACAGTCACGAGCACGAGACGATTTTTGGTGGCGCCACTCAGACTATTGTGGATCATACATCAATACCGGTCCTGATGTTGCACTGACCGGTCAGATTCTTTCCGTTCCGAGTACCCGCGTAGCATTGAAATGTCTGGCTGCTGGCATACCATGCCAAATTAGGCAGTTTTGCCACATTTTGCGACGGGTGGGTGCCCAGTCGTGAGACAACCAAAGACTAGTCCCCGACAGGGGGATGCGAGAAACGGGAGTATCCTATGACCTTGAACCGTCGACTCGCGGCATTTGGTGCCGCGGCCGCTATCGGGCTTGGCTTCCTCGCTGCGCCGGCGCAAGCCGCGTGGGAGCCGAAGAAGCCGATCGAGTTCGTGATCATGGCTGGTAAGGGTGGGGGTGCCGACAAGATGGCGCGTCTCATGCAGTCGATCGTCGAGGAGCAGAACCTCGCCTCCAAGCCGCTTGTTCCGCAGAACAAGTCCGGCGGCTCGGGTGCTGAGGCGCTGGTGCACCTCAACACGGCGCGCGACCCAGATCACACGATCATGGTGACGCTGAACTCGTTCTTCACGACGCCGCTGCGTCAGCCCGGCCTCGGCATCGACATCATGAATTTCGCGCCCATCGCCCGGATGGCCGAGGACACCTTCATCCTCTGGGTCCACAAGGACGAAGGCGTGACCACCTTTGACGAGTTCATCGCGGTCGCTTCCGAGCGCGGCGATGGCTGGGTCATGGGCGGCACCGGCAAGAACTCGGAAGACAACATCGTCACCGACTTCCTGAACAACAATTACGGCCTCAACATCAAGTACATCCCGTACAAGGGTGGCGGCGCCGTGGCCAAGGACCTGGCCGGTCAGCAGATCGACAGCTCCGTGAACAACCCGTCCGAGGCGCTGGGCTTCTACGAGTCGGGCGACCTGCTCGCGCTCGTGAGCTTCACGGATGATCCGCTGCCGCTCTTCCCGGGCACCCCGACGCTCAAGGAAAAGGGCGGTGACTTCTCCTACTTCATGCAGCGGGCCGTGGTCGGCGCGCCGGGCATGAGCGCCGAGGCGGAGGAGTACTACCGGAACCTCTTCAAGGCGGTGTTCGAGAGCGAGCGCTGGCAGAAGTACAAGACCGACAAGTCGCTCTTCGGCGAGTGGATGACCGGCGACGACATGAAGGCCTACTGGACCACCCAGCGGGATCGTCATGAAAATATCCTGAAGGCGTCCGGCGCCATCAACTGACATCTGGTATCCCAGACCGTGGTGGTATACCACGGTCCTACCAGGACGGCGGCGTCCGGGTGATCCCGGGCGCCGTTTTTCCTTCCAACGACCAAAACCGGCGCCAAGCCGGGCAATGGGGAGGATTGAGCAGAATGCGCCTTGCCGAGCTCGTTATGGCCCTCGTTCTCGCGGCCTTCTCCGGCTACCTGATGTACATGTCCGGGGCGCCAGCCTGGCCCGGCGATCCGTGGTTCGAGAACATCTGGTACATCCCCGGCGAAGGCCCTGGCGGCGGATTCTGGCCCTTCTGGCTCGCCTTCATCATGCTGTTGAGCTGCGTCTGGATCGTGATCAACTGGGTGCGCAGAACCTCGCCCCCCAGCCGCGATACCGGACCCTTCCTCGACGCCTACGGCATTCGCATGATGCTGCTTGTCGGCGGCGGCGTGGCAGCCTTCGTCTTCCTCTCCGACATCATCAGCATGTATGGCGCCATGGCGCTCTTCCTCGTTTACTATCTCCGCTTTCTCGGCCGGCATCCCTGGCGCCTCACGCTCGCCGTGGCGGTGCTGATGCCTGTCGGCATGTTTTTCTTCTTCGACGTGGCGATGACCCTGCCGCTGCCGAAAGGCCTGCGCTCGGTCGAGGACACGGTGTTCACGCCCCTCTACGACATCTTCCTCTGAGGCTGGGCCATGGAAGTCATTTCGCTCCTTCTCGACGGCATTCTGACTGCGCTCGAGCCAACGAACCTTTTCCTCGCCTTCATCGGGGTGGCCATCGGCCTCTTCGTCGGCGCGATGCCGGGTCTCGGCTCGGTGAACGGTGTCGCGATCCTCTTGCCTGCGACGTTCCTGATCCAGCAGCAGACCGGGACCGCGACAGCACCGATGATCTTCCTCGCGGCGATCTATTACGGCGCGATGTATGGCGGCGCGATCTCGTCCGTCACGCTCGGGATCCCTGGCGCCTCGACCGCCGTCGCCACGACCTTCGATGGCCGACCGCTCGCGCTGCAGGGCAAGGCCGATCAGGCGCTCGTCACCGCAGCCCTCGCCTCCTTCATCGGCGGCACCGTCGCCAACCTCTTCTTCACGGCCTTCGCGCCCCCGCTCGCCGCCGTCGCGCTCAGTTTCGGCCCGCCCGAGATCTTCGCACTGATGCTGCTGGCCTTCGCCACCTTCATCGGCCTCGGCGGCGATGATGCGCCAAAGACGATCTTCTCGATCTGCCTCGGCCTCGTCCTCGCAGCCGTCGGCTTCGACACGATCTCCGGCGCGCCCCGCCTCATCCTCTTCGACATGCAGGGCTTCATGCGCGGCATCGGCTTCCTGGTGCTCGCCATCGGCGTCTACGGCATCGGGGAGATGCTCTGGACGATCTACACCACGCGGGACGAGGCGACCGTGACCGACGCCGATATCAGCGTCAGCCGCGTCGCCCGCGCCGCTGCCAAGATGGCGGAGGCATGGAAGGGCACGATGATCGGCTCGATCCTCGGCTTCTTCGTCGGCATCCTGCCGGCCGCCGGTGCCACGCCGGGCTCGCTCATGGCCTATGGCGTCACGAAGATGGTCGCGAGAAACCCCGAGAGCTTCGGCAAGGGCAATGTGGACGGGGTCGCGGCGCCCGAGGCTGCGAACAACTCCGCCTCCACCGGCTCCATGCTGCCGATGCTCACCCTCGGCATCCCCGGCTCGCCCACCACCGCCGTGCTTCTCGGCGGCATGGTGATCTGGGGCCTGACGCCCGGGCCCCGGCTCTTCTCGGACCAGCCCGATTTTGTCTGGCCGCTGATCGGGTCCTTCTACGTCTCGAACCTCATCGCGCTTATCGTGAACCTTGCCTTCATCCCGCTCTTTCTGTGGATGCTGCGCATGCCCTTCACGGTGCTGGCGGCGGTGATCTTCGTCCTCTCCATCGTGGGCGGGTTCGCTGCGACGCAGACCATGTTCGATGTCTGGCTCATTCTGATCTTCGGGGTCGCGGCCTTCCTCCTGCGCCTCCTCGACTACCCGCTCGCCCCCGCGGTGCTAGCCATCGTGCTTGGCGGGACGACGGAGCAGACGCTCCGCCAGTCCCTCCTGCTCTCCGACGGCGACCCCTCGATCTTCATCACCCGGCCCATCGCGGGCCCGATCACGGTGATGGCGATCATCCTCATCCTGCTGCCGCTGATCACGCTGATCCGGCGCAAGATGCGGGAGAAGCGGGAGGCGCAGACCGGCTGACCCCTCCCGCAGGCGGGAGGGCATACGGCCTGCCGGCGCCCCGCCCCCCCCCCTGACCTTCTCCCTCGCGACGGAGGCACTCCATGGACCGTCCGCGCACCATCGAGGCGATGCAGACCGCCCGCGACTGCATCGCCACCGGGGAGGGCATCGCCCGCGGCCTCTCCTTCCCCCTCCAGCCCAGCGACATCGTCATCGCGCCCTATGCCAAATGCGGCACCACCTGGATGCAGCAGATCGTCCATGGCCTGCGCACCGGCGGCTCGATGGAGTTCGACGAGATCACCGCGGCCGTCCCCTGGCTCGAGCTTGCCCACGACCTCGGCATCGACCTCGATGCCCCACAGGCCGCGACCCCGCGGGCCTTCAAGTCGCACGCCGACTGGGACGACGTACCGAAGGGTGGGCGCTACATCGTCGTCTTCCGCGACCCCGCCGACGCGCTCGTCTCGCTATACCGCTTCTTCGAGGGCTGGCTCTTCGAGCCCGGGAGCATCCCGCTCGAGGACTTCGCGCTGAGCGAGATCGCGGAGGGCGGCTGGTGGCGCCACGCCGCCTCCTGGTGGCGCGAGCGGGACCGCACCGACATCCTCTTCCTGACCTATGAAGGCATGAGCACCGACCTGCCCGGCACCGTCGCCCGTGTGGCCGACTTCATCGATCCCGCCATCAGCCCGGAGGCACGCAACATCGCCCTCGAACAGGCAAGCTTCGCCTTCATGAAGCGCCACGAGGCCAGGTTCGACGACCACCTCATCCGCCAACGCCGCGACGCCGCCTGTGGCCTTCCCCCCGGGGGCTCGGCAAGCAAGGTCAGCACCGGCCACGCCGGCAAGGGCCTCTCGCTTTCGGAAACCGTACGTGCCGCCCTCGCCCGGCGGTGGGACGAGACGATGGCCCACGAGTTCGGTCACGCTTCCTATCCGGAGCTCGCGGCTGCGGTGGATGCGCGAAACCTCCCGCGATCAGCCTGAGCCGATCCAAAACCGCACGGTCTCTAGAGCACCTTCTTCCCTCACGCTCTCACGTCATGCTCGGGCCTGACCCGAGCATGCACGCCCGGTGGCGCCGGTTTGCCGGACCAAGCCCGGCAATGGCGCAATTGCCGTGAGCCTGTCAGGCAAGGCCCGCCACTCTCTAGGCATTTGCCTCCTAAATCGGCGGTCAACTATGCCGCTCGCGGAAGGGGTCGAAAGCGATCCCGCGGCGTGTCACGATGCCCTATGAGCACGCGCATTCCGCGATTCCATTTCGCCCCCGGCTGGTGGCCAGCACTGTGGCTCATCGCGCTCCTGTTGACCCTGTCCGGCCACGCCGCCGCCCAATGCCGGCTGGCTCTCGTGCTGGCGCTTGATGTCTCCGCCTCCGTCGATCAGCGGGAATACGGCCTCCTCACCTCGGGCACGGCCAACGCGCTCCGGAGCGACGAGGTCCGGGCCGCCCTCAAATCGCTCGGCGGGGTCGAGGTCGCGGTCTTCGAGTGGTCGGGCCGCTTCCAGCAGCACGGCATCGCGACCTGGTCCCGGCTCGATAACGACGCGGCCATCGACGACATGGCCGGACGGATCGAGCGTCATCCCCGCACCACCTCGGAATACCCCACCGCGCTCGGCGCCGCTCTCGGCCACGCTGCCACGCTCCTCCGCTCCGCCACCCCCGGCTGCGCGAGGCGGGTCGTCGACATGGCCGGCGACGGCGAGAACAATCACGGCTTCGAACCACGCCACGCCTACAACGCCTTCGATTTTCACGGCGTCACGGTCAACGGCCTCGTCGTCGCCTCGGACGAGGTCGGCAAGGGCATCGCGGCCATCGACTACTACACCCGCGAGGTCATCCACGGCCCCGAAGCCTTCCTCGAGATCGCCGCGAGCTACGACGATTTCGAGGAGGCAATGAAGCGCAAGCTCCTGCGCGAGATCGGCGTCATGTCACTCGTCGAACGGAACTGACCGCGCCCCCTAGCCGTTGCGGCAAAACGTCCCCACATGGGACGGACGGCAACGACAAAGGCGCTTACCGATGGATACGACCCTGCCCGCCCGCAGCTTGGCAGCCCTCGCGCTGCTCATGCCCTTCACCGCCGAGGCGCAGCAGCCCAACTATCTCTGCTCCGGGCTCGGCCTCGAGCGGACGGAGGAGGAGGCGAATTTCCGCCACTCGCTCAAGCTCGTCTTCGCGCAGACGGACGGTCACTTCATCGCGGATGTCGATGCGACCATCGTGCGGGACGGCGGCGCGGTCCTGACCGAGACCTGCCCCAGCCCCTGGCTGCTGGTGGACCTGCCCTCGGGCTCCTACACCGTGACGGCGACCTATGGCGGGGAGACCAAGAGCGCGACGCTTCGGGTCGGCACCAGCAGCGTGCGCGAATACACGTTCGCCTTCAGACCCTGAGCGCTCTCCCCTCGATGGAAGGGGCGCGAAGCGGGCGGGGAGTCCAATCCGCCGCGCTCCGCGCCCACCCCACGGTCGCGCCCACCACGACGCCCGCGGGGTCCGCGCGCAGCCGGGTCGACGACTGCGCTGCAGACCGTCTCAGCCCTGGTAGAGCTCCGCTCTGAGGCCGAGATAGTTGTCCCAGGCGAACCAGTAGGCGATATGCCCGGCGACCCGCGGCATGCGCGTCCCGCCCGGCCCGATCAGCGCCTCCTCGGTGATCTCCCAGCGCTCGCCGCCTTCGCTGAGCCCGCCGTCGGCCGCCGCATCGAAGCGTCGCGCGCCGCGCTCATAGGCGCGCACCGTCCGCCCCGCCGCATCGCCGACCAGCACCACGGCCGTGTCGCCCACGGCATCGTTGATCACCCGCCCGCCGCGAAAGACCTCGAGCGGCCAGGCCCGCGCCACGCCACGCTGCCGGATGCCGAAGACATAGTCCTTCTGCTTCAGCACCTGCTCGTTCACGAGCGCGGGGAACATCAGGTCCCCGCTCGCGAAATAGTCCCGGTAGACGACGCCGGAGCCATAGTCCCGCGCATGCCCGGTATCGAGGCTCAGCACCCGCGTCTCCGGGTTCGCCGCCCGCCATTCGCCCCAGGGCTGGATCGTCACCGGCCGCTGCTTGAGCTCGATCCCGTTCTCGACCAGCGGACCGATCACCGGCCGCCCCGTGAACTGGTTCCAGAGCGTGTGCGTCTCCCGGTCGAACATCAGCTTGTTCGAGCGATAGAGAAATCCCGAGGAGCCGAAGACGAAGGGCGCGGGCCGCCCCGCGATCTGCGTCTCGAAGAGGATGCCCGCCCCGCAAAGCGTGCAGTAGGCGAGGGCTACCGGCACGCCGCCGATGACCTCGTTGAACATCTCGTGCCAGCCCATGATGCGCAGCGGATAGGCCCGCACATCGCCGTTGATCGAGACGCCGAAGACCGGGTCGCTGTCGCGCAGATAGGTGGCCTCACCGGCCCCGATCAGGGTCGGGTTGTCGAGCGAGGGGATGCCGTCCTTGCGCACGCCGCCCCAGGTGACTTCCTCGAAGCGGATGCGTGAGCGCTCGGGCTCGAGCCAGGGGTCGCGCAGAAAGATCTCGAACTCCGGATCGATCGCCTCGAAGACTGCACGCTTGAGACCGATGTAACCCGCGGTCGGCCGCACCTCGGGATGCGCCTCCTGCCAGAGCATCCAGTCGAACCAGTCGAGCGACGGCGGCTCGCCGGTGATGCGAGCCATGATCGCCGCCGTCTCCGTGCGGGGCAGGGGGCTGAAGCGATGCGCGAGCACCAGCCCCGGCATCGCCGAGAGCCCGGCGTCCCGCATCAGGATTCGCTGCGCCTCGGCCGCGCCGAGCGGCCCGCGCGAGGGCGTAATCAGGGACGCAATGGCCCGGTCGATCTCCGCCTCGCTCGCAGCCTGTGCGAGCCCGGGCAGCGCGACACCGGCCGCGAGACCGGAGAGCCCCGCCATCACCGCCCGCCGCGATGGCCCAAGGATCGATCCTGCGCGACTGCCCTGCATCCTCGCCTCCCATGCGCTCGGTCACAAAGGGAAGCACGCCCGCCGCGCACGGACCAATCACGCCTGTGCGCAGTCGCGTGACGCGAGCGGGAGAGACGGAACGAATGCGCCCTACGCGTTCATCCCGGGGTCCGAACCGGGGATCCAGAAAGCCCATCCGGATCAACGCCCAATGACCCGGCCTGCCGGATCAAGTTCGGCGAAGACAGCACCAGATGTCTCGGTCGAACCACCGCAAGGAAACACCCAATGATCGGCCGCTTCAGGTCAGGAACTCGCCATCCGCGTCTTCGCCTGCGGTATCCAGCAAGGCGAGGAAATCTGGCACGCGCACAGTCCGGGTGCCTTCGAGGGCGATGATCCCCTCCTTGCGCAGACTGGTGAACTGCCGGCTCACCGTCTCGATCGTGAGGCCCAGATAATCCGCCATCGCCTCGCGCGTGATCGGCAGGGTGAAACTCACGCCGTTCTGCGCATCCTTCCGCCCGGC
The DNA here is from genome assembly GCA_039815685.1 of Pseudomonadota bacterium. Lineage (GTDB taxonomy): Bacteria > Pseudomonadota > Alphaproteobacteria > Rhodobacterales > Rhodobacteraceae > Thermohalobaculum. The sequence goes on along the minus strand of JBCBYV010000004.1, from coordinate 225,645 downwards.
CAGCGTGATCCGCCGCGCCAGGATCATCAGGAAGGTCGCGATCTTCTCCCGCGCCGTCTTCCGGCCGAGGAGCAGCATCCAGTCGCGCGCCGCATCCAGCTCGTCGAGCATCATCTCCAGAAGCCGCCGCTCGATCGCCGGCGACTGTTTCAGCACCGTCTCGAACCGCACCCGCTTGAAGAGGCAGAGGCGCACATCCGTCACCGCTGTGACGTCATAGGGCACGCTCGTCCGCATCGGCCGGCCGATGAAATCCGAGGCAAACATCAGCCCGACCATCTGCCGCCGGCCGTCGACCATCGTTTTCGACAGCGAGACGACGCCCTCGATAACCGAGCCGAGGAACTCCATCTCCTCGCCCGCTGCAAGTATTTCCTGGCCAGCTTCGAAGTTTCGATAAAACTTGATACTCTCCAGAGACCGTATTTCGGTATCGTCCGCATAAGTGCATACGGCGCGATCGCGAATCGGACACGTCGCACAGCGCTGCGGTTCTTCGCTTATTTGCGCTAGTCTCTGCATCTCTTCCCAGGCGGCATTAGTATGTTTCTTGCTACGATGCCGGAACCCTTGATCGGGGTCAATGTGAGATGGGTGTCCATCAGACGATAAGATCGGACATGGAGACGCAGTCCCCCTTCAGCCCCGCGGCCCTCGAACGCGCTGTCCCGCGCTACACGAGCTATCCGACGGCACCGCACTTCACCGCCGATGTCGGTCCCGCGACCTACCGGCGATGGCTCGGCGAACTGGCGGAGGGGACGCGCGCCTCGCTCTACCTCCACATACCCTTCTGTCAGAGCCTCTGCTGGTTCTGCGCCTGCCGGACGCAGGGCACGCGGCGATACGATCCCGTCACCCGCTATCTCGGCTTTCTCGAGCGCGAGATCGAGACGGTGGCCGACGCCCTCGGCGGTCGCCTCTCGATGAGCCAGATGCACTGGGGCGGCGGCTCGCCCAGCATCCTGCAGGGCGAGGACATCATCCGGCTCGCGAACATTCTCCGCCGCGCCTTCCCCACCCTCAACGGCGCCGATTTCGACGTGGAGCTCGACCCGCGCGACATGGATGGCGAAAAGCTCGACGCGCTGATCGAGGCCGGCGTCACCCGCCTTTCCATCGGCGTGCAGGACTTCGCGAAACCCGTGCAGGCAGCCATCGGCCGGGTCCAGCCACGCGAGTTGACCGAGGATCTGATCGTCGATGCTCGCCGCCGCGGGATCGCCAGCATCAATCTCGATCTCGTCTACGGCCTGCCCTGCCAGACCATCGAGAGCCTGACGCAGACCATCGACGGCGTCCTGGCGCTAAAGCCGGATCGCATCGCGCTCTTCGGCTACGCGCATCTGCCCGCGATCTCGAAGCGTCAGTCGATGATCGATCCGGAGGTGCTGCCCGGCTCCAACGCGCGGCGGGAGATGGCGACGCTCGCCCGGCACCTCCTCTCCGAGGCGGGCTACCTGCCCATCGGCATCGACCACTTCGCCTGTCCCGGCGACACGCTGGCCGATGCCGCGCGTGATGGCGTGCTCCGCCGCAACTTCCAGGGCTACTCGGCGGACGAGGCGGATACGCTCATCGGTCTCGGCGCCTCCGCCATCGGCCATTTCGCCCGCGGCTACGTGCAGAACGTGGCCAGCACCGCCGGCTACCAGCGCGCCATCGAGGAAGCGGGGCTGGCGACCGCGCGCGGCCGCGTGATGTCGCTGGAGGATCAGATCCGCGCCGCCGCCATCGCCGAGATCCTGTGCAGCTTCGCGCTCGATATCACCGCGCTCACGGCCCGTTTCGGCGACATGGCCGCGTCGGTCGTGCGGGAGGCCGATCAGCTCATCGCCATGGCTCCCAAAGATGCGCTCGGCCCGCTCGACCATGCCCAAGGCTTCGAGATCAGGCCGCAATGGCACAGCCATGCCCGCCTGATCGCCGCGCATTTCGACGCCTATCTCATGGCCTCCTCCGCCCGCCACAGCCTCGCGGTCTGAGGAGCCTGCATCAGGCAGCCAGCGCCTCCTCCAGCACGCTGTCGAGCGCGTCCGACAGCGGCTCGGTGATCTCCGCGATCTGACCGCTCTCCAGGATGAAGGGCGGCGCGATCAGCACATGATCCCCGTGCCGGCCGTCGACCGTGCCACCCATCGGGTAGACCATCAGGCCCCGCGCGAACGCCGCCTTCTTGAGGCGAGCCGCCACACCCAGGCTCGGATCGAAGCACGCCTTCGTGCCCCGGTCCGCAACCAGCTCAATCCCGCGGAAGAGCCCCCGCCCGCGGATATCGCCTACATGCGGATGCTGCCCGAAGGTGGCCTCCAGCGCGGATTGCAGCTCCGTCCCGCGCTCCCGCACATTCGCCAGCAGGTCGCGTCCCTCGATCTCGTCCAGCACCGCAAGCCCCGCGGCACAGGCCGTCGGATGCCCGATATAGGTGTGGCCATGCTGGAAGAAGCCGGAGCCTGCCTCGACCGTCCGATAGACCTCGCCCGAACACAGCATCGCCCCGATCGGCTGGATACCCGCGCCCAGCCCCTTGGCGATGCAGATCATGTCCGGCCGCACGCTCTCCGGCACGCCCCCCGCGCCATCGGCCACGCTCTCCGAGGCAAAGAGGCTGCCCGTCCGCCCCATGCCGCACATCACCTCGTCGAGGATCAGGAGGACGCCATGGCTGTCACAGATCTCGCGGATACGCGTCCAATAGCCGTGAACGGCCGGCACCGCCCCCATGGTCGCCCCCACCACCGGCTCGGCGATGAAGGCCGCGACCGTCTCCGCGCCCAGATCCCGGATCTTCTCATCCAGGCTGTCCGCCACGCGGCGCCCATAGGCCTCCGGCGTCTCCCCCTCCTCGGCAAAGCGCCAGTAATGGCAGGGGTCCACGTGATGCATCGCGCCCGAGAGCATCGGCTCGAACTGCCCCCGCCGCCAGCGATTGCCCGAAGCCGACAGCGACCCGATCGTATTGCCGTGATAGCTCTGCCAACGCGCGATCACATGCCGGCGCGCGCCCTCGCCCTTCTCCAGCCAGTACTGGCGCGCGAGCTTCATCGCAGCCTCGGTCGCCTCCGACCCGCCGCTCACGAAATAGACCCGCTCGATCCCCTCCGGCGCCTTCGCGATCAGCCGGTCCGCCAGCGCCTCGGCCGGCTTCGAGGTGAAGAAGCTCGTATGGGCATAGGCGATGGTGTCGAGCTGCGCCTTCGCCGCCTCCAGCACCGGCCGCGCCGAATGGCCGAGGCAGGAGACCGCGGCCCCGCCACAGGCGTCGAGATAGCGCTTGCCCGTCTCGTCGATAAGATAGGCGCCGTCGCCCCCAGCAATGGTCGGCAGCTTGGCTTTGGTGTGACGCGGAAAGACATGGGACATGAGATCGCCTCCTTCCTTTGGCCCCAAGCCTATGCAGCCCGGTTGCGAGTCTCAATGCGCAACGCCGTCGCCTCGGAAGCGCCCCGCCCCCGTCTTCGCCTTCGAGCCCAGGTGGTTTGACCGAAACGGAAGAGACCCTCCGAGGTCATCCCCGGGCGTGACCCGGGGATCCGCGAAGCCTCACGACCACGACCGCCGCGCAACGATCCGGATTGACGGATCAGGCCCGGCAATGACGGCCCCGAGTGGCGTGGCCGAACCACCGGATGTCGCAATGTCGCGCCCAAGACCCCGTTAACCATCGCACCCGGTGGACTCGGCAAAGCGCCACTGTGGGCATGAACGGCCCTCAGCGCATCGGCCCGCGGCGCTTCATCCCCGGCTGGCGCAGACCCTCCCGCACCGCCGTCACGATCCCGGCCGCGGCGATCAGGGCGAGGCCGACAAGGCTCATCCCGTCCGGCACCTCGCCGAAGAGCACGAAGCTCCAGAGCACCACATAGGCGAGATAGGTATAGTCGAAGGGGGCAAGCCAGGCGGGCTCTGCCGTCTGATAGGCCTTTGACAAAGCGATATTTCCGAAGAGATTGCAGAAGCTCGCCAACACCGCGAAGCCGATGGCGATGATCGTCAGCTCCGGCCAGCCGACGGCAATCCACTCAAGCCGCGGCTCCGAAACCTCAACCGGAAAAGCCGTGAGAGCTGAGGTGCCTATCACACCCGAGATCAGAAAAGCCACCGCCACGGCCGCGGCCAGCGCCATCGGATGCTCATCTCGGCAAGCCCGCCTCAGCGTGAGGACATTGCACGCATAAAGCAGCCCCGCGAGCACCGGCAGCAGCTGCCAGCCCGTGAACCCATCCGCCCAAGGCCGCAGGATAAGCCCCGCACCGACCGCGCCGGCGACCGCGGCCCCCATGCGCCAGGGCCCCACAGGCTCCCGCAAGACCGCGCCGGAGAGCAGCGTGACGAAGATCGGATAGGTGAAGAGCCCCGCCCCCATCTGCGCGAAAGTCAGCACCGGCGCGCCCGAGAAATAGCAGACGATACAGAGGGTTAGGAACGAGGTGCGGAGCGCCACCGGCCCCAGCCGATCAGGCCACAACCGCTCGAGCCCCACGCCGTCGCGCCCCATCCGCCGCGCCCAGGCCGCCCCGATCCAGACCATCGCCACCAGAATCACGAGGTTGAAGCCCGAGCGCAGCGCCTGAAACTGCCAGAGCGAGGTCTCGCCCGACATGAACTTCACCATGCTGTCCTGAAAGCTCAGAAGCAGAATGCCGCCGGAGAGATAGGCCGCCGCCCCCATGCGCACCGAGCGCGCAGGCGAGGCCAGCTCGCTCACGAGGCGGTCTGGAAGAGGTCGGCGTAGGTCTCGCGCAGGTCCTTCTTCTGCACCTTGCCCATGGCGTTCCGCGGCAAAGCATCAACGAAAACAACGTGTTTCGGCTGTTTGAACTTCGCCACCCGGTCTTTGAGCGGCGCCATCACCGCGTCCTTCTCCCGCGCAGCCCCGTCCTCGGGCACCACGACGGCGACCACGCCCTCCCCGAAATCGGGATGCGGCACGCCGATCACGGCACTCTCCACGACACCAGGCAGCCGGTCGATCTCGCCCTCCACCTCCTTGGGGTAGACGTTGAAGCCGCCGGAGATGATCAGGTCCTTGCCGCGCCCGACGATCACGACATAGCCCTCATCGTCGATCATGCCGAGATCGCCGGTGATGAACCAGCCGTCGTCCGAGAGCTCCTCCTTGGTCTTCTCGGGCATGCGCCAGTAGCCCTTGAAGATGTTTGGCCCCTTCGCCAGGATCACCCCGATCTCGCCCTGCGCCAGCGCCGCCCCGGTCTCAGGGTGCGTGACCTTCACCTCGATGCCCGGCAGCGGATGGCCGACCGTCCCCGCCCGCCTTGCGCCGTCATAGGGGTTGGAGGTGATCATCGACGCCTCGGTCATGCCGTAGCGCTCGAGGATCGCATGCCCCGTCCGCGCCTCCCACTGCCGGTGCGTCTCGGCCAGGAGCGGGGCGGAGCCGGCCACGAAGAGCCGCATCTTCGCGGTCACCTCCCGGTCCAGCCGCTCCTCGGCCAGCAGCCGCGTATAGAAGGTCGGCACCCCCATCAGCGCCGTCGCCCCCGGCATCGCATCGAGCACCTTGCCCGCGTCGAACTTGCCCATGAAGATGAGCTCCGAGCCTGCCACCAGCGTCGTGTTGGTCGCCACGAAGAGCCCATGCGTGTGGTAGATCGGCAGCGCGTGGATCAGCACGTCGTCAGCCGTGAACCGCCAATAGTCGCTCAGGGTCAGTGCGTTAGAGGCGAGATTGTCATGCGACAGCATCGCTCCCTTCGACCGCCCTGTCGTGCCGGAGGTGTAAAGGATCGCCGCCAGATCATCCGGCCCACGCGACACGTCGTCGAACGCCGCCTCCTCCGACAGATGCCCGAACATGCTGCCATATTCGCCGCCGTCAGCCGCCCAGACACCCATGGTCTCTAGCCGTGCACCGGCCTTCGCCGCGAATGGTGCCAGCGCGTCGGCCTTGCCGGGATCCGCCACGACCAGCCGGGGCGTCGCATCGCCAAGGAAGTACCCGACCTCCGAGGCGGTGTAGGCCGTGTTGAGCGGCAGGAAGACACCGCCCGCCCGCACGCAGCCGAGATAGAGCATCAGCGCCTCGATGCTCTTCTCCACCTGCACCGCCACCCGGTCCCCGGGCTCGACACCGAGATCGACGAGAGCGGCCGCGAACTGCGCCGAGAGCCGGTCCAGATCGCCATAGGTGACCTTCCGCCCGTCCTCGAGCCGCGCGAAGACCTGATCCCGCCGGCCGCCATCGCCGATGCAGAGCGCCGCTGCCAGGTGATTGGTCATCCGCATCCCGTCCTTCCTTCGGAGCCGCCGCACTCGCACAGTCGCGCCGGCCCAGTCCATGCGCCGGATCGGGCGCCGCCCCGAACCGGCATGATGTTCACTCGATGTTCACTACGTTTGTGCAGCCTCAGCCGCGGGGCGGGCGGGGCAGTGGGAGGGTATCGAAACCCTACTCATCATTCGCCGGCGCCGCCTGCCTCGCCAACCGGCGCACCGCCGTCGATTGCGCGACCTCGGCGCGTGTTGCAAAGGCTTCGTGGTTCTTCTCGATGTCGCGCCGGTCGTAGAGGTAGTTGACCATCACACCCCTGCTTTCCCGCTGACCCCGTGGCGATGTGTCGGCACCGGCATTGACCCGCTCGAGCCGCGCGCCGTTCCCCAGATGAAACCGAGCCACCGCGTCCAACGGCATGCCATCCGACCGCTTCGCTTCCGTCAGATACCAGGCGCAGAGACCGGGCAATCCCTGCTCCTCAGCTTCCGCCGCCCCGCCACGCTCCGCATCCAGCCAGCGCGTGAAGCCTGGCACGGGGCTCAGCGTCACGAAGGTGCCGAGGCCAGGGAAGTCCGTGCGCAACTCCTCCACCACCTGCTTGATGAGGAAGTTGCCGAAGCTCACACCCTTGAGCCCGCCCTGGCAGGCGGAAATCGAGTAGAATACCGCCGTCGTTGCCCGCGCAGGCGAGACCGTATCGCGATCCTTCGCCAGCACGGGGCCGATGGCGTCTGGGATCTCCCGGCAGAGCGCGATCTCGACGAAGACCAGCGGCTCGTCCCCGAGCGCGGGGTGGAAGAAGCCGTAGAGCTGGCGATCCTCCGCCGCCACGCGCCGGCGCAGATCGTCCCAGTCCTGGATGGCATGCACCGCCTCATAGGCGATGATCTTCTCCAGGATCGCGGCCGGCGTCTGCCAGTCGATCCGGCGCAGCTGAAGAAAGCCGCGGTTGAACCAACTCGCAAAGAGATGCCGGAAGTCGTCGTCGAGCCCCTTGAGCTCTGGCTGTTCTCGAAGCGCGCCGAGCAGATCCTCCCGCATCCGCACCAGGGCGAGCGTCCCGCCGGGCGCGCGGTTCAGAAGCCGCAGTAGTTCCTGGCTCCGCGGCTCCGCTCGGTCGTGCAGCTTCCGCGCCGTCGCCGGCCCTGGATCTGCCAGAAACGCGTCGCAGGCCGTACGAACTGCCTCGATATCCGGCCCGAAGCGGTCAGCGACATCCAGCAGAAAGGCAATCCGCTCCTCCCGCCCCAAGGCGCGATAATCCTCAAGGAGGGCCTGGGCGCGCGCCGTCCCGGTCACCTCGCCGTCCGAGGCCAGCAGAGCCTCGGCCCGGTCCGCCAGCGGGGCCTGCGCCTCCGAGCCGATGAGGGAACGGCCCGTCTCCGTGATCCGGGCCAGCATGTCGCTGAGCAGGCTCGTGCTCTCACTCATCGCTTCGCCCCTTTGCGCAATGGTCGCCAAGTCCTCAGCCGCCGACGACCTCGCCCATCACCGCATCCGGCAGCCAGGTCGCCAGCTCCGGAAAGATACAGAGGATGATGATCGCAAGCACCATGCAGCCGACATAAGGCAGGCTGCCCTTGAGGATCGTCTTCAGCGGAATGTCCGGCGCGATGCCGTTGATGACATAGAGGTTGAGCCCAACCGGTGGGGATATGAGCCCGATCTCCATGTTGATCGTCAGCACCACAGCGAACCAGTAAGGATCGAAATCCGCCGCGATGACGATGGGCAGGAGGATGGGCGCCGCCATCAGGATCACGGCGACCGGCGGCAGAAAGAACCCGGCGATCAGGAGAAAGACGTTGATCGCGCCCATCAGCACCCAGCGGTTCACGTCGAGCGTGCCGATCCACTCCGCAATGGCCTGTGTGACCGCGAGCGAGGAGAGCATGTAGGAGAAGACGCCCGCCGCCCCGATGATGAAGAGGATCATCACGCTCTCACGGGTCGAGTCGCGCAGCACCACCCAGAGCGAATTGAAGTTCCAGAGCTTGTAGATGATGACGGCGATGCCCATGCAGAGGAGCGCGCCGACCGCCGCCGTCTCGGAGGGCGTCGCGATGCCGCCATACATTGCGTAGAGCACGCCGACGATGATCACCAGGAAGGGTAGGACGCGCGGCATGAGTTCGAGCTTCTCTGCCAGCGTCCAGCTCTGCGGGCGGAGCGTGCCGGCCGAGCCCTCGCGCCAGGTGCTGTAGAGCGACCAGGCCATGAAGAGCCCGACGAGCAGCAGCCCCGGCAGCACGCCCGCCAGGAACAGCCGCCCGATCGAGGTTTCCGTAGCGATGCCGTAGACGATCATCGTCACCGAAGGCGGGATCAGGATGCCGAGCGTCCCGCCCGCCGCGATCGAGCCCGAAGCGACACCGTCGGGAAACCCGCGCTTCCGCATCTCGGGGATGCCCATCTTGCCGATGGCGGCACAGGTCGCGGGCGAGGACCCGGACATCGCGGCGAAGAGCGCGCAGGCACCGAGGTTCGAGATCACCAGCCCCCCAGGCACCCGGGTCAGCCAGCGGTCGAGCGCCTCGTAGAGATCCGCGCCCGCACGTGTCGAGGCGATGGCCGCCCCCATGATGATGAACATCGGGATCGAGAGGAGGGCGAAGTTGTCGAGCTTGCCGAAGAACACCTCCGGCAAAAGCTGCAGCGATCCAATCCCGTCGAAGACGATGAGGAACCCGGCGGAGACGATCAGGAGTCCCGAGGCGACCGACACGCCAGAGAAGAGAACGACGACCGTGACGATGGCGACGATGGCGCCGAGGACGAGAGGATCCATGTCTCAGCCCTCCCGCGCCGCGACCTGGGCTTCCTCGGGCACCGAGTTCGAGAGTGTGGCGTCTGGATCCAGCCCGAACGGCTCCTCGATCCCCACCAGCATCGCATAGGTGTCCGCCGCAAGCTGCAGCGCATAGAGCCCGAAGCCTACCGGCAGCGCGAGATACGGCACCCAGAGCGGCGGGTCCCAGGGCGTGTTCGAGGTCTCGCCCCAGTCCCAGGCCTCGTGCCAGAAGCCGTAGCCGTGCCAGATCATCGCGCCGACGACGAGGAGCGAGAGGCCGAGCACGATGCAGGCCAGCACCTTCCGCGCAAAGGGCGGCAGGGCGAGCGGCAGAAGGTCCACGTTCACATGGCCGCGCAGATACTGGACATAGGGCAGCCCCAGCATCGTCGCCGCGATCATCATGTAGGTGACCGCCTCGGTCTGCCAGATCGTGCTCTCGTTCATGACGAAGCGAAGGAAGATCATCTGACAGGTGATGCCGACCGCCGCGACGATGGTCATCGCCGCGATGACCCCGCAGATCCGGCTCAGCACACCGATGGTCCAGAGGACGGGGTTGCCCCCGTGGCGGGCGGCGGGAATGGCGTGGGCGGAGCCTGACATGGCGTCTCCCGTCTAGCGGTTGCGGCGGGGGCGTTGCGTGGAAGTCGGCACGAGCGTCCGTCGGAGGCTCTGGTCAGGCCCCGGCCCGACGACCGCGGCGGCGGCGCAGGGCGCGGGATGGTACCGCGCCACTGCTGCTAGGATGCAGGATCCCGATCAGGGGCGCCCCGGGCTCGACCCGGGGCCTCCTGTGACGTCGCGTGTCACTCGACCGAGAGGGCGAGATCGAGGAGACGCTGACCCTCTTCATTGCCTTCCAGGAACGCCTTGTAGGACGTCTCCTTGGCGATGGTCTGCCAAGCCTGGAAATCGGCCTCGCTCATATCCGCGATCTCGACACCATTGTCCGCAAAGACCTTCGCGGCGTTCGCATCCTGCGTCTTGGCTTCCTTGAGGTAATAGGCCTCGGCCTTCGCAGCGCCGTCCAGCAGCGCCTGCTGCTGCGCTTCGGTCAGGCCGTCGAACTTCGCCTTGTTCATCAGGAGCGGCTGATACATGAACCAGAGCGCATAGTCCCCGGCCGGCGTGAAGCACTTCACCTGCTCATAGATGCGGTAGCTCACGAAGCTCGACGACGAGGTGTTGGCCGCGTCGAGCACGCCCGTCTGCATCGCGTTGTAGATCTCGGAGCTCGCCATCGAGGCGATGGAGGCACCGGCACCCGCCAGCATCTGCTCGAACGCCTTGCCGGCCGCGCGGCTCTGCAGGCCCTGCACGTCATCGGGCGAGGTGATGCAGCCTTCCTTGCCCGCGAACCCGCCGGCCAGGTAGCCGTGCACCAGGACCATCACGTCGTCCTCGGCCATGATCTTCTCGATCTCGCCCATGAACTCGCTTTCGTTGAGGCGCGCCGCATGGTCGTGGTTCTTCACGAGGCCGGGCATCAGGGTGAGGTTGTATGCCGAGCGCAGACCGCCCGCATAGGCAAGCGGGAAGACCGTCATGTCGAGCTGCCCGCGGGCCAGCGGCTTGTACTGCTCGCGCGGCTTGAAGAGAGACTTCGAGGGGAAGATCTGGATGTCGAGGCCGACATCCGCCTCCTTCACGTGGTTTGCAACGATCTCCGCCACTTTGTGGCGCACATCCGAGGTCGACCACTGATGGCTGAGGCGCAGTTCTTCCGCCGTGGCAGGAAAGGCGGCGAGGCCAAGGGCCACGGCCGCCGCGGTGAAGGTCGCGGTGGTCTTCATGATGTCCTCCCTATGCGCCTCGCGGGCGCGTTTCTCCCGGCAGTGCTCGCCGGTTGTGCGTAGACTGTGACTTCGTGCGTGGCATTGTCAACAGATTGCATACAATCCGACATCGGTCTTCCGTCTGGACACCGCATCAAAGAACGGCAAGCTAGTTTCCCATGACGACCGAACGCGCCAGCCAGCTCCATGACGGGATCGAGGACCTGATCCTCGAGGGCGGCCTGCCGCCCGGCACGCGGCTCGACGAGATGTCGCTGGCCGCTCGTTTCTCCGTCTCTCGCACGCCCGTCCGCGAAGCGTTACGAAGCCTTGCAGCGGCCGGCCTGATCGAGCTTCGTCCATATCGCGGGGCTGTCGTGGCAGAGATCGGGCCCGCGCGCCTGCATGAGATGTTCGAGACCATGGCGGAGCTCGAAGCCCTTTGCGCCCGCTTCGCTGCCGAGCGCGCGGGCAAGGCGGAGCGTGAGGCGATGACGAATGCCCACGCGGCCTGTGTGGCGGAGGCTGCGCGGGAGGATGAGGACGCCTACTATTACGTGAACGCCCGCTTTCACGAGGCGATCTGCACGGCAGCCGGCAACAGTTTCCTGGCGGATCAGACCATGGCGCTCCGCCGCCGTCTGAAGCCTTTTCGGCGCCATCAGCTCCGGGCTACCGGACGGGTGAACCGCTCGCTGGACGAGCATGCCGCGCTGATCGAGGCGATCCTTGCGCGGGACGTCCCGTCGGCGATGGCGCAGATGCGGGCCCATGTTCTCGTGCAGAACACGGAGTATGGCGACCTGGTCGCAGCCGGCCGCCTGCAGGCGGGCGAGGACGCGGGACCTGCCGGCAGCGATACGGGCGGCCCGCGGATCAGGGCGGTCTGACGCTCCCTCGGGATTTCCCAAGCGGTGGGTGTTCACGCGAAGGTCAGTCGGGTCGGTCGAGGACCGCGGCGGCGGCGTCGGCCAGCGCGCTTACCAGATGCGCCTTCGGGTGCCCTTCGCGCTCGATCAGGCAGAGGGCGCGGGTCGCACCGTCCCCCGGCAGTGGCAGCGTGAAGAGCCCACGGCGCACATCGTTCGACGCGCCCGCGGGTCTTGGGGCAACGGAGACGCCGAGACCGTGGCGGACCAGCGCCTCGATGGCCTCCAGCGCATCGACCTCCATCGCCTCCGCCGGGGCGAGACCGCGGGCGGCCAGCGCCTGCTCGATCTGCCGACCCGCCCATGTCCGGCGGCTGAACCAGATGAAGGGCTGAGCGCGGAGAAGATGCGCGATGCGTGCCTCCGGCTCCATCTGCGCACCCTCGGCGGCGAGGTGGGGCGCTGCAAGGAGTTCCAGCGGCTCCTCGACCAGCGGCCGTACATCCAGCCCCGGTGGTGCCGCGTTGCCGGCAGGGCGTGTCACGAGTGCCGCGTCGAGGGCACCGTTGCGCACACTCTCCGCCAGATCGCCCGACAGCCCTGCGCGCAGACGCACCGCGATGCCGGGTGCGGCAGCGCGCAGATGCGCGAGGGCGGGGGCTGCGAGATGAACGAAGGCCGATGGCACGACCCCGAGCGTGAGGATACCCTTGCGGCTTCCGGCAGGCCCGCCTGCACCGGCCGCCGCCATCTCCTCCACAAGGCCCGCCACCTGCCGCGCCTGGGCGACGACGGCGCGGCCCTCCTCCGTCAGGCTCGGCGGCCGGGACGAGCGGTCGATGAGATCGGCCCCCAGCGCTTCCTCGAGCGCGCGAAGCTGCAGGCTTACGGCACTGTGGCTGAGCCCGATGGCGCGTCCCGCCGCGGTCATACCGCCCTGTTCGGCGAAGGCCACGAGGATGCTGAGCTGCCGAAGGGAGATGTTTGGAATCATCGTTTGGAAAACTCACAGAAGACTTGAAAATTACTCGCTTTCGTTCGTGATGCAAACGCCCTACGCTGATCACGTGTTTGTGAGGGAGGGGGCGTGATGCTCGATATCAGCGACGATCTGAACGGCAGCGTGGCGATGGTGCGCGACGAGGCGCAGCGCTTCGCGCGCGATGTCGCGGCGCCACAGGCGGCTGAGACGGACCGGACCGAGCAGTACCCCTGGGAAATGGTCGGTGCGATGCGCGATGCGGGGCTGATGGGGATGACGATCCCCCGTCGCCTGGGCGGTCGCGGCCTGCCGCTCGCCGCCGCCGTCACCGCCGTCTCTGAACTGGCGCAGGCCTGTGGTGTCGCGGGCCGTATCGCCGTCGAGAGCAATATGGGCGCGCTTGGCGCGATCATCGCCCACGGGACCGAGGAGCAGCAGCGCCTTGTGGCCGACCTCGTTCTCGCCGGCGACAAGCCGGCGATCTGCATCAGCGAGCCTGGTGCGGGCTCTGCTGCAACGGAGATGACGACCACCGCGCGCCGGGTCCGGGGGGGCTGGGTCATCAACGGCCTCAAGCACTGGATCACCGGGGGCGGCGTCTCGCGCCTCCATCTCGTCTTTGCGCGGCTGTCGGAGGCTGGTGAGGACGCAGGCATCGGCGGTTTCCTGGCCATTCGCGGCGAGACCGAGGGGCTGCGGACGGGGCGGCGCATCCCGACCATGGGCCTGCGCGGCATCCCGGAATGCGAAGTGCATCTTGAGGAGATGTTCGTGCCCGATGCCATGGCGCTGATCCCGAGTGGGGATGGGCGCCGTGGCTTCGCGAAGCTGATGACCGCCTACAATGCGCAGCGCTGCGGTGCGGCCGCCGTCGCGCTCGGGCTCGGGCAGGGCGCGTTTGCCCTGGCGCGCGACTACCTGCTGGAGCGTGAGCAGTTCGGCCGGCCAATCGCGGAGTTCCAGGGTCTGCAATGGATGCTGGCGGACATGTCCATCGGTCTGGCGGCGGCGGAGGCGCTGATCGGGAAGGCGACGGCAAACGCTGCGCTGCAGCCCGGCGGCTTTCCAGACATGGCCGAAGCGGCGCAGGCGAAGATCCTGGCGGCCGAGACCGCGGTGAAGGTCACCAACGACGCTCTGCAGCTTCACGGTGCTGCCGGCTACAGCCGCGACAATCCTATCGAGCGGATGGTGCGCGATGCCCGGATGTTCACCATCGGCGGCGGTACGGCACAGGTGCTTCGGACGCAGGTCGCCTCCTCCCTCCTCGGCCGCAAACTGCCGCAGACGAGAGCCGGGCAGGCAGGCGCAGTCGCCGTCTGATCCTGCTCGCCACCCTGCGCAGAAGGCGCCCGCCCTCGTCTAGGGGCGCTTTAGGGCCACAGGAACTCGCCGAGGCGACGCGTACACCACCGGATGCCTTGCAAGCCCGCGCGCGCAGCGTAACCTGCCCCCGCCTGATCACGCCTGTGCCGATAGCGGCAGATGGCACAATCACTTAAGGGGGACTTGAGCCTTGCGCCTCGTCATCGTCACCGCCCTTATCGCGGGAAGTCTCGCCCTCGTCCAACCGGCAGATGCGGCTCACAGGTCTTGCGCGGGCGGCGTGCTGCCGGCGCCGGATCAGTGCGCGAGCAAGGAAGGCGCGATTGCGCGCATCGGCAACAGCGGGGGCACTGCGGTCTGCAGGGCGGCGGAGGGGGCGCCCTTCAGCCTGCAATACGACCGCGTCTCGTCGGCAGGCTATCAGTGCTCGCACTTTCATAGCTGCAACTGGGCGCAGCTCTACGACCCGGCTGCCTGGAAGGCGTTCTGCGAGATCGACCAGGAGGCGTTGGAGGAGGACGCGCTGCGACGGCTCCTCGAGGCTGAAGAGGTCGAGGACGCGCCGGCCGAGTAATCCCGGCTGGCTGAGAGGCGCTACTCTGCCGCTTCGCGCGCGCTCCGGGCGCTTTCCCGGTTTTCGTTCGCGCGTGGGAGGGTCGTGCGGAAGAAGCTGCTGCCATCCTCCCGGAAGACGACGCCAAGCTCCCCGCCCATGCGCTCGACGATGGCGCGGCTGATCGGCAGGCCAAGGCCCGCCCCCTGCTCCGCACCGACCCGCCTGCCGCGCGCGAATTTCGAGAAGATCTCCTCCGCCTCGTCCTTGGTGACGCCGCCCCCGTTGTCGGAGATGTCGATGGCGAGGAAATCGCCGCGATCGGTGGTCGACACTGCGATCCTCGGCTCCTCTGCAGCGTTGTACTTCACGGCGTTGGACAGGAGGTTGATGAGCACCTGACGCAGCCGGTCGGGGTTGGCGGCGATCATGATACCGGGGTCTGGCAGCTGAGTATCGACGATCACCCGGGCGCTGCGTGCGAGGCCCGTGACGCTGTCGAGCGCACCCTCGATCGCCCCCGCTGCGGACACGGGCTCGAGCTGGATCTCCGACGCGCCGCTCTCGAGCCGGCTGATATCGAGGATCTCGTCGAGGAGGCGTGTGAGGCGAATGCTCTCCGCATGGATGATGTCGACGAAGCGGGTGCGCTCCGCGCTCGTCACGCCGTTCTCCGAGAGCAGGATCTCCGAGAACGAGCGGATCGAGGTCATCGGCGTGCGCAGCTCATGGCTCACCTGGCTCAGGAACTCATCCTTCTGCCGGTCGAGCTTGCGCAGCCTTTCGTTGGCGCGGCGAAGGGCGCTCGCGGTTTCTTCGAGCTCGTCGGTCTTCTCCGCGAGGCTCAGCGTCGTCTCCATCAGCTTCTGCGTCTCGTCCGCGATGTCGAGGAGTTCGGAGAGCGAGCCGATCTCGCCGCCCGTGGCTCGCATCAGCATGGCATGGGCGGACGCGGCGCCGATGGAGCCGGCAAGCTCGCGCTCAAGCCGGTCGATCATCGCATCGTCGGGCACGGGCAGGCGGCCTTCATTGCCCTGCTCACGCGCAATGGCGTCGAAGAGGTCGCGCGCGGTGTCGGCGCCGAGAATGCGCTGGGCGAGCACGAAGAGATCCTCTACCGCCGCTTCGCGGTGGGTGAAGCGCGGTGTGTCGCTCGGCCCATCCTCCCCCCGCCGGAAGACCTGGACGAAGAGCGCGCCCTGCAGAAGCTCGAGCGGGCGCATCGGCGCGAAGATCGAGACGCCGATGAAGAGCATCGTGTTGACGCCAAGCGACCAGATCGTCGCGTGCACCAGCGGATCGATGCCGGCAAGGCCGAAGAGCGCCTGCGGGCGGAGTGCTGCGATACCAAAGGGTCCGTCGGCGACCCAGGCCGCCTCGGCCGCGAGAGCGGGCAGGAAGAGGGTGTAGAGCCAGAGGAGCCCGCCTGCCGCAAGGCCGGCCAGCGCGCCCGCCCGCGTCGCCCCTCGCCACACGATCCCGCCGACCATGACCGGCAGGACCTGTGCGGCGCCGACGAAGGCGATCAGCCCCATGGCGGCAAGCGCCGCCGTCTCGTCGGTGATCGTGAGGTAGAGAAAGCCGAGGCCCAGGATCGCGCCGATGGTCACGCGCCGGCTCGTGATCAGCACCTCCCGCACATCGCCGGAGGCTGCATTGCTGCGCATGAGCGCGCGCAGCGCCAGCGGTGCCACGATATGGTTCGACACCATGGTCGAGAGTGCGATGGCCGCCACGATGACCATGGATGTCGCCGAGGAGAACCCGCCGATGAAGACCAGCAACGCGAGTGTCTTCTGATCGAAGGCCAGCGGCAGCTGGATGACATAGAGGTCGGGGTTTGAGCCGGCCGGCAGATAGGCCTGTCCCGCTATGGCGAGCGGCAGGACGAAGAGGCTCATGAGGAACATGTAGAGCGGGAACATCCATGATGCGGTCACCAGATGCCGCTCATCCGTGTTCTCAACGACCGTCACCTGGAACTGCCGGGGCAGGCAGAGGACGGCAGCGCCGGCGAGCAGGGTCATCGTGAACCAGCGCGGACCGAAGACGGTGTCGGGGTCCACCATCTCCTCGGGCATGCGGTCGAAGATCTCCCCGATGCCGCCCGCCACGCCCCAGACGGCGAAGATTCCGACGGCGAGAAGCGCTGCGAGCTTCACCACCGCCTCGAGCGCGATGGCAGCGACCACACCGTGATGCCGCTCATTCGCGTTGATCGTCCGGGTGCCGAAGAGGATGGTGAACGCCGCGAGGCCGCAAGCGACCCAGAACGCGGTCCGGGTCTGATGCGTCGTCCCGCTGATCGCCTCGAAGCTTGCCGTGATCGACTGAAGTTGAAGCGCGATGTAGGGCGTCGTCGCCGTCAGGGCGAGCAGCGTCACGATGACCGCGAGGGTCGTGGACTTGCCATAGCGGGAGCTTATGAGGTCCGCGATCGAGGTGATCCGATGCACGCGTCCGATCCGGACGAGCTTTCGCAAGGTCCACCACCAGCCGATGAAGACGAGCGTAGGTCCGAGATAGATCGTCGCGAATTCAAGGCCCGAGCGCGCCGCCGATCCGACCGCGCCGTAGAACGTCCAGGAAGTGCAGTAGACCGAGATCGACAGTGTGTAGACCAGCGGTGACTGCAGCCAGCGGCCATGGGCAAGCTGCGCACGCCGGTCGCAGAGGAACGCGACGGCGAAGAGCAGCACCACATAGCCGAGGGCGACGGCGAGGAGCGTGTCCTGTGAAAGCATTGCCCGCGCGCGCCCCGTTCCCCGTTTCCGTTCGCCGCTTCCGTGCCCCGTCTCTCTGCGACCGGCCTAGGGCTGCCGGCGCCTGACCGTCGGGACGACGCCGCGCTCCTCCGCCTCCGCCGCCGCGAGGATCCGGCGACCGACCACCCGCGCTGCCATGATAAGCAGCGCCCAGGCGATGAAGACATAGGCGACGACCAGAGGCACCCCGAAGATCGTCGCATCGACCGCGACCACGTAGACGAGCGGCGATGCAAGGAGCAGCACGCCGAGGAACGGCAGCGCCATCGCCGCATCCCGCTGACGCCGGCGACTGAAGAGCACTTCGTCCGCTGCAGCGCGGCTCGACATCCGGCGACGCTCCGCCGCCGTCTCCGTCACGCGCCGGCTCCGGGCAGCGATGGTGTGACCGCGCCATTGGCTGTGGCGAGCTTGCGTACGGCCTCCACGACCTCGGAGTTCGAGAAGGGCTTGGTGATGAAGGCGCTGGCGCCAAGCCGCATGGCCGTGTCCCGGTCCTCCCGCTGCCCCTTGGCCGTGAGCATGACGACGGGCAGCCGTTCGGTCCTCGGATCCGCGCGCAGTCGCTTCAGCGCCTCGAAGCCATCGCAGCCCGGCATCATCACGTCGAGCACAACGAGCGCCGGGGCTTCCGCAAAGGCACGCTCGACGGCGCGGGTACCGTCGCTCTCCACAACCACGTCGAACCCCGCTCGGCCGAGGAGGAACCGCAGCGACGTGATGATGCTGGGTTCGTCCTCGGCGAGCAGGATGCGGGCGCCTGCACTGGCGCTCATCGGCGTCTCCTCCAACCCGCCCTTTTCTGGTGCGGGCTTCAGATCGGGCGCGGTTTCTGTCCCGGCGGGACGGCGCCTCTGAAGTCACCTTGCCTGCAGCGGGGCGTCTGCGCAACTTTCATGCGCCATCCTCCGTGTTCGGTGATCCCGCCGGTTCAGGCCATCTCGGGCTGGGCCGTGCGATGGGCGCAGGCTTCCCGCGGGCAGATCAGGCAGCTCTGTCCGACGGGCTCGGGCGTCAGCGCCGACAGGCCGCCGCCATAGACCGTCGCTGCCGCCGCCTCGGGTTCGAGGATCAGCATGTCGGTTACCGGCAGGGTCGCCTGTCCGAACCCCGGCGCCTTGCTCGGTCGCGCACGGGCGACGAAGAGATAGGTGAGCCCGGTCGGAAACGCCGCGAGCTGACGGAGCGTCTGCCCGGGTTGCGAGGCGGCGCGGAACTGAACCCAGAGTGGGCAGGGCGTTGTCGTGCGCGGTGGCACGAGACCCGGCAGTCCGTAGAACTCCGTCACCGTCCCGGCCGCGTTGGTCTCGAGATACGCGAAACGGGGCCGCCCCCCTGCCTCGTCCCGCGGCAGACAGGCGAGACGGCGAAAGACCGTGTCCACGGGGGCGCCGCACCGCTCCGCGATCAGCTCCGCGTCGAAGCCGAGATCGGGTGCCAGCGGGGCGAGGCGGCTGAGCGGGGCGGCACGCGCATCCTCGGCATATCGCCTCAGGCGACGCGCGGCGGTGCTTCGGGCCTGCGGTGTCTCGAGCCCCTCCGCTTCCTCCAGCACGCGGTCGATCGCGGCGCCCGGCTCCTCACCGGTCTGTGCCGCTGCCTCGATCTCCGGAAAGTGGTTGGCGTTGCGTTCGAACAGAAGTTCGACTTCGTCGTCCGGCGTGATCGCCTGGCGCGCCTCGGTCGAGCGGTCGAAATAGCCGGCGAGGGCCGTGCCCACCTCCGACAGCCGGCCGCTCTCCTCGGCCAGGATCTCGACGAAGCGTGTCCGGTCCTCCGCCTCGATCTCGGGCACATCGCGCAGGATCTCGGCAGCGGAGCGGAGCGAGGCGATCTGCGTCAGCATCCTGTGCACCGCCTCGCCCAGGAACGGGTCGTGCGTGAGGCGGTCCGAGAGGATGCGGGTGAGCGAGGCAAGCTCCCGCTCCGACCGGGCGAGGGCGACGAGCGCCCGTGCCCAGCCCGGAAAGCGCCCGATGAGCTCGCCCACATCCGCGGCAGTGACGGCGTGACCGTGAAGCCGCGGGTCGGCGGCGATTTCAGCCAGATCGGCTGCAAGCCGCCGCTCCGCCTCCCCGTCCAGCTCATCGCGGCGCAGGCCGATTTCCGAGGCGATGTCGCCGAGCAGCTTGCCGGCGATGGCGCGCTTGTTCCGCTCGATGAGGTTCAGATAACTCGGCGAGATGCCGACGCGGCGCGCCAGCTCGGCTTGCGTCAGTCCAACATCCCGACGCCGTGCCCGGATGCGGGCGCCAACAATGCTGCCCTGAAGACTCCGCGCCATCCCAGGAAGTCCTTTCAACGCAGTCACTTCCCGCAGTGCAGTGTAACTTGTTGACAAAGTTGCGCTGCACAACGACTGAGAATTTACAAAAAAACTCAAACAAGTCAATCACTTGTTGAGACGTTGACACGCCACCGGCAATCTGCAGTTGAGCCGTGCCGTCTCGCGCGGAGGGCTCGACGTGTCGGTGAGCGCCGGTCAACCGGCCCACCTAAGAATGTTCCGGGAGGATCTAATGACCGACCTCAAGTTCAACCGTCGCGGACTGCTGAAATCCAGCGCGGTTCTCGGTGCCGGCCTCGCCGCGCCGCAATTCTTCGTACGTGGCGCGAATGCGTTCACCAACGAGCCGTCCGGCGGGACGGTGACGCTGGGCTTCAACGTGCCGCAGACCGGCGCCTATGCCGATGAGGGCGCGGACGAGCTGCGCGCCTACGAGCTGGCCGTGAAGCACCTCAATGGCGAGGGCGACGGCGGCATGATGGGCACCTTCAGCTCGAAGGCGCTGAAGGGCAACGGCATCCTCGGCAAGAAGGTCGAGTACGTCACAGGCGACACCCAGACCAAGTCGGACGCCGCGCGCGCGAGCGCCAAGCGCATGGTCGAGGCCGATGGCGCCGTGATGATCACGGGCGGCTCCTCCTCGGGTGTGGCCGTGGCCGTGCAGGCCTACTGCCAGGAAGCGGGCGTCATCTTCATGGCGGGCCTCACGCACTCGAACGACACGACCGGCAAGGATCGCCGTCGCAACGGCTTCCGCCACTTCTTCAACACGGAGATGTCGGGCCGCGCGCTGGCGCCGGTGCTCGAGTCGAACTACGGCAAGGATCGCCGCGCCTATCACCTGACGGCCGACTACAACTGGGGCTGGAGCCAGGAAGGCTCGATCAAGAAGTATACCGAGGCGCTGGGCTGGGAGACGATCGCTGCCGTTCGCACGCCGCTGGGCTCGGGTGACTTCTCGCAGTACCTTACCCCGGTTCTGAACTCCGGCGCCGACGTGCTGGTGCTCAACCACTACGGCCGCGACATGGTGAACTCGCTGACCCAGGCGGTGCAGTTCGGCATGCGCGACAAGCAGGTGAACGGCAAGGACTTCGCGATCGTCGTGCCGCTCTACTCGCGTCTGATGGCGCAGGGTGCCGGTGAGAACGTGAAGGGCATCTTCGGCTCCACCAACTGGCACTGGTCGCTGCAGAACGAAGGCTCAAAAGCCTTCGTGAAGAGCTTCGGTCAGGAGTACGGCTTCCCGCCGAGCCAGGCGGCGCACACCTGCTACTGCCAGGCGCTGCTCTATGCGGATGCCGTTGAGCGTGCGGGCTCGTTCAACCCCTGCGCGGTGGTCGAGGCGCTCGAGGACTACGAGTTCGACGGTCTCGGCAATGGCCCGACGCTCTATCGCGGCGAGGATCATCAGTGCTTCAAGACCGTGCTGGTCGTGAAGGGCAACGAGAACCCGACCTCGCAGTTCGACCTCCTCGAGGTCGTCGACGAGGTGTCGCGCGACAAGATGATCTACGACAGCTCCGAGGCGGACTTCGCCGGCGAACTCGGCGCGTGCAACGCGGGCGCCTGATCTAGACCCTGCAATCGGGGCCGCGTTTCGGCGCGGCCCCACTGGACCCGGCGCTCACCGGATTGGCGCAACGGCCCCTCGACGGCGGGTGCCGGGTACCTTCGTTGTTGTCAATCGACAGGAGGCCATGAGCCATGGACGCGATCCTGCTCCAGTTCCTGAACGGGCTCGACAAAGGCGGCGCCTACGCGCTCATTGCCCTCGGCCTAACGCTGATCTTCGGCACGCTCGGCGTCGTCAACTTCGCCCATGGCGCGCTCTTCATGCTGGGCGCCTTCTGTGCGGTGGTGACGCGTTACGTGCTGACCAAGGAGAGCATCACGCTCTCCGAGACCGAAACGACCGCCTGGGGCACACCGCTCGAGATCCGGACGCCCTTTGTCGAGCTGTGGTTCGGCGATGCGGGCACGTGGATGGTCGAATACTCGGTCTTCCTGTCGATCATCCTCGCCATCCCCTTCATGCTGCTGGTCGGCGTCGCGATGGAGCGAGGCCTTATCCGGCACTTCTACAAGCGCCCGCATGCCGAGCAGATCCTGGTGACCTTCGGCCTCGCGATCGTGCTGCAGGAGATCGTGAAGAGCTATTTCGGCGCCAACCCGATCCCGCAGCCCGCGCCCGACAGCTTCACGGGTGCTGCCGATGTGGGGATCCTCTTCGGGATCGACCCGGGCGTTGTCGTCTACCCCTGGTGGCGCGTCGCCTACCTCTTCTTCAGCCTCACGGTGCTGGGTGCGGTCTTCGCCTTCCTGCAGTTCACCACCTTCGGCATGGTCGTGCGTGCGGGCATGGCTGATCGGGAGACTGTCGGCCTCCTCGGCATCGACATCGACCGGCGCTTTACGATCGTCTTCGGCCTGGCCGCCTGTGTCGCGGGGCTTGCGGGCGTGATGTACACGCCGATCCTGCCACCCGACTACCACATGGGCATGGACTTCCTCGTCCTGAGCTTTGTCGTGGTCGTCGTCGGCGGCATGGGCAGCCTTGGCGGCGCCGTCGCCGCGGGCTTCCTCCTCGGTATCCTGCAGAGCTTCGCCTCGATGAACGAGATCAAGCAGATCCTGCCGGGGATCGACCAGATCATCATCTATCTGGTCGCCGTCGTCATCCTGTTGGTTCGTCCCCGTGGTCTTCTGGGCCGCAAGGGCGTGATGGAGAGCTGAGCCATGGAAAGTTCCACGACCGTCTCCCCCGCCAAGGATGTGAGTCTCCTGATCGCCTTTGCAGCCTTCGTGCTGCTCGGTCCGATCCTGCTGGCACCCTTCGGTGCCGGCTACCCGGACCTCCTGCAGCGCTTCGCGATCTATGGGCTCTTCGCGATTGGCTTCAACATCCTGTTCGGGCTGACCGGCTACCTCTCCTTCGGGCACGCGGCCTTCCTCGGCGTCGGTTCCTACTCGGCCGTCTGGATGTTCAAGCTGCTGAGCATGAACATCATTCCCGCCCTCTTGCTCGCCGTCGTGGTCTCGGGGCTTTTCGCCCTCTTGATCGGTTTCGTCTCGCTCCGGCGCACGGGCATCTACTTCTCGATCCTGACGCTCGCCTTCGCGCAGATGAGCTACAACCTCGCCTATTCGGTGCTGACGCCGATCACGAATGGCGAGACCGGCCTACAGCTCACACTGAGCGATCCGCGGGTGCTCGATACCGCGCCCGCGGACAACACGCTGCCGTTCCCCAGCCTCTTCGGGCTGCAGATGAACGAAACCTGGAACGTCGATGCCCTCGGCTACACCTTCCAGTTCAATGCGGGCTTCTACCTCTGCGCCGTCGTGCTGATCGCCGGGTTCTACTTTGCGCAGCGGATCTTCCGTTCGCCCTTCGGCCTGATGCTGAAGGCGGTGAAGACCAACCAGAACCGGCTGAACTACACCGGCATCAACACCCGACCCTACACGCTTGCGGCCTTCGTGATCTCGGGCATGTATGCCGGGCTCGCCGGCGGCCTGCTCGCTGTGACGGACCCGCTTGCCGGGGCGGAGCGAATGCAGTGGACGGCGTCGGGCGAGGTTGTGCTCATGACCATCCTCGGCGGGATGGGCACGCTGCTCGGCCCCGTCCTCGGTGCCGGCATCATCAAGTACTGCGAGCAGATCGTCTCCTCGCTCAACGAGGGCATTCTGACCGAGTTCTTCGGCGGCTTCCTGCCGGAGGTCCTGACGGGGCCGATCGTGTCCTTCGCCTCGCTCTTCGTGGGCGAGGGCTGGCACCTGCTCCTCGGGCTCGTCTTCGTGCTCATCGTGACCTTCCTGCCCGGCGGTCTGATGGAGGGCATGGCCCGCATCGCCCGCCTTGTAACGGGCAAGCGGAAGGCTGAGACCGGCGGCGCTGCGGCGCCCACGCCGGCCGAGTGAAGGAGGAAAGGCAGATGTCCACGATCCTCGAAGTCCGCAACGTCAACAAGAGCTTCGGCGGCCTGAAGGCGCTGAACGAGGTCAACCTCTCGGTCGAGGAGGGCACCGTCCACGCCATCATCGGCCCGAACGGTGCCGGCAAGTCGACGCTCCTCAACTGCTTTGTCGGGCGCCTCGTGCCCGACACCGGCACGGTGATGTTCGACGGCAAATCGCTCCTCGGCGTGAAGCCGCACGAGATCAACCAGTACGGCGTCGCGCGTGTCTTCCAGACGCCCGAGATCTTCGGTGAGCTCTCGATCCTCGAGAACGTCATGATCCCGGCCTTCTCCAAGCGGGACGGGGCGTTCACGATGAACGCGTGGTCGGGCGTGCGTCGCGAGAGCTCGATCCTGGAGCAGGCGATGGAGGTCCTGCGGGACCTCAAGCTCGACGGTTTTGCGACCAACAAGGCCAGCGAGATGAGCCGCGGCGACAAGCGGCGGCTCGAGCTTGCGATGGGACTCATCCAGAAGCCGAAGCTCCTGCTGCTCGACGAGCCGACGGCGGGTATGAGCCGGGCCGACACCAACGCGACCATCGAGCTCTTGCGGGAGATCTCGACGCGCGGGATCACCATCGTGATCATCGAGCACGACATGCATGTGGTCTTCAGCCTCGCCCAGAAGATCAGCGTGCTCGCCCAGGGCACCGTGATCGTCGAGGACGAGCCGACCAAGATCAAAGGCGACCCGCGGGTCCAGGAAGCCTATCTCGGAGGGGCGCACCTATGAGCGATACCACGGTCAACCGCAGTGCGGATCAGGCCCAGGGGCAGGGTCTCATGGACCAGAGCGTCTGGGCCGACGCCAAGGCACCGGGCGTGGACCCGAAGCGTGGCATGGGGGGTCAGCGCGCCTTCTTCTCCGTCTGGGACGTGCGCGCCTACTATGGTGACAGCTACATCGTCCAGGGCGTGAGCTTCGATATCCGGGAGGGTGAGATCGTCGCCCTTCTCGGCCGGAACGGTGCCGGCAAGACCTCGACACTGCGCACGCTCGCGCGCCTTGACGATCCGGCCATCACCCATGGTGAGATCTGGCTCGACCACCAGCCTTTGCACGAGATGAAGGCGCATCAGGCGGCGCGCGCCGGCATCGGCCTCGTGCCGGAGGATCGGCGGATCATCCCGGGTCTGACGGTCGAGGAGAACCTGAAGCTCGCCCAGATCGTGGAACCGCATGGCTGGTCGATTGATCGGCTCTATGAGCTCTTCCCCCGTCTCGGCGAGCGTCGGAAGCAGGAGGGCACGACGATGTCGGGCGGCGAGCAGCAGATGCTGGCCGTTGCCCGGGCCCTGGCGCGCGACGTCAAGCTCCTGCTGCTGGACGAGCCCTATGAGGGGCTGGCGCCGGTCATCGTGCAGGAGATCGAGAAGACGCTCGAGCAGATCAAGGATCTCGGCATGACCACGATTCTGGTCGAGCAGAACGCCATCGCGGCCCTGCACCTAGCCGACCGCGCGCTCATCCTCGATATGGGTCAGATCGTCTTCGACGGCACGGCGCAGGAGGTCCTCGACAACGCCGACCTCCGCCAGGAGTACCTCGCGATCTAGCCGCAGCGCCGACGCTACATCAGTTCAAGACAGGCCCGTCCCCGTATGAAACGAGGGCGGGCCGATTCTCGCTCAAATTCCACTTTCTATGGTTAATCAAAGGTTTGCCGGTTCTCGGTGCGCCGTTAGTGGATTATTCACTTGCGCATAGGCGGCAGGGACCGCTGGTCGGAGAAGCCGACGCTTGAAACCTCAGCACTGGAGAGTTCCATGCGTTCGGCAGCCACGTGCCGGGCGGCGGCGGCCGCCCTTTCCGTAGCAATGATCGGCCTCGCAGCGCCCGCGGGCGCAAGCGTCATCGGCTTCGACCTGACGATCGATGGCAGCCTCGGCACGCAGCCGGGCAGCTTGAACGTGCCCATCATCACCCTCACCAACCGGTCCGACACGGCCCAGCTCGAGAACTTCTCGCTGACCATCGGCGATCCTGCCTTCAATTTCGACGGTGTGGTCGAACTTGTGGGCCCCGCGGGCGGCACTGTCTCGCTGACGGAGGGCGACACGAACATCAGCCGCGTCGACGGCGTGAATACCGACCGGATCAGCTTCGACTTCACTGGTTTCGATCCGGGCGAGAGCATCAGCTTCGGCGTGGATGTAGACGCGGACAGCGGCGTCTTCCAGCAAGACTTCCGCGAGGTGCTCTTCAACAATGGCAGTGCGGAGAACGCCATCGCATCGGCAGGGTTCGGCAGCGGCATGCCGCTCGTCCTCACGCTGGCCGATGTCACGGATCCCGGCGAGATCTACGAGGCGAGCGCGCGATCGGCGCATGGTGGTGGAGACGAGCTGATCCCGACGCCCATCCCCGCCAGCCTGCTGCTGCTCGGCGGAAGCCTTGCGGGCGTCGGCTTCATGGTGCGTCGTCGCAGGAACGCCTGAGGGGGCGGGGGCTGGCGGGAGCGCTATCGGTGCGCCGCCAGCCCTTCGAGCAGAAGGTCGATGACCTGGTCGAGCATCGCCGGGCGGCCATCTTCCCCACAGCGGATATGAACGAGCGCCATCGGCATCCAGTAGGCGCGGGTTGCGGCGACCAGCGTGCGGCCGACCTCATCGGGGTCACAGGGGCGGAAGTCGCCGGCGTCGATGCCCCGCTCCACCTCGCGCGCGATGGCCCGCTCCTTCCACTCGATATGCTGCTGGAGCGACTGCACGCCTTCAGGATCGGCGCAGATGAAATCCGCAAGCTCCACGAGCCGCGGGTTGTGGTCCATCTCCGTCATGAGATGGCCGACCCCGTTCCTGATCAGCTCCCGAATGCGCTCGGCCGGTGAGCCGCCGGGCAGCATCAGGCCCGTCGCCATCTGCGACTCCGACATTCTGAAGTAGCGCTCCACCACCGCGCGGCCGATCGCCTGCTTGTTGCGATAGTAGCGGTAGAGGTTGCCGGGGCTCATCGCCGTCTCGCGCGCGATATCCGCCATCGTGGTCTTGCCGAAACCGAAATGCTGAAAGAGCTGCATGGACGCCTCAAGGATCTCGAGCCGCGTACGCTCGCCCCCCTCCGCCGGACCGTTGCTCTCTCTCACCTCGGCGCTCATCAGAAGAAGAACTTAAGCTTGAGCCGCAGGAAGCTGTCATCGGCAAAACTGCCGGCGAAGCTGTCCTTGTCCTGGTTGACGAAGCCCTGACCCTCGAGCGAGGCGGAGAAGCGGCTGCCGATCCGGCGCTCCGCCTCGAGCCGTAGGGCGATATCGCCGTTCTGCGTGTCGACGGCGCCGGTCAGCAAGATCGCGGTGTCCGAGATATCGTTGAAGGTCAGCCGCGTGCCGAGAATGATGTCGTTCTGGAAGTTCGTGAGCGCATCCTGCCCGCGGCTGTCGAAGGCGTATTCCGTGATCAGCCCGAGGTCGTAGCTCGTGTCGAAGATGCCGAAGAGCGTATGCTCGATCCCGCCGGTGAAGGCGCCGAATAGCTCATCCTCGAAGTCCGCGTTCTTCTCCCCACCCCGCACCAGCGCCTCGAGCTTCCAGAGCGTGGCGCCGGAGGTGAACTGCAGGTCTACGCCACCCTGCGTAATGCGCTGATAGACGGCGAGAAGCTCGTCGAACTCGGCATCGGGAATGAAGGACGGATCGCGGCCGAGGCCGTGGAAGACATGGAGGCCGAGATCGACGGGGCCGACGAAGCCCGAATAGCGCAGCGCGAAGGACGGTGTGAACCGCTCAGCATCCGTCTCGAAGATCGGGTTGTCGGTATTCACGGGCAGGGCGAAGCGGAGCCGTCCTTCCGGCCCCGGAAAGCGCCGGATGCGCTGGTAGGGGAAATAGAGAGCCGCGAATTCACCGAAATCCGTCAGCCGCGCAAGCCGGATCATCGGTTGGCCGAGGCGGTCCTCGTCGTCGATGTCCTCGACGAAATCGGTCTGGTTCACGACATCGACGAGGTGGAAGGCCTCGGTCTTGCCCCAGAAGATCGTGTCGACGCCGACGCGCAGGCTCCACGGCCCGTTCACATAGTCGACCTTCGCCTCGCGGATATCGCCGTTCGTTCGCTCGTCGTCGGCAAGGTCTGCGCGGGCGAAGGGGGTGAAGCGGAGGGTGACGTCGCCATCCAGCCACTCCGCCAGCAGCGTGAACTGCCCGGCGATCGAGGCGTCATCGCGCACCTGCTGGTCGAACTGCGGCTCCTCGAAGAATACCGTCCCCTCGAGCTCAACCTCGCCGAAGAACTCGAAGCTGGTCATGCCGAGAGGGCCGCCGTCCTGCCCCGCCGCCGGTGCGGCGACGAGGCAGAGGGCGGCGAGCGCGCCCGCCAGCGTGCCTGGAAGGGCGCGCAAGGGCATCAGCGCGCCATCCGCGGCAGGCGGTTGGGATCGAAGTCCCCATCGCCGAGAGAGGCGGTGAAGTCGTAGTTCGTGAACAGGAGATCGGTCTCCTTGCCGCTCTGCAGGTTCTTCATGACCAGAAGGTCGGGCCGCCAGAAGCCGTCGTACTCATTGTAGCCACTCGACTGAAGAACCTTCTCCAAGTCGCCGCGGCGATTGTAGAATTCGACCTTCCACTGTCGATACTCCGCCACATCGGTCCAGCCGATGCGCTTGGAGTAGCCGGATTTCGCGTTCTTCGGGTAGCTCTCGACGACGTGGCAGGTCAGCTCCTCGGCGCCGGGGCAGGGTTCGTCCCGTAGCCATTTGTAGGTGTAGTCGTCGACCTCCTGGCTGCCGAGATCTTCGTAGGAGAACTCGGAGCCCACGAACTTGCCGGTGCGGTTCGAGGAGGAGATGCGCTTCACCCGCTTCACGGCCGGCAGGTAGAGCCACTGATCGTCGTCCGAGGGCTCGATATTGGCGTGGGTCAGGAGGCCCGTGCCCCGAATGTCGCGCGGACGAGTGAAGACGATGATGCCGAGATCGCCGACGCCCCGGTCCTGACGCTCGAGCGAGAGGTTCTCGAAGACGCGCCGGCTCTCGTTCCCGGCGCTGTCGCGCAGGATCATCTCGCCGTCCACCGTCAGGGCATCCCAGCCGAGATCCCGCTTATCTGCAGCATCGGCGATGGCAAGGCCCTTCGCGGCCGCGTCGTCGGCGCGCGCCTCCGGCACCAGGGTGAGGGCGGGTGCCGCGAGAGCCGCGAGGAGAAGGGCGGCGGTTGCGGGCTTGAGGGTCATGCTTTCTCTCCGTTTGTCGAGGAAGATCAGAAGACAAGGCAGCAACAGGAAGTCTGCGATCAGCGCCACCGTTATGGTGATCGCCGTAAGCTTGGCCATGTCGCCGTTCACCGCAAATCCCGAGAACGCGAGCACCGCGAAGCCGGCGACAAGGCCGATGGAGGTGATCGTGAGCGCGTTACCGACGCGGGTGAAGGCATGGCGGACGCTGTCTTCGGGGCTCATGCCCTTGCGTCGCCCGGCCTGATACTTCGAGAGGAAGTGGACGGTGTCGTCCACCACGATGCCGAGGGTCGCCGCGAGCACCACGGCGATGGCGAGGGTCACCGCACCGACCGAGTAGCCCCAGATCCCGAACGCCATGGCCGCGGGGATCAGGTTCGGCACGAGGCTGATGAGCCCGATCCTGACCGAGCGAAGCGCGATCATGATGACGCCCGAGATCAGCACCAGCGCAAGTGCTGTGCCCGTCAGCATCGCCCGAACGTCGCGATAGCTGATGAGGTTGAAGACGTGCACCACGCCCGTCGGTGTCACCAGCGGCCGCTCCGGGTTGTCCGCGTCCCAGGCCGCCTGGATCGTCGGCGCGTTCTGACGGAGCCATTCGCCGGCGCGCAGCGTGACCTCCCGCATCTCCGCCGTCGTCTGGCGGGAGAGTGCGACGCTCACCCGCATCGCCGATTTGTCGATGTTGAGCTGGTCCGTAAGGTCCCGCCCGTAGCCGAGGCTGAGTTCGTAGAGGAAGAGGTACTGTGCTGCCGCCTCCTCCGTCTCGGGCAGGCGGAAGAAGGACGGGTCGTCCTCGTTCATGTTCATCGTCAAGCGCTTCAGCGTGTCGGTCAGTGTCCCGACATGCGTGACCTCGGGCTGCGCGCGCAGCCAATCGGCGAAGGATGACGCCTCCTGCAGGAACTCGGGCTTGTTGATCCTCTGATCCCCGCCGGCCGGCAGCGCGAAGTAGAGCTGGTTCACGCCGGTCAGCCGGTCCTCGACGAAGTCGGTATCCTGCCGGAATTCGTAACGCTCGTCGAAATAGCGGATAAAGTCGTCCTCGAGCTTGAGCTGGGTGGTGCCCGCCGCAAGAGCCGCGACGACACCGATCATCACCGGTGCGATGATGCGGCGCTGGCCGACCACGAAATCCGCCAGCGCGCGCATCGCCCGGGGCTCGCGCTCGGCGCTCTTCTGCCGGCGGATCGGCAGCGCGATGATCAGCCCGGGCAGCAGGAAGAGCGTGAAGACCAGGGCGGCGAGCACGCCCGTACCGACGATATTGCCGAGCTGGCGGAAGGGCGGGGAGATCGAGAAGTTCAGTGAGTAGAACCCGATCGCCGTCGTGATGCAGGCGATGATGATGGCGCCCGCATGCTCCGTCAGCGCGCGGCGCATCCACTCCTTCCTGTCGGCGGTGTCGGGCATCGCCGCGCGGCAGGCGGAGAAGACATGGACTGCGGAGGCGACCGCCAGCGTCATGATGTAGAGCGGCGCGAGCACCGTGACCGAGTTGAGCCGGTAGCCGAACCAGCCTGCGGCGCCGAGGCCCGTCGCCGCTGAGAGCGTGATCAGGATCAGCACGGCAATGGTGGCGAAGGCGGAGCGCAGGGCGAGGCCCACGAGCAGCAGGATCACCAGGAACATGGGGCCGAGGAGGTTCTGGCTGTCGTCCTGACCGCTCGTTGCGAACTGGTTGTTGATCATGATCGCGCCGGTCAGCCGGATCTCGACCGGGTGCTCCGCCTCGATCCTCTCCGCCATCGCCTGCACTTCGCGCACGATCAGCGGCACTTCCTCGGTGGGGTTCTGCTCGGGCAGGGTGAAGAGGACATTCACCTGCGTGACGTCGCCCGCGGGTGCGAGGAGCGCGTCGACGATCTCGAGGCGTTCCATCGCCAGACGCTCCGCCTCCGCCGCCTCTGCCGGCGCGAGGTTGGCAGGTTCCGGGATCAGGTCGCGGACGACCAGGCCCTCGGCATCGGCATAGCTGTGCTGGAAGTTCGTGAGGCTGTCGACGCGGCGGACGAAGGGCAGGCGCCAGGCTTCCTCCGTCATCTCGCCGATCAGCGCCAGCGTCTCGGGCGTGAAGACCTTTCCGTCCTCGGGCACGACGGCGATCGTGAGGTTGTCGTCCTTGGTAAAGGCCGCCTCGTAGGCGTCGAGGGCCTGACGGTCCGGGTTTTCCTCCGCAAAGAAGATCCGGGCCGAGGGGTCGGGCGGCCAGATCGCGCCGATCCGGTAGGTCGCGATCCCTACGAGGACCAGCGAAAGCACGAGAAAGACCCAGCGATAGCGGACGATTGCATCGGCAAAGCGGGCGAAGAAGCCCGCATCCTGGGTGCCGTCGCTATCCGTGGGCATGGGTGAAGGAGTGTCGGACATCGAATGCTCCGTCTCACCGGTCTCGACGATACGAGCCGTGGCGCGGAGGATGCCATGTTGCGCTAGGAGGTCAATAGTGAATAGTGAATTTTTCGCGAAATATTCAGCACACTGTCTTCAGGCCTGAGCCATCCGTTGCGACAGCCATATCCCGCCGAGAACCATGGCCAATGCCGCCGCATGGTAGAGCGCGAAGGTCTCGCCCAGAATGAGGACGGCAAGGAGCGCTGCGAAGATCGGGACGAGGTTGATATAGACCCCGGCGCGCCCGGGCCCGATCAGGTCCACGCCCCGTAGAAAGAAGAGCTGCGCGAGGCAGGACGGGAAAATCGTCACGTAGAGCGTCACCAGCCAGCCATCGAGCGTTGGGAGTGTTGCGCCCGAAATCACCGCCTCCCCGATGGCAAACGGCACGGCGGTGATCGCGGCGATGGGGCACATCAGGGTGAAGAACGCGCGCCCGGGAATGTCGGGCCGGCTGCGGAGCGCTACTGTGTAGCCCGAATAAAGGACACAGGCGACGAGCATCAGCGCGTCGCCCGGGTTCACCCCCTGCTCCATGATGAGCGCCGGCGCCCCCTCGGTCGCCACCAGAACGACGCCGATCAGGGTGATCAGGACGCCCACTGCCTGAAGCGGGCCGACACGCGTGCCGTGGACCAGGAAGGCGCCCGCCAGCACGAACATCGGCATCGAGCCCTGCAGAATGCCGATACTGATGCCCGTCGTGCTGTGGGAGGCCGCATAGAAGAGCGCGTTGAAGCAGGTGAAGCCCGCCGTCGCCATCACCGCGACGCGGAGGAGCGCCGGGCGGATCGTTGCCCAATGGGCGCGGACCTCGTGGCCATAGAGCGGCCAGAGCACCAGCGTGACCCCTATCCAGCGCAGCAGGACCAGCATGAAGGGCTGGACCTCGTCCTTCGCGAGCTGTCCGGCGATGGCATTACCCGCCCAGAAGAGCGCCGTCAGCGTCAAGAGCACGGCCGGCGTGTCGTATAGCCAGCTCAGCATGCCGGACGGTGCGCCCGCCGCTTTTCCCTGCTCGCCATCCATCGCCATGATTCTGCCGTTCGCGCCAATCGGGGGCGGGATGGTAGCTCACCGCTCGCCAGGGCACACTGCCCGAGGCGTTGTGTTAGGGGGAGAGCCATGTCGGGGATCGCAGCGCTTCAAATGTACGATCTTCCGGCGCTCCGCCAGGCGACCGACGCACTGTGGACCGGCATCGCGGCAGCATTGCGAGCGCGTGGGCAGGCAGCGCCGGAGAGCCTGACGCGCGGGGTCGATCCTTACGATGTCTGGCGGGACCCCGCGCTCCTCTTCGCGCAGACCTGCGGCTATCCCTACTGGAACAGGCTGCGCGATCACGTGCGGCTCGTCGCGACGCCGGTCTATTCTGCGCCGGGATGCGAGGGTCCACGATACCGCTCTGCCATCGTCGTCCGTGCCGACGACACGGCGAGGGGCTTGTCCGACTGCAAGGGATACCGGCCCGCGGTGAACGCGCGCGACAGCCAGTCCGGGCACAACGCCCTCCGCGCAGCAGTCGCCCCACTCGCCCGGGGCGCGCCCTTACTCGGCTGTGGCATCGAGACGGGGGCCCATCTCGCCTCGGCCGACGCCGTCGCGGGCGGGGCCGCGGACATCGCTGCCATCGACTGTGTGACCTGGGCGCTGGCAGGGCGCGCGGCGCCCGATGCCGTCGCCGGGCTGCGCCGCATCGCCTGGTCGCTCGCCGCCCCGGCGCTGCCCTTCGTCACGGCGGCGATGCGGGACGATGCGGGTGTCGCCATCCTTCGCGACGCCTTGAAAGCCGCGCTGGCGGAGGAAAACCTGGCCGAAGCGCGGGCCGCCTTGATGCTCGAGGATGTCGTCTTTCTGCGCGAGGACGCCTATGCCACGATCCCGGCGATGGAGGCTGCTGCGGGGGCCGCAGGGCAACCGCCGCTCCTCTGACACAGGCAAGCGTCAGAAATCCGTCGCGATGCCCTTCTTCTCCCAATCGCCAAAGCGCACGGGCTCGGGCCCATCGCGACCGCCTTCCTCCTTGGGCAGGTCCAGCGGTACGGCGTGCCTGCGTCTTGCATCCGCCTCGGCCAGCGCGCGCGCCGCCGCAGCCTTCACGCGCTCTTCTCGCGCTGCCTCTGCCAGTGACGTCGCTTCTGCAACGCTGGGCTCTTCTGGGGCGTTCGCCTCGGACATATATCCCTCCACAAGCATATGTCGCAGATGTAGGGGCGGGCGCGCCGGACATACAAGCGCGCCGTTCGTCACGCTGCGGCTGGGCAAAGAGGAGTAAGCGCATGAACTACATGAAGACAGCGCTCCTGCTCGCCGCGCTCACGGCGCTCTTCCTCGGCGTGGGCTACATGATCGGCGGGGCCGGGGGCGCGATGATCGCCTTCGTCGTGGCGGTGGGCATGAACGCCTTCGCGTTCTGGAATTCGGACAAGATGCTGCTGCGCATGCACAACGCGCGGCCCGTCAGCCGTCAGACAGCGCCCGAGCTCTTCGGCATGGTCGAGGAGTTGTCGAGGAACGCCAACCTGCCGATGCCGGCGGTCTACATCATCGAGGATTCGCAGCCGAACGCCTTTGCGACCGGGCGCAGCCCCGAGAACGCGGCCGTGGCGGCGACGACGGGTATTCTGCAGACGCTGACGCGCGAGGAACTCGCGGGCGTGATGGCGCATGAACTCGCGCATATCCGGAACCGCGACACGCTGATCATGACGGTCGCGGCGACGGTGGGCGGCGCCATCTCGATGCTCGCGAATTTCGCGTTCTTCTTCGGCGGCGCGCAGGGGGGGAACCGCAATCCGCTGGGGATCGTCGGCGTCCTGCTGGCGGCCATCGCGGCGCCCTTTGCGGCGTTCCTCATTCAGTCGCTGATCAGCCGCACGCGGGAGTATGCGGCCGACAAGGCGGGCGGTGAGATCTGCGGCAATCCGATCTGGCTCGCCTCCGCGCTCGCCAAGATCGCGGGCGGGCGGCGGAGCGAGATGGCGAGTGCCGAGCGGAACCCCGCGACGGCACACATGTTCATCGTCAACCCGCTGACACGGCGCGGCATCGACAGCCTGTTCTCGACGCATCCCAACCCGGCCAACCGCATCGCGGCACTCGAGGCGCAGGCGCGCGATATGGGCGTCGGGGGCGGCGCCCGCAGCCCGCGCCCGGCGGCGCGGCCGAGCCCCCTGCCGCAGGCGAGCGTGCGGGAGCGGTCCTGGGGCCTGCCGAGCACGCGCCCGCGCCGCGAGCCGCGCTCCGGCCCCTGGTCCTGAGTATGGGCGAGACACGGAGGGGTCCGCGGCATGCCCGTGCCCGCACCAGCGCGCGCCGCCCGGTGGATGCGGGCGGCCGACTGAGCCCTGAGGAGGCGGGGGTCGATACCGCCCGCGGCGCCGCGGCGGGGCTGATCGCCGGCGTGCTCGATCATCGCCGTATCCTCGGTGAGGCGCGGCTTGGGCATCTCTCCCCACCCGAGCGAGCGGAGGCGATGTCGCTGGCTGACCTCACGCTCCGCCGGCTGGGGGAGATCGATGCGGTGCTGGCGCGCTTCGTCGACCGTGTGCCTGGGCCACCCGCCATCCATCTCTTGCGCCTGATGGCTGCCGAGATCCTGCATGCCGGCCGCCCTGCGCATGCGGCGGTGGATGGGGCGGTCAAGCTCGCACGGTCCGAGAAGGCGACGCTGCGCATGGCGGGTCTGATCAACGCGGTCGGCCGGAAGCTCTCGGGGGCGCCGGAGCCGAAGCGCCCGCCCGCGATCAATACGCCGGACTGGCTGGCCCAAGCGCTCGCGGCGGATTGGGGGCGCGAAGAGGCTAATCGTATCATGCGCGCCCACCGCGCCCCGCCGCCGTCCCATGACCTTTCGCTGAAGAACCCCGCCGACGCGGGACCTTTGGCGGCGGAGACCGGCGGCACGCTCCTGCCGAGCGGCACGCTGCGCCTCGACGGCCGGCCGCAGATCTCGGCGCTGCCGGGCTTTGAGGCAGGGGCCTGGTGGGTGCAGGACGCCGCCGCCGCCCTGCCCGCGCTGCTGCTCGAGGGCGAGCCGGGCGCGATCGAGGGCAAGCGCGTGCTCGACCTCTGTGCGGCGCCCGGCGGCAAGACCATGCAGCTCGCGGCGATGGGGGCGGAGGTCACGGCGCTCGACGTGAACGAGGCACGGCTGAAAACCCTCTCCCACAATCTCGAGCGTACGGGCCTTGTGGCAGAGGTCGTCGCGGCCGATGCGCGCGACTGGCAGCCTGAGGCGCCTTTCGACGCGATCCTGCTCGATGCGCCATGCAGTGCCACTGGCACGGCGCGGCGGCACGGGGACCTCGTCTGGCGGCTCGCCCCCGACGACATCCCACCGCTCCTCGAATTGCAGGCCAGCCTTCTCGCCCGCGCCTGGGGGTGGCTCGCGCCCGGTGGGCGGCTGGTCTACGCGACCTGCTCGCTCCTCCGCGCCGAGGGCGAGGATCAGATCGCGTCCTTTCTGGAGGCGATGCCCGGCGTGCGCCTGAGCGCGATGGACGGTGAGGATCCAAGGCTGCCGCCCGGTGTCGTGACGGCGGAGGGGACGTTGCGCACCCTTCCCTCCATGCTGCCGGAGGTCGGGGCCCTCGACGGCTTCTTTGCCGCCTGCCTCGAGCTCACGGCCTGACGCCGCCCGATTCCCGGCTGTCACAGCGTCCCAGCTCACAATCGCCCCCTTCCGGGCCCGCCCCTGCCGTGACAATAACAATGGATGCGTTGCCGGGACTGGGCCCGGTCGTCGTTTGGGGAGAGTAGGCTTGGTCGACACGGCTGCGGGCGCTGGGCGCAGTGTGGGAGAGGGCGGGGCCGTGGTGCCGGTCCGCCGCGCGATCATCTCCGTCTCCGACAAGACCGGGATCGAGGCTTTCGCCGCTCGGCTCGCCGCCGCCGGGGTAGAGATCGTCTCCACCGGCGGTACGGCGAAGCTCCTCCGCGATGCGGGCCTCGGCGTGCGCGACGTATCGGAAGTCACGCAGTTCCCGGAGATGATGGACGGCCGGGTGAAGACGCTGCACCCCATGGTTCACGGTGCGATCCTGGCCGATCGGGCGAAGGCGGATCACGTCGCGGCGCTCGCGGATCACGGCATCGGCGCCATCGACCTCGTGGTCGTGAACCTCTACCCATTCGAGGCAACCGTGGCGCGGGGTGCTGGTTTTCAGGAAGCGGTCGAGAACATCGATATCGGTGGCCCTGCGATGCTGCGGGCCGCCGCCAAGAACCATGCCTCGGTCACCGTGGTCACGGATACGCAGGACTACGAGACCGTGGCCGATGAGATCGATGCGCTGGGCGGCACGACGGCTGCGACGCGGACCCGTCTCGCCGCTATCGCCTATGCACGCACTGCCGCCTATGACGCAGCCGTCAGCACCTGGTTCGCGGACACGATCGGGGAGACGGCGCCGCGCAGGCGCGTGGTCGCAGGCCAGCTCCTGCAACCGTTGCGATACGGGGAAAACCCGCATCAGTGCGCGGCTTTCTACTCCGACCACACCGCGCGGCCGGGGGTGGCGACGGCGGTGCAGGTGCAGGGCAAGGAGCTGAGTTTCAACAACATCAACGACACGGACGCAGCTTACGAGCTGGTCGCGGATCTCGACGCAGAAGCGGGGCCGGCCTGCGCGATCATCAAGCACGCGAACCCCTGCGGCGTGGCGCGTGGCGCAACGGTCGCCGAGGCCTACGACCGCGCCTATGACTGCGACCGGGTCTCGGCCTTCGGGGGCGTGATCGCGCTCAACCGCCCGCTGGATGCGGCGGCAGCCGAGGCGATCACCCGCATCTTCACCGAAGTGGTGATCGCACCGGGTGCCGACGCTGCGGCCCGCACGATCTTTGCGGAGAAGCCTAATATCCGCCTTCTCCTCACGGACGGCCTGCCGGACGCCACAGCGCGACGACTCGATCTCCGACAGGTTGCGGGCGGTCTGCTGGTGCAGGACGCCGATACGCTGGGAACGGTCGGCGACGGCCTGCGCTGCGTCACGGCCCGAGAGCCGTCAGCCGCAGAACGCGCCGATCTGCTCTTCGCCTGGCGTGTCGCGCGGCATGTGAAATCCAACGCCATCGTCTATGTCCGCGACGGCGCGACGGTCGGCATCGGCGCGGGGCAGATGAGCCGGGTCGACAGCACGCGCATCGCAGCCCGCAAATCGGCGGAGATGGCGGAGGCCATCGGACTCGAGCGGCCTACGACGGAAGGAGCCGTCGTCGCCTCGGATGCCTTCTTCCCCTTCGCCGACGGTCTGATCGCCGCGGCCGAGGCGAGGGCGACCGCGGTCATCCAGCCCGGCGGGTCGATGCGCGATGCAGAGGTCATCGAGGCCGCCAATGCCCGCGGCCTCGCCATGCTCTTCACCAACCGTCGGCACTTCCGGCACTAGGTTTCGCGTATCCTTACCGATCACCCGCGCTGTTGCGGAGCCTGACGGGCTTGGGTAGCGTCCGACCGGTCTCAGATTGGCCTGCGGCTTTCGGGATGCCATGGGGGGATTGGCGGTGCGCATTGTCGCCTGGCTGGCGGTCATCGCGGCCCTGGTGCTGAGCCTCATCTGGCCCATGATTCTGGGCCGCTCTCCGATCTATTTCTACGACTCGCCGATCTACCTCTTCGGCGGCGGCTCGGCGTTGGCGGTGCTTGGCATCGAGACGCCCTATGTCGAAGCCTACCGGATCGCCGATGCGGGCGTGGATGTGCCCACAGAAAGCGAGCCGGCGTCAGAGACCGGCGCTGCGCCTGGCGCTCAGTCGCAGTCGCCTGCCGAGCCATATTCCGAGGGGGGGTCCACCGGCCTCGGCGCCGATGATGACTACGAAGTCACGATGGCGCGCTCACCCTATTACGGGATCTTTCTCGCCATCGCTGGCTGGATGCACAATCTCTTCCTGGCCGCCTATGTGCAGGTCGCGCTGGTGCTGGTGAGCGGCTTCTTCCTTCTCCGCGCTGTCTTCCGGGAGCGCTTGCTGATGCCGGCCGCGTTGCTCGTGCCGCTCGGCTTCGTAACGCCGCTTGGCATCATGACGGTCCTGCTCCTGCCAGACATCCTTGCGGGGCTCGGCATTCTCGCGGTCGTGGTGCCCTTCATCTTCGCCGGTCGCCTCACGACCCTCGACCGCCTGTTTTGGTTCGTCCTGCTGGTCTCGGCCGTGCTGGTTCACAACAGCCATCTGGCCGTCGCCCTCGGCCTTCTCGTGCCGCTCGCGCTCCTTGCCCGCTTCGTGCTGCGGCAACCCTGGCTGCCGGGCCTCCTTTCCGCGGGCGGTGCGATCATGATCGGCATCGCCAGCATCGTCGCGTTCCAGCAGGCGGTGAAGACGGTCTACGGATACAAACCCCTGCCCCTTCCGATGGTCGCCGCGGCCGTCCTGCTGGAGGAGCCCGGGCGGCGATATCTGGCCGAGACCTGTCCCGACAACGGCTTCGTCTACTGCACCTATCGCGGTCAGCGTCCCGGTTATGTGGATCAGTGGCTCTGGGCGCCGGACAGTTTCGAGGGCGTCTACGCCGATCGCGACCGCGCCACCAAGCGCCAGATGTCGGAGCAGCAATGGTCGCTGCTCTTCAGCGTGCTCGCGCATGATCCGGTGGGTCAGATTTACGACATGACGGCGAACTCGTTGCTGCAGCTTATCACGGTCGACATTAAGTTCCTCGCCATGAACCCGCAGGCGTCGGGGCAGCTCGAAGGCTCGCTGCCGCCAAGGGACCTCGAGCCCTTTCTGGCGAGCACGCATTACGAGCGTGCCTTTCCTATGGCGACGCTGGGCGCGGTCTTCGCGGCCCTCGCCCTGCCGGCCGCCGTTCTTGCCGTGCTTGCGGTCGGATGGCTGGCAACGCGGCCGCACGGCCCGCCGATGGGGGTGGCGTCGTCTCTGCCGCCAGCGCGGGAGATGGCGGCCTTCGGGCTCGCCCTGATCGCGGGCGTCGTGCTGAATGCCGGCGTTATGGGGGCCTTCTCTCAGGTGCAGGGGCGATACGAGGCGCGGGTGATCTGGCTCCTCGCCCTCTTTCTCGCCCTCACCGCCGCCTGGGCTCTCCGCCGTCGCGCCGCGGATCAGTAGTGCTTGAGCCAGGCGCGGCCGATCACCACGGCCGCTAGGAGACTCACGAAGACGCCGGCCAGCAGGAACGCGGTGTCCATGAGAAGGCCCGGGATGCTGAGATGGTCCTGCCCCTCGGCTAAAGCCCGATCCGGCAGGTCGAGCGCGCCGACGAGGCGAGAGACCGCGAAGAGGCAGAACTCCGCCACCACAGGCCCCGCCAGCATCAGCGCTAGAACGGGTTTGAAGCCTTCCCGCCCGCGCTCGAACGCCGCTTCGGGGTTGCCGCTGCCGCCATTGGCAAGGTCCGCCAGCATCGTGCCGAAGAGCGCGAAGGTGACCGCATAGGCGCCGAGCCCCACGATCACGCCGCCCCCGAGAGCCGCGCCGATGCCGAAGGCGGGCATCAGGAGCCCGCCGACCATCAGCAGCGCGAGGATGCCTGGCATCATCATCAGCGTCGCGCGGAAGACGAAGAGCCATGGTGCGCGTCCGCGGGGGTCCACAAGCGCGTCGGTTCCCACGACGCGCCCATCGCTCAGCATGCTGCGGAGCCCCACATGCACGATGAGCGCATCGAAGACAAAGTGCATGAGCCAGCGGGTCGATACGCCCAGAAGAGCGACCAGCACCCCGTCGGCCATGATGAAGACGAGGAGCAGCCAGCCGATGGCTTCGGCGTTGAGCGCGGCGAGGCCAAGGGCGATCCGGAAGGTCGTGGACGCACCGCCGTCGCCGTTCTCGCCCATCGCCTTCGATCCCCGGAGCCCGCTTGAGTGCGGACCATCCGTGGTGGCCGCCCGGCCTGTCAACCGGCGGGCGTCAACTGCACCGGAGCCTAGACTTCCGCCCGCGCGCTCTCCCAGGCCAGCAACGCACGCTTGACCGGCAGCCCCCAGTGATAGCCACCGAGCGCGCCGTCCCGGCGCAAGGCGCGGTGGCAGGGGATGAGCCAGGACACCGGGTTGCGCCCGACCGCGGAGCCTACGGCACGCACGGCGCGCGGGCTGCC
This sequence comes from Pseudomonadota bacterium, assembly GCA_039815685.1. Classification (GTDB taxonomy): domain Bacteria; phylum Pseudomonadota; class Alphaproteobacteria; order Rhodobacterales; family Rhodobacteraceae; genus Thermohalobaculum. The sequence continues at coordinate 185,465 of JBCBYV010000004.1, read as the reverse complement.
GATCGCGCGCGCAATCTCCGAATAGGTCGTGACTTGGCCCGAGGGGATGGCCAGCAGCGCCTCCCAGACCTTGATCTGGAAGGGTGTGCCATGAAGCCCGAGCCTCACCGGCTCCCCCGTCCGGCCCGCGAGTTGTGCTGCGATCGCCTCTGCATGCGGGGCAATGGCGGCCGGATCCTGCCGGAATTGGGCCTCGGGCCAGCGGGCGCGCATATCTGCCATCGCTGCATGCCGTCCCATCTCCTCCGCGAAGGCGAGACCACAGATACCGCGCGGCGTCGCCATCAGCAGCGCTTCGCCAAAGGGTGTCGCGATCCAGTCCCAGGCGATCTCAAGCCCCGCGCCGCCGGCCGCGTACTCGCCGGGGGTCATCGCCTCCCACCTCATGAAAAGGTCATGGAGGCGCGATGGACCGGAGAGGCCGACTTCGAGTGCCGTGTCCAGCACCGTGAAGCGCTCCGCCAGCAATCGCCGCGAATGGTCGAGCGTGAGGTATTGCAGGTAGCGCTTCGGGCTCACGCCGACCCAGGCGGAGAACGAGCGCTGGAAATGCGCCGGGCTAAGGCCCACGGCCTCCGCGACTTCCTCGAGCCCAGGATGCTGATCGCGATGCGCCTCGATGTAATCCAGCGCCGCCGCCATCAGGGCGTATTGCGCGCTGTCCGGCGTCGTGGCTGCGTCTTTGGGATCGGGGGCGGCGGTCGCGGCGGTCTGGACGGTCATCGGGGCTCTCCTTCTCGGACAGCTCCCTTGTCGCCGATCTTGTCTCCACCTGCGACCCGGATCCTGCGCGCAGTGTCCGCTCGCAGGTTTCTCAGTGCAGGCGCCTCTCACCCGCCGCCGGGATGTGGGTCGCGGTCGTGGGTGCCGGATCCTCGTCTATGGCAAAGGCGATCTCCAAGGGCTCCGACAGCCGCTCGAGAACCGGGCCTATGCCTTCCGCCGCTGCGACGAGCGCTAGGGCTTGGTCGGGTCGGGCGAAGGCGAGGGCACAGACGAGCGCGTCTTCCCGACGCCCATCTGCCGCCGCCGCCAGCAGGCCGCCATAAGCCCGCTCGTCCGCACCCAGACTATGGCAGGTCAGGCTGTGCCGCATGATCGGCCGCGTGCTGCCATTCAGGAGGTCGGTCAGAAAGTGCTCGAACGCCCCAAGGTATCGCGGCCCGCCCTGGGGGCCGAAGTTCCGCTCGAAGACATCCGACAGGAGCGATTGTGCCTCCGGTCCCGAGAACCAGAGGCGCAGGGCACGTACCGCCGCCGTCTCGAGCCGGCTGAGCGTGCCTAGCGTTCCGACCGGCATGGCCCCGATGGGGGCGGGCACGTTCATTTCGTCAGGATCAGCTTGTTCTGCCGCGTGAGGCTCAGCCGGTAGGTCTGTTCGTCAAGTCGCAGGAACGCGTGGCGACGTCCGTCGAGCAGCGCGCGTGCGTCCAGCACGGTCTGGCCGTTGTCGGCGTCGTTGCTGTGTCTGAAGCTTTCCTGGGTCTGCATGCCTGTCTCCATCCCGGTAAGACTGATCGCATCCTGGCTGGCCGGACTGGCGTTGCTGGGCGATGGCAGAATGGTTGAGTGATTTACTCGGGTTTGTCAATCGGCCGAAACGAGAAGGGGCAAAACCCGGGGCTGCGCTCCTCACATTTCCAAGAGGGTGCCTCATGCGCAGCGCTCGCTTTGGGCTTCCCGGAATCGTTCTGGGCGATCGGGCCCATGGCGGCGGAAGGGTGCGCTGTGGACACGGTCGCGACGCGCAGCGCGACAGATCCGCCGCGATTTTGGATCGCCAGCATGTTCTTCGATGCTTGCCGCTGGTTGGATCGGTTGGTCTGGGCGCGTCAAATCGAGGCGAACTGGCCGAAGGCGGACCATCCAGCGAGAGAATGGGTTGCACCGGGCCGGAGCGGCTGGCATCCCGCCCGGGATGACGCCGCAGCTTCCCTATCATGCCATCCATGAGTGCTTTCGACGGCTCGCCGAGGAGCGTCCGGAGCCGAAGGGCGAACTCGATCACACCAACGCCTACACGCTGGTGGTCGCCGTCGCGCTTTCTGCGCAGGCGACCGACAAGGGCGTCAACCGCGCGACGCGGGAGCTCTTCAAGATCGCCGACACGCCCGAAAAGATGCTGGCGCTCGGGGAGGAGCAGCTGATCGAGCATATCCGCACCATCGGGCTCTTCCGGAACAAGGCAAAGAACGTGATCAAGCTCTCCCGCATCCTGATCGAGGAGCATGGCGGGGTGGTGCCTTCCTCCCGCGCGGCGCTCTCGGCACTGCCGGGGGTCGGGCGGAAGACGGCGAACGTGGTATTGAACATGTGGTGGCGCCATCCGGCGCAGGCGGTGGACACGCATGTCTTCCGCGTCTGCAACCGCACGGGCATCGCGCCGGGCAAGGACGTGGTCGCGGTCGAGCGCGCCATCGAGGATCAGATACCGGCTGAGTACGCGCTCCACGCCCATCACTGGATGATCCTGCACGGCCGCTATACCTGCATCGCGCGCAAGCCCAACTGCCCCGCCTGCGTGATCTCGGACATCTGCCTCTATGACGAGAAGACGGGCTTTCCGGCGCCGACCGCGCCAGAGACGCCACCCGTGACACCGCCCGTGCTGGCGGATGGCGCTGCTGCTGCGGCGCCGAGGAAACCGAAAGGCAAGACTGCGCGAGCCAAGAGGGCGCCGGGGCGCGCAGCCAAGACAGCAGTGAAGGAATGACATCATGACCGATCGCTTCGACATCGTGGGCATCGGCAACGCCCTCGTGGACGTGCTCGCCCGCGTCGACGACGCCTTTCTCGGCGCACAGGGGGTCGAGAAGGGCGTGATGCAGCTGATCGATACCGAACGGGCCGAGGCGCTCTACGCCGCGATGCCGCCGTCGCAGGAAGTATCGGGCGGCTCGGGGGCGAACACGCTCGTCGGCGCGGCGCAGCTCGGGCTCCGCTCTGCCTATGTGGGCAAGGTGCGGGACGACCAGCTCGGGACGATCTTCGCGCATGATATCCGGGCGGTGGGCGTGCATTACGGCGGACCGATCGTGACCGATCCCAGCGCTGCGAGCGGGGATCCGACGGGGCGGTGCCTGATCTGCGTGACGCCGGACGGTGAGCGGTCGATGAACACCTATCTCGGCGCCTCAATCACCATGGATGCCGCCGATATCGACGAGGCGCTGATGGAGCGGGCCGACTGGCTCTATCTCGAAGGCTATCTCTTCGACACGGACGATTCGAAGGAGGCTTACGCGAAGGCCATCGCGGCGGTGAAGCGTGGCGGTGGGCGGATCGCCTTTACCTGCTCGGACCCATTCTGCATCGCTCGGCACCGGGACGACATGAACCGCCTCATCGACGCGCATGTGGATCTGCTCTTCGCCAACAAGGCGGAGGCGCTGGCGCTTGTCGGCACGGATGATCTGGGGATCGCGGAGGAGGCGATGTCGCGCCGGGTCGGTTGCGCTGCCATCACCCTCTCGGAGGAGGGCGCGGTTGTGCGGCGGGGGGAAGCGCGTGCTTATGCGGCACCCCAGGGCGTGGACATCGTCGATGCGACGGGCGCGGGCGACCTCTTCGCCGCCGGGTTCCTGGCGGGTCTTGTGCGCGGGCTCGACGATGAGCGGGCGGCGCATATGGGTAATGCCGCCGCAGCCCATATCATCGCCCGCATGGGGCCACGGAGCAGCACGCTGACGGGCGCATTGGCAGCACAGGGCTATCCCGTCGCCGCCTGAGCCATCGGGCGAAGCGGAATCCCGGCTGGTCGCCGGGATCGGTTTCTTCGGGGTCTCTGCTGCGGCGAGCTTGCGGGCAGACCGGCGCGGTTGGCGCTGTTGCGACCTGTCCGGCGGGACGGGCTGGGGATGCGCCGCGGGGGCGCCTCTCCAAGCATGATCGAAGGTCAATCCACGTCGAGGATGTCTACGGGCGCCGCCTCCGGCGGTGGCGTCGCCATCCCTCACCCGGTCTGACCTTCGGAACCGTGATGCGTGCTTCAGGCGCGGATGATCAGGCGCGATCCGCGTGTCCAGTTCTCCAGGATCCAGGTCAGGTGATCCGGGCGAAACGCCACGCATCCCGCGGTCGGATGCCTCGGTCGCCGCCAGGCATGGACGAAAATGGCGGAGCCCAAGCCGGGGACGGCCGGGTCGCTGTTGTGATCGGTGACGGCGCATAGATCGTAGAGCCCGTCGCTCCGGCGCATCCGGTCTGCCGGGAAGGGATGAGGGTGGCAGATCGGGCGATTATATGCCGGATCCTCCGGATCCTCCGCCCAGCCGGTTTGGGGGCCAAGAAAACGGATTGGCAGGCATGTTCGCGGGGCCCAGCAGCGGTCCGGCCGGACATAGAGCGCGGTGAGCCGCCAGACGCCTGCCGGTGTCGCGCCATCGCCCTCGCGCTTCGCGTCGGCCGGCACGATCCCACCACGCCCGATGCTGCAGGGGAGCCTGCGACCGCGGTAGAGCGCGCCCCACGGTCCAACCCATAGATCGCTCGTATCCCGCACCCGGCCACCGGGCAAGGCCACCCCCGAACCGCGGGCGGGTGGGTGGAGGGAGGGGGTGGCCTTGCCCGCCATCGCCGCTCGCGCCGCGCCTAGAGCATGTGCCCGGATTTCGCAGCCTTCGTGGCGAGGTAGCGCGCATTGAGCGGGTTCTCGCCGACCTTCAGCGGCACACGCTCGGCCACGGCCACGCCCGACGCCTGCATCATCTCGAGCTTGCCAGGATTGTTCGTCATCAGCCGCACGGAGGCGAAGCCCATCGCCTTCAGCATCTCGGCGCCTAGGCGGAAGTCCCGCTCATCATCCTCGAAGCCGAGCCGGTGGTTCGCCTCCACCGTGTCGAAGCCCTGATCCTGAAGCGCATAGGCCCGCATCTTGTTCGCAAGACCGATGCCGCGCCCCTCCTGGTTCAAGTAGAGGAGCACGCCGGCGCCCGCCTCCGCGATCTGGCCGAGGGCCGCGGCGAGTTGCGGGCCGCAGTCGCATTTGAGCGAGCCGATGACGTCCCCGGTGAAGCAGGCTGAGTGCAGGCGCGAGAGGACCGGGGTGCTCCTCGACGGTGTCCCGATCTCGACCGCATAATGCTCTTCCCCGCCATCGGCCGGCCGGAACACGTGGACGCGCCCATGCTCGGCGAGACGGAGCGGGACGCGCGCGCCCGAGATACGGGTCATGCGCGTCATGGCATCAGCCGCGCGATCCACGATCCGGGTATCGAGCAGCGTCAGCTCCGAGGCAGCCGCGAAGCGCCTGACCGTCGCGATGTCCGCCCAGCTCGCGAGCACCGCGGCAGGCAGCAGGCGGGCCTGCTTTGTTAGCGTGAGTGCAAGAGCGTGGAGTGCAGCACTCCCGTCCCGCCGCGTCGAATAGGGACCCTTCAGCGGTGTCGCCATGTCGGCGCTGGGATCGGCCGTCGCATGCACCCATGCCGCGGTCGCATCCGCCGGCAGCTGGATGCGCGCGAGCGTGCCGTCATAGGCACGGGCGCGCAGCGTCTCGGCCCGACGATGGGTGACGGCGAGATCGAGCGCGCCCGCCTCGGGGCAGAGCGCGCCCGGCCGCACGAGGGCACGGAAGGCCTCGAGACGCGTCGGGTCGAGCGTCTCGGCTGCTATCACGAGGGCGCCGCCATCCTCGCCCACCACAGCAATCGGCGCGCCCATGCGGAGATCCGCCCTAGCGCGAGCGACGCGCTCCTCCTCGGTCAGTCGGATGGTGGCCTCGGTCATGGCTCGCTTCCTATCCCGCCCCGCCGTGCGGTGCACGTCCTTAAGCGCAACACCCGAGCTAACGCAAAGCTCCCGAACCCGTGAGCACTGAAACATCCGCGCGCGACCTCACACAACGCAGTGATAAATTGACATGCTGGCAGCTTTACGCTCGCGGCAGCCCCATCTGGGCCGCACTGAACACGGCGACCCGCGGGCCGGCATCGGTTCCGCGGCGCAGAGACAAGGGAGAAATGCCATGTCCGTTGCCCGGAAAATCCTGCTCGTCGATGACGATGGGGACCTGCGCGAGGCGCTTGCCGAACAGCTGATGCTGATCGACGAGTTCGATGTCTACGAGGCCGAGGACGGCGCGAGTGGGATCGAGCGTGCCAAGGGTGAGCTGCATGACATCGTCATCCTCGATGTCGGCCTGCCCGATATGGATGGACGCGAGGTTTGCCGGCTGATGCGTCGTCAGGGCGTCAAATGCCCGATCCTGATGCTGACGGGGCAAAGCTCGGATGCGGACCAGATTCTCGGCCTTGATTCGGGTGCAAATGACTACGTCACGAAGCCCTTCAAGTTTCCCGTCCTGCTGGCGCGAATCCGCGCGCAGCTCCGCCAGCACGCACAGTAGGAGGATGCGGTCTTCCCGCTCGGCCCCTACACCTTCCGTCCCGGGGCCAAGCTTCTGGTCGATGAGGCCGAGCGCAAGATCAGGCTCACGGAGAAAGAGACCAACATACTGAAATTCCTGTATCGCGCCGGGGGACGGACCATCGATCGCGACACGTTGTTGCGTGAGGTTTGGGGATATAACGCGGGCGTCACAACGCATACGCTGGAGACGCATGTCTATCGCTTGCGTCAAAAGATCGAGCCCGATCCGAGCCAGGCGCGCATCCTGCTCACAGATGCGGGCGGATACAGGCTAGGGTTGTAAGCACTGGCTCTTGAAAGCGTAGGCGTAGAAGCTTTATCTTGAGATCAGGCAGCGGATCCCCCCTCAACCCGGCTGCCCCGGAACGGGAGCCCCCTCTACCCGTTCCATTCAGGCCCTGAAAGGGTCGGCGCCCGGTACTTTCCCCCAGGTACCGGGCGCTTCCTTTTCCAGCTTGCGGAATGCTTGTTCGCCTGGCGAGCCCGGGATAGGGAGGCTGTCCAGTCTCTGCCGGAGGATCCCCCGATGCCGCTGACCGTCGCGACCTGGAACATCAACTCGGTGCGGTTGAGGGAGGGGCTGGTGGCCGATTTCCTCGCGACCGAGAAGCCGGACATCCTCTGCCTGCAGGAGACGAAGACACCGGTCGACAAATTCCCGCGCGAGCAGTTCGCAGCCCTCGGCTACCCTCATCTCGTGGCGCGCGGAGAGAAGGGCTACAACGGCGTCGGCATTCTCTCCCGCGTGCCGATCGAGGATGCGGGCCAGGCGGATTTCTGCGGCAAGGGCGATGCCCGGCACGTGGCGGCGCGGCTCGCCGATGGGACGGTCCTGCACAACCTCTATGTGCCCGCCGGCGGCGATGAGCCGAACCGCACCAAGAACCCGAAATTCGCGCACAAGCTCGATTTCGTGGCCGAGATGGCGGACTGGCAGGGGGAGGCCGGACCCGCTGCCATCGCGGTCGGCGACCTCAACATCGCGCCGCTCGAGAACGATGTCTGGTCGCACAAGCAGATGCTCAAGGTGGTGAGTCACACGCCCGTCGAGTGCGAGGCGTTCGAGGTGGCGCGGGCGGCGGGCGGCTGGGAGGACGTGGTGCGCCGGGACATTCCCGAGCCCGCGAAGCTCTATTCCTGGTGGTCCTACCGTGCCAAGGACTGGGCGCTATCCGACCGTGGCCGGCGGCTCGACCATGTCTGGGCGCGGGGCGTGAAGGCGGTGGCCGGATCGAGCCGCGCGCTAAAGTCATGGCGCGGCAAGGAAAAGCCGTCAGACCATGTCCCGGTGGTCGTGGCCTTCGAGATTGGCTGAGGCGCGCGGCTCCTTCAGACCGCGTCTGGCCGCGCCAGCGCGCAATCAGCCCCGGCTGGGGTCGCTGATGAAGAAGAGCTCGGGGTCGAGCTTGATGTTGGCCCGCGTCTCCGACAGCGCGACCGTCGTCGTCAGCCCCTGTGCATCGAGCACGACCCACTGGCGAAGCTCCAGCGGCTGGTCCGAGAAGACCATGGTGATGGAGCCCTGATCCGGCTCCTTGGGATCGATCGCGGTCACGCGGATCTGCCCATTGCCGCGCTCGATCCGCGTCACGGCACCTGCGCTGCGCAGATCGACCCGTTCGTCGAGCAGGAGCGCGAGCGGCGTCTGGCCGAGGGGATAGCGGTCCAGCGTCTCCGACGCGCGGTCGTAGACCCCGACCCAGGTGCCGTCCGCGATCACCAGCGCGGGGTTCGGCAGGTCGTATTCGAACCGCATGCGGCCGGGGCGGCGCAGGTAGAACTGCCCGGTGCTCACATCGCCGTCCGGGCCCACCTGCACGAACTCGCCCGTGAGCGTGCTGGTGCCGTTGAGGTAGTTCGAGATGCGCGCGAGATCCCGCGCTTCGTCGCCCGAGAAGGACTGGGCGAGGAGTGCCGCGGGCAGCAGCATGGCAGCGGAGCCGGCGCCGAGGCCGGCGAGGAGATGACGACGTCTCATAGGCTCGCTCTATAGCGGGTGGGCCGGGGTCTGCCCAGCCCGGGACTGCCTCTCAAACGCGGCGCCGCGCAGTTTCCGGTGCTCTCCGACTGCCGCAGTTCAGCGCCACGGTGGCGCCGGTCCATGCCCACCGGTTGCGACAGTTAACGGGTGCGTCGCTGCGCCATGCCGACCTTGCGGCGCCGCCGCTCTACCTGACCGCTGCTGCCCTCTCACCCTCTGATTCGCAGCCAGTGTCCCGCTTCAGGACCGTCTTCTGCGTGTCCGCCGAGCACAGGCCGGCCGGACCACGGGTGTCGCCGCGACGCGCCAAAGAAGCGATCGCTCCTTCTGTCACCAACATGGCAACGATCGTGGTCAGGCGAGTTGAGCGGCTGTGGCCGATGGCAATACCGGAAGCGAGAGCGGGGATCGCCGAGCCTACTGGTTCGGCCAAGACGGAAGGGGCCGTCCGAGGTCGTTCCGGGTGTGCGGCGGGGACCCGGAAAACCTCGCTCTCGCGACCGTGTGAGAACAACCTCGATCGTCGGATCAAGGCCGGCAATGACGGCACCAGGTGTCTCTGCCCTGATCGGGCTTGTTTGCGCCCTCGCATGATTGATGGAGTTCGCTCCTCCGCTCACGTTGCCCGATTTCTGATCGTCCTCAAAGGCTCCCCGAAGAATGGCACCGCGCTTGCTAAACTCCTCCGGCGCGGCTCCGATGGGCGTCGGGAGCGAACTGTGCGCACTCCCGCGTCGTGTGGGTGTAGCGTCATGCTGACCATCTCGGCTCCCGTCGGCTGTATGTCCGCGTGGTTCGCTCTTTCTCAAGAGGTTCGTCCCTAACCTGACGCGGGAGGGGGCGGGCCCCGGTTCATCAGAGTGTCAGGCCGAGGGCGACCACGCCGACAAGGACCAGGCTGCCGGCCCAGACGCGGTCTAGGTCGAACCAGCCCATCCGCAGGAAGCGGAGCCCAAGCCAGCGGTGGACCGCATAGGCGATGACCCCTCCAGTGCCGATCATCGCGAGCGTGTGGAGGAAGGCGACGCCGACGGCCATCAGCACGCCGCGCTGCATGAGATCGCTTGCCGCCTGCGCCGTGTTCTCGACCTCGCCCGGCGCGCAGAGGCCGAGATAGACCGGCACCAGCATCAGCCCCGCGCCATGCGCCACCGCGATCAGGAAGGACCAGAGCATGAGGCGCGAGGGCGGTATTCGGGCGAGAAACCGCGGATGGCGGGGGTTGATCAGGAGGTAGAGGCCGAAGCCCGTCAGGAGTGCTGCGGCCCCGATCTGGATCTCGCGCTGCCACTCCACGAGGAAGGTCAGCATCGCGAAGGGAAGGAGCACACCCAGCATCGCGAGAAGGTGCCCCACCGCCAGCGCGGTGAGCGCTTTCGGCAAGGCCTCCGTCCGACGCTCGAAGAGTGCCGCAGAGACAGCGAGCGGCCAGCCCATCCCGGGGTTCGCCCCGTGATAAAGGCCGCTCGCGATCACCGTCACCCAGAGCGCGGCGACGCCTTCGAAGGCGCCGGTCATGGCTCAGACGTTCGGGTAGCAGAAGCTGTCGGTCGAGCAGTCCCCGCCCTCGAGCCGGATCTGATGCGCGCGCAGGCCCTTCGGGAAGGTCGGGAAGAACTTCGGGTCGAGCGTGAGCCCGCCGTTCTCGCCCACATCCGCCTTGACCATCGCCGCCCCTCGCTCGCCTGGATAGAACTGGTCGTCCCAGGTCGAGTAGAGCGAGTTGGTCCAGTAGACGCGCTTGCCGTCCCGGCTGACCTCGACCATCTGCGGCCCGTAGCCGAAATCCTGCCCGTTCGGGTGCTTGGTCTTGCGCACGATGCCGCCGAGATGGACCGAGCCCGCGAGCTTGGGGTTCATCGGGTCGGTCACGTCGTACTGCCGCATCTCGCCCGTGCCCCAGCAGGCGACGTAGAGGTAGCGGTCGTCGAGGCTGAGATCGATGTCGGTGACCAGCGGCGGCACCGCCTCGAAGCCCTTCAGGAGCGGCGGCAAATCGTCGGCCTTGGCAGGTTCGGGCGAGATCGTCGCCGTCTTCTTCGCGTGGAACTTTCCGTCTTCGCGCCACCAGGTCCAGATCGAGCCCTCGAGGTTCGTCGTGTCCACCACGACGCCGCAGAAGCCGTATTCCTTTACCGGGTCATGGGCTGGGCGGATCTCGAGCGCCATCTGGTGGTTGGCACCGAGGTCGATGGTCTGGACGTTCCGCCGCTCCCGCAGGTTCCAGAAATGGAGCCGGTGGCCGTATTTGTTGGAGAGGAGATCCTCCGGCACGATGCCGTTCTCGAACTGCGGCGGCAGGCCCCATTCGGAGCTGACCATGTAGTCGCGCGGCAGGTTCCACCAGAAATCGTACTGCTTGTCCTGCGGGCCGCGGTCGATCTCGTAGCGGCCGATCACCTCGAAGGTCTCGCAGTCCATGATGAAGATGCCCGGGGGGCCGTCGGTCCCGTCCTTGCCGCCGCCGCCGAGGGTCGAGACATAGATGCCCTCGGGCCCGCAATGGATCGTATGGGGGCGGGAATAGCCGGTCTTTGCGAAGACCTCCTCGGGTTCGATGATCTTGTGGATCTTGGCCGCGGTCGGCCCGCCCTTCACGTCGATCACGTAGATGCGGGAGGAGCGGATGCCCGGGATGATCAGATAGCGCCGCTCGAGGAACGCGTGACCCGAAAGGGGCGAGAGCGCGGCCGAGCAGGCATTCCAGCCGAAATGGTGGAACTCGTCGCCCTTGTTCGGCATCATCACCTTGTGGACGATCTCACCATAGGTCTTTGATTTCGGGTCGACATCGACCACCGCCAGCCCGTCCGGCTGCGAGCCGTCCGGGCTCAGCATCAGCGTGTAGGCGAGCGTCTCAACCGGCGCCTCCATCGCGAGCTTGGCGGAGGGGTGAAACGTCGGGTCGGGGCGTAGATTCATGGCTGGACCTCCCAAGCTTTTTCTGTCGTTGCCCCGACGATAGCCGCCTTTTTTACAGTAACCTAGTGCTAAATTGGCGGCGGGGAGGCGAAGTTGTCGCGGGCGTCATGGCAGGCGCGGACGAGGTCTGGCCCATCGGGGACTTCGCGCCCGGGGGCGTCGCGATGCGGGTGAATTTCGCACGTTTGGTGTTATATCAGTGAGCTGACGCTGATCGGTGCGCTGAGAGACATGAGGGCAGAGATGCGCTTGGGAGCCCGTGGCATGGCGGTGGCGGCGCTAGCGTCGCTTGCAGGGAGCGCGGCCCTGCCGCCTGCTGTCGCGATGGCGTCGGACAAGCCGGCGCTGAGCTTCATCGTGGATCGCAGCGACGGGGACATGGCCTATTACATGTCCATGTCGGCGGAGCATATCGTGCCGCTGCTCGATGCCGATCCGGCGCTCGTCTTCTCCAACAGCGGTGCGGTGCCGATCGAGACCTTCCGGCGAGAGGGCAGCTTCGATCTCGCTGACGACGTCTTCCGGTATGTCCGATCCGATCGGCCGGCGGGGGCGAACGCCTTCTATTCCATGTCGCTGATGCTGCACCCGACGGACTTTCCCTTGCCATTCGAGACGCCGTTCGACGGGCTGACCGCCGTCTCGGTCTGTACGGTCGACTACGACTTCAGCACCTTCGCGCCTGGGGACCTCAATCTCTTCTACGGCGCCTATGCCTATGAGGTCGCACCCTCCGAAGCCGTGAGCCTCACCTTCCCTGCAACCGGGCGCGAGACGCTTGATGTCGTCATCCGGCACTACACGGACGGCCGCTTCGTGGGCGAGGAGCGCGCGTCCCTGGCCGATGGCGGCACGCTCACCTTCACGCCGCAGGACGACCCCATGCTTCCCGTCCCGCCCGCCGCCCTCGCCTTCGCCGGCTTCGCAGTCCTCCTGCTCGGCGCATGGCGCTTCGCCATCCCAACCCTCCGCTCCTGACCGGACCGGGCATGGCAGGCGGTAGCTTGCGGGCTCGGGTCTTGATGTTCTGGCGCTGGTAGTGACCGAGCGCGTGCAGCCGCATCCTTGAACTTCGTCGCGAGAAAGGCTGGAAGCGCTCGCACATTCGAGATGGTCCGCACGACGCGGTTCGCGTTCACGATGAGGACGGATCCCAAGGCAGGGTTTTGTCGAGGTGGCTGTGGCCATCGGCGCCCAATTCGTCGAAGGAGCCGAACGCCTCGTAGCAGTGCCGAAATGCATCGAGGATCGGGAGACGCCAACGATCTGGCATGGCGAGATAGGCACGGCTGTTGTTGTTCCAGCGAAACTGCGCGCGACACTCTGCGTCTTTGTCCGCGAGAACCTGGATCAGGAGGAGCGCGGTTGCGGGTGCGAAGCCTTCCTCATCCGGTACATGCGCCACCAGTTCGACCACCTCGGAAGGATACCAGTATTCCTCGCTGGTCATGAGGCAACCGGGCCGGAACAGGACGGCATGGAGGGCTGCGAGGTGGCGCGCGAAATCCTTGCCGTAATCCGCGCGGGCGACGGCGCGGCGCTCGTTCGGCGTCATTGCTCGCGCGAGTGGGATCAGGCGTTCGGCAATAGCGCGCGCCGGCTTCGTGATGCAGTCCTCATGAGACGGGCAGACGCTCTCATCCGCGACGCCGAGTGTGCGGGCTGTCCGAAAGCCGTTCATCAGCGCTGCGCGGACCGGCGGGGGTGCTGCGCGAGCGATCGGGGCCATCGACGCCCAGGTCGAGAGCCAGTCGTGGCCGCCGTCTCTGATCGCGATACAATGGGCGAGCATCAGGGTCGTCGCCGCGATGGCGCGTTCTGCGTCCTTCTCAGCAGCGGCCATTGAGCCGGCGAGAGAGGCGCGCAGGGAGGCTCGATCCGCGATCGGCGCAAGGATATCCGCGATTTCCGCCGTCTTGAAATGCGCTCGGCCATCGCTGCCGACGGGGATGACGGGCGCAGGGAGCGGCACATTGCGGGCTGCAGCGACCGCCAGAAGGTCCGTGACAGTTTGGACGGTGGTTAGAGTGTCCGTGGCGAGATCCACCGCCCTCAGCGTTCCTCGACGAGGATGTCGCGTTTGCCGACGGCGTTGGCGGGGGTGACGACGCCTTGGTCTTCCATCATTTCGACGAGACGGGCGGCCTTGTTGTAGCCGATGGCGAGTTTGCGCTGGATGTAGCTGGTGGAGCATTTGCGGTCGCGGGCGACGATGGCGACGGCCTTGTCGTAGAGCGCATCGTCCCCGTCGCCGGCGGCGGCGAGGCCTAGCTTTTCGTCGACGAGGCTCTGGGTCTCGTCATCCGCGCCTTCGGTCACGGCGGTCACGTAGTCTGGCTGGCCGAGGGACTTCAGGTGCCGGACGACCTCCTCGACTTCCTCGTCCGAGACGAATGGTCCGTGCACGCGGGTGATGCGCCCGCCGCCGGCCATGTAGAGCATGTCGCCCTGCCCGAGGAGCTGTTCGGCGCCCTGCTCGCCCAGGATCGTGCGGCTGTCGATCTTGGAGGTGACCTGGAAGCTGATGCGCGTCGGGAAGTTCGCCTTGATCGTGCCGGTGATGACGTCGACCGAGGGGCGCTGCGTCGCCATGATGAGATGGATGCCGGAGGCGCGGGCCATCTGGGCGAGGCGCTGGATGCAGGCCTCGATCTCCTTGCCCGCGACCATCATGAGGTCCGCCATCTCATCGACGATGACGACGATGAGCGGCATCTCCTCGGGCTCGAATTCCTGCGTCTCGTAGATCGGCTCGCCCGTGGCCTGATCGAAGCCCGTTTGGATGGTGCGGCTGAAGAGCTCGCCGCGGGCCTTCGTGTCCCGGCATCGGGCGTTGTAGCCGTCGATATTGCGCACGCCGAGCTTCGACATGCGGCGGTAGCGCTCCTCCATCTCGGCGACGACCCATTTGAGGGCGACGACCGCCTTTTTCGGGTCGGTCACCACGGGGGCGAGGAGGTGGGGGATGTTGTCGTAGACGCTGAGCTCCAGCATCTTCGGGTCGATCATGATCACGCGGCACTGATCCGGGCTGAGCCTGTAGAGGAGCGACAGGATCATAGTGTTGATGGCGACGGATTTGCCCGAGCCCGTGGTGCCTGCGATCAGGAGGTGAGGCATCTTGGCGAGGTTCGCGATCACGGGCTCGCCCTCGATATCCTTGCCGAGCGCGAGGGCCAGCGGGTAGCGCGCGTCGCCATAGGGGCGGCTCTCGAGCGTCTCGCGGAGCCAGACCTTCTCGCGCTCGACATTCGGCAGCTCGATGCCGATGACGCTGCGGCCCGGCACGGTGGCGATGCGGGCCGAGAGGGCGGACATGGAGCGGGCGATGTCGTCAGCGAGGCCGATGACGCGGGAGGCTTTGAGGCCCGGGGCGGGTTCGAGCTCATAGAGCGTGACGACGGGGCCAGGCTTTACCGCGACGATCTCGCCGCGCACGCCGTAATCCTCGAGCACCGTCTCGAGCATGCGGGCGTTTTCCTCGAGCGCCGACTGGCTCTGCTGGGGCTTGGCGATGGCGACGGGTTTGGCGAGGAGGGCGAGGGCGGGGGCCTCGTAGGGCTCATGGCCCGGGGCGGCGGCGAAGAGGCTCGGCTGGGATTCCGCCTCCGCCCGGCGGGAGCGCTGCGGCTTGGGCTGGCGGCGGGAGGAGGCGGCGCGGGCGATGGAGGCGAGCGGGTTGGCGCGGCCGTCTCCCGGCGCGGCACGGCTTGCGGGCATATCCTCCATTTCGGGCAGGATGTCGTCCTCCCCGTCCCAGCCTTCGTGGTCCTCCGCGCCGGGGGCGGAGGCCGCGCTGCGGTGGAAGCCGGTGTCCTCGCCGGCTCCGGCGCCGCTCCAGCTGTCGTCCCAATTGCCTTCGCCTTCCTCGGGTGCTGCGCGGAGGGCGCGGATGGTGTTGGCGAGGTTGGGCTGGGAAGCGGCCGATGCGGGTCCAAGGCCGGACAGCACCGGCTCGGGGCCCCGGCCGGGATAGGCCGGGGCGGTACCGGGGGCCGGCCGATCCTCCGCCGCATCCGCCGATCTCCGGCCGGCAAGGAAGGCGCGGAGGCCGCGGGGGCGTTCGGAAGGCTCCTGCTTGGCGTCGCCGGCATAGGTGTCGGTCTTGGCGGGCGCGCCTTCGGGATCGTCATCGGCTTCCGACGCGCCGCGGCGGGCGTTGAGTGCTGCTCCGAGACCGGCGAGGCGGGTGATCATGCCGGAGCGTTCGGCGGCAGGCGCGGGTGCCG
This sequence comes from Pseudomonadota bacterium, assembly GCA_039815685.1. Classification (GTDB taxonomy): domain Bacteria; phylum Pseudomonadota; class Alphaproteobacteria; order Rhodobacterales; family Rhodobacteraceae; genus Thermohalobaculum. The sequence continues at coordinate 169,964 of JBCBYV010000004.1, read as the reverse complement.
CATCGGCGATCGTCTCCGCACCGACGATGGCCTCGTCGTCCTCGGCGTGGCGGGCACGGTCGGCGCGGGCGCCCTCAATGCTGTGGCTGAGAGTGCCGGCATCGGCGACGCGGCGGGCGCGGCCGGTGGGGCGGGCGGGGCCGAGGCGCTCGGATCGGGGGCGCGGGTCCTCGGGTTCGGCGGTCAGACGGTCCCGAAGGCCGGCGGCGCCTGACGCGGCGCCGCGCGCGGCCTCCTGCCCGAGGCCTGTGAGCGAGCCCAGCATCCAGCCACCCGCCGCCCGCGCCTCGCCAAGCGAGACGCCGAGGGCGAGCGCGCCGAGGATCAGCATCGCAGCACCCGCCCCGCCGGCGAGCCAGACAAAGGCTTCGGCTGCGGGGAGCGGGATCGAATGGAGGAGGGCTGCGGCCCCCCGGTCGCCGAGCACGCCGCCGAGGCCCGCGCCCGGCGGCCAGCCCTGCCACGGCGCGTGGAGGGCGGCGAAGATGGCGGCGGCACCTATGGCGGGCGGCATGGTGACGAGACGGCCCCAGAAACGCTCGTCCCCGCGGGCCATGGCCAAGCGCCAGCCCCAAACGGCGAAGAGGGCGACGAGGCTCCAGGCGGCGAGGCCGAGGCCCTGCATCAGCGGGTCTGCCAGCATCGCGCCGGGGGCGCCGAGCCAGTTGGTGGGCGCGCGTCCCGTTGCCGTGAGGAGGCTCGGATCGGCGGCGTCGTAGCTGAGGAGGACGGCGGCGAGGATCGTGGCGACGATGAGCGCGCCGAGACCCGTGAGGCGGGTGGCGACGGAGGAGAGCCAGGTCATCGCCGGGTGCTCCGCCCGCCGCGAGGCATTGCCAGCGTTGCTCTTCGCGAGGCCGGGCTCGGTCCGGCCGGCGACGCGGTCGCGCGCCCGGCCGCGGCGGGTCCGCCGTTCGTCGGCCGACGTGCTGCTGGCAGATGCGCCTTCGCCCCAGAAGAGTGCCATGGCCGGGTCCTTTCTCGTCAGCCGCCGTTCGGCGCGGCGGCCAATACGTCACGCACAGCCTCGAGCCCTCGGCGCACTTGCGGAGCAGGTGCCACGAGGGCGAGGCGGAGATATCCCGCGCCGGGATTGCCGCCGCCGAGAAAGGCAGGGGTCTCGCGCGAGAGATAAAGGCCGGGCAGAGCCTTCACGCCCGCCTCCGACCAGAGGCGCCGGGCGGCTCTTTCGCCCGCATCGAGGCCGTCCCCATCCTCCCCCGGGACCTTCAGCCAGAGGAAGAAGCCGGCCTCCGGTGCCGTATAGCCCGGCAGGTTGCCGAGGATCTCGTCGGCGAGGGCGAATTTCTCGGCATAGAGCGCGCGGTTCTCCTCGACATGGGCCTCGTCGCTCCAAGCCTTGGCCGCCGCGTGTTGCGCCGGGATGGGGAGCGGCGCGCCGGTGTAGGAGCGGAGCTGGAGGAGGCGCCGGCGCGCTTCGGGCCCTGTGACGAGGAAGCCTGAGCGGAGGCCCGCGAGGTTCGAGCGCTTGGAGAGCGAATGAAAGGCGACGAGGCGTTCGGGGTCGACGCCCTCGGCGGAGGCGACCTCGAGCGCGCCGGTCGGTGGGCTCTCGCGCCAGATCTCACTGTAGCACTCGTCCGCGAAGATGCGGAAATCGTGCTTCTCGGCGAGCGCGAAGAGGGCGCGCCACCAGGCGGCGTCGGCAGCTGCCCCTTGCGGGTTGGCGGGCGAGCAGATGTAGACGATGGCCGTGCGGTCGAGGAGCGCCGTCGGCAGCGCGGCATAGTCCGGCAGGTGCCCGGTCTCGGCGGTGGCGGGGATGTAGACGGGCTCGGCCCCTGCGCTGAGGGCCGCGACGGCGTAGCACTGGTAGAAGGGGTTGGGCAGGAGGACCGCCGGCTTCGCGCCGTTCTTCTCCTCCGGGCAGAGGGCGAGGCAGGCGTTGAAGAGCCCCTCCCGCGTGCCGTTGAGCGGCAGGATCTGAGTTTCTGGATCGCGATAGGCCTCGCTCGCGCCGTAGCGCCGGGCGAGCCAGGCGGAGGCCGCCTCGCGGAGCGGTGCGATCCCCTCGTTCGGCGGGTAGCGGGAGAGCGTCGCCGCATGCTCGGCCATCACGGGCATGACGAAGGGCGGCACGGGGTGCTGCGGCTCCCCGATCGACATGGCCGTCTCCGGCGCACCCGGCGCCAGCCCGTCGAGCAGGCGGCGCAGACGCGGGAAGGCATATTCCGGAAGCCCCTCGAGCCGGGCCGGAAATTGCATCGCTATGTCCTCAACAGCGGGATGTCTTTGTACGCACCCTCACACGCTCGAAAGTGTAGCGGGCCGGGGCGTGGGAGGCCAGCAGGGCGGTGCCGGTGGGGTGATCCGGCATCGCGGGGCGCAGGCGCCGTGGGCAAAATGTCACGATAGCAAGGCGTTGCAGCGCTTTTTGGTACTTATCCCAAGGGTCGATATGGATGGGAGGGGGCGCGTCCTCCCGAGCAGTCGTCCCGCATCGGGGCCGATACCCCGCGCACCCACCCGCCCGGACGCGCCCCTGCCGCGTCGTCGATGCTTCTTCCGGAGGGTTATGGGCTTCCGGCGGTCTTGGGGTCAGGCGAGGGTTGCCTCCACCGCGCGGCCCGCGGCGAGGAGCGGTGCCTCGGCGAAGGGGGCGGCGACGATCATGAAGCCAGCCATGGGTGTGCCCGTGGGCAGGGTGAGGGCGGAGAGGCCGAGGAGGTTAGCCATGCGCGTGTTGCGGAGCGCCATGAGATTGCGCTCGGTGTAGAACGCCTCGTCGGTGAGGAGCCTCGCGACCGGGGGGGCTGCGATCGGCACGGTGGGCATGACGAGGAGCCCGTGCTCGGCGATGAAGGCAGCGGTCTCGTCGCGGAGAGTGGCGAAGGTGTCGAGCGCTTCGGCGAGCTTCTCGGCTGTGACCGCTTCGCCCGTGCGAATGCGGGTCTCGATGTAGGGAAAGACCGTGTCCGGCTGTTCGGCGAGGGCGGGGCCCCAGACCTGCCAGGCTTCGGCGTTGACGATGAAGGAGAGGCGGCGGGCGGCCTCCTCCGCCTTGGCGAAGGCGGGCACGGGGCCGCGGGAGATGCGCACGCCTGCGGTGGCGAGGCGGTCGAGGGCATCGTCGAAGGCGGTGGCGATGGGTGCCTCCACGCCGTCCATCACCACGCTCTCGGCCACATGCAGCTTGAGGTCCGCGGCGGTGAGGGCGCCGAGATCCGGGGCGGGCTGGCCGGTGAGTAGGCCGAGGCTGAGGGCTGCGTCCTCCACCGTGCGTGCCAGTGGGCCAATGGTGTCGAGCGAGGGGGAGAGGGCGACGCTGCCGGCGTTCGAGACAAGTCCGAAAGTGGTCTTGAGGCCCACGAGGTCGTTCCAGGCCGCGGGGATGCGCACCGAGCCGCCGGTGTCCGACCCGATGGCGAGCGCCGCGAGCCCGAAGGCGAGGCTGGCTGCCGCCCCAGAGGACGACCCGCCGGGGGCAAGCCGGGCGCCGTGGCGGTTGGGGGGTGTCGCGGCCATCGGGTTCACGCCGAGCCCGGAGAAGGCAACCTCGGAGAGATGCGTCTTGCCGAGGCAGACGCTGCCGGCCGCAGTGGCGTGCGCCAGGGTCGCGCCGTCCTCCGCCGGTATGCGGCCTGCGAGGAGGCGGGTGCCGGCTTCCGTCGCGGTGCCGGCGCTGTCGATGAGGTCCTTCCAGCTCACGGGCACGCCGTCGAGCGGGCCGAGCAGCGCACCCGAGCGTGCCCGATCGCGCGCGGCGGCGGCCTCCGCGAGCGCGCGGGGGCGGGTCAGCCGGGCATAGGCGAGGCTGCCGGCGGGATGCGCCTCGATGGCGGCGAGATAGGCTTCGGTCAGCGTCACAGGGTCGAGGCGCCCCGCGGCGATGGCGCGTCCCTGTTCAGCGGCACTGAGGCTCCGCGCGTCATCCGCCATCCCGTCCATCGATTTCCTCCAATGTCGCTTTCGTTCTGGCCGGCCGCGCGGCGCTAGTGATGGACATGGCCCCGCCGGGACGCCTAAGTCAAAGCCATGATGGGAGAGGGTGCAGCGGAGACGATCTCGGCCGATGTCGTGGTTGCGGGTGCGGGTCTGGTGGGCCCGGCGCTGGCGCTCGCCTTGGCACGGTCGGGGTTCGAGGTGGCGCTGGTCGACCGGCTGGCGGAGGCGGTCCGCGCCGATCCGGGGTTCGATGGGCGCGCCTATGCCATCGCGCTCGGCTCCGCGGGGTGCCTCGGCGCGCTCGGGCTCTGGGCAGCGCTCGAGCCCAAGGCGGAGCCGATCCAGGACATCACGGTGAGCGAGGGACGGGCCGGCGGTCCCGGGCGCGGTAAAGGTGGCGGCCCGGGTGGCGCGGATCTGCATTTCGACCCGCGGGCGCTCGATGAGGCGCGCGTCGGCTGGATCCTCGAGGACCGGTATCTGCGCGCCGCACTGCTCTCGGCCGTCGAGGCTGAGGAGGGTGTGCGCCACATCGCACCGGCCGAGGTTGCGGGGGCGGATTTCGGGCCCGGGCGCGCCACGATCACGCTCGATGACGGCCGGACGATCTCGGCGCCGCTGGCGATTGCGGCGGATGGGCGGGGCTCGACGCTGGCGGCCCTAGGCGGGATTGGTCGGCAGGTCTTTCGCTATGGCCAGACCGGGCTTGTGGCGGCCATCGAGCATGAGCGCCCGCATGGAGGCCGCGCCCATCAGAGCTTCTTCCCGGGCGGGCCCTTCGCGGTGCTGCCCCTGCCGGAGAACCGCTCCGGCCTTGTCTGGTCCGAGCGGGCGGGGGAGGCGAAGCGGCTCATGGCGCTCGATGATGCCGGCTACGAGGCCGCGCTTGCAGCCCGGATCGGTCCGCGTCTCGGGCGCCTGCGTCTGGCGGCGCCGCGCCGTGCCTTTCCGCTGTCGCTCGATCTTGCGGATGCCTATGCCGCGCCGCGCCTCGCGCTGGCGGGCGATGCGGCCCATGGCGTGCATCCCATTGCCGGGCAGGGGCTCAATATGGGGCTGCGCGATGTCGCGGCGCTGACGGAGGTACTGACGGAGGCGGCGCGCCGGGGTGAGGATGTCGGCGATCTTGCCGTCCTCCGCCGTTACGAGCGCTGGCGCCGCTTCGACAACACTGCTCTCGCGCTTGGCATGGACGGCCTCGCGCGGCTCTTCTCGAACGCAAACCCTGTGCTTGCGGCGCTGCGTCGGGCGGGGCTGCGGGCGGTGAACCGTCTGCCTGCGGCGACGCGGTTCTTCATGCGCGAGGCGGCGGGGGTGTCGGGCCTGCGCTCGGCCATGAGCCAGGGGAAGATGCCGTGAGCGGGGACGGCGCGCTCGCCGCCCTTTTCGACCGCGCCGCCCGGGACTACGACGCCGAGCGGCATATGCTGGTGCCGTGCTTCGGGGCCTTCTATGCCGCCGGGCTTGCGGCGGTCGGGGATCTTCCGCCCGGATCGAGGCTGCTGGATCTCGGGGCGGGCACTGGGCTCTTTGCTGCGCTTGTCGCCGGAGCGCGGCCGGGGCTCGACGTGACGCTCATGGATATCGCGGCGGGCATGCTGGTCGAGGCGAAGGCGCGCTTTGCCGGGGCCGGGCTGATCGCGCCCCGCATCGTGGTCGGCGACTATTCTGAGCGCTTGCCCGAAGGGCCGTTCCACGCCGTGATCTCCGCGATCTCGATCCATCATCTCGAGACCGAGCGGAAGGCGCGTGTCTTCCGCCTCATCGCCCGGCACCTCGCCCCCGGCGGCCGGTTCGTGCATGCCGAGCAGGTGTTGGGCGCGACGCCGGCGGAGGAAGCGCGGCTCGACACGGCCTGGGAGGCCGCCGCCCGGTCCCTGGGCGCGAGCGACGAGGTCATTGCCTCGGCCCGGGAGCGCATGGCGCATGACCGCTCGGAGACCCTCGAGCGCAATCTCGAGATGCTGGCGGAGGCGGGGCTGCAAAACCCCCGGGCGACCTTCGCGGACGGCCGCTTTGCAGTGCTTGTGGCCGACGCTCCCGGCTGAGGGTCCGCATTCGGCCTTGGTGCGCCACAGGAGGTGCCGTACTTTCCCTTAAGGCACGTCGATCCGAGACCGTATTATTTGAGGGAGTTTCCGCATGGCCGGCATCACGCGCATTCGCGTCCACGGCTCCGCCGCGCGGGCGGTGATCGGCGGGCGCGATCCTGACGATCCGGATAGCATCGTGCCCGTCGTCGGCAGCTATCTGGGCGGTATGATCCGGCCGAATTTCTCCGGCTCGGTATGGTGTTGGGTGCCGGTGCCGATCGCTGCAGGCGTCCCGGGCGACAGGGTCAAGGTCGTGGGCGCACGCATCGACTTCCAGCGCAACTTCGTGTCCGACAGGCTCCGACTGGGCGAGATCGACCTAAGCGCGGCCGAGGTGGTCCGCGACGGTGGCGGGACGCAGATCGCACGGATAGACAACATCCAGCGCCTCGACCCGAGCCTGCGGAGTACCCTGGCGGGCGGACCGCAGGGTCCGGAATTCGTGATCTTCGCAACGTCCTTCTTCGCGGGCGGTCAAGGAGTGCCCCTTGGCGATCACGGCTGCGCGGTGGGGATCCAGTTCCTCGTCAATCCGCGTGCGCCGGCGCAGCCCGGCGCCAATATCGCCGTCTTTTCCGCCGAAGTGACGATCTCGGAGACGGGCTGAGCCTTCGCCGGGCTTGTGCCGCTTTCCGATGGCTGGAGAGCCGGGCGGCTAGGCCGCGGAGCGTTCAGCGCTCGGCGAGCGGGCCGGAGGCGAGGAGCGCGAAGACGGCGGCGAGACCGCACATCGCGATGGGGAACATCGTGAAGACGCCGAAGCCGAAGCCCCAGAGCATGCCAGCCGCCGAGGCGCCGAGCAGAAGGGCACCCATCAGCCGCTGGGTCAGCACCATCGCGCCCCCGGCGATCCCGGCGATGGGCGCGAGGAGGGCGGCGAGCTTCACGTCGGTCCGGTCCTTGTCCGGGCCGAGCTCCGCCGCCGCCTCCGCCGAGTAGTCGCCGACGAAATCCGCGATCCAGCCGACGGCCTCGGCAAACCCATATCCGAAGAAGCCGACGATCATGCCGACGGCGCCGCCGATGACGCCGAGCACCAATGCCGCGTGGCGCATGACGCCTCCTCCTGCCGCAATCCGTCTTCGTTGCACGGGAATACACGCGACTTCCGGCATATCAAGGCTGCGCGGTCGCTTGGCTCCCCTTCGCCCGCCTTGCGCCCCGGTCTCGGCCCGTTAAGCTCGCAGCGCAGCATGGCACCGTCCTTTGGCACCGCGCCGTGGCCGTCATGCGCCCCACCGCCCGCCGTCCCCCGGCGGACCCGGCCAGACGGAGGTCGCATGTTCAACGAGATGACCGCGCCGGATGGGGGTGTTCGCCCGGCCTACGAACGTATCTCCGCCTGGATCGAGGAGGCGGGGATCGAGACGTTGCGCACCCGCTCGGCCGAGGCGGAGGCGATCTTCCGGCGGATCGGCATCACCTTCGCCGTCTATGGCGAGGGGGGCGATCCCGAGCGGCTAATCCCGTTCGATCTCATCCCCCGGGTCTTCGCCGCTGCCGAGTGGCGCAAGCTCGACCGCGGCATCCGGCAGCGCGCCCGTGCGCTCAACGCCTTTCTCTACGACGTCTATCACCGCGGCGAGATCATGAAGGCCGGGATCATCCCCGAGCGTCTGGTCTACAACAACGACGCCTTCCAGCCCGCGATGGTGGGCGTCGAGCCGCCGGGGCGCGTCTACTCCCACATCGTCGGCATCGATATCGTCCGCACAGCGCCTGAGAAGTTCCAGGTGCTGGAGGACAACTGCCGCACCCCCTCCGGCGTGAGCTACATGCTCGAGAACCGCGAGATCATGATGCGCATGTTCCCGGAGCTTTTCTCGGGTGGCGCGGTGGAGCCCGTGGACCGTTATCCGGACGATCTGCGCGCCACGCTCGAGGAAGTCGCGCCCCCGGCCTGCAAAGACGAGCCGAATGTGGTGGTGCTGACGCCGGGCTCCTTCAACTCCGCCTACTACGAGCATTCGTTCCTTGCGGATCTCATGGGCGTGGAGCTTGTCGAGCCGCAGGATCTCTTCGTCGAAGACGGGCTCTGCTGGATGCGCACGACGCGGGGGCCGCAGCGCGTCGACGTGATCTACAAGCGCATCGACGACGATTTCATCGACCCGCTGGCCTTTCGCGCGGATAGCGTCCTGGGCGTGCCCGGGCTCTTCAATGTCTACCGCGCGGGCGGCGTGACGCTCTGCTCCGCCCCGGGCGCGGGCGTGGCGGACGACAAGGCCGTCTACACTTATGTGCCGGAGATGATCCGCTTCTATCTCGGCGAAGCCCCGATCCTCGAGAACATCCCCACCTGGCGCTGCTCGGAAAAGGATGCCTGCGCGCATGTGATGGACAATCTCGAGGAGCTGGTGGTCAAAGAGGTCCATGGCTCCGGCGGCTACGGCATGCTGATCGGGCCGAAGAGCACGGCGGAGCAGCGGGCGCAGTTCGAGAGGAAGCTGCGGGACGATCCGGCCAACTTCATCGCCCAGCCGACGCTCGCCCTCTCCGCCACGCCGACGCTGGCGCCGAGCGGGATCGGCGCGCGGCATGTCGATTTCCGTCCCTTCTGCCTCGTCGGTAAATCCATGCGCCTCGTCCCCGGCGGCCTCACCCGCGTGGCGCTGAAGGAGGGCAGTCTGGTGGTCAACTCCAGCCAAGGCGGCGGCGTGAAGGACACCTGGGTGCTGAGCGAATGAGGATCGCCTGGCCTGAAAGCCTTGCCGGCACCGCCGCCCTCGTCGTCGCGGGCTTTGCGGTCATGGTGGGGGCTGGCGTCTGGATGATGCCGGGCTCCGCCACCGTGATGTTCGCCGAGGAGGCTGAGTGCGCGGAGGGCACGCTTGTGGGGGTTGTGGTGGGCCCGGCCTGCGAGGGGTGGGCCGCGTCGCCCGGCACCGACACGTCGTCAGAGATCGAGCGGACGGATTGAGATGCTGAGCAGGACCGCCGAGAGTCTTTACTGGACGGCCCGTTATATCGAGCGGGCGGAGTGTACGGCGCGGCTGATCGAGATGGGGCACCGGATGGCGATGCTGCCGGGCTCCTATTCGGACCGGGAGTGGCGGTCGGTCGCCGCAGCCTCCGGCAGCGCCGAGATGTTCGAGGACGAGGCGACGATCAGCGATGCGGCCATCGTGCGCGGGCTGATGCTCGATGGCGACAACCCATCCTCGATCCGTGCCTGCCTGCGCGCCGCCCGTGCCAATGGCCGAGCCGTGCGCACCGCGCTTACCCGCGAGATGTGGGAGGCGCTGAACGAAGGCTGGCGCCGGCTCGAGGAGATCGATGCGGGACAGGCGACACGGGACCTGCCGGCGCTGCTCGATTGGGTGAAGCAGCGGGCCGCCCATTTCCGGGGCGCCACCATGACCTCGATGCTGCGCCATGACCGCTACGACTTCCTGACGCTCGGGGTGCATGTGGAGCGGGCGGACATGACGCTCCGCCTCCTCGACGTGAAATACTATGTGCTGCTGCCGGAGACGGAGGTCGTGGGCGGTGGACGCGACCATCACCAGTGGACGAGCGTGCTGCACGCGACTTCCGCCCTCCGCGCCTTCCACCATGTCTATCGCGGGGACTACAGCCCCTGGAAGATCGCGGATTTCATGATCCTGAACCGCTCCTTCCCGCGCTCTGTCGCGTTCTGCTACGACCAGATCGGGGATTGCCTCGACCGGCTCGCCCGTGGCTATGGGGAGCGGCATGCCTGCCATGGTACGGCCTCGGAGATGATCGCGAAGCTCGGCGATGCGGAGATGGGGGAGCTCTTCGAGCAGGGGCTGCACGAGTTCATTATCGGCGCGGTCGCCCATACCCGCCGCCTGAATTCCGAGATCTACCGCGCCTATCACTTCTGAGCGCGCCTGCGTCGCAGAGGGGACGCGTATGAAGGGAGGCTTACGAGATGCTCCTTACCGTCGAGCACCGCACCGAGTATCGCTACGAGCCGCCTGCCCAGGGCCTGGCACTCCGTCTCCGTCTCTTCCCCACGCCTACGGCACAGCTGGTGGTGCGCGACTGGCAGGTGACGGTGAACGGCACGGCGGTGAAGCCGCTCCTGACCACGGGCTTCGGGGAGAAGGAGGCGCTGTGGTTCGAGCGGCGGAAGGGCGAGGCGCTGACGGTCGAGGCGCGCGGCACCGTCGAGACGCAGGACCAGGCGGGTGTGCTGGGCCGTGAGCCGCGCCTCCGCCCCGCCGTCTATCTCCGCGAGACGCCGCTGACCGAGCCGGATGAGGCAGTCGAAGCTCTGGCCGCGAAGGCGCGGGAGGAGACTGAGGCTCAGGGGCCGCTGGCGCTCGCCCATGCGCTCAACGAGGCGGTGCATGCGACGCTCGACTATCGGGCAGGGGCGACGGATGCGACGACCACGGCGGCGGAGGCAGCGGCGATCGGCGCCGGTGTCTGCCAGGACTTCGCGCATCTCTTCATTTCGGCCGCGCGCTCGCTCAACCTGCCGGCCCGCTATGTCGTCGGCTATCTGCACGACGATGAGGCGCCGGAGATGGCGAGCCATGCCTGGGCGGAGGCGTATCTCGACGGGCTGGGCTGGGTCGGCTTCGATCCGGTGCACGAGGTCTGCCCGACCATCGCGCATATCCGCCTATGCACCGGCTTCGACGCGGCCGACGCGGCCCCCATCCGGGGCACGATGATGGCGGGGTCCGAGGAGGAGATGGAGGTGACGGTGGCCGTCGCCGCCGCGCAGCAACAGAGTCAGCGTCAAAGTCAGGGTGCCGGCGGCCGGAGCGGCTCGAACTGACGCCCGAACGGCATGACCCCGCCGATCATTGTGACCGGCGGGGTCTTTTGCTGAGACGGGCCGTGGTGGCGCGTCAGATCTCGATGACGCTGAAGTCGTCGGCGGAGAAGTCGCTGACCTCCGAGTTCTCGATGACGATGGTCCTGCCGCCGAAGGCAAGCTCCACATCGTCGCCTGCCTGTTCCAGCAGGCCGAGAAGGCCCTGCGGGTTCAGATCCTGCGTCGTCGCGAACTGAAGCGTATCGACGCCAACCTCAAAATCGAGCAGCACGTCGACACCTGTATCGCCTTCGAAGAAGAGGAACGTGTCGGCGCCTTCGCCGCTCTCCAAGATATCGTTGCCCTTGCCCCCACGGATCACGTTGTCACCGTCGTCGCCGGTGATGACATCGTTGAAGTCCGTGCCGGTCACGTTCTCGAAGTTCTCGAAGGTCGTGCCGTCGACAGGTCCGGCCGCTTCGATCTCGATGGCCAGGATTTCTTCCGGCTCTCCGGACACCTGATCCTCGAGGCTGAACTCGATCGCCTCATCCAGCTTCGAGAAGTCGACCGTGTCGCTGCCGTCGCCACCATCCAGGGCATCGTTGCCGAGGCTGACGAAGATGGTGTTGTCGCCATCGTCGCCGGTGATGACATCGTTGAAGTCGGTACCGGCCACGTTTTCGAAGTTCACGACCGTGGCGCCGTTGGCCCTGTCTTCCTCGAGATCCACGAAGACGCCGTTCGCGAGGTCCGAGAAGTCGAGGGTGTCGGTGCCGGCCCCGCCATCGAGTTCGAGCGCAAAGGAGCCTTCCGGGATCAGAGCGATTGGCTCGAGCGGCTCGAGCGCTGCAACCGCCTCGATCTCCTCGATCTCCTCGATCACCACGGCGACCACGGGCGGGAGGATATCGCCCGCGATCTCGGCGGTATCGTCTCCGCCGCCGAAATTGGTCTCGAGCACTTCCGAGTTGCGGATGTCGAGCTGGAAGAGGCCGCGCTCGGTCTGCCCGTTGAGCTCGGTCCGGGCGAAGGCGACGCCTTCTGCGCTGTCCTCGATGCGGGCGGTGTCGTCGTTCTGCAGGTCGTCATTGACGAGGTCGGTGTTGAAGTTGACCTGAACCCGGTCGGTGCCGTTGCCGCCGTCGAGCAGATCCGAGCCGTCGCCGTTGTTCCAGACCAGCAGATCGTCGCCGTTCCCGCCGAAGACCTCGTCATCGCCCTTGCCGCCGATCAGCGTGTCGGACCGGCCGCGGCCCTGGATGAAGTCGTTGCCGCCGAGGCCGCTGATCGTGTTGCTGGACGCATCGGCCACGATGCTGTCGGCGAACTCGGTACCGACGATGTTCTCGACGTTGTCGATCACCACGACACGCCTTTCAGGTTCGGCTGCCGCAGCGGTGACGGCAAGCTCCGCAGCGAGTTCGATCTCGGCGGGCTGGCGGATCGTCAGCCCTTCGCTGACCTCCGAGAAATCGACGGTGTCGATGCCGTCGCCGCCTTCGACCTCCTCGACAGCATCATCGGCGAGGATGATGTCGTCGAAGTCGGTGCCGATGATCTTCTCGAAGTTCTCGAAGCTCAGATTGCCGACCGTGCCGTTCTCGACATCGACCTCGACGCCTTCGTCGAGCTGGGAGAGGTCGAGCACGTCGAAGCCGTCACCGCCGTCGAGTTCGAGCCTGCTCTCCTCCAGGACCGAGCCGATCAGGACCGCGGTATCGTCGCCGCCGCCGAAATTGGTCTCCACCGTCTCCGTATCGCGGATGTCGAGCTGGAAGAGGCCGAACTGGGACTGGCCGTTGACTTCCGTTCGGGCGAACTCGACGCCGTTCGGGCCGTCCTCGAAGGTCGCGACATCGTCGTTCTGCAGGTCGTCATTGACGAGATCGGTGTTGAAGTTGATCTGCACCCGGTCGTCGCCGTTCCCGCCGTCGAGCAGGTCCGAGCCGTCGCCGTTGTTCCAGACCAGCAGATCGTCGCCGTTCCGGCCGAAGACTTCGTCATCGCCCTTGCCGCCGATCAGGATGTCGGACCGGCCGCGGCCCTGGATGAAGTCGTTGCCGCCGAGGCCGCTTACGGTGTTGCCGGCCGCGTTGGCGATGATCGTGTCGTCGAATTCGGTGCCGATGACGTTCTCGAAGTTCTCGACCGTCGCGGTGCCGGCGGTGCCGTCGAGGAGATTGACCTCGATCCCTTCGTCGAGCTGCGAGAAGTCGAGCGTGTCGATGCCGTCGCCGCCGTCGAGCTCGAGCTCGATCTCGTCCAGCACGTCGCCGATGATCTCCGCGATGTCGTCGCCGCCGCCGAAGTTGGTCTCCAGCGTCTCGGTGTTGCGGATGTCGAGGTTGAAGAGGCCACGCGCGGTCTGCCCGTTGAGCTCGGTGCGGGCGAACTCGACGCCGTTCTCGCCGGTCTCGAAGGTGGCCCGATCGTTGTTCTGCAGGTCGTCGTTCACGAGGTCGGTGTTGAAGTTCACCTGGACCGTGTCGTCGCCCCGCCCGCCATCGAGCAGGTCGGACCCGTCGCCGTTGTTCCAGACGAGGAGGTCGTTCCCGCCGAGGCCGAAGACCTCGTCATCGCCCTTGCCGCCGATCAGGACGTCGCGCCCACCGCGGCCCTGGATGAGGTCGTTGCCGCCGAGGCCGCTCAGCGTGTTGCCGGCCGCGTTGCCGATGATCTCGTCCCGGAACTCCGTGCCGATGACATTCTCGAAGTTCTCGAAATGGGCGAGCTCGATCTCGCCTTCGAGCAGGCTGATCTCGATGCCTTCGCCAAGCTGCGAGAAGTCGAGCGTGTCGATGCCGTCGCCGCCGTCGAGCTCCAGCTTGAGCTCTTCGAGGACGTCGTCGAAGAATTGCGCGGTGTCGTCGCCGTCACCGAAATTGGTCTCGAGCGTCTCCACGTTGCGGATGTCGAGATTGAAGAGGCCGCGCTCGGTCTGACCATTCAGTTCGGTGCGCGCGAACTCGATGCCTTCGTCGCCGCTGCCGAAGCTCGCGGTGTCGTCGTTGTCGAGGTCGTCGTTGACGAGATCGGTGTTGAAGTTCACCTGCACCGTGTCGTCGTCGCGCCCGCCATCGAGGAAGTCGGAGCCGTCGCCATTGTTCCAGATCAGGAGGTCGTCGTCGTCACCGCCGTAGACGAAGTCGTCGCCTTTGTTGCCGACGAGCACATCGTCCCCTTCATCGCCATGAAGCGTATCGCGGCCATCCCCGCCATTGAGGGTATCGTCGCCATCGAGGCCGATAATCTTGTCGTCACCACCCAGACCGTCGATGGTATCGGCGAAGACCGAGCCGGTAAGCTCATTGTCGTTGTCGTCACCCTGATCGTTCTGCGGGACGAAGAAGTTGAAGAGGTTGAAGAGGTTCATTTTCTTTCTCCAGATCTTAGAGGGCGCGAAATCTCTCTCGATCACCTGCAAGTACAGGTGCCGAAACCCGTGTTCGGTTACTCTTGGGACTGCATCGCCAACTAGCGATTGTCTCTGAGTGGGGCGCTGTTCCAAAAGGGTTCAGCGCGTGGGCAAATAAATTCGAATTAATTGCTGGGCGTCTGAGATGGCTGGGGGTTCAGCGGCCGATCCGGGCGGTGAGTTCGCGATCGTGTCGCCCACAGCATGGGTGCAGCGACCGGCTTGGATCGCCGTTGTGCGCGGGGCCGGTTGGGCGTAGCGGTTGCCGGACGCGGAGCGGACGGATGGGCCAAGGCCCGAAAGACCGGTAAGCGGACCGGAAAGACTGGGCCGGTCGAACACGCCGGTTGGACGGGCCGGACGGATGCGCCGGGTGCAGAGGAGCGTGCATGACCTATTGTGTGGCGCTGAAACTGAGAGCGGGTCTCGTCTGCCTCTCCGACACGCGGACGAATGCGGGCGTCGACAACATCTCGCGCTTCAAGAAGATGTTCACCTGGGGCGTCGATGGGGAGCGGGCGGTGTGCCTGATGACCGCGGGCAACCTCTCGATCACCCAGGGCGTAATCACGCAGGTTGATACCGCGCTGAAGCGTGCCGCGGCGGGGGAGGAGGTCGAGACGATCCTCAATGCCGCAAGCCTCTACCGGGTGGCTGAGCTCATCGGCGAGTACATGGGCGCGATGCAGGAGAAGTATCGCGAGGCGCTGAACGAGCACGGTGCGGCGGGCGATGCCTCGGTCATCGTGGCGGGGCAGCGGGCGGGCGGCGATCACCGGCTCTTCATGGTCTACAGCCCCGGCAACTTCATCGAGGCGGAGGATGACAGCCCCTATCTGCAGATCGGTGAGCACAAATACGGCAAGCCGATTCTCGACCGGGTGATCGCCCCGGAGACGCCGCTGAGCCGTGCGCTGAAGGCGGTCTATGTCTCGATGGACTCGACGCTCCGGTCGAACCTCTCGGTCGGCATGCCACTCGATCTTGCAGTGATCCGGGCAGGCGAGCATCGCTTCGCAGTCAATCGGCGCATCGAGGCGGACGATGCGGAGTTCAACGAGATTTCCGAGCGCTGGTCCGGCGCGCTCCGCGACGCCTTCGCCTCGATCCCGGACATCGGCGGCGTCTAGGCAGCTGCTAGAGCGCGGATCGATCTGATGTGCTCACGGAAACTGGGTCACTGCCGGACTTGGTCCGGCAGTCCGGCGCCATCGGCCATGGATGCTCTGGACGAGCCCGAGCACGACATCGGCACATGAGGTAAGGATGTGCTCTTGAACGCCGGAACCCGGATCGGCCATCCTCCAGCTTGTTCGAAGGATAGGGACAAGGCCGTAGATTCAGGACCGCATCCTGCAGGGTCGGGCACGACAATAACGGGTTTGTCCGATCTGCCGGACTACTCACCGTTTCCCGGGGGCCGTGCCCGGCAGGCCGTATTCAGGAGGTCGTGGCAGGCCACGCGTGGCCGAATGGGACTATTGCGTTCCGGTAATGTTCATACTCGACGGTCTATCATGAAGTGGGAGGGCGCGGGCGCCCGGGCTCGCAGCAGGATGGCAGGGCGGGCTGACGGACGCCCCGACTTCGGACCTGGCGGTCCTCAGCGGCCCGCCCACCAGCCGCGCCCGTTCTGGAGCACTGTGAGGTGAGGCCCGGCCGTGTCATGTCGGGCGGCGGCGCTTCAGGGCTTCGGCTGTCACCCCGCCATCGACGAACTCGATACCTTGGGCGAGCAGGGCGTCCTCGAGCCGCGCGAGTTTGGTTGTGGTGATGTCGCCCTCGCCCCCCTCGAAGCGCGCCAGCGTCCTCAGCGACACGCCAGCCCGCTCCGCAAGGTCCTGGCGCGACCAGCCGAGCAGGGCTCGGGCGGCAGCGATCTGTTGGCGGACGATCATTTTCTGGCCGGATCCTCTTATATTTGGCTCTATCCCGCACTATATGTGCAGTATAATGCCATGCAGGACGCTTCCTGCGTGTCAGCGCTGAATATTGCGTGGGAGGGTCGCGATGTCCAGTCTCAGCCTGTTGCTGGCGCCGGAGCTTGCGCCCTTCGCCATAGCGCTCGGCGTTGTCGCAGCGCTCTGCCTCTTGGAGCTGGCGATGATGCTGCTCGGCCTTTCGCTCCTCGCCGATGGTGGGGCGGAGGCGGATATCGACGCGGATCTCGGCGGCGTGGACGGTGTCGAGCCCGGTCTGGAGATCGAGCCCGCGGCCGAGGGGCTGGACGTGGATCCGGAGCTCGAAGCACCGGGGGTGGCTGCCCCCTCGGCTCTGAGCTGGCTAGGGCTCGGTGAGGTGCCCTTCGCGATCTGGCTCGCAGGTACGCTCACGGCCTTCGGGCTCTCGGGCTATGGGCTGCAGCTTGCCGCCATCGGCGTCTTTGGTGCGGCCATCGGGCCCGCGCCGGCGGCGGCCCTCGCCCTTCTGCCCGGTCTCGCGATCGGGGGGCGGTTTGCGCGGACGCTTGGCCGGCTCCTGCCGAAGACCGAGACGACCGCCATCTCGTCGCGTTCCTATGGCGGGCGGCGGGGCGTGATCACCATGGGGGCCGCCCGGCGGGACATCCCGGCCGAGGTGCGCTTCACCGACGGTCACGGCAACACGCATTACGCCCGCGTGGAGCCGCTCGAAGACGCGGAGGTGCTCGAGGCGGGCACCGAGGTCGCCATAATCCGGCTGCGGGACGGACGTCTGCGCGCCATCCGAGCGACGGATTAGGACATTGCCCGCGCGGTTGGGGGAGGGCCTCGACTGCGCCCTGAGAGAGAGAGGAGACTTTCATGATCGAGACAATCCAGGGCCTCGTCGTGCCCATCGTCGCCATCGTCGTGCTCTTGGTCTTCGTCGGGCTCGTGCTCGCCCGGCTCTACCGGCGCTCGACGCGGGAGGTCAGCCTCGTCAAGACCGGCGCCGGGGGGCGCCGGGTGATCATGGACGGGGGCACCATCGTGATCCCGCTCCTCCATGAGATCAGCCCCGTGAACATGAAGACGCTCCGGCTCGAGGTGCGCCGCTGGGGCGAAGGGAGCCTTATCACCAAGGACCGCATGCGGGTCGATGTGGGCGTCGAGTTCTATGTCAGCGTCCAGGCCAACGAGGATGGCATCGCCAAGGCTGCACAGACGCTTGGCGACAAGACCTTCAACATCGAGGGGCTGCGCGAGATGATCGAGGGCAAGCTCGTCGACGGTCTCCGCTCGGTCGCGGCCAAGATGTCGATGGACGAGCTTCATGAGAACCGCGCCGAGTTCGTGCAGCAGGTGCAGAATGCGGTGAGCGAGGATCTTCTGAAGAACGGTCTGATGCTCGAGACCGTCTCGCTGACGGCGCTCGACCAGACGCCCTTCGACAGCCTCGATGAGAACAACGCCTTCAACGCCATCGGCATGCGCAAGCTTGCGGAGGTGATCGCGGAATCGAAGAAGCGACGCGCTGAGATCGACGCTGAGGCGGAGACGGCGGTGCGCCAGTCCGTGATGGAGGCCGCGAAGCGCAAGCTCACCATCGACCGTGAGGAGGAGGAGGCCCGCATAGCGCAGACACAGGAGATCGCGACCCTGCGCGCAGCACAGGAGGCCGAGATCGCCAAGCGCGAGGAGGATGCCGCACGCGCCCGCGAGGAAGCCCGGATCGAGCGCGAGCGTCAGGTTCGCGCGGCCGAGATCGCGCGGGAGGAAGCCGTGCGGGCTGCTGAGATCGCCAAGGAGGAGGCCGTGCGTTCGGCCGAGATCGCCAAGGAGCGCCAGGTCGAGGTGGCCGATCAGGAGCGTCAGATCGTGATTGCCGCCAAGTCCGAGGAGGAGAGCCGCGCGCGTGCCTCGGCCGACCAGGCCCGGGCGGAGGCGGTCAAGGCCGCCGAGGCCATCGCCACGGCGCGGGAGACTGCGGAGGCCGAGCGTCTGAAGCAGGTCGCGCTCATCGAAGCGGCTCGGGAGGCGGAGCGCGAGGCCGTGGCCATCCGCCTCTCCGCCACCGCCGAGAAGGAGGCGGCAGCGGACCGGGCCGCGGCGCTGCGCGAGGAGGCGCAGGCGGAGGCCGAGGCGCTGACGATCCGCGCGGAGGCCAAGAAGGCCGACAAGCTGGCCGAGGCCGAGGGTCAGCGCGCGCTGGTGGATGCGGAGAACGCCATCTCGACCGAGATCGCGGCGATGAAGGTGCAGCTTGCCCGCCTCGAGGCGTTGCCCGCGATCGTCGAGCAGATGGTGAAGCCCGCGGAGAAGATCGACTCGATCAAGATCCACCACGTCACCGGCCTGCACGGTGCGGCGAGCGGCAATGGCGGCGCCGGTGTGCCCGTCGGCACCGGGCCGGTGAACCAGGCGGTCGACGCCATCGGCGCCATGGCCGTCCAGCTCCCCGCCCTCAAGAAGCTGGGCGAGGAAGTCGGCATCAGCCTCGAAGACGGCCTCGCCGGCGTGGTCGCGGGCGCGACGGCTTTGGGCGAGGGCGATGCCAAGCCGAACGGGGGCGGGGACAAGATCGAGAACTGATCGGTCACCGGCACAACACACGCCCGGGCATTCGCCCGGGCGTTTCCTGTCGACCTGCTGCGCCCCGTTAGCGGGGGCTGCGCTTTGAGAGGATGCGCTGCAGGGTGCGGCGGTGCATGTTGAGGCGGCGGGCGGTCTCGGAGACGTTGCGGTCGCAGAGCTCGAAGACGCGCTGGATGTGCTCCCAGCGCACGCGGTCCGCGGACATCGGGTTCTCCGGCGGCTCGGGCTTTTCCTCGGGCGCTGCGAGGAGCGCCTTCTCCACGTCGTCCGCATCCGCGGGTTTCGCGAGGTAGTCGACGGCGCCGATCTTCACTGCGGCGACGGCGGTGGCGATAGCGCCATAGCCGGTCAGCACCACCGCCCGGCAATCCGGTCGCTTCTCATGCAGGGCTTCCACCACGTCGAGGCCGTTGCCGTCCTCGAGCCGCAGGTCGATCACCGCGTAGGCGGGCGGGTTGGAGCGCGCCACACCGAGCCCTTCCTCGACGCTGCCGGCCATCACCGGCGCGAAGCCGCGCTTTTCCATCGCACGGCTCAACCGCGTCCGGAAGGCTGCGTCGTCATCCAGGATCAGAACCGAGGGGTCCGTGCCGATCATCGCTTCAGGCATCCATCACACCGTTCATTGCCGTTCGCCACGCCAGATGAGCGCAGCGGCGGAGAAGTCAACGGGTGCGACAAGATGCGTGGTTTGGCTGGCGCCTGCAGTCCGCCTTCCGTCCCAACCTCAGCCGGAGAGGCCGCGCGCTTCCAGCACGCGCTTCACCTCCGCCGCCGTTTCTTCGGGCGGGAAGCCGTTGCGGAAGATCCGGACCACCCCCTCCTCCGGCAGCTGGAAGTAGGTGTAGGCAGTGTGATTCATGAGGTAGTGCTCGCTGTCCTCGGGGTCGTTCACACGGCTGTAAAAGACTTTGTATGCCGTCGCCGCCTGCTCGAGCGCCGGGCCCTCGCCCCTCAGACCGACCATCTGGGGATGCATCGCGTCGACGAAGTAACCGAGCTGCTCGGTTGTATCGCGCTGCGGATCGACCGTGACGAAGACGGGCGTCACCTCGATCCCGTCCTCGGCGAGCAGGTCCACCGCGTCCGCCATGTGCTGCACGTCGAAGGGGCAGACATCCGGACAGTAGGTGTAGCCGAAATAGAGGAGCGTCGGCCCGTCGATCAGCGCATCCGCCGTGACGGTCTCGCCTTGATGGCTCGTCATGGTGAAGGGGCCGCCCAGCGTGCTGCCGGTGGCGTCGATGGCGGAGGCGCCGAGCACCGGCTTCTCATCCTCCTGCAGCGCCAGCACCACCCCGGCGCCAACCGCGCCAAGGCAAAGGGCGCCGGCAGCGGCGATCATGATCTTTTGCATTGCAGCCTCCCGATGACAGCACTCTCGCTAAAAGGGCATCCAGTGCGTTCATTGCAAGTGGTAGCGGCTTGCAATCGCGAAGAGTTGCACAAGGTTGCAGCAGATGGCGGAAGGCGGGCTCAACTACCTCTTCGATATGCGGGCTCGGGGCGATTGGGTGCGCCTGCGCACGCTTCTGCTCCTGCGCTGGATCGCGGTGATCGGCCAGTCGGGCGCGGTGCTGACGGCCGTGCTGGCGATGGATTACCAGCTGCCGCTCGGCCTCTGTGCCGCACTCATTTCGGGCGCGGTGCTCGCCAATCTCGTGGCGGGGGCGGTGTTTCCGGCCAAGGCGCGGCTTTCGGAGAATGCGACGCTCGCCTGGCTGATGTTCGATCTCGTGCAGATCGTGGCGCTGCTGATGGCGACGGGCGGGCTCAACAATCCGTTCGCGCTTCTGGTTCTGGCGCCGGTGACGATCTCCGCCTCCGCACTCCGGCTGCAGCCGACGCTGTGGCTCGGGATCGCCGCCATCGTGCTCATCTCGCTGATGTCGAGCCTGCATCTGCCGCTCATTGGGCCGGATGGGGAGGCGATGGTCCTGCCGCTGGACTTCCGGGGCGGGGTGGCGGTGGCGCTCGCCATCGCGGTCGGGTTCCTGTCGCTCTATGCCCGGCGCGTCTCGGTCGAGGGCTATGCGATGAGCCAGGCGCTCTCGGCCACGCAGATCGCGTTGGGGCGGGAGCAGCGGCTGGCGGCCATCGGCGGCATCGCGGCGGCGGCGGCGCATGAGCTCGGCACGCCGCTTGCCACCATCAAGCTCGTGGCCAAGGAGCTGGCGCGCGATCTCGAGGATCGCCCGGAGCTCGCGGACGATGCGCGGCTGATCCATCAGGAGGCCGAGCGCTGCGGCAGGATAATGGCCGATCTTGCCCGCACCGGCCGCCCGGACACCCATCTCGACACAGCGCCCGTCATCAGCGTGGTGGAGGAGGCCGCCGCACCCCATGCCGAGCGGGGCAAGCGCATCGTCGTCCGCCTTGATGGCCGCGAGGTGGACGGTGAGGGCGCGGGCGTCGACGGCGAGGATGTGCCGATGGTCGAGCGTCGGCCCGAGCTGATCCACGGGCTCAGGAACCTCGTGCAGAACGCGGTGGACTTCGCCGAGAGCACAGTCTGGCTCGATATCGAGCAGCGGGAGGATGTCCTGATCCTCAGGGTCCTCGACGACGGGCCGGGCTTCGATGCAGAGGTTCTGCCGAGGCTTGGCGACCCTTACGTCTCCACCCGGCCGCTGGGTGCACGCGGGCGGGGCGCGCAGGGGGGCATTGCGACAGATGCCTACGAGGGCATGGGCCTCGGCGTCTTCATTGCCCGCACGCTGCTCGAGCGCACGGGTGCCAGCATTCGCTTTGCCAACGCCCCGGCACGGACGGCCGGGACCGGGGGAGAGGCCGCGCCGACCGGTGCCCTTGTGGAGCTGCGCTGGCCCGTCGGCACGGTGGAGCGCAGCAAGCGTCAGAGCCGCGAACCCCCGCGCCCGAGGCTCTCGGCTTAAGCCATTTGCAATGATGTGGCGTTAAGGTTCTGGTGTGTTTGTTGAATTCTACGCATTCGACGCCGGGTCGTGCTACGATGGCGCATCTGGCGATCGGGGTGGAGCGCCGTGTCCCTACTGGGTTGGTTCATCGTTGTGGTTGTCGCCGCGGGTGCTTTTGCCGCCTGCGCGGTGCTGATCACGCGTCTTGGCCGGGCGCGCCGGTCGCTGGAGGCGGCGGAGGCGCTGGTCGAGGGCTATGTGATCCGTGCTGAGGAATTCGACATCGTTGACCTCTCCAGCGCCGCCGAAACCCTGCCCGGTGCAAGCGTCGGCGGAAGGATCGATGCCTTCCTGGAGGAGTTTCTGACCGACGGGCGGGAGGACGCGCTGGCTGCCCTCTCAGACCTTGTGCGCAGCGGCCGGCCCATGCAGCTCCTCGTGGCGGACAAGGACGGCCGGCCCTGGGAGCTTTGCGGGCGCCCGCGCGGTGGCGAGCTGATCTTCAGCTTGCGAGACGCGACCCTTGCGGTGACCGAGCTCAGAAAATCCGAGGCGCGTATCGAGGTTCGCGAGCGCGCGCTCGAGGCCGGCTGGTATGAGCGCCGCTCGATCCTGAACCTCCTCAATACCGGCAGCGCCATCGCCTGGCATCGCGGGCAGGACGGCGAGATGATCTGGTCCTCGGGCGGCGTGAACACCCGCGATGGCAGCGTCACCGCCCAGCAGACCGTCGCGCTCGTGAGTGCGCGGCCGGGGGAGACCGGGGCCGACGAGAACGGCGTCGTCCGCAGCCGGATCGAGATCCTGCCTGCCGGTGCCATCGAGCCCCTGCCGCTTCAGGTGATCGAGGTCTTCGCGGCCGACGGCTCCGCCACCGGGATTGCGACCGACGCGACCGTGGCAGCACAGGCGGAACGCACGCTCAGCCGTTTCGTGCAGACGATGACGGAGACCTTTGCGCATCTGACGGCGGGCCTCGCGATCTTCGACCGTAACCAGAAGCTCGTGCTCTTCAATCCCGCCTTCGCGCAGATGCTGCAGCTCGATCCCGCCTGGCTCGCCAACCGGCCGAGCCTGCGGGATGCGATCGACGCGCTCCGCACCAAGCGGCGGATCCCGGAGCTGATGGATTTCCACGCCTGGCGGGAGCGGCTGCTCTCGCTCTTCGACAACCCCGAGCGCGTGGATTTCGACGAGGTCTGGCACCTCGCCGACGGCTCGAACATCAAGGTGATCGCCCGGCCGCACCCTCATGGCAGTCTGGCCTTCGTGTTCGACGATATCTCGGACCGGGTGCGGCTCGAGCAGCGCTACCGCCAGTCGATCGACCTCCAGGAAGCGACGCTGGACCGGCTGCACGAGGCGCTGGTGGTGTTCGGCACGAACGGCCGGCTGCAGATCGTGAACGATGCCTTCCACGAGATCTTCGGGACCGACCCCGCCACCGTGCGGCCCGGCCGGCATGCCCGCGAGATCGTGGCGCTCTGCGCGGGTCTGACGGTCGAGGCGGAGACCTGGGATCAGGTTGCGGGCTTCATCACGGCTGCCGATGCGCGCGAGCCCTTCACCGCGGCCCTGACCCTTGGCTCCAACCGGCGCTTGCGCCTGCGCGTCGCCCCGCTGCCCGGCGGCGGCACGATGCTCGTGGCCGCCGATGTCACCGATAGCGAGCGCATTGCGGACGCGCTCCGTGAGCGCAACGACGCGCTCGAATCGGCCGAGGAGATGCGCACCGCCGTCCTCGACCAGATCAGCCACCGTCTGCGCACGCCGCTCAACACGATCTTCGGCTTCGGCCAGCTCCTCTCGGATCCCCGCTTCGGCCAGCTTTCGGACCGGCAGCGCGAATATGCATCCGGTATCCTCGAAGCGTCGGGCCAGCTCCTCGACACCATCGACGAGGTCACGGATCTCGCCGCCCTCGGCCCCGGCGCGCGGCCGGAGAGCGACGCGCCACCGCTCCTGGCCGAGACACTGGAGCTCACGCGCTCGCTCCTGCAAAAGCGCGCCGCCGAGGCGGGCGTCAGCCTTTCTGCCCAACTGCCGGAGGAGGAGCTTCAGCCCGCCTGCCCGACGGAGAAGCTGCGCCAGATCATCTTCAGCATGACGGCGGGCGCGATCCTGCGCACGGCAGTCGGCGGCAGCGTCAGCCTCACCGCACGGCTCGAGGCCTCTGGTCACATCGCCATCGTTGCAACGGAGCATGGGAAGGATGATGCCCCAAGGCCCCTCATCGGTCCCGCCGCCGGCAATACGGGCGAGGCCGCGCTCGCGCTGACGCGCCGGATGATCGAGAGCGAAGGCGGCCGTTTCGCCTACGGACCGACCGATGCCCCGGCAACGCGGGCCTCGACGGCAAGCTTCCCTGCGACCGGGGAGCTGCGCGAACCCGGCTCATCGCTGGGCGGGATCCCGGAGATTGCGCGCATGGCCATCGAAGCACGGCCTGGCGATGCCGAGCCTCTCGCTTCGCTGCCCCAGCCTGAACTTGAAGCTGGGCCTGAACCCGAGCCAGGGACTGAGCCCGCAGCAGACGCAAGCAAGGACGACGATCCGGCGCCAACGCGCATCGGTGCCGCTGGCTCCTGATTACTCGCTCTCCCTGCGTCACCCCATCCCAATCGCGCCCTTCCGAGACGGGCTTCCGCGCGTCCAGGGCACTGGCGGGAGGGGCGCTGCTCCGCTATCGGTCGGGCATGACGCTTTCCTGCACCAGCGCGGCAGCCAGCGAAACGCCGACCTCCAATGTGGCGCATGAAGCGCTCGCCCACGCGGCCAGTGCGGCGGGGCAACCGGTCGCGCTCATCCTGCCCAACGAGGCGGCGACGCGCGCGCTGGGTCGAGCGCTCGCGAAAACCCTCGCGCCGGGCGACGCTGTGCTCCTTTCGGGAACCCTTGGCGCCGGGAAGTCGGCGCTTGCCCGAGCGACTATCCGCGCCCGCCTCGGTGATCCAGCGGTGGAGGTACCGTCGCCGAGCTACACGCTCGTCAACGTCTATGCGCCCGAGTGCGGGCCCGAGATCTGGCACGCCGATCTATACCGCCTCGGAGACGGCAGCGAGATCGCTGAGCTCGGCCTCGAGGAGGCCTTCGCCGCCGCCATCACGATCGTCGAATGGCCTGATCGGTTGCCCGAGCCGCCGGCCCGCCGTCTGGAGATCGCCCTCGCGCATCCCGATTGTCCGGCCGACGCCGAAGGTGACGAAATGCGCCGGGCCTCGATCCGTGCCATCGGAGCCTGGCCCGCTTTCGAGGCAGCCCAACGGTGAGTGCCGAAGCAGAGACCTTCCCCGTTAGGCTGCAATCGGCGTCTGCGTTCCTCGCAGGTGCCGGGATCGAGGGCGCCGAGATCCGCCCGCTCGCCGGGGACGCATCGGCACGGCGCTATTTCCGCATCGCGCGGCGGCGGGAGCGGTTCGTTCTGATGGACGCCCCGCGCCCGGCGAATGAGAGCATGGGCTTCTTCATCAGTGTCTCAGAATGGCTCCGCGCCCGCGGTCTTTCTGCGCCCGAAGTTGTGGCCGCCGACCTCGAGCAGGGATTCGTGCTGCTCGAGGATCTGGGCGATGGCCTCTTCGCCCGCCTGCTGCCCCCGAACCCTGCCACTGCGGACGAGACCACACTCTACGGCGCCGCAGTCGACCTGCTGGCAGAACTCCCGGCCGGGGCGGCGCCGGAGGGCACGGCGCCCTATGACCGCGCAGTCCTGCTCCGGGAGGCACGTCTTGCCACGGACTGGTGGGCAGCGGGTCTCGGTGCCGCGCCCGGACCCGATGCACTGGCAACCTACGATGCGCTTCTGAGCGACGCGCTTGCGCCCGCGCTCGCCGGCACGGCCGTGACGACGCTCCGCGACTACCATGCCGAGAACCTCCTCTGGCTGCCTGAGCGGGCAGGCTGCGCGCGTGTCGGTCTACTGGATTATCAGGACGCTCTGCTCGGCCATCCCGCCTATGATCTCGTCTCCCTGCTGGAGGATGCCCGGCGCGACACCACACCCGAGCTTCGCGAGGCGATGATCGCTCGCTATCTTGAGCGTCGGGGCGCGACTGGGGATGAGGCCGAGAGCTTTCGCGCCGCCTATGCCACCCTGGGTGCGCAGCGGAACCTCAAGATCGTCGGCATTTTCGCGCGCCTCTGCCTGCGTGACGGCAAGCCGCGCTATCTCGAGCTCATCCCCCGCGTCTGGGCGCATCTGGAGCGCGACCTCGCAGCTGCCGACCTCGCACCCCTCCGCCGGTTCGTCGCCGCCACCATCCCGGCGCCTGATGCCGAGGGCCTCCGCTGCCTCGCCGCCCGCGCGGGTCAGGGGATCGCGGCGTGAGGCATCGGCCGGAGGCGGCGCTGGTTCTCGCCGCAGGGCGCGGCACTCGGATGCGACCACTGACCGACGCCATGCCGAAGGCGCTCGTCCGCGTGGCAGGCCGGCCGCTCGTCGATCACGCGCTCGATCGGGTGGCCGGCGCCAGCCTCCGCCGCGCCGTGGTAAACCTCCACCATCACGCCGATCAGCTCGAAGCGCATCTCGCAGCACGGCCGCCCGCTTCCTGCGCTCCGCCGGCTCTCGACATCGCGCTCTCCGATGAGCGGGCCTGTCTCCTCGATACCGGCGGTGGGCTCGCGCAGGCCGCGGGGCTGCTGGGCGAGGGGCCGGTCGTCGCGCTCAACGCCGATGCGATCTTTGCAGGTCCCGAGCCCCTGGTCGCGGTCCTCGATGCCTGGACGAGCGATCATGGCTTCGACGCGCTGCTCCTCCTCGTCCAGCGCGAGGCGACGCGCGGCTATACGCGGCCGGGCGACTTCTTTCTCGATGCTGCCTCGGCCATCGGCGCCCCGCGCCGCCGGGGCGAGGCGGACAGCGCACCTTACGTCTACACCGGCGCGCAGGTCCTCTCCCCCGCTGCGCGCGCCATCGCGGCGGAGATTGCGCGGAAGGACCCTGCCTTCTCCATGAACCTCGTCTGGAACCGGTTGCTTGCCGAGGGGCGCCTCGGCGCGACCCTGTGGCCGGTCGGTCCCGGCTACCCGGCGGCGCGCGGCGCCTGGGTCGATGTCGGCACGCCCGCGGGTATCTCGGAGGCGGAGGCGTCGCTCGAGCGATGGCGGGCCTGATGCTGTTCGAGCCCCCGGATGCCGCCGCGCCGAGCCCCCGCGTCTTCGCCCTGCCGCCCGGCGTGGACTATGCCACGGCCTTCGCGACAGGTCTTCGGCAGAGGCTCGCGGGCGCGCCGCCCGAAGCCGCCGCTGGGGTGGAGGTGCTGGTCAACACGCGCCGCGCCCTCCGCACGCTCGAGGACGCGCTGGCATCGGGCGAGATCGCGTTCCTCCCAAAGCTCTCCCTGCTTGAGGCGGTGCCGGAGCGGCTCGCCAAGCTGCACCTCGCCGAAACATCGCAAGCCTTTGCCCCTCCGTCCATCGACCCGGTGCTGCGCCAGGTCGCGCTCATGCGCCTCGTCGCCCTCTGGATCGAGCGGAGCGGCGGCGTGCTCCCGCGCGCATCGGCCCCGGATTTGGCCGAGAGCCTCGGCGACCTCATCGACGAGTTGGAAGAGGCGGGCGTCGATCCCGCCGGCCTGGAGACGGCGCTTGGCATCGCGGCAAAGGATACGGGCGCATCGGTTGACGCGCTGGCCGAGCACTGGCAGCGCGCGCTTGCCTTTCTCGACATCGCCTGGCGCGAATGGCCGGCTTTGCGGGAGATCGTGGCGCCGGGCGCGCAGGATGCGGCGGCGCGACAACGGCAGGCCGTCGCGAGGCTGACCCAAGCCTGGTCCGCCGACCCCCCCGCCGGGCCGCTGATTGTCGCGGGCTCGACAGGTTCGCGCCCGGGCACCGCGGCGCTCATGGCGGCGATCGCGTGGCTGCCGCAAGGGGCGCTCGTCCTGCCCGGTTTCGACCGCAGTATCGATCCGGAGATCTGGAAGGGTGCGGGGCCAGACCACCCGATGGGTCCCTTCAAGGCGCTGCTCGATGGTCTGGGCGTGCAGCCAGACGACGTGCAGCCTTGGCTTGCCGAGGAGAGTGCCGACGCACCGCGCCGCCGCCTTTTGGCCGAGGCCATGCGGCCCGCACCCGTCACCGATGCCTGGGCCGCGGAGCGCGAGACGCTGGCGGCCCTCGCGCCGCTTGCGACCGAGGGGCTGACGCTCCGCACCGCCCCGAACCCCCGCGCGGAGGCGGAGGCGATTGCCCTCGCCGTCCGCCGAGCGCTCGATATGCCTGGGCGCAGCGTCGCCATCGTGACGCGGGACGCCGCCCTCGCGCGCCGGGTCACGGCGGCGCTCGACCGCTACGCCATCCTGCCGGATGACAGCCTCGGGCAGCCACTTGCGCTTAGCCCCGCGGGGATCTTCGCGACGCTGACGCGGGAGGCGGCGGGGCGCGGCGGGGCGGTCGCGCTGGCAGCCCTCCTCGGCCACCCGTTCTGCCGCCTTGGCCTCTCCCGCGCCGAGCATCGCCGCCTTGCCGCCGCCTATGAACGAGACGTCCTGCGGGCCCGCGGGGAGGCTGGGTCTGCCGATATCCCCGCCTGGTCCGAGGCGCAGGGGACGGACGAGCGCGCCGGATGGCATCGTCGACTGACCGCGGCCCTGACCCCGCTCGCGAACGCCCTCGCACGCCCCACCCCGCTTGCGGAGATCCTGGCCACCCACCGCGCCGCGATCAGGGCGTTGATGAACGCGCCGCCGGATCAGGAGCCAGATGCCACGCCGGCGCAGCCGGGGGACGCCTTCGGTGGCGGTGCGGACGGAGCGGCCGTCGAGCGCCTCTTCGATGCGCTCGATGCGGCAGCGGCGGAGGCCGGCAGCACCATCGACGCCGCCGCCTATGCGACGCTGCTGGCCGGCAGGCTCGGCGCGGAGACCCTGCGCCCCGAGGCCGGCCGGCCCCATCCGCGTGTCGCGATCTGGGGCACGATGGAGGCGCGGACGGCGGCGGCGGACCTCACCATTCTCGCGGGTCTCAACGAAGGGAGCTGGCCCGCCCTGCCGGACCCCGGCGCCTGGCTCAACCGCCCGATGCGGGAGGTGCTGGGCCTCGCACAGCCGGAACGCTCGGTCGGCCTCTCGGCGCATGACTTCCTGCAGGCCGCGTGCCGCCCGGAGGTCATCCTCACCCGCTCCATCCGGGCAGGGGGGGAGCCCACCGTGCCTTCTCGCTGGCTCCTCCGCCTCGAAACCCTGCTCGGAGGCACGGCGCCCGCGTCCTTCGCGGCCATGGCAGAACGCGGGCAGGTGCTCCTCGATCT
Organism: Pseudomonadota bacterium; assembly: GCA_039815685.1. Taxonomy (GTDB): domain Bacteria; phylum Pseudomonadota; class Alphaproteobacteria; order Rhodobacterales; family Rhodobacteraceae; genus Thermohalobaculum. The sequence goes on along the minus strand of JBCBYV010000004.1, from coordinate 141,191 downwards.
CCTGCCGCTCCTCGACCGCCCGGCCGCCCCCGCCGATCCCGCGCTCGAGCCTGCAGTGCGCCCCAACCCGCGCCCTGCGGCGGCGGACCGGCCCCGGCGGCTCTCCGCCTCCGAGCTCGAACGCCTGATCAGGGACCCCTATGCCGTCTATGCCCGCCGCGTCCTCGGTCTCCGACCGCTCGACCCCCTCGGCGCGACGGCGGATGCGCGGGACCGCGGCACCGTCCTCCACGCGGTGATGGAGGCCTTCATGCGCGGCGCCTCCCCCGGCCCCGTGGACGTCGCGGCGGAGGCCGGGCGGCTACGCGCCACAGCCGAAACCGTCATCGCCGAGAGCATCGCCGACCCCGCGCAGGCCCGCTTCTGGCGCGCCCTGATCGCCCGCCTTTCCGAGACACTGGCGTCGGACGAAGCGCGGCGGCGGGAGGGCGTCACCGCTTTCGCGGTCGAGACCGCCGGGCGCCTCGACCTTCCCGTGGCGGGCGCCCCCTTCACGCTGACCGCCAAGGCCGACCGGATCGACCGGCGCGTGGACGGCACGGGCAGCGTCTACGACTACAAATCCACTCCGCCGGGGAAGGGCGAGATCGGCATCTTCGAGCATCAGCTCCACCTCCAGGCGCTCATGCTCGCCGCCGGGGGCTTCGAGGGCTTGCCGGCGCTCGGCCCCGCCCCCGCCGCCTATATCGGCCTTGCCAAGGGGGAGACGCGGAGCCCGCCCGACCCGATCGACGAGGCCGCCCTCGCCGCCTACCGCGAGCGGTTGATCCAGCTCCTCACGCGCTATGCCGAGCTCGAGACCGGTTTTCTCTCCCGCCGGGCGCCGAAGAAAGAGCGGGATGCGGGCGACTACGACCACCTTGCCCGCCGGCAGGAATGGGAGGGCCGGGATGGCTGAGGGCCCGACCCCGGACCAACGGCTCGCCGCCGATCCCGAGCGCTCCGCCTGGGTCGGCGCCAATGCGGGGTCGGGCAAGACGCGCGTCCTCACCCACCGCGTCGCCCGCCTGCTGCTCGCGGGCAGCAAGCCTGAGCGCATCCTCTGCCTCACCTACACCAAGGCCGCGGCGGCGGAGATGCAGGGCAGGCTTTTCAAGCTCCTCGGCGAATGGTCGATGGCGAGCGATGCGGCCCTTACCGGCGCCCTCCGTGCTCTCGGCGGCGGCGCCGAGCCCTCGCCCGAGCGGCTGATTGAGGCGCGGCGCCTCTTTGCCGAAGCGCTCGAGACCCCCGGCGGGCTCCGCATTCAGACGATCCACGCCTTCTGCGAGCAGCTCCTCCGCCGCTTCCCCCTCGAGGCCGGCGTCTCGCCGCGCTTCCGCGTGGTCGATGGCCGTCACCAGGCGACCCTCGGCGCCGACGTCTCGCGCGCTCAGGGGGAAGCTGCGGCCTTGGGGGAGAGCGATGTGATCGACCGGCTGGCGGCCCGCACCGGCGAACACGCGCTCGACGCGCTGCAGGCCGCCGTCTCCGCGGAGCGCGCCGCCTTCCCCGCTGATCCGTCGGATGTCTCGCAGCGCCTTGCCGCCCACTATCCGGCCGCCGCCCTCGCCGGACAGTGGGCCGCCCAAGAGGCAGCGCTCACTCGTCTCGATTGGCCGGGTCTGACGGCGCTGGCGGCCGATCTCGACGTGCATGCCGGTAAGAACGGGCAGAAGGCCGCCGCCGCCTTGCGTCAGGCTGCTACCCATGCCCGGGACGGTGATGGCGATGCCTGTGCTGCAGCGCTCATCAGCGCGCTTCTGACTAAGGACAACGACATCGGCGGGCTCAAGCCGAAGGCCGCGAGCGGGCTTGCGACGAAGGGCGGTGAGGCCGCGAGCCCGGGCCTTACTGCCCGCATCGCCGCCGCCGCCGAGGCAGTGCTCGACGCGCTCGCCGAGATCGCGGCCGCGCGCATGGCGGCCCGGGCGGGCGATCTCAACGCCTTCGCGGCGGACTGGCTGATGCGCTATGCGGCGGCCAAGGAGGCGCGCGGGCTCCTCGATTTCACCGACCTCGTCAGCCGGGCTGCGGACCTGCTGACCGCCCCCGGTCTCGCCCCCTGGGTCCTCTGGAAGCTCGACGGCGGGATCGAGCATATCCTGGTCGACGAGGCGCAGGATACGAGCCCCGAGCAATGGGCCGTCATCGCCGCCATCGCCGCCGAGTTCCATGCGGGGCAGGGAACGCGGGCCACGCCGCGGACCCTCTTTGCCGTCGGCGACGAGAAGCAGTCGATCTACTCCTTCCAGGGCGCCGACCCCGCGGTCTTCGCCGAGCGTCGCGCCGGTTTCCGGCGCGATTTCGAGGCACAGGGCGGGCTCGCCGAACCTGCCCTCGAACGCTCATTCCGCTCCGCCCCCGGCATCCTCGCCTTCGTGGACCGGGTCTTCGCTGGCGAGACGGCGGTGGGCCTTGTCTCGAACGGCGAGGCACCCTGGCACATCGCGCATCACGGGGATGCGCCCGCCACCATCGATTTCTGGGAGGTGATCGAAGGCGAGAAGGCGGAGAAGGAGACCGAGTGGTGGGAGCCCGTCGACCGCCCCAACCCTGGCCGGGCGGAGATCCGCCTCGCCAATTGCGTCGCCCGCGAGATCGCCCGCATTACACGCGAGGACATGCTGCAGGATCGTGAGACGGGTCAGGATCGCCCGCTCGAGCCTAAGGATGTGCTGGTCCTCGTCCGCCGTCGCGGGCTCCTCTTTCACACCCTCGTCCGGCGCCTCAAGGCCGAGGGCGTGCCCGTCGCCGGCGCTGACCGCATCGCGCTCGCCGAGGAGCTGGCGGTCCAGGACCTCATCGCCGCCCTCAAGGTCGCGGCGCATCGGGACGACGACCTTGCTCTCGCGGCCCTCCTGCGCTCGCCCCTCGGCGGCGTGACGGAGGACGGGCTCTTCGCCCTGGCGTGCCATCGCGAACCCGGCGAGCGCCTGTGGCGCCGGCTCATGGCGGCCGAGGCGGATTATCCCCGCGCTGCGGCGCTCTTCCGCGATCTCGAGGCGACGGCGGATTACCTCCGCCCCTACGAGATGCTCGAGCGGCTTCTCACGCGCCATGACGGCCGCGCCCGGCTCCTTGCCCGCCTCGGCGGGGAGGTGGAGGATGCCATCGACGAGCTCCTGACCCAGGCGCTCGCCTACGAGGCGGAGAGCGCCCCGAGCCTCGCGGGCTTCATCGACTGGGTCGAGACGGGGGCGCTCGAGGTGAAGCGTCAGATGGGGGAGGCGGCGGGCGAGGTGCGCGTCATGACGGTGCACGGCGCCAAGGGTCTGGAGGCGCCGGTTGTCGTCCTGCCCGACACGCTCGGCCGACCGGGCGGCGGGGGCAGCGGTCCGACCCTCCTTCCCGTCCGCGGCGGCGGCAACACTCCCGGCCTCATGCTCTGGGCGGAGGGGCGGGAGAAGGACGATGCCCTCGCCCGCACTGCCCGGCAGGAACAGGCGGCGCGGGAGACGGCGGAGTTCAAGCGGCTTCTCTACGTCGCCCTTACGCGGGCGGAGAGCCGCCTCCTCATCTGCGGCGCCGGCACCCTGTCGGAGAAGGCCGAGGGCGACCCCGCCGCAGCCTTGGGCACCAAGGCCGCGAGCGATGCCGCCGTCTGGTACCGCATGGCCGAGCGCGCCGTCGTCGCCGACCCTGCGGCCCGCCTGATCGTCCCGCCCGAGGGCGTCCCCGCCGCCTGGCGCATCGGCGCCGATCCCGCGCGTCGCCTCGACGACGCACCCGCCAAGCCCCCTGCTGGAACAGAGGCGGCCGAGGCCCAGCCGGTCTGGCTCACCCGGGCGCCGGACGAGGAGCGGCGCAGGCGCGTCACGCCTTCAAGCCTCGCGCCGGAGCACGTCGAACCCGCCGCGTCTGCAGAAGATCCGACCGCGACACCCGCATCGCGCGACCGGGCAACCGCGCTCCTCCATGGCAGCGCGGTCCACCTCCTCCTCGAACACCTCCCGTCATGCACGCCCGATCGCCGACAGGCAACGGGCCGGAACCTCCTCGCCCAGGCCTTCCCGATGCTCTCCGATGGCGCCCGGGCCGCCGCGCTCGAGGAGGCCGAAAGCGTGCTGTCCGCGCCGTTCGCCTCAGAGGCCTTCGCCCCCGGCAGCCTCGCCGAAGTCAGTCTCGGCGGTACGTTCACGCGCGGGTCTTCGGCTCCAGGAATGTCTCTGTCACCGCTCTTCCTCGGCCGGATCGACCGTCTGGTGATCACACCGCACCGGGTGCTCGCCATCGACTACAAGACCGATGCCGAGCCCCCGGCCGAGGGTGCCGTGCCGCTTGGCTACCTTGCCCAGCTTGGCGCCTATGCCACTGCACTCACGCGAATTTACCCGGGAAAAGAGATCGCGCTCGCACTCCTCTGGACGGCCATCCCGCGCCTCGATGCCGTCAACCCCCAGGACGCGCAAGCCGCCTTTGACGCAGCGATTGCACTCGATCGCGACAGTCTCGCTTGATCGCCCCCGCGCGCCGCCATACCTTCGCGGTCCGAAAAAAACACGGCAGTCCGGCCCGGCATTGCGCCGCCAGCACGAATCAGGGCTTGCTTCACCGCCCCGGAATCGGACGCAGCGAAAGGGAAGAGACCATGTCGACCATGAGCGTGAGCGACCAGAGCTTTGAGAGCGACGTCCTGCAGTCGGACATTCCTGTCGTGGTGGATTTCTGGGCCGAGTGGTGTGGGCCCTGCAAGCAGATCGGCCCGGCGCTCGAGGAGATCGCGGGTGAGCTCGATGGCAAGATCCGTGTGGCCAAGATCAATATCGACGAGAACCCCAACACGCCGTCCCGCTATGGCATTCGAGGGATCCCGACGCTCTTGATGTTCCGTGGCGGCGAGGTGGTCGAGAAGAAGGTCGGCGCGGACAGCAAGCGCGGCATTGCTGGCTGGATCGAGGACGCTCTCTGACCTCAATAGTGGCGCCTGCCTCGGGCGCCGCGCAAATTTCTTGGAAGAAATTTGCAAAAGAATTGAAATTCTTTTGCGTACCCAGATCGGCGTTAGCGACCTACATGCGGAGGCTCGCCACGGTGCCCCTGTTTGACGACAGCGCTGGCGTCCTTCTAGCGGCGGCGTGAGGCTCACGGTGCTGCAACCTTTGCCGATTGATGAGGTGCTGCCGGCGCTCCTTGAGGTCTTCTCTGCCGGCAACACGGCCGTGCTCGCGGCATCGCCCGGGGCCGGCAAGACCACGCGCGTACCGCCGACCCTCGCCCGCGCATCCTGGGCAGCGGAGGCCCGCATCCTGGTGCTCGAGCCTCGCCGCGTCGTCGCCCGCGCTGCTGCGGAGCGGATCGCCGCGGAAGCCGGCGACCGCCCTGGCGGCTTCGCCGGATGGCGCATAAGGGGCGAGAGCCGCGTCTCCGCCGGGACCCGCGTCGAGGTCGTGACCGAGGGCATCCTGACCCGAATGCTGCAATCGGACCCTGCGCTTTCCGGGATCGCAGCCATCGTCTTCGACGAAGTCCACGAACGCTCGATCCATGCCGATCTCGGCCTAGCCCTTGCGCGTGAGGTGCAGGAGGCTCTGCGCCCCGACCTCCGCCTCCTCGCCATGTCCGCAACGCTCGATACTGCGCGCTTCGCCAGCCTTCTGGGCGGCGCACCGGTGATCGAGAGCGCCGGCCGCCTCCACCCCGTCGAGACTCGTTGGCTCGAACGGCCCGGCGAGGGCGCTGGGTCGAGGCTCGAGGCGCGCATGGCAGATCTCATCATCCGCGCCATGGCAGAGACGGCCGAGGGCGATCTCCTCGCCTTCCTGCCTGGCGTGGGGGAGATCGCCCGCACCGCTGCCCGCCTCGCACCACAGCTCCCCGGCGTTGCGGTGGTGCCCCTCCATGGCAGCCTCCCTTTTGCCGAGCAGCGCCGGGCCCTAGCCGTCGATCCGCAGGGTCGTCGCCGCGTGGTCCTCGCCACCGCCATCGCCGAGACCTCGCTCACCGTCGAGGGCGTGCGCATCGTCGTCGATGGCGGCCGCGCGCGCCGGGCCGAGACGGATCCGGGCACCGGCCTCTCGCGGCTCGTGACCGTCCCCGTCTCCCGCGCCGAGGCCGATCAGCGCCGCGGTCGCGCCGGCCGCCTTGGGCCTGGGCGCTGCTACCGGCTCTGGGCCAAGGCCGAGGAGGGCGCGCTCCCCGCCTTCGCTCCGCCCGAGATCCTTACGGCCGACCTCGCCCCGCTTGCGCTCGACCTCGCCGCCTGGGGGGCGGAAGATCCTTCGAGTCTCGCCTTCATCGATCCGCCGCCCGCGCCCGCTCTGGCAGAAGCGCGCACGCTCCTCGCAAGCCTCGGTGCGCTGGAGACGCGGGCCGACGCATCGCCCGGCGCCGTTACCACGCACGGGCGGGCAATGGCGCAGTTTCCGTCCCATCCCCGTCTCGCCCACATGATCCTGAAGGCTGCGGCCGAGGCGCCGGCCGAAGGCGCCCTCGCCTGCTGGCTCGCGGCCCTCATCGCCGCACGGGACCCGCTTGGCGGCAGGGGCGGTGCGGATATCGCCCGCCGGCTCGATGCCCTCACCCATCCTGGCCGCGCGGCGCGGGAGGGGGCCGACCACGCCGCGCTCGAAACGATCCTCGCCGAGGCTGACCGCCTCGCCCGCGCGGCCGGGCTGCCCCATCGCACCGCGCCTGCAGCCGCCGATCACGCAGGCGGGCTCCTCAGCCTCGCATATCCCGACCGCATCGGTCTGCGCAGAAAGGGTGACGCGCCCCGATACCTCCTCGCGCAAGGTCGAGGCGCCGCCTTCGATCCCGGTGAGACGATGGGTGCCCTAGGCCTCATCGTCGCCTGGGATGCGGGCGGCGAGGGGCGGGAGGCGCGTATCCGGGGTGCCGCCGCCCTCGATGAGGCTACCCTGCGTGCGCGCCACGGCACCGCCGTCGTCTGGCAGCGCATGGCCAGCTGGTCCCGCCGCGAGGGCCGCGTCATGGCCGAGGAGCGCGAGCAGTACGGCGCCCTCGTCCTCGCCCGGCGCCGCTGGCGGGATGCGCCGGCGGATGCGACTGGCCGCGCCCTCCTCGACGGTATCCGCGATCAGGGCATCAATCGTCTGTCCTGGCCCGCATCGGCTACCAGCCTCCGTGCTCGCGCGTCCTGGCTCCGTAACGGCGCGACGGCGGAAGCGCTCACTACGATTCCGGACCTCGGCAATAGCTCGCTCGCCGATACGCTGGAGGACTGGCTTCTGCCGTTCCTCGCCGGGGAGACCGCCCCTTCCGAGATATCAGGGGCGACCATCGAGGCAGCGCTCCGCCACCATGTCGGCCGCGAGGCGCTGGCCGCCATCGACCGCGCCGCCCCGGCGGCCTTCGCCACGCCCCTGGGCGGGCGGGCGTCCATCGACTACGGGCGGGCCGAGCCGACCGTCAGCCTCCGCGTACAGGAACTCTTCGGCCTCGACCGCCACCCGATGGTCGGTTCGCCGCCCCTGCCGCTCGTCCTTGAGCTCACCTCGCCCGCCGGCCGACCCGTGCAGGTGACGCGCGACCTCCCCGGCTTCTGGAGGACCTCTTACGCCGAGGTGCGCAAGGAGATGCGTGCCCGCTATCCCAGGCACCCCTGGCCCGAGAACCCGCTCAACGCCGAACCCACGCGCCGCGCCCAGCCCCGTGCCCAGCCCCCTGCCAAGCCCCCCGCCGGACGGTAGACGGATCGCTCGGATCCCGCGCGGTCGAGCATCTGAACGGCCATCCTCCCGCGACCCGTCGAGAGGGTGAGTAACCACCCGGCCGCGACAACCGGGCGAAATGGGCAACCCTCTGCGATCGAAACTCGGGTGTTCGCCGACCGTTGAGGAAACGGCGCCTAACCTGACGCAGGTGGGGGCGGGCCCGGAGCCCTCAGCCGGCGCTCGCGGACACCGGCAGCGTCGCTGAGCGCGCAAGGCAGGCGACCAGCCGCGCGATGATATCGCCGAGGGTGTCCTCCGGGGCCACCAGCGCGAGGCGCAGATGCCCCTCGGCCGAGGCGCCGAAGCTGCCGCCCGGCATCACCGCGACATGCTCCTCGTGGAGGAACCGCATTGCGAAGGCTGCCGCGTCGAGGCCCGAGGGCCGGATATCGAGCATCAGGTACATGCCACCCTCCGGCGGCACGACCCGGAGTGGCGCATCGTCGGGCACCGCCGCGACTGCGGCCGCCGCCCGTGCGCGGTAGCGTGCCGCCAGAGCCGCCTCGAAATCCGAGCAATCGCGCAACGCGACTTCCGTAGCGGCCTGGATGAAGGCCGGGAGGCCGTAGGTCGTCGCCACGACATAGTCGCCGGCGCGCGCGATCGCCGGTTCGGGCCCCGTCAGCCAGCCGACGCGCCAGCCGGTCATCGCGTGGCTCTTGGAGAGCGAGTTCACAACCAGCGTCCGCTCCGTCATTCCCGGCAGCGACCGGGGGCTCACATGCGTGAGCCCTTCGGCCAGATGCCCGTCATAGACCTCGTCCGAGATGCACCAGAGGTCGTGCGCCCGGCACAGCGCAGCGATCCCCTCCAGCACCTCGACCGGATAGACCCGGCCCGTCGGATTATGCGGCGTGTTGAGCACGATCGCCCGCGTCCGCGGCGTGATCGCGGCGGCGAGGGCTGCGGGGTCCGGCAGGAAGCCGTCATCCGCACGCGCATCGACCGCCACGGGCACGCCGCCCGCGGCCCGCACTGTCTGCGGATAGGTGGCGTAGTAAGGGGCAATCAGCAGGCACTCATCGCCCTCGTCGAGCGCGAGCTCGAGTGCGATGGCCAGCGCGGCCTGACCGCCCATGGTGAGCTGCACGCCCTCCGGTGCGACGCGCGGGCCGAACCGGCTCGCCCGCTCCGCCAGCATCGCCCGCAGCGCCGGCGTCCCGGTGACCGGCGCATAGCCGAGGGGGCCTGTCTCGGCTGCGTGCTTCAGCGCCTCGACGATGCGCTGATCCGTCCGGGTGTCGTGGTCGCCCACGGCCAGGTTCCAGACAGGATGGCCGGCCGCGGCGAGCTTCCGGGCCTCGATATAGATGCCCCAGCCGTCGTCCCCGCTCGCGCCGAGGAGCCCTGCGGCCGAGCGGGAAAGCGCTGGCACGGGTGTCACTCCTCGGGGAAGGAGACAGGCACGAAACGCAGATCGCCCGCGGTATGGACGAGGAGGAGGACAGCCTTCTTGCCCTCGCCCTTCACGCGCTCGACCTCGCGCAGCACGTCTTCGGGCGTCGCGACCGGCTCCTGGCCGACTTCCACGATCACCTGGCCGGCACCGAGCCCTTCGGCGGCGGCCGGGCCATCGGGCATGACGCCCGCGATCAGCACGCCCTGGACGCTTTCCGGAATGTCGTACTCCGCGCGCGCCGCCCCGGTGACCGGGGCGAGTTGCAGGCCGAGATTGGCAAGTTCGGTGGCGGAGGGTGCCTCCTCGGCGGGCTCGAGCGAGGCGGGCGTCACGCTCGCCTGCTCCTCCAGCAGCCCGAGCGTCACCTTCACGCTCTGCGTCTTGCCCTTCCGGAAGACGATGACACGCACAGTGCTGCCGACGGCGGTCTCGGCCACGATCCGCGGCAGGTCCCGCATCTCGCTGATGTCCTGACCGTCGAACTTCAGGATGACGTCCCCCGCTTCGATGCCGGCATCTTCGGCCGGACCGTCGGCCGTGACATCCGCCACCAGCGCGCCCTCGGGACGGTCGAGGCCCAGCGCTTCCGCGAGCTCGTCATTCACCGTCTGGATGCGCACGCCGAGCCAGCCGCGCTTGGTCTGGCCGAACTCCTGCAGCTGCGCGACCACATTCTCGGCGATGGCTGCCGGTACGGCGAAGCCGATGCCGATGCTGCCGCCCGTCGGCGAGATGATCGCCGTGTTCACCCCGATCACTTCGCCGTCGAGGTTGAAGAGTGGCCCGCCCGAGTTGCCCCGGTTGATCGCCGCATCCGTCTGGATGAAGTCGTCATAGGGCCCGGCATTGATGTTCCGGTCCCGCGCCGAGATGATACCGGCCGAAACCGACCCGCCGAGGCCGAAGGGGTTGCCGATGGCCAGCACCCAGTCGCCCACCCGGCTCGAATCGCTGTCGCCGAATTTCACGAACTCGAGCGGCGTCTCCGGCTCGATCTTCAGGAGCGCGATATCCGTCTTCGGATCGGTGCCCACCAGTTCCGCCGGCAGCGAACTGCCATCGGCGAAGTTGACGGTGATCTCGTCCGCTTCCTCGATCACGTGGTTGTTCGTGACGACGAAGCCCTCCGGACTGATCACGAAGCCGGAGCCGAGCGACTGCACCTGGCGCGGGCCCTGAGGCCGACCGCGTTCGAAGAAGTCGCGGAAGAGATCCTCGAAGGGCGTACCCTCCGGCACCTGGCGCTCGCCGCGTTCGGCCTGCTCAACCTTCTGCGCTGTGGAGATGTTCACGACGGCCGGGCTCAGCCGCTCGGCAAGATCGGCAAAACTGCCGGGCCGGGCCTGTGCCTCCGCTGCGTTCGGCGTCATTACCGTTGCCGCACCGCCTAGAACCGCAGCCGCCGGCAGCGCGACCACGGCCAGCACCGCCGCGCCCTGGGCGAAGCGGTGGCTCAGACCGCGCACGAAGGTCCGGCGCGTGGAGGACGGGCGCGCGAAGAACCGGCGGGTTAAGGACGGGGATGTCATACGTTATCGCTCCCTTATCGCGTCTCTCAAGCCGGGCGCTTCCCATCACGTCCCGGCATCAACCTCGACTGTCTTCTGGGACGCTTGCTGCCAGACGCAACCCGCCTGATCGCAACTTCCCGTCATGCTCTGATCAGAAGATAGGCGATCGCGCCGGCGGCGACCATGGCACCGCCCACGAGCTTGCGCCGAGCCTCGCCCAAGCCCTCGAGGGCCGAGACGAGTTCTGGCAGCGAGCCCGCGAAAATAGCGATCGCGAGCCCTTCGATCACGAGCATGAGCGCGATGGCAGCCAAGAGGTCCATCGCACTCTCCTTTAACGCTCGATCCTACCTGTATCCGTCTTCAGATAGTTGAAAAATTCACTGTCGGGCGAGATCACGAGCGTCGAATTCTCTCCCTTGAGCGAGTTTTCATAAGCCCGAAGCGAGCGGTAGAAGGCGAAGAACTCGGGGTCGCGCTGAAATGCTTCAGCAAAGATCCGGTTGCGCTCCGCATCGGCCTGACCGCGGATGATGTCGGCCTGGCGCTGTGCATCCGAGACAAGCTCCGTCGCCTCGCGATCCGCGGTCGCGCGCACCTCCTGGGCCCGCTCCTTACCCCGCGCCCGCTCGTCCGCCGCCTCACGCTGACGCTCGGCCTCCATACGGCCGAAGGTGGCGTTGAGGTTCTGCTCCGGAAGGTCTGCGCGCCGGATGCGCACATCGACAATCTCGATCCCGAAGGCGCGCGCCCCAAGCCGGGCCACATCGCTGATCCGCGTCATCAGCGCGGAACGCTCGGGGCTCAGCACGTCGGCCTGCGGCACGGAGCCCAGCACCTGACGGATCGCCGGGTCGAGAAGCTGGGTCAGACGCTGACGCGCGCTGAACTCGGTCTGCACCGTCTGGCGGAAGAGCACGACATCGGTGATGCGCCAGCGTGCGAAGGCGTCGACGACCAGCCGGCGTTCGTCGGCGGGCGTGACCTCGATCTCCGAGAGCTCCACCGGCAGGATGCGGTCCTCGTAGAACGCAACCTCCTGGATGAAGGGGATCCGGAAATAGAGGCCAGGCTCGTCCGCCACGCGCTTCACCTCACCGAACTGCAGCACCAGCCCCTGCTCGCGCTCATCGACGATGAAGATCGAGGAGAGGAGGGTGAAGACGGCGACCGCGGCCGCCGCGATGGCAACAGGGATCCAACGCATCAATTGTTCCCTCCGCTCTGGAAGTTGCGAGCGCCGTTGTTGTTCTCTTGGGCCGCGGCACGGGCCTGGCTGTTGCGGTTGAGCTCATTGAGCGGAAGGTACGGGATCACACCCTGGCCGCCGCTGCCCCCGCTCGCCGTCTCGTCGATGATAACTTTGTCCACATCGCCGAGCACCCGCTCCATCGTCTCGAGATAAAGGCGCTTGCGGGTCACGTCCGGGGCGTTGGCATACTCGTCGAAGACGCTTACGAAGCGCGCCGCCTCACCCTTGGCCTCGTTGACCACGCGGGCCTTGTAGGCTTCGGCCTGCTGCAGCATCTCCGCCACTTCACCGCGCGCGCCGGCGAGCTTCTGGTTCGCATAGGCGTCTGCGCGCTTCTCCTCGGTGTCGCGGTCCTGCTCGGCCGCCTGCACGTCGCGGAAGGCGTCGATCACCTCGGGCGGGGGATCGGCGTCGGCGAAGTTCACGGTGATGATGTTCACCCCGCCTTCGTATTCGTTGAGCGTGTCCTGGATCAGCGTCTTCACCTGGCTTGCGATCTCCGCACGGTCGCGGGAGAGGATCGGCTTCAGCTGGGACTGAGCGATGACCTCACGCATGGCCGACTCGGAGACGGCCGTGATTGTCTCCTCGGGCGAATGCAGGTTGAAGAGGAAGTCTGCCGGGTTCGATACGTTCCAGACCACCGAGAAATCGATATCGACGATGTTCTCGTCACCCGTCAGCATCAGACCGCGATCGCCGGAGCGGCCGGTGCCGATCTCGATCGTGCGGGCGCTCTCGGTCTCGACGATCTCATGCGTGACGATGGGCCAGGGCGCGAAATTCAGACCCTCCGTTCCCGTCTCGCTGTAGGCGCCGAGCATGAGCTCGACCGACTGCTCGCGCGTATCGACCCGGTAGAAGCTGAGGAAGGCCCAAGCCACGATCAACACGCCGGGGATGATGAACGGCAGCGCCTTCTCGAACCCTGGCGGCATGCCTCCGCCGCCCGAGCCGCGCCCGCCGAACCCGCCGCCCTTGCCGCCGAGGACGACGCGAAGCTGTTCGCGGCCCTTGCGCAGAAGATCGTCGAGGTCGGGCCCCTGACCGCCGCCATTGCCGCCCGGGCCGCCGCCACGTCCGCCGCCGGGTCCCTGACCGCCACCGTTGCCCCAGGGCCCACGGCTGCCGCCATTGCCGCCTCGCGGTCCGCTGCCCCAGGGGCCACCGCCACCTGAGCTGTTGTTGATTGGCATGCCTACTGACTTCCTCCGTTCGGACAGGAAACGGGCCGCGCCCCCGTCAAACCCGCCTCTGCGAGCCTTCACGGGGCCTGCCCTAGCGCGCGTGTCGCTTTCACACAACAAGTGGGGGTCTGGGCGCCCCCTTCAAGGTTCAGCCAGCTGCGACGGGCTCGCGCATCGTCACCAGCTCCTCCGCCGCCGTGGGATGCACAGCCACCGCCCGGTCGAAGTCTTCCTTGGTGGCACCCATCTTTACTGCGATGGCGGCGAGCTGGATCATCTCGCCTGCGCCGTGGCCGACGATGTGGACGCCGAGCACCTTGCGGCCCGCCTTGTCGACGACGAGCTTCATCAGCATCTTCTCGTCCCGGCCCGACAGCGTGTGGACCATGGGCCGGAACTTCGAACGGTAGATCTCGATGTCGTGCCCTTCTGCGCGCGCCGCAGCCTCCGAGAGCCCGATGGTGCCCACTTCGGGCTGTGTGAAGATTGCGGTCGCGACCAGCGCATGGTCGGGCTTGGTCGGGTTGCCCTTGAACACCGTCTCGTGGAAGGCGACGCCTTCTCTGATCGCCACAGGCGTGAGGTCCAGCCTGCTCGTGACGTCCCCCACCGCGTAGATCGAGGGCACGGCGGTCTGACTATACTCGTCGACCGCGATGGCGCCGTTCTTCCTCAGTTCGACACCGACCTCGGCAAGGCCCAGCCCATCGGTGTTCGGCTTCCGGCCGAGGGCGGCCAGCACCGCGTCCACCGTGACGGTCAAGCCGTCGGTCAGCGTCGCGACCAGCCCCTCATTGGTCTTCTCGATCCGCTCGATCTTGGCGTTGAGGCGGAGATCGATGCCCTTCTTGACCATCTCCTCCATGACGAGGTCGGAGGCATCATGGTCGAAGGTGCGCAGGACCCGCGCGCCCCGATAGGCCAGCGTCGTCTCCGCGCCGAGGCCGTTCATGATGCCCGCGAACTCCGCCGCGATGTAGCCGCCGCCGAGGATGAGGATGCGCTTCGGGAACGCTTCGAGGTCGAAGATCTCGTTCGAGGTTATGGCGTGTTCGTTGCCTGGAAACTCCGGGATATGCGGCGCGCCGCCGACCGCCACGAGGATATGCTTCGCGGTGAACCGCCGCCCGTCGGCCAGCATCACGGTATGCGGGTCGACGACTTTGGCGTGCAGCTTGAAGGTGTCGGCGCCATGGCGCTCGACATTCTTCTCGTAGAGCCCTTCGAGCCGGGTGATCTCCTGCTCCTTCGCCGCACGCAGCTTCGTCCAGTCATGGGAACGCTCGCCCACCGTCCAGCCGAAACCCGCCGCATCCTCGAAACGCTCGGCATAAGTGGAAGCGTAGACCAGGAGCTTTTTCGGCACACAGCCGCGGATGACGCAGGTCCCGCCGAAGCGGAACTCCTCGGCGACGCCGACCTTGAAGCCTGAAGCCGCGGTGAGGCGCGCCGCGCGCACCCCACCCGAGCCCCCGCCGATGACGAAGAGATCGTAGTCGAAGCTCATGGCGTCCTCCCGCTGCTGCCGCGCCGGTCAATTTAAGACGCCCATCCCGAAAGGTGAGCCCCTGCAATACGGCCTTTCCGTAATGTGAACCCTCCGCGCCGGGACCGCCGTCGCCGATCGGCGCGGCGGCAAGGAAATTGAGATTTCCTTGCAAATCTCTTGCAAGAGATTTGCCGCAGCGCTCAGCCGGCGGGCCGCGTCACGGTCTCAGCGCCACCGTCGGCACGGCCGAGGATGAGCCGCTCAGCCATGCCGATAAAGAGCCCGGTCTCCACCACGCCCGGGACGGCCAGGAGAGCCTCGGACAAGGCGGCGGCGTCGCCGATACGGCCGAGATGGAGGTCGACGATCTCGTGCCCCTCATCGGTGATGTAGCGCCCGCTCGCGGCCTGGCGGTGGGTGAGCTCCCGCCCATCGACATCTGCCGATGCCAGCACCGCCTCGATGCCCGCAATGGTCGCCGCCGCGCCGAAGCGCACGATCTCGACCGGCAGGGGATAAGCACCGAGCATCGGCACGAGTTTCGTATCATCCGCGATCACGACCATACGCCGGGACGCACCCGCCACGATCTTCTCGCGCAGGAGTGCCCCGCCCCCGCCCTTGATCAGGGTGAGTGCTGGATCCGCTTCGTCCGCCCCGTCGACGGTCAGGTCGAGCTCTGCGACGTCGTCGAGCGTCGTGAGCGGGATGTCGAGCGTCCCCGCCTGCGCCGCCGTCGCGAGTGAGGTCGGCACGCAGAGGAGCCTCAGCGTCTCCGCCTTCATCCGCTCGGCCAGCAGATCCACGAAGATCGCCGCCGTAGATCCCGTGCCAAGGCCGAGCGTCATGCCGTCCTCGACCAGCGCCAGCGCCGCCGCGGCCGCCGCCCGCTTGCCCGCGGCGCGCCCCTCGGCCTCCGTCATCGTCGTCATTCCTTGTCCCTCGTCATCGCAGTATGCCGCTCTCATCTCACCCGAAACGCATAGAGGCGGACCAGAAGCTCCGGCTCCGCGATCGCGAAGGGCTCGAAATCCTCGGTCTCCTCCAGCGCCTCCCACCGCCCCTCTGCGGTGAGTGCCGCGATCTTGGCAGCGAAACCTTGCGCTTCCATGCTCTTCGAGACGCAGTTGAAGACTATGACGCCGCCCGGTGCCGTCACGCGGAGCATCTCGTCCAGCGTCTCGGGTGGCGCGTGCCCGGGCCCGAAGGCGCCGGTCGAGAGTGCGCCGGCAAACCGCCCATCGGGCTCGGGCAGCGGCGTGCCGAGGCGGTGGACATAGGCCTCATAGCCCCGGGCCCGCGCGATCTCGAGCATCCCTTCCGAGAGATCGACGCCGACGATGGGCGCGAACCCGAAGACCTTGAGCGCGAGCCCGCCGAGCCCCGTGCCGCAGGCGGCGTCCAGCACCGGCCCGGCCCCGCGCTCGAGGTGCCGCGCCATCATGCCGGCGCCGAGGGCTGGCAGGTGGAAACCGTTGGCGAGGTTCTGCACGTCGTAGCGCGCAGCCCAGGCATCGTAGGCCGCGGCCGTCTCCTCCGGCGTTCGCGCGCCGTAGACGCGTGCCAGATCGTCGCTTAACGAGGCCATCGACGCACTCCCATGTCGTATTCGCAGTCACCGTGGACGCAGGCAGCCGGGCGCGTGGCAGAGCGCGCGCCGGCCGGTGGAGAGGACTTCCATGTTCCTGAGCATTTTCGATGTGTTCAAGATAGGAATCGGTCCGTCGAGTTCGCATACCATGGGCCCGATGACGGCGGCGGCGCGTTTTCTCGAGGCGCTGCAGCGCGAGGAGCCCATCCCGGGCGCGGGGCCGGCCGCACGGCTTTCCTGCCGCCTGCACGGCTCGCTCGCGCATACGGGGCGGGGCCATGCCACCGACCGTGCCGTGATGCTGGGCCTTGCCGGCTTCCGCCCCGACGCCTTCGACGCGGTGAAGGCCGAGGCGGCGGAGACGGCGCTGCATGCGACCAAGATGCTGGAGATCGAGGGTCTCGGCAGGCTCGCCTTCGATCCAGAGACCGACATGGTCTTCGACTACGGCCCCGCGCTCGAGGCGCACACGAATGGTCTCGTCCTCGAGGCGCATGATGCGCGTGGCAATCTGCGCTTTCGCGAGACCTATTTCTCCATCGGCGGCGGCTTCGTGCTGACGGAGCGTGAGATGGCGGCGCGCGACCGCGCCCGCGGTCCCGAGGGGCCCGACGTGCCCTATCCCTTCGAGCACGCCTCCGAGATGCTGGAGATGGCGCGGGCCTCGGGCCTCAGCGTTGCCGAGATGAAGCGCGCGAACGAGGAGACGCGCATGTCGCCCCGCGCGCTCGACGACGGGATCGACCGGATCTGGGGTGTGATGGATGCCTGCATTACGCGGGGCTCGGAGACGGGCGGGATCCTGCCGGGCGGGCTCAATGTGCGCCGCCGCGCAAAACGCATCGCCGATAGCCTCGCGGATGAGCGCGGGCGCAATCTGCAGCAGCCCCATGTCGCGAATGACTGGCTCTCGCTCTACGCCATGGCGGTGAACGAGGAGAATGCGGCCGGTGGTCAGGTGGTCACGGCGCCGACAAACGGCGCGGCCGGGGTCTTTCCCAGCACGGTGCGCTACTACCGCGACCATGTGGTGGGGGCGACGCATCGCGGTTTGCGGGACATGTTCCTCACTGGCGCCGCCATCGGCGGGCTGATCAAGCACAACGCGTCCATCTCGGGGGCCGAATGCGGCTGCCAGGCGGAGGTGGGCTCGGCCTCCGCCATGGCTGCCGCAGGTCTCTGTGCCGCGATGGGCGGCAGTTCGGCCCAGGTGGAGAACGCCGCCGAAATCGCGCTCGAGCACCATCTCGGCATGACCTGCGACCCGATCGCGGGCCTCGTGCAGGTGCCGTGTATCGAGCGCAACGGACTGGGCGCCATCAAGGCCGTGAGCGCGGCCTCGCTCGCGCTTCGCGGCGACGGCGACCACATCGTCAGCCTCGATGCCTGCATCACGACGATGCGCGAGACCGGCCGCGATATGAGTGATCGCTACAAGGAAACGAGCCTCGGCGGTCTCGCCGTCAACGTCGCAAACTGCTGAGGGCCGAGCGTCAGGGCGCGCGCCCTGACAGCCCCAGCGTCTCGACGATCCGCCGCCCGAAAATGGCCTCGCCGACGGGGCTCCAATGGTCGCCGTCGTTGTAGAGAAGAGCGCCGTCCAGCATGAATGTCTCGGTCTCGGGCGGCGTTACCGCCGCCAGTTGCGAGACGTAGCTCGGGCTCTCGGCCCAATCGGCCACCCTCTGCCCGATCGCGGTGTCGATGCTTGTGATCTGTTCGATCATCCCGGACCTCATTGCGACCGGTCCGGGGGAACGGGCAAAGACCCTGCTGGGATCGACATGCGGCTCGAAGCGGGGCCGGGCCAGGTCGTCGGTGCGACGGCTCCCACCGCCTCGACATAGCTTAACGTGCGATCGATGACCTCCGCATTCGGCGTGCCCTTGCCGTCCGAGCGGGCATAGACGACGCGACCGGCCGCCGGGTCCTGATCGGTGAGCCAGAGCCAGAAGCCCGCCTGCGTGAAGATCACCCGCTCCACCGCCGCGCCCGCCTCCTCGAGGTAGGGGATCAGCGGTTCCGGATGGCAGGTGTCGTATTGCTGCCCGGGCCGACAGCCTCCACCGCCGAGCAGGACCACGGTGCGCATCCGCAGGTTTAGCGCCAGCGCGTTGAACACGTCGCCCGCATGGCTGTCCCCGGTGACGAGGATGGCTGGGCCGCGCGCTGCCACGCATTCTGCAATGCGTGTCCGGGTCTCGTCATCCAGCGTCGTGGTCGCAAACCGGCAGGGTTCATCCATCACCGAGTGTCGACCTCGGACGGCCTCCTAGGCGAGCCAGCGTTCCTGCGCGGTCTCGGAGAGGCGTGCCATAAAAGCCTGACGGTTCACATCGCTGAGCGCCATCGCGGTCGCCCCAAACCCTGCCGGCAACAGGATCAGCGCGAGTGCTGCGGCAAAGAGCTGACGCTGCGAGAGGAAGGTCCGGTTCCTGAACGGCCGCTACACATAGCGCCAACTGACCCAGGCCAGGGCGATGGACAGAAGCCCGAGCGTCACCATGACGACGGTCGAAGGCCGCTCAAGCGATGCGGCGCGCGCAAAGGCGAAGAGCGGCTGGTGCCAGAGATAGGCCGAGTAGCTGACGAGCCCGATGCCGACGACGGGCCTCCAGCTTAGGAGCCGGCCCGCCAGCTCCGAGGGTCTGGCGCAAAGCAGGACAAGCGCCGTGCCCAGCACCGGTACCAGCGTCCAGGGCCCCGGAAAGCCGAAGCTTTCATCCATGAACTGAAAGCTCAGCCCGAGGAGGATGAGCCCGAAGAGCGCGGCCGACCCCGTCCACCGTCCCTCCGGCAGCCCGTGGCGATGGACATGGAGCGCCGCGATACTGCCGACGAGAAGCTCCCAGGCCCGCGCGGGCAGGAGATAAAAATTGCTCCTGAGCTCAAGCGTCGAGCCGACGGCCGCCAGCACGAAGCTCGCCACCTCCGCCAACGCGAGGCTCCACAGAAGCCAGTCGCCCCGCATGTGCCGCCCATACCGCCATAGCAGCCAAAGCACCGGCGGGAACAGGAAGTAGAATTGCTCCTCGACCGCCAGGCTCCAGGTGTGGATGAGAGGCAGGGTCGCCGTCACGTTGTTGAAGTAGTCGAGCGTCCGCCAGAAATGGATATTGGCAAAGAAGAACGCCGCGGCGACGGCGCTGTCCGCGAACGCCTCGAAGTTCCGCGGATCCATCAGAATCAGCGCTGGCGGAAAGCAGGCGATCATCACGACCGAGAGCGCCGGCAGGATCCGCCGCGCGCGGCGCTCGTAGAAATGCCTGACCGAAAAGCGATCAGCCGCGAGATCGTCGAGCAGGATGCCGGTGATCAGGAACCCGCTGATGACGAAGAAGACATCGACGCCAGCGAAACCGCCGGGCAGCAGTCCCAGCTCGGCATGGTAGACGATGACGGGCAGGACGGCGAGCGCGCGCAGCCCGTCGATCTCCGCTCTGTACCGCATCTGCCCGGCCCCCTCGGTCCCCCGCTCCTTTACAGCGCGGGCGGGGGGGATCAAGGCCGTGCCACTTCGGGCGCCAGGGCGGCGCGAGCCGTTCAGTTCCGGGGGCTGGGCCAGGGGCGGAGGGGCCAGGGCTTGCGGTCATCCGCGCAGGTCAGGAAACGCGAGGTCTCGCGCGTCCATTCCGCCAGGCTCGCGCCGAAGTCGCGGAGATGCCGGTTCGGCTCGCCGAAGACGATGATCGCCACGAACTGTACGACCGCGATCAGAGTGTGCAGGCTCTGCGCAAGGCTGAAGGCGATGACGAAGAGCAGCATGTAGCCGCCGCGCCACCACCGCGCCGTCCGGTCCGATCCACCGCTCTCGCCCCCGGTTCTATCTCCGCCGGCATTCCGGTCGAGCGTCGCGTTCTCCGTCGTCATGTCTGCCTCCTTTTCTCCTACCGGAGCAGGTGTGGAGGCATGACCCGTCGGTCAAGATGCCGCACCAGACGACACGGCGGCAATGAGATCGACAAGCGCGGAGGGTTCAAGGAGGAGAAGCGCGCCGGGATCGTCGAAGCGCAGTCGCACCGTGGCGTCCACCGCCCGGTTCGAGGTGCCGATGGCCTCCCCCGGCGCCATGACCAACCCGTCCACCGGCCATTCAAGCCCGGAGGACGGGCCACATCGCACCGGGCGCAAGGGAAAGATCGAGACGCGCCCGCCGATGCCCGGGCGCAGCACGATCTCGCGCCCCGGCGGCGCGAGCGCGATCGCCTCTTCCTCCGCGATCAGGACGACGCGCTGCTCGGCGCGGCGCAGCATGGCGTGAAAGACCGCCAGCATATGGTCGTGCCGCCGACCCGTGAAACCTGCGGCGAGGTAGAGGGGGGCCGCCACGCTGTAGAGGCATTTCTCGAAATCGGTGGTGTCCTGTTCACCGAGATCGATCACCTCGACCCCGCGCGCCGCCCAGGCCGGCGGATCCGCGAGGCTGTCCATATCCCCGATCACCACATCCGGCATCTGGCCGAGCGCCGCCAGCCGGTCGGCTGCGCCGTCGGCGGCGATGACCGCGCCGGCGCCCTCGGGATGCGCCATCGCAGCCGCCGCACGCGCGCGTTCGAGCATGCGCTCGTCGAGCATTCCGCCGCCTGCAAGGATGACGGGCTGGCTGTAGGAAAGCCTCACCATGCGCCTCCTTCGCGCGCGTCCCTGCCGGCGTCAATCTTGCGTCCGACGGCTCCGGATCGGCGCCGCCTTGACCGGATCGCTCCGATGCGAGACCCTGCGGCAGGGGAAATAGGCCGTCGGGGGGCAGCCATGATTGAGGGCGTCAAGCGCGTTGACGTGCGTCTGGGTAATTTTGCGTGCTCGTTGCAGGGGTTCGACGAGCCGGGTCCCGTACTCGCGGCAATGCTCGCGGCAGTGCGCGATGCGATCGATGCTGGACCCGTGCCTGAGGGGACACCGGAGACCTTGGATGATGCCGCTGCGGCGCAGCTTCTCGAGGAGGCGGCGGCGGCGAGCGGCATGCCTGCAGACGAGCTGGAGGTTGCGCGCGGGCTGCTCGTGACCGCGCGGCCGGCGACGGCCGAGGCAGCGGTCGACGCGGTCGAGGAGGAACGTGCGACACCCCGTCTCGACGCCGAGGCGACGGCGGAGATCAAGCGCGTGCTGGAGCAGGCCGCGAGGCTGCCGAGCGCCCCGCGCGACACCGCAGCTCTCGCCAGGAGCCGCTTCGGCAGGCGCGAGCGCGAGCTCGACGCACCGGCCGAGCCAGCGGCCGATGATCTCGTCGCAGAGGCGCCGGAGATCACGGATGCGCCAGAAGTGACCGGCGCGCCGGAAATGACCGAGACGTCGGAGATCATGGAAGCGCAGGAGGTCTCGGAGGCGCCCGAGCCCTTGGACACCGCTCCAGAGCCGATCGCGGAAGTCGAGCCGGAAATCGTTGCCCTGGCAGAAACCGGGACCGAGCCCGCTCTAGGGGCGGAGACGGTGTCGGACGTCTCGGAGGAGCCATTGCTCCTCAACATATTCGACACGCCACCACCGCGCGCGGATGCGCCTGCAGACGATGCGCAGACGAAACCGGCGGCGTTCTCGCTCTTCGGCGCTGCATCGGCCAAGCCTGCCTCCGGACTGTCTGAGCCTGCGGCGGCATGGCAGGCGTCGGAAGAGACGAGTGGTTTCACGGGGCGCACCCCTAAGGAGGATGACGCGACTGACGTCGACATCCTCGCCAATCCTCTGACGCTGAGCCCGGCGGAGGAGACGACGTCGGACGATGCAGCACCTGCGGGCGACTTGGCGGACCCGGATGACGTGGCGGAGCCGGCTAGTGACGCGCCGGCGCAGCGGCCCGGCCGCTTCTTCGGTCGTGGCGCGCAGGCGTCGTCGGACGAGCCCGCGCCGGTGGCGCTCCTCCGTCCGCTGGCCAACGCGGCCAAAACCAAACCCAAAGAGGATGGCGCGAAGCCTGACGCTCCCGTTGGAGCGGGAGCGCCACCGAGCGTGCAGGCGCTGGCATGGCGGATGGGCGCGCGGACGGCGGAGGAGCGCGTGCTCTGCGTCGCGGCCTGGCTCACTTTCGCCAAGAGCAGCCCGCGCTTCCTGCGCCGCGCGGCCTTCGAGCAGCTCGATGCGCTCGAGAGCGAGTTCGAGCGGGATATCGACGACCGGACCGATGCATTCCGCACGCTCCTTCGCGACGGCGCGCTCGTCCAGCTCGGGACCGAGAGCTACGCGCTTTCGGAGAAGCAGCTCGACCGGGCGGCGAGCTATTTCGACTGAGCTTCGGGCGGCGTCTGGGTGGTGGCCGGCGCAACCTGGCCATCGCCTTCCTCGGGCGGCGGCTCCTGCCCGATCCCGCGAAAGATCGAGCGGAAGGGCAGCGCCCAAGCGATGCCCAGCGTCACATAAATCGCAAGCTCGACCGCAACCGGCGGCCGGTCGAAGAGCGTCACGATCGTGACGGCCAGAAAGCCGTAAACCGGTAGGCCGACCACCAGGATCAGGAGCGCCAGGCGCTTTCGGTTGCGATATGTCATGCGGCGCTAGATATGCGCGCGACCGTCCCTGTCGAGCCGGGACTGCCCCGAAGCGGCTTCTAGCCGCGATAGGGGTCCGTCACGACGATGGTGTCGTCACGCTCGGGGCTGGTGGAGAGGAGGGCGACCGGGCACTCGATCAGCTCCTCGACGCGCTTGACGTACTTGATCGCCTCCGCCGGCAGGTCGAGCCAGCGGCGCGCGCCAAAGGTGCTGTCCTTCCAGCCCGGCATCGTCTCGTAGATCGGCTCGACCCGGGCCTGCGCCTCGCCTGCCGTCGGCAGGTGGTCGATCTCGCGTCCGTCGAGGCGGTAGCCCGTGCAGATCCGAAGCTCATCCATCCCGTCCAGCACGTCGAGCTTGGTGAGCGCGATGCCGGAGATGCCGCCCACGGTGCAGGTCTGGCGCACGAGGGCGGCGTCGAACCAGCCGCAGCGCCGCTCCCGCCCCGTGACGGTGCCGAACTCGCGGCCCTTCTCGCCCAGCCGTTTGCCCGTCTCGTCCTGGAGCTCCGTGGGGAACGGGCCAGAGCCGACGCGCGTGGTGTAGGCCTTGACGATACCGAGCACGAAGTCGACCGCGCCCGGTCCGACGCCCGAGCCGGTCGCAGCCATGCCCGACATGGTGTTGGAGGAGGTGACAAAGGGGTAGGTACCGAAATCGATGTCGAGAAGCGCGCCCTGCGCCCCCTCGAACAGGATGCGCTTCCCGTCCCCCTGCGCCTCGGCCAGCAGGCGCCAGACCGGCTGCGCAAAGGGCAGGATGCGGGGCGCAACCTCGTGGAGCGCGTCCGTGAGCGCTGCCCGGTCGGGCCCGGCCTGACCCAGCCCGCGGCGGAGCGGTTCGTGATGCGCCATCAGCCGGTCGAGCCTGCTTTCCAGCGTCGCCTCGTCGCCGAGATCGGCAAGCCGCACGGCTCGCCGCCCCACCTTGTCCTCATAGGCCGGCCCGATCCCGCGACCCGTGGTGCCGATCTTCGCGGCCCCCGCGGCCTCCTCGCGGATCCGGTCGAGATCCTGATGCACCGGCAGGATCAGCGGCACGTTCTCCGCGATCGCCAGCCGCTCCGGCCCGACCTTGACACCCTGTTCAGCCAGCCGCTCGATCTCGTCGAGGAGCGCCCAGGGGTCGAGCACCACGCCGTTGCCGATGACCGAGAGCTTGCCATCCCGCACGATGCCCGAGGGCAGGAGCGACAGCTTGTAGGTGGTGTTGCCGATGACGAGGGTGTGCCCTGCGTTATGCCCACCCTGAAAGCGCACGATGACGTCGGCTCTCTCGGACAGCCAATCGACGATCTTGCCCTTGCCCTCGTCGCCCCATTGGGCGCCGACCACCACCACATTCGCCATGCGCCCTCTCCCGACCGGCCAAACCGCGCCCTTCTATGGTCTGCGGCGCGTTAGGGAAAGACCGGGGCGACGCTGTTCTCCGTGGCTCGGCCGGGGAATGCACCGTTTCAGATCGGCACGCTTTCGGGCATCCTAATGTGACCAGAGTCACAGTGACTTGGTCGCGGTCGCAGTAGGTTACCAAGGCAGTCTGGATGGGCGGTGTTGCGTTTCCTCCGTACCCGCCGCGGCTTCCCCGGCACGGTTTTTCGAGTTGTCGGGGAAGCGCCCGGGCCCCTCATCCGTGCAAGTGCCGTCGCCGATCCCACGCCGATGCTAGACCATTGCGACAAGACAGCGGGCGTTGCGCGCGGGTCACGACCTGCGTGCGCCGGGGCCGCGCCTGTTCCCGCTCAGCCCGCCGTCATGTACAAACATAGAACATCCCGTTGGTGGCGGAGGCGATGCCCGATCTCAGCGAGCCATTCGCGGTCTCACCCGCCCTGCTGCTCATGGTGGCGATCGCATTGCCGTTGCTCGGCATGCTCATCGCGCGCGCCTTCCTCGCGGCTCGGCTTAGCGCGGCGGCGGCGGCGCGCGTGGCAGCCGAGGCGCGGGCGGACGACCGCGATGCGCGCCTCGCCTCGCTGGAGGCCGAAGCGCGGGAGCTCCGACAGACGCTGCTGGAGGTGGAGCGCGATGCGGCCCGCCTCGACGGCGCGCTCGAGACCGAGCGGCAGGCGCATGTGGCGCGGCTCGAGGAGCTGCGTGCGGCAGAGGCACGGCTTTCCAAGCAATTTCAGTCCCTTGCTGTCGATGCACTGGGGGAGAACAGCCGCCGCTTCCTCGGCCTCGTCAGCGAGCGCTTCGAGCGCCACACGAAGGGGGCGGAGGCCGGGCTCGCCGCGCGCGAGGAGGCCATCGGCGCCCTGCTCGGCCCTGTCGGGGAGGCGCTTGCCCGCTTCGAGGCACGGCTCGGCGAGGTCGAGAAGGCGCGCGAGGGCGCCTATCGCGCCGTCGAGACGCAGGTCGCCGAGGTCGCCCGCCAAAACGCCGCCCTCGGCGCCGAGACCCGGCGCCTCGTCCAGGCCCTCCGCGCGCCCAAGACCCGGGGGCGCTGGGGGGAGATGCAGGCCCGCCGCGTCTTCGAGCTTGCCGGCATGCTCGACCGCGTCGATTTCCTGGCGGAGGCGAGCATCGAGGATGATGAGGGCCGCCGCCTCCGCCCCGATTTTGTGGTGCACCTCGCCGGGGAGCGCCGGCTGGTGATCGATGCCAAGACACCGCTCGATGCCTATCTCGACCTCCTTGAGGCGGAGACCAAGGACGCCGAGGCGGCCGCCCTCACGCGCCACGCAGCCCAGCTTCGTGCTCAGGTAAAGGGCCTCTCATCAAAGGCTTACTGGCAGCATTTCGATGACGCACCCGACCTTGTGGTGATGTTCGTGCCGGGCGAGGCGATCCAGGCAGCAGCACTCGAGGCGGACCCGTCGCTCTTCGAGGACGCCTTCGCCGCCCGCGTGCTCATCGCCACGCCGACCACCCTCATCGCGCTTCTCAAGGCCGCGGCACTCGGCTGGCAGCAGGAGCGCCTCAGCCGCAACACCCGCGCGATCCATGAGACGGCCCGTCAGCTCCATGACCGCCTCGGCATCCTGACCCGCCATCTCGGCGATCTCGGCGGCGCGCTCGGCCAGTCGGTCGAGGCCTACAACCGCACGCTCGGCTCTCTCGAGACCCGCGTCCTGCCCGCCGCACGTCGCTTCGAGGCACTTGGCGTCACGGCGGACGAGGACGGAACGGACGCGCCCCCGCCCGTGGGCGTCGCGATCAGGGCGCCGGCGGCAGAGTAACCGTCCCGGATTGATGCGGAATTCACAACCCAGACGAGAATCCCTGTGCCATAGTGACGCTACGTCAAAAGCACAGATTGGAGGCCCGTCATGGTCCGTCCCCTCATCCTGCCATGCCTCGCGTTCCTTGCCTTCGTGATCCCACCCGTCACGGCAACAGCCACGCTGATCGGCGACGAGGTCTTCTGCGTTGCCGATGCAACCACCGGCGCGGATTGCGACAACAGCGCCATCGTGGGCGGTGGGATCGAGTTCGAGATCACGCAGGGCGCGCCCGAGACCATCACGGTCGATTTCTCAGGCGACAGCGTCTTTTTCTTCGTGCTCGAGGATATCGACCTCAACGGCGGCACAGTGACCTTCAGCAGTCTCGACTGGGTCGACAGTCCCGCCGGTGAGCTGATCGGGATCACGAACTTCACCAGCGACTTCAATCCGAACGGGGAAGCCGTGACTGCGGGCGATATCGTGACGTCGAGCAACGCTTTTACGATCACATTCTTGATGGCGTGATCCTGATCGACGACAGCTTCGGCTTCGATCTTGTGACGACCGATGCCATCCCGCTGCCGCCCGCGGCTGCGCTGCTTCTCGCGGGTCTCGGCGGCCTTATGCTCCTCCGCCGCCGCACGGGGTGAGGGGCGCCCCCGGCCATAGCGGGCCAGGGGCGAAAAGCCTCAGAACGCCAGTGCCTTGGCCTCATGAACCTGGGGCAGGGCCTGGATCGCGGCCAGGGTCGAGGCGTCAAGGGGGTCGTCGACGCCGAGGAGCGTGATCGCCTCGCCCCCCTTCTCGGCGCGACCGAGATGGAAGGTCGCGATGTTCACGCCCTTCTCCGCCGTCTTCATGCCCACGGCCCCGATAAATCCCGGCTCATCCGTATTGACGAGGTAGAGCATGTTCGGCTGCGGCTCCGCCTCCATCCCGATGCCCTTGATCTGGATAAAGCGCGGCCGGCCGTCCGAGAAGAGCGTGGCCGCGACCGACCGCGTCTTGGCCACAGTCGTCACGACCAGGCGCACATAGGTGCCATAAGCGCCCTGAGCGTCGCGCCGCGTCTCCGCGATCCGGATGCCCCGCTCCTTGGCCAGCACCGGGGCCGAGACCATGTTGACGGCCCCCTCGCCCATCTGCGGCGTCAGCATCGCCGCCGTCAGCGCTGCCGTTAGCGGCTTGAGGTTCAGCTCCGCCACCTTGCCCACATACTCGATCTCGATCTCGCTGATCGGCTCTTCAGTGAGTTGCCCCGCGAAGCCGCCCACCACTTCCGCCACCTTGACCCAGGGCTTCAGCACCGGCGCCTCCTCGGCCGTGATGGAGGGCGCGTTGATGGCGTTCGAGATCGCGCCGTGGACGAGGTAGTCGGCCATCTGCTCCGCCACCTGCAGCGCCACGTTCTCCTGCGCCTCGGTGGTGGATGCTCCCAGATGCGGTGTGACCACAACATTGGGCAGGTTGAAGAGCGGGTTGTCGGTCGCAGGCTCCTTGGCGAAGACGTCGAAGGCGGCGCCTGCAAGATGCCCATCCTTCAGCGCCTCCACCACCGCCGCTTCGTCGACAAGGCCACCCCGGGCGCAGTTGATGAGCCGCGCGCCCTCCTTCATCGCCCGGATACGCTCGGCCGAAAGGATGTTCGCCGTCTTCTCCGTCTTCGGCAGGTGCAGGGTCACGAAATCCGCCCGCGCCAGCACTTCCTCGAGCTCCGCCTTCTCGACGCCCAGCTCCCGCGCGCGCTCGGCCGAGAGGAAGGGGTCATAGGCCAGCACCTTCATCCGCAGCCCGAGCGCGCGGGAGGCAACGACGGAGCCGATATTGCCGCAGCCGACGACCCCCAGCGTCTTGCCGGTGATCTCGACGCCCATGAACTTCGACTTCTCCCACTTGCCCGCATGGGTCGAGGCGGAGGCGGCGGGGATCTGCCGGGCAACCGCGAACATCATGGCGATGGCGTGCTCGGCCGTGGTGATGGAGTTGCCGAAGGGCGTGTTCATCACCACGATCCCGCGCGCGGACGCCGCAGCGATGTCGATATTGTCGACCCCGATCCCGGCCCGGCCGATGACCTTGAGCTTTTCCGCCTTTGCGATGATCTCGGCGGTCGCCTTGGTGGCCGAGCGGACGGCGAGGCCATCGTATTGGCCGATCACTTCGGCCAGGCGTGCGGGGTCC
Source organism: Pseudomonadota bacterium (assembly GCA_039815685.1). Classification (GTDB taxonomy): domain Bacteria; phylum Pseudomonadota; class Alphaproteobacteria; order Rhodobacterales; family Rhodobacteraceae; genus Thermohalobaculum. The sequence continues at coordinate 113,272 of JBCBYV010000004.1, read as the reverse complement.
TTGCCGAGATCCGGCTCGAAATCGACCTCCAGGCCCCGGTCGCGGAAGATGGCGACCGCTTCTTCGGAAAGCTTGTCGGAAATCAGTACTTTAGGCATCTTATGCTCCTCATGCCGCGCATCTCTGGCTGCGGCGGTCGTGCTGAACTCGAAGATCGGATCCGCCCGCCCCCGAACCGCGGGCGGGTGGGTGGAGGGAGGGGGCGGGCGGCCCTTACACCGGCCACCCCTCTCCAAGCTTGGATCAGAGTGCTGCGCGCGCGGTCGCGAAGGCCCAGTCGAGCCAGGGCGTCAGCCGCGCGACATCCGCAGTCTCCACCGTCGCCCCGCACCAGATGCGCAGCCCCGGCGGCGCGTCGCGATACCCGTTGATGTCGTAGGCGACGGCCTCGTCCTCCAGCGCCTTGACCATCGATTTAACGAAGGCCTTTTGGCCGGCTTCATCGAGGGCGAGCACCGCCGGATCCACGACTTTCAGGCAGACCGAGGTGTTGGACCGATGCGCAGGCTCCGCCACGAGATTGTCAACCCACGGCGTCGCATCCATCCAGGTCTGCAGCGCCCCGGCATTCGCATCCGCGCGCGCGATGAGCCCGCGCAACCCGATCCCCTCGGCCCAATCGAGCGCGTCGATGTAGTCGGCAACCGCCAGCATCGAGGGCGTATTGATCGTCTCGCCCTTGAAGACGCCCCCGATCAGCTTGGCGCCCTTCGTCAGCCGGAAGATTTTGGGCAGCGGCCGCGGCGGTACATAGCTCTCGAGCCGTTCCACGGCGCGCGGGCTCAGGATGAGGATCCCGTGCGCACCCTCGCCCCCCAGCACCTTCTGCCAGGAGAAGGTCACGACATCGAGCTTCGGCCAGTCGAGCGCCTGCGCGAAGGCGGCCGAGGTCGCATCGCAGAGCGTCAGCCCCATGCGGTCGGCCGGGATCCAGTCCGCATCCGGCACCCGCGCGCCAGATGTCGTGCCGTTCCAGGTGAAGCAGATATCGGCGTTCTCGCGCACGGCGCCAAGCTCCGGCAAGGCGCCGTACGGCGCTTCCAGCACGCGGCAGTCCTCGAGCTTGAGCTGCTTCACCGCGTCCGTCACCCAGCCAGCCCCGAAACTCTCCCAGGCCAGCATGTCCACCGGCCGTGCCCCCAGCATCGACCACATCGCCATCTCATAGGCTCCGGTATCCGAGGCGGGCACGATGCCGACGCGATACCCGTCCGGCACACCCAGTAGCCGAGCAGTGCGCTGCACCGCATCCGCAAGCTGCGCCTTGGGCCCTGCGGCCCGGTGCGAACGGCCAAGCCAGGCGCGCGCAGCGACGGCATCGGCGTCCCATCCGGGACGCTTGGCGCAGGGGCCGGAGGAGAAGTTGGGGTTATCGGGCTTCCGATGCGGTCTCGCGGGGACAACCCCCGCTGCGGGCGCACCCGCAATGGCTGGCGACGTCATGCGACGCTCCATGCTCGAGGGCGGGATCCCTGAGCCCGTCGCCACCCGCCCTCACTCGGCGACGCGCCCACGCGTGGGATAGGCATCCGCCCAGTGGGGGTCAACGCCAAAGCGTCGCGGGGTCGCTCGGCGACGGCGGCATGACCCGTGACCCGTGTTCAAGGTTTCACGATGGGGACTGGCGAGCGCTACCCGCCGCCGCCTAAGCTTCCCGCCGCGAGGATCCGATGGCGCACCGGCACGGTGCGGCATCAGTACTCTCGGGCACGCAGAGGCGCGCCTGTACCCAGCGAGGGAGCGGCCATGGCGCTCTTCACCCATCCCGAGTTCGATGGCCATGAGACCGTGCTCTTCGCGCAGAACGGGGATGACGGCCTTCGCACGATCATCGCGGTGCATGACACGACGCTCGGCCCCGCCCTCGGTGGCTGCCGGGTATGGAACTATGCCGACGAGGCGGAGGCGCTCACCGATGTGCTGCGGCTCTCCCGGGGCATGAGCTACAAGGCCGCGCTCGCCGGCCTGCCGCTTGGCGGCGGGAAGTCGGTGGTGCTGGCCGACAGTCGCCGCGAGAAGACCGACGCGATGATGCGTGCGATGGGCCGGGCGGTGGAGCGCCTGGGCGGGCGCTACATCGTGGCCGAAGATGTGGGCGTGAGCGTCGAGGACATGGACGCCGTCGCCACCGAGACCGCGCATGTCGCCGGCACCTCCGCAACCGCCGGCGACCCCTCCCCGCACACGGCCCGCGGCGTCTGCCTCGCCATTGAAGCCGCCGCACGACGCCGTCTTGGCCGTGGCCTCGAAGGGCTGGCAGTCACGGTCCTCGGGCTCGGCCATGTGGGCGCGAGGGTGGCCGGGCTGCTGGCGGAGGCCGGCGCGACGCTGACCATTGCCGACATTCGCTCCGAGGCAGTAGAGGCGGTATCGAAGGCAACGGGCGGCCGGTCGGTCGGCGTCGACGAAGCGCATGCCGTGAAGGCCGATGTCTTCGCCCCCTGTGCGCTCGGCGCCGTGCTCAACGCCCGTACGATCCCCGAGATCGATGCCTCGATCGTCTGCGGTGCGGCCAACAATCAACTCGCCCAGCCCGGGGACGACCGGCGGCTGGCAGAGGCCGGCATCCTCTATTGCCCGGACTACCTAGTGAACGCGGGTGGCCTGATCTCCGTCGCCCGTGGTGTGACCGGCGACGACGAGGCGCGGATCGCGGGTCGGATCGGCGGCATACCGGCAACTCTCGCCGCCGTGCTGGAGCGGGCCGAGACGGAGCATCTCGCCCCTGGCGCGGCCGCCGACAGCCTGGCCCGAATGCGCATCCAGCGGACCCGGAACGGTGGATAAAAAAGCCCCGAGCCGGCCGCTGCGCGGAGCAAGAAAGTTCCAACCTTCTTGCAAATCTCTTGGAAGAGATTTGATGGCACCGGCCGCAGCCGTCCGCTTCTCTGTCAGGCCTCAGCGGCCGCAGTAAGCGCTGCGCAGATATCGTCGACCACGGCTGCAAGAAGCTTCTCGTCCTCCGCTTCCCCCATCACGCGAATGAGCGGCTCGGTTCCCGACTTGCGGATCAGGAGCCGGCCTCTGTCGCGGAGCCGCGCCTCGCCCGCCGCGATCGCTCGGCGCACTGCCGGGTCGTCGAGGGGTGTCGCCACCCCGCTGTACCGAACGTTCTTAAGGATCTGGGGCAGCGGGTCGAAGAGTGCCGAGGCGATCGAGAGTGGCCGGTCGAAGGCCAGCAGCGCCTCCAGCACCTGGAGCGAGGCCATCAGCCCGTCTCCGGTCGTCACATGATCCGACATGACGATATGGCCGGACTGCTCGCCGCCGAGGTTGTAGCCGCCCGCCCGCATCGCCTCGACGACATATCGGTCGCCGACCTTGGCCCGCTCAAGCCCGATGCCGCACCCCGCGAGATAGCGCTCGAGGCCGAGATTTGACATCACGGTCGCCACAAGCTTCCCGCCCCGCAGCCGACCTTCAGCTGCCCAGCGGGTCGCGATCAGCGCCATGATGCGGTCTCCATCGACCACATCGCCGCGCTCGTCGATGAGGTGCACGCGGTCGGCATCCCCGTCGAGTGCGATACCAAGATGGGCGCGATGCTCCACCACCGCCTGCTGCGCAGCGGTCGGGTCGATAGAGCCACAGGCGACGTTGATGTTCTCGCCGTCCGGCGCGATGCCGAGCGGGATGACCTCGGCCCCCAGCTCCCAAAGCACATCCGGTGCGGTGGCGTAGGCGGCGCCATTGGCACAGTCGACCACCACGCGCAGCCCGTTGAGCCGTAGGTTGCGGGGAAAGCTCGCCTTCGCGAACTCGATGTATCGCGCGCGCCCATCCCTCAGATTGCGGATATGCCCGATCTCGCCGGGCTCTGCGAGTACCGGGTCCGCCAGCATCAGCTGTTCGATCTCCGCCTCCGCCTCATCCGAGAGCTTGAAGCCGTCCGGGCCGAAGAGCTTGATGCCGTTATCTTCGAAGGGGTTGTGCGAGGCGGAGATCATCACGCCGAGATCGGCGCGGAGCGAGCGCGTCAGCATCCCGATGGCAGGCGTCGGCATCGGCCCGCAGAGCTGCACATCCATGCCGACGCTCACGAAGCCCGAGGCCAGCGCGAATTCGAGCATGTAGCCCGAGCGCCGCGTGTCCTTCCCGATCACCACCGTGTGGCGGTGGGCGCCGTTCCTGAAATGCCTGCCGGCAGCGCGGCCGAGAGCCAGCGCGACCTCGGAGGTCATGGGGTGACTGTTGGCGCGGCCACGGATGCCGTCGGTGCCGAAGAGCGTGCGTGTCATCGCCGCCCTATCGGCCGGGGTCGCCCCTAAGGTCAAGCTTTCGGTCAGGCGCGGCGCGAAAGCGCGAGCCAGAGCCCGCCGCCGATAAGGCAGAGGCCGGAGACCCGCTCGACAAGACGCACGCGGGTGCGCGTGAGGAGGGCGCCCGCTTGGCCCGCCGCCAGCGCATAGCCGCCGTCTAGCACCGTCGCGAGCGCCATGAAGGTGGCGCCGAGCACCATCGCCTGCAGTGCGGCGTCGGGCCCGGGCACGACGAATTGCGGGATCAGGGCGCCGAAGAAGAAGAGCGCTTTCGGGTTTGCCCAGATCACGAGGAAGCCCTGCCAGAAGAGCGCGCGGGAGGAACGCGCCGGCGCCTGTTCGGCCGAGCCAAGCCGGCCGTCGGATCGAAGGAGCCCGATGCCGAGCCAGACGAGATAGGCCGCACCCACGAGCCGCACGACCTCGAAGAGCGCGGAGGCGCCCGCCATCAGCGCTTCGAGCCCCAGCGCGAGCACGATCAGCATGGTCGCGAGGCCGAACTGGGTGCCGGCGATATTGAGCATGCCCGCCCGCGTCCCGTGGCGCAGGCTGTTGGCGACGATCACGGTGACGCTGGGCCCCGGCACGACGATGACGAGGGCTGAGGCCGCCGCGAAGGCGAGCCAGGCGGAGAGTTCGGGCATGGACAATCCTCGACTGCTGCACCGACAGCCAACGCAGCAGGTCCTGAAACTGTCAATCGACGCCCTTCGAGCGGCGGCAACCAGTGCGATCCGTCCCGGGCTTGCCCCGGGACCTCCTGCGCGACCCTAACCGAAGCCGGCCATCGCCGGATCAGCCAGCGCGTGCCAGAGGCGGACGGCCTGTGCCGTCTCCTCGACATCGTGGACGCGCAGCACGTGCACCCCCTGGCCGAGCGCGAAGATACCAGCGCCGATCGAGCCCGGCATGCGTGCTGCCGCCACCTCAGCCCCGCCGATCGTGCCGACGAAGCGCTTGCGCGAGAGGCCAAGGAGGAGCGGCGCGCCGAGGCTGTGAAAGAGCGAGAGGCCGCGCAGGATGGTGAGGTTGTGCGCCACCGTCTTGCCGAAGCCGATTCCGGGATCGACGAGCACCCGCTCGCGTGGGAAGCCGAGCACCTCCGCGGCCCTCAGGCGGCCCTCGAGAAAGTCATAGATGTCGAGGAGCACGTCCTCGTAATGCGGGTTCGCCTGCATGGTCTGCGGATCGCCCTGGGCATGCATGAGGCAGAGTGCCGGCGCCGCCGCCGCCGCATCCGGCATGGCGGGATCGTGCAGCATGGCTGAGACGTCGTTGATGAGCGTGGCTCCAGCCGCCAATGCGGCTTTTGCGGTCGCTGCGTGGCGTGTGTCGATGCTGATGGGCGAGGGGCATCCGGCAGCCCGCAGGCCCTCGATTACGGGCAGGACGCGCGCCTGTTCCTCTGCAGGACTGACCGGTGCCGCCCCCGGACGGGTCGATTCGCCCCCGATGTCGAGGATGTCGGCACCCGCGGCGGCAAGCGACAGGCCGTGCTCAACGGCCGTTTCCGTCTCCGCATAGAGCCCGCCGTCGGAGAAGCTGTCCGGCGTGACGTTGACGATGCCCATGATCGCGGGCCGCCGCTTCGCCATGACCTCGAGGCCGGGGAGGGCGGGCCGCTCCCCACAAAGTCGTGCGATCTGTGTCTCGAGACCCGGCAGCGCGGCGGCGGCCTCCAGCGGGATAACCTCCGGCGCCTCGCCGCGTTTGATGATCGCAACCTCACGCACCCCCAACGCCGTCCCCGCCAGACGCCAGGCGCCCGGCAGCTCGGGCGCGCAGGGGAGGGCACGCACATACGCCTCAGGAAAAACACTCTCCATAGAATGCGCTTATCGCAGTGTGGTGAAGGGCTCCACAACGACTGAAGCGATCTGGCAGGGAAAGTAGTCAAATTATACAGACTACAAATGTTATTTATAAATTGATGTACTGAAAAATGTGTATTGTTGAATCTCCGTTCTGGCTGCGCTATTTCCCTCGTAACACAGCGCCGCCCTGCAGCGGGTTCGAGGAGAGAGACGATGGCCAAGCAGTTCAAGCCGGTGGTGTTCGCCGCGAACGATCTGATCGAGGGTGACAGCGTCTATCTCGGCGCCGAGGGCTGGACGCGAGACATCCGCGGTGCCGCCGTGGCCGAGACGCGTGAGGCGCGCGACGTGCTCGCCGCCCGTGCCGAGGGCGATGCTGCGATCATCGTCGGCCCCTACGATGTCGAGGTCGGCCTCGAGCCCGCCGGTCCCTGGCCGCTGAAGCGTCGGGAGCAGATCAAGGCGTCTGGCAGCACGACCATCGCGGTCGGCCCAGAGGCGCAGGTCGCCCGCGCGGCGTGACTTCCGCGGCTCCGGTTGAAGCCGGACGAAGCAGGGGCGCCTTTTTCGGGACCCTGGGATCGGTCGGCACCGGCCGGTGCGTTACCCTCAGGCGGCCAGCGCACCCTGCCAGGTGCATGCCAGCAAACCGTGCCGGGAGGCGCCGATGTACCGCTACGACGAGTTCGACCACCGTTTTGTCGAGGAGCGGGTCTCAGAGTTCCGGGGACAGGTCGCGCGTCGCGTCTCGGGCGAGTTGACCGAGGACGAGTTCAAGCCACTGCGGCTGATGAACGGCCTCTATCTCCAGCTCCATGCCTACATGCTGCGCGTCGCGATCCCCTACGGCACGCTCGCGAGCAAGCAGATGCGCATGCTTGCCCACATCGCGGAGAAGTGGGACCGCGGTTATGGCCATTTCACGACGCGCCAGAACATTCAGTACAACTGGCCGAAGCTGAACGATGTGCCGGATATCCTGGATGCGCTCGCCTCGGTCGAGATGCACGCGATCCAGACCTCGGGCAACTGCATCCGCAACGTGACCTCGGACCCGCTCGCCGGCGTGGCGCCGGACGAGATCGAAGATCCGCGCGTGACGGCGGAGGTGCTGAGGCAGTGGTCCTCGCTGCATCCGGAATTCACGTTCCTCGGGCGCAAGTTCAAGATCGCGGTGACGGGTTGCGAGGTGGATCGCGCCGCCGTGGCCGTCCACGACATCGGGCTGCAGATCGTGAAGCGTGGCGAGGAGGTCGGCTACCGCGTGCTGGTCGGGGGTGGGCAGGGCCGCTCGCCCTTCATCGCCAAGGAGCTGCGGGACTTCCTGCCGCGCGAGGACTTGCTGCCGTATCTGACCGCGGCGCTCCGCGTCTACAACCTGCACGGCCGGCGGGACAACAAGTTCAAGGCGCGCATCAAGATCCTGGTCCACGAGCTCGGGATCGAGGCTTACAAGGCGCAGGTCGAGGCCGAGTTCGAGGCGATGGACCGGGCGAGCGTTGCGGCGCCCTGGGAGGAATGGGACCGCATCGGCGCCTATTTCGCCATGCCTGCCCTTGCCGAGCGGGCGGAGACCGATGCCGGCTTCGAACGGGCGCTGAAGACGGACCCGGCCTTCGCGCAGTGGGTTGGGCAGAACACCCATCCGCATCGTGTGACGGGATACCGGGCCGCGACCGTCTCGCTGAAGCCCGTCGGTGGCGTGCCGGGCGATGCGACGGCGGAGCAGATGCGTGTGCTTGCTGACCTTGCCGAGGCGAACTCGGCGGACGAGCTCCGCATCACGCATGAGCAGAACGTGGTCCTGCCCCATGTAGCGCTCGCCGAGCTCTACACGGTCTATCGCGCGCTTGTGGCCATCGGGCTCGATGCGCCGAACCGGGGGCTGATCACCGACATCATCGCCTGCCCTGGCCTCGACTATTGCGCGCTGGCGACGGCACGCTCGATCCCGGTGGCGCAGGCGATCTCGAACCGGTTCGGCTCGACCAGGCGGCAGGCGGAGATCGGCCCGCTCGCGATCAAGATCTCGGGCTGCATCAACGCCTGCGGGCACCACCACGTGGCGCATATCGGCATCCTCGGCATCGATAAGGCTGGGGTCGAGAGCTACCAGATCACGCTTGGCGGGGAGCCGGCGGACATTCCCGCCATCGGTGAGCGGACGGGGCCGGGTTTCGGTTTCGACGAGGTGCCGGACGCGATCGAGAGCATCGTCGACCGCTATCTCGAGCTGCGCGAGGGTCCGCGGGAGACGTTCCTGCAGGCCTATCGCCGCCTCGGCATGGCGCCCTTCAAGGAGGCGCTCTATGAGGCTGCTTGATCGTACCGGCGAGATCTCCGACGCGTGGGCTTTCGTCGAGGGTGAGGAGCCGGCGCCGGATGGCCCCTGCATCTTGCCATTCGACCGGCTCGAGGAGGCGCTGACGCTGGCGACGGCGCGGCCGGGCGGGATCGGGCTCCATCTGCCCAACGATGCGGACCCGCGCAGCCTCCGCCCCCATCTCGCAGCACTCTCGATGATCTCGGTGGAGTTTCCGAGTTTCGCCGACGGGCGCGGCTTCTCCATCGCCAAAAGCCTGCGGCTGATTGGCTACGAGGGCCGGTTGCGCGCCCGTGGGCCGGTGATCGCGGACCAGTTCGGCTATCTCCTCGAATGCGGATTCGACGAGGTATGGCTGCCGACAAGCGTGGCGCACCGCCAGCCGGTCGAGAGCTGGCTTGCGCAGCTCGACAAGGTCAGCCTGACCTATCAGCGAGGCGGTGGGGGCGATGGTCCGACCCGCGCTTCGATCCTCGAGCAGCGCTGGTCGGCGCGCGGTGCGGAAGCTCGGCTATGAGCCGTGAGATCAGGTCGGCGGAGCTCTCACCCGGGCGCATCCTGCGGCCCTCCGCCCGCGCGATGGCGGAGGCGCTGAACGCGCTCCATGCGGAAAGCTCGGCCGAGACGATCCTGGAGGACGCGCTGGCGATCCACGAGCCGGGCAGCGTCGCGATGGTATCGTCCTTCGGCGCGGACAGCGCGGTGCTCCTGCACATGCTCTCTCGCCTTGCGCCGGAGACGCCGGTGCTGATGCTCGAGACGGGTATGCTCTTTCCTGAGACGCTGGCCTACCAGCAGGAGCTGTCGGGGTATCTCGGCCTCGCCGATGTGCGCCTGATCCGGCCCGAGGTGAGCGAGGTTGCGCGGGAGGACGCGGATGGCCGGCTGCACGAGCGGCTGCCGAACACTTGCTGCGATTTGCGGAAGACCCGTCCGCTTGAGCGCGCGCTGCGCCCCTTCGAGGCCTGGATCAGCGGCCGCAAACGCTTTCAGGCGTCGAGCCGGTCGAGCCTTCAACCCTTCGAGGCGGAGGACGGCACAACGCGGCTCAAGGTCAACCCGCTGGCAGCCTGGGACGGGGCGATGCTGAAGAGCTACATGGAGCGCCATGCGTTGCCGCGCCATCCGCTGGTTGCCGAGGGCTACCCCTCCATCGGCTGCGCGCCCTGCACGACGCCCGTCGCCAAGGGCGAGGACCCGCGCGCCGGCCGTTGGCGCGGACGGGAAAAGGTCGAATGCGGCATCCATTTCGACGGCAAGAACTGGGTGCGCACGGCCGCCGGGCTGCCCTGAGGCAGCTTCCCGAACCAAGCGGAATCGCGCCTCGTCGGCGCAATGCTTGATTGTGGTCGCTGCTGCATCGGTGCTGGTTCCCACGCCATCGTGTGAATGGCCTGCGGTAAGACTCAGCGTGAAACGCGAGATCGGGCGTCACCACGGCCGCGCCATCGGGGTGTGCTCCCGGTGCTGCTGAAGGGACCCGAGTTTAGTGGGCTCACGGAGTGTGGCGATCTTGATCGATAATGGATTGTTCACGCCCATCGCTCAAACCTGACGTGGGTGGGGGCGCTCGGGTGCCGGTGAACGGATCCTGCCGCGTTGCGCCAAGGGGCAGATTATGAGCGGCGTCGTCTGATCACGGCTGTGCCGACCGGAGTGTCGCCCATGATGCGTTCGAGTTCCCAGAGGCCGTCTGCGCGCGGCCGGAAGAACACATCGACTTCGATATTGGGCTTTGCGAGGTGCTTGGGTTTGAAGCCCGAAAGCCGGATGTACTCGCCCTCGCACCGAACCTCTCCGGCGGCGTCGGGCTGTGTGGGCTCGCCGAGTTCGATGGCGAAGTGACGCCGCGCATCGAAGATCTCCACGCGGCGATTGCAGAGCGCCCTGCCTTCGCTCGGACCCAAGCCGGCGATGATCGCGCTGACGGGGTCGAGACGTCCTACCTGATCCGCGGGGTCGATGGCCCAGGGTTTGTCGTCGTAGTCGGGCTCGGCCCGGACCACAGGCGCGCCGTCCTGGTAGCGCATCTCCACCTGCCGGGGCTGGCGCGGGTTCACGCTGTCGGACCGGAAGAGGCGCGGTGCCAATGGTAGCAGCCCGTCCGCCGCCTTGCCGGAGGTGGTGGAGAGGAGATCACCCTCCACCTGGACGTCGATGGAGGCGTCGTAGAGCGTCGATACCATGCCCGACGTCGTGACTGTTGCACGGGCGCGGTAATCGTCGCCGGCGAAGCTGCTGGTCACAGAGAGATCGGCAGCTTTCAGGCCGCCGATGAAGAGCTCGAACTCGCCATTCAGGGCGGCTGGCGCGCGGGACACGGCGATCTCGGAAGAGCGGCTATCGGCTGTCGCACCGAGCGTCAGCATGAGGCCCAGCAGAGCGCCGCCAGCCGCAACGGTCCCGTGTCGTGTCATGTGCCTGCTCCTCGCCTGGCAGGCAGCGCCTGCGACATCCGTCAGATTACACGCGGTACCCGGCGTCTCCGTCGATCCCACGGAGAGCGTTTGCACATGTGAGCGTTTGCCAGTGTCGACGCTCGGGTCTAGACGCGTGGTTCAGGAATATGCCTATAGGCACTGTCTCGCCACACCAGCCGAAAGATAGAGGGCGCGCCGCAGAATGGAAGCGGGGGAGATTGACGCGCTTGTGACGGGCATTCGCGCAGGTGAGCGGCGGGCGCTCGCGCGCGGCATCACGGTCGTCGAGAGCCAGGCGCCGGCGCACCGCCCGCATGCCCGGGCCCTGCTTGCAGCGCTGGCGGCGGAGCCCGTGCGGCCGGCACGGCGCATCGGCCTCTCCGGCACGCCAGGAGTCGGCAAGTCGACCTTCATCGAGGCGCTGGGCGGGCGGCTCGTGGCGGCTGGCCACCGGGTGGCCGTGCTGGCGGTCGACCCGTCCTCGGTGCGGACGGGCGGTTCGATCCTGGGTGACAAGACCCGAATGGAGACTCTGGCGCGCATGCCGGAGGCATACATCCGCCCCTCAGCCGCCGGGCGGGAACTCGGCGGCGTGGCGCGGCGGACGCGCGAGGCAATCCTGCTGGTGGAGGCTGCGGGCTACGATGTCGTCCTGGTCGAGACGGTGGGGGTCGGGCAGTCCGAGACCGCCGTCGCCGGCATGACGGATGTCTTCTGCCTCCTCCTCGGCCCCGGCGGCGGGGACGAGCTGCAGGGTGTGAAGCGCGGCATTATGGAGCTTGCCGACCTCATCGTCGTCAACAAGGCGGACGGGGCGCTGAAGCGCGTGGCGGAGGCGACGCGCGCGGACTATCAGGGGGCGCTGCATCTCCTCAGGCGCCGGCCGGGCGATGCGGAGGGGTATCCGAAGGCGCTCACCGCCTCGGCGGCGACCGGCGATGGCATCGACGCTGTCTGGGATGCCCTCGTCGCGCTCGACGACTGGCGGGGAGCGGAGGGGTGGCGCGCCAAGCGGCGGGCCGATCAGGCGCTCGGCTGGTTCCGGCAATCCCTCGAGCGGGCGCTTCTGGATCGGCTGGCCGCGGAGCCGGCCCTCGCCGCCCGACTGGCAGCGGCGGAGAGGGCGGTGGCTGAAGGCGGTGCGCCACCGGACGCGGCCGCGGAAGAGGTTGCAGCGGCGCTCTCTTTGTCCGTCGCCAGCGCTGGTCGCGAGCACGGTTCCGGGCATGGGCCCGGCGCTTGACGCTTCGGGGCTGATTGCGTATGCGACGCGCTCCGAATTCAGAGAGTGGATCGCGCGGCCGGGATCGCCCGGATCGAGGCGCATGAGGAAGGACGAGACCATGGCGCGTCGTTGCGAGCTGACCGGCAAGGGCGTGCTCACCGGCAACAAGGTGAGCCACTCGAACATCAAGACCCGGCGGCGCTATCTGCCGAACCTGAACATCGTGACGCTGCAGTCCGAGGCGCTCGGGCAGAGCTTCCGCTTCCGGGTCGCGGCCTCGGCGCTGCGCACGGTCGAGCATCGCGGCGGGCTTGACGGGTTTCTGCTGAAGGCGCGCGACGGCGAGCTTTCGACCCGGGCGCTCGAGGTCAAGAAGAAGCTCGTGGCCGCCACGGCCTGAGCGGCTACCTCCGAGACGAAGCAAGCGGCATCGCGGGCCAATTGGCCCGCGATACTCTTTTCGCCCGACCAGCGCGCGTTGCGCGCCATCTGGGCCGCTTGAGGCTGGCTTGAGACGCACCGGGTGGCGATGGTCAGGGGAAGGTTTCGCCGAGCATCTCGGCCACCCATGCCGGCACGATCTCGGTCGCAGGGCCGTGACGGCGGCGGTCGAAGAGCGACGAGATCTCGGATCGCTCCAGATTGAGTTCCAGCGTCTCGGCACCGTGCCGGGCTGCCTCCGCCACGAAGCCGGCGGCGGGGTAGACGGCGCCCGAGGTTCCGATGGCGACGAAGAGGTCGGCGCTCGAAAGGACATCCTCGATCGCTTCGAGACCGTAGGGTATCTCGCCGAACCAGACGACATCCGGTCGGACCCGGCCCTTCGTGGCGCAGCTCGGGCAGCTTTCCTCGAGCCCGATATCGTCCACGATCGCCCAGCGCGCGCCGCAGGTGGCGCAGAGCGCGCGCATGATCTCGCCATGCACATGGTGGACCGGTGCCGCCCCGGCGCGCTCGTGCAGATCATCGATGTTCTGGGTGATGAGCGTGACCCGGCCCGGTCGGGCCTGCATCAGCCGCGCGAGGGCGTCGTGGGCCGCGTTGGGTGCGGCGGACCGGCAGTTGGCGCGGCGCGCATTGTAGAAATCAAGAACCAGCGCCGGATTGGCGGCATAGCCTTCGGGCGTTGCCACGTCTTCTAGGTTGTAGGCGGACCAGAGCCCCTGGGCATCGCGGAAGGTGCCGAGACCCGACTCGGCCGAGATCCCGGCGCCGGTGAGGATCACGATGCGGGGCCCCTCATCCTCGGGCCCCGGCACGGGTGTCGGTTCCTGCGTCATCCAGCTCTCCGCCCACACTGCCGGGCGCCGAGGCGGCATCCTGGCGCTCTGCAGACCTGCCACCTTTCATTGGCCCTTGGCGAGGCCTATTGGGGGAGGCACAGCGAAGGAGGAGAGATCTTGCGCGTTCTATGTGTCTGCCTCGGCAATATCTGCCGTTCGCCCATGGCTGAGGGTATGATCGCTGCCCGGGCGCGGGAGGCCGGCGTCGCGCTCGAGGTCGACAGTGCCGGGATGGGTGATTGGCACGCAGGCGACCCGCCCGATCCGCGCGCCATCGCGGCCACCTCGGCGCGAGGGATCGATATTTCGCGGCAGCGCGCCCGGCGGGTGAGGCCCGAGGACTTCATGGCTTTCGACCTCATCCTCGCCATGGATCGCTCGAACCTCGCAGCGCTTGAGCGGCTGCGCCCGGTCGGAGCGACGGCCGTGCTCCGGATCGCGGATCAGGAGGGGCGAGAGGTTCCTGATCCCTATGTGGGCGGAGCGCAGGACTTCGAGACGGTGCTCGATATGCTCGAGGTGATTGCCGAGAGCGTGGTTGGTGGCGGTTGAGGAGCGGCGCTGTGGCGTCAACCGCCAGCGATGCGCCGGCAGGTGTTCTGTTCACCTTCCGGCCAGACCAGCGTCGCCTCTTCCCCCTTGATCCAGAGCTCACGTCCGAATGGCAACGCGTAGCGGCTGCCAGAGGCGCTGGGCGCAAGGGAGCCTGTCGCGATGCTATCCCCACGCTCGACCCGGACGCTCGGTAGGGCCGTCTCGAAGAACGCAGCATCGAAGGCGTCGGCGGGGTTGTCGTTGCAGGCGTAACTCGCAGTCGCGACTGGGCTTTCGAGCAGGTAGGTCGCGGTCAATTCCCCTTCGCGCGTCAGGTAGGCGTCCTCGGTGCAGGAGCGCATGTCCTCGGCCTTCCAGCACTCGTTCCGTCCGCTGATCCAGCCGCGCTGCTCCGCCCTTAGTGCCTTGACGGCGGCTTTCGCATCCTCGCCCTGCCGCAGGCTTCTGACGGCGTTGGCGAAACGTCTGGTGATCCGCCGGTCGAGCGCGGCAAGGGCCGGGTCGCCACAGATCATCTCCTCGACATCTCCGAAGGCGCGCCCGCAGTCGAAGGCCGGCGCGGTCTCGTCGGCGGCCTCGCCCGGTCCGGCGCTGGCAAGCATCCCCACGGCAAGCAACAGGGTGGCGAGCGTGGTAGAGTGCGTGATGCGCATCGGGTCCTCCTCATTCGGCGCATGCTTAGCTTAGCCGATCCCGGCGGCTCCGTCAGATCTCCGACAGGAGCGCAAGGCTCACGACCACGAGCATGGAGAGTGCCATGCCGAAATTAATCGCGCGATTGACGTTATCGGGAAGTTCCATGCGCCGGAGCGCCACGCCTGCCCACAGCCAGCCGAGATGGATCGGCACCCAGATCGCATTGAAGATCAGGAATTTGAGCACGATCTCGGCCGTCGGCGCTTCGCTCATGAAGGCAAAACCCGAGAAGAGCGCAGTGTTCACCGCGTAGGCCTTGGGGTTGATCGGCTGCAGCAGGAAGCCGTTGACGAAGCCGGGCGCCCGCTCCGCCTCCATGAACGCCACCTTGCTGCCCGCAAGCGCGATACGTGCGGCGAGGTAGCAGAGATAGGCGACGGAGGCGACCAGGAGCACCGTGCGCAGGCCCGGCACGGCAAGCGCCGCCGCGGCAAGACCCGACACCACCAGGAGCCCCACCACGTTGTTGCCGACGAAGAGCCCCGCGCCGTAGGCCAGCCCCGGCCGCCAGCCGAAGCCCGAGCCGACGCCCGCGATGCTCAGCACCCCGGGCCCCGGCGTCACGATGAGGAAGAAGACGGCGAGGGCGAACTCCAGCATGCCCCCCTCCTAACGCCCGCAGACGCACCGGCACCAGCCCCCGCCCGCAAAGCCCCCATCGTCCATGCAGAGGCGCCGCGAAGCGCCGCAGGCCGCTCGCCCTCCATTGACGCTTGGCGGGCCGGGCACCACAACACGCCCCATGACCAAGCAGAACCACATCCGCAACTTCTCCATCGTCGCGCATATCGACCATGGGAAGAGCACGCTGGCCGACCGGCTCATACAGTCCACGGGCACCGTCACGGAGCGCGAGATGAAAGCGCAGCTCCTCGACACCATGGATATCGAGCGCGAGCGCGGCATCACCATCAAGGCCCAGACCGTCCGCCTCGTCTACAAGGCCGGGGACGGCAACGAGTACCTGCTGAACCTCATCGACACGCCTGGCCATGTGGACTTCGCCTACGAGGTCTCCCGCTCCATGCGCGCGGTCGAGGGCTCGCTCCTGGTCGTCGACGCCTCCCAGGGCGTGGAGGCGCAGACGCTGGCCAATGTCTACCAAGCCATTGACGCGGATCACGAAATCGTCCCCGTCCTCAACAAGATCGACCTGCCCGCGGCTGAGCCCGAGCGTGTGCAGGAGCAGATCGAGGACGTGATCGGCATCGACGCCTCGGACGCCGTGCAGATCTCCGCCAAGACCGGCCTCGGCATCGAGGACGTGCTCGAGGCCATCGTCACCCGCCTGCCCGCACCCGAGGGCGACCCGGACGCACCGCTGAAGGCGATGCTCGTCGACAGCTACTACGACGCGTATCTGGGTGTCGTCGTCCTCGTGCGCATCATGGACGGGGTGCTGAAGAAGGGCGACAACATCCGCATGATGGCGACCGGTGCGCGCTACGGCGTTGACCGCGTTGGCATCTTCACCCCCGGCATGGCCATGACCGAGGAGCTGCGCCCGGGCGAGATCGGCTTCCTGACCGCCTCGATCAAGCAGGTGCGCGACACCCGCGTCGGCGACACCATCACGCATGAGAAGAAGCAGTGCGCCGACGCGCTGCCCGGGTTCCAACCCGCCGTGCCGGTCGTCTTCTGCGGGCTTTTTCCGGTCGACAGCAACGACTTCGAGAACCTGCGCGACGCCATCGAGAAGCTGGCGCTCAACGACGCCTCCTTCAGCTCGGAGATGGAGACCTCCGCCGCCCTCGGCTTCGGCTTTCGCTGCGGCTTCCTGGGCCTCTTGCATCTCGAGGTGATCCGCGACCGGCTGGAGCGGGAATACGAGATTGACCTCATCACGACCGCGCCCTCGGTCGTATACGAGATGCACATGACCGATGGCTCCCATATCGAGTTGCACAACCCGGCCGATATGCCAGATGTGGTAAAGATCGACCGCATAGAAGAGCCCTGGATCAAGGCCACCATCATGGTGCCGGACGAGTTCCTGGGCGATGTCCTGAAGCTTTGTCAGGAGCGCCGCGGCATCCAGCTCGACCTCACCTATGCCGGCAGCCGCGCCATGGTGGTCTACAAGCTACCGCTCAACGAGGTGGTCTTCGACTTTTATGACCGCCTCAAGAGCGTGACCAAGGGCTATGCCAGCTTCGACTACCAGATGGACGGCTACGAGGCCGGAAATCTCGTGAAGATGCAGATACTTGTGAACGAGGAGCCGGTCGACGCGCTCAGCACCATCGTCCACCGCGACAAGGCCGAAAGCCGCGGCCGCACCATGTGCGAGAAGCTGAAGGAACTTATTCCGCAGCACATGTTCAAAGTCCCCATTCAGGCCGCAATCGGTGGTAGGGTCATCGCCCGAGAGACCATCAGCGCGCTCCGCAAGGACGTGACCGCCAAATGCTACGGCGGCGACGTAACGCGGAAGCGCAAGCTGCTGGAGAAGCAAAAGGCCGGCAAGAAGAAGATGCGCCAGTTCGGGCGGGTAGAGATACCGCAGGAGGCGTTTATTAAAACACTCAAGATGGATTAGCGATGGTCTACGAATTTTGGCAAATTGCTGCAGCTATTCTTGGCAGTATAGCCGCATCTTTGGTGATTGACCAAAGATTCTTTTCCAGTATTGATCAAAGTTTAACTCTGAAGAAGATATCGAGCCTCAGGGTATCAATCCGACATATGCGACTTGCTTTCCTTGGCCAGCAAGGGGGTGCTTTTAGGCTTTTTATCGTTACTATTATTTTCACAGTATTCTTTTATTGTACTAATCTGCTAATTTTTTTTATCATTGGAGACCAAAAATTTTCCCAAGTATTTAAGAGTTTTGAGATAACGCAAGATCTGATCTTTATTTTTATAGCTACAGTCTTGGCATCCTATTTTTCCTTTATGCAGAGCCTTCTATTTATTCATTACATAGATATTACTAGTAGCCGTGTTGGTAAAATTTATCTAGTCATTGCAGATTTTCTATTGTCGGCTCTATATTTTTCATTTATTATGGCAATTCTTTTGGCGATGTTTTCGCTCCTTTTTGATCAGTATGAGCGATATACCGCAGAGTTTACAGTTATTGAAGAGTGTAGGGGTACAACATGCGGTATGAGCATAAAATCTATGATCAAACCCTTGAACGTGTTCATGGATATTGGACCATTCTTAGGTGAGGATTTAGAGAATATGAATACGGTGATCGACGATGTGGTGGCGAGCAGGATTAAGTTAGTCGATAGAGTCTTTTTTGACGTTGATGGTTATCCATTAAAGCAGCGAAGTGGTAGCTTAGAGATTGATGTGGATCACAGGTATAGAAATGATTTCATTCAGAGATTTGCTTACTTTTTTAAATTGCAAGCAGTTGAAATTTTTAGATATTTTGAAAGCAATTTTACCCATTATTCATTTATTGACCCAAGATTCAGCAGGTACAATGTAAAGGGGTTTGATTTAGACAATATTCATCTACGGATTTTTGATGATGATGAAAGGATCCAGAATGCTATCTACATGATAAGTAGGAATATAATTGAACCAGAGGTGGGTATGCTGCCAGAGTACACTTTATATTTGGACGATGCCCTAGAAATGATGAGGTTTGATTGGAGTATGAATCCTGTGTTCCGGCAACACTTTGATCCGTATGAGATCCGATTGAGGTTTGAGATGAGTAATATATTCTACTTCATACATCAAGCACTTAGTTTGCAGTTAAGAGATACATCTACCAATTATCAATCAGCACCTGGGAGATGGAGGGTAATGACGACGCCATATGGTGAAATTGCGCAAGACTCCCTTCCAATAACTACATCTTTAATTTCTTCATTGAGCATAATCTCCTTTACGGCTCTTTTTTACTTGCTAATACAGGTTGGATTTATTCTCAAAGTAGCTGAGGATGGATCGAGAATCTCCAAATTTATATTTAGAAATCCACTTACGTCACTATCAATTGGGTGCATTTTTCTGTCAGCAATGAGGATAATTTTAATCGATTTCATGAATATCGCATAGTCTTCAAAACAAATTCGTCGCAATATACGCTCATACTGGAGCTTGCTAGGTATGGGCCCGCGCTTCCGCGAACCTGGCACGTTTGTTTACCGGAATCCTTCCATTATGCGCACCGCGATGATCAAACTTAAAGCGAACGCAGCCGAAAGCTGAAGAGAATTTGTCACGTGCTTCACCATTGGATGGAGAACGCCATCCCTGCAGAGTCGAGTGTTAAATCGCCGTCAAGGCTTCACAATATGCACGTTCAATGCTTGCGGGCCTGGACGAGGTAGGAAGTGATGGTGGTCTCGCCGAGGGCTTTCAGGGCCTCGAGGCGGTGGTAGCCCTCGACCAGCACCAGGCGGGGCGGGGATTTGGTCTTGTCGAGGCGGCACTGGATCGGCGTGCGTTGCCCGTGCTCCAGCATGTCCTCGGCCAGCGCCTCGACCCGGTCGGGCTCGAGGGTGCGGGCGCGCTTGGCGGGCACGTAGATCTCGGCGATGGGGAACTCGTGGCTTTCGAGCATGGGGCGTCCCTCCCTGCACGTCCCGTTGGAATGCCCGTCAGCCTACAACACTCAGCGCCCGCGGAAAGGGGGCGGCGCCCTCAGCGGTGGAGACGCGCCTCGGGATGCTCGGCCAGGAAATGGCGGAGCGCGGCGAGGAGGTCGGCGGCGTGCGGGCGGTCGCCGCGCTTCAGGGCATGACGGATGTCGTCGCGCATCATCTGGGCGACGGCGCGCGCGCCCTCCTCCTTCTGCTCCATCAGCGCGGCGGCGAGGGCTGCAGCCGCGGTCTCGGGCAGGTGTTCGTGCTCGGCGATGGCGTCGAGCTCCTCCTCCGTGAGCCCGCACATCTCGATGCAGTCGGTCAGCGTGATCATGGCTTCCTCCGGGCGCCGGGTGTTGTCCCCGGCTGGTGGGAGGATGGCAGGGGCGCCGGGGCGCCGCATTAACGTGTGTCAATTGGATGACGGTGGCTGGGGGCGCCCTGTGGGATGGGGCGGGACGGGGTGGGCGCGGTCAGCCGCAGTCGGTCGTGGGGTGGGTGCGGAGGTAGTGCGCGAGGGTGGTGAGGACGTCGGCGGCATGGGCCGTGTCCCCGCGCGCCTCCGCCAGCCGCGCGTCGAGGCGCATCATGGCGCAGACGCAAGGGATCCCCTCGGCCGCGGCGCTGTCGGTATAGCCGCGCAGGAGGGCGGGGTCGGCCGGACGGGCGCCCGCGGCCTCGAGCGCTGCCTGGTCCGCGGCATTGAAGCAGCCGCGTTTGACGCAGCGCCCGCCGAGGACCTGGGCGAGATCGGGGACGCCGCTGGGGGCGGTGGGCACGCTCTCCTCGGGGCCAGTCCCGGATGTCGGCCGCCCTATCACACCATCTGCCATCGCCGTCCCTCCCGCCGATTGGGTTGATAAGGGGACGATGCGGGCAGGGGCGGCGCGTGGCCTTGATCGAGATCAGGTGGGACGCGCGAAAGAGAGACGGACGCCCCGGGATGAACGATGCCCTCGGACACATGACGCCCTGGGACACATGACGCCCGGGACGAAAAACGCCCGGAGTAAGCTCCGGGCGCGTCATCGGCAGCGCAGCACCGGAGTGCTGCGGGTGTGACGGTCAGGCAGCGGCGGGGCGGATCCCGCGCGCCACGAACTCCTGCAGGAGCGTGATCGTGCGCTCATTGAGCTCAAGGCCCGCATTGGAGAGCACAAGCTTGCCGTCCCGGGTGCGCGCCCAGGTTGCAATGCTCTCAACGCCCGTCCCCTGCTCCTTCTGCTCTTTCACCGCGTCATCGAGCGCTGCCAGCACCACCGCCGCAAAGAGCTTGCGGCAGCGTGCACCCTGCTCGTTGATGACGCCGATATCGTCCATGTCGCGCGGCATCTGCCCGCCCTCCGGTTCGTCATATCCCTGATGTCGGCGGCCAGCGACGGCGCCGTGGAAGGCCTAGTTAGTGTCATCGAACGGTTAAGGAAAGCCCGAAGTTTGCAAAAGGGTTATGCAATTGATGGAAATCAGGGCGGCGAGCGGCCGTCACGCGTCGATGGAAAGAAAATCGTTACAACAGCGTGAGTTTCAATCAGAGGACGGTTGCGAATGGCGCGCGTCTGGAGCAGGCGCGTCTGTTGTTTGGGCATGTTGATTCGGGATACTCTTCTAGCGTGTGGACGGCTCTACACTTCGAGTGACGACGGCGGCCGGCGGCCGCTCAGCCGAGGATGAGACGCATGGCGACCGGGACCGTTAAGTGGTTCAACACAGAGAAGGGCTACGGCTTCATCGCGCCTGATGAGGGCGGCAAGGATGTGTTCGTGCACATCACCGCAGTGCAGAAGGCGGGACTGCCGGGGCTGCAGGACAACCAGAAGGTGAGCTACGAGCTGCAATCCGGGCGGGACGGGCGGCCGTTCGCCGGAGAGCTGGAGCTGCTCTGAAGGGTCTACAGAGGCAGATTTTTCTTCTCAGGAAGGGCTTTCCTGCCTTAAGCTCGCGTGAATAGGGGGAGCGGGCGATGGCGAAGTTTGTCGGAGGCGGCGACAAAGGGTCGTGGATCGAAACGCTTTTCGATCCGCAGCACGAGAACGTCTACATCATCACAATCCCGTCCCTGGCGCTGTTCGCCCTCGGGATCCGGCGTGGTGCCGTCGTTTGGCTCTTCGGATCAATCATCTTCAAGATCCTGTTGGACCGCTCCTAGGGTGCCGACCAACCCGGCGGTCCAGCGCTACCGGCAATGGATGCTCGGATAGTGGATGCACGGGTCGAGCCCGAGCATGACATGAGCACGTAAGATGAGAAGGCATTCTAGCCACGGCAGAGAATGCGCAGACGTAGAGAAGCGGCGCCGAGTAGTGACGCTTTCGTTGTGACCGACCTGACCTTTGCCGTAGCGACCGCTACCACCAGCGCTGGGGTCGCGGGCGCGCGCCGGCGCGGGCTTCAAGCGCGGCTGCGGCGCCGAAGAGCGGCACCTCGCCCCAGGCGCGCCCGATGAGCTGAAGACCGAGGGGCAGGCCGTTCCGCGCGCGGCTGACGGGCACGGAGATGCCGGGGAGACCCGCGAGGTTCAGCGTCACCGTGAAGACGTCCTGCAGATACATCTCCACCGGATCGCCCTCGAACTCGCCCTGTGCGAAGGCCGGGCCCGGTGCAGCGGGGGCGAGCAGCGTGTCGACCTCCTCCAGCACGCGGTCGAAATCCTGCCGGACAAGGCGGCGGACCTTCTGAGCGCGGAGGTAATAGGCGTCGTAGTAGCCGGCAGAAAGGACGTAGGCACCGATCATGACGCGGCGGCGCACCTCGGGCCCAAAGCCCTCGGCGCGGGTCTTCTCGTAGAGCTCGAGTACGCCGTCGCCCTGGTCGAGCTTGGCGCGCCGGCCGTAGCGCACGCCGTCATAGCGGGCGAGGTTCGAGGACGCTTCCGCCGGCGCGATGACGTAGTAGGCGGGGAGTGCGGCCTTGGTCATCGGCAGGGAGACCTCGACAACCTCGGCGCCCGCGTCCCGCAGCATCTCGATGCCTTTGTCGAGCGTCGCCGCCATCTCGTCCGCGAGGCCTTCGCGGTATTCCTTGGGCACGCCGATGCGGCGGCCGCGGAGATCGCCGGCAAGCTCGGCGGTGAAATCCGGGACGTCGAGCGGGGCGGAGGTGCTGTCCATGGGATCGTGGCCGGCCATGGCGCCGAGGAGGAGGGCAGCGTCCTCCACCGTCTTGGCGATCGGCCCGGCTTGGTCGAGCGACGAGGCGAAGGCCATGATGCCCCAGCGCGAGCAGCGCCCATAGGTCGGCTTGATGCCGACGACGCCGCAGAAGGCCGCAGGCTGGCGGATCGAGCCGCCGGTGTCCGTGGCCGTGGCACCGAGGCAGAGATCGGCCGCCACCGCCGCTGCCGAGCCGCCGGAGGAGCCCCCGGGCACGATGGGAGCGGTGTCGCCCTCCCGCCGCCAGGGGGAGACGCAGGGGCCGTAGACCGTGTGCTCGGTCGAGCTGCCCATGGCGAACTCGTCCATGTTGAGCTTGCCGAGTTCGACGGCGCCCGCCTCCCAGAGCTTGCGGGTGACGGTGCTCTCATAGGGCGGCACGAAGCCTGCGAGGATGTTGCTGGCGGCCTGCGCTGGCACGCCTTCGGTGCAGTAGAGGTCCTTGATGCCGAGGGGGATGCCGAGGAGGGGCTTCTCCTCGCCCTGTGCCCGGGCAGCGTCGGCGGCGTCGGCCATGGCGAGCGCCTTTTCCGGCACCGGATGGACGACAGCGTTGAGCGCGCCCGCGGCATCGATGGCAGCGAGGCAGTCTGCGGCAAGCTCGCGAGCGCTGAGGCGGCCGGCGCGCATCTCGGTCAGCGCCTCGGCGATGGTGAGGGCGGCGGGGGTCGTTGCGCTCGTCATTCCACCACCTTCGGCACGGCGTAGAAGCCTTGGCGTGCATCGGGTGCGTTGGCGAGCACCTTGTCCTGGATGCCGGCCTCGCCCTCTGCTGCGGTCAGCGCATCGGTACGGCGGGGCAGGTCGAGCGGGTGGACGGAGGCCATGGGCTCGACGCCCTCGACATCGACGGCCTGGAGCTGCTCGATCCAGTCGAGGACGCCCGAAAGCTCGCCGGCGAGCTGCTCCTCCTCATCCTCGCGCACCGCGATGCGCGCGAGACGCGCTACCTTGCGCACGGTCGCACGGTCGATCGACATGGGGCTCCTCCGAGAATGCTCGCGCTCACTTTCCGGCGCCGTCTCTCCGCGCGGCCCGGGCCGCACTGCAAGGGGATGCCGAGCGTGGGATGGCGGGCTAGGAAGGATCACAAGACCAACGCAGAGGAGGGCGCCATGAAAATCACCTGGCTTGGGCATGCGAGTTTTCGGATCGAGGTGGCGGGGGAGGTGCTGCTGCTGGATCCCTGGGTGACGGGCAACCCGGTCTTTCCAGCGGCGCGGCGGGCGGAGGCGATTGCGGGGGCGACGGCCGTGCTGGTGACGCATGCGCATGGCGATCATGCGGCCGACGCGCCGGGCATCGCGGCCGAGACCGGCGCGCAGCTTTGCGGGATCTATGACTGGATCGGCTGGGTCGCGGGCAATGGCGGGCCCGAGGGGTTGGGGTTCAGCAAGGGTGGCACGATCCGGATCGGCGCGGTCGCGGTGACGATGGTGCATGCGACGCACTCCTCCTCTGCTCCCGGCGTCGATGGCGGGCCGCCCTTCGCGGGCTCGGAAGCCGGGTTCATGATCGAGGGTGGGGGCAAGACGCTCTATGCCATGGGCGACACTGATGTGATGGCGGATATGGGTATCTTCGCCGAGCTTCACCGGCCGACCCATGCGCTGGTGCCCATCGGTGGGCATTTCACGATGGACAGCACCCGTGCGGCCTATGCCTGCAAGAAGTTCTTCGAGTTCGAGGCGGTGATCCCGTGTCACTACGCGACCTTCCCGCTCCTCGAGCAGAGCGCGGATGCGTTCGTCGAGAAGGTGGCGCCGCTCAAGGTGCTGGTGCCCGAGGTGATGGGGACGATCGAGATCTGAGGCCGCTCTCAGGAGGTCCCGGGTCGGTGCCCGGGACGCATCGCACCCGGCTGCGAGGGAAGCGCTGAGCTGTCCCGGGCGAAGACCCGGGACCTCCTGATGACCCCGGCATGGTCAGATGGTGCGGAGGAAGCGCGTGAGGTGGGTGACACGGCGGTCGACGAAGACCGGGGCTTTTGCGCCCTCCTCGTGACAGACCCAGACGGTGGCCATGCCGAGCGCCTTCGGCACGGTGAGGTTCTCGACGGTGTCCTCAATCATCGCCGCGCGCTCGGGCGCGAAGCCGTCGGCGGCGAGGACGCGCGCATAGGCCTCGGGCCCGGGTTTGGGGATGAGCGCCTTGTCCTCGATGGCATAGATCGCGTGGAAGGCGTCCGCGAGGCCGATGCGCTCGAGCACGCGGCTCGCATGGCCGCGCGCGCCGTTGGTGTGGACGATGAGACGCCTGCCCTCTCGCCCGAGGCCCGCGATGGCGGTGTTGAGGGCAGCATCGGGGCGGAGGCTCGAATAGTCGATGTCGTGCACGTCCGCGAGGAAATGCTCGTGATCGACGCCATGCTCCTCGATGAGGCCCGTGAGCGTGATGCCGTGGCGCGCGAAATAGGTGCCGCGCAGCCGCTCCGCCGCCGGACGGCCGATGCCGAGCTCGCGCATCATGAAATGCGTCATGCGCTCGGTGATCTTGTCGAGGAGGCGATGGTGCGGGCTGTAGAGCGTGTTGTCGAGATCGAAGACCCAGGTCTCGACGGCGCCGAAATCGACGGGCAGCGGGGCCGTGGTCTGCTCGGGGACGCGGCCGATCACGGTCAGCCGGTCCGAGACTGACCGGTCCGAGCTCGATCGATCCGGGGTCACGCTTTTGTCGATCACGAACGCGGCTCCTGACAGCACATCCCGCTGGACGGCGTTGCGGGAGCGTTGAATGTAGGGGCGATGGCGGTCGGGAGAAGGCGATGAGCGGAACGGATGAGGCGGCGCAGAACCCGGGGCTTCCGGGACCTACGGCCTGGCAGGGGGCCATGGGGCAGAAATGGGCGCGGCATCTGGAGGCGATGGAGGCGCAATGCGCCATCGGGCTGACGCTGGGCCTCGCTGCGCTCGCACCGGTGCGGGGCGAGCGCGTGCTGGATATCGGCTGCGGCGGGGCGCGCACGACGCGGGCGATTGCGGAGGCCGTCGGCACGGAGGGCCAGGTGCTGGGCCTCGATATCTCGCCGGACCTCGTGCCGGAGGCGCGCGCGCATCTCTCGGGCCTTGCCCAGGCTGAGGTGATGCTGGCGGATGCGGGTGCGCATCCGCTCGAGCCCGGGGGCTGGGACGCGATCTTCAGCCGGTTCGGCGTGATGTTCTTCGACGACCCGCCCGCAACCTTTCGGGCGCTGCATGGCGCCCTGCGGTCGGAGGGGCGCGCGGTGATGGTCGTGCATGGCGCGCGGGGTGCGAGCCCCTGGGCCATGCTGCCGATGGCTGCGGCGGCCGAGGTGCTGGGGCCGCCGGAGCCCTCACCCCCCGGCGCCCCTGGCCCCTTCGGCTGGGAGAGCCCGGAGATCTTCGTGCCGATCCTGGAGGCGGGCGGCTTTGCGGAGATCGGCTGGGAGACCCATGCGGTCGAGATGCCCATGGGCGTGGGTCTGGCGGAGGATCCCGTGGAGGCGGCACTCCTCCTCATCCGGCAGCTCGGCTCCGTGGCGCGCTGGCTGGCGACGATGGAGGAGGCGGCGGCGGATCGTGCCTGGACGGAGATCGCCGAGCGGCTGCGGCCGGCCCTCGCGGCGAAGGTGCAGGATGGCGCCGTGTCGCTCGGCGGGCAGCTTCATGTGATCACCGCCCGAGCATGACGGGCGGTGTGCGGGCGATCAGTCTTCCTGCGCCTCGAATTTGAGGGCGACGCCGTTCATGCAGTAGCGCAGCCCAGTCGGCGGCGGCCCGTCGTTGAAGACGTGGCCGAGATGGGCGTCGCAGGTGGCGCATACGATCTCGGTCCGGCGCATGAACCAGGAATTGTCTTCGTGCTCCTCGACCGCATCCTCGGTCACGGGCTGCCAGAAGCTGGGCCAGCCGGTGCCCGAATCGAACTTGTGTCCCGCATCGAAGAGCGGCACGTCACAGCAGACGCAGCGGAAGAGACCGTCCTTCTTCGGGAAGTTGTCATGGGTGAAGGCACGCTCGGTCCCTTTGCGGCGGGTCACCCGGTAGGCCTCGGGGCTGAGCTCCTGGCGCCATTCTGCATCGCTCTTCACGATCTTGTCGGTCGTCTCGGCCATCATCGTCCTTTCGGTCGCAAACGTCATCGTCCTGTCATGCCGGCCGCGTTATACACCGCGCCCGACGGATTGGTCCCGTGGCCAGGCGCTACCGGCGAGGTGCCGGCAGAACTTCCTGTGCTATGTGGATCGGCGGGGAGCGATGGCCAAGGGCGGCGCGGCAACGGCGGCCTGGCGGAGAGGGCGGAGGCATGATGTTCGGTCTCGGCAGGTTCACGGCCCGGCTCGCGGACGGGGAGCACGATCTCCGTCGCTGCCAGCAGCTTCGCTGGCTGACCTTCCGGGCGGTGCCGGAGGGGGCTGCGGCGGCGCAGGTCCTCGGCAGCCGGCTCGATGCGGACGAGTTCGACGCGCGTTGCTGGCACATGATGGTGGAGTGCGCGCGGACGGGTCAGCTCGTCTGCACCTTCCGCATGCAGGAGTTCGAGGACGGGGCGTCGATCGAGCGGTCCTATGCGGCGAAGTACTATGAGCTCTCGGCGCTGCGGGCCTATCCCGAGCGGATGCTGGAGATGGGGCGGTTCTGCATCCATCCCGAATGGCGCGATCCGAACATCCTGCGGGTTGCCTGGAGTGCGATGAGTGATTTCGTGGAGCGGCGGAAGGTGGCGCTGCTCTTCGGCTGCTCTTCCTTCTCGGGCGTCGATGACGGGGTCTATGAGGACGCCTTTGCGCTCTTGAAGGAGCGACATCTCGCGCCGAAGCGCTGGCTGCCGCGGGTGAAGGCGCCGAAGGTCTTTCGGTTCGCCAAGCAGCTGCGGCTGAAGAAGCCGGATCTGAAGCTGGCGATGCGGCGGATGCCGCCGCTCCTGCGCACCTATCTCGTGATGGGGGGCTGGGTGTCGGACCACGCGGTGGTGGATCACGATCTCAACACCCTGCATGTCTTCACCGGCGTGGAGGTGCGGCGGGTCCCGAAGAGCCGCGTGGCGCGGTTGCGCCGGGCCAAGGCTGCAACGGGAGATGCCGGGGCCTGAGCCCTCGGAGCAAGCGGTATCGCGGCTGGTCGCCGCGATGCTTTTGTCGGGATTTCTGCAGTGCCGGGCGTTGTCGTCTGTCTGCCGGGCTTCGCGCCTGGTGGCTTTCGAGGACTTGGGCTGGGGAGGAGCCTTGGGGCTCCTTGCCGAGCATGTCTCGAAGCCCGGCCCCGTCTCAAGGACGCCCCCGACTTCGTCGCGGGCGCCGCCGCTGGCGGTGGCTGCGCCATCCTTGACACGCGCCCGGGCTTCGAGGCGGGGCTGTCCGCTTGAGTCAGTCGGCGAGGGCGGTGCCTTCGCGGCGGGGGTCGGCGCCCCCTTCGAGGCCGTCGGTGGTGCGGCGGATGATGTGGAGGCCGGAGGTCATGTCCGCCTCTTCGACCGTGTGGCCGAGGGCCTCGAGGGCCGGTTTCGTCTCGGTCGGGTGGCGGCCTGTCTCGAGCGCGAGGGCTTCGCGGTTGCGGTGCGAGATATGCGGGGCGGTGGCGGCACTGGCCGGGTCGGCGCCGTCCTCCAGGAGCGCGATCAGCGAGGTGACAACGTATTCGGGGATGCGCGAGCCGCCGGGGGAGCCCGTCAGGATCACCGGGGTCTCGGGCGCGCCGATGCGGTAGACGATCGTCGGTGCCATGGACGAGCGCGGACGTTTGCCGGAGCCGGGGGCGTTGGCAATCGGCGCGCCGTTGGGACCCGTCGCGCGGAAGGAGAAATCCGTCAGCTGGTTATTGAGGAGGAGCCCCGCTGCCATGCGCTTGGAGCCGAAGGCGGTCTCGATGCTGGCCGTGATCGAGAGGGCGAGGCCGGTCTCGTCGATCACCGAGAGATGGGTCGTGCCGGGTGTGCCCGGGCTTGGGTCTGGCGCCTGGAGCCGTCCCTCCCGACGCGGGGGATCGCCGGCCTCTGCCGGCCCGGTCGCCGCAGCGCCGGGGTCGATCAGGCGGGCGCGGGTCGCGAGGTAGCCGCGGTCGAGTAGGCCCGAGACGGGTATGTCGACCTGATCCGGGTCGCCGAGATAGACGGCGCGGTCGGCATAGGCGAGGCGCGAGGCTTCTGCGAGGAGGTGCGCGCGGCGCGTGCCCGTCGCCTCCGGGAAGGCTGCGTAGAGGCCGAGGATCTGGCCCACCGTGGTCGCGCCCGAGGAGGGTGGGCCCATGCCGCAGACGCGCCACTCGGCGCGGAAGCGGTGGCAGACGGGGGCACGTTCGATCACCCGGTAGGTGCTGAGGTCTTGGAGGCTGAGGGCGCCCGGGAGCGGTTCGTTCCGGGTCGTGGCGATGATCGCCTCGGCGATGTCGCCCTGGTAGAGTGCGTCCGGGCCGTCTGCCGCGAGCTTTGCGAGGGTGTCGGCGAGGGCCGGTTGGCGGAGCGTCTCGCCCGGCTCAAGCAGGCGTCCGTCCGGCAGGAAGACCGCTGCGGCATCAGTGCCGGCGAGGCGGCGGAGCGAGGCGGCGACGAGGCCGGCGAGGCGGGGGGAGACCGGGAAGCCCTCCCGTGCGAGGGCTTCGGCCGGAGCGACGAGGCGGGCCCAGGGGAGCCGACCGTGGCGCTCGTGCAGAAGGCCGAGGAGGCGGCCGAGGCCGGGCACGCCCGTGGATCGGCCGGAGGCTACGGCGTCCCAGAAGCCGAGCGGTGTTCCCGTGTCGTCGAGAAAGAGCGTCTCATCCGCGGCCGAGGGGGCGGTCTCGCGGGCGTCGTAGGTGGTGAGGGCGCGCTCGCCCTCGGCAGCCGGGTCATGGACCAGCGCGAAGGCGCCGCCGCCGAGGCCCGAGGACTGCGGCTCGACCACGTTGAGGACGAGGAGGGCTGCGATGGCGGCATCGGCCGCGGAGCCGCCTTCGCGCAGCACCGCAATGCCTGCCTCGCTGGCATGGGGGTTGGCGGTCGCAATCATGTGCCGCGTGCCGGTGACAAGCGGCTTGGCGGCGCGGCCGGTCGCTGCCTCCGGTGTGGCGCGAGCGTCCTGCGCGGTCGCTGGGGCGGCCATGCAGAAGACTGTGCAGGCTAGAAGGGAGGCGAGGAGGCGAGCGAGTGTTGGTTGGGGAAGCGGGGGCATGGGTGGCCTCTGATGCGGCGGGCGTGGTTCTCGATGCTGGCTGCAGTGTCGGGGGATTCGCAGTGGCTGCCCATGCTTGATCGGGTGGCGGAGGTTTTGATCCACCACTCTTTGGCCCACCGCTCGAAGAGCTGGGTGGCCGGCGCTCTCAGGGCTTTGATGCCTCCAGCCTGACCGCGCTGAGGGCGAGGCCGAGGAGGCGGGTGTCCTCGGCCACGCCCGCGTCCTTGGGGCTTCTGGGGCGTGCGGGCTCGATGACGATGCGGAGGCTCGTGGCCCTGGGCAGCGCGTTGTTGAGGACCGTTTCCCTCTCGCCGTCGTTCTCGCTCCAAACGGGGGTGGCGCGGTCCTGTGTTTGCCACGGGGCGTCTGGGCCGCGGCGCGCCTGTAGCGTCAGGGTGACGGGGACCGTGCCTGCGCTGGGGTAGAGGAAGGGGCGGGCGCGGAGGATGACCTTGGCTGCTGTGGGCGCGGTCTTGGTAAGGGGCAGGAAGAGGGTGGAGCGGGGACCGATGCTCCAGACGCCCCAGGCTTCGGGGTCCGAGAAGCCTTGCCCGAGCCAGTTCTCGGCGTCCGCGCCCCGCGTGAAGTTGAGGCTCGTCGGGGTCTGCAGCCGAGGCATCGCGAGGGGGGCGAAGGCTTTGGCGAGGTCGGGCTCTGCCGACCAGTCGTGGAGGCAGACGATCAGGCCGGGGCGCTGGCGGCATTGCTCGGGCGAGAGGCCGCTCTCTTCGAGCGCGGCCGGGGTGACGGGGGTCAGGATGAAGGCCGCGGTGCCCGGGCGCGGTGGGCCCGGGAGCGCCCGGGTCGCGGGATCGGCGCAGTCGACCACGTCGCGCGCGGAGAAGAACGAGTTGGCGAGGACGAGGTCGTGCCGGGCGGTGAGGTATTGCAGCTCGCCATCGGCATAGCTGCGGTCCCGCCCGCAGGGTTTCACCGGGTGGATGGCGAAGCGCTCCATGCGCTCCGCGAGGGTTTGGAGCCGCTGATCGGTTGTGTAGTCGCCGGAAGGTCTCGGCATCTGGTCGCGCACCGGTATGAGCTCGATCATCGTGAGGACCGCCGCGGCTGTCAGTGTCAGGGTCGCAGCCGGGCGCGGGAGGGTCAGCGCGATGATTGCGATGGCGATGAGGACCGCTGGGTAGGCGATGAGCCAGACGAAGCGGCCGCTTGATCGGAAGACCTCGCCGAGCGCGCGTATCGGGGATGGGAAGTCGATGGCGAAGAGCTCGTGCTCGAACCAGGCGAACCGGCCGCCGGTGGCGAAGAGCGCGAGGAAGACCGCGGCGAGGGTGAGGATCGCGATGCCGCGGCCGGTGCCGAGGATGCTATCTCGCGCGAGAGAGCCGGGGAGTGGGTGACGGAGGCGGAGGGCTGCCGCGCCCGCGATCAGGAGGAAGGCTGCGAGCGGCATGTAGGCGAAGCCTTCGTGCTGACCTTGCGGCAGCTCGGTCTCGGTGTCGAAGAAGGCCGAGAGCTCGCCCGGCATGAAGAAGGTGGCGAGATTTGCGGAGAAGCGACCGAACCCTGGCGCCGCGCTGCCGCCGCCCGTGAGGTGCCCCGAGACGATCATGATCGCGAGCAGGAGGGCGATGGTTCCGCCGATGCCGAGTGCGAGGGCGATGGGCGGGAGCGGCAGCCCGTCCTCTCGGGCGAGGGCGAAAAGGCTGAGGATGGAGAGCGCCCAGAGCCCAGCGACCATTGCCAGGAGATAGGGGTGGAGGAGGAGGGAGAGCGCCATGAGGAGCGCCCAGGCCGCGAGCCGGAGGACTGCGCCACGCGCCTCCCCGGGAAAGCGGAGGAGCGCGAGGGCGATGGCGATGAGCAGGACGCCGTGGGTCGCGAGGGCCAGATGTCCGAAGCGGAAGAGAAAGAGCGGCATGCTGCAGAAGACGAGCGCCCCGGCGAGGAGCGTGAGCCCGCCGCGCAGGCCGAGGAGCCGGAGCGCGAGGGCGGCAGCGACGCCCTGGAACGCGAAGGTGAGGATGAACCAGCTCGGCGCGTAGTAGTGGGTCGCCGCCTCGGGCCCGAGGCCGATCAGTTTCCAGACAAGGAGGTAGATCGGGATCGAGTCGGTGAAGAGCACGTTGACCCGCCGATCCTCGACCCAGTTCGCGACCTCGAAGAGCGGGAAGCGCCAGTCGTCACGCAGGAAGGCGATGGCGCCGCTGATGGCCTGTGCCTGGTCCTGTGCCGGTGCGGGGTCGCGGATGATGGCGAGGAGGCTGCCGTAGCCCGCGAAGTATCCGCAGGCGAGAAGGCCGGCGGCGAGACCGATCAGTAAAGCGAGCCAGAGCGGCGGCTCAGCCGACAGTAGCCGGCCGAGGCGGCCGGGCGCCCAGTTGGGGCTCACGTGATGATCACCTGGGGCTCATCCGCCGGTGAGGCTCATATGGCGGCCGACCTTTCCCCGGACCTTCTGGCGCGAATAGTCGAAGTCGTGGCCCTTGGGCTTGCGGGCGATCGCCTCGCGGATCGCGGCTTCGAGCACTGCGGGGTCGTCGCTCGAGCGCATGACGCTGCGCAAATCCGCATCGTCGTCCTGGCCGAGGCACATATAGAGCTGACCCGTGCAGGTGAGGCGCACGCGGTTGCAGCTTTCGCAGAAGTTATGGCTGAGCGGCGTGATGAAACCGAGCTTCTGGCCCGTCTCGGCCACGCGGAAATAACGGGCGGGGCCGCCGGAACGCTCCGCCGTTTCGCTCAGCGTCATGCGGGTGCCGAGCGTGTCGCGGAGATCGGCAAGGGACCAGTACTGGTCGAGCCTTTCCGCACCGTCCTCGCCCGAGCCCCCGAGATCGCCCATGGGCATGACCTCGATGAAGGTGAGGTCCAGATCTTCGCGCGCGCACCAGTCGACGAGATCGAAGAGCTCGGCCTCGTTCTCGCCCTTGAGGGCCACGGTGTTGATCTTGACGCGCATGCCCACGCTCTTGGCGGCGTCGATGCCGCGGAGCACGTCCTCGAGCCGGCCCCAGCGCGTGATGTCCCGGAACTTTGCGGCGTCGAGCGTGTCGAGCGAGACGTTCACCCGGCGCACGCCCGTGTCCCAGAGCTGTCCGGCAAAGCGATGGAGCTGCGAGCCGTTGGTGGTCAGCGTCAGCTCGTCGAGCCCGGTGCCGAGATGGCGGCCCATACGCTCGAAGAACCACATGATGTTCTTGCGCACGAGCGGCTCGCCGCCCGTGATCCGGAGCTTGCGCACGCCGAGATCGACGAAGGCGGTGCAGAGGCGGTCCAGTTCCTCGAGCGTCAGCAGGTCGCGCTTGGGCAGGAACGTCATATGCTCGGCCATGCAGTAGACGCAGCGAAAGTCGCACCGGTCCGTGACGCTGACGCGCAGATAGGTGATCGCGCGGGCGAAGGGATCGATCAGCGGGGCTTGCGCAACGGCGACTGGCGTGCTGGGCGCGTTCATGGCTGGCTCCTGCGTCCTCGCTCGCAACGTAGTCCGGGTCTGCCGAGGCGACAAGCGATGTGCTTGCGCGGCGTGCCCGGGTCTTTCCGACGCCCGGCGACCATGCGATGAGAGGCGTCCGGGCTTAGCGAGCGGAGCAGATCCATGATCCTTTACGGCCGTTACCTCTCCCCCTTCGTGCGGCGTGTCGCGATGTGGCTCAACCTGCAGGAACGCGCGTTCGAGCTGAAGGAGCTGGCGGCGACGGATCCGAACGATCTGCCGAAGCTGCAGGCGGTGAACCCGGTTGCACGGGTGCCGGCACTGGTCCTCGACGACGGGGCGGTGATGACGGAGTGTTTCGCGATCTGCGACTGGCTGGACGAGACGGCGCCGGCCAAGCGTCTGGTGCCAGCGAGCGGGGCTGCGCGGCGCGACTGTCTGCAGCGCATCGCGGTCGCGGCGGCGACGACGGACAAGGCCGTGGCGCTGGTCTACGAGAAGAACCGCCGGCCCGAGGAGTTTCACTACAAACTCTGGCAGGAGCGGCTGGTGCTTCAGGTGCAGGGTGGTCTCGGCCAGATCGAGGCGGGCCTGCCGGAGGACGGTTTTCTGGGCGGGGAGGCGCCGGATGGGTCTGATCTCGCAACGGTAGCGCTTCTGGACTTCGTCAACGAGACCAATCCCTTCCTGCTCGAGCCCGGCTATCCGCGGCTCGTGGCGCTGGCTGAGCGGGCGAACCGGATGTCCGCCATCGGGGATACGCGGCCGGGTTGACGGTTTGCGGTGACCGGCTGTCCCCGTGATGCCGGGGACAGATGCTGACTCTCTTATTCGTTGACTGAATAAGAGAGACTGAAAGCCGAATTGGCGTTCGGTGCCGACGGTTTTCATCTTCCTCACACAGCAGACGCCGCCATTTGCTGCGGCAGGGTGAGGAGGATGACGATGAGCAGGACCGAGATCGAACCGCTGGTCGAGCACTGGCTTGCAGGATGGAATATCGGGGCCGAGGCTTTCGACAGCGCGGTCTTTCAAAAGATCTTCGCGCCCGGTGAGGGGGCGATCTCCGTCTTCGACAACTTGGCTGGCGACGTGATCGAGCTCAGGAGCGTCGAGGACTATGTCGCCACCTGGACGCCCTTCATGGCGCCGATGACGCACTGGTCCGTCCGGCTGGAGGCGCTGGAGATCCATGTCGCGGGCGAGCTTGCCTATGCGACGTTCCGGCTTGTGGGCACGGATACGCGCGGGCCGGACGGTGCGGCCGTGCCCTTCGGTCAGTACGGCACGCATGTGTGGCGGAAGCTTTCGGGGCATGGCTGGCGCATCGTGCATGAGCACCTCACAGCCTACGACGTCGCGCAGCGAGGTGTGTGATGCCCCGCTTCATCCTGACCTGGGCCGGTGCCTTCGCGACGGTGCTCGCGATCTTCGCGGCGGCGGGCCCTGAGCTTGCGGCTGCTCCCGACTGGCTGCGTGCCCTCATCCTCTCCGGCGTCATGGTCGCGTTGATGCAGCGCGTCTTGGGTCCGGCGATCAACGGCCTTCTGACGCGGATCGAGAGGGGACGGCCGTGACCGGCAGGTGTGGCGTCATGGTGGTGCGTTGCCGTGGTGGCGCGTTGCGCAACTCCCCGCCTCCGTGCCACTGACCCCCGCGACGTCTTCACGAAGGCGATGGGGCGCGCGGCGTGACCCCGTTTCAGGCGGCCAGGGCGGCGCGCAGGTGGCGGAGATAGTCGGCGAGGAGCGCTGTCTTGTTATCCTCGTGCCAGGCGGCGCCGATGGCGATGCGGTTCTCGAACCCGCCGAGGCGCAGGCGGACAAGGTCTGGCGGGACGGGCTCGACGATGTAGGAGGCGACGAGGAACGTCGCCGCCCCGTCGCGCGCCATGTCGAGGCCGGTCTGCACTTGATTGGTCTCGAGCACGATCTTCGGCGCGATGCCTGCGGCGCGGAAGCGCGTCATCCAGGCGTCATAGAGCGGTGGGTTGAGGGAGCGTTCAAACATCACCATCGGATGACCCGCCATTGCGAAGAGGGGGAGTACGTCGCCCTCAATCGCATCCCGTAGCCCATGCTCGGCAGAGACCACGACGGACCAGTGCCCCTCGGCCACCAGCCGCGACTTGAGAGTGGGGTGGGTCACGGGCAGGACGCCGAAGCCGATATCGATCTGCCCTTCCTTGAGTGCTGCATAGACCTCGGCCGTCGGCATCTCGGTCTGCTGGACCTCGAGCGCGGGACGCTCGCCGCGGAGGGCCGCGATGGAGCGGGAGACGACGCGCAGGTTGAGATAGCTCACGGATCCGATGCGGAGCTCTGATGGCTCGGCCCCCGCCGCCTCGCGCGCCTCGCGGAGGGCGGCATCGACCGCGGTCACCGCCTCCCGCGCTCGGATCAGAAAGGCCTGGCCCGCCCGTGTGATGGCGACGCTGCGCCGGTCGCGGTCGAAGAGCGTGACGCCGGTCTCCTGCTCCAGCGCCTTGATCTGGTGGCTGAGGGCAGGCTGGCTCAGGTTCACCCGCCGCGCCGCCCGCTGAAAATGCAGTTCCTCGGCGACGGCGATGAAGGAGCGAAGCTGTCGAAGTTCCATGGCGAAGGCGTGTGGCAAACGGCAGATGCGCTCGTCATAAGTCCGGCGAATAATGCCGCCAAGCCTGCGAATTGGCGCGCTCACTTTCTCGTTGGCAGCTTCGCCGCGACCGCAGCCAGTGCGATGAAGAGGCGCAAGGACAGGATCGTTCTACTGGTTCGGTCAGGCTGATGCTGCCCTAGCCTCCGACGCCAACCAGTGGGTCGCGGCTTAGCGGATCGAGGTGTCGGGCGGCGCTTGTCCTTGAGCGCGGAGATCGCTGAGTGCCGCGACGTAGTGGTTTCTGCGTCAGGCAGTGTCGAGGATGCGGCGGGCGAAGGCGAGATGGGCAGGCTTGTCGACATCGTGGGGGGCGAGCGGGTCACTGAGTGTGACGGTCCCGACGGGCGCGCCAGTCTTCCGCGCGAGGGCGGCCTTCGCCTCGGCGAGGTCGAGCTTGCCGGCCAGGAAGCGTGCGGCGATGAGCGGGCCGATCTGGGCTGCCAGCGCGAGGGGGCGTTTGCGCAGTCCTTCGAGCCGTTGCCAGAAGGCGATGACGGCGGCGGCCTCCGCGGTCTTGAGCGCGAAGAGGTTGCAGCCGTTCACCCCGCCGTCCCGGAAGCGCATGACGGATCGCTGGGGGGCGCCCTCGATCTTCGTGGCCGTCTCCTCCCGCGCGATGCCGGCGATGGCGGCGGCATCGAGGCTCGTGGCTTCGGCGAGGAAGGTGTCGACCGTCTGCGGGCGCATCATCGGATTGTCGGCCGTCGTCACGAGGAGCGGCGGTCCGATGGTCTGGAAGGCCTGCGCCACGCTGGCCGATGGGCCGGCGGCAGAGGCGATGCGGCGCCAGGGTCCGTCCGGCAGCGCGGGTGCGGAGGGCGATAGGGAGACGGTGATCGACGCGATGTCACCGACCGCCGACAGCGTCTCGAGCACATGGGCGATCATCGGTTTGCCGGCGATCTCAATGAAGGCCTTGGTCGGGGCCCCTTCTGCCTTCGCGAGTGCGTCGCCCTCCGGCCGCTCGCCCGCGAGCACGAGCGCCTGCCATTTCATGCGAGCCGCTTTTCGTAGAGCCGGAGCCGTTTGGTCTCGCGCCCGCCCATGCGCTCGATAATGCGGCGGACGCCGGTGTTCTCCTCGAGCACCCAGCCCATCTCGATCTCGGTCATGCCGCGCTGGATGGCGCGGGGGGCGAGGGCTGCGATCATCGCGGCAGGGAGGAGGCCGCCGAGGGCGGTGGCCTGCACCTCGCGGAGGACGCCCATGAGCGGTACGCGGCCGGAGCGGATGCGTTTGCCGAGCACCATCCAGGCGAGCTGCGCCCAGCCGAAGGGCAGGAGCTTGCCGTTCATCCTGGCGAAGGCCTCGTTCACATTGGGCAAAAGGACCATGAAGGCGATCGTGCGCCCGCCGCTCTCGGCGATGCGGACGAGTTCGGGATCGATGATGGGGCGGAGCTTCTTGGCCATTGCCCCCATCTCCGCGTCCGTGAGGGGCACGAAGCCGAAATTGTCGGACCAGGCGTCGTTGAAGACCGCGCAGACGCGCCGAACCTCGACGTCGAACTCGCGCATGCGGAGGGGGCGGAGGGTGACGTCGCCGAGCGGGCGGTCGGCGAGCCTTGCCGCCGCGGGCGGGATGCCGCCGGAGATGTCCATGCGGTAGGCGAAGAGATCGCGCACAGGCTGGTAGCCGGCGCCTTCGATGAGCGGCGGCAGGAAGCGCGGATTATGCGGCATCAGCATGAAGGGCGGCGTGTCGAAGCCCTCGACGAGCAGGCCGCATTCCTCGTTGATCGAGAGGTCGAAGGGGCCGCGGACAAGGCCGACGCCGCGGTCCTTGAGCCAAGCCTCGGCGGTGGCGAAGAGGGCGGCGGCCACGACCGGATCGTCCGCCATCGCGATCTGGCCGAAGCTGCCGACCGTCACGCCGTCGTCGGACGGGGAAAGGCGGTCGAGCTGGGCGCTGATCCGTCCCACCGGGCGGCCGTCCTGCTTCGCGAGCCAGAAGGCGGCGTCGGCATGCTCGAAGAACGGGTTGTGCTTGGGGTCGATGAGCTCGAGCCGGTCGAGATGGAGCGGCTCGATCCAATGCGGGTCGCCCGCCGCGATCTGCCCGGGAAGGGCGACGAAGGCGCGGCGGTCGGCCTTGGTCTCGAGCGGTGTGACCTCGATCATGCGGCGGCGCGCCCGAGCGGGTAGAGCATCGCGGTGCGGAGCGCGTGCCAGAGGCAGGTGGCGGCCTGCCAGCCGACGACGAGGGCGAAGGCCAGCGTCTCGAGCCCGATTATCAGCCCGACGGTCAGGATCAGGAGATTGATGTTGCGTCGGGAGATGAAGGAGCGGACGCGCCCGTCGAGTGTCGTCATGGCATGGAGGCCCCGGCCGAAGCGCTGTTTCGCGACCATCAGCACCAGCCGGTCGGCGATGTAGAAGCCGGTCATGATCCAGGCCGCGGGCCAGAGCCATCCCGGACCGCCGAGGAGGGCGGCGCCGTGGGCCCAGGCGAGCCACCAGAAGGGTGGATGGACGATGTCGAGGCCGTGGTCGAGGACGTTGCCGAGCGCGCTGTCGGCCAGGGTGACGCGGGCAAGCTTGCCGTCGACGCTGTCGAGCACGGCCATCGCATAGGCGGCGGCGAGCCCGGCGGCGAGCTGGCCCTGCCAGAAGAAGACGGCGGCAAGGACCGTGAAGAGGATCGAGACGATTGTGACGGCGTTCGGGGAAAGGCCGTAGCGCGCCGACCAGCGAGTCAGCGGCCAGACGAGCGGCGGGAATACATGCGATGTCAGGATATCGGTCGAGCCCTTGTAGTTTGAGAGGAACATCCAGCGTTCGGCCTGCCGCGCGGCGGCGGCGTCGCGGGGGCGGAGGATCCAGAAGGGCAGGTCCCGGCGGAGCACGCCGATAAAGCCGTCGAAGTCGTTCTGGGAGAGCTGCCGCGTGCCGGCGGCCGCGAGGGCGTCCGCGAGCTCTGGTAGGGTCGTCGCGGCCGGCAGGGTCGTGCCGGGCATGAGCCTAAGGGCCGCGCCCTCTTCCGTCCGCGCGACCAGCGATCCCTCGGCCCGGGCAAGGGCGGCGATAAGGCGGGGATCGGTGGCAGCGCCTTCCTCGAGAGCGATGATCGGGCCGGTCGCTGTCGCGAGGGACTCGGTGAGCCGCTCCGAGAGGGTGGCATCACTCGAAGTCGAGGTCTGGATCGGTGTGTCGCCAAGGCCTGCCTTTTCGAGCGTGCGGGCGAGGCGCTCGGCCGGGGGCAGGCCGAAGAGCGGAGGTGCAGCGTCATCGCGGTCGGCCCAGACGAGGGCGGGTGCCGATTGGTGATCGGGCGGCGGCATCTCAGGCCTCCACACGCAGGATCGCCCAGAGGCCGAGGCAACCTGCCGTAGCGACCGGCACCCAGGCGGCGTAGATCGGCTCGATCATGCCGCGTTCGCCGAGGGAGGCGGCGAGGCCCTCGCCCATCACGAAGAGGAGGCCGAGGCCAGCGGACATGGCGGTCGCCTTGAGGAGCGCGCCGCTGTCGCGGCCGGAGCCGAGGACGACCGGCAGTGCGAGGAGGATGAGCACCGCGGGCATCGCCGCGAGCGAGAGGCCGCGGGTGGCGCGCATCTCGTAGAAACTCCGCCCCTCGGTCATGAGGCGCTCGCCCGCGAGAGCCTCCATCGCGCCGGCGCGAGTGAGGGCGCGGTCGCTGCCGGCGAGGGCGCGGATATCCTCGGGCGCGAGGTCGGAGGGCCAGAGGGCGTCGTCGATCCGCTGGGTCTCTCCAGTCTCGGCGGAGGTTTCCGTTGCGCTGTCGAGGTGCCAGGCGCGGTCCAGGAACGCGGCGTGCGGCGCATCGATCCGCCGTGTGAGCGCCCCGTTCGCGCCGAGTTGGAAGAGCGTCACGGCGGCGAGTTCGGTGCCGTCCGGGCGGGTCGGTTCGGCGCGGATGATCCAGCCATCGGCCCGGAGCCAGATCTGGCGCGCGGCGGGATCGTCCTTGCCGAGGGCGCCGAACTGCGCGGCGCGCGCTGCCTCCGCGAAGGGGACTATCCGGTCGTTGAGGAGGTAGAGGAGCCCGCCGAGGATGAGCCCCAGCGGCAGGAGCATCCAGCCGATCTGGATCACGCTGAGCCCCGCGGCGCGCAGGATCACCGCCTCGCCCCGGCGTGCGAGCATGCCGAAGCCGAGGACGGCACCGGCGAGGAGTGCGATGGGGAAGACCGTCACCAGGACATCCGGCAGCGCGATGATCGCGAAGCGCAGGATCGCGGTCGTGCCACCGAGGGCGAGCAGCGGCTCGGCCCGTTCGCGGAGTTCGATGGCGAGGCCGAGCATGGCCAGCACCGCCCAGGCCAGCAGGATCGACCGCGCGACGGTGCCGTTGAGGAACAGGATGAGGGTACGGGCGCGCATCGCTCAGCGCTCGCGGTAGCGCCGTGGGCGCGAGGCTGGTCGTCGCGGTATCTCGGGCCGGCCCAGGCTGAAGGCGCGAAGGATACGGCGGAGGGCGGATGGTGTCCCCTGGCTCGGGGTCGTGAGATAGAGCCAGAGCGCGAGCAGGAAGACGACGGCAGCCGTGCCCCAGATGGCGGCGGGTGCGATGACGTGGCCCGCCGCGCCCAGCTCCTGCGCCAGCAGGAGGGCGTGGTGGTAGAGTGTGAGCCCGATGAGCGCGACGACGACGCGGGGCCAGACGGCGGTGCGCTTTCGCAATAGGCCGAGAGGCACCATGGCAAGTGCGATGGTGATGAGCGAGAAGGCCCGGGCGAGGCGGGCGTGGAACTCTGCCGCCGCGGGCGGGTCGTCGAGATCGGCGAGAAGCTCCGTCAGCGTCCGTTCGCGCAGCTCCCCCCGGGGGCGGAAGCGATCGTCGTCATCCTTGAGTTGGCGGTTGAGGACGATCTCGTCGAAGCGGAGGACGCCCTGGGGGGAGAGCGTGACGCCGTCTTCGAGGAGGAGGCGGATCTCGCCGGTGTCGAGGTCGGGTGCGATCAGTCCACGGGCGGCCGTCGTCACCGTCTCGCCGTCATCGCGGGTCTGGACGATGAAGACTTCCTCGAGGCGTTGGCCGCCAGCGTCGACGCGCGCGGCGGAAAGCGCAAAGCCATCGCCGAGCTGCACGACCTGGCCTTCGGGCAGCGTGCCGTTCCAGCCGGCTGTGACCAGCGCATGCCGGGCGTCGCGGAAGGCGTAGCGCGCATGGGGTTGCAGGAAGCCGAAGAGCGCGAGGCTGAGGACCGCGAGGAGGACGCCCGAGAGCACGAAGCTCGTCGCGATCCGGCGCATGGACCAGCCCGCGCCCTCCAGGACGTCAAGCTCGTTGCTGGTGCTGAGCCCCGAGAGGGCGACCAGCAGGGCAAGCGCAAAGGCAGCGGGAAGGGCGAGGCCGAGATAGTGGGGCAGGAGGGCTGCCAGCATGGAGATCAGGGGGGCGATGGGCGCACCGTCCGCCGTCACGAGGTCGAGCAGGCGGATCAGCCGCTCGCTGAGGAGGGCCACCAGTGCGATCAGCAGCCCGATCAGCATCGGCCGCAGGGTGCGCATGAAGAGATATCGGTCGATGCGCGAGAGGCCGAGGCGCGGGCTGTGCGGTGGGCCGGGCTGGATGGACGGTGCCGTCGCGCTCATCCGCGCTCCCAGAGCTGCGCGAGGTGGCTGGCCGTGCTCTCGATCTCTCCGGCGGTGAGCTCTATGCCGGTGTCGAGGCGGGGCGGTCCGGGCCAGCCCGCATCCTCGATGCTGTGCCCCGCGAAGATGCGGCTGCCCTCATAGCGCGGCAGGACGTGGAAGTGCACGTCCGGATCGACCATCATCAGCATGAGCCAGTTGATGCGGTCATAGCCGATCTCGCCGCGGGCCAGTGACTCGACCTTGGCGGTCACGACGGCGAGTTCGGCAAAGGCCGCAGCGCTGAGATCGCCGAAGGCGGTCACCGGCTCCGTGGCGATGACGACGAGGCTGCCGGCGACGGGCTGTGCCGGGCGGAGGGCGACGACCCAGTGCTCGAGGGCGGCGACGCGTGACGTCGGCCAGCCGAACTTCTCCATCGTCGCGTTCATACGCCGTCCACCTCCCGAGACTGCGGCGACCGTATTGGCTCTGGCAGGCGATGTCCAACGACCGGTCAGAGGCTGTGGCTGCGGGTCCATTCCGCTGCGAATGTGCCGGTCGGCTGGAGACGGCGGAGGGTGACGGTGGCGCGCCAGGCGCCGGGGCCGCCGTCGATCTCGATGGCGTGCCAGCCGGCGGGTTCGGTCGCCGTGCCTGTTGCGGCGGAGGCGGCGGGCACGCCGAGGGCCAGGATGCCTGTGCTGCCGATCCGTACCTCCTCGCTCCGATGGTTGTGGCCGTAGAGGACGAGCTCCGCGCCTGCGGCGGAGAGCGCGTTCGTGAGGGCGTGCCGGTCAGTGAGCGACCGGCGCCGTTTCGTCGTCTCGCCCGGCGGGTGATGGATGAGGACGATGCGGCAGAGGCCCTCGGCCGCGGTGGCGGTGAGCATCTCTGCCGCAGCGTCGATTTGCTGCGCGCCAAGGCGGCCGGTGGCGAGGAGCGGGAGCGTCGGGACGGCGGTAGAGAGACCGATGAGTGCCACGGGGCCGATCCGCCGGCACCAGGGGTAGGATTGCGCGGCGAGGCCGAGCCGGGCGGCGCCGGCCTCCCAGCAGCCTTTTGCGAGGGCGTCGTGATTGCCCGGGACGATGGAGATGTTGTGCATCGCGCGGCCGTCTGCGCCGCCTAGGGTTTCGAGCCATGGGATCGCGGCGTCGAACTCCGCCGGCAGGCCGACATTCGCGATGTCGCCGGTCATGGCGACGTGATCAGGCGCGGCTGCTGCGATGTCTCGGGCCGTGAGATGGGCGATATCGGCCCGCAGGATATGGCGCCGCCGTCTCCGCCAGTTGCGCAGCGCCAGTCGCTGTTTCAGCGTCATCCGCGGCGGGCGGTCGGGCGCGTCGCCCGGTGCGCTGCCGGGGCTCGGCGCCTCTGGCCCCAGATGCGGGTCGCTGAGATGGGCGAGCGTGAAGGGGCGTGAGGCGATCGGTCCGTCCTTCCGGTCCTCGGGCCGGTCGCGGTTGCGTGGCCCGGAGCATGGGCGGTAACTGATGGCATGATCGAAGCGGCAGGCGCCAGAACCGTCTTCTCCGAACCATCGGCCCACCGGCTGACGCGGCAGATTGCGCGGCTCGAGCCCGCGCTGCGGGATCTCGTGCGGCTACGCGACGACTATGCCTATACGACGGATGTGGTCTCGGCCCTCGCCGCCGCGCCGCCGGGCACGATGCTGGCGGATCGGGAGGGGCGGTTGATCGGTGTCCGCCTCGGCGGGGCGGAGGATGTGGCGCTGTCGGCGGCATTCGAGGCTGGCGCGCCCGCTCCGGCCGGTTCTCGCGATGCGGTGGGGCTGGTCGGACGGTACGATCCCAAGCTGCGGCGGATCGCGCGGCCGGTCGCCCTGCCCGCGGACGATCCGGGGGCGGAGCGGGCGCTCTTCGATGCCTCCTACAAGGGCGTGACGGACATTGTGACCAAGCGTGTCTGGCCGGCGCCTGCCTTTCAGGCGGTGCGCTGGTGTGCGCGGCACGGGATCTCGCCGAACCTCGTGACGGCGGTGAGCGGCGTGCTGGTCCTCGCGGTCTTCGCGCTCTTCTGGCAGGGGCAGTTCTGGGCCGGGATCGTCCTCGGCTGGCTCATGTGCTTTCTCGACACGGTCGACGGGAAGCTCGCGCGCGTGACGCTGACCTCGTCGCGGATCGGGGATATCGCGGACCATGGCATCGACCTTGTGCATCCGCCCTTCTGGTGGTGGGCCTGGGCCGTGGGGGCCGGCATGGGGGGCGATGGCGGTGCGGCGGCGCTGCTGGGGCCGGCGCTGGCGGTGATCGTGGCGGGCTATGTGGCGCAGCGCCTCGAGGAAGGCTGGTTCATCGCCCGGTTCCGCGCCGATATGCACACCTGGCGCCCCTTCGACAGCGCGTTTCGCGAGATCACGGCGCGGCGCAACCCGAACCTCCTGATCCTGATGGCGTTCACGGCCTTCGGCCTGCCGGCTGAGGGGCTGGTGGCGGTCGCGGCCTGGGTCGCGATCTGCTTCGTCGTCCATCTCCTCCGCATCCTGCAGGCGCATCTGGCGCTCCGTCACGGTCCGGTCGTCTCCTGGATGGCCGAGCCGTGAGCACGCTGGGCGTCATCCGCAACGCGGCGAGCAGCGCCAATCGCCGCGGGACGGGCCTGACGGTGCCACCGGAGGCGGTGGTCGCATCGCCGGCCTCGCGCGAGGCGACGGGTGAGGCGGTGCGGTCGCTGCTGGCGGCGGGTGTCCAGCGCATCGCGTTGGATGGCGGCGACGGGACCGTGCGACTGGTCGTCGATGCGCTGCTGCGGGAGCAGGCGGCGGAGCGGGTGGCGCTGATCCTTCTCAGACGCGGCAACACCAACCTCTTCTGCCGGGAGATCGGGGGATGGGGGTCGCGACTGCCGGAGGACGCCGGCGGCGGCCTGGTGGTCGCGCGTCGCCTGTTGCGGGTGCGGAACGCAGGACGTCACCGGCATGGGCTGATCTTTGGCCTCGGTGCCTATGAGCGGGCCACGCGTCTATCGGCTGAGCGACGCGGCCCGGTCGGTGCTGCGGGTGTTGCATCGGCCGTGGGGCGCGCGCTGTGGGATGCGGTGTTGCAGGGGCCAGAAGGGCCGTGGCGGCGCGGGGTACCGCTCGATGTCTCCGTCGATGGCGTGGCAGCACCCACCGGGCGGCGGCTTTTGTTCGCGGCCACCGCCGCGGAGGGTCGATTGCCGCTTC
This sequence comes from Pseudomonadota bacterium, assembly GCA_039815685.1. Lineage (GTDB taxonomy): Bacteria > Pseudomonadota > Alphaproteobacteria > Rhodobacterales > Rhodobacteraceae > Thermohalobaculum. The sequence continues at coordinate 69,129 of JBCBYV010000004.1, read as the reverse complement.
GGCTCGATCCCTTCGGGCGGGAGGGGGCGGGTGCGATCCGCTGGCTCGATATCGATGCGCCCGGGCGCAGACTGGCGGTCGCGGCGCCGTTGGTGCTCAGCGGTCGACATCGCCCATGCCTAGAACGGGCCGGCTATCGGCGTGGGCGGGCTGAGGTGATTGAGCTCGGAGGGGTCGGCTCCTTCGTGCTCGATGGCGATGTGATCGCGTGCGAGCCGGATACGACCCTGACCATCGAGCCCTCCCCGCCTGTTCGGTTCCTGGTTCCCGAAGCGTCCGCGAGGGAGCGCGTCCCGGCAGAGAGGCTCGGTAGTCCGAGGCGCGTCTTGTGACGGACGGGGTGGGCTCCAGCACGCTCCAGGACCGTATCGCGGTGACGCTGCAACGGCCGGTGCCTGCCGGCTTCGAGGCGATGGCGGAGACGCTGATGCAGCGCCCTGGGGCGCGCGCGGTGCTGCTTTACGGTGCGGCGTTGCGCCGGCCCGAGGAGGCGCTTCGCCCGGGGGCGGGACCGGTCGATTTCTACCTGCTGACGGACCCGTCGGGCATGGGGCCTGGTGGCCGCCTGCTGCCGCCCACCGTTACCTTCCTGCCCGAGGGGCCGAACGGCGCGAAGGTGGCGGTGATGAGCCTGCCGGCCTTTGCCAGCCGCATGTGTCGCGGCAGGATCGACACCACGATCTGGGCGCGGTTCTCACAGCCGACGCGGCTTGTCCGGACCCGGGATACGGCGACTGCCGATGCGGTTGTCGCCGCTGTTGCAGAGGGTGTGCGCACGGCGCGCTGGTGGACCGCGCATCTGGTCGTTGGAGCGGGCGAGGATCCGTCGTCGGATTGGGCGGCGCTCTACCGGCATACCTATGGTGTCGAGCTTCGGGTCGAGCGGGGCGAGGATCGCGCCGCCAGCGTGGTGGAGGCCGATGCCGCCTGGTTTTGCGAGCTGGCGGCGCTTGCTCCGTTGCCCGCCGCGACGCCGGAGGGGCGGCGGCGCGCGGCGCGTGGCTGGGCGATCCGGCGCGTGGCGGGCAAGGCGCTCAACCTAGCGCGCCTCACCAAGGCAGGCATGACCTATTCGGGTGGCGTGGCTTATGCGCTGGCCAAGGTGGAGCGGCACTCCGGCCGCCCCGTCGAGGTCAGCCGGTGGCAGCGCCGTTGGCCGGCTCTGGCAGCCCCGCTGGTACTGTGGCGGCTTTGGCGGGAGGGGCGCCTTCGCTGACCGCGTTCGCGCCGAGCCGAAGCTCTGCCGCAGCCTCCGCAAAGACCTTGAGCGCCCCGTCGATCTGATCCGGCGTGTGCGCCGAGGAGACCGAGACGCGGAGGAGCGCAAGCCCGTTCGGCGTCGCCGGCGGGAGGGCGATATTGGTGTAGACCCCGCGATCGATCAGGGTGTTCCAGAGCATCACGGCGGTCGTCGGATCGGGACAGACGAGCCCGATCACGGGGCTCGGCTCGGGCCCGAGCGTGAGGCCGATGCGCGTCAGCCCCTCATAGAGCCGGGTGGTGTTGTCCCAGAGGCGTTTGCGGACCGATGTGTCCTCCGCCAGCCTGTCGATTGCCGCCATGGCTGCAGCGACTGTGCCGGGCGAGCCGGAGGCGGTGAACATGTAGGGGCGGGAAAGCGCGCGCACGGTGTCGAAGCCCGGGATGTCGGAGACGCAGAAGCCGCCGATGGTGCCGAGGCTCTTGGAGAAGGTGCCCACGATCACGTCGCAGTCGGCCTCGACCCCCTGCGCTTCCGCTTGGCCCCGGCCGGTGGGGCCGAGCACGCCCAGCGAATGCGCCTCATCGACGACGAGGCAGACGTCGGGGCCGGCCTTGCGCTTCACCTCGGCGATCTCGTCGAGCGGTGCGGTGTCGCCAAGCATGGAGTAGATGCCCTCGACAACGACGAGCTTAAGGCCGCCGCGCCCTTCGAGGCGCTTCAGCTTACGCTCGAGGTCGCGCGCGGAATTGTGGCGGAAGCGGATGATCTCGGAGCCCGACATTCGGCAGGCGTCGTAGATCGAGGCATGGCTATCCGCGTCGATCAGGATCTGGTCGTCATTGCCCGCGAGCGCGCAGATCGTGCCGAGATTGGCGATATAGCCGGTGGAGAAGACGATGGCCGAGCGGCGGCCGTAGAAATCTGCGATGCGCCTTTCGAGCGCGCGATGCCCGCCATATGTGCCGTTGGCGATGCGCGAGCCGGTGGTGCCGACACCGAAGCGGCGCGTCGCCTCGATGGATGCTTCGACGCAAGCCGGCTCCATTGTCGTGCCGAGATAGTTGTTGGTACCGAAGAGCAGCATCTCGCGCCCCTCGAGCACACCGACCATGGGCGAGATCATGCGGTCGAAGGCGAGCGCGCTGGGGTCGCGGCCGAGTGCCTTGACGGAGGAGAAGCGTGCGGCTGCCTCCCTGAGCCTTGCCTCGACGCTCATGAGCTGTGCCCGTTGAGGCCAGCGCGGGGCTGGGCGTCCGGCACGGGCTGGCGCAGCCTGGTGATCACGCCGGCGAGCTCGCGGATGGTGCGGACGTTCGAGAGCTGGTCGAGCGGGATGGTGGTGTCGAACTCGTCCTCGAGCTCGAGCACGAAATCCATCACGCTGACCGAGTCGAGCCCGGCATCGGCCGTTATCGAGCTGTCTGGCGTGAGGTCATGGCGCCCCAGCTTTTCCGCAAGCATGGCAAGTACGCGCGCCTGTGCGCCGCTCTCCGTCATCTCTCGCTCCGTACTTCTTGTTGCTCTTCTTATTGTTGTTGCGTGGCTAGCATTCGAGATGGCCGCCCGACACTGCGTTGGTAGTCGGGCTGACCGACTATGTCACTACGTGCAATGAGCCGGCCAAGCGTGTCGCCAAGCCGCAGCGTCAGGGCAATGATCGTGAGGGTCGGGTTCGCCCAGCCGCCTGTCGGGAAGACGGCGGAGCCTGCGACATGCAGGTTTGGGAGGTCGTGGAAGCGGCAATCGGCATCGACCACGCTCTCGCGCGGGTCGGTGCCCATGCGCAGCGTGCCCATGTGATGATAGCCGCCGATGGCGTGGTTGCCGATCCCGGGGTCGAAGTGCCAGCCGCCGCTTCCGGTATCTGCGAGCCAGGCGCTCGGCTCTACGTGACCTAGGCCTGCCCGGGCGACTTCCGCGCCAAAGACATCCACGAGCCGGGCGACCGAGCGGCGGTCGAGCTCCGTGAGGCGCCAGTCGAGGACCGGAAGGGGTACGCCGAGGGCGTCCCGGCGCTCGCCCGACAGCGTGATCCGGCTTGCCGGGTTGGGCGCCTGTTCGGCCCTGATCGATAGGGCGATTTCCCTGCTGCCGAGTGTGGTTGAGAGGGTCGTGAGCGCTGGGTCCGCGATGCGCCGCCAGGCGGCGGCCCCGCGGCGGCTGAGGCGCCAGATCCGGCGCCAGGGCCCGGAGGACGGCAGGGTATGGCGGAGCGTGGCATAGGCGTTGCGCGCCATGCCGGCACCGGCGGCCTCGGGCGCCCGCAGCACGAGACCGAGGGCGCTGTTGAGGATGCCCTCGCGCCGCTGGATCTCGGCGGCGGGGCGCAGAACGGCAGCGTGGCGGATGCCGTTAAAGCGCGCGTGGCGGGGCAGCATGCCGAGCGCGCGCCAGGCCGATCCACGGCCGGGTGCGGGCACGAGGCGGCCGCCCCGGGCATGCGGGTGCTCCATGAAGTAGCGCCCGACGGCGTCGCCGCCGAAGCCGCGTGATGCATCGCCGGTTGCTTTCAGGCGTGAGGCGAGGACGAGGCGCGGCGCCTCGATCCCGCCAGTCGCAATCACGAAGTGTTGTGCGCGTGCTGTCGCGGTGTGGCCGCTGAGCGACGATAGCTGAAAGGCGGAGACGGTGCCGCCTTCCGGCGCGAGCTCGATGGCCGTGACCGTGGCGTTGAGGACGATGCGCAATTTCGGGTGGTTCGCCAGGTCCCCCGATGCGGAGAGGGTGAAGCGATCCGCGCGCTCGTCGAACTGCCAGAAGCCGGGCTCCAGTGCTGTGGGATCGAGCGGTGGTCCCTGCCGGCCGAGCCTTTTCCAGCCTTCCTCGGCCGTAGCGATGCGGGTGAGACCGAGCGCTTTGTAGGCGGCATCGACCCAAGGGAGCATATCCTCGTGGCTGAGCGGCCAGCCCGAATGGGGCACGCCTTCCCGCCGCTCGAAATCGATGGGGTCGAGTTCCGCGACGCGCCCGCCCCAGATCGCGGTCGTCCCGCCGAAGAAGCGCAGTCTGCTGTCGCGGAGAGGGTAGTAGGGCGCACCCGCCTCGGAGACCTCGCCGTCGGCGAGGGCCTGGGCGGCCTTGGTGTAGTCGCGCGAGCCGCTTTCGAGGAGGAGGACCGAGATTCCTTGGGCGGTCAGCGAGCGGGCGAGGGTGACGCCCGCAGCGCCCGCGCCCGCAATGCAGACATCGGCGACGAGTTCGGCAGGACTGTCGGCGCTCTCGAGATCGAGGAGCATTACGCGCCGCTGGCGGCCCGCGCGGTCGGCTCGGTGGTCGGCTCTGGGGTCGGCAGCTTGGACCCGAAGCTGGCGACCGCGGCTTCGGCATGGGTGAGGTCCGTGGGGAAATCGACCTCCGCCCAGACTTCGCCCTGCAGCCTGACGACGCCGACATGGCCGTCGGGGGCGAGGGCGTCGATGATCGAGAGATACCAGCGCTTCAGCGCTTCCGACCGCTGGAGCGCATCGCGCATGGCCGTGCGGAAGAGCGCGCCGCCCATGCCGATAAAGCGCAGGAGGCCGATGGACTCGCCGTCGATCGGCAGGTCGAGGGTCTTCCCGATGGCGGTGAGGCGATGGCCTTCAGCCCGGATCTTCATGTCGTCCGCGTCGTAATGCGCCTTCGCGTCGGCGGTGACGCTGATCGGAGCGGAGGCCTCCCGCAGGAGCCGGGCGAGGACGTCGGCGCCGAAGAGCGTGTCGCCGTTCATCAGGACGGTATCGCTGCCGATACGCTCGCGAGCCTCCCAGCAGGAGCCGATATTGTCGGCAACGGCGTGGAACGGGTTGAAGACGATCTCGGGGACGAGGGAGAGGCCCATGCGGTCGACGGCGCGCTCGACCTGCTCCGTCTCGAAGCCCGTGACGATGGCGACGCGGTCGATGCCGTTCGCGGCGATGGCGCGGAGCTGCCATTCGAGGATGGTGCGTCCGCCGATCTCGACGAGGCATTTCGGCTTGTTGTCGGTCAGCGGGGAGAGGCGCTTCCCGCGCCCGGCGCTCAGGATCACGGCATTGGTGGTCATGACGCTTCCTCTGTGGTTGTGCGCGGTCGCGGCCCCCGGACGGGCGTCGGGCGCGGTGGGATCTGCCCGGCGGCTTCTAGCGCGCGGACCGTATGCTCGAAACCCTCGGCCAGGGAAAGGGTCGGCCGCCAGAGTGCGGGTGGCGGTTGCGCCGCGGCCGAGGAGGACCAGTCGAGATGGCGGAGTTCCCGGATCTTGTCGGCCGAGAGCGGGCCGATCAGCTTGCGCGCGGCCGGCAGCCGCTCCGCGGCGATGCCGAGCAGATCGACGAGCGTTCGGGGCAGCGCGACGGGACGGGGGCGGCGGCCCATCGTCTCCGCGAGGAGGGTCGCCATCTCGCGCCAGGCATAGCCCGCATGCTGCGCGTCGCTGAGCTCCCAGATCGCGCTGTCGGAGGCGCCCTCGGCGGCGGCGAGCACGGCGCGGGCGACGTCCTCGACATGGATGAGGCAGAGCCGCGCGTCCCCTGGGCCGAGGACCGGCTGGATCGGGGCGAGACCCATGCGGAAGAGCGCGAGGGTCGATGGGTCGTGCGGGCCGTAGACGGCAGAGGGGCGCAGGATGCACCAGCGGCCGGAGCGGGTTGTGAGCGCGTCTTCTGCGCGCCGTTTAGATGCGGCGTAGGGGCTGAGCTGCGGCTCGCGCGCGGCCATCGAGGAGACGAAGACGAAACGGGCGCTCGGCGCGTTTTTCTCCCAGGCGTCGGCGATGCTGGCGGTGCCGCCTGCGTTGATGCGGTCGAAGGCTGTTGGGTCGCGGCTGGTGGTCAGCCCCGCGATGTGGATGATCGTATCAGCGCCGTTGACGAGCTCACGGAGGGCGGCCGGGTCTTCGAGGGTGCCCTCGATCGTTTCCGCTGGCAGCGCGGGTGCCGCGGCCGGGTTGCGCAGGAGCACACGGCAGTGCCAACCGGCTGCTGCGAAGGCTGCCACCACATGGCGGCCGACGAAGCCGCTGGCCCCCGTTATGGCCGCGGTTCGCGTCACGAGGCGACCTTCACCCGGACCTGCTCCAGCGTCTCGAGATGCATGGCGCGCGCGACCGAACGCTGCAGCTTGCCCGATGAGGTGCGGGGCAGCGAGCGAGGGGGCCAGAGGGTGACCTCGACCTCGATGCCGTGCTCGGCCCGGATCGCCTCATGCACCGCGTCGGCGAGGGCGAGGCGTCGTTCGGGGTCCGTGTCGCGAACCTCGAGGGCGAGGGTCATGGTGCCCTCGTCGATGCTCTTGCCGCTGCCGGGCACGCGGAAGAGTGCCGCATCGCCGATGCCGGGTCCCTTCACGGCGCCGGTTGCGGTCCATTCGACGTCCTGGGGCCAGACGGCGCGGCCGTGGACCATGAGCACGTCCTTCTCCCGCCCGGCGATGACCAGCTCGCCCTTGCGCAGAAAGCCGAGATCGCCGGTGGCGAGCCAGCCTTCCGCGTCGAAGGCCTCCGCCGTTGCGTTGGGCGACTCGAGATAGCCGGACATGAGGCCAGGGCCGCGGGCGTGGACGCGGCCGACATAGCCCTCGCCAAGCGCCGAGCCGTCGGCGCCTCGAACCTCGATCTCGTGGCCCGGGAGCGAGCCGCCGCAGAGGGCGAGGGCGGTGCCATTGCCCCGGCGTGCGCCGCGCACCCGGTCGCCGAGATTGAGATGGCTGCCGTCGACATTCGCAAAGCGCGCGCCGCGCCCCGTGGGTGTGAAGGCGAGGCCGAGGGTCGCCTCCGCCATGCCGTAGCTCGGCAGGAAGGCGCGCCGGTCGAAGCCGCGATCGGCGAAGGCGGCGGCGAATTCCTCGAGAGCGTCCGCGCGCACCATGTCGCCGCCGATGCCCGCGACGCGCCAGGAGGAGAGGTCGAGACCGCCCGTCGCCCGGGCGCGGCGGGCGGCAAGCTCGTAGCCGAAGGAAGGGGCGTAGGAGACCGTGCCGCGGTTGCGCGAGATGAGGTCGAGCCAGAGCGTCGGGCGCACGGTGAAGTCGCGCGTCGAGAGGTAGTCGATGCTCATCCTGCAGACGATGGGCAGGAGCAGCGTGCCCACGAGCCCCATGTCGTGGTACCAGGGAAGCCAGGAGACGCCGCGATCCTGAGGTCCGATGCTGAGTGCTTTGCCGATGGCGCGGACATTCGACATCATCGCGCGGTGGCTGATGGCGATCCCCTTTGGCGCCGAGGTGGTGCCGGAAGAGAACTGCACATAGGCAGTGTCATGGTCGGCGATCTCGAGCGGCATGAGACCTGCGGGCTCGGGCAGCGCGTCGGCACCGCCGGCGAAGACGAGACCGCGGCCCTCGAAGCCCTCCACGAGCCAGTCTGCGAACATCGTCGGGGCGATGATTGCGGGTGCGGTGCCTACGAGCCGCTGCAGCCGCTCGATATAGGCAGCCCGGTCGCCGAAGACGAAGGGCAGCGGCGCGGGGCACGGCACGAGGCCTGCGCGGATGGCGCCCGCGAAGAGTGCGATGAAGCGCGGCCCGGTCTCCGCCAGCAGGAAGACGCGCGAGCCGCGGGGCAGGCCGAGCCCGGCCAGCCGTCCCGCCGCGAGCTCGGCTGACTCGAGGATGTCGGACCAGGTGAGCGTGCAGATCTCCGCCCCGCGCGGGCCGTAGAAGGTCATGCCCCCAGCGTCACCCGCCGCCCCTTCGAGCGCCGCGAAGAGGTTCGGCGCGGCGTCGATGCGCGGGCGGCGGCCGTTTGCCAACGCCGCGCGGCTGTCTCGATGCGTGTGGGTCATGCAGTCTCCGGATGGTCGAGGGGAAGGCGGCTGCGGATGAGCGACCGCACCGTCAGCAGGCGGCCGAGGAAGAGGAGGGCAGCGTGGATGAGGAGGGCAATGCCCGCGCCCAGCAGCCCTTCGGCGGGGAGGAGCCAGGCGAGCGAGAGGGCGTAGGCGGCGGCGGCGGAGAGGCTGAGAAGGAGCGCGAGATCGGCGCGCCCGGCAGCGAGGATCGCAGGCTCGAGCGCAAAGCCCCATAGGGTCACGGCGGCGGCTGTCGCGGCGAGCACGAGGAGCCCTTCGGCCGCCAGCGCCTCCGCCCCGAAGATCGTCGAGAGCAGCACGTCGCCGGCCAGGAGCATGACGGCGATGATGGCGGTCATGGCGAGCGCGCCGAGCCCGAGGGCGCGCAGCATGAGCGTACCGGGACCGTCCTGCGCGTTATGTCTGGTCTCCGAGAAGGCCGGCAGGATGACGGGGCCGAGGAGTTTTGCGGGCTTTGCCAGCGCCTCGGAGATCTGGCGGGCGATGGCGTAGAGGCCTGCGGCAGCCGGGCCGAGGACGGCGCCGACCGCGAGGGTCGAGCCATGCATCATCGCAGACGAGACGCTGCTGGCGACGTTGGTGGAGAGGACGAAGCGCCAGAAGCCGGTTGGCAATGCTGCGCGACCCTCCACTGGCAGGGCCCGCAGCGTGGCGTATCCAACCATGAAGGCGCGGGCGATCATCCAGCCACCGGAAAGGGCGGCCGCGGCGAACCAGACCGCGAAGAGCGCGTCGAGCCCGAGCCCGAACCAGAGCACGGCGGCGGCACCCGCAAGCCGGATCACAGCGTTCGCGGCGTGCTGGATGTTGAGCACGTCGAACCGGTCGACCAGACGCAGGAGGCCGGTGGGCGTCGCCGAGGTCATGAAGATCGCCGTGAAGGCGTAGAAACGCATCCAATCCTGCGCTTCGGAGGGCCAGTCGAGCGCTGCGCCGAGCCAGGGTGCCAGCAGCATGAGCAGCCCCAGGGCGACCGAGAGCGCGACGAGGTCGAGCGCCACCGTGACGCCCAGGAGCCGGCGAAGCGCTCCGCCTTCCCGACGGTCCAGCATCGGCGTGCCGTAGGACAGGATCGCCTGCCAGGACTGAAAGCGCAGGGTGTCGCCGACGAGCCGCGCCATCGCGTGGCAGAGGATGACCGCGCCGAACGCGCCGAGCCCGACCGCCTGCACCGCCACGGCGGCTGCCGCGAGATTGACCAGCCCGAAGGTCGCCCGATTGCCGAGCAGCACGACACCCGTACGCCCGATCCGACGAGGCGTCCGCTGCGGATGCTCAACACTGGGTCTCTGTGCGGACTTCTTCATCGGGCAGTCTGTTACCTGAGCGCCCGCATATTTTAGGAAGTTTTCATGCCGCTGCCACCGACACCGAAGAAATCTGAAGGAGATTTGTCACATTTTGTGTGGCTGTGGGTTGTGGTTTGCCACGCCGTGAGAGGGTTTACGCTAGGATTGGCCCGCAAGCGTTGCAGCGTGAAATCTGCCTGCGTCGTAGCTCTCCCGTTTGCGTTGGCGAGCCGTGATCTCGCCCGTGGCGGCGCTCCCTCGGTCCGGGCGCGGCGGTGGCGCCCGGACCTGTGGTCGGTCTTCAGCGATGCGTCGTGATGCGTCCGAAGGTGCTCTTCGTGCCCCAGATGCCGCGGCGGAGGCATTCGAGCTGCACGATCTGACTGTGGTCGACGAAGAGGTTCACGTCGATCCCGTAGTTCTTGATATACCAGGAGAATACTTCCGGATCGGCGGCTTCGAACATCACGTTTTCCATGCCGACCTGCTTCATGATCTTCGCCGCCACATCCGTGCGCCAGGGGTCGGCATTCTCGGTAATGCCCTCGCTCTCGATCATGATGGTGGAGGCGCCGGCGTTGAGCGCCTCGTTCGCCGTGTCGATCAGGATCTGCGGGTCGCGCGTGCCCTCGGCCTCGAGCTCGGCCTTGGAGGTGTCGCCGCCTGCGCCGAACTGGATGCCGATCTCGGGCTTCGGCTTGAGGCCCGCAGCCTTCACCTTTTGGATCAGGCGAATGAGGTCCGGCACGGGAAGCTGGATGAAGCCGGTCGAAAGCTCGATCATGTCGAAGTCGAGCCGCTTGCACTCCTCGATATAGGCGTCGATCTGGGTCGGAGCGCGCGCCAGCACGTTCTCGATCCAGCCGCCGGTCGAGACGTAGACGCCGTGGTCATGGCAGACGCGGTTGAGCTTCTTCACGAACTCCGCCGGCATCAGCGAGAAGGAGCCGCCGGCGTATTTGTAGCCGTCCACATGCTCGCCCATGCCCTCCAAGAGCTCCGCCGTGTAGGTCGGCGGGGTCATGGCGTAGTAGGGGCCGCGGATCTCGGTGATCGATTTCGTGCGGGGCTTCGGGTCCCGCTCGTTCATCGGCACGTAGGGGAAGGACCGGTTCTTCCAGGTTTCGGACTGGTCGCGGTTCGGGTTGGGATCGATGTCCAGCATCGGAGGCTCCTTTCGCTCAGGCCTGGAGATTGCCGAGGATCGCGGCGAAGTCGCGCACGCGCATCTGCTCGAGGTTCTTCACGGCATCGACGATGGCGCGCCGGGTCCGCTCGGAGGTGAAGGGGGTGGCAAGGTCGGTGAACTTGGCCTCGACCGTCTCCCAGCTCATCGGCCGGGTGTTGAAGCCCTCGTAGTCGGTCTTGGTGACGGCGTGCTTCGTGCCGTCCTTCAGCGTGACGGTGACGTCGGTGCAGACCTCTTGCGGGAAGCGGTCGGTGTATTCCTGTTTCGGGCGTACCGTGAAGCGCTTGAGGAGGGACTGGATGTCGTCGCGGGTGACGCGGTCGCCCTCGTACTGCGCGGGCAGGACGTTGCCGTCGATCAGCGCGACGCCGACCATGTATTGCAGGCTGTGGTCGGCCTCCTCCTTGGTGCGGATGATGGTCTTGTCGCCCTCCTCGCCGCCGCCGATGATGTGGAAGGCGACGTCGAAGATATCGATCTGAATGTGCTCGATCTGGTCCCAGGTGAAGCCCTTCTCCGCCTGAAGCTCGAGCGCGCCCTCGATGGATGACTGGGAGTGGATCTCGGCGTTGTACTTCTTGATGATCGACTTGCGGACGTTCTCGAGGTCCTCGAGCGCCCAGTCGATGGTGAACTCGCCGGCGATTGCTTCCTTGAAGCCCTTGTTTCCCTCGAAGACTTCCTCGGGGCCGGTGATGCCGCGCATGGCGAGGAAGGCGGTGTGGCAGCCGACGAAGCCGGCTTGCGGGTAGGCGAGGCCCTTCCAGTGGCTGAGCGCGCCCGTGCGCGTGCAGCGGAGCGCGTTATTGCAGATGCCGGAGATCGCGATGGCGTTGGCCGTCTTCTCCTCGTCGAGGCTGAGCGCCTGGGCGACGCCGGCTGCTGAGGCGTAGGCGCCCTGGACCGTGTGGTCGAAGCCCTTGTGGCGGACCGGTGCCTCGTCGCAGAGCCTGCCCAGAACCTGATAAGCTGCGGCCATGGCGGTGAGCAGCGTGTCGCCCGAGGCATCGGCGTACTCGGCGGCCGCCAGCACCGCGCCGAAATTGTCGGACTGGTGACAGGTCTCGCCCTTGGCGAGGTAGCTGTCCATGAAGTCGAGATACCGGCTGAGCGCGCCGTTGTAGAAGGCGGCCCGGTCGGGCGCGGTCTTACCCCCGCCGATGAGCGTCGAATGCGGCGCGCCGCCAAAATCCTCCTGATGTTCGCGGATCATCCTGATCGGCTCGCCCTCGAGCGCGCCGATGGCGACGCCGACGGTGTCGAGGATGCGCTTCTTCAGCTCGTCGCGCGCCTCGCCCGACATGGTCTTGTGATCCGTATGGGCGACGAACCTGCCCAGCTGTCGGACGATCGTGTCCGGCAGCGTCTCGGTTGAGTGATGGGTCATGTAACCTCCCACACGCGCAGCCCGACGGTACGGGCGCGCACGGCCAGTTCCGCTTGGTGAACGAGGTGGGTGTGGAGCCTGCCATCGCGGCAACGATGCATCTCGGCATCGGCTGGAGGGAAAAGGCCACGCGGGGGCCCGATGGTCAAGGGCTCCGGGCGGCCGCTCGCGAGGGATTGAAGCTTGCGCTCAGCTTCTGAGATGTGCTGTTGACGTGCCAAGAACAGCGGACGGCCGCGGCATGCCACCCGACGCGCGACAGCAAGGGAGGTTGGCCGATGGCATCGGGAAATCCCGCGACGCCGCTTGGGTTTCAGGACCTTACGGAAGATGAACGGCTGATCGTCGCGGTCTATCGCGACTGGCGGGCGGGCGGCCCGACATCGGCGGTGGCCGAGCATGCGATTGCGCGGCATCTGCGGCGCGACCGTCTCTACGGCGCGCTGGAGTCGCTCTTCGCGCTTTTCCGCCAGCTTTCAGGGGTGAAGGCGTCCGGCATGCCCTTCGCGGAGGATGTGCTGTTGCCGAGTGAGGAGCGGCTCTTGAACATCCTCTCGGCAGAGCCGCCGGCGCATGCGGCGAGCGATGAGGCCGCTGCGTGCAGGGATGCACTGCGGACTGCCGGTATCTTGCCCCGCAGCAGTGACCGGATCGAGCGTTCGGGTGTGGATGCCGCGCTCTTCCGGATCAAGGAGAGCTATCTGGTGGCCGCACGGTTGCGGTGAGGGCGGGTGGCGTAGCGGGACTGGGCGTACGGCTTTCCAATGGTTTGGCCGCGATGCTTGCTGCTATCGTTGCCGGACTCGATCTGGCAATCCGGGCCATTGCCAAACCATTGCAACTGAGGGGCTTTCTGGATCCCCGGGTCAAGCCCGGGGATGACCTCCAACGGTCACTTCCGCCTCTACCGAACCGCTAGTAGACGTCGCGGACGTAGCGTTTCTCGCGCTTCAGGCGGTTGACGTACTCCGCCGCCGCCTCGGGCGTCATGGCGCCCTGGGTCTCGATGAGCTTGTGGAGCGCGTTGTCCACGTCCTTGGCCATGCGGCTGGCGTCCCCGCAGACGTAGAAATGGCCGCCTTCCTCGAGCAGGCCGAAGAGGTCCTTGCCGTTCTCCAGCATCCGGTGCTGCACGTAGATCTTCTCGGCCTGGTCGCGGGAGAAGGCGAGGTCGAGCCGGGTCAGGAGGCCCGAGGCGCTCATCTCGCCGATCTCGTCCCGGTAGATGAAGTCCCGGTCGCGGTGCTGGTCGCCGAAGAAGAGCCAGTTCATGCCGCCGGCGCCGCGCTCGCGCCGCTCCTCGAGGAAGGCGCGGAAGGGGGCGACGCCCGTGCCGGGGCCGACCATGATCATCGGGCGGTCATCGTCCTCGGGCACGCGGAACGCCTTGTTCGGCGACATGAAGATGCCGGCCGAGGCGCCCTCGGGCACATGGTCGGCGAGGAAAGTCGAGCAGACGCCGCGATGCTCCCGCTCCTCATACATCCAGCGCACGGCGGCAACGGTCAGGTGGACCTCGCCGGGATGGGCCTTGGGGCTCGACGAGATCGAATAGGCGCGGTGCTGCAGGGGCTTGAGCCAGCTCACCACCTCGGCCGCATCGAGTGCGATGTCGGGGTTGAGGTTGAGGAGGTCGAGCGCGTCGCGACCCCATAAGAAGTCCTTCAGCGCTTCGTTGTCAGCCGCACCCAGGACGTGGCTGAGCTCCGCGTGCCCGATAAGGGGTTCCAGGCTGCGGATGAGCTCCTTCGACGGGGTCATGATCTCGAGCTGCGCGGACAGGAGGGTGCCGAGGGGCGCGTCCCTTCCCGGCACCGCGTGGTCGTGCTCCGCGCCGAGGCGGGAGAGCCAGCGCTCGACGAGGTCCGGGGCATTCATCGGCATCACGCCGAGCGCGTCGCCGGCCTCGTAGGCGAGACCGCTGTCGCCAAGCTCGAAGGCGATGTGCCGGATCTCCTTGGCGGAGCCTCGGCCCGAAAGCACGCGGTTCTCCGCCATGCGCGCGGCATAGGGGTTCTTGCGGTTCCAGATGGCTTTCTGGGGCTTTGCCGCCGGTTCGGCATCCTCCGCCGGCGCGCCGCTCTCCGGTATGGCGTTGCCGAGCCAGGCGGTGGCCGCTCCCTCGAAATCCACGTCGCAATCGACGCGCGGCAGGACACGTCGGGCGCCGAGCTGCTCGAGCCGCATGTCGATGAGCTTGCCGGCCTGGCAGAAATGCTCGTAGCTCGTATCGCCGAGGGCGAGGACGCCGTAGTTGAGCTGTTCGAGGCGCGGGGCGGTCGAGGCGGAGAGCGCGTCCCAGAAGAGCTGGGCATTGTCGGGCATCTCGCCCTCGCCATAGGTCGAGACGACGACGATCAGGTTCTCGGACGCGGCGAGTTGCTCCATATCGACGATGTCGAGATCGGCGACGCGTGGTCGGAAGCCCCGCGACTTGGCGAGGGCCGCGGCTTCGTTCGCCACCTCCTCGGCATTGCCGGTCTGCGTGCCGAAGAGGATGTCAATCGGCTTGGCGGCGACCGCATCGCCCGCGGGGGCGGCGTCGCCATGGCCGGAGACGAGGCGGGTCGAGAGCCCGGCCATGAAACCTGCGATCCAGGCGCGCTGATCCTCGGAGAACGGGGCGTCGGTCGGTATCTTCGGCACATTCATCGGTGTCACTCCGCCGCGAGACGCGCTGCGATCTCGGGCACGGCGCTGCGGGCGAAAAGCTCGTCGAAGCTCGGGACGGTGCCGAGTGCTGCGCGGTTCTTGCGGTCCTGATGCAGGATCCAGGCATAGGTGCCGGGGCTGTCCATCGAGAGGATGTTGCGGAGCGACAGGGCGCGCTTGAAGTCGTCGAGCCGCTTCTGCGCGACCAGCACGGCGAGGCCGGCGTCGTCGTAGTCCGCAACGGCGATCTTTGCGTGTTTCGAAAGGGTGGACATGAGCGCGAAGTCCTCCGTGAGAATGAGGTTGCGCGCGGCTTTCTCGAGCGCCGGGCCTTCGGTGCTGACGCGCTTCCTTGCGAGCGTCTGTGCCGTGTCGAGGACCGTGTAGCTGTTGAGGAGGCGGTACATGTCCGCGCTGTCCGCCTCCGCCTGGCTCGGCGCGAAGCCGCCATGGACGGGCGCGCCCGATTTCCAGGCGCTCTTGAGCATCGCGATCTGGTGGGCGGCGAGGGCGGTCGAGAGCTCCTCGACAAGGTCTTTGCGGCTGCGGGCCGAGAGGATGGCGTCGGCGTCCTGATACTGGAGGAGGGCTTTTGGCATGATCCAGGCGAAGTCGCCCTGCACGCTGTCCCAGTCCTCGAGCAGTGCCTTGGCCTTGGCCGAGCCGGTGGCGGCAACGTGCCAGGTCAGGAGCTGCTTGACGGCGTCCATATGGATCTCGCCCTCGGCCGAGCCGTCGCCGAGGCGGCCGGAGAAGACCGAGTCCTTGCTGAGCATGTCCTGTAGCCGGTTCTCCGGATCGTACTGATAGGCGAAGCCGCCGGACATGCCGTTGCCGAAGCCCTTGGAGAAGCCGCCGAGGTTCAGGATGGAGCCGTTCGTCATGTATTCCGCGCAGAAGTCGCCCACGCCCTCGACGACCGCCGTGGCGCCGGAGTTGCGCACGGCGAAGCGGTCCCCGGCCTCTCCCTCGATGAAGGTTCGCCCGCCGGTGGCGCCGAAGAGCGCGAAGTTGCCGATGAGCACGTTCTGGCCACTGCCCGAGCCTCCGCCCGCGGGTGCGCGCACCACGATCTCGCCGCCGCAGGCGCCCTTGCCCACGCCGTCATTGCAGGTGCCGGTGTGCTCCAGCACCATGCCGTCGTTGCAGAAGGCACCGAAGCTTTGCCCCGCCGCACCGGAGGTCACGATCCGCACGGAGCGGTGGTCGAGATAGCGCCGGCCGCGCGCGCTCACGAAGGATGCGGGCGGTGCCGCGTCTTCGTGGTTCAGGCGCCGCTCGATATCGATGGCGATCTGACCGCCGACCGTCTTGTTGCGGGTGTTGAGGGGGGCGTTCGGGCGGAGTTCGATGCCCGCTTCCTCGCCCGAAAGGAGGCGCGCCTCGATCTCCTCGCCGAGCCGGTCGTCGAGGGCGAAGTCGCGTTCGAGATAGATCGGGTCCTCGACCGGGTTCTCGTCCACGCGGGTCAGCATGGCGCGGAGGTTGAGTTGCCCGACCGAGGCCGGGTGGTCGAGGAGATGGAGAAGATCGGCGCGGCCCCGCGCCTCGGCGAGTGAGGGCAGGCCGAGGCGGGCCAGGATCTCCCGCACTTCATGCGCGATGTTCAGGAGGTACTGTGCGAGGGCCCGCGGATCGCCGTCGAAGACCTCAGGGTTCGTCGTGAGGCCCGCGGGGCATTTCACGTTGCAGTTCTTGGCCATGACGCATTTCAGCATCATGAGGGCGGTCGTCCCGAACTCGAAGCTGTCGCCGCCGAGAAGCGCTGCCTTGACGACGTCGGAACCCGTCTGCATCGCGCCGGAGCAGCGCAGCCAGACTTTCTGCCGGATGCCGTTGGCGGAGAGCGCCTGATGCACCTCTGCGATGCCGATCTCGGCCGCGCGGCCGGTGTATTTGAGCGAGGTGACGGAGGCGGCACCTGTGCCGCCCGTGTTGCCGGCGACGTTGATCACGTCAGCACCCGCCTTGGCCACGCCGACGGCGATGGTGCCGATGCCTTCGGAGCTCACGAGCTTGACGATGACCTTCTTCCGCGCGGCCTTGCAGTCGTGGATGAGCTGCGCGAGATCCTCGATCGAGTAGGTGTCGTGATGGGGCGGTGGGCTGACGAGCTCCACCCCCGGCGTGCCGCCGCGCGCCGCCGCGATCTCCACCGTGACCTTGGGTGCCGGGAGCTGCCCGCCCTCCCCGGGCTTGGCGCCCTGGCCGATCTTGATCTCCAGCTCCTCGAGGCAGGTATCGGCGAGGTAGCCCGCCCAGACGCCGAAGCGGCCGCTGGCGAACTGCTTGATCCGGCTCGCGCGGAGGGTGCCGTAGCGGCTGAGATGCTCCCCGCCCTCGCCTGAGTTCGAGAGGCCGCCGACCATGTTGGTGCCGTGCGCCACGGCTTCGTGCGCCGTCGCCACCAGCGCGCCGTGCGACATCGCCCCCGAAGCGAGGCGGCGGGTGATGGCCGAGGCTGGTTCAACGGCCGAAAGCTCTATGCGCTCCGGTGCCGGGCGGAGGCGTGAGAGGTAGTCGAGCGCCCAGCCCTTCGCCGCCACCTTGAGCGCGCCCTGCGTCACATGGTGGCCTTCGAGATCGGCGCCGAACCGCTCGATCAGCGACTGCGCCAGTGCATCGAGCCGGCCGAGGTCGCGGGCCTTGGGCCCGGTGAGGCGCAGGAGGAACTCCCCGCCGCCGAGGTCCCGGCAGTCCACCCCGCGGATCACGAAGTCGCGGTTCCCGGCGCGGTTGAAGAGCATCATCTCGCGCTTGATGTCCGCGACCTTGTCGAGAAACGTGATGTCGGCGGGGAAGTCCAGCACGTCGCGGAGGGCCGCGGGCCGACGGTGACGCTCCTCGGCCATCATCGTCGAGAAGGCGCGATAGCCCGGCGTGATCTTGAAGCCGTCGATCTCGGCCGGGGTGAGCTTATCAAAGCTTGTATTGACGTAGCCCCGCTCGTCGATGCCGAAGGCGTCGTCCATCTGGCGGAGGGTGAGAAGGCGAAGGGGATCGGTCTCCCCGTCCGGTGCGTCGTCACCGGCGAAGGCGATGGCCTCCTCGGTCAGGTCGACGAAGCCGCGGACGGCGGTGGTGCCGTAGCTGTGGCCCGCCCCCCCCGAGCGTTCCTTGAAGAGGCCGAGGATCGGGATCTCGGAGGCGTCCTTCACGCCGAGCGCCCGCTCGTGCCAGTCCGCCACCGACTGGGCGATGGTGTCGAAGCGCACGCCCCCGACCGGTGTCTTCATGTTCGGCAGGTACTTCGCGAAGACGGGGTCGTTCGTGTCGAGGAAATTGGGCTCGAAGAACTCGCCGCCCGAATAGCTTTCGACGGTGCAGAGCCCGACCTTGCCCATGGTCTTCATGAGCGCCTTCTCGGCGGCCTTCTGGAACTTGTAGTACGCCTCGGCCGCGTCATCTCCGTAGAGCTCCTCGGCCCGGAGGCGGACGGCGAGCGGGTAGACGGCGGAGCCGCCAAAGCCGAGTGCGCAGGCGATGTGGTGCGAGGAGCAGATCTGCCCGCTCTCCACGATAAGGCTGACCTTGAGGCGCAGCCCCTCCTCGATCAGGCGCTGATTGATCGCGGAGACCGCGAGGGTCATCGGCATTGCAGCGCGTTGGCGGGAGATGTGCCGGTCGGTGAGGATCGCGATACCGCCCTTTTCGCGCGCGAAGCCCACAACCTCGTTCGCGACCGCGTCAATGGCGGAGATGAGGGCCGCTTCGTTGGCCCGTGCGTTGCCGAAGACCGGTTCGTAGAGGATGTCGAAGCGGTCCCACGGCGTTTCGGTCTGCGCCTTGATCTTCAGCATGTCCGCCATGCGCAGAACGGGCGAGTTGACGACGATCTGGCGCGAGCGTGAATGGCCGAGATGCGGCTTCTCACCGAGGGCGACCCGGAGGGTCATGCCGTCCGCCTCGCGGATCGAGTCGAGCGGCGGGTTCGTGACCTGGGCGAAGCGCTGGCTGAAGTATTTCGCGACGCCGCCCTCGTTGTCGGAAAGCGCGTTGATCGCGTTGCCGTAGCCCATGGCCGACACCTTCTCGGCGCCGGACAGGAGCATCGGGTCCATCAGGAATTTGAAGCTTTCCTGATTGTGGGTGTAGGCGACGTAGCGGGCTGGCCGTTCGAGATCGCCGAAATAGCGTGCGGCGGCGAGCTTGGGGTCGCTCTCGGCGGAGGGCAGGTCGTCGATGTTGACCTGCGCGGCTGCCAGGAGTGCGGCGTAGTCCTTCTTGGCCGCCAGTTGTTCGAGCGCGTCCTCGGTCTCGTAGGCGCGGCCTTCGGCGTGGTTCCAGTAGATCATCCCGCCGGCTTCGACGCGGCCCCGACGAGTGACGCTGTCCGGCGGGAAGGCGATCTGTCCCGCCTCGGACATGACCGCGAGATAGTCCGCCGTCTCGACCGTCCGGAGCGGCCTCAGGCCGAGCCGGTCGAGGCGGGCGCCGATGATCGTGCCGTCGCCGAAGATGAGGGCGGCGGGCCCGTCATTCTTCTCCTCGGAGAGCGAGAAGTATTCGAGCATCGCGCGAACGCGGGGGCTGAGGCGCGTGTCGTTTTCCCAGGCGGGCGGCATCATCGCGACGACCGCCGTTACCAGATCGAGACCCTCTTCGAAGACTCGGGCGTTCAGCGTCTGGTCGAGCCGGCAACTGTCGGATTGTCCGCGCGGGCGGACGATGGCCTTGTTCCGGGCCAGCGCAATGGCTGCCTCGGACAGCCGGTTCTTCTTGTCCGTGTTGAGCTCACCGTTATGCGCCATCAGCCTGAAGGGCTGGGCCATGGACGGATGCGGGTCGGTGTTGGTCGAGAACCGCGTGTGGAAATACATCGTGTGGACCGCGTGGTCGGGGTCCGACAGGTCCTTGAAGTAGGGGATGATCTCCCAGGAATTGAGGCGTCCCTTGAAGACCTGCATCCGCGCGGAGAGCGAGAGCGGGTAGAGCCCGTCTAGGGCCGCATCAGTATAGGCCACGGCCTCGATGGCGAGGAGTGCGCCGTGGATGCGGCTGTCGAGGGCGGCGTCGCGCAATCCTTCCGGTGCCGCGAAGATCCATTGGCGGATGGGCAGTTGCGCCTTGATCGCGCGCGGGCCGATCGCCGCCTCGTCGACTGGGAGGTCGCGCATCAGGAGGACGCGGAGGCCTGCTTCCTCGAGCGTCGCCGCGACGAGTTGGCTCGCGCGATCATGTTGCGATGCGTCCGAGGGCAGGAAGAAGTTGCCGACGCCGAAGCTACCGGGCTCGAGCGCTGCCCCCGTCAGGCGGCCGAAGAGGTTGAGGGAGAGGTCGACGGACACGCCAGCGCCATCCCCGATCCCCTCGGACGACATCCCGCCGCGATGCGGGACGGCACAGAGCGCCTCATGCCCCTTCAGGAGCAAGTCATGCGTCTGCCGGCCGTCCTTGCGCGTCAGGAAGCCAACGCCGCACGCGCTGTGCTCGCGCGAAGCATCATACAGCCCAACAGTGCAGACGGCGTCGTCCAAGCGCGCTCTCCAGCCATTCGAGTGGTCGTCCGCGCGATCACGGTCGCGCGCCGCAGCGCTGGGCTGCGGGATCGTCTCGCTGGCGAGCACCTAGTTCGGTGAGCTTGCTGAACCGCGATGAATAGTTCGAAGGGCGGGCGCATTCAAGCTGGCGCGCCCCAGATCCTTTGTCGCAATGCCCTCGCTGGCGTGCTTCCGGTGTTGCGGTGGGCGCGGGTTTCTTCGTCAGCGACCGGGCGTGGGCCGCGCGGCCAACGGGTGGGCTTCTCCTGAGCGGAGGGAGCGGATAGGGATGCCCGGGCCACCTGTCGGCAGCCGCCCAAGACCTTCAGAGAAAGATGGTGGCGTATGGCCCTCACCCCGGAAAAGATTTTCGAGACGCGCGCGGCCATCGGGCCTGCAACGCTCAACACGCCGCTCGTGCGCGCATCGCGGCTATCGCTGCAGCTCGGCATCGACCTCAGCCTGAAGCTCGAGAACCTGCAGCACACGAACTCGTTCAAGGCGCGGGGCGCGCTCGCGAAACTGTTGACCTTGAGCGCGGCGGAGCGGGCGGCGGGGGTCATAGCCTGCAGCGCGGGCAACCATGCGCAGGGCGTGGCCTATCACGCGACGCGCCTCGGCATCCCCTCCACCATCGTGATGCCGGAGGGCACGCCCTTCAACAAGATCAAGCGGACCTCCGATTTCGGGGCCGAGGTCGTCATCCGCGGCAAGGTCTTCGACGATAGCGTGCAGTTCACGCTGGATATGGCGGTCGAGAAGGGGCTGACCTTCGTCCACCCCTTCGACGATGAGGACGTGGTGGCGGGGCAGGGCAGCGTGGCGGTCGAGATGCTGGAGCAGGCGCCGGAGCTTGACGTGATCGTCGTGCCGGTCGGCGGGGGCGGGCTGATCGCGGGGATGGCGATGGCCGCGAAGGCCATCAAGCCCGAGATCCAGATCATCGGCGCGCAGGCGCAGCTCTTTGATGCCGTAAAGGCCGAGATGCTGGGGGTGGCGGCGACGATTGGGGGCGCGAGCCTCGCCGAAGGCATCGCCGTGCGCGCGCCGAGTGCGCGCAATCTCGAGGTCATCTGCGCCCATGTCGACCGGGTCGAGACTGCGACGGAGACCGAGATCGAGCAGGCCGTCTTCGATCTTCTGTCGCATGAAAAGCTGGTGGCCGAAGGTGCGCCGGGGGCCGGGCTTGCCGTGATCCAGAACATGCTCGACGAGCTTCGGGGTAAGCATGTCGGGCTTGTGGTCTGCGGTGGAAACATCGATTCCCGACTGCTTTCGACCCTGATCCTGCGCGGCCTGGTGCGCGATGGTCGGATCACCCGCCTCGTTTTCGAGATCGATGACACGCCGGGTCAGCTCTCGGAGATCTCGCGGATCATCGGGGAGCGGGGCGCCAACGTGATCGAGGTCATCCACCAACGGATGATGCAGACCGTGGCGCTGAAGCAGGCCGAGCTGGAGGTCACCATCGAAGCGCGCGACCGGGGGCATGTTGAAGACATCATCGGCGCGTTGCGGGCAGGTGGCTTCAAGGTGACGGCGGGCGGCGGCACGATGACAGGCTGAAATGCCCTACTGCGCTGCCTGACTGAGCTGTCTGACTGGGGGCCGACGCCGCCTCAGATTGCGTTGAGGGCCCGGCGTGCCTACCATCTTGGCAAGGGTTGCCGAATTGGAGGGCAGGAATGGCCGGCGTCATGCGGGACACTGCCGGGGGTGCTGGCGGCGCCGATGCCTGGGAGGCGCGGCGGCGGGCGCATCGCTGGGACCTGCCGGTGCGTTACAACATTGCCTGGGATGTCTGCGAGAAGTGGGCGCGCACCGACCCTGAGCGCTTGGCGCTGATCTATCTGCGCCCGGACGGTGCGCGTCGCGACTATACCTACATCCAGCTTTCGCGCGCGGCGGGGCGGTTCGCCAATGCGCTTGCGGGGCATGGGGTGGGTCGCGGAGACCGGGTTGGCCTCCTCCTGCCGCAGATGCCCGAGACCATCATCACCCATGTCGCGGCCTACATGCTCGGGGCTGTCGTCGTCCCGGTCTTTACGCTGTTTGACGGTGAGGCGCTGAAGCACCGGCTGGGTGACGCCGGGGCGAAGGCGCTGGTGACGGACGATGCCAACCTCCACAAGATAAACGCGCTCCGCGACGAACTGCCGGGCCTTGAGACGGTGTTCTCCGTCGACCGGCCCGGCGATGAGGCCTGGGGGTTCTGGCAGGAGCTCGGCAAGGCGCGCGAGCAGATCCGAGTGGCCGAGACGGGGCCGGACGATCCCGCCTTCATCAGCTACACCTCCGGGACCACGGGGCCTGCGAAGGGAGCGCTCCACGGCCACCGGGTGCTGATCGGGCATGAGCCGGGGGTGGAGCTCACCCATGGCTTCTTCCCGAAGGAGGGCGACATCGCCTGGACCCCGGCCGACTGGGCCTGGATCGGGGGCTTGTGCAACATGGCGTTGCCGGCGCTGCGGGCCGGCGTGCCGCTGGTCGCGCACCGGATGGAGAAGTTCGACCCCGAGCGCGCCTTCGACGTCATCGCTCGGAACGGGGTGCGCAACAGCTTCGTGCCGCCGACGGCGCTCCGCATGATGAAGACGGTTACGGATCCTGCGCGTTTCGGCGCGCGGCTCCGCAGCGTCGGTTCGGGTGGCGAGAGCCTCGGCGCGGAGACGCTGGACTGGGGTCGTGAGGCACTCGGGCTCGAGATCCACGAATTCTACGGCCAGACCGAGTGCAATCTGGTCCTCGGCAACTGTACCGGTCTTGCGCCTATCCGGCCGGGGGCGATGGGCCGGCCGTTTCCGGGATCGGATGTCGCGATCCTGGGCGAGGACGGAGTGCCGCTGCCTCCCGGTGAGACCGGGGAGATCGCGGTGCGCCGGGGGGATGCCGCCATGTTCCTCGAATACTGGAACCAGCCCGAGAAGACCGCCGCCAAGTTCCGAGGGGACTGGATGCTGACGGGTGACGAGGGGGTGATGGACGAGGATGGCTATTTCCACTTCGCCTCGCGCACCGACGACGTGATCACCTCAGCGGGCTATCGGATCGGGCCGACGGAGATCGAGAACTGCCTTTCGGGTCATCCTGCCGTGGGCCTTGCCGCCGTCGTGGGCGTGCCCGACCCGCTGCGCACGGAGATCGTGAAGGCGTTCGTCACGCTGAAGGCGGGGATCGAGCCGGGGGAGGCGCTGGCCGAGGAGCTGAAGGCGCTGGTCAAATCCCGGGTCAGCCCGCATGTCGCCCCGCGCGAGATCGCCTTTATCGACCAGATGCCGACGACGGCAACGGGCAAGATCATGCGCCGGATGCTCCGCTCCGCTTGATTGAGTGGGAAAATATCCCACATGATTTGCATTGCCAACCGCCGCCCTGTCGAGGTTCACATGAGCGCCCGACCCGCCATCGCTGCCGCCTTTGCCCTGCCGCTTCTCGTCGGTTGCTCTGTCTTCGGAGGCAAGGCGGCGGAGGAGCCGCCCTATACGCTGGAGAAAATCGACGGGGATATCGAGATCCGGGCTTATGCGCCCTTTACCGTCGCGGTTGCGGCGGTCGAGGGGCCGCGGGACGAGGCGCTTAGCGAAGGCTTCTTGATGCTCTTCGATTACATCACCGGGGAGAACACGGGCAGCGCGGAGATCGCGATGACCGCACCGGTGCTGACCGAGGGCGAGGGTCAGGAGATCGCCATGACCGCGCCGGTGATCACGGAACAGGCGGGCGGGCAGGAAGGCGAGGGCGACGAGATCGCGATGACGGCGCCCGTGCTGACCGAGGGCGGAGAGGGCCAGCGCTGGCGCATCGTCTTCGTCCTGCCCGAGGGGATGACGGCCGAGACCGCGCCGCGCCCGACGGCCGAGAACGTGACCATCGAAGACCGCCCCGGCCGCCGCGTGGCGATCAAGCGCTATCCGGGCTTCAACACGCCCGAGAAGGCGGAGGCGAGCCGTGTCGCCCTCGAAGCCTGGCTCTCATCGAAGAACATGGCGCATCGGGCCGACTGGCGCGTGGCCGGCTACCACCCGCCTTGGACCATCCCCTGGCTCCGCCGCTACGAGGTCTGGGTCACCCTGGAGTGACCCAGCACACCTCGAGCGGCATCCGACCTGGCATGCTCACTGAAGCCATGTCGTTGCCGGGCCAGACCCGGCAATCCGGCGCAAGCGGCCGTGGATGCCCGGGGCGAGCCCGAGCATGACTCGGGCGGGCAACCGTCAGCTTGAGCTGTCGGTCCCTGCTGCCGCGGCGATGCCGACGGGGCGGGGCCGTGGGACGGGGACGTCCCAGGGGCGCTTCAGCTGGGCGACGTATTCGCCTGCGCCGCCGCCGGAGCGTCTGCCCTCAAGCCGGCCGTCGACGATCTGGTAGCTGCGCTGCGTCGTGCCATGGGCGAAGCGGAGCACGCCTTCATTGTCGATCCGACCCACGCGCTTGAAGGCGCTGGCGGGCTGGCTCCAGGGCTCGTAGGGCGCGTGCATGTCCATGAGCTCGACGCGGCCGTCGGCGGAGACTTCGTAGATCAGGAGGTCGTGGCACCACTTGCCGTCCCACGCCCCGTTGGTCCATTTGCCCAGGAAAGCGGCGTAGGAGAAGGGCACGTCGTCCGCCGGCTTCTCGACTTCGACATCGTCGAAGAGCACGACCGTGTAGCAATCGGAAACCGTGCGATCCAACGGGCGTTCAGGCGCCTTGGCGCTCTCGACCACGTTGCCGCTGCCGAGGCAGCCTGCGAGCAGGGCAGTGAGCCCCGCCATAAAGCTGAGCCTAATCAACATCATCAGAACCTGTCCCTCGTTCGGCCGCGTTGTCCGCGGCCCTCAAACCATCCTACTCGACCGTGACGGATTTGGCGAGATTTCGTGGCTGATCTACGTCCGTGCCCTTCGCCAGCGCCGTGTGGTAGGCGAGCAACTGCACCGGCAGGGCATAGAGTACCGGTGCGAGCCAGGGCGCGATGGCCGGCAGGCGTACCGTACGCCAAGCCCCGTCACCTGCTTCCCGGATCCCGTCCGCATCGCTGATCAGCACGACCCGCCCGCCACGCGCCATCACCTCCTGCATGTTCGAGACAGTTTTATCGAAGAGCCGGTCGCGGGGTGCGATCACGATCACGGGAGCATTCTCGTCGACGAGCGCGATGGGGCCGTGCTTGAGCTCGCCCGAGGCATAGCCCTGCGCGTGGATGTAGCTGATCTCCTTGAGCTTTAGCGCTCCTTCGAGGGCGATGGGATAGAGCGCGCCGCGGCCGAAATAGAGCGCCTGAGAGGCGCCCGCGAGCTCCTGGGCGATGCCGGAGATGGTGTCTTCGGTGCCGAGCGCCTCGGTCACGAGGCGGGGCAGCTCGGCAAGCTCCGCCACTTTTGCCGCCTCGTCGGCCTGTGAGAGCCAGCCCCGATCGCGCCCGGCGAGAACCGCGGCCGCCGCGAGCGTGACGAGCTGTGCCGTGAAGGCTTTGGTCGAGGCGACGCCGATCTCGGGCCCTGCCATGATCGGGAGGACGTACTCCGCCTCCCGCGCGATGGAGCTCTCGAGCGCGTTGACGACGGCGCCGGTGGCGATCAGCCGGGGCTTGGCATGGCGCAGGGCTGCGAGGGTGTCGGCCGTCTCGCCCGACTGGCTGATGAAGAGCCCGCCTTCGCGTCCCGTAAGCGGGTGTTCGCGATAGCGGAATTCGGAGGCAACATCCGCCTCGCATGGAAGCCCCGCCAGCCCTTCGAACCAGTACTTGGCCACCCGACCGGCGAAGGAGGCGGTGCCGCAACCGATCAGCATCATCCGGCTCATCATGCCCCAGGGGATATCGTCCGCAGGCGAGGCGATCCGGTCGAGCCCGCCGGCCACGTGACGGGCGAGGACGAGACCCATGACGGCGGGCTGCTCGTGGATCTCCTTGAGCATATAGTGGCGAAAAGGCCCTTTCTCGGTCAGCGACGGGTCGACGGCCACGCGTCTGCGGCCGCGCTCGACGGGTTGGTCGTCGACGTCGAAGACCTCCGCACCGGAGCGGCGGACGACGGCGTAGTCGCCTTCCTCGAGATAGGTGATCTCGTCGGTCATGGGGCTGAGCGCCATGGCGTCGGAGCCGACGAACATCTCATCTTCCCCCCAGCCGAGGGCGAGGGGGGAGCCGCGACGGGCGGCGATCATGAGATCCGGCTCGTTCTCGAAGAGAAAGAGGAGCGCGAAGGTGCCTTCGAGGCGTGGCAGGACGGCGCGCACAGCGTCTACCGGGCCGTCGCCTTCGGCCATGCGCTGGGCCACGAGCTGTGCGACGACTTCCGTGTCCGTCTCGGTCTCGCAGGCGATGTCATGTGCGGCAAGGCTCTCCCGCAGCGGTCGGAAGTTCTCGATGATGCCGTTGTGGACGAGGTGCACGGGGCCCGCAGCCTGGGGATGGGCGTTGGCCACGGTCGGAGCGCCGTGGGTGGCCCAGCGGGTATGCCCGATCCCGGCGGTGCCCTGCACGGGCTCCTCGCCGAGAAGGTCCCGCAGGGCTTTGAGTTTGCCGACCGCGCGGCGGCGCTGTGGCTTGCCGTTCGAAAGGGTCGTGACGCCAGCGCTGTCGTAGCCGCGATACTCAAGGCGGCGGAGCGCGTCGAGAAGGCGGGAGGCCGCGTCCAGCTGACCAAGCACGCCGATTATGCCGCACATGAAACTACTCCGGTGTTCTTCTTCTGCTCGTTGTTCGTCAGCCGTTCTTGGCTTTGTTGGCCTTGCGCCCTTCCAGGAAGCGGCGAAGGAGCGAGGCTCGGCCCGGCTTCGTGACCTGGCGCGCCCGTGCGATGGCGAGCGCGTCGCCGGGCACGTCTTCGGTGATCACGGCGCCGGTCGCGACATAGGCGCCGTCGCCGACCGAGACGGGGGCGATCAGCGCGCTGCCGGTGCCGATGAAGGCCTCGCGCCCGATCTCGGTCCGATGCTTGTCCACGCCGTCATAGTTGCAGGTGATCGTCCCTGCGCCGATATTGGTCTTGGCGCCGATACTGGCATCGCCGAGATAGCTGAGATGCCCCGCCTTCGCGCCCGGGCCGAAATCGGCGTTCTTCATCTCCACGAAGTTGCCGACTTGCGCGCCTGGACCGATCGACGTGCCGTCCCGGAAGCGCACGAAGGGGCCGACGACAGCGCCCGAGCCGATGATGGTGTTCTCGATATGGCAGAAGGGCCGGACGACCCCATGCCGGCAGACCCGCGCGCCGGGGCCGAAGACGACGTTGGCGCCGATCCAGCAGTCCTCCTCCAGCACCGTGTCGTGGGAGAGGATCGTGCTGCCCGGGTCCTGCAGCGTCGCGCCCGCGCGCATGGCGGCGAGCCGCGCGCGCCGCTGCCAGAGCGCCTCTGCCTCGGCGAGCTGTGCGCGGTCGTTGACGCCCTGCGTCTCGCTCTCCGCGCAGAAGCTCGCGGTGACGCGCGCGCCCTCAGCCCTGGCGAGGCCGACGAGATCGGTCAGGAGCAGTTCGCGCTGGGCATTGTCGGGCGTGAGCCTTTCGAGGAGGCGCAGCATCAGCGCGGCATCGCCTGCCATCACGCCGGAGTTGCAGGCTGAGATCGCCCGCTCCTCGGCGTCGGCGTCCTTCTCCTCGACGATCCGGTTCAGGACCTCTCCGCCCTCCATGACGAGACGGCCATACCCGGTCGGGTCCGCTGCATCGAAGCCCAGCACCCGCAGCGGGGCATCGGCGGTCAACAGCCCAAGAAGGGTCTCAGCCCGAAGGAGCGGCGTGTCGCCATAGAGGACGAGCAGATCGCCCTCGAAGCCCTCGAGCGCCGGGGCGGCCTGCAGCACGGCATGCCCGGTCCCGCGCCGCTCCGCCTGATAGCAAAGGACGGGTGCGGGCGCGTCGAGCCCCGCCAGCACAGCCTTTGCCTCCGCGGCCACGGCGTCTGCGCCGACACCTGTGACGAGCGCGAGGCGTTCGGGGCCGAGGGCGGCCGCGGTCGCCAGCACATGGCCAAGCATGCTGCGCCCCGCGATCTCGTGCAGGACCTTCGGACGCTCTGACCGCATGCGCGTGCCCGCGCCCGCGGCGAGGACGACGACGGCAAGCGGGCGGGGCGGTCTCTCGGGCCTCTCCATCATGGCGCGCTCCTTAGCCGCAAGGTTGGGCGGCGTGGAAGGGGCTCCGGCCAAGCACATCCCGCCCAGACGGTAAGTTTTCATTTCCCTCGGTTTCAGTCGCCGCCTATTGAGGGCGCGCCCGCGCTGGCGGGCAGGGCCAGGGAGGGAGCGCATGCGCGGGGCAATCTTCGATCTCGACGGCACCATCGCCGACACGGCTGCCGACCTTCTGGCCGCGGCCAATACGGTGCTGGGGCCCGAGGGCTTGCCGCTTCTCACGCTCGAAGAGGACCGGGCGGCGGCCGGTCGTGGCGGCCGCTCGATGATCCGTGTCTCTCTCGCCCGGGCCGGCAGGGACCCCGAGGCGCCAGAGAGCGACGCACTCTTCACGCGGCTCTATCCTGGTCTGCTGGAGGCCTATGAGGCGGCCATCGCCGTCCACACGCAGCCCTTCGAGGGTCTCGATGCCTGCCTCGATGCGCTGGAGGCAGCGGGCTGGCGCCTCGGCGTCTGTACGAACAAGCCCGAGAGGCTGGCGCACATCCTGCTGGACGAGCTCGATCTGATGCACCGTTTCGGTGCTGTTCTTGGCGCCGACAGCCTGCCCGTCCGTAAGCCCGATCCGGAGCATTTCCGCGAGACCGCACGCAGGATCGGTGCAGACCCTGCGCGTTCGGTTATGCTGGGAGACACGCTGACTGACCGGGAGACAGCGCGAGCCGCAGGCGTGCCCTGCATCCTGATGGCGCACGGCTTCGCCGCTGAGCCGCTGCATGCCCTCGCCCCCGAGGCGGTCGCCGCCGGTTTCCACGAAGTCGCCGACCTCCTCCAGCGCCTGAGCCCGGCGTGACCGTCCGCGCGGTCTGCGCCCGCCCGCAAGATCGCTTGACCACCGTCATTCTTCGCAGCATAAGCGCGACCGGCGGGCGGTTAGCTCAGTTGGTAGAGCACAGTGTTCACATCGCTGGGGTCGGCAGTTCGAGCCTGCCACCGCCCACCATCTACTCATGATGACTAGGTTCTGAGCTCTTGCTGCGCCGTCGGCCGGCGCTTGCGGAAGCGTTGTAGCTCGTTGATTTCCGTGCTCCTGATGGGTGGTGGCGAGATGGTTGTTGGGCGGGTGCGTTGATGCGGGCGGCTGAGGCTGGACATCAAGAGATCTTGGCGGCGTTGCGGGCGTCGCTTGCGGTCGCGAGGATCGAAGGCGAGCCGGAGGCGATGGCGGATACCGGGCTTGCGCATCTGCATTTTCGGATGCGCGATCGCGGTCTCGTCGCGCGCTTGCCGAAGCAGAGCCAGATGCAGCTCGGCGTGGAGGAAAACCTCGCCTATCAGGCGGCGTGTTATGAGAGGTCGTCTGCCAGCGGCCATGCGCCGAGCCTCCACGCCGTCCTTCCGCCGACGCCCGCGCTCCCGAGGGGTGGTCTGGTGGTCGAGGAGATCCCCGGTGGACCGGCAGGGCTGCCCGACGACCTCGACGCTCTCATCGATGCCCTGGCGGCGATCCATGCGCTGCCGGTACCCGAGATCGCCGCGCGGCCGCCTCTGCTAGCGCCTTCCGACCCGCTTGCGGACCTTCATGCCGAGATTGCGGCACAGGCGGATTATCTGGACCGCGCGGCCGTTGCGCCGGAGACGCGCCGCGTGCTCGAGGAGGGCATCGCCGGGCTGGCGGCGCTCGTTCGTTCGGAAGCGCGGCCGGAGCCGAGGCTCATCTCGTTCGACGCCCATCCTGGCAACTTCATCCTGCGGCCAGACGGGCGTGCGGTGCTCGTCGATCTGGAGAAATGCCGTTACTCGGCGCCCGAGCTCGATCTGGCGCATGCGACCCTCTACACCTCGACGACCTGGGATGTGGCGAGCCATGCGGTGCTCGACGGCGCACAGGTGGCGGCTGCCTATCGGCGCTGGCTGAGCCTCACGGGCGCGCCCGCCGACTGGCTCCTGCCGCTCCGCCGGGCCATGTGGCTTTGGTCCATGACATGGTGTGCGAAGTGGCGGGTGCTGTCGGGCGCGGCGGCGCAGCGGGATGCGGCCGGCGAGGACTGGTCGGCGGACCGAAGCGAGGCCGCCCTTGTCGAGCATGTGCGTGGCCGGGTGGATCACTACCTCGATCCCGAAACTGCAACCCGGCTTTGGGCCGAGTTCGGCGATCTTCAGCGGGTGCTCTGAGAAGCGGTGCGCTCGATGTCCAAGCCGCGATGGCGACGACGACGTGCCGCTCCGTGGACGGGCGGCCATTGGATCGGCGCGGGATAGGGAAACCGAGGCTGTGAGACCGCCGACCGCGCCAAGGCATCTGGGATCGCTGCGCATGTCCTGCTATGCGCGGCAAGGATGCCGGGGGTCCGGCTTCACGAGGGGCGAGATCGGACGGCTCGATGACGGCACGGCTTTCCATTAAAGGACTTGAGATAAGGTTTCGCTCGCGTCGCGGCGATGTTGCGGCTGTGCGGGGCATCGATCTCGAGGTAGCGGCGGGCGAGATCCTGGGCGTTGTCGGAGAGTCGGGTGCGGGCAAGTCCACTATCGGCAACGCCGCGATGGGCCTGATCGAGCCGCCTGGGGAGATGAGCCGGGGGACCATCCGTCTCGAAGGCGAAGTGCTGCCGCTCGACGACCCGGACGCGATGCGCGGGCTGCGCGGCGACCGCATCGCGATGATCTTTCAGGACCCGCAGACCTCGCTCAATCCGCTGATGACGATCGCCGACCAGCTCGTCGAGACCATGCGCACGCATTTGCCCATCGGCAACCGGGAGGCGCGGCGCAGGGCGGAGAGCCTGCTCGATCAGGTGGGCATACCTGATCCTGCCTCCCGCATGGACGACTATCCACATCAGTTCTCGGGCGGCATGCGCCAGCGGGTGGTGATCGCCCTAGCGCTGTGCGCCGATCCGGAGATGATCATCGCCGATGAGCCAACGACTGCGCTCGATGTCTCGATCCAGGCGCAGATCCTTGGTCTTCTGCGCGGGCTCGTGCGCGAGCGGGGTGTCGGCATGATCCTGATCACCCACGACATGGGCGTTATCGCCGAGACGGCGGACCGGGTGGCGGTGATGTATCGGGGCGACGTGGTGGAGGTTGGACCGACCGCCAAGATCCTGCGCGAGCCCGAGCACGACTACACCCGCAGCCTGATCGCCGCCGTGCCGCCCTCGAACCGGCGGATCGAGCGCTTTCCGGTGGTCGAGTACATCGAGGCCGAAGAGCACGCGCGCGAACCCATCGACCTTGCCACCCACTGGCTCGGGCGCGAGCGGGATAGCGGGGAGGAGGGCGATGCGCTCGAGATCGAGGGGCTGAGCAAGGTCTTCCGTTCGGGCACGCTGCTGCGGCGTCGAGACATCGTCGCGGTCGACGATGTGAGCTTCACGGTGCGCCCGGGCGAGAGCTTCGGCATTGTGGGCGAGTCGGGCTCCGGCAAATCCACCATCGCACGGCTGGTGACCGGGCTTTACCCGAGCAGCGGCGGCGCGATCCGCTTCGGCGGCGTAGACCTGACCCAGATCGCGGATCGGCGCGCGCTCAACCGCCATCGCCGACAGATCCAGATGATCTTCCAGGATCCCTATTCCAGCCTCAACCCGCGCATGCAGGTCGGTGACATCGTGGCGGAGCCGATCTTCCTGCACGGCCTCGCCTCGGACGCGGCGGAGGCACGCGAGATTGTCGCCGATCTGCTCGAGCATGTCGGCCTCGGCCGGAGCGCTGCGCTGCGGTTCCCGCACGAGTTCTCCGGTGGTCAGCGCCAGCGGATCTCGATCGCCCGGGCGCTTGCCACACGGCCACGGTTCCTGATCTGCGACGAGCCCACATCGGCGCTCGACGTCTCGATCCAGGCGCAGATCCTGAACCTTCTGAAGGACTTGCAGGAAGAGCTGCGGCTGACGTTGCTCTTTATCAGTCACGATCTGCCGGTGATCCGGCAGATGTGCGACCGGGTCGGCGTGATGAAGTCCGGGCGCATGCTGGAGGTTGCAGAGACCGAGCAGCTTTTCAAGGCGCCGCAGTCCGACTACTCGCGTCACCTGCTGAGGTTGATGCCGGGCATCGACAAGGTCGCAGCGCCGGCCGCCTGACCGCGGCGTCGGCAGCTCCTATTCGACGCGAAGATAGCCGGCGAGCCCGGTCTTCTGGTGTTCGATGACATGGCAGTGAAAGGCCCAGTTGCCCGGATTGTCCGCGACGAGGGCGACGTCCATGGTCTCCCCTTCGAGGAGCAGCGCTGTGTCCGTCCAGTTTCCCGCGACCTTGCGGCGGTTCGACTGCACGGGTCTGAAGGTGAGCCCGTGCAGGTGGATGGGGTGGTCGTTCGGGCTCTCGTTGCGGAGCCGCAGGATGTAGCTGCGGCCGAGCTTGAGGGTGGCGAGGGGGCCCGTGCCCTTGGCCGCATCGCCGGGCCACGGCTCCCGGTTGATCGACCAGAAGGTGTAGCCGAGCGTGCCGCAGAAGCCGTTGTCCTGCACGCTCTCCTCGGGCGACCAGCCGAAGACGAACTCGACGACCTCGGCCGCCGCGAGATCCGGCTCCGATAGCGGGTTGGGCGCGAGCGGTCGAAGTTCGGCGAGGGACCGGCCGGCATTGGTCCCCTCTGCGCGCAGCCGCGCGAGCAAATGGGCCGGGCCGGGGCGGTCGGTGAAGACCTGGATCTCGCGCCCCTCCTCCGCCGGCACGGCCAGTGCCAGGTCGGCGCGTTGGCCGGGCGAGAGCAGCAACGGCGCTTCCTCAGTCGGCCACGGCACCGCCTCGCGCATCGGATGACCGTCGACTGCGATGATGCGGCCCGGCTCGGGCAGAGGCGCGCCCTCCGCATCGGTCAGGTATATGCGATAGATCCGCGTGGGGTCGGTCGCCGCCAGCCGCAGCCGCAGGAGGCCGCCCGCAGGCGCTGCGTAGACAGGCGTGACCTCCCAGTTCGCCGTCAGCACCGAGCCATGGGTGCCGGCGCGCGCCGCACCACGCGCCGACCATTGCCGCTCGCGAAGCTGCCCTCGCCCATCCAGCCGGAAATCGCGGAGGTTTAGGGCCAAGTCGCTGTCGAAGCCCGGCGGCTCCGTCTCCTCGACCACCAGGACGCCCGTCAGCCCGCGTGCCATCTGATCCATTGTCATGCAGTGTGGATGGTACCAATAGGTGCCGGCGTCTTCGGGCGTGAAAGCGTAGCGGAAGGTCTCGTCGCGGCCGAAGGGCACCTGGGTGAGATAGGGCACGCCGTCCATGCCGTTCGGAACGCGGATTCCGTGCCAGTGCATCGCCGTGAAATCGTCGAGCGCGTTGCTGACATCAACCTCGAAGGGCTCTCCTTGGCGGAGGCGCAGAACCGGCGGGGGCGCGTCGGGCGAGAGACTGACAAGCCCGCCGATGGTCTCCTCGAGAAGCCGGTAGCGCGCAGGCTGAATGCGCAGCTCCGGGACGGCGGCGAGGAGCGGTGCTCCGAGCCCTGCAATGCCCACACCGGCGGTGGCCATGGAGCCAGCGAGGATCTGTCTACGTGTCGGCATCTGCGCCTCCTGTCCCGCTCCCACTCCATCTACGCTTGCGGGTGCGGATCACCAAGTATGCGCGTCGGAATGTCCGTGAGGCGCGCGGTCGGGTCTCTGCGCCGGTCGCGGCTCACATTCGATGCTCGCATCGCGATCCATCGTCGCCCTTCGAGGTTTCCTGCGGGTTCTTGCGGGCTCAGCACCCCCAACCCGCGCGATCATGGGCGACACTGCCTCAAGGCAGCGCTATAGCGCCCCGATGGCCGATCCTACCCTCCCCACGCTCGGTGCGCTCCTCGCCTTTCGGGCGGCGGCGCGCCATGCCCGGCTTTTGGAGGCTGCCGCATCGTTAGGCGTGACCGAGAGCGCGGTGAGCCACCGGATCCGTCAGCTCGAGGAGGCGCTGCACGTCCCGCTCTTCGACCGTTCCACCGGGCGGCTTCGGCTGACGGCGGAGGGGCAGCGCTATCTCGCCGGGATCGAGCCAGCACTCCAGCAGATCGAGGCTGCGACGGAGGCGCTGTTGCCTGCCAGCGGACGGCGTGCCGTGCGGCTCACGCTGCCACCATCGCTCGCCGCCACCTGGCTCATCCCCCGGCTCGCCGGGTTCGAAGCTGAGAACCCGGGCGTCGAGGTGCAGCTGGTCCTGACAACGAGATTGCTTGAACTCGGTCGCGATCAGGTCGACCTTGCCATCCGCTACGGTCGCGGCCCGTGGGAGGGGGTGGAGGCCATCCGCCTCTTCGACGATCTCGCCACGCCCGTTGCAGCGCCCGGGTTTCTGCCAGAGCCGGTCGGCGACGCGCTGCCCGAGGGCATCCGCTACATCGTCAACCGCAGCATCCCGGGTGAATGGGAGGAGTGGGCGCGCGCCCGCGGCCTCGCGCAGCCCTCGCTCACCGGCGCGCTCGTGCTCGATTCGATCGAGCAGGTGCTCCAGGTCGCCGAGAGCGGGCACGGTCTCGCCATGGGTCGCTCCCCCTTTATCGAGGAGCGACTGGCAGATGGGCGTCTCGTGGCACCTTTCGGCGGTGTCGGGCCCACGGGCGCGGGCTACCACCTCTGTCGCGCGGCCGGGATCGAGCCGACGGCGGCGGCCCGCCGGCTCGCCGCGTGGCTGGAGGCGCTTGGCCCGCGCCTCTGACCGCCGCGACTTGAGGGATCCTCAAGTCAACCTGAGCAGCTCTCATTTGAAGGCGGTGCGTTCCCTTGCCACCTCCCATGCCAGACGGCGCAACGCGAAGGCGCCGGGGCAGATCGGAGGACGGAGCCAATGAACGCGATCACCGAGACGACGGCCAGCAGCCGCACGACCGATATCACAGCGGATCTCACCTTCATCGTGCCTCAGGCCGAGAAGCCGCGCTTCCTGAGCCAGGCCTATACGGGTGGGGAGGCCGCGTTTCTCTTTGAGGTGGAGACGCATCCGGTGCCGGTCGCCGATCTCCGCGCGGATGCCGATCGGTTCACGCTGGACCGCGAGGGGTTCGCCCTCCGCCATGCGCCGACCTCGGTGGGCGATCTCTACGACGATGAGCTGATTAGCGGTGCCTACCGTGCCGAGGTCGAGGCTCTGCTGAAGGCAGAGCTTGGTGCGAGCCGGGTCGTCGTGTTCGACGCGACGCGCCGTTCCGATGGCGGGAAGGGTGCCGCCAACAAGGACGGTGCCCGCGGCGTCGCCTCGCGCATCCACGTGGACTACACCGCCAATAGCGGGCCGCAGCGGGCGCGTGACGTGCTGGGCGACGCGGAGGTCGACCGGCTGCTCGGTGAGGGCAAGAGGCTTGTTCAGATCAATGTCTGGCGGCCGATCACCGGGCCCGTTAAGCGCGCGCCGCTGGCGCTGGCCGATGCGAGCACGGTCGAGGTGTGGGACCTCGTCGCCACGGATCAGGTGTTCCCGGACCGCGTGGGCGAGATCTATCACTTGACGCACAACCCGGCGCAGCGCTGGTACTGGGCGCCCGAGATGACGCGGGACGAGGTGCTCTTGATCAAGGGGTGGGACAGCCTCGATGACGGACGCGCGCAGTTCACGCCACACACCGCCTTCGAGATCCCGGGCCAGGACCCGGTCGCACCTGCAAGGGAGAGCATCGAAGTCCGAACCTATGCGGTGATCGGCTGAGAACCGATCCTTCGTCCAGTCTCGACAAAACCCTGCCCACTCACCAATGGTCCCGACTCCATGGGATGTCGCTACGCAGGCAGAGGAGAACGGAATGGCGCGGACGGTGAAGCTCTCGGCCAATCTCGGTTTTCTCTGGACCGAACTGCCCTTGACGGATGCCGTCCGGGCAGCGGCAGCGGCTGGGTTCGAGGCCGTGGAGCTTCACTGGCCCTATGACGTCCCCGCTGCTGAGTTGGCCGCGGTGCTGGGCGAGGCCGGGCTGCCGATCCTCGGCCTCAACACGCGGCGCGGCGATACCGCAGCCGGTGAGAACGGGCTCTCCGCGCTGCCGGGCCGGGAGGCGGATGCGCGTGCGGCCATCGACGAAGCCTTCGAGTACGGCGTCCGTATAGGTGCGGGGGCTGTGCACGTGATGGCGGGGTTCGCGGCTGGTGAAGCGGCGGCGGAGACCTTCCGCGCGAACCTCACTTACGCTGCGGATCGAGCCGCAGAGAATGGCATGGGCGTGCTGATAGAGCCGCTCAACCGTCGCGATGCGCCCGGCTATTTCCTCAAGGATGCCTGGCAAGCCGCCGCGCTCATCCGGGAGATCGGTCGCGACGAGATCCGGATCATGTTCGACTGCTACCACCTGCAGATCATGCAGGGAGACCTGACCAAGCTCTATGAGGAAGTGGGATCGCTTGTCGGTCATATTCAGTTCGCGGCGATCCCGAGCCGTGCCGAGCCGGACGAGGGTGAGATCGCCTATGATCGCCTGCTGCCTGATCTCGCCCAGCTGGGCCATCGGGGCCATTTTGGTGCGGAGTATCGTCCGCGCACCACCACTGACGAGGGGCTCGCCTGGTTACGACTCTTCGAAAGCTAGGTCGATGTCCCAAGATCCATGCTCGGCGCCGAGCAAATCTCTTTCAAGAGATTTGCAAATTCCTTGAAAGGAATTTGGCGCCTGTGGCCGGCAGTGCGCTTTGGTGTCAGCGCTTGTCGCGTTGGGCTTCGAGCATCGCGATCATCAGAGCGTCGCGCTGAGCGGCGAGGGTGGCTTGGTCGGCACCTTCCGTGGCCTCGTTCACACCCTCAGCGAGCCGGCGGGCTGTCTCCTCGTTCATGCGGGGGGTGCCGAGATCGTCCCACCAGCGGTTGAAGCTCGGGCCGTAGCGGCGGCAATACTCTTCGAGCCCGCCCGCGCCCGCTGCGAGGTGGAAGAGGGTGCTCGGACCCATCGCCGCCCAGCGCTGCCCTGGGCCGGCCCAGATCGCCGTGTCTACGTCCTTCACGCTCGCCACGCCCTCGAGAACAAGATGGATCGCCTCACGCCAAAGCGCGGCCTGCAGCCGGTTGGCCACGTGGCCAGGCACCTCCTTCTCCACGCGGATCGTCACCTTGCCGGCATCCTCGTAGACCGCTTCGGCCGCAGGCACGGCATCGGCATCGGTGCGCTCGTTGCCCATGACCTCGACCAGTGGCACGAGGTGCGGCGGATTGAAGGGGTGGCCCAGGACGAGGCGACGAGGGTCCCGCCAACCCGCCTGCATCTCCGTCAACGTGAGCCCTGAGGCCGAGGACGCGATGACGGCATTCGCCGGGAAGGCATCCTCGATCTGGGCGTAGAGCGCGTGTTTGATTTCGACCCGCTCTGGCACGCTTTCCTGCGCGAAGGCGATGCCCTCGACGGCCTCCGCCGGGTCGGTATGGAAGCTGATCGCGTCCGGCGCGCCGCGCTCGGCGTGCCCGAGGCGGCTTAGCGCTGGCCATGCGCCGTCCACGTAGGCGCGTACGGCCGTCTCTGCATCCGGTGCGGGGTCGTGGACGCGCACGCGGTGCCCGGCGGCAAGGAAGAGGCTGGCCCAGCTCGCACCGATCACGCCGGCGCCAAGGATTGCAACATCGCTCATTAGAAGAGTCCCGGTTGGAGGGGGGAGGCGGCGGTCAGCCCGCCATCGACGGTGAGGCATTGCCCGGTCACGAAGGCCGCCTCTGGCGACGCGAGCCAGACCACCGCGCGTGCGATGTCCTCGGGCTCACCGAACCGGCGGGCGGCGTGGCGGTTGACCGCATCCGCCTCTGCCGCAGCAGGATCGCGCGCGAGGGCGAAGGCGGCATCAGCCATCCCGGTCATGATCCAACCGGGCGAGACGGCGTTGCAGCGTACCGCGGGGCCGTGATCAACCGCGATCGAGCGGGTCAGACCGTGCACGAAGGCCTTGGACGCATTGTAGAGCGCCATGCCCGGGTCCGCCTGATTGCCGCTGATCGAGCCGATATTGACGATTGCTCCGCCGGCCTCTGCCATGCCGGGCAGGAAGGCGCGGCAGCAGTTGAAGACGCCGCGGCAATTGATGCCGATCACGGCGTCCCAGTCGTCATCGTCGCTCTCGGTGACTCTCTTCTCGACCTGGATGCCGGCATTGTTGACGAGGATGCTTGCGGGGCCGAGCGCGCTTTCCGTCTCTTTCCGCAAGGCATCCACGGAGGCTGGATCCGAGACGTCGCCCTGGAACCAGCGGATGGCGTCGGGCAGATCGCCAGGCCGCGCGCCGCGACCCGTCGCCACCACGCGCGCACCGGCCGCCGCCAGCGCCAGCGCGGTTGCCCGGCCGATACCCCGGCTGCCGCCCGTCACGACCGCGATGGCACCATCCAGTGGCATCAGTGCGCCACCATCACGTGCCGGATCGAGGTGTAGGCATCAAGCGCATAGACGGACATGTCGCAGCCCGTGCCGGATCCCTTCATCGCGGCCCAGGGCATTTCGGGCGTCGCCGCGCCGTGGGTGTTCACCCAGGTCATGCCGTAGCGCAGGCAGGCCGAGACACGCATGGCGCGCGAGACGTCGCGCGTCCAGACCGAGGAGGCGAGGCCGTAGCGGCTGGCATTGGCCCAGGCGATGGCCTCGTCGGCTTCCTTGAACCGGCTGATCGTGACGACGGGACCGAAGACCTCGTCCCGCGCGATCTCGGCATCGTTGTCGACATTCGCGACGACTGTGGGGCGGTAGAAGAAGCCCGTGCCATCGCCCGACTTGCCGCCGGTGACGACCTCGGCACTGCCCGACGCACGGTCGACGAAGCCCGCCACTCTGTCGCGATGGGCGGCGGAGACGAGGGGCCCCATCTCCACGCCCTCACTGCGCGGCGCGCCCACCACGATGCTGCCGACGGCGCTCGCCGTATCGGCCACCAGCCGGTCATAGAGCGCGTCCGACGCTATGATGCGGCAGGGCTGGGCGCAATCCTGGCCCGCATTGAAATAGGCGCCGCCGCGGATGGTCTCGACCACCGCATCTAGGTCGGCGTCGTCGAAGACGATCACCGGCGCCTTGCCGCCAAGCTCGAGATGCACATGGCGGATTTGCTGGGAGGCGGCGCGCATTGCCGCCCGGCCAGTGGCGGGCGAGCCGGTGATGCTGATCGCCTCGGTCGCGGGATGGTTCAGAAGCCGATCGCCCGTCTCCGCCCCCGTGCCATGGATCACGTTGACAACCCCCTTGGGCAGGATCCCGTTCAGGATCTCGGCGAGCCTGAGGGTCGAGAGCGGCGTGATCTCGGAGGGCTTGAGCGTCAGCGTGCAACCCGCCGCCAGGGGGGCCGCCAGCTTCCAGGACGCCATCATGATCGGGTAGTTCCAGGGCGCGATGGCGGCGACGGGGCCGACGGGGTCGCGCCGGATCATCGAGGTGTGATCGGGCAGATATTCCGCCGTCGCGCTCCCGGTCATGGTCCGTGCGGCCCCGGCGAAGAACCGAAAGGTGTCGATGCTGACGGGCATCTCGTCGTCCCGCGCCGAGGGCCAGGGCTTGCCGACATCCTGGCTTTCGAGGCTCGCGAGCTCCTCGACATTTGCTTCGATGGCGTCGGCGATGGCCAGGAGGTGGGCGGCCCGCTCGGCCGGAGGGGTCAGACGCCAGCTCTCGAAGGCTTCGGCCGCAGCACTTGCGGCGGCATCCACCTGCGCCTCGGAGGCCGCCGGGATGGCCACGATCTCCGCGCCCGTTGCAGGGTCGAGGACCGGGAGCGCGGGGCCCTCGCCCTCGACCAGCGCGCCGTCGATCAGGAGCTTCGTCTGCATGGGGGGGTCTCCTTCAGAAGCCGACTGCGTCGCCGCCCTTGAGGCCGAGGCGCGCCCGCGCTTCATCCGGCGTCGCGATCGTCTGGCCGAGGTTCTCGAGGATGGTGCGGATGCGGGAGACCTGCTGGGCGTTCGAGGTCGCAAGCTCCCCTTTGCCGATATAGAGACTGTCCTCGAGCCCCACCCGCACGCTGCCACCCAGCATCGCGGCCTGTGCGGCAAAGGGCATCTGGTTCCGCCCCGCCGCCAGCACCGACCACTCGTACTCATCGCCGAAGAGGCGCTGCGCCGTGCGGTGGCAGTGCATGAGGTTGTCCAGATCGGCCCCCATGCCCCCCAGGATGCCGAAGATCATCTGGATGAAGAACGGCGGCTTCACGAGCCCTTTGTCCACGAACCAGGCGAGGTTGTAGAGATGGCCGAGGTCGTAGCACTCGAACTCGAACTTGGTGCCATGGGCCTCGCCCAGGTTCTTCAACGCATACTCGATGGTCGCGAAGGTGTTGGGGAAGATGAAGTCCCGGGTCATGCCGAGGAATTCGGGCTCCCAGTCGGACTTCCACTCAGAATGCTTCTCCAGCAGCGGGAAGATGCCGAAATTCATCGAGCCCATGTTGAGCGACGCCATCTCCGGGCTTGCCGACGTGGCCGCCGCCAGCCGCTGATCCATGGTCATGCCAAGGCCCGCGCCGGTGGTCACGTTCACCACGGCATTCGTTGCCTGCTTGATGCGCGGCAGGAACTGCATGAACGTCTCTGGCCGGTGATCGGGCTTGCCCCAGATCTTGGGCTCGGTGTGCCGGGCATGGAGGTGGATGATCGAGGCTCCCGCCTCCGACGCCTCGATGCTCGCCTGCGCGATCTCGTCCGGCGTGACCGGCAGATGCGGCGACATGGTCGGCGTGTGAATGCCGCCCGTAACCGCACAGGTGATGATCACCGGTTTTGCCATGAGGTCCTCCTTCTCAGCGACCGCAGGATCCGGGTCGTTCTCGCTCGCCGCCCGCGCCACACCGGGGCGAGAGCAACGAGGAGATCCAGATGCGCTTCAAGTTCATGCCGCTCCCGACACATGAGGTGCGGGCCTTCCAGGCCGGGTGTCGCGACGCGAATGGCCGGCTCCCCGAACGGCAGATCTCCGACGGCACGGTCGGCTGCCGGCATTGCCTCCGCAACATCAGGGAGGGGGCGGAGTGCCTGCTGATCGCCTACACGCCCTTCAGAACGAACCAGCCCTATGCCGAGCGGGGCCCGCTCTACATCTGTGCCGAACCCTGCGCGCCCGCGGAGCCGGGTGACGCTGTGCCCGAGCTGCTGACATCGCCCTCCTACATCGTGCGCGGCTACGATGCGGACGAGCGGATAATCTACGGCACTGGATCGGTGAAGCCCACGGCGTCGCTCCCTGAACGGATCGGCGATCTGCTCGATGCGCCAGAGGTTGCCTTCGTCGACATCCGTTCGGCGGCAAACAACTGCTTTCAGTGCAGGGCGGTGAGGGCGTGACGGCGTGGTCATAGGCGCATCTGCTGGACCTGCGCCGAGAGCCCGCCGTCGATGACCCAGAGCTGGCCGGAGGCGTAGCGCGCCTCGTCCGAAGCGAGCCAGAGGACGAGGTTCGCGATGTCCTCCGGCGTGCCGTAGGTGCGCATCGGATGCACGTCGCGCACCGCCTGTTGCAGATCGTCGATGCTGCGGCCGTCCCCGCCCGAGCCCGCGCCCGTGAAGAAGCTCTGCAGCATCGGTGTGTCGACATAGCCGGGGCAGACCGCGTTGACCCGGATGCCCTCGGGGCCGTGGTCGCAAGCCATGGCGCGGGTGAGGGCATGCACCGCGCCCTTGGTCGCGCAATAGGCGGCGAGGCCCGGATCGGCGATGAAGCCGTCATAGCTGCCGAAATTGATGATGCTTCCAGCGGAGGACCAGCGCAGCAGCGGCAATGCGTGTTTCGAGGTCAGGAAGGTACCGGTCACGTTCACTGCGAAGCTGCGGTTCCATTCCTCGAGGCTCGTCTCCTCTATGGTCTTCTCGATCTCGATGCCGGCAGCGTTCACGAGAATGTCGAGCCGTTCCCACTCGGCCCCGAGCCGGGCGAAGGCGGAGGTGACCCCGGCCTCGTCCGTCACATCGTAGCGGCGGGGCTCGACGCCCTCGGGCGCATCGGGCCAATCGCCGAGATCCGCCGCGATCACACGCGCGCCCTCCGCGGCGAAGCGGGTGCAGATCGCGCGGCCGATGCCGCCGCAGCCGCCGGTCACGAAGGCGGTTTTTCCAGGGAGGCGCTGGCTCATTCTGATTGGTCCGGCAAGGGGTACTGCATGCGGTTGAGGGCGTCGCCATAGGGCACGTGATTGCGCACGAACTCATTCGCCGCATCGCGCCTCGGCGCATAGTCCCAGGAGGTGAGCGTACCTGCCTCCATCGCGGCATGAACGGCGCGGCGCTGCTTCTGCGTGGCGATCACGTTCTGGCGGATCGCCTCGCTGTCCCAGCGTTCCGCGACCTCCGAGGCGAAGGCGGCAGCGATGTTGGCATGCGCCGCGTCGCCGGCGAGGTTCACGAGCTCGTTGGGATCGGCCTCCAGATCGAAGAGCTGGGGCGGGTCCACGTCGCAGTGGATGTATTTGAACTGCCCGCGCCGGATCATGAAGACCGGGTGCGATGCAAGCTCGGCGCAATACTCGCCGATGGCCTCGCCCTCATCCGGCGTCTCGCCCCGCGCCTCGGGCCCGAGCGAGCGGCCGTCGAGCGGTGCGCCGATCGTCTGCGCCTCCACCCCGCCGAGGTCGAGGAAGGTGGGCACGAGATCGACGAGGGAGCAGGGGTTGGCGGTCGTGCCCTGCGCGATCCCCGGCCCGGCCATGATCAGCGGCACGCGGGCGGAGTGCTCGAAGAAGGTCATCTTGTACCAGAGACCCCGGTCACCCAGCATGTCCCCATGGTCCGCCGTGACGATGATGACCGTGTCGTCGAGCTGATCGGATTCCTCGAGCGCCTGCACCATGGCGCCGACCTTCGCGTCGAAATACGAGATGTTTGCGAAATAGGCGTGGCGGGCGTTGCGGATCTGCGCCTCTGTCGGTGCGTTCACGTCCGCCTCGATCCCCCGCATGATCCGGAGCGAATGCGGGTCCGTCGCCTCGGTATTGGCGGGCATCTCGATGGCATCGTGGTCGTAGAGGTTCCACCATTCGGGCCGGGCCACATAAGGGTCGTGCGGGTGGATGAAGCTCACGACCATGCAGAAGGGCGCGACCTTCTCCATGCGATACTCGAAGATGCGCCGTCGGGCGAAGAAGGCCGTCTCCTCATCGTACTCGATCTGGAAGGTGGTCGCCGCCACGCCGGCATTCGTGACCGCATCCATGTTGTGATAGAAGCTGTCGATCCGCTCATCCGGCAGCTCCCAATCCGGCGTCCAGGCATGGTCGGCCGGGTAGATGTCGGTCGTCAGCCGCTCCTCGAACCCATGAAGCTGATCGGGCCCGACGAAATGCATCTTGCCCGATAGGCAGGTCCGGTAGCCCGCGCGGCGGAGGTAGTGGGCAAAGGTCGGGATGCTCGCCGGAAACTCCGACGCGTTGTCATAGGCCGCGATGCGCGTGACGTGCTGGCCCGACATAAAGCTGAAGCGCGAGGGCGCGCAGAGCGGCGCGTTGCAGTAGGCGGCATCGAAGCGCATGCCGCGGGCGGCCAGCGCATCCAGATGCGGGGTTTTCACCATCGGATGGCCATAGGCGCCGGTGAACTGCGGCGCGAGCTGATCGGCCATGATGACGACGATGTTGGGGCGGGTCATATCTCTCTCCCTGAAGCTTGGCGTTGCGCGGGTTCAGGGGAGCCCCGGTGGGGGCTGGTAGTGCATGATTTTTTGGTGGGCGGATCGAGGAGTCATTCAGTAACCTCGATCCTCACCTCTGCGCCGTCAGGCAGCCCCTCGATCTGCTTTGCACAGTCTCCAGAAGCCTGAAGCAGCTCGATCCTGTCGATCATTCCAATGTTATCTAGCGAGTATTGTCCACCTAGAAGCGCTGGGATTTTCAGGCAGTAGCACTGCACTTGCGAGA
Source organism: Pseudomonadota bacterium (assembly GCA_039815685.1). GTDB lineage: Bacteria > Pseudomonadota > Alphaproteobacteria > Rhodobacterales > Rhodobacteraceae > Thermohalobaculum. The sequence continues at coordinate 25,347 of JBCBYV010000004.1, read as the reverse complement.
CTGGGCCAAGCGCGCTCTGCGCCTTCTTGACAAGAACGCTCATCTCCCAGTCAATCGTGAAGTCTTCGCTGGATTCAAGCGCAGAGAACGCATCGAAATCGGACGCGATTATCTCGGCGCTCCATTCTTCTGGAATGATACGCCAGTACTGACCCGTGGTGTCCTCAATGATGACGTTGCCAAACGCGTTGATCGCGACGATGCGGGTTGGCTGTAGCCCTTTCCAACCCCACGCTTCGGAGATGTCTTCAATCGTGACCACGGCTCGCTGCTCCATAGGCGTCGAGGACGAGGCCGTGGAAGTGGTGGACGGCGTGCTCGGACTTGCCGGAGCCGTCGGGGTCATGGACGATCCGGCCTTGCGCGAAGGCGGGCGTGTTCATGCCCCGCTGCACGCTTTCGACGAGCCCGATATCCTCGGCCTGCAGCACTTCGTCGATATAGCGGATGGCCTCCTCCTCCGCTGGCACCGGGTCCGCCGTCTCGAAGAAGAAGTCGTAGGTCTCGAGCGTGCGTTCCGGTCCCGCGGGGATGATGTGCATGACGATCATGTTGCCCCGGCCGGGATAGCGCATGAGGCAGGTGTTCGGCCAAAGCCACCAGACGGCATGCGTCTTCACGGTCGCATCCGCGACCGAGTAGGCGCTGTTCTCGCTCTGACCGGCATCGGCCATATGGCTCGAATAGATGCCGTGGGTGGTGACCTTGTAGGTGTCCATATCGACGAGGCTGCAGAAGTCCTTATGCGCCGTCGGACAGTGGTAGCATTCGAGGAAGTTGTCGACGACGTTCTTCCAGTTCGACTTGATATCGTAGGTCAGCCGGTGGGCGAAGGTCAGGTTGCCGACATCTGGCGCCCACTCCTCGATCTCCGCTCCCAGATTGCCGGCCTGGACGTGCAGCGGCGCGGCTTCGGGGTCGAGGTTCACGTAGACGAAGCCGCAGAATTCCTCGACCTGGATCTCATCCAGGCAGATCTCCTTGGCGACGAACCCGGGCAGCCGCTCGGTATGCGGCGCGCGGACGAGCCGGCCGGTGAGGTCGTAGACCCAGGCGTGGTAAGGGCACATGATGCGCGTCGTGCGTCCCTCGCCGTTCAGGAGCTCATGCGCACGGTGCTTGCAGACATTGTAGAAGGCGCGCAGCTCGCCCGCCCGGTCGCGGACGACGGCGACGGGGTGTCCCGCGATCGTGGCGGTGAGGAAGCTACCGGGCAAACGCAGCTTTTCCGCATGGGCCACCCACTGCCAGGTGCGCGCAAAGATCGCCTGTTGCTCATAGTCGTACCAGCGCGGGTCGGTATAGGCGTCCTTGTGGAGCGAGAGGGACCTGCCCGGTTCGGGGTCCCAGCCTGAACGAATTGAGCGAAGATCGGTGGCGTCGATGCGCAGGGTCATGGGGCTCTCCTGTGACCGTATTGCGACAATTCTCCTGTGCCGATGGTGTCACGGATTAGCGCGATCCGCCCCTGACTTGATCGTCAGCGACGGCGCGCGGCATGGGCCACGCGCGGAACTCGAAGGGTACGCGCCCCTCCTGCCGGTCCGTGCGCGGCGGGATGCCGAAGCGGGCGCGGTAAGCGCGGGAGAAGTGCTCGGGGCTCGAGAAGCCGCAGGCGACGGCGATCTCCCAGACCGGCATCTCGGTCTGCGTGACCAGCCCCCGTGCGCGGTCGAGACGGATGTCGCGATAGTACTGCATCGGCGAGACACAGATGAACTCGGCGAAGAGGCGTTCGAGCTGGCGGGATGAGAGCCCCACCTCCGTCGCGATCTCAGGGATCGGGACGGTCGCCTCCAGATGCCGCTCCATCAGCTTGATTGCGGCGCGCAGTTTCGCGGGCACGGTGGCGCCCAGGGGCTCGCCGAGCTCCGGAAGCTGGCGCTCCCCGGCCGGGCGGATGCGTTCGTGGAAGATGTAGCGCGCGGCAGCGTTGGCCTTCGCCGCACCCAGCAGGGAGCGGACGAGCTGCAATCCCATATCCGTCGCCGCCGCCCCACCGCAGGTCGTCATCCGGTCGCGGTCGAAGACGTAGAGATCCTCGGCCAACTCAACCTTCGGGTAGAGCTCGGCGAAGGCGTCCATGTGCTCGTAATGAACAGTCGCGCGATAGCCATCGAGCAGCCCCGCCTCGGCCAGCACGAAGGCGCCGGTGTCGATGGCGCCGAGCGATGCGCCGAAGCGGGCCCAGCGGCGGAGGGCGGCTAGGACCGGCGCCGCCCCATGGCTCTCGGGCGTCCAGCTGCTCGAGACGACGGCGATGGCGGGCGGGCGCGGCAGGGCGGTGATCGCCTCCGTCAGCACCGTGAAGCCGTTGCTGGAAGGCACGGCACCGCCATGTGCCGAAGCCAAGGTCCAGACAAAGCGCGGCCGGCTATCGAGGTAGTTGGTCACGCGCAGCGGGTCGAGGAACGCCGCCGTCGCGCTCATGTTGAAATGCGGTGTCACCAGCACGGCCAGCCGCAGCGGGCCACCATTCTGCCCTCCGATGCTATGCTCCGCCATCAGTCGCCTTCCGTCAGATCCGTGTCGGAGAATGGTAGCTCAGCCCCGTCATCCATGAAATGGTGACGCCATGCGCCCGAACGGGCCAGCCATGCAGGGAGTACCACCATGATCAGAACGGCAGCCGCCGCCGCGGCGCTCGTCGCCGTCACGGGCGCAGTCCAGGCCACCGAGCTTGGCGCCGTGGATGAGCCCATCAAGCTCGCCATCAACGAATGGACCGGCCAGCACGTCACCACCCATGTGGCGGGCGAGATGCTGAAGGCTGCCGGCTACAAGGTCGAATATGTGACCGCCGGTTACTTCAACATGTGGGAGGCGATGGGCGAGGGCGAGATCCACGCAGCCCTCGAGGTCTGGTCGTCGAACGTGTCCGAAGGCTACGGCAAGCAGAAGGATGCCGGCACCGTGGTCGAGATCTCCGATCTGGGGCTCGAGGCCAAGGAGGGTTTTGCGTACCCCGCGCATGTCGCCGAGCTTTGCCCGGGCCTGCCCGCCTGGGAGGCGCTGCAGGACTGCGCGATCCAGTTCGCGACCGCCGAGACGTTGCCGGCAGGCCGGTTGGTCGACTACCCTGCCGACTGGGGCACGCCAGGTCAGGATCGGCTGACCGGGCTCGAGCTGCCCTACAAGGCTGTCCCGGCAGGCTCCGAAGGGGCGCTCATCGCGGAGCTGCGTGCCTCGACCGAGAAGAAGTCCCCGCTCCTCATCGTCTTCTGGCAGCCGCACTGGGCCATGTCGGCCTACGACGTGCAGTTCGTCGATCTGCCGGTCGGTGAGGCCGCCTGCTACGAGGATGCGTCCTGGGGCCCCAACCCCAACGCGGTGAACGACTGCGACTTCATTCCGACGCGCGTCTTCAAGACGGCGTGGAGCGGGTTTGCGGAGAAGTGGCCGGCAGCCTACGAGATCCTCACGAACTACCAGATGAGCACCGAGGCGCAGCAGCCGCTGATGGGGGAGATCGACGTGGACGGCAAGTCGGTCGAGGACGCGGTCGCGACCTGGATGGCTGCGAACGAGGGTGCCTGGAAGCCCGTCGTCGATACCGCGGTCAACTGAGGATGGTCCGCTGACTGGTGAGGCGGGCGCGCCTGCGATCCGCGCCGAAGGCCTGTGGATGGTCTTCGGCGATGGCGCTCGCGGCGCGCTCGCCGATGCTCAAGCCGCAACGCCCGGGGCCGGGCGCGACCTGATCGCCGCGGGGCTGAGCGACAAGGGCCTCGTCCCCGCCGTGCGCGATGTGTCCTTCGAAGTCGGGCGCGGCGAGCTCTTCGTGATAATGGGGCTCTCGGGCTCCGGCAAATCCACCGTCATCCGCTGCGTCTCCCGCCTGATCGAACCGACGGCAGGGCGTGTGGCGATCGGCGGTGAGGACCTGCTGACGGCCTCGAAGAAGCGGCTGATCGAGCTTCGGCGCAATCGCATCGGCATGGTCTTCCAGCATTTCGGCCTTTTCCCCCACATGACCGTGGCCGAGAACGTCGCATTCCCCCTCCGCGTGCAGGGCGTGCGCACGGGCGAGCGGTTCGCGCGCGCTGGTGAGGTGATCGAGCTCGTCGGCCTCGCCGGGAAGGAGGTCGCCTATCCCCGAGAGCTTTCGGGTGGGCAGCGTCAGCGTGTCGGCATCGCCCGGAGCCTCGTGATGAACCCGGATATCTGGTTCCTAGACGAGCCGTTCTCCGCGCTCGACCCCCTCATCCGCCGGCAACTTCAGGACGAGTTCCTGTCGCTCCAGGCGGAGCTGAACAAATCCATCGTCTTCATCACGCATGACATCGCGGAGGCACTGAAACTCGCGGACCGGATCGCGATCATGCGCGATGGGGTGATCGTGCAGGTCGGCACGCCGGCGGAGATCGTGCTCAACCCCGTTGACGACTACGTGGCGGAGTTCGCAAGCGAGGTGCCGAAGGGCCGGCTGATGACCGTTGAGGATATGATGGCGCCCGCCAATGGTGCGGCACCTATGGGACCGGCCCTCGCGCCCGGCATGAGCCTCGAGGAGGCGCTGACCCGCTTTGTCGCCGATGCGGGCCCTGGCGCGCTGCCCGTCCATGATGGTGACGGCAACACCGTCGGCACCGTCAGCACCGATGCGCTCGTCCGCGCGATCGGGACGGCCAAGGCCGGGGAGGCGGATGATGGCGCTCGCTGAGCGCGCGCCCGCCGCCCTCGGTCCCACCACGGTCCTCACGCGGCTGAGCCGCGGGGAGCAGGCGGCGGCGATCATCGTCGGCCTCGCCCTTCTTTGTGCCGTGTTCCTGGCTGTCGCGCCCGGGGTGCTCGCCTGGCCGAAGGCGTGGACCCTGCCGGCCACCGCGTGGATCGGGAGTGGGCTGACGGCGGTGCTGGAGGCGATCAAGCCCGCGGCCCGCGCGCTCTCCGGCCTGCTCGGCTATCCGATGGCCGGGACCAACGCGCTGTTGACCGGCGCGCCCTGGCCCGCGGTCTTCGGCGCGATCCTGGCCGCCGCCTGGTGGATCGGCGGGCGGCGGATGGGCGTGATGGCGGTCGTCGCCCTCCTCTTCGTTCTTCTGTCGGGCTACTGGGCGGAGAGCATGGCGACGCTCTCGCTCGTTGCCGTCTCCGTCCCGCTCGCGCTCCTCATCGGCCTTGGCGCCGGCATCCTCGCCTTCGAGATACCGGCCGTGCGCCGCGGGCTCGAGACGCTGCTCGACGTCATGCAGACGGTGCCAACCTTTGCCTATCTCACGCCGCTCCTCCTGCTCTTCGGCTTCGGCCCCGTCGTCGGCCTCATCGCCTCGGCGATCTACGCTGCCCCGCCCATGGCCCGGAACACGCTCCTGGGGCTCGAGCGCGTCGCGCCCGAGATTCGGGAGGCGGCGCTCATGTCCGGTGCCACCCGCTTGCAGCGCATGGTGCTTGTCGAGCTGCCGAGCGCCGGCGCGCAGATCCTGGTCGGCGTCAACCAATGCGTGATGGCCGCCCTCAGCATGGTGATCATCGCGGCTGTGATCGGAGGCTTCGACGATATCGGCTGGGAAGTGCTCCTGACGATGCGCAAGGCGCAGTTCGGCCAGGCCCTCCTCGCCGGTCTCGTCATCGTGGTCTTCGCCATCCTGATCGACCGGATGAGCGCGGGCCTCGCGGAGCCGCGGAACCGCGGCGAAGGACGCATCGCGGGCGCGATCCTCGGCGGCGGCCTCGCCCTCGCGGCGCTGGTCTGGCTCACCGGTCTGGCTGCGGACACAGCCGCCCTCGGCATCATGCGCCCGGCGGCCGAGGCGATCGATGAGGCCCTCTCCGCCTTCACGGCGTCCAATGCCACTCTGCTCGACGGCATCAAGAACGGGGCGATGTTCTACGGGCTCCTGCCGCTTCGCATCGGGCTAGATGACGCCGTCCTGCCCTTCACCTGGGGTTTTGCATGGACGCCGGCGATGAGCGCGGGCTTCCTCGCGGCGGTAAGCGCACTCTCCGCTTTCCTGCTCTGGCGCGGCTGGCTCGCGGCTGCCGTCGCGGTCTTCTGCCTCGGCGGGACGGTGCATACCGGCATCACGCAGCTTCCGTGGCCCCTGGTCATCGGTGCCGTCGCGACCCTCGCCTGGCGGGTCGGCGGACGCGGCCTCGCGGCCTTTGCGGGGCTCAGTCTCTTCGCGATGCTCCTCGCGGGGCTCTGGGACAGGGCGATGCTGTCGATCTATCTCTGTGGTGCTGCGGTACTGCTCTGCGCCGTCGTCGGTGGGGCGCTGGGCCTCCTCGCTGCCGTCTCACCCCTTGCCTGGCGTGTCCTGCGCCCGGTCTGCGACACGCTGCAGACGATCCCGCTCTTCGTCTTCCTCATCCCGATGCTGATGTTCTTCCAGATCGGGGAGTTCTCGGCGCTCCTCGCCATCTGTGCCTATGCCGTCGTGCCGATGATCCGGTATACGCGACATGGGTTGACTAGCACGCCGGCAGAGATGCTGGAGGCGGCGACCGCATCGGGTGCCACGACCTGGCAGATCCTGCGCGATGTGCGCGCACCCTACGCCGCGCCTACGATCCTGCTCGGCCTGAACCAGACGATCCTCTATGCCTTCGCGATGCTGGTGATCGCCGCGCTGATCGGCACCACCGGGCTCGGGCAGTCGATCTATGTGGCGCTGGGTCAGGCCGATGTTGGCCTTGGCGTCGCGTCCGGAGCGGCCATGGCGCTCCTCGCGCTCATCGCTGACCGCATGGTGCAGGCCTTCGCCGCTCAGCGGCGCGCAGCCCTCGGGCTCTGAAGTTCCACCTCTGAAACAGGCGAGATCCTGCGGCTCCATGCGCCCGGCAGTCCATCTGGCGCATGGCCGGTTGGCGGTGCGCCGACTACTGGTTGCTTGAGACCGGCGGCAGGTCGGCCAGCGCCTGCTCCAGACCATCCGGATACGGGAACTTATCATCGGCAAGCGCTGCGGCGCGATCCAGCACGCTGCGGGCCTCTTCGTTCCGCTCCAGCGCCTTCAGCGTCATCCCGTAGTGGTAGAGGACGATCGGGTTCTCCGGCAGCTTCTCCGCTGCGGGCTTCAGCGCCTGGAGCGCGCCCCGGTAGTCTCCATTGAGGTACAGCGTCCAGCCGAAGGTGTCCTGCATTTCGGGCACATCCGAGGATCGCAGACGCAGCGCGATGGTCTGGGCGCGCTGCACGGCTTCCGGATCGTCCGCCTTGTGCATGGAAAGCATGCTGGCCAGGTTGTTGGCGGCGACCATGCTGTCCGGACGGGCCGTGAAGATTGCATCGTACTGCGCGATGGCGCCGTCCACATTGCCACGCTTCTCGTCGATGCCGGCGATGATCAGCCGCAGATTGAGAGCACCCGTCTCGTCGACGCCGGCCGAGGCGATCTCGTAGGCGCGGTCGAGGTTTCCATCGCGGAGTTCGGACTGAGCGAGGAAGAGATACGGCGCGGGCTGGTTCGGGAAGTCGGCGTTCACGCGCTCGACCATCTCCTTCGCGAGATCCCCATTGCCTTCCCGCAGCTCCACCGACGCCTGCAACAGTCGCGCCTGCACATTGCCGGGATTCTCGACCAGCACGTCATTGAGGAAGGTGCGCGCCTCTTCGGCCTTGCCGTCGGCGATCAGGGTGTTGACCAGCCCTGCCATCGCCTGATCGCGCGTCTCGCTATCCGTGACGAGGCTTCTCAGGATGTCGCCGCTTTCCTCGTACTTCTCTTGGCCCGAGAGCGAGGCTGCCAGCACCTGTTCGGCTACCGTACCACCGCCTTCGAGCTCACGAAGCTGGTTCGCGACTGTCTCGGCCCCGACCCAGTCCTGCTGGCGAAGGCGGAGCTGGGCGAGCGCGGTGAGCAGCGTCCGGTTCGTCGGTGAGCGCCGCACGGCTTCCGACAAGACCGCCTCCGCACCGTCGATCCGCCCGCGGCGGAGCAGAAACTGCACATATTCCTGTGCCACATCTGGAGCATAGTCCGAGTTGCGCGTGGCGTTGGCGAACTGGTCGGCTGCGAGCGCGTCATTGCCGTTGAGGAGATAGGCCCGGCCGAGCAGGCGCTGCGTCCGAGAGTCCGTGGCGTTCTGCGCGAGCGCATTGCGCAGCGTCTCAATCGCCTTGCCATACTCGTCCGCGTCGAGTTCCAGCGCGCCCCGCATCGTCAGCGCATCGGCATTGGCGCTGTCCGTCGCGAGCACTTCCTCGATCAGGCTGCGGGCACGCTCCTTGTCGTCCTCCTGAAGCGCAAAGCGCGCCAGCATGACGCGGGCTTCGTTGGCAATCGCGCTGTCGCCGACGGCCACCTCGTTCAGCATGCTGCGGGCATCTTCGGCCCGGTCGCGCGCGTAGAAGAGAGAGGCGAGGGCCCGGGTGTAGGGCCAGCCGTTCTCCTCCTCCTCGGCCAGCCGCCGCAACTCCGCCACACCGGCATCGACGCCCTGGGTGCGCATCAGGAACTGCGCGATCGCCAGATTGGCCTCGGTCCTGTCGGCCGCGATCCCCGCATAGGCGCGAAGCTGCTCTTCGGCCTTTTCAAGATCGCCAAGCTGGGTGTAGCGGCGGGCAAGCGCCTGCTTGGCGCTGCCGAGATCCGGAAACTTGGTCGTGAGCGTGATGAGCTGCTCGAGCGCGAGTTCCTGCTGGCCCGTCAGCTCGAGCAGGCGCAGCCGCAGGAGATGGAGCGACAGGTCCTCGTCATGCACCGCAATCACGCTGTCGGTCATCGACAGCGCTTCGGACAGCTCGCCCGATTCCACCCGCTCCGTGATGAGGACGACGTTTGCCGCAGCGTGGTCCGGCTCGCTCGCGATGGCCTTTCGGGCAAGCTCGAGCGCGAAGTCCTTCTCGTTCAGCTGGTAGGCCGTGGCGGATCGCACGGCCAGCACGTCCGGGTCCTCCGGGGCGAGCTCATAGGCCTGCTCGGAGAACTCGAGCGCCCGATCGATGTTCCGGGTGACCAGCATGTACTGCGAGAGACGAACCCGAGAGCGGATGTTCTTCACGTCGTTCTCGGCCGCGATCTGGTAGTGGCGCACGGCCTCCGCCAGCTTGCCGTCTTCTTCGAGCAGCTCGGCGATCGCGAGACGCGAGGGTACGTGATCCGCCTTCAGGCTGATGGCGTTGCGATATTCGACAATCGCCTTGGCCGTCTCCCCTGCCTCAGCCAGTTCCTGGGCGCGCTCGAAATGGGTCGCTACCCGCTCCTCGACGCTGTCGCATGCAGCGAGAACGGTGGCCGCGATAGCGAGCGCGAAGAAGGCAGATCTGCGGGATTTTCTCGAAGTCTCGACGATCACGGTCAGCCTCGCTGGCAACGACTAAGTGCCGGTTTGGTACGATCTTTCACTGGGCGCACGCAAGCATCGGCCCGGGTCATCCGCTCAATACGCATTCTTCTGGAACAGCACGATAATCACAGTTCCAATCAGGATCCGAATGTCGAAGAGCAGCGACCAGTTCTCCGCATAATATACGTCGTGCTCCACGCGGGCCTGCATCGTCGCAATCGACTGCGTCTCGCCACGAAGGCCATTCACCTGGGCCCATCCGGTGATTCCCGGCTTCACCTTATGCCTGGCAAAATAGCCACGAATGCGGCGGCCATAATCTTCGTTGTGATCGAGCGCGTGTGGGCGCGGGCCGACGAGGGACATCGTGCCCTCGATCACGTTGAAGAGCTGTGGGAGTTCGTCGATGGAGGTGCGCCGGATGAACCGCCCTACGCGCGTCACGCGTGGATCGTCTCGCGTCGCCTGGACCGTAGAGTCCTCTGGCCCGCGATCATGATACATCGAGCGGAACTTGTAGATCTCGAATTCCTTGTTGTTGAAGCCCAGCCGCTTCTGCCGGAAGAAGATCGGGCCTGGGCTGTCGAGCTTGATCGCGACGGCGGTGGCGATCAGGAGCGGCGATAGCGCGAGGATGATGAGCGCGCCGAGCACGTAGTCCTCGAGCGCCTTCAGCATGAAGCTCCAGCCCGAGATCGGACGCTGGACGACTTCGAAGACGGGGAGCTGTGCGGCGTCGCCCATCACCGGCCGGAAGGCGAGCTGATATCCGATCAAGTCCGTGCTGACGGCGACGTTAATCGGCAACTCGCGCAGGGCTTCCAGCGTCTCGGAAATCAGCGCCTCCTCGTTCCAGGGAAGGGCGATGATCACGTCGTCGATCCGGTGCGTGCGCGCGTAAGCGATCATCGCTTCGAAGCCGCCCTCGACCCGATACCCTTCGACCTCGGCATGCCGAGCGCTCTGTGCGCTGTCGAAGACGGCCGCGATCTCGATGAAATAGGGCTTGATATTCCGCATGCGGGCAAGGAAACGCTCCGCCTGCTCCCCGGTTCCTAGGACAAGCAGCCTGCGTCTGACCGCGCCGCGCTTCGCCGCCCATTGCAGCACTTGGCTCAAGGCGAGGCGCTCAGCCATCAGCGCGAGCGTTCCGAACACGAAGAAGGCGGCGAGCCATCGTTTCGGAAAGATATCCTGCACCTTCAGCGTCACGATGATCGTGAGCAGCAGCAGGAATGCCGTCAGGAGCGCGACGATCAGAAAGTCCGACCGGCTGATCGGCCGCATGATCGCGTTCACGGAGTACATGTCCGCACGGCTCAGCAGCATGACGTTCGTCAGGCCGATGAAGACGACGGCAAAAACGAAATACTCCAGCGTCACCGGGGAGAAGCGGAGCAGCGTCACATGCGCGAGGAAGCCGATAAGGGCCACCACGATGCAATCGAGCGTGATGACGAGACCGGGAAGCTGAGACACCGGGAGGTACGATCCGACGCTGCGCCGCCCGGTTTGCTCAGGATGGAGCCTGTCGTCCTGCACTGTGTCCGGCATGGTCACCATCGTCCCGACCCGCTGGAAGGCATGCCCGAAAACGATCTACAAGCCTACCCCAATTGTCAGGGGAATATCCGCAGGGGCCGGGAGAAGCTCAGGAAGACCGAGTTCGAGACATCTGACCCATCATCGTCCTGGCTGACCCGGAACGCGTAGCCCAGATTGGCATTCCAGTTCTCCGTCAGCCTGTAGTTAAAGCTCGGCGAGATCTGGCCGAAGAACTCCTGGTCGGATTCGGTGCTGGCACCGACGGTGTCGGTGACGTTCGTCCGGCGCGTGAAGCTCATATTCACGCCGAAGGACTGCCGCGAGTTGATGCGGTGGGACACACGCGCACTCAGCGTTGTCGACTCTTCGACATCGCCATCCTCCGTCGGGGCCACGCTCTGTGTGAGGCCCGCGAAAAGGTCTGTCTCGCCAACATCGTATCTGAAGGAGAAGCCGCCCGTGGCACCCAGATTGGTCTCGTCGCTCTCGATCGTCCCGAACGGAAAGATCGACACCTCCTCCTGCACCCTGACATAGCGCAGCCCGACCGAACCCGATAGCGACACATCCTCCTGGAGCGCCCTGTTGAAGCCGAAGTTCAGCCCCACCGAGGTGCCCGTCGTCTCGTCGTCCGTCGAGCCCGAGCTGAAGCGCGTCGCTCCCGCGGAGATGCTAAGGCCGAGACGGGGGCTCACGCGCCTCGAAAGACCGATGGAGCCAAAGAACCGGTCGCTGTCTTCGAGCTCATCGTCGCCGTCCGAGAACCGGGTGATGCTGACACCGGCGCTGAAGTTCAGCGTGTTTCTTTGGGTCAGCGCATATCCGACGCCCTGGGTGAAGGAGAAATCCAGCCGTCGCGCGTCTGAGTCGGTGAAGATGCCGTCCGGGTTCACGTCCCCGTCGACACTGAAGTCGGTGAAGGCAACGTTATCCAACCTGAACGAGATGGCTTCGGTAAGGAGCACACGGCCAAGATTGAACCGTGCTCGCCCGTTCAGGTTCGGCCGAAACCCGTCGAGATCGCCGTTGTCGTCGCCATCATCGCCATCGTCGATGACGGCGCGATAGGAGACAGCGCTGGAGAGCGAGCCTGAGCTTTCCTCGGTCTCGAACTCCGCTCGCATGCCCAGCGAGCTGTTGGTCGTGAAGGCACCGCCACCGCCGTCGAGGCCAAGGTCGCTGTCATAGCTGAAGCGCTGGGACAGGGTCCCACTGATCTCGACCTCCTGCGCGGTTGCCGGCCCTCCGACCGCGGCAATCGCAATCGCGAGGGTCAGCCATCGCGCGAGGCGTCGATTGCGCCTCGCAAGCGGTCTCATTCGAATAGGCCGCGCTCGGGTACGACGATGACGTCACCGTCCACGAGGACGAGGGGCTCGATGCTGCGGTCGCCCTCCTCGACATCGTCGTAGTTGAAGAGGAAGACCTCCTCGCCTGTATCGGTGCGCCGGCGCACCTGGATGCGCTTGCTCGCGGCAAAGACGCCCGGGCCGCCGGCAAGCGCCAGCGCCTGCAGGACGGTGAGCTGCCGTCCCGGCTCGATCAGCACCGCGCCGGGTCTACCCACGCTGCCGATGACGAAGACCTGTCCCGCCAGCAACGGGGTCTCGAGTTCGCCCTCGAGGCCCTCCTCATCGACCAGCGCCCCGCTCTGTTCGAGCCGGCTCTGCTCGCCGAGGCTTTGCAGCGCCACGGTGACGGTCGGCGGCGTGATGAAGTCCGAAGCAAGCCGCGCCAGGATCGCCTGCTGGACCTGCTCTGGCGTGCGGCCCTCAGCCTGGATTGTCCCCGCAAGCGGCAGCGAGATCAGACCGTCCGGCTGCACAAGGGCTTGGCGGCTCAGGTTCTCGTCCTCAAGCACCGTCACCGAGATGACGTCGCCAGGCTTGAGGGTGAATTCTTGCGCCGCCGCTACGCCACACAGTGTGAGGGTGGCGGCGAGGGCAGCAATGACGATGCGCATGGTGGTCTCCGCCAGTGTTAAACCAGCGGGATAACAACATGATCCACAACGTTAATCGAGGTTTTGCCCAGCCGCGCTGGCGCGAGCGGGCGAAACCGGCGCTATGTGGGGCGCCGGCGCAACATGCTCACTCCTTCGGCGTACCGCCGCCGTAGCTGCCGCCATAGCCGCCACCGTAGCCGCCGCCATAACCGTAGCCGTAACCGTAACCGTAGGCATAGGGATCGCGCCGCGGATCGCGATGCTTGTTCAGCAGAATGCCGAGGAAATTGGTGTTTGCCGCCAGCAATCGCTCGCATTCGTCGATGTCGGCCGCCTTGCTCTCACCGGCCGAGACGACAAGGATCACGCAGTCCGCCGTCTGGGTGAAGGCCAGCGCGTCGTCGTTCACCAGCATCGGCGGCAGGTCGAAGAGCACCGTTTCAGGGCGAAGCTGGCGCTGGGCGTTCGCAATCGCGATCTCCGTCGCCGGGTTCTCGATCATCTCGGCGCTGTCGCGCACGCGCACATTGTTCAATCCGATCGCAAGGTTCTCCCCCACCCGCTGGAAGAAGCGGTCGGGCGGGGTCTGGCCTGACAGGAACCAGCTGATCTGCCGCTTGCCCGTCGAGCCGAGGATCGTCGCCACGCGGGGAGATTTGAGGTCCATATCGACCATCATCGTCCGGTGACTGGGATGGCGGGCCAGGCTGAAGGCAAGATTGGTCGTGATCACCGTCTTGCCGCAGCCCTTGGTGGGCGAAGTGACCGCAAGGCGCGACCAGCCGTTCTCCCGCATCACCTTGAGCAGGCGCGTGCGCAGCACGTCGAAGGTGACATGGCTTGGATCGGTCTTCTGGAACGCGACGATCCGCTCCCGCCGCATCTTGTCGGCATCGATCGGCAGCTCGTCGAGGCTCGCCCAGACCTCGTCCGTCTGCGAGGTGGGACCGGCACCGACAGACGAGTTGCTGAAGCCCGTGCCGTCCCGGCGGAGACGGGCCTTGCTGATGGCGTCCTTCAGTCTCTCAACCATGCCGGCGCTCCCTCTTCTCGTCTTGCCACAGGCCCGGACAGGCGATCCTCGATCTCAGGGAACTCATTTCGCCAGACGCTCCTTGACCTGATCGATGAAGGTCATCGCGCCCGTTCGCTCGAGGAAGCGTTCGAAGAGCAGTTCGAGTGGCACGTAGAACTGGTCCACGATGTAGAGCGATAACGGCACCACCACGAGGAGGAACAGCGTGATCAGCCGCACGCGCCAGATGCGGCGCCGCACTTCCTGCACGGTCTCGATATAGGGGATCGTGACGACCGGGCGCAGGTTGAGCGTCCGCTCGAGATCGGAGGCCGTGCGGATCGACTGGTTCATCAACTCCGCCAGGATGATCAGCGCAAAGGCCGCCGCGATCCCACCACCGAAGCCTGCCGCCGCGATCAGCCGGCGGTTCGGCGCGATCGGCGCATTCGGCGTCTGGGCGCGTTCGATCAGCTCGAAACGTTCGGCCTGCTGATTGACCTCGAGGCGTTCACCCGTCTCGGCCGCGGAGAGCTTGCTGACATTGCTCGAATAGCGCCGCTCCAGGTCACGGTAGCGGCGCGTCATCGCGCTCAGCTCCATCTCGACCGTCGGAGCCTTGCTGATCGCCTTCTCCAGCGTCTCCTGCTCGGAGAGCGCGTCGAGCTGTTGCTTCTCGATCAGGTCTAGCCGCGTCTCGATCAGCGTGATCTCGCGCTGGATGTCCGCGCGCCGCTCCGCGATCAGCTCCTCCGCATCGCGTTCGGCCTCCGGACCGATGATCTCGCGCATCGTTTCCATGCGCCGCTGGAGATTGCGGATCTCGGGATGGCTGGGCGCGAAGACGGCGCGCTTGATCTGGATCTCCTTGTCGAGCTTCTGCAGCTCGCGCATCTCGGGCGAGAGCTGCTCCATCACATCGTCGATCTCGATACCCTCTTCGAGCCGACGCTGCAGCTCGCGCCGGCTGTCTTCGAGGCGCAGGACCTCCCGCTCGCGCTCGAACATCCCGTTCTGCAGGTCTGAGAAGCGCTTGCGGCGGTAGTTATCCGCCGCGGGAAGCGAGAGCTCGTTGGACCGCTTGTAGGAGCTTATCTCGGCCTCGAGATCCACGATCGCGGTCGCGAGCTCCTCGGTCTCCGACTTGAAGAAATCCGTCGTTTCGGCTGCGCGCGAGCTTCGTGCCTGGACATTCTGCTCCATCACGATGCTGACGAGCTCATTCACGATTGCGGCCGCTTCCTTCGCCCGCGATGAGCGGTGTCGGACCGTGAATGCTTGGATCCCCTCCTGGTTCGACGCCGTCGGCACCAGCCGCGTCCCAGTGCGCAACTCCTCAACCTGCTGGCTCGCCGTCATGTTCGGCCGGTCCGAGAAGAGCTCCAGCTTGTCCACCAGATTGAGCAGGTTGGTGCGCGAGAGCATTCGCTGCTCGATCGCTTTCAGAAGCTCGCGTGTGTTCGCCGTGACCGTTGCCTGCACCAGGTTTTCCGAGACCGCCTGGCTCTGCACCAGCACACGCGCCTCGGCCGAGTAGACCGGGGGCAGGACATAGGCGATGAAGAGGCCGATGATGGAAGTGATCGGCACGAAGATGACGAACAGGTACCAACGCCTGAGGACGGCGTCGATGTAATCGCGGATATCAATCGGGCGATCCGTATCGCTCATCGGTCAGGTCCTATTCCCGGTCCTTCGGATTCTGCATTGGCCGCCCCTTTGGCGGCTGCCTGCACGCTCACTTTCACGATCGTTTGCGCATCCGGCCATCGCGATCGGCGCGGTCAGTAGCCCGGCGTATCGCGCGGCCCCGCATTCGGCCGTTCCTTCTCAGCGCCGCTCTCGCTGCTCGCAACTAGTTTCGGAGCGGGGTTGCGGGCCGCGAGATGGGTGTAGATGCCGTGCCGCCTCACGCTCGACAGGAACTCCCACAACAGATCGTCGTCGATCACCTTCCGCTCGCACGAGAACCCGTAGACGAGGCTGAGGTCACAGAGGATGTTGATCAGACGCGGTACACCGCCCGTGGCCTCGTAGATCAGCTCGGCCGAACGCTCGGGGAAAACCTCCCATTGAGCGCCCGCAACCTCCATCCGATGGTTCACATATCCACCCGTCTCGTCGGCGCTGAGCCTTGAGAGATGGAAGTCCGCCGCGATCCGTTGCGCGAACTGCGCAAGCTCGGGCCGGGCAAGCAGGTCGCGGAGCTGCGGCTGACCGACAAGGATGATCTGCAGCAGTTCGTCCTTGTCGGCATTGATGTTGGAGAGCATGCGCAGCTCTTCCAGCATCTTGACCGAGAGGTTCTGCGCCTCGTCGATCACCAGCATCACGCGGCGACCCTCGGCATATTTGCCGATGACGAAGTCCTGGAACTTCTTGAAGAGCTTCACATAGGGCTCGTCCTCGAACTCCTGGTCGAGGGACATCATCACCCAATGGAGCAGGTCTCCCCGCCCCTCCTGCATGTTGGAGACGAGACCCATGGTCACGTCGTCCGGCATGTCGTTCATGAGGTGCCGCAGGAGCGTGGTCTTGCCAGCGCCGATCTCGCCTGTGATCACCGTAATGAGTGCCCGCGTCTCCACGCCGTAGCGGAGCATCGTGTAGGCAAGCTCATGCCCCTCCGACCAGAACAGGAACCCGGGATCGGGAACGGTCAGGAACGGACGGCTCGTCAGCTCGTAGAATCGCTCGTACATGCCGGGCGTTACCTCCCACCCGCGCTGACTAGGGTCGATCTGCTCCGCATCAGCTCAGTCCATCCCCCGACTGGCCCCACTGCCCTGCCGTTCAACTTTCGCGAGAACCCTGACTGCCTCATCTTCGTACTCGATGGCGCCAATGCTGTCGAGTGACAGCATGTAACGCAACTGTTCTGCGGCTGTGCCGCTGTCGCCCGAAAGATAATGGGCAATTCCCAAGTGGTAGTGAATCACCGGATGGTCCGGCCTCGCAGCAGCTGCACGTTGCAGGAGAGGCAATCCGTCGGCGGGGGCGCCGCGTTTGACAGCTATCCAGCCGCGCGTGTCGTAAAACTCCGGGAGGGAGTGCGCTGACAGGCGGTTTGCCAGCTCCGCTGCGCGATCCAGCCGTTCCGGCGACACATCGTCGAGCCGCGGGCCGCCTGCCATCAGGCTCGCCAGATTATTCACGACGACCAGTGCCTCGGGCGTAATGGCGTGGAGGTGCTCATATTCGGCAATGGCACCGGCTCCATCGCCTTTGCGTTCGAGCAGTGCCGCGCGATCGAAGCGCAGGGCTGCGGTGCGCGCGTTACGTGCAATGCCACGCTCGAGAACGCTGAGCGCCGCCTCCGGATCGTCGGCAGCAAGAAGGCGGGCAAGCGTCAGGTATCCTTCGGGGCGCCCGGGCATCAGGTCGATGGCGCGTCGCGCGGCTTCGATGGCCGGCAGTTTCTGCCCGGCCGCGCGATGCAGGGTCGCGAGCACTACATGCGGCGCTCCATGGGATGGATGGGCGGACGCCGCAGCCTCGGCGTAGTCGCGTGCCCGGTCCGGCGCGTCCGCCGATATCGCGGTGGCGATGGCCGCCTCGAGCAGGCTTTCGGCATAAGGATCCGGCAGGCCCGAGAGCGCCGCATCCGCGAAAGCAGCCTCCGCAAGGGCGCCGAGCGCCGCGTGGTCGCCCGCTGCTTCGAGATGCGCCCCCAGCAGCGCGCCAAGGCGCCGGTCCCCGGTGCGCTCCGAACGATACGTCGAAAGGATCGCGCGCGCAGCTTCGGGCTCGCCCTGCGCGATCAGGGCCCGGGCATAGACCTCGAGAACCTGCACATGGCCAAGGCTTTCGAGGAGCGCCCGGTCGAAGATCTCGCGCGCACCGGTATCGTTCCCCGCCGATGCCCGCGCCTCGCCGACCAGCGCCAGCAGCACCGGCGGCGCTTCCTCGCCCGCCTCGACCAGGGCAGCTTCAAGCGTCTCGAGCGGCAGGACCGCGCTCGCATCGACCCTCGGGAGCGGAAGACGCTTTTCGCCATGAGGGTCGGAGAGTTCGAGCGCCCGCGCGTTCAGAAGATCCGTGTCGTCTCCAGCCACAAGGCTGTCGATCATCGCCAGAAGCTCGCCCTCGGTCTCCCCACCGGGCTCTCCGGCCAGCGCGCTTCCCGCCCTGATCCGGCTCCGCGCCGCATCGGCGCCCTCGCGCGCGAAGGCCAGGCGTGCGCGCAGTGCGAGTGCGATCGCATCGCGCGGGTCCTCGACGAGATGCGCTTCCAGCATGGTTTCGGCCTGTTCGCCGCGTCCCGCCTGCAGCAACCGCTCCGTCAGCGCGCGCGCGATCCAGCGTGCATTCTCAGGCTCCGCATCGACCAGACGGGCAAAGAGCAGGTTGATCGCCTCCTCCGGCCGGCCGAGCCTGTCATAGAGCGAGAGCATTGCGCCCGGTGGCAGCGCGGTGCCATCGGCCTCCGCCACCCGCAGAACCTCGATGCCCGCCCCGGGCCCGGTGGCTGCTGTGCGCACGGCGGCAAGCTGCAGCGTCGCAGCGACATCGCCGGGCCGGCGGGAAAGCGCGCCCTTCGCAACCTCCTCGGCGCCGGTCAGCAGACCGACCCGCTGCATCAGCCGCGAGCGGAGTGTCATGATCGACGCATCCGTCGGTCCGAGATGCTGTGCTGCGGTGCAGTGGCGCAGCGCGTCCGACAGGAGCCCCTGCTCGAGCGCGAGCCGTCCCAGCTGCCAATGCCCCTCCGGACTGTTCTCGTTTGCGTCGCGCGCCGCCTCATAATGCGCGCGCGCCGCCGCGAAGCGCCCTCGCGCTTCGTCCAGCCGGCCGAGCGCTGCATGACTGGGTGCATGGGCAGGATCTTGCGCGATCGCCCTGACCAGCGACCGCTCGGCCGCGGCCGGATTGCCGCCCTCGATCTCCGTCAGTGCCTTGCCGAAATCCGATGCTGCCGGCGAGGGCGCGTCGTCTTCGCACCCTGCGAGCGCTAGTGCTGCCAAAAGCGCGGCAACGCCGAGGGCGCTCCGTCTTCGAGGTCCTGCTCGGGTCGGCCGCGCCTCGGCGGGAGGCGTACTGTCATGCTCGCGTTGCATTGCAGCATTTTCGCTCTGGATGGCTTCTCAAGCAACCTTAGCATGGCGCTGTGCATGCATTTCGTGCTTCGCGTCACATCTAGGTGCCCCAACTATTCGGCAAAAGCGTGACGCCACGGCCTCCGAACGGACTGTTACGTTTCGAGACATGCTGATTTATTGCAGGATGCGGCCAAATGGCCGCACCGATGCGCGTCAGTGTGTGGTTCTTACTTCAGCGATGCCACGCCGAGCGGCACGGAGAACTTGCGGCACCAGATGTAGATTTCGTTATAGGCAGAGGCATCGACCCCGGCGGGCACCGCATAGGCCTGCAGCCCAGTGATCGAGCGCAGCTCGCCGAGATCCGTCGCCTCATCATAGGTGCCGTCCTTGCCCAGGCCCACGCGCGGATCCGGCGCGCCGTCCAGGCTGAAATCGGCAGCCAGCAGCACGACGCTTCCAGCACTGGTCTCGACGATCGAGACGCCGCCGGTGGTGATGTGGTTGGACGCCCCTGTGAAGCTTCCCGCGTCTCCAGCCTTCGCCGTTGCCGGCGCGATGATGGCAGCGGCAAGAAGCATGGCTAGCGTATGGGCGGCGGTCTTTCTGCGCATGGTGGGCTCCTTTCAGATCAGGGCTGCGACGCCGGAGTGTGGTCGGTGACACCCGATGGTCGCGCAGAACAGATCACACCTCGTGCGCCATGCTGCGCGCCGCACGAAAAGTTGACGTATAGGCCATCAGTGGATGCCTAATTTTTAAGCAATACAGACCGCAGCGACCTCCCGCGCGCCTGTTTTCTGCGCGCATTACATCGGGAATCCCTGAGGAGTGCAGAGAGATCAGCGCCATACCATCTTTGGCACGCTCCTTGCTCAATTGGCTCCACCAAAACAAAACACGGAGCTCCCTCATGACCATCAAGCGCTTCCTCGCGGCTGGCCTTGCCGCGACCACCCTCCTGGCGGGGCCAGCCGGCGCACAGGAAGAGACGATCAAGGTCGGCGTCCTGCACTCGCTTTCGGGAACGATGGCGATTTCGGAGACGACGCTGAAAGACGTCATGCTCATGCTCATCGAGAAGCAGAACGAAGCCGGCGGCCTCCTCGGCAAGCAGCTCGAACCGGTTGTCGTCGATCCGGCCTCCGACTGGCCGCTCTTCGCCGAGAAGGCGCGCGAGCTCATCGAGGTGAACGAGGTCGACGTGGTCTTCGGCGCCTGGACCTCCGTCTCGCGCAAGTCCGTCCTGCCGGTCTTCGAGGAGCTGAATTCGATCCTCTTCTACCCCGTGCAGTACGAGGGCGAGGAATCGCAGCGCAACGTCTTCTACACGGGCGCCGCCCCGAACCAGCAGGCCATCCCGGCCGTCGAATACCTGATGGACCAGGGTGTCGAGCGTTGGGTGCTGGCGGGCACCGACTATGTCTATCCGCGCACGACCAACAAGATCCTCGAGCAGTTCCTCAAGGACAACGGCGTCGCCGAAGAAGACATCATGATCAACTACACGCCGTTCGGTCACTCGGACTGGCAGACGATCGTGAGCGATATCAAGACCTTCGGCTCCGCCGGCAAGAAGACCGCGGTCGTCAGCACGATCAACGGCGACGCGAACGTGCCCTTCTACAAGGAGCTCGGCAACCAGGGCATCGAGGCGACAGACATCCCCGTCGTGGCCTTCTCCGTGGGTGAGGAAGAGCTTGCCGGCATCGACACTGCACCCCTCGTCGGCCATCTCGCCGCCTGGAATTACTTCATGAGCGTCGACACGCCGGAGAATGACGAGTTCGTCGATGACTGGATCGAGTTCATCGGGGACGAGGACCGCGTCACCAACGACCCGATGGAGGCGCACTTCATCGGCTTCAACATGTGGGTGAAGGCGGTCGAGAAGGTCGGCACCACCGATGCGGATGCGGTGATCGACGGGATCATCGGCGTCTCCGTGCCCAACCTCTCGGGCGGCTACTCGGCCATGATGCCGAACCATCACATCACCAAGCCCGTGCTGATCGGCGAGATCCAGGACGACGGTCAGTTCACCATCGTGGACGAGACCGACGGCCTCGTCGTGGGTGATGCGTGGTCGGACTTCCTGCCGGAGAGCGCGAAGCTCATCTCCGACTGGCGCAAACCCATGGAGTGCGGCAACTTCAATGTCGAAACCGCGAAGTGCGGCGGCACGACCAACTAACGTGAGACCCGCAGCAGCGCTCGCTCCGCCGTGCGCTGCACCTTTCGATTTCGGTAGGGTGGGGTTCGACCCTACCGCCGATGGTGGGGTCGAACCCCACCCTACCGCTTGGCGGCGCGTGCGTCGCCGAGCCTGTCCCTTCCCCGAGCGGTACCCGATGCGCCTTGTGGCTCGCCTTCTGCTTCTCTTCGCGCTCCTGCTGCCCGGCCTCGCCACAGCACAGACTTTCGAGGAACTCGTCGCTCAGCTGCCAGACGGCAAGTTCGATGACCGCGCCAAGGTCATCGAGGCTATCGCCGCCACCGGCGATCCTCGCGCGGCCGGGGTGCTCGAGATCCTCGGCGCAGGCGACCTAGCGTTCGACAAGAAGTCGAAGACGATCATCCGCGTGGTCGAGGAGGGGCGGGACGATTTCGCCCATGACCTCTACACCAATGAGCGCCTCCGCGAACTCGGGCGGCGCGATGCGAAGAAGATCCGCATCAACAACAACCTCCGCCGCACGATCCAGGCCGCCATCGGCGTGCTCCGGCTGCAGGCGGACGACCCGGCCCTCCGCCTTGCCGCCGCCAACGCCGCCTATGACGCGCGCGATGCCGGGCAGATAGATGCTCTGACCGCAGCGCTCGAGGCCGAGACCGATCCGGAGGTCGCCGCCGCCTTCCGCCTCGCCCGCGCCGCTGCGACCCTCGGCTCCGAGAGGCCGGAGGCGGACCAGGTCGAGGCCGTCACTATTCTCGCCAGCGAGGGCGGGATCGATGCGCAAAGCCTTCTCGCTGGCGCCGCCGCAAGCCAGCTCCCCGAGGTCGCGGCCGCTGCAGCCGCGGCGCTGGAAGCGGTCGAGCGCGAACGAGCGATGTGGGAGATGGCGGAGAATGTCTGGTTCGGCCTCTCCCTCGGCTCGGTCCTGATGCTCGCGGCCATCGGCCTCGCCATCAGCTTCGGGGTCATGGGAATTATCAACATGGCGCATGGCGAGCTCGTGATGCTCGGCGCCTACACCACCTTCGCCGTGCAGGAGGTGATCCGCACGCATGCGCCCGAGCTCTTCAACGCGTCGCTCGCCATCGCCCTGCCGCTCGCCTTCCTCGTCTCCGGGGCCGTCGGCGTCGCCATCGAACGTGGGATCTGCCGCCATCTCTATGGCCGCCCGCTCGAGACCCTGCTCGCCACCTGGGGCGTGTCCCTGATCCTGCAGCAGGCGGTGCGCTCGATCTTCGGGCCCAACAACCGCGAAGTCGGCAATCCGGACTGGATGTCCGGCGCGTTCGAGCTTGGCCAGCTCACGATCACCTACAACCGGCTCTGGATCCTGTTCTTCGCCCTCGCCGTCTTCACCTGCCTCCTGCTGGTGCTGAAGCGCACGCCCCTTGGCCTCCAGATGCGGGCCGTCACGCAGAACCGTCGGATGGCGGCCGCCATGGGCGTGCGCACCGGCTGGGTCGATGCGATGACCTTCGGGCTCGGCGCCGGTATCGCCGGCATCGCTGGTGTGGCCCTCAGCCAGATCGGCAACGTCTCCCCGAACCTTGGCCAAGCCTATATCGTAGATAGCTTCATGGTCGTCGTCTTCGGCGGCGTCGGGAACCTCTGGGGTGCGCTGGCCGGCGCCATGACCCTCGGCATCGCCAACAAGTTCCTCGAACCTTATGCCGGCGCGGTGCTCGCCAAGGTCCTCGTCCTCGTCTTCATCATCCTCTTCATCCAGAAGCGGCCCCGCGGCATGTTCGCCCTCCGCGGCCGGGCGGTGGAGAACTGAGGATGACAATGAAAGAGAATTGGATTGGGTCCGAGACTGGAACCGAAGCGCTGATCCGCCGCTACTACGACGCCTTCAACGCAGGCGTTACGGAGGGGATGATCGACTGCCTCACCGACGATATCCGCCACGACGTGAACGAGGGCCAGCCGCGGATGGGCAAGGACGCCTTCCGCGCGTTCTCCGCCCACATGACCCGCTGCTACCGAGAGAGCCTCTCGGAGATCACGGTCTTGGTCGACGCCACCGGTACCCGCGCGGCAGCGGAATTCACCGTCTCGGGGACCTATCTCGAAACGGATGAGGGGCTGCCGGAGGCGAGGGGCCAAACCTATCGCCTGCCCGCCGGCACCTTCTTCGAGGTCGCCGATGGCCGCATCGCCCGCGTGACCACCTACTATAACCTCAAGGACTGGATCCGGCAGGTGAGCGCATGATCCGCGGCACCGGTAGGGTGGGGTTCTACCCCACCATCGATCCCACCATCGATCCTGCTTTGCGCCGGATGGTGGGGTGGAACCCCACCAACCTACCGGCTGTGGCGAGCGGAGCGTCCTCATGCTGATGCAGGCGCTCGATGGCCGGGGCTGGGCCTTCCTCGGCCTCCTCCTGATTGCGGCCGTGGCGATCCCCACGCTCAATCTCGCGCTCGAGCCGGGGCAGGCGGGCCACGTCCCCTCCTTCGCCGTGGCACTCATGGGCAAGTATCTGACCTACGCGCTGCTCGCGCTCAGTGTCGATCTCGTCTGGGGCTATTGCGGTATCCTCTCCCTCGGCCACGGCGCCTTCTTCGCTCTCGGCGGTTACGCCATGGGAATGCACCTCATGCGCGAGATCGGCGACCGCGGCGTCTACGCCAACCCGGACCTGCCGGACTTCATGGTGTTCCTGAACTGGCAGGAGTTGCCCTGGTTCTGGTGGGGCTTCGACATGTTCTGGTTCGCGGCTCTGATGGTGATGGTCGTCCCGGGCCTCCTCGCCTTCGTCTTCGGGTGGTTCGCCTTCCGCAGCCGCGTGACGGGCGTCTACCTCTCGATCATCACCCAGGCGATGACCTACGCGCTCATGCTCGCCTTCTTCCGAAACGACATGGGCTTCGGCGGCAATAACGGCCTCACGGACTTCAAGGACGTGCTGGGCTTCGATCTGCAGGCGGACAGCACGCGCGCGGGCCTCTTCGCCCTCTCTGCACTCGCGCTTGGTGCAGGCTACGTGGTCGCCCGGCTCATCACCACGTCGCGCGCGGGCAAGGTGCTCGTCAGCATCCGCGACGCGGAGAGCCGCACGCGCTTCCTCGGCTACAGGGTTGAGGGCTACAAGCTCGCCGTCTTCACCATATCCGCCATGATGGCGGGCGTCGCCGGAGCCCTCTACGTGCCCCAGGTCGGCATTATTAACCCGGGCGAGTTCAGCCCCGCCAACAGCATCGAGATCGTGGTCTGGGTCGCCGTCGGCGGGCGCGGCACGCTGATCGGCGCGGCACTAGGCGGGCTTCTCGTGAACGCCTTCGAGACCTTCTTCACAAGCTTCGCCCCGGACCAGTGGCTCTTCGCCCTCGGCGCCCTCTTCATCGCCGTCACCCTCTTCCTGCCCCGTGGGCTCCTCGGCGAGTTCGATGCGCTCAAGGCTCGCCACGCCGAGGAACGGCGCGAGCGCGTCCGTGCCGCGCTCGAGCGCCAGAGGCTCATCGAGATGGGCATCCGCTCGGCCCAGCCGGGGGAGTAGAGCCATGACTGCGGCGGCCCAGGGCTCCATACTCTATCTCGACGGCGTCTCCGTGAGCTTCGACGGGTTCAAGGCGATCAACGCCCTCTCCCTCGTGCTCGCGCCGGGAGAGATGCGCGCCGTGATCGGGCCTAATGGTGCGGGCAAGACAACAATGATGGACATCATCACCGGCAAGACCCGGCCGGATACGGGCGACGTGCTCTTCGCCGGCGAGGTGGATCTCACGCGCCAGGACGAGGCCGGCATCGCCCGTCTCGGCATCGGCCGGAAGTTCCAGAAGCCGACGGTCTTCGAGACGCACACGGTCGAGGACAACTTGCTCCTCGCCCTCGCCGGCAAACGCGGCGTCTGGGACACCTTTGTCGCTCGCCTGACAGGCTTGGAGACGAAGCGCATCGATGCGCTCCTCGAGCGCATCCGCCTCGGCGACCGGCGCGGCGACCTCGCCGGCAGCCTCTCCCACGGCCAGAAGCAGTGGCTCGAGATCGGCATGCTGCTGGCGCAGGACCCCAAGGTGCTGCTGGTCGACGAACCCGCCGCGGGCATGACCGATGACGAGACGATGAAGACCGCCGACCTCCTGCGCGAGATCGCGGGCGATCACACGGTCATGGTGGTGGAGCACGACATGGAGTTCGTCCGCGCCCTCGGCGTGAAAGTGACGGTGCTGCACGAGGGTTCCGTCCTCGCCGAAGGCAGCATCGACCACGTCAGCGCCGACCAACGCGTCGTGGAGGTCTATCTTGGCCGCTGACCGCGTTCCCACCATCGCCGCTGGCAGCCATCCCGCGCGATGCGTCCCGGGGGCGGCCCCGGGCCCCCCGGGGGGCGGCGGTGGGGGGGGGGGGGGCCCGGGGGGGGCCCGGGCGCCGCGCCGCCCGGGGGGGGGGG
>JBCBYV010000059.1:0-5209 GCA_039815685.1 Pseudomonadota bacterium | reverse complement strand
GAACATCGACGGCATTGGGCTGACGGTGAACAACGCGGGCGAGATCCTGGGCACGGGCGACCAGCGCAACGGCACCGTCTACGCCGACGGCACCGCCGACGACTACAGCTTCACCAACACCGATACCGGCGTGATCGACGCAGGCGCAGGCAACCAGGGCTCGGCGGTCTCGCTACAGACCGGCGATGTCAATGGTGACACCGTCTCGGCCTCGGTGGTCAACGACGGCGTCTTCCAGGGCCGGGGCGATGCTGAGATTGGCAACACCATCGGCGACGGCCTGCGCGTCTTCAGCAGCGTCGAGAACGCCAGCTTCGACGGCGACATCGAGAACAACGGCCTCATCACCGGCTCGGAGGAATCGGACGTCGCGGCCGGTATCCGCATCGATGGTGGCGTGGCGGTTCTCGGCACCATCACCAATAACGGCGAGGTCACGGGTTCCGTTACAGCCATCGACGCCACCGAGGGCGGTCCCATCACCTTCGTCAACGGTAGCGAGGGCGTGGTGAACGGCGACATCCGTCTCGGTGCCGGCACTGACAGCCTGACGAACGAAGGCACGATCAACGGCGTCATCGATGGCGGTGGCGGCAATGACGATATCAACGCAGGGGACGGAGACAACGTCATCATCGGCGGCCTTGGCAACGACAGCCTGACCGGCGGGGATGGAGCGGACGTCTTCGAGTTCGCGGCTGGCGCGGGCTTGGATGTGGTCCGCGACTTCGAGCTTGGTGTTGACCGGCTCGACCTCTCGGATCTTGGCCCAGACTTCGATGTCCAGGCGAACACCGTCCAAGACGGCGACGACGCGGTGATCTCGTTCGGCGACGGCAATGCCGTGCGGCTAGAGAACGTGGACGCCTCGCTGCTCGACGACGACGACTTCCTCGTTTGAGGGGGGTGGAGGCGGGTGGCGGCGATGACCGCCACCCGCAGCTTGCTGTCTATAGACCGACCCAAGGATCCGACCGATGCCTCGCACCACATCCCCCGTCACCGCTGCCTGGACGTCGCTAAACGGCGGCTTCCTTGCCGTCGGCGTCTTCAGTCTCGTGCTGAACCTCCTGATGCTCGCCGGACCGCTCTACATGCTGCAGGTTTACGACCGCGTCCTGACCAGCCAGAACACCAACACGCTTCTCGGCCTTACGCTTCTGCTCGGCTGCGTCTTCCTTGTGACTGCCGGGCTTGACCTCCTCCGCATGCGCATTCTTGGGCGGCTTGCGGCGCGGTTCGAACTCAAGGTGGGTCTGCCGCTTCTGGAGGCGGCCATGCGTCGGCGGGTGCAGGGTAAGTCCGCCTCGGGCGAAAACCAGGCGGAGGACCTCAACGGGATCCGCGACTTCGTCTCCGGTAGCGCGCTCACCGCACTCTTCGATGCGCCATGGATCCCCGTCTATCTCTGCGTCCTGATGGTGCTGCACCCCTATCTCGGGCTGCTCGGCCTGGCAGGCGCGCTCGTGCTCACCGCGCTTGCTCTCATCAACAACATGCGCAGCACGAAACCGATGCAGAGCGCGCTGGAAGCGCGCCGCCGCTGCGACGGGCTGTTCGAGGCCGGCGAGATGAATGCGGAGCTCGTTCACTCCATGGGTATGCGGGGCGATCTCGCGCGGCGATGGGGAGCTCTCCAGCTGCAGGCGAACGCCTTCAAGATACGTGCGAATGATCGCAATTGGACCTTCGCCGTGGTGTCCAAGACCATCCGCATGGGGCTTCAATCCGCCATCCTCGGCCTCGGGGCCGCGCTTGCTATCTCCGGCGATGCCACAGCAGGCGTCATGATCGCGGCGAGCGTCATCCTCGGCCGCGCGCTTGCGCCGATCGATCAACTCATCGGCCAGTGGCGCGGCCTGATCGCCGCGCGCGGGTCATACCAGAAGATCATCTCCCTCGTGGAGGACTACCCAGCCGACACCGCGAAGCTGTCCCTGCCGCGTCCCCGGAAGTCTGTGGGGGTCAATATCCGCCAAGCCGGCCCGCCGCTTGCGTGCAACGCGACGCTCTCCGCCATCAGCTTCGAGCTCACTGCAGGCGATGTCCTCGCGGTCATTGGCCCCAGCGGGTCCGGCAAATCTACGCTTGCCAAGATGCTCACCGGCGTGTGGATGCCTCAGCGCGGAGACATCGCGCTTGATGGCATGGCCACCGCTCACTGGGACGGCCAGGACCTTGGCCAGCTCATGGGCTATCTGCCGCAGGATGTGACGCTTTTCGACGGCACGATCCGGGAGAACATCGCCCGCTTCTCCAGCAACATCGACGACGCGCTGGTATTGGATGCCGCGCTCGCGGCGGATGTGCATGAGATGATCTCTCAACTGCCTGAGGGGTATGAGACCCGCATCGGCGACGGTTACTTTCTCTCCGGCGGGCAGCGCCAGCGGATCGCGCTAGCCCGGGCGCTCTACGACGATCCCTTCCTCCTCGTGCTGGACGAGCCAAACTCCGACCTCGATGCGACCGGGGAGGCCGCGTTGCGCGGGGCGATGCTCGCGGCGCAGGAGCGCGGCGCCATCGTCGTGGTCATGACCCATCGGCCCAGCACGCTGCAGGCTGTGAACAAGGTGCTAATCCTCGATGCCGGTCGGCAGACCGCCTTTGGTTACAAGGACGAGGTCCTGAAGGTCTCCAAACGGAACGTGCTGGACGGCCGGCCCCATCGCAGGGTCTCGATCGTCAGCCCTCAACATAACCAGGAAAGGGCGGTGCAATGACCTCGCTTACGCTCAGAGCTAACGGCCATGAGGGTAGCGTCGAGCCCTACGATCCAGCATCCGAGCCGGCAGCGCAAACTGGCGTCGCCAAGTTCGTCGCCGCCGGTGCGGTAATGATGGTGCTCTTCGTCGGCGGTGCCCTCTACTGGGGCTTTCAGGCCAAGCTCGACGGCGCGGTCGTTGCACCCGCCTCCCTCGTCGTCGAGGGAAACCGCAAGACCGTCCAGCACCTCAACGGTGGCATCGTGCGCACGCTCTCGGTCCGGGATGGCGATTTCGTCGAGGCTGGCCAGACGCTCCTGGAGCTCGACAGCACCGAAGCGGATGTCGACCGGCATGTGCTCGGCAACCAACTGGGCGAGCTGATCGTCAGGCGGGCACGTCTCCTGACCCAGATCGACGGCGCAATGCTGTTTCTGCGGGAGGACGTCGAGCGCGACGTCGCCGCGAAGGCGCCAGGCGCTGACTGGCGGACCGCCTACGAGACCCAGCGAAAGCTCTTCGCAGCAGAGCTCAGCGCGCGCCAGACCGAGGAAGCCGTCCTCGAGCAGCGCCTCTCCAGCCTGCACGCACAGATCGACGGGTTGGAGGAGCAGCGCCGCTCCAACGCCCGGCAGCTTGAGATCAATGAGGCCGATCTTGAGGGCCTCGAGATCCTTCTCAAGAAGGGGCTGGCGGCGGCGCGCCGGGTCAATGCCGTCCGGATCGAGATCGAACGGCTGATGGGCCTCGACGCCTCCCTCCGCGCCCAGCAGGCGCAGGCGCGAAACCAGATCGGCGAGCTGCAGCTCGCGGGCATCAGCCGCAAGAAGCTGCGCGATGAGCGTATCACCGCGGAACTCGTCGCGACCGAGACCCAGCTTGCGACCGTCGAGCCGCAGTATCTGGGCGCGCTGGAACGGCATAAGCGGGTTGTCGTCACGGCGCCGACCAGCGGACGCATCGTAAACATGACCATCTTCACTGATGGCGGCGTGGTCGGCCCCGGCGAGCCGATCATGGAGATCGTACCGACGGATGAGGAGCTGATTGTGGAAGCACGGATCGACACGGCCGATATCGAGAGACTGTCGATCGGGCAGAGCACGCGCGTTCGCCTGACAGCCTTCGATCAGGCCAATCTACCCGAGGCCAGCGGCCGGATCTACGACATCTCCGCCGACCGGCTAGAGGATGAGCGCACCGGGCAGGCGTACTTCATCGCCAAGGTGAAGCTCGACACAGACCAGCCCGACGCTGTGCGCGCCCTCGAGCTTCTGCCCGGTATGCCTGCCGATCTCTTCGTGAACACCGGCGAGCGCACGGCCATCAGCTATCTAACGCAGCCCCTGAGCGACCGCATCATCCGAACATTCATCGAATAGCGTGCCAACAGACCCGAGACTAAACGCCAAGTGTGTTAGCGCGCAGACTGAAGTAGTGGCTTATTCTGCAGCGCGATAGGCAGCGGCCACGCCACAGAAGCTCCATGAGCTCACCCGTCACAAGTTCTCTGAGGCCCCATACCGAGTGACGAACTGGCCCGAGTGCGATCGCGGCAGGGTGGATCTGTTCTGATCCCCGAAAGTCATCCTGCAGAAGACAGAGCCAGCGCTTCACTCTGGCGCTGTCTCTCCGCAGGATCCAGAAGCCGATCGCAGAATGCGGCCGGCGGTCTTTGTAGTGGGCAACCAATCCGGCGAGGTGCTGACGCGCCGCATCGAGAGTGAAAAACAGCGTCTCGTTCAGATGGTGTAGTCGGGGTTCGCACCCAGCCGCGCCGGTAGTTGCGTTACCAGCATGGTGTTGCTGGCAAGGAGGCGAAGATGCGCAAACTGCACGCTGGACTGGATGTTTCGCTTAAGGTGATGAGCCTCTGCGTTGTCGGTGAGAACGACGCGACGGTTCTGGAGGCCAAGGCCCTCTCTGAACTGGACGCCATCACCGAGCCGCTCCAGGCCGTGGATGGCGAGCGCGAACGGGTCAGCCTAGCGACGGCCCGCCGTCCACGTGGCTCGTCTCCGGCCTGAGGGTCACCAACGACTGCCCGCGGTCTGCATCGAGGCGCGCGACGCCAAGGCGGCGATACTGGCGATGACGCGCATCAAGAACGACCGGAACGACGCGGGATCGCTCGCTCACCTGATGCGCTCGGGCTGGATCAAGGCGGTCCAAGTGAAGTCTGAGTAGAGCCAGGACCTGCGCACGCTCCTGAACCGCGCCGGGTCTGCCGGAGGCTTCAACTTCTGAGTAGGATGGAGCGCCATGAGCAAGACGACGAACAAGTTTTCCCCTGAAATACGCGAGCGCGCGGTTCGCTTGGTCCTGGACGGCGAGGTGGAGCGTGGTTCCCGGTGGGCGGCGATAGTGGCGATCGCGCCGAAGATCGGCTGCTCGGCGCAGACGCTGAACGAATGGGTCAAGCGGGCTGAGGTCGACAGCGGCCGGCGGGCTGGCGTCACCACCGAGCTGGCTGAGCGCATGAAGGCGCTGGAACGGGAGAACCG
>JBCBYV010000002.1:0-329629 GCA_039815685.1 Pseudomonadota bacterium | reverse complement strand
GCGGGCGATGGGGCCGAAACAGGATCGACAGACGTGTAAAGGCGTGGCTTTCGCTCGGTGAGGTACCACCGTTATCGGTCCGCAAAGTACAGTTGCCAATGACAACCGTGCTCCGGTGGCGATGGCCGCGTAAGCGGTCGGACACACCGAAACCTAAGCCCTGAGGCCTAGCAGCTTCAGGCGGGGTTCGCAGGCACCTGGCAACAGAAGCCTGCACTTCCTCCCTCGCCGCCCGCACCGATCCGTGTGCCGCAGTGGCCCGCGAACGCACTTTCAAGACAATCAGAATCGGTTAAGGTCTGGCGCCGACAGGAGGCCGCATGACCGACCCGACCAGCATCAACTACGGCCGCTACATGGAGCGCGCGATGCGCTCCGTGATGGCCGAGGTGCTGGGACAGGTCGCGCGCGAGGGGCTCGGGGCGGGCCACCACTTCTACATCACCTTCGAGACCCAGCACCCGGGCGTCGACATGCCCGCCTATCTCAAGGAGCGCTATCCGAGCGAGATGATGATCGTGCTGCAGGAGTGGTACGAGGATCTCGCCGTGATGGCCGACCGCTTCCGCGTCACGCTCAATTTCGCCGACCAGCCCGAGACGCTGGTGATCCCCTTCGAGGCGGTGAAGACCTTTATCGATCCCAGCGTCAAGTTCGGCCTCAAATTCGACGATCAGGACGACGAGGGCGCCGATATGTCGGAGTTCAACGCCGGACCCCATCTCGCCGAGGACGAACGGGCCGAGGCCGAGGATCAAGGGCCTGAGGACGATCCCGATGGCGGCCCCGGCGGGGGCCCGCAGTCCAGGCCGGAAGGGGCCTCGGCCGACATCGTGAGCCTCGACCGCTTCCGGAAATCCTGACACTCCGCTGCCTCCCCGACCGCTCCCACGCCCAGACCAACCGATCCGAATGGCCCGGCTCGCGGCGCCAATGTCTCGGCGCCCAACCTACCCCAAGAGCCGCGACGATGGTCCGACGCGGGGTCCGCACACCGGCCGTTCTCACCGAATGCTGATCCGATCGTGATTGGCACTATGCGCCGACACCTCAGATCTATCGCTCGATGCTTTGCCGGTTTCACCCATCCGCGTGGGTGCTTCCGGCGCGCCTGCACCGAAGCAACCGCCGCCCGATCGCGCGCCGCCGCGCCACCGACGACAAGAACCAAGGGGAGCCCAACCACCATGCAACGACGCCGCAAGACATCGCTCGGTATTCTCATAGCGGCCTCGCTCGCCGCCCTGCCCCTCATGCATATGGGCGCACTCAAGGCAGATGAGCGGTCCCCCCTGCCGGAATACGTGATCGAGCAGTTCGGCCAGCCGCCGGCTTCCCCCTCCGGGCCGCTCTCGCCCGAGCTCGAGGACGCAGTACGCGTCGTCTTCATCGACAGCGTCACACAATCACTCTGGGGCCCGGATCAGCGCGAGGCGCTCGAGAAGATCGCCGCCTCCGAGGATCCGCGCCTCGTCTGGATCATCAGCGACATGATGCGCTTCACCTGGCGCCAGAGCTTCGACGACGCGCTGGCCGACGCGGCCGCCAAGCTCCTCGAGGTCGAGCTCAAGACCCCGCGGCGCTGGGGCGAGGTGACGGACTACCTCCTCGCCTGGGACATCCCTTCCTATCCCGGCTACCTCGAAGCGAAACGGGCAGTCTTCACCAATTTCGTGCCCGGCTGGGACCGCATCTTTGTGGAGGGCGAGATCGATTGGCGCCTCGTCTCCTGGGGCGGCGTGCCCATCGACGACCGCGCCTACGACCAGACCGACGAGCCCTGCAACTGCATCCCCGCCGCCGACAACCCGGAAGTCACCAGCGCCGAGGACGCAACCTGGCTCAAGGACGAGGACATCGTCTTCGGCGTCGAGGTGAACGGTGAGTACCGGGCCTATCCGCGGCGCATCATGGAAGTGCGCGAGATGGTGAACGACACGCTCGGCGGGCGGGATCTCGGCATCCCCTACTGCACCCTCTGCGGCGCGGCACAAGCCTTCTACACGGACGAGTTGCCCAACGGGGTCGAGCGCCCGATCCTGCGCACCTCGGGGCTGCTCAGCCGCTCGAACAAGGTCATGTACGACCTCAACACCTACTCCGTCTTCGACACCTTCCTCGGCAAGGCGGTGACCGGGCCGCTCGCCGAGAAGGGCGTCCATCTCGAGCAGGCGACCGTGATCACCACCGACTGGGGCACCTGGAAGGAGCTGCACCCAGAGACGACGGTGCTCGTCGAGGCGCTCGCCCTCGGCCGCGACTTCGATTTCCGCAACGGGCGCGACGCCAACGGGCCGATCTTCCCCGTGGGCGATGTCGATCCGCGCCTCTCGGTGCATGAGGATGTGATCGGCGTCATCACCGCCTCGGGCAAGCCCGTCGCCTTCCAGCGCAGCACCGCCTTCCTCGCCCTAAAGGAAGGCGCCGAGATCGGTTACGAGAATGTCCGCCTGGAACTCGAGGCCGGCGGTATCAAGGCGGTGGACAAGGACGGCGCCGACCTCGGCAGCCACGAGGCCTTCTGGTTCGCCTGGTCGCAGTTCCACCCGGGCACGGCCCTCTGGACGAACTGAGAAGACCAGCGCTCAATCGATCCCCCGGCACGACCGGGGGATCACCTGCCGCTGTCGTTCAGCGCCCAGTCATACTCGTAGCTGTCGATCCGCTCGGCCCCGTCCAGCCGCTCGGCGAGACCAGCACCGGCATAGCGCCTCGCATGGCTCAGGATGCCCGCATCGTCATCGCCGAAATCCTCGCGAAACCAGGCATAGATCTTCGAGGCGACCAGCCGGCCGTCCTCGTCGCGAAAGCCGCGCGGGTCGTTGACATAGGCCCGCGCATTCGCCTCCAGCACCGCATCCACCGTCGCACCGCGATAGGCGACCTCGGCGAGGTTCGGACACCCGGCGGCCGCGCAGTTGAAGGCATAATGCACCCGCGCATCGCGCCAGATCGGGCGCACGATGGCATGCTCGATATCGTTGAGGCTGAGCGGTTTGCCCCCCACCGTCACAACCGCCGCGCCCCATGGCCCGGTCGGCAAGAGCCCGCCGCCCACCGACCGGATGCTCCCCACCGGATAGGCGTCGAGCACGAGATCGACCGTCACCGCGTTGTATAGATTGATCCAGTAGGCAAGCTGCGCCGGGCGGTCGAGCGCTGCCACATCCTCCTGGCCCAGCGCCGCGATATAGGTCTTCAGCGCCTCATGGTCCTCGGGCGTCACGGCCGCATAGTCGAGCCGCGCGATCCCGGCAGCATCGACGCTGCGATAGGCGGCCAGGAACCGGTCCCAGGCGCCGTGGTCGACCGTCCGGGCCGACCCTTCCGTGAAAGCGCGCCACCCCTCATCCGTCACCACCGGCGGCGGCAGGGTCGCGCGCTCGATCGAGGTGCAGGCACCGAGCGCTGCAAGCGCCACGCATCCGGCCGCGCGCGCAATCCACGGACGCGCAGCCATCACGCCGCCCCCCGCCGCGCAGGGCGGCTCTGCCGCGCCTCGGCCGCGCGCGCCCGCAGCCGCCCCTTCAGCTCCTTGAAGGCAAGGCTCGCCCGCCGTCGCGCCCGCGCTTCTGGCGTGAGATCGGTCATGAGATAGGCATCGCGGTCGGCATTCATCGCGCACATCGCCAAGGGCCCTTTCTCGGTCATCGTCATGAAGACGCAGCTCTCGCACCGCGCATGGTCCAGCGCCTCGGCCGCCATGAAGTTGTGCACGAAGAAGCTGAGCCGGTGGGGCCGATGTCCCCGCAGGATCGCGGGCAGAAGCGGCAGCACGCTCGCCCTCAACGCCCGCAGCCCCCCAGGCCAAAGCGCGGGACGCCGTGCAACCGACCAAAGCGCCCGCCCCAGCGTCGTGCGATCATCGTTCCAATCCGCGCCCGTACGTGCAGCCTCCTCGGCAAGCTCCGCGAAAAGCGCGCGAAAGAACCCTGCGTCGCCATAGAGCGGCGCCTGCCGCCCCCCCGCCACCAGCACGGAGCTGTGCAGGTTGCAGTCCCGGTGCCCGATGGCGAACACATCGAAATCCGCGGCCCCCGCAGTCGCCTCGTCGATCATCGCAACAAGGCCCTCGCGCGTCACACTCTCCGCCCGTCCGCCGGCCGTGCCGCGCCCGGTCTCGGCCTGCATCTGGAAGGAGACGAGATTGATCGCGCGCGCATGCGCGACGAACCAGCGTAGGAGCGCCGGTATCTCCCCCAGATTGCCGGCATAGAGCGTGGTGTTGAAGTTCACCCGCAGCCCCAGCCCCGCGGCCCGGTCGAGATAGGCGGCACGCACCTCATTGAGCGATACCTCGTCGTCATAGCCGCGCCGGTTCTGGGTCGTGTCCACATGAAAGGACACATCGTTGAGCCCGGCAGCCGCCAGCCGCTCCAGCATGCCCCGATCGGCCTTGATCCCGTTGGTGAAGAGCGCGGAGCGCATGCCAAGCACCCTGATCCGCGCCACGATGACCTCGAGATCCGCAATCGGGCGCAGCGTCGGATCGCCCCCCGTCACCTGGATATTGGTGTTCGCCCCGAACCGCGCATGGATCTCGTCGACCCGCGCGAGCAGCGTCTCGAGCGGCACATCCGGCACCACCTCCGCCAGATCGGAGAGGTAGCAGAGCGTGCAGTCGAGATTGCAGCGCTGCGTCACCTCGAGCGCCACGCAGGCGATGGGAAAGAGACGCCCCGCAAGCTGACCCGCGCCGAACTGACCATGCCGCTCCAGCCGCTCGCGGAGTGGTGCACGCAACTCCGCACCGGGCTCTGGCCTCGGAAATATCAGATCGTCGAACGGCCCAGCAACCGGCAGCGTCGCGACAGTCGCGCCTCGTTGCTCCGCGAGAGGCAGGCTCGTGCTCGGTGGAGGCATCGCGGACGTCCTGCGGCTGTTGCGGTGCATGAGCTTCGTTAAGTGGCGCCGGCCCGCGTTCGGAACACGACCATAGCACCGCGCAGCCCCTCACGTGCCGACACGAAGCCGCACAATCCGTTCAAATCAATCGTGAACAGAAGCCCGCGCGCCGGAGAACGTGGACCATACCCCGACCAGCATCGACCTCGCCCGCGCCATCATGACCGGGATGACCGCCTCGACCGGGCGCTCGCCCCACCCCATGCGCGCCAAAAGCGACATCGGACCAGCGCTACGGGCGAGCCGGGCCGTCCATCGCGCGGCAAGATCGGTCGAGACGAACGAGGATCGCCGATGCCTGAGACCGAGAGCCCCACCCTCCCCTACGCGAAGCCCGAACGCTGGAAGGACGCGAGCAATCTGCTCTTCCCGCATCAGGTGGGCTTCACCGGGCCGCCGCACGACTTCGATGCCGCACCGAGCGACTTCCTCCGCATCGCGCCGCCCACCATCGGCGTGCATGGCCGCCTCCTCCATGTGCCGGCCTACGCGCACGAGCTCGGCCAGCGCGCGAAGAACTTCGGCCTCCTCGAGGAGTTCGTCGAATGCATGGCCAATAGCGGCGCCTCGGCCTGCGGGCA
Organism: Pseudomonadota bacterium; assembly: GCA_039815685.1. Classification (GTDB taxonomy): domain Bacteria; phylum Pseudomonadota; class Alphaproteobacteria; order Rhodobacterales; family Rhodobacteraceae; genus Thermohalobaculum. The sequence continues at coordinate 324,143 of JBCBYV010000002.1, read as the reverse complement.
GGTCGGCACCAACTGGGTCCATGCGGGCGGGCGTACCCCGGCCGAGATCGAAGCTTTTCAGGCGCGCGTGAGCGAGACCTACGAGACGCCCTTTCACATGGCCGGCTGGTGCCTCGTCGAGGGGTTGCGCGCGCTCGGCGCCGAGCGCATCGCCCTCAACTCGGTCTATTACTGGCCGGACTGGCGGGACGGGATCGCGCGGTTCCTGCAGGAGGCAGGGTTCGACCTCGTCGCGGTCGGCAACTTCGTCGATCTTGGCCTCTACGAAAGTCAGGAGGAGGTGAACGCCCTCACCTGGATCTTCCCGGGCGAGATGGCGGCCCGCTCTATGCAGCGCCTCGCCGAGCGCGCCCCGAATGCCGATGCCTACGTCGTGAATGGCATGCCCAACTTCCGGAACGCCGATGGCCTGCCCGAACGCATGGTCTCCATCGAACGCCACCTCGAAGCCCTTGTCGGAAAGCCCATCGTCTCGTCGGACACGGCCCTCTACTGGCAGCTCTTCAAGACCCTCGGCGTCGCCCCGCCCGGCAATGCCAGCCGTCGCCACGGCCAATTGCTCTCCAGCCTCGGAGCTTTTTGATGCACCCGATCGTGGCCCTCTGGGCCGTACCCCGCTCCACCTCCACCGCCTTCGAGTGGATGATGCGCCAGCGTGGCGATATGACCTGCTTCCACGAACCCTTCGGCGAGGCGTGGTATCAAGGCGAGGCCCCCCTTTGGCCCCGGGCAACGCCCGATAGCCTGCGGACGCCCGGGCTCACCCTAGAGAGCGTGGAGGCGACGTTGCGCGCGGCAGCGACGGAGCGGCCGGTCTTCACCAAGGACTTTCCCCACTATCTCGACCACTACTGGGACGGGGCGTTCCTCAGTCTCTTCACCCACTCCTTCCTGATCCGCGACCCGGCCAAGACCATCACTTCGATCCATGCTAAGTGGCCGGATTTCCACGAGAAAGAGGTGGGCTTCACCGAGCAGCGCCGGCTCTTCGACCTGATCGCGGAGCAGGACGGGAAGGCGCCGCCGGTCATCGACAGCGACGATCTCTTGGAAGATCCGGCAGGCGTCGTCGAGGCCTGGTGCAACGCCGTCGGCATCCCCTTCCTGCCCGCCGCCCTCACCTGGGAGCCCGGCGCCCGGGACGAGGTGAGCTGGTGGGACGGCGGCAGCTTCCACGCCAATCTCCGAAACTCCGACGGTCTGAAGCCGCAACCGCGCACCTATATCGACATCGCCGAGATGCCCGAGCGGGTGCAGGAGGTCCACGCGCGTTGCCTGCCCCACTACCGCCACCTCCACGCCCACCGCCTCCGCCCCGCAACTCAGTCCGCCACGAAGGGCGCCTGATGCCGCGGATCGCCGTCGCCGGTTTTCAGCATGAAACCAATACCTTCGCGCCGATGCGCGCAGGACTGCGCGAGTTCGAGGAAGCCGACAGCTGGCCCGGTTTGCTGGAGGGGCCGAGGGTCATAACGGGCACGCGCGGCCTCAACCTCCCCACCGCTGGCTTCGTCGATGCGGCCGAGAGGGCGGGCGACATCGACCTCGTCCCCCTCCTCTGGTGCGCAGCGGAGCCGGCCGCGCATGTGACGACGGAGGCCTTCGAGACCATCACCGCCCGCCTTCTCGCCCTGCTCTCTGCCGCAGGTCCCATCGACGCCCTCTACCTCGACCTCCACGGCGCGATGGTGACCGAGGCCCATGACGACGGCGAGGGCGCTCTCCTCGAACGGGTGCGGACGGCTCTCGGTCCTGACCTACCCATCGCCGCCAGCCTTGATCTGCACGCCAATATCAGCCAGCAACTCGTTGACCTAACAAGTATAATCACCGTCTATCGCACCTATCCTCATCTTGACATGGCGGAGACCGGCGCACGCGCCCTGCCGCTCCTCCGCCGCTGCATGGCCGAGGGACCACCGGCAGCAGCGCGCCGAAGCGCGCCGTTCCTGCTGTCCACCCATGCCCAGCAGACGGCGCACGAACCGTTGGCCAGCCTCTATCGCGACGTCGCAGCCTCAGCCCCCGGCACCCATGCCGAACTCGCGCTCGGCTTCACCGCCGCCGACACGCCCTACACGGGTCCGGCCATCCTCGCCTACGGACCGGATCAGAGGACGGCAGACGAGGCGGCGGATCGTCTCCTCGCAGCGCTGATCGCAGCGGAGCCGCAGTTCGACACGACGATGCTGAGCCCGGAAGCCGCGGTCGCGAAGGCGATGTCCATGCCGATGGGTCGCCCGGTCGTCATTGCGGACGTTCAGGATAATCCAGGTGCCGGCGCGACTTCGGACACGACGGGCGTTCTGCGCGCGCTGGTGGAGGGCGGGGCGGAGGACGCGCTCCTCGCCCTTCTCAACGACCCGATCATGGCCGCACGCGCCCATGAAGCAGGCGTGGGTGCGACCATCGAGGACGCGCTCGGCGGCCGCTCAGGCGTCGCGGGCGACGCACCCTTCGAGGGACGCTTTATGGTCGAGACGCTCGGCAACGGGGAGTGCCACTTTACGGGCGAGGTCTATGGCGGGGGCAAGGCGGTCCTCGGCCCAACAACAGTCCTCCGCGTGCTCGGTGGGACGGCCGGCGTCCGCGTCGTGGTCGGCTCATGGCGAAGCCAGTGCCTCGACCGCGCAATCTTCACCCATATCGGCCTCGACCCCCGCGCCGCCCGCATCCTCGCGGTCAAGAGCACGGTGCATTTCCGCGCGGATTTCGAGCCCATCGCCGAGGCCGTGCTCGTGGCCGAAGCCCCGGGCGGCTTCGCATGCCGGCTCGACACGATCCCCTACCGCCACCTCCGCCCGGGCCTGCGCCTCGGCCCCCTCGGTCCGGTCTTCAGAGGGTGATGCGGAATCGTCGAACCCTCTGACAAACCCGCCTATTCGCCGCCGAGCCGATTCACGGCATCGGCGAGGCGGAGCAGATCCGCTTCGTAGAAGCCCGCAGCGTTGATGCAGTTGGTCTCGAGCAGCCGCAGCCCGTCCTCGGCCTGGCAGATGTCGATGACATAGGCCTCCGCATAGCCGGGGTTCGCCGCCACCATGCGCCGCGCGAAGGCGAGTGCATCGTCATCGATCTCGCTGCGGTAAACGACGCGAGCCCCCTCCTTGTAGAGCGACCAGGTGACCACCTCGTCGCGCACGACCCAGACCCGCCATTCCTTCAGGATGCAGACGGGTGGCGTGAGCATCAGAAGCGTGTCGTGCCGGAGCGAGCCCTTCGGGATTTCATCCTCCGAGAGCGCCGTCACCTTCTCCGCCAGCCGGATGATATCGCCGGTGGAGCGGACGCGCCCCGGCTCCTCCTTGCTGTCTTCGACCGGCCGGATGAACCAGTCGCTCCCGTCATCGACGAGCTTCGCCGGAACGTCCCGCAGGGTGAGAAAGAGCGCGTCGGCACCGTTGAGAAGGTAGGGCTGCCAGGCCTCCTCCCGCACGAAGGGACGAATGCGGAAGACGCCGGGCTTGAGAGCGCGCGCCTCGGCATAGCGCCAGAGCGTGTAGGAGCCGAAGAGCACGACCGCATTCGGATCCGGGATCTCGGGTTCGGGCGAGAGATCGCCGACGAACGGCACCACCTTGTGCCAGCTGTAGCCGATGCCGAGCCGGTCCAGCGCGGCGGCAAGCTTCGTTGTGTCCTCGAACTCCTGAAGTATCCACTGCATCTCGATCAGTCTTCTGAACATGTGAACGGATCGGGCACCCTGCACCCGCGGACGCCCTCTCTAGCGAAACCCACGGCGAAAGCACGGGCGTCGTCGCAGCGAATGCGGATTTCCCGGGACGTTCCACCGGCGCGTTCAGAGGCGAGTGATCGACATGCGCCGCCACCCATTGGCCCGGGCCGCGCGCCTCGCTAAGAGGGGCCTCCGAGCAGACAAGGGGAGAGCGGCCATGAGCGCCAAGCGCACCGAGACCGACAGCTTCGGGCACATCGAGGTTCCCGCCGACCGCTACTGGGGCGCCCAGACCCAGCGCTCCATCGCCAACTTCCCCATCGGCTGGGAGAAGCAGCCCATCGCCATCGTCCGCGCCCTCGGCGTCATCAAGCGTGCGGCGGCGGAGGCGAACATGGCGCAAGGAAAGCTCGAGCGCGAACTCGGCCAGGCCATCGTGAAGGCCGCGCAGGAGGTCGTGGACGGAAAGCTCGATGACCACTTCCCGCTGGTCGTGTGGCAGACGGGCTCGGGCACCCAATCAAACATGAACGCCAACGAGGTGATCTCGAACCGCGCGATCGAGATCCTGGGCGGCGAGATGGGCTCTAAGTCGCCGGTCCATCCCAACGACCACGTCAACCGCTCGCAAAGCTCAAACGACACCTTCCCGACCGCGATGCACATCGCCGCCGCCATGACCGCACATGCGGTGCTGATCCCGGGGCTCACCAAGCTCGGCGATTCGCTGGAGGCGAAGGCCGAGGCGTTTGCCAAGATCATCAAGATAGGGCGCACGCATACGCAGGACGCGACACCCCTCACGCTCGGCCAGGAGTTCGGCGGCTACGCCCATCAGGTGCGCCAGGGAATCGTGCGCGTCGATCAGGCTCTCGACAACATCTACTTCCTCGCCCAGGGCGGCACGGCGGTCGGCACGGGCCTCAACACCAAACCCGGCTTCGACGAGAAAGTGGCGGAGAAGATCAGCGAGATCACCGGCCTCCCCTTCGAGACCGCACCCAACAAGTTCGAGGCGCTGGCAGCACACGATGCAGTCGTCGAGATGTCCGGCGCGCTCAAGACGGTGGCCGCCAGCCTCTTCAAGATTGCCAACGACATCCGCTTCCTCGGCTCGGGCCCGCGCTGCGGCCTCGGCGAGCTCAGCCTGCCGGAGAACGAGCCCGGCTCCTCGATCATGCCCGGCAAGGTCAACCCGACCCAGTGTGAGGCGCTGACCCAGGTCTGCGCGCATGTGATGGGCAACGACGCGGCCATCGGCTTTGCGGGCAGTCAGGGCCATTTCGAGCTCAACGTCTTCAAGCCGATGATGATCTACAACCTCCTCCAGTCGATGCAGCTTCTGGGCGATGCGGCGGTTGCGTTCACGGATAACTGCGTCGACGGGATCGCGGCGAACGAGGAGCGCATCACCAAGCTCATGAACGAGAGCCTGATGCTGGTGACAGCGCTGGCCCCCGAGATCGGCTACGACAACGCGACGACCGTGGCGAAGACCGCGCACAAGAACGGCACGACGCTGCGCGAGGAGGTGGTCAAGCTCGGCTTCTGCGACGAGGCGACCTTCGACCGCGTGGTCCGCCCGGAGAAAATGATCGGCCCGAAGTGACCGGACGATGCGCCCATGAGCGATAACCCCTTCGACGGCCCGCAGCTGCAAGGCGAAGTATTCGCGCGTGCCGACATGGCGGCGGTGGATTTCAGAGGCGTGAATCTCGAGGGGGCGACCTTCTGGGCGGTGCTGAAGGGCGCACGCTTCAAGGACACCAACTTAGCCAGCGCGACGTTCAACGACGTGAACCTCGAGGGGGCTCGGCTCGACGACGTCAATCTGACGGGCGCGATGGTTGAGAACGCGAACCTTGCAAAGGCGAAGCTCCGCAACGTGAACCTCTCGGAGGTGTCGATCACCAGCGCCACGCTCGACGGTCTCGGCATCGAGGGCGTGAAGGCGAAAGACATGCTCATACGCGATGCAGACCTCTCCGGCGCGCGGATCGAGGACTGTCAGCTCGACGGTATGACCATCGACGGCGTGCTCGTGACGGAAATGCTCGCGCTTTGGCGGCGCGAGAGGGGATCTTCGGCATGAAGGGGCTTCTCCTTGCAGTGCTGCTCGCGGTCGCGAGCCTTCCAGCCAAAGCCGACGTCTACACGCTGATCGGCGCACGGCTTGCCGTGATGGAGGATGTGGCGGCCTGGAAAGATGCTCGGGGCGTGCCGGTGGAGGACAAGGAGCGCGAGAAGGTCGTCCTCGAAGCAGCAGGTGAGCGTGCGGCGGCCGAAGGGCTGGACCGATCGCTGGCCACCGCCTTCTTCGCCGCGCAGATCGAGGCGGCGAAGGATATCCAGCGCTGCGCGATCGCGCGATGGGAGCAGGGCGAGGCGGAGCGGCCGACAAATCCGCCTGACCTGAAATCGGAGATCCGCCCCCGGCTCATCACCCTCGGCGCCGAGATCCTGGACGCGATCGCGGGCACCCTTCGCACAGGCGGCCGGGTCGATGACCGGGCGCGTTTCGACGAGGCGCTTGCCCCTCACTGCATCGAGGCAGCGACGCGCGAGACCCTGTTCGCGGAGCTCTCGGCCCTCGCCCTCGCGGACTGATCCTAAGCGGCGTGAGCGACGCCGCGTGCGGCGCAGCAGACGCACCTCGAACGTTACGTTAACCTGCGCGACACCTTGGGCACGGATGATCTCGCTGATGCGATAGGGCCTTTTCAGCCGCGCCGAATTCGGCCAGCATTCACAAAAGGCCGAGGGAGGCGCCCATGCCCGGTGACGTGATCAATCTGCGCCAGAGGCGGAAAGCTCTCAGTCGCGCGGCAGCGCGCCAGCGGGCCGACGAGAACGCAGCACGTCATGGGCAGACGAAATCGGTCACGCGCCTCGACGATGCCCGCCGCGAGAAGGCGGAGCGCGAGCACGCGGCGCATCGGCTCGACAAGACGGAATAGCAGCGCGGCGTGAGCGCAGTCCCGCCTGCAGTCCCGCCCGCAACGCCGGAGACTCCGCCCCATCCCGAGCGCGCCTGGCCTCCGGGGCGGCATCCGCCCGTCAAACGCAGCCTGACGATCAAGGGCCACCGCAGTTCCGTGACGCTGGAGGAGCCCTTCTGGCAGGGATTTCGGGAGATCGCGCGCACCCGCAACCTCAGCTTCAACGCCCTCGCGGCCGAGATCGACGCAGCGCGGGACCCCGAGATCCCACTCGCCAGCGCCATCCGCGTCTATGTGTTCGAGACCCTCCGCCGACCCTAACGGCAGGGTCGAGACGGAAGAGATCGCTCAACATCATCTCTGGGCTCGACGCGGCGGTCCAGAAAACCAACGCAGTCCAAGCGCCTGGCCGTAAGCTGGAGTGCCGGATCAAGTCCGGCAACGACGGTATCAAGTGTCTCGACCGAACCACTGGGTTCTCGTGTTGGATCCCCGGTCAGACCGGAGGATGACAGGATCGTTCGGCAGGTTCTGTGAGGTCGGACGCTGCCTTAGCCGAGCGTCGCGAGCACGGGGAAGGTCTCGAGCATCCAGTAGGCGAGCCGCTCGAACTCACCGGTCATGATCATCAGGCCGACGACGATGAGGAGGCCGCCCATGGATTTCTCGACCGTGCCCATGTGTTTGCGGAAGCCTTTGGCCCAACGCATGAAGGGCCCGATGAAGAGCGCCGCGACAATGAAGGGCAGCCCAAGCCCCGCCGCATAGACCGCGAGCAGCGCGGTGCCGGCCGTCAGCGTCTCCTGCTGGGCTGCAAGGGTCAGGATCGAGGCGAGGATCGGACCGATGCAAGGCGTCCAGCCGAAAGCGAAGGCCACGCCGATCACGTAGCTCGTGCCGAGATTGCCCGCCTTGGCCGGACCCTCGAACCGCGCTTCACGGCCGAGGAACGGCAGGCGGAGGATGCCGAGAAAGTGCAGGCCAAGCAGCATGATCACGCCGCCAGACACCTGCGCCAGCGTGTCCTTGTAGCGCAGCATGGTCTGACCGAGCGCGGAGGCGCCCATGCCAAGGAGCACGAAGACGGTGCCGAGACCGAGGACGAAGGCACAGGCGCAGAGAAAGACGCGACGGCGGAGCGCGCGGTCCTCCGCGCTGTCGCGGTCCTCCCGCTCCGGCGCAATCTGGTCGAGCGTCGTGCCGCCGAGATACGCCAGATAGGGCGGCGCCAGCGGCAGCACGCAAGGGCTGAGGAAGCTGATGAGCCCGCCCAGAAACGCCGTTACGATGCCGATCTCCACGCTGCCCCTCGTGCCACTTCGTTGTCCGGCTCTTTCACGTACGCGATGAGAGAGTTGGCTTAAACCCTGAGTCTGAGTTTCGTATGACGACACCACACACGTTTCCGTGGGACGGGCGAAACAATCAGGCCCTCATTCAAAGCCCGTGAGGCCCGAGAGCCAGGCGACGAGATCCTCGACTTGCTGCGCGGTGAGCCGCGGTCCGCCATGGAGCGGGTCGGCCGGGTCCGTGCGCTGGCCAGCCGCGTAGACCGACGGCATCGCGCCCGGTTGCCCGAGAAGATCGGGCAGCACGAGCCAGAGCCGGATAGCGCCGGGAGAGAGCCGGGCGCCCACACGGTCGAGCCCGGGGACGCCCTCCGCGGGCGGTGCCGCGCCACCCCGGCCCGGATGCCCGCGCGTGCCGGGCGCATCGGGGATGCCATGGCACGCCTGACAACCTGAGCGGACATGGTCGAGGTAGAGCCGTAGTCCCTCGGCCGCGTTCCCCCGCGCGCCGGTCAGGCTCTGCGGGATCGAGCGGCCGTTGACGATCGTATAGGGTGCGATCTCGGGCACTTCCGCCTTGGGAGCGCCGTTCAAGGCGACGCCAATGACCAGAATGGCGATATGCGAAGGTCGTTTCAGCACGCGCTCCTATCGCCGGGCCGTGCGATGCTTGGCAACCCTCATCCGCTCGGCTACGCAGCGGTAGCCAGCGAGGACGCGCGCCGCCATGATCTACGCCACTCCCGACGCCTATCTCGACGCACCACGCAAGGCCGTGGCGCTTGTTGGCATGTCCGGTCTCGGCAAAACCTGTACGGCCGCGATGCTGCGCGAGAGCGGGGACTGGTTCCATTACAGCGTCGATTACCGCATCGGCACCCGCTACATGGGCGAGCACATCACCGACAATGTGAAGCGCCAGGCGATGAAGGTACCGTTCCTGGCGGAGCTTCTGAAGTCGGACAGCATCTACATTGCCTCCAACATCACCTTCGAGAACCTCGCCCCCCTCAGCACCTATCTCGGCAAACCGGGCGATCCGGCGAAAGGCGGCATCCCGTTCGCCGAATACCTCAAGCGCCAGCGCCAGCATCGGGAGGCCGAGATCGCGGCGCTTCTCGACACGCCGTCCTTCCGGGGGAAGGCGGATGCGATCTACGGCTACGCACACTTCCTGGCCGATACGGGCGGATCGATCTGCGAGGTCGTCGATCCGACCGACCCGGATGATCCGGTGCTCACGGCCCTCGCCGCAGAGACGCTGATCGTGCAGATCCGCGGGAACGAAGCGCTCGAGGAGGAGCTCTGCCGCCGGTTCGAGCGCGCGCCGAAACCGATGTACTACCCGGAACCGCTACTCCTCGAGCTCTGGACCGCGTTCCGAGAAGCACACGGCTTCACGGCGGAGAGAGCGGACCAACGGGTCGATCCGGACAGCTTCATCGCCCATGGCTTCCGCACGCTCCTGAACCAGCGCGTGCCGCGCTACGACGCCATCGGAGAGCATTGGGGGGTGACGGTGGATGCGGCCGAAGTCGCAACGCTCCGCTCAGCCGAGGATTTCGATGCGCTGATCGCCGAGGCGATCCGGCGGCGCAGCGCGCCAATGCCTGCAAAAGCCGCTGGCTGATCAGGTTTCCTCTCGCTACTCTTCCAGATGAGTGGAGGCTTGCATGGCGTCGATCTACGAAAAGTATGGTGGCTTTGCCTCGATCAATCGCGCGGTGCTGGCCTTCTACGAGAAGGTTCTGGACAGCGACGTCATCGGCGACCGGTTCGAGAACGTCCGGATGGATCGGCTGATCGACCATCAGACGAAGTTCCTCGCCTCGCTTCTTGGCGGCCCAGCGTCCTCCTCCCCGGAACATCTTCGGCAAGTCCATCATCCGCTGCGGCTGACGGAGGAGGAGTTCGCCGAGATGGCGATGCTCCTGCGCGAGACGCTCGAGGAGCACGGCTTCGCCGAGCCGGACGTCGCAACCGTCATCGATATCGTCGAGGGCCATCGGCGCAACATCCTGCCCCCGGCCGGCGCCGCTGAATGAGCGTCGACGCCATCAGGGACCGCCTGCTCGCCAACGTGGGCGTGGGCGTTGCCGTGGTGCGCACCGAGACGCTCGAGGTCGTGTTCGACAATCCGGCCTTCGGTGAGTGGTTTCCGGCTCCCGAGGGTGCGGAAGGCGCCACTCTAGCCCACCGGCTGCCGGAACTCGATATCGAGGCGATGCGCGCCTCGGTCGCCGATTGGGTTCCCTACCACGCGGAGGTCGGCGTGAAGCGCAAGCGCCGCCGTCTCAACATCGACATCACGGTCTGGGCCGCAGCGGCCGAGGAGGGGCGGCTCCTGGTGATCGAAGCCGCCAACGTCACCCGGATCCGCGAGCTCGAGGCGATGATCGATAGCTACGCCAAGATGGTGGAGCGGAACACGCGAGAGATCGAGCGGGAAAAGGACCGGGCGGAGCGCCTCCTCCTAAACATCATGCCGCGCGACGCCTATGACGAGTTCAAGACCTACGGGGTCGTCACACCGCAGCACTACCCGGAGGTCTCGGTCGTCTTCCTCGACTTCGTGGGCTTCACCAAGTTCGCAGCGGATAACGATCCGACCGTGACGCTGGGCGAGCTCAACGACATCTTCACCGCCTTCGACCGGATCACGGAGCAGTTCGGCTGTGAGCGAATCAAGACGATCGGGGACGCGTATCTCGCCGTCTCGGGCATGCCCGCCTCTAACCCCGACCACGCGCGCTGCATCGCCCGCTGTGCGACGCGGTACCTGAAATACATCGAGCGGCGGAACATGAGCCACCAACACCAGTGGCGGGCCCGGGTAGGGTTGGCGACTGGTGCGGCCGTCGGCTCCGTCGTCGGCCTACAGCGCTATGTGTACGACGTCTTCGGCCCAGCGGTGAACATGGCCTCGCGCCTCCAGACGCTTGCCGAGCCCATGCAGATCCTCGCCCATGGCTCGATGCGCGAGGATCTGGTGCAGGAGTTCATGCTGAAACCTGCGGGCACGCGGGAGATCCGCGGCTATGGGCCGGAGGTTCTGATCGAGATCGCCGGCGCCACGCTCTGATCCGGCTCAGGCCGCCTTTGCCGTGAGATCGCCCCGCGCGGGATAGTTGTTCTCCGTCACGAACTTCAGCCCACCCAACAGCGCGGCGAAGTTCGGGCGCGTGAAGGGCGCGCTCTGCACCTGGACGAAGAAGAGTGTGCCTTCGGGGTCGACGACCATCAGACCGGGTTCGGAGAAGACCGCTGGCTCCTGGCTCCCGGGGCGCCGTGACGAGATGTAGAGGCTCCACTCCCGTGCCGTCGCCTCGCTCATGCCATAGCCTACGCGGAGCTTTCCGACGCCCCACTCCGCGACCGCTGCGGTCGCGCGCTCCTCCGTATCCATCGAGACGGCGACGACGTTGATGCCCTGACCGGCCGCCGTCTCCAGCTCCCCCTGCACCTCGTTGAGGTACTTGTTGCAGAGCGGGCAGTGCTTGCCGCGATAGAAGATGACTACATCGAACGTGCCGGGCTTCTCAGCGCCGAGGGTGTAGGTGCCGCCACCGACGAGCGGGACGCTAAGGGCGGGGGCCTTGGTGCGGGGCTGAAGCATGGGTTTCCTCCGTTGGGCTGGTTCACGAAGCAGATAGCCCTGCGATGCTGCGCCGCACCAGCGCGATCACGGGGCCGTGACCTCCTTCCGAGGCGCGAGGCCCCATGCCGACGGACGGCAACGCTTGCCCCACCGGCGGCTCAGCCGTATCTCCGCAGTCCCAGATGCCGCGGAGGCCACGATGCCGATCAAGCTGCCAAGCTCCCTGCCTGCTTTCGACGTCCTGTCGCGCGAAGGCGTGATGGTGATGTCCGAGGACGCAGCGGCACGGCAGGACATCCGGCCGCTGCACATCGCGCTCGTTAACCTCATGCCGAACAAGATCGCGACCGAGACGCAGTTCGCGCGGCTGATCGGGGCGACGCCGCTGCAGATCGAGCTCAGTCTCGTGCGCATGACCGGCCATGTCTCGAAGAACACGGGCCGCGAGCATATGGAGGCGTTCTATCGCCCCTTCAGCGAGGTGCAGGGCGAGCGCTTCGACGGCGTCATCATCACCGGCGCGCCCATCGAACTCCTGGAGTTCGAGGAGGTCGACTACTGGGATGAGCTGATCCGGCTCTTCGACTGGACGCAGACCCATGCGCACAGCGTCTTTGCCATCTGCTGGGGCGCGCAGGCGATGCTGCACCACTTCCACGGCGTCGCGAAGCACGCCCTGCCGGAGAAGGCTTTCGGCTGCTTTCGCCATCAGAACGCCGCCCCCGCCTCGCCCTATCTCCGCGGCTTCTCGGACGATTTCACCGTGCCGGTCAGCCGCTGGACCGAGGTGCGGGAGGCGGAACTGCCACGCGATGCGGGGCTCGAAGTGCTGATGCGCGCCCCGGATACGGGCGTCTGTCTGGTCGAGGACCAGGCGCACCAGGCGCTCTACATGTTCAACCACATCGAATACGACACCGACAGTCTGGCGGCCGAGTATGAGCGGGACGTGGCCAGGGGCGAGCCGATCAAGGCACCCAAGGGCTACTATCCAGACGACGACCCGAGCCGGCGGCCGGAGAACCGGTGGCGGAGCCATGCGCACCTCCTCTTCGGCAACTGGATCAATCAGGTCTACCAGTCCACGCCCTTCGACCGCGCCTCGATCGGCCGCACGACGGCAGAGGTCCCCGCGGGCTGAGCGGCACACAGCCGCTCACGCGGCGCGGTCTTGTCCGCAGCCATTGCGCGCCCATGTGTTGACCTATCCGACAGGGCCGTTGCGAGGATTGGATGAGCCGTCAGATCATGACACGCCGTGCGCTCTTGGCAGGGGCGGGCACCGCTGCGCTCGTTGCCGCCGGTTGCTCCTCTCCCTACCCCAAGGACGAGGCGGAGGCGGCGTTCCCGCCCTTGGGCGAGATGGTGCCCTCGGGCAACGAGACGGTGCATGTCTGGCGCGCGGGCTTCGACGGCGCGAGCGCCGGGCGGACACCGGTGGTGCTGATCCATGGTGCGTCGGGCAACCTGCGGGACTTCACTTTCTCCGTCGCGCCCAAGCTCGCCCAGGAACGCCCGGTGATCGCGGTCGATCGCCCGGGCTTCGGCTACTCGACCCGACCGGCTGAGGGCGGAGACGATCCGCGCGTGCAGGCCCGCATCATCCGCGAAGCGATGCTGGGCCTTGGCGTCGAGCGGCCTATCGTCCTCGGCCACAGCTACGGTGCCGCCGTCTCGATGGGCTGGGCGCTCGATGCGCCCGAGACGCTGACAGGCGTCATTCCGGTCTCCGGCGTCACCATGCCCTACACGGGTGCTGGTCGGGTGATGGCACGTCTCGGCGTCACCGATCTCCTGACCTGGGCATATACGGAGTATCTCAAATCCATCGCGGACAATGGCGGTATCGAGCGTTTCCTCGAGCGCGTCTTCCGCCCGCAGCCCGTCCCGCCGGGCTACGCCTCCTATGTCGGTGCCGCCCTCGCTCTCCGGGAGACGACGCTCTATGCGAACATGGAGGACCTGCAGAACGTGAACCGCGTGCTGCTCGATGTCGCCGAGGGCTATCCTGCGCTCGAGATGCCCTTCGAGATCGTGCACGGCACAGCGGACTTCATCGAGCCGGACGGCCAGGCCGAGCCGCTCCACCGGGTCCTGCCGAACGCACAGCTCACGCTGCTGCCGAATGTCGGCCATATGGCGCACCACGCCTCGCCGGAGCTTCTGGCCGAGGCTGCCAGCCGCATCGAGACGCGTCTCAAGAGCTGACGACGATCTGCCCCTAGGAACGATATGAGCCTGAGCTTCCCCGACCCCGTTTCCGACAGTCAATTCTACCACGGCGTGCGCGCGCGCCGCGTCGCGGCGTTCTTCGTCGATCTTCTGGTAATCGTGATCCTCCTCATCGGCGTGATCATGATTGGCGCCGTCGTGGGCGTGATCACTGCCGGCATCGGTTTTGTCCTGCTCATCCCGGCCATCGCCGTCACCGGCCTCGTCTACCGCACGACGATGGTGATGGAGCGCTCGGCCACCCTCGGCATGATGCTCATGGGGATCGAGCTCCGCGATGCGCGCGGGAGCCGGCTCGATGGCAGCACGGCCTTCATCCACGCCCTCGCCTTCACCGCGACGCTCTACCTGCCGCCCGTTCTGATCGCGAGCGTCGGCTGGGCCGCCATCAATCCGCGGGGCCAGACCATCCCGGATGCGCTCTGCCAGACCGTGATGATCAACCGGCCCGAGGACTAACGAGCCGCCAGGGCAGGCCGTCTTGGTGGGGCGAGACGCCATACGAGCACCCTCGGAGCTGTGATCGCCTGGAATCTCAGCCCGTGACAGCGCGCAAATCCCTGTTATCGTGCAGTCACAGGGTTGGAGCCGCAGGGTCAGCAGGTCGCCGCAATGTCGCATCACGAAAGCGCGCTGAAGGCACAGTTCTACCTTACGGCACCGCAGCCCTGTGCCTATCTCGACGGGCGCGAGGAGCGGAAGGTCTTCACCACGCTTCAGGGCACCAACGCAATCTCCGTGAACAACGCGCTATCGCTGAAAGGTTTCCGTCGCTCGCAATCGGTGATCTACCGCCCCGCCTGCGTCGGCTGCTCGGCCTGCATGTCGATCCGCATCCCCGTCGATGGCTTCCGGCCGACGAAGACGCAGAAACGGATCCTGAAGCGCAACGCCGACCTTACCGTCCGAAGCTGCGAAGCCTGGGCGACGGAGGCGCAGTTCAGCCTCTTCCGCCGCTATCTTGACCGGCGTCATGCGGATGGCGGCATGGCGGACATGGACGCCTTCGACTACGCGGCGATGGTGGACGAGACGCCGGTAAATTCGACCGTGATCGAATACTCCCGGACCGGCGAGGATGACGCGCCCCCGCTACTGGCTGCCTGTCTCTCGGACGTGCTCGCCGACGGGCTGAGCATGGTCTATTCGTTCTTCGATCCTGGTGAGCAGGGCCGGTCCCTCGGCGCATTCATGATCATGGACCATATGCGCATCGCGGCGGAGATGGGGCTTCCTTATGTCTATCTCGGCTACTGGGTCGCAGGCTCGCCGAAGATGCATTACAAGATCGGGTATCGACCCTTCGAGCTTTGCGACGGCTCGACCTGGCGCCGTTTCTCCAGCCTCGACGAGTTCCACCGCTGGCGCGCTACCCGAGCGCCACACCCGCGCGACCCCCTGGTCGACTGAAAGGGTCAGCCATCAACGCTTCTTGAACGAATGGATTGGTAGGTTCCCGCCGTCTCTGCCGGGGCGGATGGCCCCTGCTTGGCTAACGGAGCGTGCGATGAATCTGAGATCGAAGGTGGCTTTGGCTCTGGCGCTGCCGGTCGTCACGGCGTCTGTTTTCCTGGCGATCTTGATCTCACGAGATCTCGGGACAGCCAACGATCTCGCGGAGCGTGGCAGCGTGGTCGGCCTCGTGGCCAACGCGAGCGACCTTGTGCACGAGCTGCAGATTGAACGCGGCCGCAGCCTGGGTGCGATCACGGGAAGTTATGCAGACCGCTTCGTGCGCGCCCTTCGCGACCAGCGCAACCGGGTGGACAGCAAGACCGAGGAGTTCAAGCGCTTCGTCTCGCAGAGCGGTATCGGCACGGCGATCCCACAGCTCGATCCCGAACTGCGGATGCTTCTCAGCACATTGGACGGGCTCGGCGGCATGAGGAACGAGGTCGATGCACAGAGTGCCGATCCCCGGGCGGTCATCGCGACCTATACGGGCCTCATCAAGGATATCGTGGGGGTGATCTCTTTCGCGGTCGACCGCAGCCCAACACGAGAGATCTCGAACCGGCTCTTTCCCGCCGTGAAGCTCATCGAGGCGAAGGAACATGGCGGCTTGGAGCGCGCTTTCGGTGGCGCTCTCTTCAACCAGGCGGCGGCGGGAAGCATCGATGTCGCGACCTTCGTGGATTACAATAACCAGCTCGTCTCGGAGCAGGGAGCGATCAGACGCTTCCGGGCATTCGCGTCAGTCGAGCACCGGGAGCTCTTCAGTGAGACGGTGCGCGGCGCGGCCGTCGAACAGATCGAGAAGTGGCGGAAAGTGCTCGCAACGATCGACGAGACGGTCAACGGTCAGGGCATCGACGGAAAGATGTGGTTCGACACGGCAACTCAACGCCTTGACCTGATCGCGGATGTCGAGCGGAAGATCATCGTCGAGGCCATCGACTTTCTGGATGCGAAGAAGACCGCATTGACCAATCAGAAGATCCTTAAGGGCGCAGGCGGTATCGGTGCGATGCTTCTCATGCTGCTGCTCGTGTTCTATGCGGCGCGCTCGGCGATGATAGGGCTTTCGGATGTCCGCGGTGCGATCGCGGCGCTTGTCGACGGCGAGACGGAGATTGCAACTGTCCATCGACGCGACGAGGTTGGCGAGATCGTCTCCGGCCTCGAGAATCTGGCGCTGCGCATGCACCAAAGCGCCGAAGCCGCGGACCGCGTCTCACGCGGTCAACTGGATGGCAAGATCCCGATCGCCTCGGATCGCGACCGGCTCGGGCATGCGCTCCAGCGTATGCAGTCGGAGCTGCGGCGCGTGACCTTCGAGACGGGCGATGCGGTGCGCAATCTGTCCGTTCAGGCTAGCACCCTCTCGTCCATGGCGTCAGATGTCGCGACACACTCCCATCGCCAGTCGGAAGCGACGGACACTGCGGCAGCGTCGGTCGAAGAGCTCGACAAGACGATGCAGACGAGTGACGAGAACGCAGCAGAGACGAGCCGCACAGCCGGTGCCGCGGCCGCGAGCGCGACCGATGCCCTGGAAGCGGTATCCGAAGCCACTCAGGCCGTGAGCGAGATCAGCCAACGCGTCAACCTCATCCAGGAGATTGCGCGTCAGACCGATCTCCTGGCCTTGAACGCGGCAGTCGAAGCAGCACGCGCCGGCGAGCATGGCCGCGGCTTCGCAATCGTCGCGCAGCAGGTGCGCAAGCTCGCCGAGCATTCACGAGAAACTGCCGACGAGATCGACCGACTTGCCACCCGTACCGTCGATGCTGCCGGACGTGCGAAGGGGGAGATCGACAGATTGGCGCCCGAGATCGGACGCACCTCCAAGCTCACATCCGAGATCAGCGGTGCGATGAGCGAGCAGAAGATCGGAATCTCGCAGATCAACGACGCGCTGAACGTGCTCTCCGAAGTCAATCACCAGAGCAAATCACTGGGCCAATCGAGCGCGGAAGCCGCTCGCGACGTCGAGCGTCTGAGCGAGCGGCTGGAGGTCCTCCACGCCTTCTTCCACGCGGGACATGAAGGCAGCGGTGAAGCGCCTGCGTCCGGTCATGCCGAGGCACCGGCCGCGATCATGTCGAGCACCGAGCCCGGTATCGCGGCCTAAAGACCGATCATGCCAGGCTGGCTCAGGCAGGCTCCGGGCGCTTGGCTAGAAGTGCCGCGACGGTTTCTCCCATCTGCGAGGGCGTCGGGGCAACGCGGATGCCGCAGTCCTGAAGGATCTCGACCTTTTCCTGAGCACTTTCGCCAAAAGCCGAGATGATAGCGCCCGCATGGCCCATGGTCCGGCCCTTCGGGGCTGAGAGGCCCGCAACATAGGCGGCGACGGGCTTCGACATGTTGTCCTTGGCCCAACGCGCAGCCTCCGCCTCCTGCGGCCCGCCGATCTCGCCGATCATCATCACGGCATCCGTCTCGGGATCAGCTTCGAAGAGGGCGAGAATATCCCGAAAGGACGAGCCGTTGATCGGATCGCCACCGATGCCGATCGAGGACGAGACGCCAATGCCGAGCGCCTTCATCTGGCTCGCCGCCTCGTAGCCGAGCGTGCCCGAGCGGCTGACAATTCCGACACGGCCGGGCATGTAGATATGGGTCGGCATGATGCCCATGAACCCCTTGCCTGGACTGATGATCCCGGCGCAGTTCGGGCCGATCAGCCGCATCTTCCGGTCCTCGCGGTAGCGGCGGAGGAACCGCTTCACCTGCATCATGTCCTGCGCAGGGATCCCATCGGTGATGCAGACGGCGGTGCGAATGCCCGCATCCGCCGCCTCCATGATGGCATCGGCCGCGAAGGGGGGCGGCACGAAAACAAGGCTCGCCTCGGCACCTGTGGCCTCGACGGCGGCGCGCACCGTATCGAATTGCGGCCGCTCGAGGACCGTCGTGCCGCCCTTGCCCGGCGTCACGCCCGAGACGACGTTGGTGCCGTAGCGGATCATATCCTCGGCGTGGAACTTGCCGAGCCGGCCCGACATGCCTTGCACAAGGACCCGGATCTCGCTGTCGATCAGAATGGCCATCGATGTCCTCCTCAGCTCGCGTTCTTCATGGGCGCAGCCGCGAGTGCTGCGACGGCCTTCTGCGCGGCATCCGCCAGACTGGTTGCGGTGACGATGGGCAGGCCCGAATTCGCGATGATCGCCTGACCCTCTTCGACGTTCGTCCCGGCGAGCCGGACGACGACGGGCAACTGCAGCTCCAGCTTCTCGAAGGCCTGAACGACGCCCTCCGCCACCCAGTCACAGCGGTTGATGCCGGCGAAAATGTTGACCAGCACCACCTCGACCTTTGGATCCATCAGCACCGCGCGGAACGCCTTCAGCACGCGCTCGGGCGAGGCACCGCCGCCGATATCGAGGAAGTTCGCAGGCTCCCCACCTGCCAGCTTGATCATGTCGAGCGTCGCCATCGCAAGGCCCGCACCGTTGATCATGCAGCCGATATTGCCGTCGAGCCCAACATAGTTGAGGCCGCGATCGTTGGCATGGCTCTCGCGCGGATCCTCCTGGCTCTTGTCGCGCAGCTCCGCGATCTGGGGCCGGCGGAACATGGCATTGTCATCGAAGCTCATCTTGGCGTCGAGCGCGACGAGACGGCCATCTCCCGTCACGACGAGCGGATTGATCTCGACCATGGTCGCGTCGAGGTCCCGGAATGCGCGGTATGCGCCCTTGAAGATCCGCACCGCATCGTTGACCTGCGCCGCCTCGAAGCCTAGGGCAAAAGCCAGTTCTCGCGACTGAAAATCCCGCAGCCCGGTCGCGGGATCGATGGAGAGGCGGCGGATCGTCTCCGGTTTCTCGGCCGAAAGCTCCTCGATCTCCATTCCGCCTTCGGAGGATGCGACCACCATAATGCGCTCGGACGCGCGATCGAGCACGAAGCCGAGATAGAGCTCGCGCGCGATATCGGTCGCCTCCTCGACATAAAGGCGGCTTACGAGCTTGCCCCGCGGGCCGGTCTGGCGCGTCGCGAGCATGCGGCCCAGCATGCCTTGCGAGGCCTCCACGATCTCTTCCTCGCTCCGGCAGATCTTCACGCCACCCGCCTCGCCGCGCCCGCCGGAGTGGATCTGCGCCTTGACGACCCAGGCCCGCCCCGCAAGCTCCCGCGCCCGATACCCCGCCTGCTCGGGGCTGTAGGCGATGCCGCCCCGCGGCACGGGCACGCCGAAGCCTGCAAGGATCTCCTTTGCCTGGTATTCGTGGATGTCCATCCGATCCCTCCCGGTTCATCGGGCGCGCGTTGCGCCGGTCTTCCGCGGTCCTCCTGCGACAGGGAGCGGGCCGCGGAAACCAAAACCGGGTCGGGCTGTTGCACCTGTGGTTTACAGCCAGCAATAAATGAAAATGTTGTAAATGATATTCACAACAAAAGCGACGGTGCGGAAAATCGGCGCAACAAATGGAAAGGCCGGGCAATGCCCGGCCTGACAGCTTGCACGAAGGCGCCGAGTTCAGTTGGCGAGCTGCGCCTTCAGGACGTCGAGATTGATACCGAAGGTCACGGCCCCGATCGGCGCATCGCCGTTCTCGGGATCGGTCACGGTCATGCTGACCTGGGTCTGATAGAGCTGGGTTGAGTCGTCAAACTCGATCTCGCCGACATGGACCGCGCCCTGACCGAGCAGATAGGTCTCCTGATACTTCGCCTCGTCGCCCTGCCAGAAATCCGAGGTCGGATCGGAGATGGCAACGTTGAGGCCATACTGGTCCATCAGGATGATCTCGGTAATGACACCGTTCGAAAGCTCGCGACGGTCACGAAGGATCACCGAAGCCTGGCGGTCGAGCAGATCGTAGATCATCGGACCGGCGCCGTTTTCGGCCCGCCACTCCTGATCGAGAAAGTCGATCTTGCCCTGGCGAAGCGTCCCGTTGCGCTCGTTCTGCTCACGGATCGCGTAGAGGAAGATGGGATCGGTGATCCACTCCTGCAGCTCGGTCGCCGCGACCTCCTCGACCAGACCGGCAAATTCCGGGCGGTCCTGAGCGCTGGCCATCGGCGCGAACAACGCCCCTGCACCGAGGCTAAGCGCGATGAAGGCGGCAACCGCCCCGCTCTTAAGTTCTCTCATGTTCCCTCCAGAAGCACCGCGACCCGCATGCGTCGCAGGCCATCCACCACAAATCTGCTGTGTCGAACGTCGCAGGCGACAAGGCGAACAAGGGCTACCAAACACACAGTGCCGTAATCAGTAACAACCCGCCGACGAATCGATCATAGCATCCCCAGTACCCTTAGTGCCCCTGAAATGCGGCGAGCCGTGGTCGAACTGGCATGCATAACCGCCCCAATCTAGGCGAATAAGTTAAGATCCATTAATAATTAGAAGATCATAATATCTATGAATTAGCGTGAGCCGAGTGCTTCAACTATAGCGAGTGCAGGATCTACGCCGGTACCCCTTGCGTTGTCAGGCATGTCGGCGCGCGGGCGGATCAGCGGCCGCGACCCTTCTGCGACGCGACGGTAGTCGGTCATCATGCGGTAGGATTTGTTGGGGCCGGACACCGACCAGACGCTGCTCCAGGTACCCGCGCCGAACGTGTAGTGCACCTGATAGATGTCGTCACCGCAGAGATGTTCGGCCGTCGGGCGCGCAAGCGGGAAGCTGTGAAAGGGACGACCGTCAAGGTAGCGCACCTCGACCTCGCCGGGCGAAGGGAAGCGCCAGAGCGACCCGCGATCCGCATGCAGGTCCTGACCGCGGAACCGCAGCACCCCTTCCTCCCGGCAGAGCAATCCCTCATCATCGGGCTCGAACTGCGCCTCGCCCCAGAACTCGCCGATCACGCCGTCCACGACATCCTCGATGATCCGGCGCATGGACCAGCCGCCGCGGAAGTAACGTTCGGTTGCCTCGTTCATGCCGCACCTGCTAGCTCAGCGCGCACCCGCCCACAACCTGCCGCCCCACGACCAGATGAAACGCGCGCGAGGCCCCGATGATCCCCCGCTACAGCCGCCCCGAGATGACCGCCATCTGGTCGCCCGAGACCAAGTTCCGCCTCTGGTTCGAGATCGAGGCCCATGCGGCCGACGCACAGGCCGCGCTCGGCGTAATCCCGCGGGAAGCGGCAGAGGCCATCTGGACTGCGCGGGACGCGGAATTCGACGTCGAGCGGATCGACGCGATCGAGCGGGAGGTGAAGCACGACGTCATCGCCTTTCTGACACATCTCGCAGAGCATGTGGGAGAGCCAGCGCGCTTCGTCCACCAGGGCATGACGTCTTCAGATGTCCTCGATACATGCTTCAACCTGCAACTCGTCCGGGCGGCGGATCTGCTGCTTGCGGATGTGGACCGGCTGCTCGACGCGCTGCGCGCCCGCGCCTTCGAGCACAAGGACACGATCTGCATCGGGCGAAGCCACGGGATCCATGCCGAACCGCTGACCTTCGGGCTGAAGCTCGCGGGTTATCACGCGGAGTTCCAACGCGCCCGGCTGCGGCTGCAGGCGGCGCGAGCCGAGATCGCCACCTGCGCCATCTCGGGCGCGGTCGGTACCTTCGCCAATATCCATCCAAGCGTCGAGGAACATGTCGCACGCGAGATGGGCCTCGAACCCGAGCCCGTCTCGACCCAGGTCATCCCGCGCGACCGTCACGCCATGTTCTTTGCCACCCTCGGCGTCGTGGCATCCAGCGTCGAACGTCTTGCGACCGAGATCCGGCACCTGCAGCGGACGGAGGTGCTGGAGGCCGAGGAGTATTTCTCGCCCGGTCAGAAGGGCTCATCCGCCATGCCGCACAAGCGCAACCCGGTGCTGACGGAGAACCTTACCGGCCTCGCCCGCCTCGTTCGCGCCTATGTCGTGCCGGCGATGGAGAACGTGGCACTCTGGCATGAGCGGGATATCAGCCACTCCTCCGTCGAGCGGAACATCGGGCCGGACGCGACCGTGACGCTCGACTTCGCGCTTGCCCGGCTGACGGGCGTCGTCGAGCGCCTCGTCGTCTACCCCGAGGCGATGCTCGGCAATCTCGAGCGGACGCGCGGGCTGGTCCACTCGCAGCGCATCCTCCTTGCCCTCACCCAGGCCGGCCTCAGCCGAGAGGACGCCTATCGCGCGGTACAGCGGAACGCGATGAAAACCTGGGAGGAAGGCAAGGACTTCAGGGCGGAGCTAAAGGCCGACCCGGAAGTGTCGGCGGCGATGAGCGCGGAGGAGATCGACGCCAATTTCGACCTTGGCTACCATACGGCGCAGGTCGACACGATCTTCGCCCGCGTCTTCGGCCCCGATGCGATTGACCCCGCCCCCGAGACCTGAGCCCGGTGCCCTGCTGCCAAGCGCGCGGCTGGTGCAGGCGGCGAAGATCCTCGCCTGCCTCTCCCTCGGCGCTCTCGCAGTCTGGCTCCTCGCCATCGCGCTCGTGCTCAACACGCGCGGCTACGAGAGTTGGCCGACCGATTTCACGGTCTTCTGGCGCGCTGCGGGGTTGGCTCTCGCGGGCGATGCGACGGCGGCCTTCGACAGCGGTACGCTCGGCGATGTCTGGCAGATACCGGGCGGCGAAAACCTCAGGGCCGACTGGCTCTATCCCCCAACCTTCCTGCTCTTCGCCCTGCCCTTCGGCGCCCTCTCCTTCTCCCTTGCCCTCGGACTCTTCTTAGTACTCGGCCTCGGCCTCTTCGCAGCGGCTGTCCGCGGGATCGTCGGGCGGACGCCCGGAATGCTCTGGCTGGTGCTCGCCTCGCCGGCGGTGCCGCTGGCGCTTCAACTCGGCAACATCTCCCTCCACCTCGCCGCCGCCCTCGCCGCTGCCACGGGCGCTCTTCTGGCTGGCAGGGCGCTAGGCGCCGGCACGGCGATCGCGGCTTTCACCGTGAAGCCACAGCTTGGCCTCGCTTTTCCACTGGCGCTTGCAGCCGGCGCGGCATGGCGCACCTTCATTACTGCGGCTGCCGCCTCCATGGCACTCACGGTGCTCGCCACTGCGATGTTCGGGATCGAGTACTGGCAGGCGCTGGCAGCGAAGCTCTCCGAACATGTGGCCCTCCTCGAGGGCTGGGAGGGGCTGATCGTCACCCCCTATGGCATGGCCCGAAGCTGGGGGCTCGCTCAGACGCCCGCGCTCGTCTTCCACGCAGCCCTTGCCGGCGGGGCGGCCTGCGCGCTGGTGCTCGTCTGGCGCCGCGCGCCAAACACCGACATCGCCCTCGCCCTTCTTTGTCTCGTGCTCCCGTTCCTGCCGCCACGCGCGCTCTACTACGAATGCGCGCTTCTTCTCGTGGCCTTCGTCCATCTCTGGCGGGCGGGCGCGGCGAAGCTGTTTGGCGGACGCCTCTCCCTCGTCTTCTGCTGGTCGGGCGCACCGCTGCTCACGCAGAGCCTCGCCGACCTATCGCTCACACCGGTCTATGCCATCGGTCACGCGGCGGCCATCGCGTGGGCAACGTGGTTCGCCCTTTCACACGCCGCGACACGGAGCCCCGAACAGCAGGAAAACCTTGAGCGCTAGCGCGTTGCGCATAACTATTGAGGGCAAGAACAAGGGAGGTTTCGGATGATTACGCGCCGTGCCGTTGTCGCAGCCCTCGCCGTCAGCCCGGTCACGCTGCATGCTGGGGAGCTGAGCGCTCATGACTTCGCGTTCCCGAACATCGACGGCGGCCTCCTGCGCCTGATGGACTATGCCGGGCAACCTGTGCTCGTGGTCAACACCGCGTCACGCTGCGGCTTCACCTATCAGTATGACGGGCTGCAGAGCCTCTACAGCCGTTATCGCGACGAGGGTCTCGTCGTGCTGGCGGTGCCGTCGGACGATTTCAATCAGGAGCTCGACAGCGATGCGGCGGTGAAGGAGTTCTGCTCGGTCAATTTCGCGCTCGACTTTCCCATGGCAGGGATCACGCCGGTCGTCGGCACCGGTGCACACCCCTTCTATGCCTGGGCCCGACGAGAGCTCGGGCCGTCGCGTGCGCCGCGATGGAACTTCCACAAGTACCTTGTTGGGCCGCAGGGTGAGCTCGTTGGCGCCTTTGGCACGAATGTCGAGCCGACCTCGTCTCAGGTGACATCTGCGATCGAGGATCTGCTCAGCACCGGCTGAGCACAGGCTCTGTCAGAGGACGCCTTCGCTGTCGCCCGGCGTTCGGCGGCGACGTACCTGCGTGTCAGGATCGGCGCCCTGCGGGACGAAGGCATAGTCGCTGCCGTACTGATAGACGGTCGCGCAGCCGCTGTCGCCGCCACCCCAGTTGCTATCCCACTCGCTGCAGAGCAGCCCTTCGGGCGAGACCTGCCAACGGCCCCGCGCACGCTGTACCTGGCTGCCGTCGCGCGAACGCGCAAGGCCGGTAAGCGAGCCGTCTCGGCCCAGATAGACGTGCCAGCGGATCTCGTCGGTGCGGTGGCTAAGGGTGGAGTCCCGCAGAAAGATCTCAATCTCGGTGCCGTTCAGCGCCTCGCGCTGCGTTTCCGTGACTGAGATCGGCCCGCTCTCAGGGAGCGCGGCACCTTCATCGGACTCCACCACCGTGGGTAGCTTGCAGCCCGTGAGCAGCGCCGCCACCAGGGGAGCGCACCATATCCCCGCTTCCAGGCGCGACCTCAGAGGCCCAGCTCCACCGCAAGCTGGCGAAGATCGGCCAGGCGCTGCGCCTCCGCCGTCCGCCGCGCATCCGGCGCGGCCCCGACCGCCTTCTCGGCCGCTTCGATGCGAACATCGATCCAGGCCCGGTCGACATCGCCCGCCTTCGCCGCGTCCTGCGCGATGACCCCGACCTGCTCGTTCGTGATCTCGACGAAACCACCGGTCACGACATACCGCTCCTCGCCGGCACCCGACCGGGCCGTCACGACGCCTGGGCGGAGCGCCGTCAGAAAGGGCGCGTGCATCGGCATTGCGGTCAGCTCGCCCTCAGCACCCGGCACCGTGACCGACTGAGCTTCCATCGTGGCGAGGCGCGCCTCCGGGCTCACGATCTCGAAGTTCATGCTGTCGGCCACGCCTTAACCCTCCGGCTTCTCTTCAGGGCGCGGCGCCATGGCGCCGCCGCCTGTTAATCACACACCCGGTGCCGGGTGACACCGCCTTTACGCGGCTTCGGCCATCTTCTCAGCCTTTGCCATGGCGGAGTCGAGATCGCCGACCATGTAGAACGCAGCCTCCGGCAGGTGGTCGACCTCGCCGTTGCAGAGCTTCTTGAAGCCCTCGATCGTCTTCTCGAGCGGCACCTGCACCCCGGGCGAGCCGGTGAAGACCTGTGCCACGTCGAAGGGCTGGCTGAGGAAGCGCTGCACCTTCCGCGCGCGCGCCACGGTCAGCTTGTCCTCTTCCGAGAGCTCATCCATGCCGAGGATCGCGATGATGTCCTGCAGGGCCTTGTAGCGCTGAAGGATCGACTGCACCTGGCGCGCGACGTTGTAATGCTCCTCGCCCACGACCTGCGGGTCGAGGATCCGCGAGGTCGAGTCGAGCGGGTCCACCGCCGGGTAGATGCCAAGCTCGGAGATCGCACGGTTGAGCACGGTCGTTGCGTCGAGGTGGGCGAAGGACGTGGCCGGCGCGGGGTCGGTAAGGTCGTCCGCGGGCACATAGATCGCCTGCACGCTCGTGATCGAGCCGTTCTTGGTCGAGGTGATCCGCTCCTGCAACGCGCCCATATCGGTCGCGAGCGTCGGCTGATAGCCCACGGCCGACGGGATACGGCCGAGAAGCGCCGACACCTCGGAGCCCGCCTGCGTGAAGCGGAAGATGTTGTCGACGAAGAACAGCACGTCCGTGCCCGACTGATCGCGGAACTGCTCGGCCAGCGTGAGGCCCGAGAGCGCCACGCGGGCACGCGCGCCCGGCGGCTCATTCATCTGGCCGTAGACCAGCGCCACCTTGGACTTGGAAAGGTCGTCCTTGTCGATGACGCCCGCGTCCATCATCTCGTAGTAGAGGTCGTTGCCCTCGCGCGTGCGCTCGCCCACGCCGGCAAAGACCGAGAAGCCCGAGTGCACCTTGGCGACGTTGTTGATCAGCTCCTGGATGAGCACGGTCTTGCCCACGCCCGCGCCGCCGAAGAGGCCGATCTTACCGCCGCGCGAGTAGGGTGCGAGCAGATCCACGACCTTGATGCCGGTCACAAGGATCTCGGCCTCGGTCGACTGGGCGGCGAAGTCCGGAGCCGGCTGGTGGATCGGACGCGTCTCGGACGCATCCACCGGGCCCTTCTCATCGATGGGTTCGCCGATGACGTTGAGGATCCGGCCGAGCGTCGCGTTGCCCACCGGCACGGCGATCGGATTGCCCGTGTCCGTCACGACCTGCCCGCGCACCAGACCCTCGGTCCCGTCCATGGCGATCGTGCGCACGGTGTTCTCGCCGAGATGCTGCGACACCTCGAGCACCAGGCGCACGCCGTTGTTGTCCGTCTCGAGCGCGTTCAGGATCGCCGGCAGGTGGTCGTCGAACTGCACATCGACGACGGCGCCGATGATCTGCGTGATCTTGCCAGTCTGAGCCATGCTGTTTCTCCGTCGTCAGAGCGCTTCCGCGCCCGAGATGATCTCGATGAGTTCCTTGGTGATCGCCGCCTGGCGCGAGCGGTTGTACTCGAGATTGAGCCGGTCGATCATCTCGCCCGCATTGCGGGTCGCGTTGTCCATGGCGGCCATGCGCGCGCCCTGTTCGGAGGCCGCGTTCTCCAGCAGCGAGGTGAAGACCTGCGTCGCCATATTGGCCGGCAGCAGCTCGGTGAGGATCGTCTCCTCGTCCGGCTCGTACTCGTAGAGCATGCCGCCCTCGGCATCCTCCGGCATCTCTGCCGGGATTAGCTGGAGCGGCGTTGGCTCCTGGCTGATCACGGATTTGAACTTGGCGTAGAAGAGCGTGCAGACATCGAACTCGCCCGCCTCGAAGCGTGCGCGCACATCCGCAGCGACATCGGCGGCGTTCTCGAACCCGATCCGCTTCACGCCGGCAAGATCGACGTGATCGACGAACTTGTCCTTGTGGTCGCGGCGAAGCTGATCGCGACCCTTCTTGCCGACCGTCAGGATCTTGACCGTCTTGCCCTTGCTCGTGAGCTCTTCGATGTGCCGGCGCGCAAGCCGCACGATCGAGGAGTTGAAGCCGCCGCAAAGCCCGCGCTCGGCCGTGCAGACCAGCAGCAGATGCACATCGTCCTTGCCGTTGCCGACCAAAAGCTCCGGCGCCGTCGGGCTGTCCTTCGCCGCGAGTGCGAGGTTGCCCATCATGGCATTCATGCGCTCGCCATAAGGGCGCGCAGCCTCCGCCGCTTCCTGCGCACGACGCAGCTTGGCGGCGGCCACCATCTGCATGGCCTTGGTGATCTTCCGGGTCGATTTAACGCTCTCGATCCGGTTCTTCAGGTCCTTCAAGCTCGGCATCGCGGGCTCCCCAACTCTTCCCTACGCTTGATGAAGCTCAGGAAAAGCTCTTCTTCACGCCCTCGATCACCGCCTTGATCTTGTCGGCGAGATCCTTCTCGACCTTGCGGTCGTTGTCGCGGATGTCGTCGAGCAGCGCGGCGTTGGAGTTGCGGAGCTCCGACAGCAGCGCCTCCTCGAACTCACCGACCTTCCCGACCGGGAGATCGTCGAGATAGCCGTTCACCCCGGCATAGATCACGCAGACCTGCTCGGCATTGGTGAGCGGCGAGTACTGCGGCTGCTTCAGAAGCTCGGTCAGGCGCGCGCCGCGGTTCAGGAGCTTCTGCGTCGCGGCATCCAGATCCGAGGCGAACTGCGCGAAAGCCGCCATCTCGCGATACTGCGCAAGCTCCAGCTTCACGGCGCCCGCGACCGACTTCATCGCCTTGGTCTGCGCCGAGGAGCCGACGCGGCTCACCGACAGGCCGACATTCACAGCCGGGCGGATGCCCTGGAAGAAGAGATCGGTCTCGAGGAAAATCTGGCCGTCGGTGATCGAGATGACGTTGGTTGGAATGAAGGCCGACACGTCGCCCGCCTGCGTCTCGATGATCGGCAGCGCGGTGAGCGAGCCCGACTGATGGTCGCCATTGAGCTTTGCCGCGCGCTCGAGCAGACGCGAGTGGAGATAGAAGACGTCACCCGGATAGGCCTCGCGCCCCGGCGGACGACGGAGCAGCAGCGACATCTGGCGGTAGGCGACCGCCTGCTTAGAGAGATCGTCGTAGATGATCAGCCCGTGCATGCCGTTGTCACGGAAATACTCAGCCATCGCGCAGGCAGCGTAAGGGGCGAGGTACTGCAGCGGTGCTGCTTCCGACGCGGTCGCGGCGACCACGATCGAGTACTCGAGCGCACCGTTCTCCTCAAGCTTCCGCACAAGCTGCGCGACAGTCGAGCGCTTCTGACCGACGACGACATAGATGCAGTAGAGCTTCTTGCTCTCGTCGTTGCCCGCAGCCTCGTTATAGCTTTTCTGGTTCAGGATCGTGTCGACGGCGATGGCGGTCTTGCCGGTCTGCCGGTCACCGATGATCAGCTCGCGCTGGCCGCGGCCGATGGGGATCAGTGCGTCGATGGATTTGATGCCCGTCGCCATGGGCTCGTGCACCGACTGGCGCGGGATGATACCGGGCGCCTTCACGTCCGCGACGCGGCGCTCCGCAGCTTCGACCGGGCCCTTGCCGTCGATCGGGTTGCCGAGCGGGTCGAGCACGCGGCCGAGGAGGCCCTTGCCCGCCGGCACGTCCACGATGGAGTTCGTGCGCTTGACCGTATCGCCTTCCTTGATGTCGCGGTCCGAGCCGAAGATCACGACGCCGACATTGTCTTCCTCGAGGTTCAGCGCCATGCCCCGGATGCCGCCCGGGAACTCGACCATCTCGCCGGCCTGGACCTGGTCAAGGCCGTAGATGCGCGCGATGCCGTCACCCACCGAAAGCACGCGGCCAACCTCGGAGACCTCTGCCTCCTGGCCGAAATTCTTGATCTGCTCCTTGAGGATCGAGGAGATTTCGGATGCCTGGATGCCCATCAGCCGGCCTCTTTCATGGTGGTGTGCAGGGAGGCGAGCTGCGAGCGGATCGAGGTGTCGATCATCTTAGAGCCCACCTTCACGATCAGTCCGCCGATGAGGCTCTCATCGACGCGAATATCCAGTTTGACGTCCCGCCCCGTGGCGGTCTTTAGCGTCGCGGCGAGGCTGTCGCGCTGCGCGTCCGAAAGCGCGCGCGCCGCCGTCACCTCGGCCGTCATCTCGCCCCGATGCTCGGCCACACGGGCGCGGAAGAGCTTGAGCGCATCCTGAAGGACGAAGAGCCGGCGCTTCGAGGCCATCAGCGCCACGAGGTTCGATAGAAGCGGGCCAAGGCCGAGGCCGGAAGCGATGCTCGCCATCGCGCGCCCCTGCTCCTCCCGCCCGTAGAGCGGGCTCGTCGCCAGCGTCCTCAGATCCTCGCTCTCGCCGAAAGCCGTCGCCAGCGTTTCAACATCGGCCTCCACGGCCTCCAGCGCCTTCTCTTCCAGCGCAAGATCGAACAGCGCGGTGGCGTAACGTTCGGCAACGCCATCGATGAAGGTAGAGCTATCGGCCACGCCCAGCCTTTCCTTTTGGCCAGCCTGTTCGGCGCTCCGGGACGGGTCCAGGATGGGCGCATGGCCAGCATTGCGTCGGGTGGGGAACCCGCCTGCGGAATGTGCCGGTCAGCTAGCATGTGATTTAGGGGCTTGCAACCGCCCTGAGCGGCCGCAACACGCCGCTTTCGGTCGCGTTCCGGAATGTCTTCCGCCGGCCGGACAGAAGGCGCGTCCACGCCCGTGAAACCCGTTCGATTGTGGAGCGAAAGGGGCCGCTCACGCAGGTGACTTATCGACAGAGCCCAGCGCCAATAGGCGGCCGGCGCGCCGCTAGAGAGCCTGGGATGCACATTCTGCATGATCGCGCGACCCGAACCTCCGACACCGGTGCCGGTACCGGAGCCAAGGGCCTCCCGCGGGCTCCAGGAGATCCCGGGGCAAGCCCGTGACGCATCGCGCTCTTTGGGCCGGTCAGCGCCTTGCGCCGGCGCGTTCGATGCGGAGCGCGGATGCAGCAGCGCCGCGGGGGCTCAGAGAAAGCTCTGGGGATCGATATCGACGGTGACGCGCACGGCGGAGGGGATCTTGACGCTGGAAAGCCAGGTGCGAAGTGCATCCTGGAGGGGCGCGCCCTTTGGCGCCTTGGCGAGGAGGCGGAAGCGGGCGCGGCCGCGGATGCGAGCGAAAGGCGCAGGGGCTGGACCGAAGAGCTCGACACCCGACTGCGCAAGGAGGCCGGCGGAACGGCCGAGCGCCCGTGCGATCTCCGACGCCTTTGCCTCGTCCTCCGCCGAGACGACGATGCCCGCGAGACGGCCATAGGGTGGCATCCCGGCGGCGTAGCGTTCCTCGGCCAGCCCGCGCCAGAACCCCTCCGCATCACCCGAGAGCATCGCGCGGAAAACCGGATGTTGCGGGTTCGCCGTCTGTATCATCGCCTTGCCCGGCCGATCTGCCCGCCCCGCGCGGCCCGAGACCTGATGGAGAAGCTGGAAGGTCCGCTCCGCAGCGCGCAGATCCCCGCCCGCAAGACCCATATCCGCGTCCACGACACCGACGAGGGTGAGGTTCGGGAAGTTGTGTCCCTTCGCCACCATCTGCGTGCCGATCACGATATCGGCCTTTCCGGCGGCGATGCCTGAGAGCCGCGCTTTCAGATCGGCGGGGCCGAGGGTCAGGTCCGAGCTCAGCACCTCGATCCGCGCATCCGGAAAGAGTTCCGCCGCCTCCTCGCCCAGCCGCTCGACCCCCGGGCCACAAGCCGCCAGCCCGTCCACAGCGCCACAACTCGGACAGGCACTGGGCACGCGCTCCTCGTAGCCGCATTGGTGGCACATGAGAATGTCGCGGAAGCGGTGGATCGTAAGCCAGGTGTCGCAATGCGGGCAGCCGAAATAGGCCCCACAGCGGCGACAGAGCATGAGGGGCGCATAGCCCCGGCGGTTGAGGAAGAACATGACCTGCTCGCCCGCTGCTAGCCGTGCCCGCGCGGCCTCGACCAGGGGCTCGGACAGCCAGCGCTCCCGCCCCGGATTGTGCTCGCGGAGGTCGATAAAGCTGAGCGAGGGCATCACGGCCGTTCCGAACCGCTCCGGCAGGTTGAGCCGCCGGTACTTCCCGGCCTCGGCGTTCGCCCAGGTCTCGAGCGACGGGGTGGCGGAGGCGAGGAGGACCGTCGCACTCTCGAGCGAGCCGCGGAGCACGGCCATGTCCCGCGCGTTGTAAAGGACGAGATCCTCCTGCTTGAACGAGCCCTCATGCTCCTCGTCGACGACGATGAGGCCGAGATCCGCGAACGGCAGGAAAAGCGCAGAACGGGCGCCGACGACGAGCGAGGCGCGCCCCTCCGCCACACCGCGCCAGACCCGCCGACGCTCAGGCGGGGGCACGCCGTGATGCCACTCCGCCGGACGAGCACCGAAGCGCGCCTCGACCCGGGCGAGGAATTGCGGGGTCAGCGCGACCTCCGGCAGCAGCACGAGCGCCTGACGCCCGGCCGCGACGCATTCGGCCACCGCTTCGAGATAGACTTCCGTCTTGCCCGAGCCCGTGACGCCGTAGAGGAGCGTGGCCGAGAACACCTCCGACTTCACGGCCGTGCGCACCGTCTCCGCTGCCCGGCGTTGCGCCTCCGAGAGATGCGCGCCCGGCGCCTGACCGAAGAGTGACGGGAAAGGCGCCTCCACCGCCTCGTGCCGCTCCGCCAACGCACCGGCCTTCAGGAGACCGGAGACCACCGCAGGCGTCACCTCGGCCGCTAGCGCGAGGTCGGAGGCGGTCAGGCCCGGAGGAGCCTGACGGACCGCAGCCAAGACCCGCTCCCGCGCCTCCGTCATCCGTTCTGGGACCGCGCCACCGGGAATGAGCACACGGCGCATCCGCGGCGCCTGACCCAGATCCGGCACGCGCGTTGCGAGACGCAGCATCATGCCGATCGGTGTCAACGTGTAGTCCGCCGCCCGCTCGATGAAGTCCCGCATCCTTTCCGTCATCGGCGGCACGTCGAGACGTGCACCCACGGCCTTGAGCTTGGCGTGCGGCAGGCGCCCCTCGCCCGGCCCCCAGACCACGCCGGGGCTCGACCGCCCGGCGATGGTCACCCGCACGAAATCCCCGGGCTCGAGCACCATCCCCTCGGGCACCGCATAATCCAGCGGCGTATCGAAGGGCATGGGAACGACGACCCCAACCCGGGCATCGGCCGCCTCGGCAAAGAGCGCGCCCTGCCCTTCGAGCCCGCCCGCCTGAGTCCCATCGGCAACGCCGCTCACGCGACACCCCCGAGAGCACACTGAGCGCTCGCGCACCCCATTGGCCGCTCCCGCCCCCCTCGGCTACGGTCGCATCTCTCACTCAGAGCCGGAGCGACGTGCGCCATGAAGTTCTTCGTCGACACTGCCGACATCGCGGAAATCCGCGAGCTGGCCGCCACCGGCATGGTGGATGGCGTGACCACCAACCCCTCGCTGATCGCCAAGGCGGGGCGGGACATCATGGAGGTCACGAAGGAGATCTGCGACATCGTGCCCGGCCCCGTCTCGGCCGAGGTGACCGCGACCGAGGCCGACGCCATGGTCGCCGAGGGCCGCCACCTCGCCGCCATCGCCCCCAACATCGCGGTGAAGGTCCCGCTCACCTGGGACGGGCTCAAGGCCTGCAAGGTGCTCTCTGACGAAGGGCGCATGGTCAATGTCACGCTCTGCTTCACGGCCAATCAGGCGCTCCTCGCAGCCAAGGCGGGGGCAAGCTTCATCTCCCCCTTCATCGGCCGGCTCGATGATATCGGGCTCGACGGCATGGAATTAATCGCCGAGATCCGCGAGATCTACGACAACTATCCCCACTTCAAGACCGAGATCCTGGCCGCCTCGATCCGCAGCGTGAACCATGTGGCCGAGGCCGCCAAGATCGGCGCCGATGTCGCGACCCTGCCGCCGGGCGTCCTGAAGAAGCTCGCCGATCATCCGCTGACGGACAAGGGGCTCGCCGCCTTCCTCGCGGATTGGGCGAAGACTGGCCAGACGATCCTGGAGTGAATGACCGGAATTGACGGCGCAGAATTGACCGACCGAGCGGAGGGGATGCGATGAAGGACACCGAGATGAATGGCGATGATGCGCAGGATCCAGCGGTCGGGGTCGCGGTCGATGCGATAGTGGCGGCTGTAGCCGAGGAGGCCGCGAACGAGGGCGAGGGCGGTCTGGCCGAGGAGGAGCGCGAGCTCATCCGCAACCTAGTCATGGCCGATCCGGAACTCGTGCTTGGCGACGACCGGGTGATGCGCGCGCTCATCGGCGCGACCCATCCGGGCGCGGCGCTCCCGGGTGCCGCCCCCGTGCCGCCGAGCCGCAAGGTCGTGGACCTCCGCGACAAGCTCGTCGAGCGGCTCGAGGCTCGCCTATCCCGCCTTGTCCACACCAATCGCTCGGTCATCGCCGCGGCCTATGAGAATGTCGCCTCCACCGGTGCTCTCCACGCCGCAGTGACGGATCTCATGGCGGCCGACGACCTGCCCGCCTTCGCTGCCGCCCTGTCCGAGGCCCTGCCCGCCCGCGTCAGCATCGAAGCCGCGAGGCTCTGCATCGAGGGCGATGTTACCGCAGTGACGCCTGCCACGGGCCTCGGCCCCGCGGGCGCAACGCTCCTCTTCCTGCCGCGCGGCACTGTCGAGCACTATCTCGGCATCGAAGGGCGGCCAGCGGAAGGCGGCATCCTCCTCCGCGAGGCACCGGCGGAGGCGGAGGCGCTTTTCCCGCGCGAGCATATCGCCTCCGAGGCGCTCCTGCCCCTGGCCCTCGGCGCGGAGACCGGGCTTCTCGCGCTCGGCTCGTCGGACCCAGAGCGTTTCTCGCCCGATCAGGGGACGGAGCTCCTGCGCTTCCTCGCCACCATCGTCTCCCGCCTCGCGACGGAACACCTCGCGGCCTATGACGCTGTGGGCGCGTGAGCGCCCCGGCCCTGCCGGAGGCGATGGCGGCGCTCATCGGCCGATGGCTCGAGCATCTCGGGGCGACCCGGGGCCGGGGGGCGCTGACGCTCGAGGCCTACGCCCCGGCCCTGCGCCGCTTCCTCTGGTTCATGGCGCAGCACACGGGCGAGCCACCCACCCCCGCCGGCCTTGCGGCGCTGACGGTCACTGACTTCCGCGCCTGGATGGCGGGAGAGCGTAGACGGGGGCTCTCCGCCCGCGCCCTTGGCCGCGACCTCTCGGCGGTGCGCGGCTTCTTCGCCTGGCTCGAGGACACGCACGGGCTGCAATGCCCAGCACTCCTGACGATCGGGACGCCCAAACATGCCCGCTCCGCCCCCCGCCCGGTCAGCGTCGAGGAGGGACACGCCGTGCTCGATTTCATCGGCAGCGGCGACCGGCGGCCCTGGGAGATGGCGCGCGACGTCGCCGTTCTGACCCTCCTCTGGGCCGCGGGCCTGCGCATTTCCGAAGCCCTAGGACTGCGCGAAGCCCAGGCGCCACTCAGCGAGACGCTGGAAGTGACAGGCAAGGGCGCCCGGCGCCGCCAGGTCCCGGTGCTGCCCGTGGCGGCGGAGGCGGTCGAGCGCTATCGCGCCCTCTGCCCCCATCCCTCCACGCCGGAAGACTCGCTCTTCCGCGCAACCCGCGGCGGACCTCTCCGCCGCGAGGCCGTGGCCGCCGCCATGGCTGAGGCGCGCCACGCGCTCGGCATGCCAAAGACTGCAACGCCGCACGCGCTCCGCCACGCCTTCGCAACACAGCTCCTTGCGGCGGGTGGCGATCTCAGGACAATTCAGAAGCTTCTGGGCCACCGCGCGCTCAGCACGACGCAGGTCTACACGGGCGTCGACGAAGCGAGCCTCGCGGCAGCGGTGGCCGCCGCCCATCCCCGCGCTGTCTGAACAACCAACCTTTGCCGCTCAGCGCCGGGCCAAGAGAATTCCAATTCTCTTGCCAAAATCGTTGAACGATTTTGCGGCGCACCTGGCCCGACGCTCAGGACGTCAATCGATCGCGCAAGACCTGCATCTTCTTCTTCAGAAAATCCGCCGTCGCATCGTCCGACAGCGCGCCGTCATCGGCGAACTTCGTGTGGGCCGCACCGACAAAGACCTCGGGGTTCGCGAGCAGATCGACGTCGAATGGCACGAGCATGAGGTAGAGTGCCGATTGCGCCCGCTGCCCGCCAGCGCCGCCCGCCGTCGCCGAGAGCACGACCGTCGGCTTGCCGACCGTGGGCATCGGCCTGAAGCGGCTCAGCCAGTCGAGCGCATTCTTCAGCACGCCCGGCGGGTTCTTGTTGTACTCGGGCGTTGCAATGATCAGCGCATCCGCCGCTTCGACCTGATCCTTGAGCGCCAACACCTGGGCGGGCATGCCCGCTTCCTCGACATCCTGATTGTAGAGCGGCAGGTTTAGATCCGCGAGCATCGCCTCGCAGTCGCCGAACTGGCGGAAAGCCTCGTGCACGAGCTTGGTGTTGAAGCTTTCCCGCCGGAGCGAACCTGAAATCCCGAGCAGCCTGGTCATCTTGCCCTCCCGATTATGCGCGGCGCCGCAAGCTAGAACGAATGGCGGCGGAAGCAGCCCGATCGCACGCCCTAATCTGCAACGGAGACGGGTCAGACGCGGCTGGAGCACTGAGCGTTGCGCTCTCGACCCCCAACATCGCAGGGGATCGCTCTCTCACAGCAAGAACCGGACGATTCCCAGGATCGGGCCAATCAGGCGTGGATGGCGCCGACACCGCAGGCGAGGGCGGCTTCGCGCACGGCCTCGGAATAGGTTGGGTGGGCGTGGCAGGTCATGGCCAGATCCTCTGCCGCGGCGCCGAACTCCATCGCCATGCACACCTCGTGGATGAGGTCACCGGCACCCGGGCCAATGATATGCGCGCCGAGGATCCGGTCCGTCTCCTTGTCCGCCAGGATCTTCACGAAGCCGTCCGCCACGAGATTGGCCTTGGCGCGTCCGTTGGCGAGGAAGGGGAACTTGCCGGCCTTGTAGGCGCGGCCTTCGGCCTTCAGCTGCTCCTCGGTCATGCCGACATTCGCGACTTCGGGCGCGGTGTAGATCACGCCCGGAATGACGGCATAGTTCACATGGCCATGCTTGCCAGCGATGTTATCCGCCACCGCCACGCCTTCGTCTTCGGCCTTGTGCGCCAACATCGGCCCCGCCACCACATCGCCGATGGCCCAGATGCCGGGCACGTTGGTGGAGAGGCGATGGTCGGTATTCACCTGCCCGCGCTCCGTCACCTCGACGCCCGCCCGGTCGAGCCCCAGGCCGGCGGTATAGGGACGCCGCCCTGTTGCGAGCAGCACGATATCCGCCTCGATCTCATGATCCGCCTCGTCCTTGCGGGTCTTATAGTGGACGGTCAGCGCGTTTCCCTTGTCCACGCCCTGCACCGCAGCGCCAAGGACGAAGTTGATGCCCTGCTTCGTCAGGATCCTCTGGAACTGCCGCTGCACCTCCGCATCGCTGCCGGGGATGATGTGGTCGAGGAACTCGACCACGGTCACCTCCGCGCCCAGACGTCGCCAGACGGAGCCGAGTTCGAGGCCGATCACACCGCCACCGATGACCACCAGCCGCTTCGGCACGCTTTCGAGCTCCAGCGCGCCCGTGGAGGTCACGATCCGCTTCTCATCGACCTCGACCCCCTTGAGCGAGGCGGGCTCCGACCCGGTGGCGATGACGATGTTCTTCGTCTCCAGCACCCGGTCGCCCACCTTCACCTGGCCGGCGCTGACGATCTCGCCCCAGCCCTTCACGTATTCGACCTTGTTCTTCTTGAAGAGGAACTCGATCCCTTGGGTGTTCGCGTCGATGGCGCTCTGCTTGTAGGTCAGCATCTGGGGCACATCGACTTCGATGGATTTCGCGCGGATACCCATTGTGGCGAAGTTGCCCTCCGCCTCGTGCACCAATTCCGAGGCGTGCAGGAGGGCCTTGGAGGGAATGCAGCCGACATTGAGGCAGGTGCCGCCGAGCGTGCCGCGCCCTTCGACGCAAGCCACCTTCAGACCCCGCTGTGCCGCCCGGATGGCGCAGACATAGCCCCCGGGGCCACCCCCGATCACCACCACGTCGTAATCCGCCATCGCTCCGCTCCTTTGCCGTCCGGGACCTGCGCCCGCTCGTCATGGAACATGCATCCACCATGCGGACCCCGGATGACAACCCGCTAGGCAGAGCCCTTTGTCACGTCCTGTGTCTTCGCGCGGCGGGCGAGGCGGCCCGGCAGCGTCGCTAGGAAGTAGACGGCGATCACGCTGAGTCCCGCTTCCGCGGCAAAGACCAGACCCGCAAAGCCGCCAAAGCGGAGCGCCTCGACGAAGGTCACGCCGACGAGCGGCACATAGGCACAGGTCGCAAGGAAGCTGCGTCCGTCCCGCACGGCCTCGAGCACCAGCACGACCCAGCCGGCCTGGACCAGCAGGAAGAGCGCGATCTCGGGCGGCAGGCCGAACCCACCGAAGGGCGCGACGAGCCCCAGCAAGACGAAACAGGCGGCCTGGAACACCAGCACCATTTCGATGATCCGCCGGTCCAGCCGGTCGCATTTCGGCGTGCTGTAAGCTGCGACCCAGCGCATGCCCGCCACAACGAGCCGACCGATCGTCTTCGCGATGTCCGTCGGATGCGGCAGGGCCTGGAAGCGGCTGCGGGAGAGATCCGCCAGCGCCTCAACAGCGCGATTGATGCCTGCAAAGCGGTAAATCGTGTGCACGGGTGTTCTCCCTCTCGGCCGGTGATGGCAGGGCATGCGACGCCATAGTGCGCCCAGTTACACCGTCCGACGCGCAACACCGCGCTTTCATCCCTCCGGCAGTCCTCCGACCCAGGCGCCGACAAGGCCCGCACCAAGCATGATGAGGGTGCCGAGGAGACCGACCGCCCAGACACCCGACCGGATCCAGGGCAGCCCCATCCAATAGCAGGGCACATAGGCGATGCGTGCTGCGAGATAGATCCCGGCGCCCCAGGCGGTGAGGGGCGAGGTGACGCCGCCCGCCACGACGACCACCGTGGCCGCCGTGTGCAGCACCAGCCCCTCGATATGGTTGAGAAAGGCACGCTGCAGCCGCGCGGTCTTGGTGGACATCCACTGCGCGGGCGGCTCGTCCCGCGGTCCTGCCAGCCAGCTGGACCCGATCTCAAGATTTGCGGGCACGGCGAACAGCATGAGCTGCACCACCGCCCAGATGACCGCGAGCCCCAAGACCTGCAGCTCGAAGATCATTCAGCGCTCCGCTAAGGCGAGGCGGATGCCGAAGCCGGCAAAGGCAGCGGCAACGGTCCGGCGCAGCCACGTCATGATCGCCGGACGCTGCAGGAGCCCGTCACGCACCCGGGCCGCGAAGGCGCCGTAGAGCAGGAAGACCGCGAAGGTGAGCCCCATGAAGACGGCTGTCAGGCTCGCCATCTGCAGCCACACAGCGCCGGCCGCGGGATCGATGAACTGCGGCAGGAAGGCCATGAAGAAGACCGAGAGCTTGGGGTTCAGCACGTTGATGAGGCACCCCGCCCGCGCGATCTGCCAAAGCCCGCGCGCGCCCGGCGCTTTGTCCTCGAAGCTCAGCGGCCCGCGATCCGAAAGGGTCATCCAGGCGAGATAGAGGAGGTAGAGCACCCCGGCGATCTTGATTACCTGAAAGAGCAGCGCGCTCGCATGGACGAGTGCCGCGAGCCCCAGCATCGCAGCCAGCGCCCCCGGCACGATGCCAAGCGTGCATCCCGCCGCCGCCGCCACGCTGGCCCGGCGCCCCTGCGCAAGGCCCGTCGCGACCGTGTAGATCACGCCGGTGCCGGGCGCGATCACGACCACGAGCGCGGTGAGAAGGAAATCGAGGCCCATCGCCGCGGCTCAGAGGTCCATCAGCAGGCGGCGCGGATCCTCAAGGCTCTCCTTCACGCGCACAAGGAAGGTCACCGCTTCCTTGCCGTCGATGATGCGGTGGTCGTAGCTGAGCGCGAGATACATCATCGGGCGCACCACGACCTGCCCGCCGATGACCATCGGCCGCTCCTGAATCTTGTGCATGCCGAGGATCGCCGACTGTGGCGGGTTCAGGATCGGCGAGGACATGAGCGAGCCGTAGACCCCGCCGTTCGAGATGGTGAAGGTGCCGCCCTGCATCTCCGCCATGGAGAGCTTGCCGTCCCGCGCCTTCACGCCGTACTCGGCGATGGTCTTCTCGATGGTCGCGAAGCTCATGGCATGCGCGTCCCGCACCACCGGCACTACAAGGCCGTTCGGCGTGCCGACAGCCACGCCGATATGGGCGTAGTTCTTGTAGACGATCTCATCACCGTCGATCTCGGCATTGACCGCCGGCAGCTCGAGCAGCGCATGGGTGCAGGCCTTCACGAAGAAGGACATGAAGCCGAGCTTCACACCGTGCTTCTTCTCGAAGAGCTCCTTGAACTCCTTCCGGATCTCCATGACGCCGCTCATGTCCACCTCGTTGTAGGTGGTGAGCATCGCGGCGGTGTTCTGGGCCTCCTTCAGCCGGCGGGCGATGGTCTGGCGGAGGCGGGTCATCTTTACCCGCTTCTCGCGCGCCTGATCATCCGCCGGGGCCGGGACCGGGGCGCGCGCGGCCGGTGCGGGTGCCTGGGCGCGGGGCTGGGACGCAGCGCGGGCCACATCCTCCTTCATGATCCGTGCGTCGCGCCCCGAGCCCTCGACTTCCCCAGGGCTCAACCCAGCCTCGGCCATGGCCTTCTTGGCCGAGGGGGCGTGCTCCACGTCCTGGCGTCCACCGCCCGAGGGCGCGGCCGCTGCCACAGGTGCCGCTTCTGCGGCGGGGGCGGAGGGGGCTGCGGCGGCCCCTTCGCCCGCCGCGATCCGCGCGATCACGGCCCCGGGCTCGACCGTCGCACCCTCGGCAGCCACGATCTCCGAAAGCGTCCCGGCCGCAGGTGCCGGGACCTCCACGGCCACCTTGTCCGTCTCTAGCTCGCACAGCACCTCGTCCACGGCGACGGCCTCGCCAGCCTTCTTGAACCAGGTACTGACGGTCGCTTCGGTCACGCTCTCGCCAAGCGTCGGCACGGGAACATCCACGGTCTCACCTCCAGCGGAAGAAGTTGGGGCCGGCGCGGTCGCCGCACCGTTTGCAACAGCGGCCGGCGCTGCTGCAGCGGGCGCGGCAGCCGCGCCTGCGCCCTCCTCGATCGTGGCGAGCAGAGCATCGACGCCGACGGTCTGACCCTCATGCGCGGTGATCTCGCCGAGCTTGCCGGCAGCGGGCGCCGGCACCTCGACCGAGACCTTGTCGGTCTCGAGCTCGCACAGGACCTCGTCAGCGGCGACCACCTCGCCCGGCTTCTTGAACCAGCTCGCCACCGTCGCCTCGGTCACGCTCTCGCCCAGCGTCGGCACCCGCACCTCAGTCGTCATGTCCCGCTCCCAGTCGCTACCCGCCGGTCGGCAGTGGCTACGTTCTTGTTCTTCAGTCCGCGTCGATGCCAAGGGCGGCCGCGACCAGCGCCTCCTGCTCGGCCTTGTGCTGGCTTGCGAGGCCCGTGGCAGGCGAGGCGGAGGCTGCGCGCCCGGCATAGCTCGGCCGGGCCGCCGCCGTCTCGATCCGGCCGAGCACCCATTCGATGTTCGGCTCGACGAAGAACCAGCCGCCCTGGTTCTTGGGCTCCTCCTGGCACCAGATCACCTCGGCCTTGGTAAAGCGCGCAAGCTCCCGGGTGAGGCTGAGGGCCGGGAACGGATAGAATTGCTCGAGGCGCAGGATGTAGACGTCGTCGAGCCCCTCGGCATCGCGCTTCTCGAGGAGGTCGTAGTAGACCTTGCCCGAGCACAGCACGACGCGCTCGATCTCGGCATCCGGCTTCAGCTTGGTCTCCGAGGACCCCATCTCCGCGTCGTCCCAGAGGACGCGGTGGAAGGACGAGCCCTCCGCGAACTCCGAGAGCTTCGAGACGCAGCGCTTGTGCCGCAGCAGGCTCTTCGGCGTCATCATGATGAGCGGCTTGCGGAACGAGCGGTGGAGCTGGCGCCGCAGGATGTGGAAGTAGTTCGCCGGCGTCGTGCAGTTGGCAACGATCCAGTTGTCCTCGGCCGAGAGCTGCAGGAACCGCTCGAGCCGCGCGGAGGAGTGCTCGGGCCCCTGTCCCTCATAGCCATGCGGCAGGAGCATCACGAGGCCCGACATGCGCAGCCATTTGCGCTCGCCCGACGAGATGAACTGGTCGATCATGATCTGGGCGCCGTTCACGAAGTCGCCGAACTGCGCCTCCCACAGCGTGAGCGCCTTGGGCTCCGAGAGCGAATAGCCATACTCGAAGCCGAGCACGGCATACTCGGACAGCATCGAGTCGATCACCTCGAGGCTCGCGGCGTCCTCGCCCAGATGATTGAGCGGGAAGTGCCGCTCCTCGGTCTCCTGATCCGTGATGCCGCAATGGCGCTGGGAGAACGTGCCGCGCACCGAGTCCTGGCCGGACATGCGGACCTTGTAGCCCTCGGTCATCAGCGTGCCGAAGGCGAGCGCCTCGGCCGTCGCCCAGTCGATGCCCTCGCCCGTCTCGATCATCTGCGCCTTGGCCTCTAGCAGGCGCGCGATGGTGCGGTGGGGCTTGAAGCCTTCGGGCAGCTTCGTCAGCGCTTGGCCGACACGGCGGAGCACCGGTTCCTGCACCGCCGTCTGGCCGCGCTGATAGGCGCCCTCACCCGGCCCGAAGCCCTGCCAGCGGCCGTCGAGCCAGTCGGCCTTGTTCGGCTTGTAGGACTTGCCGGATTCGAACTCCTCGTTGAGGAAGCTCTGGAAGCCCGCCTTCATCTCCTCGACCTCGCCCTCGGCGATCAGGCCGTCGCGTACCAGCCGTTCGGTGTAGATCTGCAGCGTCGTTTTCTGCTGCTTGATCACCTTGTACATCTTCGGCTGGGTGAACATCGGCTCGTCACCCTCATTATGGCCGAAGCGGCGATAGCAGAAGATGTCGATGACGACGTCGCGGCCGAACTTCTGGCGAAACTCGGTCGCGACTTTCGCGGCGTGCACCACCGCCTCCGGGTCGTCCCCGTTCACATGGAAAATCGGACAGTCGACCATCTTGGCGATGTCGGTCGGATAGGGGCTGGACCGGCTGTGATGGGGTGCGGTCGTGAAACCGATCTGGTTGTTCACGACGATATGGATCGTGCCGCCGGTCTTGTGTCCCCTGAGACCCGAGAGGCCAAAGCACTCCGCCACCACGCCCTGCCCCGCGAAGGCCGCATCGCCATGGAGGAGCACCGGGATGACCGTGTGGCGCCCATCTCCGATCTGGTCCTGCTTGGCGCGCGCCTTGCCGATCACAACTGGGTTCACGGCCTCGAGGTGGCTGGGGTTCGCGGTCAGCGAAAGATGCACCTTGTTCCCGTCGAACTCACGGTCGGACGACGCGCCGAGGTGGTACTTCACATCGCCCGACCCCTCGACTTCCTCCGGCTTGAAGCTGCCGCCCTGGAACTCGTTGAAGATCGCGCGATAGGGCTTGGCCATCACGGCCGCCAGCACGTTGAGCCGCCCCCGATGGGGCATGCCGATGACAACGTCCTGCGCGCCGAGCGCGCCGCCCCGCTTGATGATCTGCTCCATCGCGGGGATCAGTGCCTCGCCGCCATCGAGCCCGAAGCGCTTCGTGCCGGTGTATTTGACGTGCAGGAACTTCTCGAGCCCCTCGGCCTCGACGAGCTTGTTCAGGATCGCCTTTCGCCCCTGCTTGGTGAAGGCGATCTCCTTGCCGTAGCCCTCGATCCGCTGCTGTAGCCACGCCTTGGGCTCGGGGTCCTGCAGGTGCATGAACTGGAGCGCGAAGGTGCCCTGATAGGTCCGCTTCAGCAGCGCCTCGATCTCGCGCATCGTCGCGGTCTCGAGACCCAGCACCTTGTCGATGAAGATCGGCCGGTCGAGATCCTTCTGTTCGAAGCCGAAGAAGGCCGGATCGAACTCCGGATGCCCCTTGCGACCCACAAGTCCCAGGGGGTCGAGATCCGCCCCGAGATGGCCGCGGCTGCGGAAGCTGCGGATGTACATGATGGCCCGGATCGAATCGAGGACGCCGCGGCGGACCGCTTCGGCATCCATCGGCTTGCCCTCGGCCTTGGCCTTCGCGGCGATCTTCTTGCCTACCGCTTTGGCGTCGGGGATCGTGTCCCATTGACCGTCGAGCGCGGCGACGAGCTCACCATTGGCCTGCGGCGGCCAGTCGGAACGCTGCCAGGGCGCGCCGGCTGCCTCCTCCCGAACCTGATCCGGGCTCTCGCGCAGGCTCTCGAAGTAGTCCGCCCAGCTCGGATCGACCGAGGCCGCATCCTTCACCCAGGCGGCGTAGAGCTGTTCGACATAGACCTGATTGGCGCCCTGCAGGAAACTCGTTGCGTGCAGCGTCTGGTTCTCGGTCGCGTCCTTGGCCATGGAAACCTCGCTCGGGCAGTCGCCGCGGCGCAGCCAGCCCCGCGGGAGGGAATGTGCAGGGTGTGGTGCCGCTCTCTCATCATGCGGCACACGTTCCCATAAACAAACCCTTACGCCCTCGTGTGGCAGGTGAACACCCCGTCTCGCGGCAAATCCGTCGCGCCTCTGAATTGTGCGTGACCGGAGTGTTCCAGGCCCCGCGAAGCGCGCCGGCTTGTCGCCCCGCACACGGTTTTCACCGATCGCCCCAGAATGTGAACTCCGTCACAGTCTCGCAGCGGACTGGCATGATGAAAGACGGCAGCCCGGCCTTCCGGCGTAGCGATCAGTAGCGTAAATTCCGGCCGCGTGAGTAGGTAATTGGGAGGCGGGCGCGGTACGGAGCCGCCCCAGGTTGGTCCGCACCGAAAGTTGATGCGGCGCGCCCCGTGCTCCGGTGGCGCGCCGCATCGCTCTGGGGCCCTAGCCCTCCGTCAGCTCCGGCTCATAGCCTTCAGCAGCGCTTCGCCGAGGCCCGCAGGGCTGTCGGAGACCACGATACCGTTCTCCTGCATCGCCGCGATCTTGTCGTCCGCACCGCCCTTGCCGCCTGCGATGATCGCGCCTGCGTGCCCCATGCGCCGGCCCGGCGGCGCCGTGCGGCCGGCGATGAAGCCCGCGACGGGCTTGCCCCTTCCCGCCTTCGCCTCCGAGCCGATAAACTCGGCCGCCATTTCCTCGGCCGAGCCGCCGATCTCGCCGATCATGATGATCGCTTCGGTTTCCGGATCGCCGA
Organism: Pseudomonadota bacterium; assembly: GCA_039815685.1. Lineage (GTDB taxonomy): Bacteria > Pseudomonadota > Alphaproteobacteria > Rhodobacterales > Rhodobacteraceae > Thermohalobaculum. Next base: position 279,791 of record JBCBYV010000002.1, on the reverse strand, counting down.
GCAGAAGCTCGAGCGCATCGATATGCTCCATCCCCTTGATCGGGTCGCCGCCGATGCCGATGCAGGTGCTCTGCCCGAGCCCCGCCGCCGTCGTCTGCGCCACCGCCTCGTAGGTCAGGGTGCCCGAGCGCGAGACGATCCCGATGGAGCCGCGCTTGTGGATATGCCCCGGCATGATCCCGATCTTGCAGGCATCGGGCGTGATGATGCCGGGACAGTTCGGCCCGATGAGCCGCGAGGCCGAACCCTCAAGCGCCCGCTTCACCTTCATCATGTCCATCACCGGGATCCCTTCGGTGATGCAGACGATAAGCGGCATCTCCGCATCGATCGCCTCGAGGATCGCATCGCCGGCGAAGGGCGGCGGCACGTAGATCACGGAGGCATTGGCACCGGTCTTCTCGACCGCCTCGCCGACCGTGTCGAAGACGGGCAGGCCGATATGCTCGCCGCCGCCCTTGCCGGGCGTGACCCCGCCGACCATCTGCGTGCCATAGGCGATGGCCTGCTCGCTGTGGAACGTGCCCTGCGCGCCCGTCAGGCCCTGGCAGATCACCTTGGTGTTTTCGTCGACGAGCACGGCCATCCGGCGTCTCCTTCTGATGGGGATTGGCGGGGCCGCTCCTTGGCGGCTGGGAGGCTGTCTGCCGCCGCGGCGACAGCGATGGGGCGGTCGCCGCATCGGCGGCGGAGGAAAGACGGGCGAACGCGCTGGCGGCCGACCCGGGACCGGTGGGATCAGCGTATGCCGGCCGCCCCTGCGGCCCGCAGCATGGCAAGCCCGGTGAAGCCGATGACGCCGCCGATCAATGACACCACAATCGCATAGAGCCCGAGGATTGCGAGCGCAAGGTAGCCAAGTTCACGCGGCGCGCCGATTGCCATCGCGAGGCTGCCGAGCGCGCAGAGCGTCACAATCCCGCCCGAGATCACCGCACCCGAGATCAGGAAGGCCGCCATGGGCCCGCGCCCCGAGACGATCCCGAAGAGGATCGTGAGCGCCGCCACGATCAGGGCAGCCGCACAGGTCAGCCCCCATGCATGCCCGATGGTCCCCAAAAGCGCGATCGTATCGCCAAGCTGCGCCATGCCCGTACCTCGCGCGACCGCCTCAGGCGGCGGCTTTCCCTGCTCTTTGCCCCGCTTCGCGCCCGGCCGAGCCGAGCGGCCGCAGCAACGCGTGGATGTTGTCGTCCAGGATCAGGTTCCAGCGATTGATGAGCTCGACCCCGAACCTTTCTTGTTCTGCCATGCGCCTGAGCGAGGCGAGGGTGAAATAATTCACATGATCGGGATGACGGAACCCGCACCAGTGCCTGCCCATCACGACCCGGTTGATCGAGCCGTAGTTGGGCACCTTCACATACACCGCTCCCGACGGCTTAAGGACGCGCGCTGCCCCGGCAAGCGCACGCCGGGGATCGGTCTCGTGTTCGAGATAGCTGCGCAGAAGAATACCGTCGAAATGCGCGGCCGGAAAGCGCTCAATCGCCTCGGCCCCGAGGCCCTGCAGGCAGTACCCGCCTAGGGGGCGCATATTGGCGTCGGCGGTCTTCGCCAGCGCCTTCGAGACCTCGATACCGAAGGGGGCGAAGGGCGCCCGGACCCGCTCGCCGGAGCCGCAGCCGACATCGAGGACATTGCCACCCTCGCTGCCATCGGCCCGCCGGAACCACCGCAGATAGCAGTCCATCTCCTCGCGACGGAAGAGCCGGGTGCGCCGGCGAGTGGCCACATCGACCTTGTAGACGGCCGGTGCCTCCGCGACCCGCCGCTTCGCCTCCGCAGCGAAGCTCTTCTCCCAGGCCACCTCGCCCGCCTCCAGCACCGCCGCGTCGGGCGGATTGGCGAGAAAGACGAAACCACAGCCCTCGCATTGCACCACATTCCATTGCGACGGTGCATAGCGCTCGAACCGCACCGAACGGTCCGAGCCGCAGGCGGGGCAGGATCGGCGCGGATGGGATGATGGCATCGGAGGCTCCGGGGCGGCGACGACACCGCCTAGCAGCCTCAATGCGTGATGTCAGGCCCAATAGGTGCTCGAGGCCGCTTGTCTCCGCCGAGCCGTCCTTCGTCGCGCGGAACGACTGGGGCAGTCGGACCCTCGAGGCGCATGGGCGGCCCATCCTGCTCAACTCGCTCCCCAACGCCATCTCCGGCGCGCTCCCTGAGGCGCTCTCCGGGATGCGAGACACTGAGTGCGTGGCGTATCTGTGCCTGGAGGATCGCCGCGTCCCACCGGGCTTGGACCTCGAGCATCTCGACGCCGGCACGGCGCAGCGCCTCCCGCTTCACGGCATCCCTGAGAAAGGCACGGTTCTGATGATGACCGGTCCCATGGAGCTCGACGGCGAGCGCAAGATGGCCGGATCGGTCGATCACCGCAAAGTCGAGCCGCTTCGAGTTGATTGCTGCGAATGCCTCGGCGCGCTGCACATCGCTGCCTTCAGTTCTCACCGGCCGAATGACCTCGCCGAGACTGGTCTGCGCCATCACGCGATAGCCGCCGAGCGGCACCACGGTGTCTTCGAGGACCCTAAAGACCGCGAACTCCTCTCTGTTGAGCAGCCGGCATTTCTCGAACGACATGGCGGCGACGGCATCCATCTGCTCTTTCGGATCGACCATGCTCCGCGGCTTCTGCGCGACTGGCGGTCGGGCATCGCGCACGACCCGCAGCGCGGGCCGTTTTGGGCGCCCCATCCGCCGGCTGCCGCGATGGCGGGACGAGAACGCCTTCGCGATGCTCCCCCCAAAAACGAGGACGAAGACCAACGCCACGATAAGGGTGAACTTGTCACCCGGCATGCCCCCAAAAACCGGGATCACTGAGAGCCAATCGAAAATGCCTTGGACGTCCATGGCGTAATGGAGCGCCGACAATGCGTCCGAAGTGTGACCGGCGGCCAGCAACGATCTCAGATCCACAGCGGGCGTTGGCTGGCGGGTGGGCGGAGCAAGGCGCGGGGCACGGCCCCGCGACGCGCGAACGGGCGCCCGTCAGCCCGCCCGCAAAAGACCCATCACCCCCTCACGGCCTTCACGATCTTGTCGGCCGCGTCGGCCAGGTTGTCGGCGGCGATCACGTCGAGACCGGAATTATTGATGATCTCTTTGCCGAGCTCGACATTCGTGCCCTCCAGCCGAACCACAAGCGGCACCTTCAGCCCCACTTCCTTCACCGCGGCGATCGTGCCCTCGGCGATCACGTCGCACCGCATGATGCCGCCAAAGATGTTCACCAGAATACCCTTCACCTGTGGGTCCGAGGTGATGATCTTGAAGGCCTCCGTCACCTTTTCCTTCGTCGCACCCCCGCCCACATCCAGGAAGTTCGCAGGCTCCGAGCCGTAGAGCTTGATGATGTCCATCGTCGCCATCGCGAGACCCGCGCCGTTCACCATGCAGCCGATCTCACCATCGAGCGCGATATAGTTGAGATCGAATTTCGAGGCCTCGAGCTCCTTGGCGTCCTCCTCCGTCTCGTCGCGGAGTGCCATGACGTCCTTCTGGCGGTAGAGCGCGTTCGAGTCGAAATTCATCTTCGCGTCGAGGCAGACGAGCCGTCCTTCCTCGGTCAGGATGAGCGGATTGATCTCGAGGAGCGAGGCGTCCTTCTCGACGAACATCCGATAGAGCGTCGCGGTCAGCTTGATCGCGTCCTTCGCCCCCTGACCTTCCAGCCCCAGCGCCTTCGCCACCTTGCGTCCGTGATAGGGCATCACCCCGGTCGCGGGATCGACGGAGAAGGTCAGGATCTTCTCGGGCGTGCTCGCCGCCACCTCCTCGATATCCATGCCCCCCTCGGTCGAGACGATGAAGGAGATGCGCGAGGTCTCCCGATCCACGAGGAGCGAGAGGTAGAACTCCTTCGCGATCGCCGCCCCTTCCTCGAGATAGATGCGGTTCACCTGCTTGCCCGCCGCACCCGACTGATGCGTGACAAGCGTGTTGCCCATCATCTGCTCGACGAAGGCGACCGCATCGTCCGGGCTCGTGGCGATGCGCACACCGCCCTTCTCACCGGCCGCGGCCTCCTTGAAGGTGCCCTTGCCGCGCCCGCCCGCGTGGATCTGCGCCTTCACGACCCAGACCGGACCGCCGAGCTCCTCGACGGCCTTACGGGCCATCGCCTTATCGGTCACCGCGATGCCGCGGGAGACGGGCGCGCCGAAATCCTTCAGGATCTGCTTGGCCTGGTATTCGTGGATGTTCATGGGGGTCCTCCGGCACTGCTGGACGGGGCGGGGCGAGGTGCAGCGGCACCGCCAGGCGGTAGGGACGCCGCCTGCCCTTCACCTACCCCGCGGTGGCGGGGCCGGCAACAGGGCGCGCGCCCCTCCTCACGCTCAAGCCCCGAGCCAGGGCTCGATCAGCGGCCTGAGCGAGACCCGCGCGCGCAGCCGCGCTGCCAGCAGATACATCCCCGCGAGCTTCCGCTGCAGATAGAGGATGTCCATGGGCGGCACATGATCGAAGGACCGGTCGAGCGCGAGGGACGTGCCCGCCTCCCGCATCCGGTCCGGCAGCGGGTCGGCCCCAAAATCGAAGACGCCGGACACGCGGAAGGGGGCAGCCCCCATGGCGATCATCTCGACGACGCCCTTAGCATGGGGCTCGGCCGTCTCCGCTCCGATGAAACCGACCTCCACCGCCGCCTGCCGCATCGCTGGCCGGTCATCCGCCATCGCCGCCCGCATCATCCCCCGCAAGGCAGCGACCAACGGCTCGGGCACCGCCCGCGCCGCCCCGAAATCGAGGAGCACGATGGCATCGCGCGCCGCATCGTAGCGGTAGTTGGCGAAGTTCGGATCGGTCTGGACCAGCCCGAAGCCGAAGATCTCGCGGAAACAAAGCCCGAGCAGCCGCGCTGCCACCCTGTCCCGCAGCGCCTGCGGCTCTGCCACCAGCGTCTCGACCGCGACGCCAGGCTCGAAGCTCATGGCCAGCACATCGCGCGTGCTAAGCGAGGGCTCGAGGCGCGGCACGACAAAGCCCTCGAACCCAGCCATCAGCGCGCCGAAACGCCCGAGCTGTGCGGCCTCCTGCGCATAATCCGCCTCGTCATGGAGCTGCCGCTTCGCCTCCGCCAGGAACGGTGCGGGGTCCACGCCCTCGGGCATCAGGCCCGAGAGGCGGAGGAGCGTGCCCACATTATCCACATCGCTCCCGATGCTCGCGCGCACGCCCGGATACTGCACCTTGATGGCCAGCACCTCGCCGCCCTTCGTGACCGCCCGATGCACCTGACCGATCGAAGCGGCCGCGATAGGCGTCGTCCCGAAACTCCGGAACCGTCGGATCCAGCCCTCGCCCCAGGCCGCCGTCAACACGGCCTTCAACTGCTTCGGCGGCATGGGGGCGGCGTCCGAGCGGAGCCGCGCCATCACCTCCGCGAGCTCCGGCGGCAGAAGATCGCCCGCATCCATGCTAAGGAGCTGACCCATTTTCATGGCCGCCCCCCGCATGCGCGCAAGCTCATCGGTGAGCCGAGCGACATTGCCGGGGGTCAGCATCAGGTCGCGGAGCCGCGGCCGCTGCCCGCGAACCGCCTGTCCCAGACCCCGCGCCGCCATGTCGGCCGCGATCCCGCCGACGGCCCCACCCAGCGATGCCACGCGCGCCAGCCGCCCGCTCGGCACCGCAAGGCCCTGCCGACCGCTCTCCTCCATCGTCATAGAACAGCTCCCGCATGCCAGTGGCGGAGAGATGGCGCAGCGCCGGAGATCGCCCACCCCGCTGCGGCGTCTGTGTCTGCGTCGGCCTCCCGGCTCCACCAATTAGACGGGCGACGGGCTGGTGGGCGGGCGGAGCCGGGCCGCAGGTCCGCGAACGGGCGCCCGCCAGACCCGCCCCCGCGAAGGCGCGCTTCAGCGCCCGCCAGCGACGTCCAGAAGCGCGCCCGTGACATAAGAGGAGGCGTCGGAAAGCAGCCAGCAGATCGTCTCGGCCACTTCCTCCGCCGTGCCTGCGCGGCCAAGCGGCGCAGCACTACCCAGCCGTTCGGCCCGGTCCGGCGCGTTCGCTGCGGCATGGATCTCCGTCTCGATCAGCCCGGGCCGCACCGCGTTCACACGTACCCCCTCCGGCCCGAGCTCCTTCGCGAGGCCGAGTGTCATCGTGTCCGTCGCGCCCTTCGACGCGGCATAGTCCACGAACTCGCCGGGCGATCCCAGCCTCGCGGCGGCCGAGGAGACCACGACAATCGCACCCCCCTGCCCGCCGCGCGACCGGCTCATGCGCCGCGCGCCCTCGCGCAGGGTCAGCAGCGCACCCGTCACGTTCACATCGACGATGCGGGCAATGCGCTCAGGATCCATCTCCGCCAGGGGCGAGACCGGCCCGATCGTGCCTGCATTCGCAACCACGCCTGTAAGGGGACCATGTGCCGCAACCGCCGCATCGAAGGTGGCGGCAAGGGCCACCGCCGAGGCGGCATCGGCCAATATCGGCAGCGCGCTGCCGCCGGCAGCCCGGATCTCCGCGGCAAGCACATCGGCCGCGTCGGCCCGCGCGGCATAGGTGAAGCTGACGGCGGCGCCCTCGGCCGCGAGCTGGCGGCAGACCGCGGCACCGATGCCCCGCGACCCGCCCGTTACCAGAATATGCGCCAAACCGGCCGTCTCAGCCGGCGAGGCTGTCGTCGATGCCCTTGCAGGCCTCCACCAGCCCCTGCACCGCCGTCACGGACTTCTCGAGCATCGCGCTCTCATCCTTGTCGAGCTCGATCTCGACGACCTTCTCCACGCCGTTCGCGCCGATCACGACCGGGACGCCGACATAGAGGCCCTTGAGCCCGTAGGCGCCGTCGACCCAGGCGGCGGCCGGCAGCAGACGCCGTTGATCCTTGAGATAGCTCTCGGCCATCTGGATGGCCGAGGCGGCGGGCGCATAAAAGGCCGAGCCTGTCTTCAGGAGCCCCACGATCTCCGCGCCGCCATCGCGCGTGCGCTGCACGATCGCATCCAGCTTCTCCTGCGATGTCCAGCCCATCTTCACGAGATCCGGCAGCGGGATGCCGCCGACGGTCGAATACCGCGCCAGCGGCACCATGGTGTCGCCATGCCCGCCGAGCACGAAAGCGCTCACATCCTTCACCGAGACCTTGAACTCGTCAGCCAGGAAATGGCGGAACCGCGCGCTGTCCAGCACGCCCGCCATGCCAACGACCCGCTCGCGCGGCAGGCCCGAGAACTCGCGCAGCGCCCAGACCATGGCGTCGAGCGGGTTGGTGATGCAGATCACGAAGGCGTCCGGCGCATGGCGCGCGATGCCCTCGCCCACGGATTTCATCACCTTGAGATTGATGCCGAGGAGGTCGTCGCGGCTCATGCCCGGCTTCCGCGCCACGCCGGCGGTAACGATGCAGACATCGGCGCCCGCGATATCGGCATAGTCGTTGGCACCGGTCAGCACCGCGTCAAAACCATCGACCGGCGCGCTCTCGGCGATGTCCAGCGCCTTGCCCTGCGGTGTGCCCTCCGCGATGTCGAAGAGCACGACATCGCCGAGTTCCTTGAGCGCCGCGAGATGGGCGAGCGTGCCGCCGATCTGCCCCGCGCCGATCAGCGCGATCTTCTTCCTTGCCATCTGTCCCTCCGTTGGCGCCGCGGCCCAGCGACCGTCGCGACCAGCATCGCGACCGTCATACCACGCTGTGGAGCGGCTTTCTGAAGCGCCTAGCCGCACTGCACCATCCCGCAAAGGATGGCAAGTCACAGTGGCGGAGCGTCAGTACGGTCGGCGGGTCGGAGGGCGGACCCCGCCGGACTGGAGGCGCCTAGCGAACCACGGATCAGATTGGCGTCTCGGGCGCCGCAACCTCCTCGGCCTCATAGGCTTCGCCCGCCGCCATGAGGCAGGCGATACCGCCGGGGCGCGTGATTAGGATCGTCCAGCTGCCGCTTTCGGAGGCATAGACCTCGATCACGCCCTGGTTCCGGGCGAGGCCGTAGGAGCGGCGGGTCTCACCGTATTTCCGGGCCAGATCGCCGATGATCTTCTCGCGCTCGCCACAGAACATCCGGCCCTGTGCCGCCGCCTCTGGCGCCGCGGTCAGGGCAAGGCCGAGGCCGATGGCGCAGGACCCCATCAGTCGGCCGCAGGTAAGAAGCGTATCGGTCATCATCGCGCATCCTTTCAGGGGCCACCAGGCCCGCTTTCCGACGCGACCTTCCGGCCCGTCGCTTGGGACTCGCGGAACCGACCGGCGCGGCAGTTCCGCCTCGCCTCCCAGGATCGCCTTTTCGGACAGCCTCTTCGGGCGCTTGATCGGGGATATTGCCCGAGAGCCGATTAACCTTGCGTGAAATTGCCGGGGAGCGCGCGCTGCCGGCCGGAAAGCTGCGCGATTTTGCACGTGCGAAGTTGCCAAGCTGCGGAAGCCCATCTTAGAAGCACTGCAGCATCAAGCCGGAGACGCGTTTTGAAGGATACCGCCCCCTCGAGCCTCCATCGCCCCCGCCGCTCGGCTCTTTACATGCCCGCTTCCAAAGCGCGGGCACTCGAGAAGGCGCGGAGCCTGGATGCGGATGTGCTGCTCCTCGATCTCGAGGACGCGGTGGCACCCGACGAGAAACCCGCCGCGCGCAAGGCGCTCGCGGCATCGCTTGCGCAGGGGGGCTTCGGCTCGCGCGAGACGGTGGTGCGGGTGAACGCCCTCGGCACGCCCTGGGGCGGGGACGACCTTGCCATGGCCGCCCGGTCCGGCGCGGATGCAGTGTTACTGCCGAAGGTCGAAAGCTCGGCCATGGTCGAGGCGGCGGCCGCCGCGCTCGACAATGCGGACGGGCCGCAGAGCCTCGCGCTTTGGGCCATGATCGAGACGCCGCGCGGCATCCTCGCGGCAGAGCGCATCGCGCGCCACCCCCGCCTCGCCTGCTTCGTCCTCGGCACCAATGACCTCGTGGCGGATATGCGGGCCGAGCATGTGCCCGGCCGCGCGCCGGTCCTCGCCGCCCTCACCATGGCGGTGCTCGCGGCACGGGCCAGCGGGCTCGCAGTACTCGACGGCGTCTACAACGCGTTCCGGGACGAGGAAGGGCTGCGGGCGGAATGCGAGCAGGGTCGCGCCCTCGGCATGGACGGCAAGACATTGATCCACCCCGCCCAGCTTGCCATCGCCAACGAGGTCTTCGCCCCCGCGGAGGACGCCGTCGCGCTGGCTCGCCGCCAGATCGAGGCTTATGAGGAAGCGCGCGCCCGGGGACAGGGCGTCGCCGTCGTTGACGGGCGCATCGTCGAGAACCTGCATGTCCGCACGGCCCAGCGCCTCATCGCCGAGGCCGAAGCGATCGAGCGCCGAGCCGCCACTGCACGCTGATCTCCCCCCAGCCAGACGCCAGAGGGAATGCCATGATGTTCGTCGTCCTGATCCTTGGTCTCGCGCTATGGTTCTTGAGCCATCTGGCCAAACCGATGGGCCTGCCGTTCCGCACCGCGATCGTCGAGAAGGCGGGCGAGGGAGCCGCCAAGCTCTCGATACTCGTCCTGACGCTCGCGGCAGTAGGCCTGATGATCTGGGGCTACAAGGGCGCACCGTTCGTGAACGTCTGGTTCCCGCCCGCCTGGACCCTGCATCTCAACAACCTGCTGATGGTGGTCGCGGTGGTGGTCTATTTCGCCGGGGGGCTGAAGGGGCATGTCGCATCCTGGATCCGCCATCCGCAGCTGACGGGCGTGAAGATTTGGGCGGTCGCGCATCTGCTGGTGAACGGCGATCTTGCGTCCGTCATCCTCTTCGGCGGTCTCCTGGCATGGGCGGTCGTGGCGCTGATCATGATCAACAAGCGCGACGGAAAGGGCCCAAAGCCCGCGCCGCAGGGTTTCAAGCCCAACCTGATCCATGCTGGCGTCAGCGTTGTGGGCTTTCTGGTGATCACCGGGGTGCACAACTGGGCGGGTGTCTATCCCTTCGCGGGCGGCGCATGATTTGGCTGGAGCGACCGGGACGGAGCGACTGAGGCGATGGGCAAGTACAGCGGCGGATACTTCTTCGAGGACTACGCCGTCGGCATGCGGCTGGTGCATGCGACGCCTCGCACGCTGACGGATGGCGACCGGGCGCTCTACACCGCGCTCTATCCCAGCCGCTTCGCGCTGAGCTCCGCCGACAGCTTCGCCGAGCGCTGCGGCCTGCCGCGGAGCCCCATGGACGACCTTGCCGTCTTCCACACGGTCTTCGGCAAGACAGTGCCGGACATCTCGCTCAACGCGGTCGCGAACCTCGGCTATGCGGAGGGCCGGTTTCTCGGCCCCGTCTATGCCGGAGACACGCTCGCCAGCACCTCGGAAGTCATTGGCCTGAAAGAGACTTCATCGGGCAAGACCGGCATTGTCTGGGTTCGGACGGAGGGGCGGAACCAGCGCGATGAAGCGGTGCTGAGCTATGTCCGCTGGGTCATGGTGAAGAAGCGCGATGCGGCGAACCCCGCGCCAGAGGCGGTGACGCCGATGCTCGCGGATGCCGTCTCGGCCGACGCGCTGATCGTGCCCGCGGGCCTGCAGTTTCGAGACTATGACAAGGCGGCGGCGGGCAGCCCCCATGTCTGGGCGGACTATGCGCCGGGCGAGCGGATCGACCATGTCGACGGCGTGGTGATCGAGGAGGCGGAGCACATGATGGCGACGCGCCTCTGGCAGAACACGGCACGCGTCCATTTCGACCCGGCCGCGCGGGGCGGCGCGCCGCGGCTCGTCTATGGCGGGCACATCATCAGCCTCGCGCGAGGGCTGAGCTTCAACGGCCTCGCCAACGCGCAGCGCATTGCGGCGATCAACGGCGGCAGCCATGCGGCCCCCTGCTTTGCCGGCGACACGGTCTATGCCTGGTCGGAAGTGCTGGATCGCGCGGAGACGGCGGAGCCGAGCGTCGGCGCCCTTCGCCTGCGCCTTGTGGCCGTCAAGAACCGCGACGCCTCGGACTTCCCGCTTCGGGGCGATGACGGGAAGTATGCCAAGGGCGTCGTGCTCGATCTCGACTACTGGGCCCTTATCCCACGGTAAAGACTGGGAGAATTGCAGCCCGGCACTCGGCGACGCATGTCGTTCGCGCCGGTTGTCGTAGGGGAAATGTCCCAAGCTGTGACGCACAGCACAACCTGCGGGCCTCGCCTTTCCGCAAACTACAACTGATGGTAGAGTTGCCGTTAGGTTAGTACGGAGGGAGCGACCATGGCTCGCGGTCTTTCGGATCTTGGTGTCGATCACGCGTTTGCCCCAGGGCGGGATCCGTCTATCGCACAGGGCGACGGCTTTTTCGCGCAGGTGGTCTGGTGGGTGCGCACGCTCGATCAGACCGAGCTCTATTCGCTTCTCGCGATCCTCGCGATCCTGATCGTCTTCTGCGCCTTCACGCTCTTCCGGCCGCCGGCCTCGGCCCGCCGGCCAGCACCCTCGGCGCTCGATGAACGGCCGGATATGAAGGACCGGGCGGAGATCGCAGCCGCCGTGCGGAAGATGCGCGAAAGCCTCTGAACGCCGGCGCCGCGGCGTCAGCGCGCGGCAGCGGGATCGAGCACGCCGCCGAGCGGTTTGCGCACCGGCTTGTCCTCGCTCCGCACCTTCAGATGGCGGAGGAAGCGCCGCTCCAGCAGCCGGAAAATCCCGACAAGCGCGAAGGTTAGCGCCATGTAGAGGAGCGCTGCGGTGAGCAGCCCCTCATAGGCGAGGTAGTAGCGTGCGTTGAGGGTTCGGCCCGCGCCCAGGATGTCCTGAAGCGTGATCACGCTCGCCACAACACTGCCGTGGAGCATGAAGACGACCTCGTTGCCGTATTGCGGCAGGGCGCGGCGGAAGGCGGAGGGCAGCAGCACCATCCAGGTGACGAGACGGGCCGAGAGGCCGAGGGCGCGCCCCGCCTCGATCTCGCCCTTGGGCACGGTTCCGAAGGCGCCGCGCAGGATCTCCGCCTGGTAAGCCGCTGAGTTCAGGGAGAAAGCGATGAGCGCGCACCACCACGCCTCGCGCAGGAAGTACCACCACGGCCCCGACCGCACGAGGTCGAACTGCGCGAGCCCGTAATAGATCAGATAGGTCTGCACCAGCAGCGGCGTGCCGCGAAAGACATAGACAAAGCCCCGCCAGAACGCGCCCGACCGCGTCCGGCGGTACATGGCGAGCGCGGCCGGCAGGGCGATCAGGAAGCCGAAGAGGAGGGCGAGGACGGTGAGCTGCAGCGTCATCCAGACGCCCTCGGCAAACATGCCCCAGCTCTCGAGCACGAGATCGATCCTCATGCCGGGGTCCCCCGCGCTTCCTGTCCGCGATTGAGGCGCTTCTCCGCCCGTCCCAGCACCTGCTCCGAGATGATCGTGATCGCCAAATACACAAGCAGGACAGCGAGATAGAACCAGAACTGCTGCCGCGTGGACTTGCCCGCCTTGTCGGCGAGGCCGACGAGATCCGCGAGGCCGATGACGCTCACGACAGCCGTGCTCTTGACCAGCACCATCCAGACATTGGAATAGCCCGAGAGGGCGAGGCGGAGGAGCTGCGGCAGGATCACCTGTCGAAACGTCTCGAGCCGGCCAACGCCGAGGGCGCGCGCCGCCTCCCCCTGCCCCTTGGGGATCGACTGGTAGGCGCCGCGGAAGGTCTCGGTCAGGTAGGCGCCGTAGATGAAGCCAATGGCGAAGACGCCGGCGCCGAATTTCGAGACCTCGATATGGTCGAGACCCAGCGCACCTCCGACGACATTCAGGAAGCGTTGGCCGCCGAAATAGATCAGCAGGATCAGCACCAGATCCGGCACCCCGCGCACAATCGTGGTGTAGACCCCGGCCGGCCATCCGAAGCGGCGCCTGCCCGAAAGCTTGGCGGCAGCGCCGAGCGCGCCGAGGGCGGTGGCGAGTGCCAGGCTGAGGACCGCGAGGCTGACGGTGACGCCCGTGCCCTCGGCCAGAAGCGGGGCGTATTCGAGCAGCTCACCCATGGAGCGGGGTGCCACATGCCCACGGTGGCGCCTTGCGAGCGCCACCGGTTGCGATGGTTAACGGCTCGCGCGGCGCGACTTCGCCACCAAGCCGTCCGGCGAGGCCGGGAGCGCTCAGACCCCCGCTCCGTAGATGTCGAACTCGAAGTATTTCGACTGGATCTTCTCGTAGGTGCCGTCCGCCCGGATCGCCTTGATGGCGGCGGTGAAGGCGTCGCGCAGCTCCTCCTCGCCCTGGCGCACGCCGATGCCGGCACCGTCGCCATGGTATTTCGGGATGGAGTAGTTCTGGCCGAAGAAGGCATAGCCCTCGCCCGCCTCGGTCTTGATGAAGCCGTCGCTGATCGCGATGCTGTCGGCGATCACCGCGTCGACACGGCCTGCGGCGAGATCGAGATAGGCCTCGTCCTGGGTGCCGTAGAGCTTGAGTTCGACATCCGGGAACTCGCCCTCCATGAAGTCCTGATGGATCGTGCCGCGCTGCACGCCCACGACCTTGTCCGCGAGCCCCTCGGCCGTGTCCTCGAGCCCGGCATCGCTGGCGGCGACGAACTTGGCGGGGGTCTGGTAGTACTTCTCGGAGAAGTCGATGACCTGCTTGCGCTCCTCGGTGATCGACATGGAGGCGATGATCGCGTCGCACTTGCCCTCGAGCAGCGCGGGGATGATGCCGTCCCATTCGGTCTGGACCATCTCGCAGGACTTGCCCATCTCGTCGCAGAGCGCGTTGGCGATATCGATGTCGAAGCCGACGACGTCGCCCGAGGCGGTGGTCTCGGAGAACGGCGGATAGGCGCCCTCCACGCAGATATCGATGTCAGCGGCGATGGCCGGCGTGGCCAAGAGGCACACGGCAGCGGCGACATAGCGGTTCATGCCCGTTTTTCTCCCTGTGAACGAAAACTGCATGCATTGAGACAGTCATGCTGCAGCGTCGTCAATCTTTGCTGTGGGTACAAAGACAGACAGCTCTGTGCGGCCAGCACTGGCGTGGCGCGCGTCGGCCCCCGGAGTTGAACGAAGGCATCAAATATTCGCCCGATTGTCGGCGCAGCGTCTCACTTCCTGCGGAATTGGAGCGCGCATGCCTTCATCATTGAAACCTTTCATTCCTCTCGTTCTCATCACCGGCGCCCTACTCACACCGCCCGGCGCGCTCGCCACCTCAGAAGGCGCGAGCGCCCCAATGACCGACATGCCGACGCTCGACGATGTGCTGGCTGCCCGCGACCGCGGCGATGTGCAGACGCTGGAGCGCGCATTCGAGCGACTGGAGATCGCTTTGAAGGAAGGGGAAATCACTTCGAGGCGTTACATCCGTCCTTGGCTCGCTTTCTCCACCGGGAATCCTGATCACAGGCGGATGTTGGACGACTGGTCCGAGACGTTCCCCCGGTCACCGCATCCGCATGCCGCCAAGGGCCGAACAGCATACTACGTCGCTCGCATTTTCCGCGGTGAGGCGACGACCGCGCGGACCCCACGCGGAGCGATGAAGCACGCCAGATCCGAGTTCGCGAAGGCGGCAGCGCATTTCGCCGACGCGATGGCCAGGCGGCCCGATCACTTCGCTGCAGCCAAAGGGGTGCACAACGTTGCTCCGCACGGTCACCGGAAGAGTTCACGGTATGCGGCGGAGCGCGTTCTGCAGCAGTACATGGATAAGCTTGACCTGATGCGTTCGACAGTCTGGACCAAAATGCCCCAATGGGGCGGGTCTGCGGAAGAGACCGTCGGCTATTGCACGGAGGCAGCAGCTGAATCTGATGGCGCTTTCACCGGAGACGAGTGCCTTGCAGTGGCCTTGACCCACGGACCGACCGGGAAGTCCCGAGCCGAAGGCTACAAGCAGCTTACGATCGCAGGTGAAGACAGGTTTCTACCAGAGATCGCTGATGGCTTTGTGTTCAAGAGGGAAACAGAGAAAATTAAAGAGCTGTTGGAGCGAACTGGCTTTATTTTCTGGCCAAGAGAGATGCTTGAACTTCCGATTCTTCCAGATCAGCTTCGACGGCATCTGACCTTCTGGGCTAAGATCGACGACGGCAATCCGTTCATCGCTCAGGTCGGCGGTCGCCTCGCAGCCGTGGAAGGAGACGTTGATCGGGCGGCCGACCTGTTTGAGCATTCATTCGAGGTCAACCCGTTCCGCGAAGAGATACATCAAGACCGCCTTAAACTGTTCCTCATCATGCGTCGCTACGAGAAAGTTCTGCCTGCGATGGAGGTAACCGCCAAGGTCATGGACGGCCAGGCCGAGGGCTTCATTCCGACGATGATGCCAGTGCTGGACAACCTTGATTTCTTCTCGACGGGTGAGAACGGCGAGGAGCATGAGAACTACGCCTGCAGGTTGGTCGCCTTGATCGAGACAGCGGAGGAGTGGTGCACGGACACCGGCGGATATCCGACCTATTGCAGCGTTGCGACCACGCGACCGGTGGATGACATGACCGACCAGCTTCGCCGCAATCGTGCGATCTGGCGTGATGGAAGCGCACAGGTCAGGGCTGCCTGCGAGGCGCAGTGAGTGCCGTGATCCATTGACGCGACTCCGCCCCCGAGACGGCAACTGGATTCGATTGTGACCGAAGTGCTGGTAGCGCGAGAGGTAAGCGCGAACGGCAAGAGGAGATCCTTCGACGGTCTTACCAAGGCTCCGGCACGATCAGAGTTGCGCGCATCAATGTTTCGCGCGTGCGGCAATTGGGGGCTGGCCTGCGGGGCGGGTGGGGTTTATCCCTCGGGCACGGAATGAAAACTGTTTCCGCAACGGGAGGCATGATGGCCGACGTCAACCGGGGCAATCGACCGCTGAGCCCGCATCTCACGATCTACAAGCCGCAGCTGCACTCGGCGATGTCGATCTTCTTCCGGATCACCGGGGTTGGGCTGACGCTGGGGGCGCTGTTGGCGGTGTGGCTGTTCCTGGCGGCGGCAACCTCGGACGCGGCCTTCGAGACGGCGGAGTGGTATATGACGTCCTTCATCGGCGACCTCATCATGCTGGGCTCGCTCGCCGCACTGATCTACCACGCGCTCGGCGGCATCAGGCATCTCTGGTGGGATACGGGCCGCGGCTTCACCATGCAGAGCGTGCACCGCACGGGCAACATCATCCTGGGCGCCACCGCCGTCCTGACCCTTCTGATCGCGATTGCCAGCTAAAGGAGCCAGCAATGTCCTATCGCACCCCGCGCGCGCGTGCCGCCTATCTGGGCTCCGCCCATGACGGCGTGCATCACTGGTGGACGATCAAGCTCACCTCCTACGCGCTGGTGCCGCTGACGTTTCTGTTCGTCATTCCGTTCGCGGGCGTGCTGGGCGAGGGGCGGGAGGCGATGCTGTCGCTCTACGGCAATCCGTTCCATGCGATCATCGCGACGCTCTTCATCAGTGTGACGTTCTACCACCTCTATCTCGGGCTGCAGGTCATCGTTCAGGATTATATCCATGACAAAGGGCAACTGATGGCAGCGCATGTCGCCGCCATGTCCGTCTGCGGCCTCGGCGGGTTCGCCGGGGTGTTCGCGATCCTTAAGATCGCCTTCACGGGCTGATCGGGCGCGGCGCAAGGGATTAAGGAGCAGGCAATGACGGCCTATACGTATGTCGATCACAAATATGACGTGGTGGTTGTGGGCGCCGGCGGCTCAGGCCTGCGCGCGACGCTGGGCATGGCCGAGCAGGGGTTGAAGACGGCCTGCATCACCAAGGTCTTCCCGACGCGCTCCCACACGGTCGCAGCGCAGGGCGGGATCGCGGCGAGCCTCGGCAACATGGGGCCCGACAGCTGGCAATGGCACATGTATGACACCGTGAAGGGGTCGGACTGGCTCGGCGACAGCGATGCGATGGAGTACCTCGCCCGCGAGGCGCCGAAGGCCGTCTACGAGCTCGAGCATTACGGCGTGCCCTTCAGCCGGACCGAGGACGGCAAGATCTATCAGCGCCCCTTCGGCGGGCACACCACCGAATTCGGCGAGGGCCCGCCGGTGCAGCGGACCTGTGCCGCGGCGGACCGGACGGGGCATGCGATCCTCCACACGCTCTACGGCCAGTCGCTGAAGAACGACGCGGAGTTCTTCATCGAGTATTTCGCGACCGACCTCATCATGAACGATGATGGGGCCTGCGTCGGCGTGATCGCCTGGAACCTCGAGGATGGGGTCATCCATCGCTTCTCGGCGAAGATGGTGGTGCTGGCCACAGGCGGGTATGGGCGCGCCTATTTCTCGGCGACCTCGGCCCATACCTGCACGGGCGATGGCGGGGGCATGGTGGCGCGGGCGGGCCTGCCGCTCCAGGACATGGAGTTCGTGCAATTCCACCCGACCGGGATCTACGGCGCGGGCTGCCTGATCACCGAGGGCGCGCGGGGCGAGGGCGGGTATCTCACGAACTCCGAGGGCGAGCGCTTCATGGAGCGCTATGCGCCGACCTACAAGGACCTCGCGAGCCGCGACGTGGTCAGCCGCTGCATGACCATGGAGATCCGCGACGGGCGCGGCGTGGGGGCGGAGAAGGACCACATCTTCCTCCACCTCAACCACCTGCCGCCCGAGACGCTGCATCAGCGCCTGCCGGGGATCTCGGAGAGTGCGCGGATCTTCGCCGGTGTCGATGTCACCAAAGAGCCGATCCCGGTGCTGCCGACGGTGCACTACAACATGGGCGGCATCCCGACGAATTACTGGGGCGAGGTGCTGAGCCCGACGCCGGACGACCCGGACCGGATCGTGCCGGGGCTGATGGCCGTGGGCGAGGCCGGGTGCGCCAGCGTGCATGGTGCAAACCGCCTCGGCTCGAACAGCCTGATCGACCTCGTAGTCTTCGGCCGGGCGGCGGGCATCAAGGCGGCGCAGGTCGTCGACAAGGACGCCGCCGTGCCGGATCTCAACGCGATCAGCGTCGACAAGGCGATGGACCGGTTCGACCACCTCCGCCACGCAAAGGGCTCGGTCGGCACCGCGTCGCTCCGGCTCAGCCTGCAGCGGGCGATGCAGGAGGATGCGGCGGTCTTCCGGACGGAGGAGACGCTGAAATCGGGCTGCGCGCGGGTCTCGAAGGTCGACAGCCTGTTCGACGATGTGAGTGTCACGGACCGGTCGCTGATCTGGAACTCGGATCTGATGGAGACGCTGGAGCTCTCGAACCTGCTGCCGAACGCGCTGGCCACGGTCTACTCGGCCGAGGCGCGGCATGAGAGCCGCGGGGCCCATGCACGCGAGGACTACTCCGAGCGCGACGACGAGAACTGGCGCAAGCACAGCCTTTCCTGGGTGAACGAGGACGGGGTGACGACCCTGGCCTATCGCCCGGTCCATACGGAACCGCTGACGGGCGAGAACGCGGGCGGCATCCCGCTGAAGCGCATCGCGCCGAAGGCACGCGTCTACTGAGAGAGGAGAAGCCGGGCTTGTCGCTTCAGAGCACACTACGCCGCAAGGCCGGTCGTTTCCTCATCAACGTGGCGCGCGAGGTACTACCCGCGCAGCTGAAGCACGAGGCCCAGCGCCCGAAGACACGGGCGGCGAGCGCGCCTACGGCTCGCCAGCCGCAGTACTGCCCGATCTGCGGCTTTCAGGGTGTGTTCAAGGACTTCGGCCGAACCTACCGCAGGCCGCGCGCTCAATGCCCGAAATGCGGATCGCTCGAGCGTCACCGGCTCTTGAAGCGCGCCATAGACTGCCTTGGCGTGGAACTCGCAGGCAAATCCATGCTGCATTTTGCGCCCGAACCCGCGGTGCGCCAACTCATCGAGCCGACCGTCGGCCGATATGTGACGACCGAATACGCCGGGGGCGACGTCGATCTAACGCTGAATATTGAAGCGATCGACTTGCCCGACGAGGCGTTCGACGCGCTCGTCTGTTTCCACGTCTTGGAGCACGTGAACGATGCGAAGGCCCTGCCGGAACTCTACCGCATCCTCACCCCAGGCGGTATCGCTCTGCTCGCCACCCCAATCGTCGAGGCCTGGGAGGCAAGCTACGAAGATCCGTCGATTATAGATCCTGAACTTAGGCTACTCCATTTCGGGCAGGACGATCACGTACGGGTCTACGGCCGTGACATAAGGCAACGTATTAAAGACGCTGGCTTCGACCTGGTCGAGTACATGGCATCAGGCGCGGATTGTGTGCGCTATGGGTTGCAGCGAGGTGAGACGATCTTCATCGCAACAAAGCCGAATGTGGAGGCAGACTGATGGCAGGCGTCCTGGTCTCGATTGCGGTGGCGAGCTTCGTGGCGGCGCAGGCGGCGGGGGCTGGGGGGGCCATGCGACTGGTGCTGCCGCTGGCGGCGGGCATGTCGGCGGTGCTGTCGGCCTTCTGGACGCTGGCGATCGAGACGCTTTTTCCGCATCCCGATTTCTGGGCAAATCTGTTGGAGACGGTTGCGGTGAACGCGGTGCTGGCCGCGATCGGGGCCGCGGCCTTCACCTTTGCGACGGGCAACCTCATCACGAAGATCAGCGCCTTCAAGAAGAAGTATCCGGACAGGTGATGGCGGCGCGCGATCTCGAGCCACCGACCTTTCCGCCGCCGGGCCGACGAACGCTGGACGAGATCGAGCGTATCCGGGCCTGGCGCGTGGAGAAGGCGAAGTGGTGGTTCGCGGCGGCGGCGGAGGGCGCCGAGGACCGGCACTGCAACATCTGCGGCTATCGCGGGCGCTTCGCGCCGGTGCGCCACAAGGTCGAGACCTGGTGCCCGGCTTGCGACAGTCGCCCGAGGCACCGCCTCATGGCGCTGTGGCTGAAGCGGGAGGCGCCGCTTCGCCCGGGGCTGCGCATCCTGCACTTCGCCGCCGAGGCCTGGATGCGGGATATCGCAAGGGCGGCCGGGTGCTTTTATGAGACGGCGGATCTCAACGACAGGTTCGACCGGCAGCTCGATATCACAGCTATGGCGCTGCCGGCCGAGGACCGGGACATGATCATCGCGCATCACGTGCTGGAGCATGTGGACGACCGGGCGGCGCTGGCGGAGCTTTTCCGCGTGCTGCGCCAGGGAGGGCGCGCGGTGCTGACCCTGCCGATCATCGAGGGTTGGGACGAGACGCTGGAGCTCGGCCGCCTGCCCGAGCGGGAGGCGCGGCGGTATTACGGCGATCCGGACCATCTGCGCTTCTATGGCCGGGACGTGCGGGCGCGGATCGCGGCGGCAGGCTTCGGGGTGGAGGAGTTCGCGGCCGTGGAGCCCGATGTGTCGAACCACGCGCTCAATCGCGGGGAGCGCATCTTCATCGGGGTGAAGCCTGAATGAGCGCGGCCGGTGTGCCCCTAAACGCGCCAACGGCCCGTCCGGCGACGCTGGAGGAGACGCTGCCGGCGCCGAGCCTTTGGAAGCGGCTGGAGAAGCGCTTGCGCCGGTCTGCGATGCGCAGGCTGAGAACGAAGGCCGCAGCGACGACCATCGCGCCTGAGCCCTGGGGGGCCTATGCGCCCGGTGCCAAGGGGGAGCAGGTAATCAGGGCTGCGCGCGCAGCACCCTTCCTGCGCTCGACCGTGCGGGCGCATGCGACGCTGAAGCTCGACGCGATCACCGGCGGGCCGGTGGATGCCGAGTATGCCGGCTATCCCATCCGGTTCTATCCGGCCCGCTCGGAAAGCGCTCGGCTGATGCTGCTGGCACCCGACCGCTATCAGGCCGAGGAGTTCGCGTTCCTCGCCGAGCATGGCGGGCGCGACGGGCTCTTCCTCGATATCGGGGCCAATGCGGGGGCCTACAGCTTATGGGCCGCGCGCGAGGGGTGGGAGGTGCTGGCCTTCGAGCCCGACCCCTTCATGCATGATACGCTGATGGCGAATATCCTGATGGCCCGCGCCGGGTCGGCGCAGGAGGCGGTGCCCATCGACCTTCTCCGCACAGCCCTCGACGACAAGGTGGAGGCGGGCGCCTTCAGCCAGCGGGTGCAGTCCCTCGTCGCCGGGACGGACGACATGGTCGAGGTGGCGACGAACCTCCTGCACATCGTGCTCGACGAACGGCGGGTCGGCGCGGTAGGGGCGCTGAAGATCGATGTGGAGGGGGCGGAGGATCGGGTGCTGATCCCATTTTTTCGTGAAGCGCCTGCGTCGCTTCACCCCCGTGCAATCCTGATTGAGCATGTGGCATCACCACTTTGGCGAGAGGACGTGATGCAAGTGCTTCGTGAGCGGGGCTATGCGGCCCGGTTCCGGAACACGCATAATACGGGTCTCGTCCGACTAGACTAAAGGAACGTCCCAATGGTCGAGCTAACGCTTCCAAAGAACAGCCAGATCAAAGTCGGTAGGACATGGCCCAAGCCGTCGGATGCGAAGGACCCGCGCGAGTTCCGCATCTACCGCTGGGATCCTGACACGCCGGACAACCCCCGGGTCGATACCTACACGATCGACCTTGCGGAATGCGGGCCGATGGTCCTGGACGCGATCATCAAGATCAAGAACGAGGTCGATCCGACGCTGACCTTCCGCCGGTCCTGCCGGGAGGGGATCTGCGGGTCGTGCGCGATGAATATCGACGGGACGAACACGCTCGCCTGCCTGAAGGGCATGGACGAGATCAAGGGGACGGTGAAGATCTATCCGCTGCCGCATATGCCGGTGGTGAAGGACCTCGTGCCGGATCTTACCCACTGGTATGCGCAGCATGCGAGCATCCGGCCCTGGCTCGAGACGAAGACGCCGGCGCCGGAGAAGGAATGGCGCCAGTCGGAGGAGGACCGGGAGAAGCTCGACGGGCTTTATGAATGCGTGATGTGCGCCTGCTGCTCGACGTCCTGCCCGAGCTACTGGTGGAACGGCGACCGGTATCTGGGGCCCGCGACGCTGCTTCACGCCTATCGCTGGATCATCGACAGCCGGGACGAGGCGACGGGCGAGCGGCTCGACAATCTCGAGGATCCGTTCCGGCTCTATCGCTGCCATACCATCATGAACTGCGCGTCGACCTGCCCCAAGGGTCTGAACCCGGCGAAGGCGATCGCGGAGATCAAGAAGATGATGCTCGAACGCGCGCTCTGAGGCTCTACGTGGCCTCGTGACGGACCCGGCGGGTATTGCGGCCCGCCCGGAACCGGCCTGCGGCGGAGGCTGCGGGCCCATCGCAGAAAGCGAGGCACCCACCATGGTCATGAAACCGAACACTCCCCGTGCGGGAGCCCTCGAGGCATTGGCGGCGGAGGCCCGCAAGGGCCGGATGGACCGGCGGGAGTTCGTGGCGCTGGCGAGCGTGCTGGGCGCGAGTACGGCGGGCGCCTATGGCATGCTGGGGCTGACGGCGCCGGCGCGCGCCGATGACGGCGAGCCGGTCAGGGGCGGCACCCTGCGCGTCGCGATGCTGATCAAGAACATCGCCGATCCCAGGAAGTACGACTGGCCCGAGATGGCCAATGTCGCCCGTCAGTTCTGCGAGACGCTGGTGCGCTGGGAGCCGGATTTCACGTTCTCGGGCCAGCTCCTCGAAAGCTGGGAGGTCAGCGAGGATGCGCGGACCTACAGCCTCAACCTCCGGCAGGGCGTGACCTGGACGAACGGCGATGCGTTCACGGCGGAGGATGTGGTCCACAACATCGCGCGCTGGTGCGACCGGAGCGTCGAGGGCAACTCGATGGCGACGGCCATGGCGTCGCTGATCGACGAGGAGACGGGGCAGCTTGCGGAGGGTGCGGCGGAGATCGTCGATGAGCATACCGTGAGGCTCACCCTGCCGCGGCCGGATATCTCGCTGATCCCCGCCTTCTCGGACTACCCTGCGCTGATCGTGCATCGCGGCTTCGACGCCGCAGGGGCGGATCTTTCGGCGGCGCCCATCGGCACAGGACCCTTCGAGCTCGAGGAGATCGAGGTCGGGGTGATGGCCCGCGTGAAGCGGCGCGAGAACGGTGCGTGGTGGGGCGGCGAGGCGCCGCTCGACGAAATCGAGTTCATCGATTTCGGCACCGATCCCACGGCCACGCTGAATGCGCTGGAGGCCGAGGAAGCGCATGTGAACGACGAGACGCCGGCGGATCTTATCGAGCAGCTCGACGCCATCGGGCTGGTGAAGAAGGAGAAGGAGACCGCGCAGACCATCGTCGCCCGGATGAACGTGAAGGCCGCGCCCTATGACAATGCCGAGGTGCGGCGCGCGATCCAGATGATCGTCGAGAACGAGAGCGTGATGGCGCTCGGTGTCGGCGGCCGGGGCCTGGTGGCGGAGAACCATCATGTCGGCCCCATGCACCCTGAGTACGCCGATATCGGTGCGCCGGCCCATGATCCGGCGGCAGGTGTGGCGGCACTCGAGGCGGCGGGGCACGGGCAGACCGAGTTCGACCTCGTCTCCATCGATGGCGATTTCCAGCGGACGACGATGGATGCGGTCGCGGGGCAGATGCGGGCAGCCGGGCTCAACGTGAAGCGCACGGTGATCCCGGGGGCTACGTTCTGGAACAACTGGACGGGCTATCCTTTCTCCGCGACGGACTGGGGCGGTCGGCCGCTCGGCGTGCAGGTGCTGGCCCTCGCCTATCGGTCGGGCGAGGCGTGGAACGAGACGGGCTATGCCGATCCTGAATTCGATGCGGGGCTCGACGCTGCCCTCGGCACCTTCGATGCGGAGAAGCGGCGCGGGATCATGGAGGGGCTGCAGACGCGGCTCCGCGAGAGCGGGGTGATCATCCAGCCCTTCTGGCGCAAGCTCTATCTGCACCATGTGCCGGAGCTGAAGGGCTATGAGCGCCACCAGGCCCGCGAAATGCACTTCGACCGCGCCTGGCTGGAGAGTTGATCGGGCCGATAGGTCCAGATCGGGGCGCATGCTTGCGAACTTCGGCCGCTGATTGAATAGTCCCTGCGGGGAGTGCCGGGGGTGCCGGCGCTCCACCCAACCGGGGCGGCAGAGATCCGCCCGCCGCAGGGAGATATTCATGACCAGCTTCAATCGCCGCCGGCTGATGCAGCTTGGCGCAGCGGGCGCTGCGCTTGCCACGGCGCCGCGGTCCTTCGCAGCCGAGCCCAAGAAGGGCGGGACGATGCGCATCGGCCGGGCCCATGGCTCGACCACCGACAACCTGGATCCGGGCGTCTGGGAGAACGACTTCACGATCGGGCAGGCCTTCGCCTACTGCAACTACCTGACCGAGATCGACGAGAACAACGCGCTGGCGCCCGAGATCGCCGAGAGCTGGGAGGCGACGCCGGACGCCAAACAATGGGTCTTCAAGATCCGCAAGGGCGTCACCTTCCACAACGGCAAGGACGTGACCCCCGAGGATGTAGTGGCCTCGCTCAACTACCATCGAGGCCCGGATGCGAAATCGGCGGCCGCGGGTATCGTGGGGCAGATCGAGGACATCAAGGCGGACGGGGACAACGTCGTCTTCACGCTCTCGGGCGGGAACGCGGACTTTCCGTTCATCATGTCCGACTATCACCTTGCCATCCTGCCCTCGGCCGACGGCAAGATCGACTGGGCGAACGGCATCGGCTGCGGGCCCTACAAGATCACGAGCTTCGAGCCGGGCGTGCGCTCGACCTACGAGAAGTTCGCGGATTACTGGAAGAGCGACCGGGCGCATTTCGATGCGGTCGAGCAGCTCTCGATCTCGGACGCAGCCGCGCGCATCAACGCGCTGCTCACGGGCGAGGTGGACGTGATCGACCGCGTCGACCTCAAGACCGTCGAGCGGCTGAAGCGCGCCCCGGGTGTTGCCGTCGAGCAGACCAACGGCAACCAGCACTTCACGCTGCCGATGGACAGCCGCACCGCGCCCTTCGACAATGTGGATGTGCGCCGGGCGCTCAAATTCGCGCTCGACCGCGAGGACCTTCTGCAGAAGATCCTGCGCGGCTACGGCACGCTCGGCAACGACCACCCGATCGGGCCGGCGAACACCTACCTCAACAAGGATCTCGAGCAGGTCGCCTACGATCCGGACAAGGCGAAGTTCCACCTGAAGCAGGCGGGCCTCGACAGCCTGACGGTCGATCTGCACATGTCCGAGGCGGCGTTCGCGGGCGCGGTCGATGCCGGCACGCTCTATGCCGAGAACGCGGCGAAGGCGGGGATCACGATCAATGTCGTGCGCGAGCCTGCGGACGGCTACTGGTCGAATGTCTGGATGAAGACGGGCTGGGTAGGCTCCTACTGGGGCGGTCGGCCGACCGAGGACTGGATGTTTAGCCAAGTCTATCAGTCGGGCGCAGACTGGAACGAGGCGTTCTGGTCGAACGAGAGCTTCGACAAGCTGCTGACCGAGGCGCGGGCCGAGCTCGATGCGGCGAAGCGCGGCGAGATGTACGGCGAGATGCAGCGCATCCTGCGCGACGACGGCGGCTCGGTCATCCCGATGTTCTCGAGCTATGTCTTCGCGCGGTCGACGAAGCTCGACCACGGGCCGAACATGGCGTCGAACTGGGATATGGACGGCCACAAGCTTGTCGAACGCTGGTGGTTCGCCTGATCCCTGCCATTCTGCGATTGCAGCGCGGCGCCGCTCCCCCGGGGGCGGCGTCTTTCGTTTTGCGGGCTGACCCCGGTTGACCCGGTTTCGCCCAAATTAGGCCATGCGCCATGGGCAGAAGAATAGCGGCGGCTCCGATGGGTCGATGAAACCGAAGTTTGAGCTTCCGACACCAAGATGTGCCGGCCGTGTGAGCCGGCGCGCGTCATGATAATGGCGTGCTACGCTGGTGCGGGAGAGGGAGATGACCGTGCAGGATGAATCGAGAGCCCCCGGTACGACGCGCGAGCACACGCCGCCTGCATGGTTCGAGGAGCTCTCCTCGGGTGTCGCGATCCGCTCGCATTTCGTGCTGTCGGGCAATGTGCGGGACGTCTATCCGGTGGTCGGGACGGAGGGCATCCAGTTCCTGCGCTTCGAGGCGACGCTCTGGCATATCCTGCGTCGCAAGCGCGTGGGCGCGCTCTTGGTGCATGATCCGGTCGAGGGGCTGCGCCTCCATGAAGGCTGCGACGCGCGCTATGCGGATGTGCTGGCGAAATGCGGGATCGAGCTTGGGGTGAAGGCCGAGACGCCGGCAGCACTCGAGGCGCTGGCGACCCGGGTGGCGATGGAGAGCCGGCTCTCGGTAGCGCTGGTCATCGACTATGCCTCGGCCACGCTGCGCGCCGAGCCCGGGGAGATGGATCATCTCTTCGTCGCTATGGACCGGCTCTCGCGCGTCGCGCCGCCGCCCCGCCCGCAGAAGGGCTGGGACTGGCCGCCACAGAACCCGGTGCTCTGGATCGTCGAGCGGCCGGGCGACATTCCGGAGTGGTTCGCGACGCACAACCCGGGTGTGCGGGACCTGATCATCGGCATGCCGGACCTCACGGACCGCGCCACCTATCTCGATCACCTGACCGAGGACCTGACAGCGGGCACCGAGGCGGGCGACCGGGCGAAGCGGCTGGAGCAGGTCGCCGTGCGCTGCGAGGGGCTGCAGCTCAAGGATCTCGAGCGCATCGCGCGGCTCGCGCGCAATACCGGCCGTGGGCTCGACGGGTTGGGCGAGGCGATGCGGAGCTATTTCATCGGCACGGCCCGCGACCCCTGGACCTCCACCGTGATGCGGAGCCGGGTGCGCGGCGCGAAGCCGCTGATCGAGCAGCGGGTGAAGGGGCAGAGCCGCGCGGTCGAGCGGACCTACGACATTCTCGTGCGCTCGATCATGGGTCTCTCCGGCGCGCACACCGCGCGCCGCGGCGGGCGGCCCCGCGGCATCCTGTTCTTCGTGGGCCCCACCGGCACCGGCAAGACGGAGCTTGCGAAGGCGGTGACGGAAGTGCTCTTCGGCGACGAGACGGCGATGCAGCGCTTCGACATGTCCGAGTTCATGAACGAGCAATCGCTCGGCCGCCTGATCGGCCCGCCGCCGGGGGCGCCGGGGCATGAGGACGGCGGCGAGCTGGTGAACGCCGTCAGGAAGCGGCCGTTCTCGGTCTTCCTCTTCGACGAGGTCGAGAAGGGCCATCCACGCATCCTGGATGCGTTCCTGCAGATCCTCGACGACGGACGTCTCTCGGACACGCGCGGCGAGACGGGGTACTTCTCCGAGGCGCTGATCATCTTCACCTCGAATGTGGGCATGCAGGGCGCGGACAAGTCCTCGAATGCGGGCCAGGTCATCCTGCCTTCGGACAGTCCGGAGATGGTGGAGCGCAAGCTGATCGACGCGGTCAGCCACCACTTCAAGACCGAGCTGCGCCGGCCGGAGCTGATGAACCGCATCGGGCAGAACATCGTGCCCTTCGAGTTCATCAACCCGCGCTCGGCCACCGTGATCTTCGACGGGGTGCTGGAGCGCGTGATGGCCGCGGTCGAGGAGATGCACGGGGTCTCCGTGACGCTCGAGGAGCATGCCCGGCTGCAGCTCCTCGATCTCTGCACGACGGAGCTCAACGATGGCGGGCGCGGCATCGGCAACCGGGTCGAGACCTACCTGATCAATCCCCTGTCGCGGCTTCTCTTCCAGGAGGAGGGGGCGAGCGTGCTCCGCATCGGTGAGCTTCGCCAGGAAGGCAGCGATTATGTGCTGGTGCCGAGCGAGGGCGGAGAGGCGGCCGCCGAGGCCGAGGAGGAGGGCGACGAAGCGCTCGACGAGAAGCCCGCGGAGTAGCGCCGGCGGCATTGGTATCACCGCGCGTGGCGCCGCGCTGAGTTCGACCAATCGCCGACTTGCGCCCTGAGAGCAGGTGGCCATCTTCGGGAGCAGGGATGCCATTGCGGCCACCCGTGGATCGAGGGAGGCCGCCATGGCCCATGCCTATGCCGAGATTGCCTTCACCCCCGCCGTCCGCGCCGAGCAGGAGCGACTGGGCAGCCGCGGGATCCATGCCCGGCAGGAAGGGGGTGCAGCCCATCACGACACCCTGGGCCCGGACGAGGCGGCCTTCATCGCGACGCGCGACAGCTTCTATCTCAGCAGCGTGAGCGAGACGGGCTGGCCCTACATCCAGCATCGGGGTGGACCGGCGGGGTTCCTGAAAGTACTCGGCCCCCGGCAGCTCGGCTTCGCGGATTTCCGGGGCAACCGGCAATACGTCACCCTCGGCAATCTCAAGGGCGACGACCGGGTCTCGCTCTTTCTCATGGACTACGCGCGGCGCGGGCGGCTCAAGATCTTCGGCCATGCCAGGGCGACGGAGAACCCGGTGGTGCTGGAGCAGCTCGCCCTGCCCGGCTATCGCGCGAAGGTCGAGCGGGCCATGCTGATCGACGTGGCGGGCTTCGACTGGAACTGCCCGCAGCACATCACCGAGCGCTTCACCATGGCCGATTTCGAGACGGCAAGCGCCAGGCTCGGCCAGCGTATCGTCGAGCTCGAGGCCGAGCTGGCCCGCCTTCGCGCCGCCGGAGAAGCCTGAGGCCCGCCCCGGGCGCTGCGCAAATTCCTTCCAAGAAATTTGCAAGGAAGTTGGAACTTCCTTGGCCGAGCGGCGTGATCCGAGCGTGAAACGGAAGGGGCGCCTAGCGGCATGGTTTTCACGCCGCCCCACCGGACCCCTCCGCTAGGGTTGCGACCCAGCAGCCACGGTCGAGGAGGCATGCACCATGCCCGTTGCCAAGATCGCCGAGCGTGCGGCCCCCGGTGGGAGCGGCCGGCTCGAGACCTGGAAGGTCAGCGAGACCGGCAAGCTCTTTCATATCCTCCTGCAGCGCGGCCCCTTCCCCAGCCTCGCCTTCGATCAGGGGGCGCTCCTGGCGCGTGAGATCGAGGGCGGTGTCGTGCGCGAGATCATCGATACGATCCGCGTCGACACCGATGCGGGCGGCACAGCGGCGGATATCGCGGCCCGCGCGCTCTTCTTCGACTTCGTCGAGGGCATCCACACGGCAAGCCCCGGGGAGCTTCAGGACGGCATCCGCCAGCTCGAGCTCGGTTTCAGGCAAGGCGCGCGGGAGGCGGGCTTCACCCCGTCCTTCTCGACCAACGATATCCGGATGGCCTGCCTCGCGATCGAGGCGGGCAACCTTGCGACAGGCTTCATCGCCAGAGCGGCCCGCGCGCTCGGCGATGCGTCGGAGCTCCTGCGGGTGATCCGGCGAGTGAAGGCCGCGCTCCGCCGTTATGCGGGTGCCAACCCGGACGATCTCGACCACGTGCCGCCGGCAACGCTGATCGGGCTGATCGGGCTCCATCTCGGCCGTCTTCGCGTGGGCCAGGGCTGCACGGGCTTCGCCATCGCCCCCAGCCGCGCGGCGGAGGGCTTGGGGCTCCATGGCCGCAGCTTCGATGGTGCCTTCTTCACCTGGAACCGTCACCCGGTGGTTCACCTCATGGACGAGCGGGGCCCACACGATCCGCGCATCCGCTTCCGCTACGCGGCCCTCGGCACCGCCGGGCTGATCTATCCGGGCGGCATCTCCGGCGTGAACGAGGCGGGGATCGCCTGCTCGCTCCACCAGATGTCGACCACGACCTTCAGCACCGGTGCGGCTGGGGAGAACCGGACCATCGCGCCCTTCCTGCAGCAACGCATCCTGCGCGAGGCCGGCACCCTGGGCGATGCCGTGAAGATCGCAAAGGAGACGAAGCACTTCGCCTCCTGGACCATCCTCGTCTCCGATGCGGCCAACGGGCGGAGCCTGCGCATCGAGCTTAACGGCCGGGCGGAGGATGAAGGTGGGGCGCGGGTCGAGGAGACGGGCAATGACCCCGTGCTTGCGCAGTCCAACCATTTCATCCATGCGGCCCTTGCGGAACGGCTCGACGATCTCGGCGCCGGCAGCGCGCATTGCACCAAAACGCCCGGCAAGTTCCTCGAGACGCGGGCGCGGAAGATCCGGGTGGAGGCGGTGCTGGCAGGCCCGCCGCTGCATCTGAAGACCGCCGCCGCCCTCCTCGCCGATCATGAGGACGCGCATCTGGCCGAGGTGCCGGCGACCATCGGCGGCGATGCGACCCGCGGCTTCGGGCGCACGGTCGTCAAGGCCTACGGGCTGATGGCCAGCATCGCCCGCGCCGCGCCCGGCAAGCCGACCGAGCTCTGGTTCACCACGGGAGAGCGGCTGCCCGGCAATCACAGCCAATGGGCCGGTGTCGAGTTCGATTTCGCGGCTCAGAAGGTGCGGCCCGCCCTCGACGGGCTGAGCTTCGCGGCGGACACCCTTGCCAGCGGCCGCCTGCGGGCGCTCGAGGCCTATGTCGGTGCTTTCGAGGCCTATACGCGGCCCCGCGATGCCGCGGGGCGCTATCTCGGCCGCGACCCCACGCCGGCGGAACTCCGCCGCCTCACCGATGCTGCGATCGGGACGCTCGGCGAGGCGATCGCGGCGAGTGAGACGGAGATCCCGCTCGACGTCGCCCTCCGCTATGTCCGCTTCCGCCTGCAGCAGGGGCGCGTGGCCAAGGATGGCGAGAACCAGGCGGTGCTGCCGGCCGAGGCGCTCGAGGATGCAGCACCGCTCATCGAGGCGGCAGGCAAGGTGACGGCACCGCTGACCGATTGGGAGCGGGCGCTCGTGCTCCTCACCGCCGCGGCCGCAGCAAAGGAGGCAGGGGATGCGGGCCTGCCGGGCCTGCGCGCCGAGGCTGGCCAGCGCCTCGCCCGCGCCAAGGCGAGCATGCCCGATGGCGGGAGCGCGCATCCGGGCTTCCGCCCCTGGGAGGCGATGCTCGAAGAACTCGGCCAGCCGCGCAGGCGGATCGAGCTGCCGGTGCTCGACTGGGTAACCGTCGAGTGACGCAAGGTCCGAGACGACCGAGACTCCACGACGTAGCTGTCGCCGTGAGGCGCTCGTGGGGCAACCCCGATACTCGAAACCTGGAACCGTCATCCTCCAGCTTGACCGGAGGACACAGAAAAGGTTGCATTTTCAGCAGTGTAGATTGCCGGGTGAGGCCCGGCCCTGACGAACGGGTCCGATCTTGCCGGGTCACTCGGATCACGGAACGAAACCTATCGAAGGGAGGAACCGATGTCGCTCAAGGACATGCTAGCCCAGCTCCAGCAGGGCGGCGGGATCGAGAAGCTGGCGGCCCAGGTCGGGCTCGATGCTGCCACGGCCCGAAGCCTCGCCGACATGGTCGGCCCCGCCATCGGCACCGCGGCCAAGCGCCGGGCGGAGGCGGGTGAGCTCGAGCAGGTGCTCCAGCCGCTCCGGGGCGAGGAGAAGGCCGCGTATTTCGAGGCGCCCGAGCGCGCAGCGGAGCCGGCGGCGCAGGCCGAGGGCATGGCCTTTCTCGACCAGCTTCTGGGCTCGCGGGAAGCGACGGAACGGCTGACCGCGGCCGCGGCGGAGCGCGCAGGTGCCGAGCAGGAGAAGGCCAGCGCCTTCCTCCCCGGCCTCGCCGCAGCCCTTCAGGGCGGCATGCAGCGCGAGACCCCGGACAACAGCATCGACGACCTCCTCTCGGGCCTCATGGGTGGCGGGGGAAGCAACGGCGCGGGAAGCAGCCGGGGCGGCATCCTCGGCATGGTCACGGGCCTCCTCGGCGGCGGCGCCAAGAACGGCGCGGGCCAGCAGGGCAGCCCGCTCGGCCCCCTCCTCCAGATGCTCGACCGCGACGGCGATGGCTCACCGCTCGACGACGTGCTCGATATGGTGATGAAGCGCTGAGCCCCACCCGAAGGGGCACCCGGGGTGGGCGGGCCGATGTTCCGTGTCCCGCAGGGGGCACGGGACGAGGTACGCCGACCCCGCGCGGATCTCAGGCAGCCGTCATCTCCACCAGCCGCGAGGCGGTGCGCGCAAACTCGAAGCTTCCCGCCCCCTCCACATAGAGCGCATCGGGCGGCGCGGCGGCGGAGAGATAAAGCCGGCTCTTCGCCTCGTAGAGCGCGTCAATCAGCGTGACGAACCGCTTGGCTTCGTTGTTCTTGGCGCGGGAGAGCTCCGGCACGTCGTCGATCAGCATCACCTGGAACCGCTCGGCGATCGCGAGATAGTCGGAGGGGCCGAGCGGTACCTCGCAAAGGGCTGCGAAACTCGCCCGCCCCGCCGTCTCGGTCGCAGCCTCGATCGCGACGCGCCGGCCATGCACGCTGAGCGTGACCGGCCCGGCCTCCTCCCCGCCGATCTCGGCGGCCCAGGCCGCATCCATCGCCGCCCGCGCCTCGCGCCCCAAGGGACAGAAATAGCGGGCCGGCGTCTTCGCCTCGTCGCGGCGATAGTCGGTCGGGCTCGAGAGCTCCACCACGTCGCAGCGTTCCTTCAGCATCGCGATGAAGGGCAGGAAGAGCCCGCGGTTGAGCCCGTCCTTGTAGAGGTCATCCGGCGGGCGGTTCGAGGTTGCGACCACCACGACGCCCCGCTCCCAGAGCGCCTCGAAGAGACGGCCGAGGATCATTGCATCGGTGATGTCCGAGACCTGGAACTCGTCGAAGCAGAGAAGCGTGGCCCCTTCCGCGATCTCGTCCGCCACGGGCTGTACCGGGTCCGTCACGTTCGATTCGCGCGCGATATGGATGCCCGCATGCACCTCCCGCATGAAGGCGTGGAAATGGACGCGGCGCTTCGGGCGCACGGGCGTCGTCTCGAAGAAGAGGTCCATCAGCATCGATTTGCCCCGCCCCACCCCGCCATAGAGATAGAGGCCCGAGAGCGTGATGAACTTGTGGGGCGCGCCCTTCGCAAAACCAAACCAGCCGCGCGCGACCGACTTCTTCTTCGCCGGCTGATAGCCCCGCAGGCGCACATGCAAAAGCTGCAGCTTCTCCACCGCCGCCCGCTGGGCCGGGTCGGAATGGATCGTCCCCTCGGCCACCATGGCGCGATACCGCACGAGCGGCGTCTGCGCTGTGTCCGGTGAGGGTCCGTCGGGCATCGCTGTCCTCGGGGGCTGGGCCCTGACGCTTGGGTCGCGCGTGGGCCGGCGGCGTTCGTCGGCGGTCTTGACCGGCGGCTCGGATCCTGGGCCGGGCTCTCGGGCTGGGCTCTCGGGCTTGGGCACCGCCACGGTCCCTTATGCCTCGGCGGCTGGGGCACGCGCCAGCCCGGTATGACGCGGTGCAGCGCGGTGCCGGCCCTTCCATCAGCATCGCTGCGGCCCTGCCGCACAATCGGACATTTGACCAGCGCCACCTCGGCGCGCGAGGCTCGGGCGAGGAGGATGGCAGATGTCGGCACCCGCCCAACCGCCCGCGCGTTCCGAGGCCGGGCTTCTGAGCCCCACCGGCGTGATCATCGCGGCCGGCGCCGTCGTCCTCTCGCTCTCCTTCGGCGTGCGTTCGGTCTTCGGCATCGTACTCGAGCCGATGTCGACCGAGTTCGCCTGGCCGCGGGAGGTCTTCTCGCTCTCGCTCGCCATCCAGAACATGGTCTGGGGCCTCGCGCAGCCCTTCTTCGGCGCGCTTGCGGACAAATACGGGGACCGCTGGGCGCTCTGGCTCGGCCTTGGGCTCTATTGCGCGGGCATGGCGCTCGCGGCCGTCGGCTATCTGCCAATCATGCAACATCTGGGCGCGGGCGTCCTCGTCGGCATGGGCGTAGCCGGCACCGCCTTCGGCCTCGTCCTCAGCGTCGTTGGCCGCGCGGTGCCGGAGGAACGGCGGGCCAAGGCGCTGGCGCTGACCGCCGCGCTCGGCTCCTTCGGACAGATGGCGATGCCGCTCCTCGCAGGCTGGCTGACCTCGATCTATGGCTGGCAGGCGACGCTCATCGTGATGGGGCTCCTGCTCCTGCCCATCGGCTTCTGCATCCCGTTCCTCAAGGCCGAGACGCCGGCGGGCAGCACCGCGGACCCCGAGGTGACCATCGGCACGATGCTGCGCCGGGCCTTCGGGCATTCGTCCTATGTGCTGCTGACGCTCGGCTTCTTCGTCTGCGGCTTCCATGTGGCCTTCATGACCGCGCATCTGCCGGTCTATGTGGCGGAGGTCTGCGGATCGGTGACGCTGGGAGCCGCGACGCTCTCGGTCATCGGGCTTGCGAATGTGTTCGGCACGCTGCTGGCCGGCCAGCTCGCGTCCTATTTCCCGAAGCCCTACATCCTGTCCGCGATCTATGCGCTGCGGGCGGTGGTGATCACGCTCTTCATCTTCGTGATCCCGCCGACGCCTGTCTCGATGATGGTGTTCTCGGCGATGATCGGGGTGCTCTGGCTCTCGACCGTGCCGCTCACCTCGGGCCTGGTGGCGACGATGTTCGGGACGAGGGCGCTCGGCACGCTCTACGGCATCGTTTTCCTCAGCCATCAGGTCGGGTCGTTCCTGGGCGTCTGGATCGGTGGGCGGGCCTATGATGCAACGGGCAGCTACGATACCGTCTGGATCGCGGCCGTCGTGCTGGGCGTCTTCTCCGCCCTCGTCCACCTTCCCGTCCGTGACCGGCCCTGGAGCGCTCAACCGGCCTGATCCTCGACGGATTTCCGGACGCACGCGTCATCCGCCCCCATGCGAGCGCCTTAGTTCTATGCTACCAACGGAATGCTGGGACCACGGCGGCAAGCGCTGGAACGACAGGGGCCGAGGAAGGTGAAGCGACGCCTTACGACGATACTCGCGGCGGATGTCGTCGGTTACTCGCGGCTAATGCGGGCCGACGAGATGGCCACTTTCGAGCGCGTCGGGCACACTATCGCGAGCCTCATCGTGCCGAGGCTGGAGGCACGGAGCGGGCGCGTCTTCAAGACCATGGGCGACGGGCTCCTGGCCGAGTTCAAAAGCGTGCGGCTCGCCGTCGTCGCCGCCCTCGAGATCCAGGAGGCGCTGGCGACGGATCCGGTGGCCGATGCGGCGGGCCCGAACCCGATCCGGCTTCGCATCGGCATCACCATGGGCGATGTGATCGCGCAGGACGGCGATCTTTACGGCGACGGCGTGAACATGGCGGCGCGGGTCGAGTCCATTGCGCCGGTGGGCGGTGTCGCCGTGACACGGGCCGTGCGCGATGCCGTACGCGACCATATGGACCTCGTCTTCCAGGACGCGGGCAAGAAGGTCGTGAAGAACATCCCGCGCCCGGTCCACATCTTCCATGTGAAGCGACCGGTGGCGGGGGCGGCCGAGACGCCGTCTGCGGCGGTGACCATCCCAGCTCCCGATCCGGGCGTTATGGCCCAAACGGCGCCGCCTGCGCGTGCCCGCCGCCCCATCCTGGTTCCTGCCATTGCTGCCGGCGCGCTCGTGCTTCTCGCCGGTGCCGCCTTCCATGACCGGGGCGCGGGGCGCCTCGATAAGGCCACCGCTCCCGAAGCGGCGCACGAGGCACAGGCGAGCCTGGGCGTGGAGCCTCTCGCCGCCGGGACGGTACCGAGCGCCGATGCAGCGGCGAGTTTCGAGACCGTCGCGGTGCAGGAGCCCGCCGAGGCCGATCTCGCACCGGCGGCGGACAATGTGCTGAGCCTTGCGGAGCTTTCCGATGGGGAGGCGCTCGCGGCACTCCCCTGGAAGCCGCAGGGCGTCGAGGGCGAGGAGCAGGATGCGTCCGCGGGGGCGTTCGAGCCCGAGACCGTGGGCGTGCGCATCAGCTTCTCCCTCAACCCGGGCTCCTGGTCCACCTGCGTCTCCTTCGGCGGGGAGACCGTCCATCGGCTACCCATCGGCGAGGGGGCCGACTGGCAGACCATCCGCACCGCCTCGGGGCCCGAGCTCGAGATGCGGGCGCGCGCGGTGGAGGCAGGCGATGGCGAGGGGGTGACCGTGACGATCCTGCCCTATCCCGGCACCTGGCGATCCTCCGACGAGCTGACCGTGCATTTCGACGAGCGCACGCCCGGCGCGGTCCGCGACGCCTTCTCCCAGAGGCGCGCCCGGCCGCCCTTTATCGGCTGTGGCCGCCTCGTCGCGCATGTGAAGCTCGTTGATTGAGCGCTCACGCGTGACAATGCCGCGATGACGCTCGGCGAGGAGAGCGATGCGCGGCTCGTGCTCTGGGACCGGCCGTGGCTGATGGCGGGGGCGACGTGGCTTTTCGCAAGCACGAGCCTCGCCGGGGCGGTACTGAACCCGGAGGATGACGGGCCGCTCCTTCGGCTGTTTCTCGTCGCACTCGCGGGGCTCCTGGCCTGGATCGGCTGGGCGAAGGCGCCGTTTCAGCGCTTCGTCTTCGATCGGGCCGCAGGGCGCATCAGGCGGACGCGCTGGCAGCTCTGGCGTCGGACGGAGGACTGGATGCCGCTCGACCGCCTCGTCGCCGTGCGCCAGGAGCGAGAGCGCTCGGGCGAGAGCAACACACCGATGCACCGCCTCGTGCTCGACTACGAGGACACGGACGGCACGATCCGCACCGAACCCCTCAGCGCGGTCCGAACGGCCCGCCGCCACGACAAGGCGCTATTCGCTCTCAACGACTGGCTGACGAGGCCGGACGTCTGAGGCGCTGAGGAGCGACGATGCCACCCGCTCCTTGACATCAGCACCGCGCCGCCGTAGCTCCGCGCCACTCGTCGGTCAGCGAAGGTTCGCCCACCGGCGCTTTTGTCGTTGCGGCGCAGGGCGTAGTTTGCCGGTGCAGCAACACAGGGAAGGACGCGGATGTTCGAGGCTCTGTCAGACCGGCTCTCCGGCGCGCTCGAGAAGCTTACCGGCAAGGGAGCGCTCAGCGAGGAGGACGTGCAGGGCGCGATGCGGGAGGTGCGCATAGCGCTCCTCGAGGCGGATGTCTCGCTCCCCGTCGCCCGCAGCTTCATCAAGCGCGTCTCTGAGCAGGCGACGGGTCAGGCGGTGCTGAAATCCGTCACGCCGGGCCAGCAGGTCGTGAAGATCGTGCATGACGAGATGGTGCGCACGCTGGCGGGCGAGGACCCGGAGCCCGCGGCGCTGAAGATCGACAACCCGCCGGCGACGATCATGATGGTGGGCCTGCAGGGCTCGGGCAAGACGACCACCACCGGCAAGCTCGCCAAGCGGCTGAAGGAGCGGGACGGCAAGAAGGTGCTGATGGCCTCGCTCGATACGCGGCGCCCGGCGGCGATGGAGC
Organism: Pseudomonadota bacterium; assembly: GCA_039815685.1. Lineage (GTDB taxonomy): Bacteria > Pseudomonadota > Alphaproteobacteria > Rhodobacterales > Rhodobacteraceae > Thermohalobaculum. Next base: position 243,016 of record JBCBYV010000002.1, on the reverse strand, counting down.
AGTTGGCCGTGATCGGCAGCCAGATCGGGGTCGACACCCTGCCGATCCAGGGCGGGCAGACGCCGGTGCAGATCGCCAAGCGCGCCAAGCAGCAGGCGACCTTTGGCGGCTATGACGTGGTGATGCTGGATACCGCGGGCCGGCTCAGCATCGACGATGAGCTGATGACCGAGGTCGAGGCGGTGCGCGACGAGGCGAAGCCGCGCGAGACGCTGCTGGTGGTGGACGGTCTCACGGGGCAGGACGCGGTCAACACGGCGGAGAACTTCGACGGGCGCATCGTCGTCTCGGGCGTCGTGCTCACGCGGATGGATGGCGACGGGCGGGGCGGCGCCGCGCTTTCGATGCGGGCCGTCACGGGCAAACCCATCAAGTTCGTCGGTCTCGGCGAGAAGATGGAGGCGCTGGAGGAGTTCCACCCCGAACGCGTCGCTGGCCGCATCCTCGGCATGGGCGATATCGTAAGCCTGGTCGAGAAGGCGCAGGAGACGCTGGAGGCGGAAGCCGCCGAGCGCATGATGAAGCGGTTCCAGAAGGGCCGCTTCGACATGAACGACCTCAAGGGCCAGCTCGAGCAGATGATGAAGCTCGGCGGCATGCAGGGGATCATGGGCATGCTCCCCGGCATGGGGAAGATCCAGAAGCGGATGGACGAGGCGGGGATGGACGACAAGGTCATCCGCCGCCAGATCGCGATCATCCAGTCCATGACCAAGGAGGAGCGCAAGAAGCCCGAGCTGATGGCTGCCTCGCGCAAGAAGCGCGTGGCGGCGGGCTGCGGGCTCGAGGTCTCGGACGTCAACAAGCTTCTGAAGATGCACCGCCAGATGGCGGACATGATGAAGAAGATGGGAAAGATGGGCGGCAAGAAGGGCATGCGCGGCATGCTGGGCCAGATGATGGGGGGTGGCGGCATGCCCCCGGGCCTTGCGGCACAGGCGCGTGCCCAGGGCGGCAAGGCGGCGGAGGCGGCGAAGAGCGCCGGCGGCCCCGGCGCGCTGCCCCCCGGCTTTCCCGGTCTCGGCGGGCCCGGCGGCCCCGGTGGCGCGCTACCACCCGGCCTCGGCGGCCTCTCGGGCTTCGGCAAGAAGAAATGAGCCGCGGGCGTTGCAGCCGGGCGCCTGAGGGTGCCGCCGCCGTGATGGCGGAGCGCAACCGCGCGATGCTGCCCGTGCTCGAGACCGAGCGGCTCTGGCTGCGCGCGCCCGAGGTGGCGGATTTTGCGCTATGGGTCCGGATTCATGCCGAGCCTGGGGCGGAGTGGATCGGGGGGCCGATCCCGGCCGAGGAGGCGTGGGACGGCTTCGCGGGCCATGTTGCCTGCTGGCTCCTGCACGGGCATGGGCCCTTTGTTCTCCATCGGAAGTCCGACGGCGTGCGGCTCGGCTTCGTCTTCCTCGGCTATGAGTGGGACGACGAGGAGCCGGAGCTCGGCTGGTTCCTCGCGCAGGAGGCGCGTAATCAGGGCTATGGGCACGAGGCCGGGGCGGCGGTGCGCGACTGGGGGCTCACGCTGCTGCCGACCTTCGTGAGCTGCGTGAAGCCCGCGAACGAGCCCTCGACGCGGCTCGCCCGCGGCCTTGGCGCGGTGCTGGACCGCGAGGCGAGCGCGCGCATCGGCACCGGCATCTGGCGTCATGGTGCCGTGGGGGCGGCGGCATGAACGCGATCGCCCTCGACACCCCCGTGTTGGAGACCGAGAGACTGACGCTGCGCGCGCCGGAGGGGCTGGCATGACGGAGCACTTGTCAGCGCATGGCCCTGCTCCGGTCCCGGTTCTCGAGACTGAGCGGGTTTGCCTCGTCGCCCCGGACATGGCCGATTTCGAGGCCGCGACCGCGCTCTTAATGGGCCCACGCGCGGTCTTTATGCATCCGAAGACATCGCGGCAGGACGTGTGGCTCAGCTTCGCATCCGATGTCGGCGGCTGGATCCTTCAGGGCTTCGGGCCGTGGAGCGTGCGGCGCCGGGTGGACGGGGCAATCGTCGGCTCGATTGCGATCAGCAAGCCACCAGCTTTCCCGGAAGTTGAGCTCGGCTGGCATCTCTATGACGGCTACGAGGGCGAGGGTTATGCGACCGAGGCGGCTGAGGCAGCGCGGGAATGGGCGTTTGGCGCGCGCAAGCTGGTCACGCTCGTAAGCTATATCGACCCTGACAACGTTGCCTCGATACGGGTGGCCGAAAGGCTGGGTGCCGCTGTCGATACGGACGCGAACCGACCCGAGCCGAACGATCTGGTCTTCCGCCATGCGCGAGCCGCGGCATGACGCATTATACCCTCGGCACGCCCGTACTGGAGACTGAGCGGCTGGTGCTGCGCGCGCCGGTGGCTGCGGATTTCGACGCGTTCGCGGCGTTCTGGATGAGCGAGCGGGCGCGCTGGCATGGCGGGCCCTTCCCAGCCGGGCGCTGCTGGCGGAACCTCGGCACCCAGATCGGGCACTGGGTCATGCGCGGCTATGGCGGCTTCGTGATGGTGGAGCGCGGGAGCGGACGCGCCGTCGGCTTCGTGGGTCCGTGGCATCCGGGCGAGTGGCCGGAGGCGGAGATCGCCTGGAGCGTCTTCGACCCGGCCGATGAGGGGTGCGGCTTTGCGGCCGAGGGCGCGCGCCGCGTGCTCGACTACGTCTTCCGCGATCTCGGCTGGCCGACGGCGGTAAGCTATATCGACCCGGCCAATGCGCGGTCGCGAGCGCTGGCCGAGGCGCTTGGCGCCAAGCCCGATGCCGCCGCGATCCGCCCCCCGCAGGATGGGGATGACGCGCCCTGCATCGTCTATCGCCACCCCCATCCCGCGGAGGTGGCGGCGTGAGCGGGCTTGCGATCCCCGAGATCCCGGTGCTCGAGACCGAGCGCCTGATCCTGCGGCCCCATCGGGAGGCTGATCTCGACGACTGGGTCGCGTTCTACGCGTCCGACCGGGCGGCGCCTGTGGGTGGCTTTCAGGATCGCGATCAGGTCTGGCGCGGGCTGGTCGCAAGGCTCGGCCACTGGATGCTGCGGGGCTACGGCATGTGGGCGGTGGAGGAGAAGGCGACCGGCCTGCTCTGCGGTCAGGTCGGTCCCCACTGCCCTGTCGACTGGCCGGAGCCGGAGATCGGCTGGCTGCTGCTCGAGCGCGCCGAGGGGCGGGGCATCGCGCTGGAAGCAGCGCTGGCGTCGCGCCGCTTTGCCTATGAGACGCTGGGCTGGGAGACGGCCATCAGCCTGATCACGGACGGGAACACGCGGTCCATCGCGCTGGCCCGGCGGATGGGCGCCAAGCCGGAGGGCGTGTTCGTGCATGGCCGCTACGGGGACATGCCAATCTACCGTCACCCCGCGCCCTCGGAGCTGGTGGCATGAGCGTGAGCTTCACGATCCCGACGCTCGAGACCGAGCGGCTTGTCCTGCGCGCGCCGGCGGAGAGGGACTTTGCGGCCTGGATTGCGTTCAACGAGACGGAGCGAACACAGTTCGTCGGCGGGCAGCAGGCGACGAACGCCGTTTGGCGCGGGCTTGCGGCCTATCTCGGGCACTGGGCGCTTCGCGGCTATGGCATGTGGGCCGTGGATCTGCGCGAGACGGGCAAATTCTGCGGCAATGTCGGCCCTTGGTATCCGCATGGCTGGCCCGAGCCCGAGATCGGCTGGACCCTGCTCGGCACCGCCGAGGGGCGCGGGATCGCGCAGGAGGCGGCGCTCGCATCGCGCGACTGGGCCTATGGCACGCTCGGCTGGACCACGGCGATCAGCCTGATCGACCCGCAGAACGCGCGGTCCATCGCGCTGGCGGAACGGCTCGGCGCGTGGCGGGACGGCGATTTCGTCCATGACGAGCACGGCGCCATGGGTATCTGGCGCCATCCGGAGCCTGCTGCGTTGAAGGAGCGTGCGTGATGAAGCATTCCCGGCAATTCCCGACGCTCGCAACCGAGCGGCTGACGCTCCGCGCGCCCGAGGCCCGGGACCTCAATGCCTATATGGCCTTCTACACCAATGCCGAGGCGTCGCAGTGGTATGGCGGCCCGCTCCGCCCCGATCAGGTGTGGCGGCGGCTCGCCGAGGATATCGGGCATTGGCACCTCAAGGGCTTCGGCATGTGGATGCTGGTACGCCGGGACGACGGGCAGAGCGTCGGCGGTGTGGGCCTCGCGCATCCCGAGGGCTGGCCGCGCCATGAGCTCACCTGGTGGCTGCTGCCCCATTCGCGGGGGACGGGGCTCGCGCAGGAGGCCTCGGTCGCGATCATGAGCTTTGCGATCAACTCGCTCGGCTGGCCCTCGGTCGAGACGCATATCCGGGACGGGAACCTGCCGGCCCACCGCCTCGCCGTGCGATTGGGCGGAGAGAAGATCGCGCGCGGCACCTTCCCGGACGGGTTCGATCGCGACGTCTATCGGCTGGCCCCAACCAAGACGATGCCCTTCGGCGGCCTGACCGAGAGCCTGGAGGGCGAGGCATGAACGAGGATCCGGCGGCGAAGGCGGCGGCCCTTCTTCAGGGCCTGCGCCACTCCATCGACAATCTCGACGCGATCCTCGTCCACACGCTGGCCGAGCGCTTCAAGTGCACGCAGGAGGTGGGGCGCCTCAAGGCCGAACACGCCCTGCCGCCAGCGGATCCCGCGCGCGAGGCGGCACAGATCGAGCGGCTGGAGAAGCTGGCCGCCGAGAGCGGGCTCGACCCGGATTTCGCCAAGAAGTTCATGCGGTTCATCGTCGATGAGGTGATCCGCCACCACCGTCAGTTCCAGGAATAGGCGCGCGAGGCGCCGCAACGCAGACCCAAGGAGAACATCATGTCGATCAAGATCAGGCTGGCCCGTGGCGGCTCGAAAAAGCGGCCCTTCTACCGCATCGTAGCGGCCGACAGCCGCATGCCGCGCGACGGGCGGTTCATCGAGAAGCTCGGCACCTACAACCCGCTCCTGCCGAAGGACAGCGAGAGCCGGGTGCAGATGAACATGGAGCGCGTGGAGCACTGGCTGGGCCAGGGCGCGCAGCCGACGGACCGGGTGGCGCGGTTCCTCGAGGCTGCGGGCGTGCGGGCGAAGACCGAGCGCGCGAACATGAAGAAAGCCGAGCCGGGCAAGAAGGCGCAGGAGCGGGCAAAGGAGCGCGAGGAGAAGCGCGCCGCCGCCGAGGAGGCCGCCAAGGACGCGGAGAGCGAAGCCAAGACCGCGGCCGAGACGCCCGCCGAGGAAGCTGCCGAGGAGGCCGCCGAGGCTCCGGCCGAGGGTGGCGAGGAGACGAAGGAGCAGGCGGCGGAGTAATCCGCCGCTCGCCCCTCTTCCGAGCTCACCCCGAGAACCGGGACGCTCGGGCGCGCGCCATGCACCCTGCCCCGCCAGCCTGCCCTGCGACCGCCGACTTCGCGCCGGAGTTCCGCGCGGAGCTCGAACGGCTGATGCGCTGGCGGCGGGATGTGCGCCATTTCCGGCCCGATCCGGTGCCAGCGGCGCTGATCGAGGAGGTACTGGCAGCGCTGGCGCTGGCGCCGTCTGTCGGGCTCTCGGAGCCGTGGCGGCTGGTGCGCGCGTCGAGCCTCGCGGCACGCGCGGCCGTGCGCGCGAATTTCGAGGCGGCGAACGCGGATGCGCTGGCGGGCTATGCCGGGGAACGGGCAGCGCTCTATGCCCGCCTTAAGCTCGCGGGGCTGGAAGTGGCGCCCGAGCAGCTCGCCGTCTTCTGCGATGACGGGACGGATCAGGGTCATGGGCTGGGGGCGGCCACGATGCCGGAGACGCGGGCCTATTCGGTGGTGACGGGCATCCAGAACCTGTGGCTTGCCGCGCGGGCGGCGGGTCTCGGCGTCGGCTGGGTCTCGATCCTCGACCCCGAGCGGCTGACGGTCGCGTTGGACGTGCCTGCCGACTGGCGCTTTATCGGCTATCTCTGCATTGGCTGGCCCGCGGCGGAGAGCGAGACGCCGGAGCTCGAGCGCGCAGGATGGGAGAGCCGGCACGGACCGATCGAGGTGCTGGAGCGATGAGCTCGGCCGATGAAGCAACGGTCTGTATCGGCGCCATCGCCGGTGCCTTCGGCGTCCGCGGCGAGGTGCGGCTGAAGTCGTTCTGCGCGGTGGCGGAGGATGTGGCGGCCTATGGTGCCGTGCGCACCGAGGACGGAGCGCGGAGCTTCAAGATCCGCATCACCCGGCCGGTGAAGGGCGGGCTTGCAGCGCGCCTGACAGGCGTGGCCACACGGGAGGAGGCGGAGGCGCTGAAGGGCACGCGGCTCTACGTGCCCCGCGCGCGGCTCCCCCGCCTGCCGGATGACGAGTTCTACCACGCCGATCTGATCGGCCTCGCCGTGCAGGACACGGGCGGCGCGCTTCTCGGCCGGGTCCATGCGATCCACGACCATGGCGCGGGCGATGTGCTGGAGGTGCGCGGCGAGGGCCCTGCCCTCCTTCTCCCCTTCACCCGCTGGGCCATCCCGACCATCGACCTCACCGCGGGCCTCCTGGTCGCCGACCCCCCGGCGGAGGCGGCGGACCCGGAAGAGACCGGCACGCCCCCCGGACACGACGAGCGGGCACAATGACCGACGCTGCCTTCTCGGAGCGATACGATCGGATCCTTGACGAGGTTCGCCGGCGTCTCTGGGAGGAGTGGGATCCGATTGGTGTCCGGGCGCTCGGAGCGCCGTCAGATGAGTACGATAGCTACGCGCCGTCGCTTGCAAGCATGCTCGCTCGCGATCGACCCGTCGAAGTCATCGTGGACTACCTCAACGACGCGCTAGCGCATATGGGCCTCGCAAGTACGACACAGAAAGAACGTGCGCGCGCCTTTGGGACGCGGCTTTGGCAGGATATCGAGAGCCTGAATTCCGCACCCGCCCGGCCCCGCTCGGCGGGGATGATCCAGCCGCGGGTGAGTGCTGAGCCGCGGCCGGTGATGGAGGATCGGGTGCGGCCCGAGGCGTGGCGGGCGACGGTGGTGACGCTCTTCCCGGAGCTCTTTCCGGGGCCGCTGGCCGCGAGCCTCACGGGCAAGGCGTTGAAGGACGGGCTCTGGTCGCTCGACACGGTCGATATCCGGCGCTTCGGGGAGGGGCGGCACCGGGTGGTGGACGACACGCCCTCAGGCGGGGGAGCGGGCATGGTGATGCGGGCCGACATCCTCGCCCAAGCCCTTGACGCCGCGCGCATTCCGAGCGATACGCGCCGCTCGGTTTATCTCTCCCCGCGCGGGCGGCCCTTCGATCAGGCGCTGGCGCAGGAGCTGGCCGCGGAGCCGGGGCTTGTGCTTCTCTGCGGCCGCTATGAGGGGGTGGACCAGAGGGTCATTGACGGGCGGGGGCTCGAGGAAGTCTCGCTCGGCGATTTCGTGCTTACGGGCGGCGAGATCGCGGCGATTGCGCTGATCGACGCGGTGCTCCGGCTACGGCCCGGGGTGCTGGGCAACGCCGACTCGGCGGTGGAGGAGAGTTTCGCGCGGGGGCTTCTTGAGCATCCGCAGTATACGCGCCCCCAGATCTGGGAGGGGCGGGCGATCCCGGAGGTGCTGACCTCGGGCGATCATGCCCGCATCACCCGCTGGCGGCAGGACGAGGCCGAGAGGCTGACAAAGGAACGGCGTCCCGAACTCTGGCGGGCCTTCGAGGAAAGGTCCCAAACGGCACCAGAGCAATCGGACGCGGCAAGGCGCGGCAGAGCCGCCGAAGAAGAGGACTGAGGCCATGAACATCATCGAGACGCTGGAGGCCGAGCAGATCGCGGCGCTCGGCAAGACCATCCCGGACTTCAAGGCAGGCGACACCGTGCGCGTCGGCTTCAGGGTGACCGAGGGTACGCGGACACGTATCCAGAACTATGAGGGGGTCTGCATCTCGCGCCGCAACGGCGAGACGCTGGCGGGCTCGTTCACCGTGCGCAAGATTTCCTTCGGCGAAGGGGTCGAGCGTGTCTTCCCGCTCTACAGCCCGAATATCGACAGCATCACCGTGGTGCGCCGCGGGCAGGTGCGCCGGGCGAAGCTCTACTATCTGCGCTCGCGCCGCGGGAAGTCCGCGCGTATCGCCGAGAAGACGAACTACAAGCCCAAGGCCGATACCGGGAAGGGCGCGCCCGCGTCCTGAAGCCCGCCAGGCGCCAAAAGGCCCCGCGGCTGGAGAAGACCGCGGGGCCCTGGCAGAGGCCGGTGCTGTGGGTGTGTGGGAAGGCAGCCGACCCCGCTGGCGCAGGGCCCTAGGCGTGCGCCTTGGCCCGGGCGCGCACCCGGCGACGGCAGACGCCGAGACCCGCGAGAGCACCTGCAAGCAGCAATGCGGAAGCCGGCAGCGGCGTCGTGACGACGTTCGAGCCCGAGCCGCCACCGGAACCGCCGCTGCCACCGCCGCCCCCGCCGCCGGCAGTCGCGCTCGATGTGCCGGTCAGCAGCACGTCATCGAAGGCGAAACTGCGGTTGCCCGAATTCGTGTTGGCCGCAACGAAGATCTGCACGACCGACGCATTTGCCAGCGCCTCGTTGATCGAGCCCGGGCTGTAGGAGCCGCCGGTGCCCTGCACGAGGTCGAGCAGGATGCTCTCCGACCCGTCCAGCGTGACACCGACGATGAAATCCTCGTTGAAGCCGACCTTGTCCTCGTTCTGGAAGCCGCTGCCGCGAGGCGTGTAGTTCAGCGAGAAGTTCAGGTCGGTAAAGCCGCTGGTGTCGATGAAGGGCGAGAACCAGGTCGGCAGATCGACGCCGGCGAAGGGCGAGCCGCTGTTGATGCAGGTCGAGCTGCCGCAGCCGGCATCGGTGTCGGAGAACTTGAACTCGCCACCATTGTCGCCGGGCTTCACAGCCGCGAAGTCGTTGGTGAAGAGGAACGCGTCGCCGACATCGACGAACCAGTCGACACCGGACAAGTCGGCATCGGCATTCGTGGCCCCGCCGCTCTTGCCGAGGACGCCGCGATCCTCCTGTCCCGTGAAATCTTCAATGTAGATATTGTCTGCGGCGGCAGGCACGGCGAATGTAGCGACGCTTAGCGCCGCAATGCAGAGGGTACGCATCTCAACCTCCAGATAACCACTGTCGGCGGCAACTTGCGTAACCATGGTTTCCAGAGGTTTAATGGAATGGAGAACAAATCAAGTAGGTCAGTTTATTTCGGTATCTATTTGAGACAGATGGTAACAATATTGAATTCTATTCGTCACTCAGTCGGCGCGCTTCATCGACAAGCATGATCGGGATGCCAGAGCGGACGGGAAAGGCGAGGTTTGCCGCACGGCTGACGAGCTCGGCGCGGTCGGCGTCGTAGGAGAGTGCCACGCCCGTCACGGGACAGACGAGCGCCTCCAGCATGCGCGGGGAGAACTTTCGGTCCGGCGTTGTGGGCGCGTCCGTCGCGACGTCGGGCGCCTGCCTGCGGCCTTCCTCGCGGTCGTTCATTGCATCTGGTCGTTGCCCTCGCCCGAGGAGGCGATGGCGAACTGCATGAGGGCGCTGAGCGTCTCGTAACGGTCCGAGAGACGTGGCGCTTCGAGGAGGGCCTGGCGCTCCTCAACGCTGAAGGGGCACATCATCGAGAGCGAGTTGACGAGCAGCTCCTGCTCCGCCTCCTGCATCGCGTCCCAGTCCGAGGACAGGCTGGCGGCATCGAAATAGCGCTTGAGGAGATCGAGGAAGCCCTTGCGGTCGAAGGTCTCCAACTCCTCGGTGTTGCCGAGATCGGCGGCGAAGTCTGTCCACTCGGCCTTCACGCGGCGATAGGGCGTGAAGCCGTCGAGCTCGTTCTTCACCCGGAAGCGGCTGATCCCGGTGAGCGCGATGAGGTAGCGGCCGTCCTCCGTCTCGGAGAGCGAGGTCACGCGGCCGGCACAGCCGATGCGGTGGAGCTTGGGCGGCTGGCCGCTGTCCACGAAGGGCTGGATCATCCCGATGAGCCGGTGGTCGGACCGCATGGCGTCGTCGAGCATCGCGAGATAGCGCGGCTCGAAGATATTGAGCGGCAGGCGGGCACGGGGAAGCAACAACGCTCCCGGCAGCGGGAACACTGGGATCACCTCCGGCAAGTCGGCGGCGGAGAAGCGGCGGGCCATGAAACCTCGTCTCGGTCGTCTCTCGGTAGGGCAGGTTTGCCCTTACGAGAAGATCAGAGAACTAAGGCGTCGGCGGCCCTTGGCCACTATCGGATCGGCGGGTCCGAGACTCTCGAAGAGTTTCAGAAGGCGATCTTTCGCCGCACCGTCGTTCCACTCCCGGTCGCGGCGGAAGATTTCGAGCAGTTCGTCGATCGCCCCTTCGTTGTCGCCCTTTGCGATGAGGGCGGTCGCGAGCTCGAAGCGCGTCTCGTGATCCGCGGAGTCGGCCGAGAGCTTCTGGCGCAGCCCAACCTCCTCACCCGCATCCGCCGCATCTGCCGCGAGTTCGATGGCGGCGCGCGCCGCGGTAATGGCGGCATCCTCGGCGAACTCGGCCGGAGCGTTGTCGAGGGTCTGGCGGGCCTCCTCGACCTTGCCCATGGCCAGCAGCGCGCGGGAGACGCCGGCGATGGCGCGAGGGCTCGGCTCCTCTGCCGCGATGGCGGCAAAGGTCTGGAGCGCGTCTTCATTCGCACCGTTGGCGAGCATCTCCTCGGCCATCGCGAGCGCTTCCTCGAGGCTGTCGGCCCCGTTCCCGCCGCCCTGCCCCGCGGCCTCGAGCACCCGGGTCAGCAGCTCCTTGATCTGGGCGGCGCTGGCCATGCCCTGAAAGCCGTCGAGGCCCTGGCGCTGGTAGAAGACGATTGCCGCGGGCACGGCCTGGAGGCGGAGCTGCTGCGCCACCATCACGTTCTGATCGATGTCGACGCGGGCGAGCTTCACCTTGCCGCCCGTGGCCGCGACTTCCTTCTCGAGCTCCTTGCCGAGGGCCTGGCTCTGCGGGTCCATGCGGCTCCAGAAGAGGGCGACGACGGGCTGGGTGGCGGAGGCCTCGATGACCTCGGTCATGAAGGTCGCGTCCGTGGCATCGATGGGGGCGGTGCCCGCACCGGCCGCGTTGCCTGTGCCCTTGCCAAGCTCGATCATCCGCCTGCCCTCGCTTTCGTCGTTGTTGCGCGGGACATAAACCCACCGCCCTCAGGGCGCAATCCGATGCTGCGGCGGGGTGCTGCTCAATTCCCGACCTTGGCCGCCGCATGCGCCCGGGCGGTCTCCTCCAGCGGCGCGAAATCGAGGATCTGCGCGTCGTGGCCCGTATGGGCGAGGAACCGGCTGAAGTCGTCAGACGAGATCGCCGTCGTCGCCTCGTTCTGGAGGGGGTGCGCGTTCAGGAGATCCTGCGCCGTCAGGGCCTCGTCCAGCACGAAGCGGATGTCGCCAGGCGAGACGTTGACGAGGGCAAAGGGGGTGACGGCTCCGGGGCGGACGCCAAGCGTCTCCCACAAGAGATCCGGCTTGCCGAAGGAGCAGTCCTTGAGCCCGATCGCCTTTTCGAGGTCGCGGATGCGGATCTGGCGATCCTCGAGACAGGTGACGAGCGCGAGCCCGCCCTTCTTGGCCTTGAGGAACATGTTCTTCACATGCGCGCCCGGCATCTCCCCGCGGAGCTCGCGGCTCTCCTCGACCGTATGAAGCGGCGGGTGCTCATGATGGCTGTAGTCGATGCCCAGCCGCTCGAAGAGCGCGTAGAGCCCGTCCTGCCCGATCTTGGTTTCTGCACCATCCATCATCCGCGTCCTCCCGAAGCCCTGGCCCGGAGCAGTCGCGCATTTGTCCGTCCCTGTCGAGATTGCGGCACGTGGCGTGGATGGCGCCGCGGCGGCGCACAGATCGTTTCGTTTCATTGCGCTTTGGTTAGAAGATTTCAGTTGCACTCCGCCGAATTCTGTACAGACCATCGCGAAAAGAAGAATACGGGAGGAGCATGATGAAGCCATGGACTAAAGCGGCCGCCCATGTCTTGGCGGTTTCACTCGGGAGACGCGCCTGAGGGCGCTGTGGCAGTGCAGGATGATTGCTATGTCACAACCAACATTCACCCGCAGCCGGCGCATCCGCGAGACGCCGTTCAGCCGGCGCGTCGAAGCGGCGAAGGTCTCCGCCTATACCTGCTATAATCACATGCTGCTGGCGACGAGCTTCGGCGACATGGAGGCCGAGTATCGCCATCTGAAGACCGCGGTGCAGGTCTGGGACGTCTCGGTCGAGCGTCAGGTCGAGGTGCGGGGCGCCGATGCGGGCCGGCTCGTCCAGATGCTGACGCCGCGCGATCTCCGCCCGATGAGCGAGGGGCGCTGCTTCTACACGCCGATGGTCGACGAGACCGGCGGCATGATGAACGATCCGGTGACGCTGAAGCTCTCCGACGACCGCTACTGGATCTCGATTGCCGACAGCGACCTCCTGTTTTGGATCAAGGGGATCGCGCACGGGCTATCGTTCCAGGTGGACGTGACCGAGCCCGAGATCTCGCCGCTTGCCGTTCAGGGGCCGCTGGCCGAGGAGTTGATGGCGCGGGTCTTCGGGGACGCGGTGCGGCGCATTCGTTTCTTCCGCTTTTCCTGGCTCGAATTCGAGGGCAAGACGCTGGTCGTCGCACGCTCCGGCTATTCGAAGCAGGGCGGCTTCGAGATCTATGTCGAGGGCGACCGGAGCTATGGAGAGAAGCTCTGGGACGCGCTTTTCGAGGCGGGCCGCGAGCTCGATGTGAAGGCCGGCTGTCCGAACCTCATCGAGCGGATCGAGGCGCGGCTCCTGAGCTATGGCACGGATATGACGCGCCGGAACACGCCCCATGAATGCGGGCTCGGCCGGTTCTGCGATACGCGCATAGCCCTCGGCTGTATCGGCCGCGATGCGCTGCTGCGCGTGGCCCAGGACGGCCCGATCCGCCAGATCCGGAGCTTCTCCATCGACGGCCCGCCGCTTCGCCCCTGCGCCAGCGACTGGTCCATCGTGGACGGCGAGCGGCGGATCGGGCGCATCACGTCGTCGGCCTGGTCGCCGGATTTCGAGACCAATGTGGCCATCGGCATGATCTATCTCACGCATTGGGACGACGGCACGCAGGTGCAGGTGAAGACGGCGGAGGGTCGGCGGACAGCGACGGTGAAGGTGGAGAGCTTCATCTGAGGGCCGCGGCGTTGCCCGGGCTGACGAAGGGGCTGACGACGCTGTGAGCGCGAAAAACGGCGGGGCGCCCTATCTTGGGGACGATACGTCGTTCTCGAGAGGGCCTCCATGCACATCTCCTCGCTCATACGCCGGGCTGCGGCGGCCCTCGGTCTTGCCTTGGCGCTGGCCTCCGGGCCTGCCGCAGCCTGCGGCGGGACGGCGGAGGAGGCCGAGTGTCCGGTCGATGGCGGCTTCTATCGCCTCGCCCTGCCGGAGGGCGCGGAGGAGCCGGTGCCGGCGGTCCTTTTCCTTCATGGCTGGGGCTCCTCCTCGGCCTCGGACATGCGGAACCGTGCGAGCCTCAGGGAGACGCTGAACGCCGGGGGCTATGCGCTCATCCTGCCGGAGGGGCGGCCGCGCGCGGGTCGGACGCAGAAGGACTGGGCCGTCAGGGATGGCGGACGCCATGTGCGCGACGACATCGCCTTCTTCGAGGCGATCCTGGCGGATGCCGCACGCCGGGGCGTCGATCCTGAGCGGGTGATGCTCGCGGGGTTCTCCCGCGGCGGCTCGATGGTTTGGGACGTGGCCTGCGCGCGCCCTGACCTCTTCCGTGCCTTCGCGCCGGTGGCGGGCGCCTACTGGGTGCCGATGCCCGAGGCATGCGCGCCTGTGCCGACGGGCGGCCTCGCGCTCCACCACACCCATGGCTGGACCGACCGTGTCGTGCCGCTCGAAGGCCGGCTGATCGGTGGCGGGCGCAAGGTTCAGGGCGATGTGTTCGAGAGCCTGGCGATGCTTCGCGGCCGGCTCGGCTGCACGCTCCGGCTCGCGGACGCGACGCGCGTGGAGGGGGACGAATGGCAGCGGGACTGGACATCCTGCGAGGCGGGGCGGATCTCCCTCCGCCTGCATCCGGGCGGGCACATCGTCCCTGAGGGCTGGGCGGTCGCTGCCCTTGCCTGGTTCGAGGATGTGCTGGCGATGAAGGCGACGCCGCCGACACGCTAGAGCGACACCCGATCAGGTTGCGCCACTGACGTCCTCGCCAGGCCAGTGGTTCGGCCGGGACCGATGGGGGCGCCCTAAAGCGCGGACCGACCAGACGTGCTCACTGTAATTGCGTCATTGCCGGGCTCGAACCGGAAATCCTGCGCCACCAGCCGTGGATGCTCGGGTCAAGCCCGAGCATGACTTGAGCACGTAAGGTAAGAAGGTGCTCTAGTTCATCCGCAGGCTTGATCCGGGGATCCGGAAATCCGCTCAATTCCAAGAGTTTGACAATGGCCTGCATTGCCGAAGAACGTCCGGCAATGACCATGATGAACGTCTCTGCTGAATCGCTGATAGTCCGGCGGGATCGTCAGAGCCAGCGGGGCGTCTCGGTCCGCCAGGTGCGGTAGACACTGCCGAAGCGCTTGCGCAGCGTCTCCTCCTCCTGCGCGATGAAGCGCTTGCCGAGGAGGAAGGCGAGCACCGGGACGAGCAGCAGGCTCGCCGGCTGCCCGAGGCTCAGGCACCAGCCGAAGAGGATGACGAGATCGGCGAGATAGATCGGGTTGCGGCTGAACCGGTAGGGGCCCTTGCGCACCAGCGTGCGCGGCTTCGAGCGGGGCACAGGGGTTGTCTTCGCCGCGATCAGCGTCGTGACGGCCCAGATTGTCAGAAGCACGCCGACGCCCATGATAGTGTAGCCCGGCAGGGAGAGCGCATCGCCGAGCGGTTGTCCGAAGGTCGTGAGCTTCCAGGCCGCGAAACCGAAGAGCAGGGTCCAGACCGGCGGCGAGTCGATGATGCGCAGGACGATCATCATGCCCCGCGCCCCCCGTCCGAGCCGGGGCCGTCCGCGGGCCAGACCGCAAGATTGTCGATCAGCCGCGCCCTGCCGAGCACCGCCGCCCCGAAGACGCGCGCCGCCTGCCGCCCCGCTACGCTTTCCATCGCCTCGAGCGAGGCGCCGTCCCTGACCTCAATGTAGTCCACGCGCGAAAATCCCGTTCCCAGAAGACGTGCCGTCGCTTCGGCCGCCGCCTCCTCTACCAAAACACCGTTTCGAGTTCTTTCACCGACCCGTCGCAGCGCGGTCGAGAGTTCGCTGGCGACACCCCGTTCCGCGGCGGTGAGATAGCGGTTCCGAGACGACATCGCCAGCCCGTCCGCCTCCCTGATCACAGGCGCGCCAAGGATCTCCGTCGGAATGTCCAGATCCCGTGCCAGCCTGCGGATGACGGCGAGTTGCTGCCAGTCCTTCTCCCCGAAGATCGCGATGTCCGCCATCGCCTGGATCAGGAGCTTCGAGACCACCTGGGCGACGCCATCGAAATGCCTGGGTCGGGCGGCGCCGCAGAGAACGTCCGTGAGGCCGCGCACGCGCACTTCCGTCGAGAAGCCATCTGGATACATCTCGGCGAGGCTTGGAGCGAAGAGCAGGTCGCATCCCGCCCCCGCCAGCATCGCGGCATCGCGCGCCTCGTCCCGCGGATAGCTCTCGAAATCCTCGCCCGGGCCGAACTGCGTGGGGTTCACGAAGATCGAGGCGACAACCTTGTCCGCGCGGCTGCGCGCGAGCGCGACGAGGCTCAAGTGCGCCTCGTGCAAGGCGCCCATGGTCGGCGTGAGTGCTACGCGGGCGCCCGCCTGGCGCCATGCCGTCACCTGCTCGCGGAGCGCCGCCACCGTGCGCACCGTCTCCATCGCGTCGCCTCCCGAAGCTCGGCGCCCGTTCGCCTGCCTGTTGTAATCCGGCAGAGTTCAACCTGTGCGTTAGCGGGCCTCTGCGGCGAAAGAAAGGTGAAGCGATGGCATCTGCCGAGGCGGTCTTGGGGCGGTCCGGCCAGCAAACACGGCGCACGACCTTGTTCTTTCGCGGCCGCCAGATAGTTCTAGCGCGCAACGCTATCGACGAACGCAGCCGCAGGGGGCGGGCATGGCACTCCTTCCGATTGGTCCGGGAGACGCGCTCTTTCACCATCACCATGCGCCGGGCCGTGACGGCGCGCCGAGCTTCGTGTTCGTCAATGCGCTGACGGGCAATACCGAGAGCTGGGAGGCGTCGATTGCACCGGCCCTGCGCGAGGCGGGGTTCGGCACGCTGAGCTACAATTTCAGGGGTCAGGACGCCTCGCCCTTTTCGCCCGGCACGGCGCTGACGCCCCGGCTGATCGTGGAGGACCTGAAGCGGCTCATCGCCGAGATCGCGCCGAAGCGCCCGGTCCTCTGCGGTCTTTCCATCGGCGGGCTTTTCGCAGCACAGGCGGTGCTGGGCGGGGCGCGGGCGGAGGGGTTGGTGCTCCTCAACACGCTGCGCGAGATCGGGCCGCGCATCGCCTGGGTGAATGACGCGATGCCCAAGATCGTGGGCGCGGGCGGCATCGGGCTCTTCCTCGACGCGCTCTTCCCCCTCCTCGTAAACCAGGAGCAGGCGGCGAAGGCGCGAGACAACTTCATCACCGACAAGCCCTATGAGCCGCTGGATCCCGAGCACGGACACATGAACCTGATGCGCCATGCGAGCGAGACCGACTGGGATATCGACCACGCCGCGCTGACCCTGCCGACGCTGGTGATCACGGGGCATGAGGACCGGGTGTTCCTGGAGCCGGAGGTCGTCGATCGCCTCTATGCCCGCCTGCCGGACGCGCGGCGGGAGGACTGGCCCGATACCGGGCATCTCATCCCGGCCGAAAGACCCGAGCGCCTGGTCGAGAGCCTTGCCCGCTTCGGCGCCGAGATCGAGGGGCGGTCGTGAGCGCCTCCGCCAAGGGCCCGATCAATGCGCCGGCCAAGGGTCCGGTCGGCATCCCCGCAAACCTAGCCTATGCTGCCGTGCTGGTGGGCGTGCTCGGCCACGCGTCGTCCGAGTTCTTCGCGGTGCTCTCGGGCATCGGAGGGGCGGAGGTCTCGGTCTGGCGCTACGTGCTCGGCGGCTTCGGGCTGATCGTCGTGGGCCTGCTGCTTGCCGGGCCGCGGGCGCTGATCGCGCCGATGCGGAGCCATGCCTGGCCGATCACGCTCTACAGCCTCGTGGGCGTGTCGCTCGCCTATCTCGCCTTCCACCTCGCCCTCGACTACGCGACGGTCATTCAGGTGGCGACGCTGGTCACGACGATCCCGATTTTCATCGGCCTCGCGAACCTGTGGCTGAACGGGCAGCCCTTCACGCGGGTCAAGATCGCGGTCGGTGCCTGCGCGATGGCGGGGCTCGTGCTGCTGATCACGGATGGCGCGCTGGATGCGCTGGTGGGCGATGCGAGCTCGCTCCTCGGCATCTTTCTCGGCGTCCTTTGCGCTGCTGCGGTGGGGTGGTACGCGCTCAAGATCAAGCCGATCATTGCGGAGCACGGGGCCGTCCCGGTCACCGCCGTCAGCATGATGATCGGGGGTGTCGCACTCTGGATCGGTGTCGGGATCGGCTGGGGCGTCTGGGTCGATCCCACGACGCTCTTCGATCGGCCGGCGGTGGAGTGGGGCTCGCTCCTCGCGCTTGCGCTCTGGAACACGACGATCACGCAGATCCTCTGGATCGGCGGCCTTGCTGCCGCGCCCGACATCACGCGGGCGGGCTATCTGTTCTTCCTCAAGCCCGTGATCGCCGCAGTTCTGGCCATCGCGATCCTGGGTGAGGAGATGACGCTCCTGAAGGGTCTCGCGATCCTCGTCGTGACGGGCTCGGTCCTTGTCGAGCTCTTCTGGCCGCGGATCGAGGCGACGCTTGGCGCCAAGGCCGCGGGGCGGGACGCCTGAAGACCGCCTGCCCCGAGCCCTACCCTCAACGGTCGTTAAGAGAGAGCCGGTACACCAGATATAGTATGCTGCAATCGGCAAGATACGGGGGCTTGGCGACTCACCCGTGACGCGCTAGCCTTTCGTCCAACGAGATACCGGCGCAAAGTCGGCGAACCGAGGCAGCGATCGTGCGATCATCGAGTGCTCAGAAGAGCGCGGCGGAGCTATGCGCTCCCACCGCCAGCGTGCAGCCGCTCCAGATCAGGGGGCGTTTCCTCACGGCCGTCGTCCTGCCGGTGCCGAGCGCGCTGGACGAGGTGTTCGAAGCGGGTCTCGACGCGGCACTCCAGCAGTCTCCGCGTTTCTTCGCCGATGCTCCGCTGGTGGTCGATTTGGCAGCGGCCGGGGAGATGGAGACCGAGGAGGCGTTCAAGGAACTCCTCGCCCTTCTGAAGGCGCGCCGCCTCTCGCCCATCGGCATTCAGAACGCGACGGCGCATCAGACGGTGGCGGCCGCGAGCCATGGTCTGATCACGCTGAAGCCCGGCAAGGACACGCCCTTCGAGCAGCAGCGGGCGCAGCCTGCGGCCAACCGCCCCGTCGCCGTGCCGGATCCGGAGCCTGCGCCCGCCGCTGCTCCCGTCCCCGCAGTGCGCGAGCCCATGGGAACTGGCCTGACGATCACCGAGCCCGTGCGCTCGGGCCAGTGCATCGTGGCGGAGGAAGGTGATCTCACGGTGCTTGCCTCCGTCAGCTCAGGCGCCGAGCTCATCGCGCCCGGGCATATCCATGTCTACGGCGCTCTGCGCGGCCGGGCGCTTGCGGGCGTTGGCGGCGATACGCGCGCCCGGATCTTCTGCCAGAGCCTCGAGGCCGAACTCATCGCCATCGCCGGTCTCTACAAGACCTCCGAAGCCTTCGAACCCGCCGTGGCCAAGCAGCGCGTGCACGCCTTCCTCGAGGCCGACACGCTCCGCCTCCAGCCGCTCCGATAAACCACTGACAAACGGGGATATATCGTGGCCAAGATCATCGTAGTAACGTCCGGCAAGGGCGGCGTGGGCAAGACCACCTCGACCGCTGCCCTGGGCGCCGGGCTCGCCATGAAGGGGCACAAGACGGTCGTGATCGACTTCGATGTCGGTCTGCGCAACCTCGACGTCATCATGGGCTGCGAACGGCGTGTGGTCTTCGATCTCATCAACGTCATCCAGGACGAGGCGAAGCTGAAGCAGGCGCTGATCAAGGACCGCCGGCTCGAGAACCTCTACGTCCTCGCCGCCTCCCAGACACGGGACAAGGACGCGCTCACCCAGGAAGGCGTGGAGAAGGTGCTCGACGAGCTCAGCGAGCAGTTCGACTACATCCTCTGCGACAGCCCGGCCGGGATCGAGCGCGGGGCGCATCTTGCGATGTATTTCGCGGATGAGGCGGTCGTGGTTACGAACCCCGAGGTGTCCTCGGTGCGGGACAGCGACCGGGTGCTGGGGCTGCTTTCGAGCAAGACCCGCAAGGCCGAGAAGGGCGAGGGCGGCGTGAAGCCCCATCTCCTCCTCACCCGCTATGACGAGGCGCGCGTCCAGAAGGGCGAGATGATGCGGATCGAGGACGTGGAGGAAATCCTCTCCATTCCGATCCTTGGCATCATTCCCGAAAGCCCCGCCGTCCTCCGGGCCTCCAATATCGGCGCGCCGGTGGTCTTCGACGACAAGACGCCCGCCGCCCGAGCCTATCAGGACGCGATCCGCAGGCTTGAGGGCGAGCAGATCGAGATGCGCGTCGAGGCACAGAAAGTAGGTCTCTTCTCCCGGCTCCTCGGACGGACCGCCTGAGCCATGTTCAGCTTCTTCCGCAAACCCCGCCCCACGACGGCCGCCGAGACGGCGAAGGACCGGCTGCAGATCCTGCTCGCCCATGAGCGGACAGGCACGACGAGCCCCGAGGTCCTGCCCCTCCTCCAGCGCGACATCATGGCCGCGATCGAGAAGCACATGAAGATCAGCGGCGACAAGGTCGACATGAAGATCGAGCGCGCCGACGATCTCTCGACCCTCGAGATCAATATCGAGCTCCCGGGCAACGACCAGCTGACTGCGCTCGCGAGCTGACCCGCGGAAGGCCACCACCCACCCACGGTGGCCCTCCGACGATGCCACCGATTGCGACGGTTAACGGCTTCGGCGGCGCGATATCGCGCCTTTGGCGGTGCTGCAGTTGTTCGTTCCGATCCGCGATTGCTCCCGAGAGAGCGGCGGATGGGAGGCGGCCCCGGGTTTGGCGAAGAGCGCCGGTGGGTTCGATATGAGCGAACCGTGGCCGGGAACGTTCCTTGTTGAAACTCTCTTGCGCGACCTCAGCAATGCTTGAGGTCAAAAGCCAATTTTAAGGGAATGAGGCTACCGAGGAGGGGCAGCGTGATGCCCATCCGGCATCCGCCTGATGCCGGGGTTTAAAATGTCGTTGAAGCTTAAGATTGCCTTGCTCCTGTCCATGCTGATGACCGTCATTGTCGGCGGTCTGGGGTATCTGGTGCTCAATATTGACCGCACCATCAGCGAGTTCGAACGGCGGCAGCTCATCATCCCGCTCTCCGATGAACTCAACAGCACGATCCGCGCCCTTCAGATTGAGCGGGGGCGTACGGTGGCCGCGATCTCCAACAGCGATGATAGAGAGAGCCGGCGCGCGCTCGACGAGTTCCGGTCAAGAACCGATCAGGCATTCCTGCAGCTCCTCAACCGCATCTCGGAGGATCGCATCGAGCGTGCGTTGCCGGAGATCGGCTCGGTCGTCAGCGGCTTGTCCCAGCTGCCGGGGCGGATCCGGTCGCACAGGAGCGCCGTCGATGCCGGAAGCGTCACGGTCCCGCAGAACGTCGCCTTCTATACCGGCGAGATCCAGGGGCTGGTCGAGACGATCTATGCGGCCATCAGCCTCGCGCCCGACACGACTTCGGCCATGAAGATGACGTCCTTCGCCTTTCTCGTGCAGGCCATGGAACATGGCGGGCTCGAGCGGGCGATTGGCTCGGCGCTGTTCTATCAGGCTTCGGCAGGTGAGGTCCGGGCCGAGACCTTCAAGGCCTATGCCGCCCGGCGGGCGCGCGAGGAGAACGCCATCGAGCAGTTTCTGGCACAGGCCAGCAGGGAGGTCCGCGAGAAATTCGAGGCGGCCGTGACGGGTCCGCACATCGCGCAGATTGCCGAATGGCGGGAGGTGCTTGCCGTCATCCTCGATACGCAGGACGGCAAGGGGATCGTCGGGTCGGACTGGTTCGATACGGCGACGAAGCGGTTGGACCAGATCTATGGCGTGTCCGAGAGCCTGATCGAAGACGCCGGCACGCATGTCGACGGTATGCTCAGCAAGGAGCGGGCCGCCGCACGGATGAAGATCATCATCGCTGCCGTCGTGGTGCTCGTCTCGCTGGTGGCAGCAGTGATGATGCTGAGATCCTTCAGCCGCAGCGTCACGCTCGTGATTGAGACGCTTGCGCGGCTGCGCGAAGGCGACATCGAGATCGAGCTCCCGGAGAGAGCGCCTGGCGGCGAGATCGGCCGGATCCTGTCGGATGTGGTGGGTGTTGCCAGCTATCTCGGCGGCATTGCGTCTGTCGCGGACCGGGTCTCCGCCGGCAACCTGAAGGATGAGATCAGGGCCCTGTCGATCTATGATCGGCTGACGCACGCGATCCAGATCATGGCGCTTTCCTTGAGCGATATACTGGAGAAGGCCCGAGGCGGCGCGGCGAGCGTCTCCAGGGAAGCCTCGGTTCTCGAGCAGGAGGCACGATCGATCGTCGATGCAAGCCAAAGACAGGCGGCCGCGGTCGATTCCGCCTCGAGCGCAATCGAAGAGATCAGCGCAAACCTCGAGCGCACGGCCGAGAACGCCGGCGAGACCGACAAACTCGCACAAGAGGCGTCCAAAGAAGCGTCCGAGAGCGCAGGGGCCGTCGTGAAGGCGTCGGACGCGATGAAGTCGATCGCCGAGAAGATCCTGATCATCCAGGAGATCGCTCGGCAGACGGATCTGCTGGCGCTCAACGCCGCAGTCGAGGCGGCCCGTGCCGGTGAGCACGGCCGGGGCTTCGCAGTCGTTGCTTCGGAAGTACGCAAGCTCGCCGAGCGAAGCCGATCGGCCGCAGAGGAGATCTCGACACTTTCCGTCGGCACGCTCGAGGTCTCGAACCAGGCGTCGGAACGGATCGAACGGCTCGTCCCGCTCATCTCCCGCACTGCGGGCCTCGTCGCCGACATCTCCGTTGCGACCCGCGAGCAATCGACCGGAGCGGACCAGATCAACTCGGCCGTGGTGCAGCTCAGCAGCCTGATCGCCGACAATGTCGACAGCGCGGGTCGAATGGGCGAGCAGGTCAACACGCTGTCCTCGGAAGCGCGGGAACAGATGAAGATCCTGGAGTTCTTCCAGTTGAACCCTGAATTCATGCAGATCGCCTCCGAAGCGGCGGACAGCAACGAGACGCCGAGGATCGCCGCCTGATCGGGGCGATGGCGCCTTGCATTGCTCCCGGCGAGGAGGGTGAGGGGGCAGACGTTGCCACGGCCGGGCCTGAGCGATCGAAGCTCGAAAGGTCGGCGTCGGGTCGGTGTCGGGGCGGCGTCGCCCCGATCACCAAGTTTGACGGTGCCGCAGCTTGATCGCCTCGCGACGCGCCCCGCTAGAGCACCTTCTTACCTCACGTACTCACGTCATGCTCGGGCTTGATCCGAGCATCCACGGCCGGTGGCGGTGGATTGCCGGGTCGAGCCCGGCAACGACGCATTTGCGGTGAGCACGTCAGATCGGTCCGCGCCCTAGAGGCGGGCGCGCTCGCGCTTTCGGCCGATGGGCCGCTGGTCGAAGGAAGCCGCGCGCTGTGCTGCAGACGGGATGTCAGATCGGCCCAGCGGCTCGGTCATGGCGCATTGGTGAGAGTTCTTCCCTCTTCCGTTAACTGATGAATGCTTCCGGCAGACGGGAGAGGGTGGCTCCATTATGGTTTTGTTAAGAATTCGCGGGATGCGAGGCGGATCTGGCGCGTCGGATCACTGACTCAAGGGGTTGGGTCAGATGTGACAATAGGGGTGGATCATGAATGCTTCTTCCAAGACGGCCTGCCGGTCGCTTCTGAGTGCTGCGTTGCTTCTCGCGATTGCTGCTCCCTCGGCAGCACTCTCATCCGACGTCGTTGCCCAGTTGCCGAAGGGTGACCCTGCGCGGAAACTCGCTGTCCTGCACTGGCAGGAGGTGCATCTCGAAGAGATGGTGGCGTCGACCTGCTATGTGGAGGCCGGTGTCGACGCGGAGACCAACAGGACCATCGCCTACGGCGCAAGGGACGCCTTCGAGGCGACGCTGCCCGATATCATCGCTGAAGTTGCGGCACTCGATCAGACGAGCGCGGCCGTGCGGCACCTGAAGCGCAAGATCGATAGCAAGAAAGACGATTGGTACCGCTTCCGCGTCTTCCTCGAGGGAGCACTCAAGAACGACAAGGCCGAGCCAGAGCAGCTCGCCCGCCTCGCATTGCTGGAGGAGAGCCTGGTCAGCGGTATCGAGGACGTCTACCGTGCGGTGAAGCGGAAGGCGGCGAAGAGCGGCACGGTCGCGCTGGCGGACAACATCACCGAAAGTGCTGGCTTCAATCGCGTCTTCGCCGCGAGCCGGCTGGTCAAGTACACCTGCCTGAAGATGGCGGGCCCCGGCGATGCACTCGACCGTGAGAAGTTCGCCGCTGCCTTGGACACGATGGAGAAGCAACTCGAGGTCGAGGAGAACTCCCTCGTCACGAGCGCGGCGGTGAAGGAGCTCATCCCCGAATGGCGCATCCTGATGCCCCGCATGCGTGCGGCACTGGAAGCGGATGGTCAGGACGATGCCCTGCTGACCGAAATCAAGAGCCTCGCACAGCGCTGGATCGATGCTTCGGGCGATCCGACCGCAGGTTTCCAGCAGTCGTAATTCTGCAATGACCTTGGTGTGGCCTTGCGCGGCCGCACCCGCACCATCCTCCGCTCAAGTCGTGCGGGACGCCAACCGCCGGCTCAGAGCCAGCCCTGGGCTTCGGTACGGACGATGTTCTCGAGCATTTCGATGTGGGCATCATCGTCGTTGAGGCAGGGAATGTAGTGGAAATGCTCTCCACCCGCCTCCTCGAAGGCCTCCTTGATCTCTTCGTTGATCTCTTCGAGCGTCTCGACGCAGTCAGATGAGAAGCCCGGGGCCATGACGGCGATGCTCTTGTGGCCTTCCTCGGCAAGCTTCGCGACGTACTCGACCGTGTAGGGCGTGAGCCACTCCTCCGGGCCGAAGCGGCTTTGGAACGTGGTGTGCACCTCCTCCTTCGGCCAGCCGAGTTTCTCGCGCATCAGCCGCGAGGTCTTCTGGCAGAGGCAGTGATAGGGGTCGCCCTTCATGAAGTAGCTTTTGGGCAGTCCGTGGTAGGAGGTGACGAGGGCGGTCGGCCGCTCCTCAAGCCCCGCATAATAGCGCTCGACCGACTGCGCGAGCGCGGAGATGTAGAGCGGGTGGTCCTGATAGCTCGGCACCGTGCGGAAGGCCGGTTGGAACCGCAGATTCATGAGCGTGCGGAAGGCGTGATCGTTCGCCGTACCGGTCGTCGCCGCCGCGTAGTGCGGGTAAAGCGGGAAGAACAGGATCCGCTCGCAACCCTGCGCGGCCATGCGCTTGATCACGCTGTCGGTCGACGGGTTACCGTAGCGCATGCAGAAATCGACCACCACGCTGTCGCCATGGGTCGCGGTCATGCGCGCGCGGAGCTTGTCGGTCTGGCTGCGGGTGATGGTGAGGAGCGGGCTCTCGTCGAGATCGGTGTTCCAGATGCCGCGATAAGCCTCGCCCGAGGAGAAGGGCCGCTTGGTCAGGACGATGGTCTGCAGGATCGGCTGCCAGAGGACGGAGGGCCACTCAATGACGCGCTTGTCCGACAGGAACTCGTTGAGATACCGGCGCATGGACCAGTAGTCGGTATTGTCCGGTGTGCCGAGATTGGCGAGCAGGATGCCGACGCGCCGCGGCGGGACGGCCGGATGATCCGGATTGGCATGGGCGAGGCGGCCCTCGCCTGCCATGACCTCCGAGGCATTCGTCCGGTCGAGCATCATCGTCTCCTGGCATATCACTGCTAATCTGAGGAGATAGCGATGTTGCGTGCGCAATCAAACGACGCTCTTGCGACTTTTGGGCGCGAGCGGGCGGAGCTCGCGCCGGGGTGAGGTGCGGGCTCACGGGCTCAGTGCGGCGCTGCGGCCTTGGGCTGGGTGTGCGGCTTGAGGGCCCGGTGCTGGGTGGCGGAGGCTGTAGGACCGCCAGGTGAGGATGTGGACGAGGATGCCGAAGGGCGGCCCGAGAAAGAGCGGGATCGCGGTGATGGCGAAGGTCATCTCCCGCCCCTCCGCACCGAAGCCCCAGAGCTGCGCCGAGAGCGGTGCGACGATGAGGTCGGCGATGCCGAAGAGCGTCCAGGCGAGGAAGATGCCGCGAGCTCCGACCGGATCGCGCGCGACGCGCCACGCGACGTATGGTGCCGCGAGCCCGGTGATCACGTCCCCGATGGCGGCCGGGTAGGCGAAGCCCGCGGTGAGGGCGCCGCTGGTGTACATCGGAAAGAGGAAGATCGCGCCCGCAGCCCGATAGGTCTGGAGCCCGATCATCCATTGGGTTGGAGTCTGGCGGAGGAGGGAGGCTACCGGCCCTGTGAAGGAGAGCGCGGCCCCGGCAAGGATGGGAAAAAGGGCGAAGGGCAGGAACCACTCGAATTTCAGCGGGCCCATCGCCGACATCGTGACGGCGACCGTTGCCCAGAGTACGAGGAGCGTTGGCACGATCAGAAGGCCGCGGCGATCGGCGCCCTCCGGCAAAGAGCGGGCGGCCCAGCCGACGAAGACGCCGCTGGCGGTGAGGACAAGGAACGTCGCGCCGAGGACGGTTGCGGTGACGATCCAGGCTTCGATCGGGCTCAGATACTCGTTGATGAGCATGGGGCGCTCCCTTCTTCTCTCGGGCGTTGGATGGGGCGTTCTGGCGCCAGCCCGGCAGTATGTGTCCGGGCTGTGGCGGTGCGTGGCCCCTCGGCGATCTCCGCGTCGACATCCGGTGGTTTCGGGAAGGCGCGGAAGTAGCCGGTGCCGACGGCGTTGCCGGTGCCGTTGAACTGCAGCGCGTAGTTGCCGGTGAAGGTGCGGGTCTGCGGGTCGAGATAGTCGATGGAGAAATCGAACTGCGTGACGACGTTCCCGATCACGACCCAGTTGCAATAGAAGGGATCGTGCGAGAGCGTGACGCGCCCGTCTTCCTCGAGGTCGAAGCGACCGTCCGCATCAGGGCAGAAGGGCGGGATGCGGTTCACGGTGACGTCGAAATCGATCTCGAATTCCGGCGCGCCCTCCCTGCCCTGGCTGACCTCGTTGAATTCGAGGCCCCGCACTTCGAGGACGAGCGGCAGGAGCAGCCCGCCGACACCGAAGCCTTTGAGGCTGGCCTGGTTCTCGCCGCAGAGGCCGGTTTCGCGGTCAGCCTCGCAGAGGACGAAGGCCTGGGTCGTGCCTTCGGCGGGGAGAAGCGCGCTCACGGCGCGGCGGATCTCGCCCTCGGTCCTGGGTTGCAGCGCACCGGGGGAGAGGCTTGCCCGCAGGCTCGGATCGGCGAGCGTGACGGGTATCTGCGTGATGAGCTCGCTGGCGCAGCCCGAGAGCGCGAAGGTCCCCAGCATGGCGTAGACGAGGTTCTTCGTACGTCCGATCATGGTCTTTCGATCCTTCCCTGTTGCGCCTTGCTGGCGGCGCGACGCGGCCGTTCCACCCGCTGCGTCGTGGATCTGGAGCATTTGTTTGTATATGCAAGTTTATAGTCGAAAAGAAGCTCACGATCGGTCGAGGAGCTTGTTCGTCGCTTGTTTGATGTCCGGCCAACCCTGGGGGCCGAGGAGGCGCAGGGCGTCCTCCTGCGCGGCGTGCCAGAGGGGCAAGGCTTCCTCGTAGAGTGCCCTGCCCTGCGGCGTGATCTTGAGGAGGCGGACGCGCGCATCCTTCTCATAGGCGACGATCTCGACGGCGCCGCGGGTGACGAGCGGGCGCACATTGCGATTGAGCGTGCTGATATCCATGCCGAAAGCGTTGGCGAGGCCCGTCTGCGACACCGCCGGGCGGGAGGAGAGGGCGACGAGCGTCGAGAACTGGAAGGATTTGAGGTTAAGCGGGCGCAGCGCTTCCTCGTAGCGGCGAGTGACGACGCGGCTCAGACGCCGGAGATGCAGGCAGACGCAATTGGTCTCGGGATCGAAGAGCGGGTCCATGCGCGGAACCTAAAGCCTTCGATTGCATATGCAATGACCGGCAGCCGGCCCGCGCAGCGTCAGAACGAATAGCCTAGCGTGACGAGGACGCGCCGGCCCGCGCCGTAGAAGCAGGAGTTCGGGTCGCTGCATGAGGCGACGTAGCGGTTGTCGAAGATGTTGGTCGCGGTGACGGCTAGGGACGCGCCCGGGAATTGCGGCAGGTCGTAGTGGAGGCCGGCATCGACGATGACGCTGTCCGACACTTCGAGCGTATTCTCGGTATCCGCGAAGGAGCGGCCAATATAGCGCAGGCCCACGCCCGCGCCGAGGTTCTTGAGCGGCCCTTCCTGGAGCGTGTAGTCCGCGTAGAAGGAGGCGAGGATCTCGGGCGTCGCGGTCGGTACGTTGCCCTCATCAAGCTCCGTGCCCTCGGTCGTCTCGATATCCGCGAAAGTCGCGGAGGCGACGAGAGCGAGGCCCGGGAGCGGATCCCCGCGGATCTCGAACTCGATCCCCCGCGCGCGGATCTCGCCGATCTGGCTGGTGACGAAGGCGCTGTCGGTCGTGATGACGTTCTTGCGCTTGAGGTTGTAGGCGGAGACGGAGGCCAGGGTGTTGAGCCCGGGGATCTCGTATTTGAGGCCGAGCTCGAACTGGATGCCCGTCTCGGGCTCGAAGGGCTCGCCCGTCAGCGTATCGCGGCCGACGACGGGCAGGAAGCTGCGCGAGAAGCTGGCGAAGGGCGCGAGGCCGTTGTCGAACTTGTAGAGCGCGCCGAGGCGGCCGCTGACGGCGACGTCCTCGGTGTTGAAACTCTCGCCAACCTCGCTCTCGACGTCGAGATTGGCGTAGTCGACGCGGCCGGTGGCGAGCACCCGAAGGCCGCGCCAGCTGAGCGCGTCCTGGGCGTAGATGCCGACCTGGTTCTGCACGCTGTCGTCGAGGATGAAGCGGCTGTCCGGCGGCTCGGCCCCGACGAAGACGGGATCGAGGATGTCGAGCGGTGTGCCGGTGACGAAACCCTGCTCGTCGTCGAGGGCGTAGCGGCGGTACTCGACACCGAAAAGGAGGTCATGCGTGACGTCGCCTGTCTCGACCGAAAAGGAGAGCTGGTTGTCGAGGTTGAAGAGCCGCGCCTCGGGCGTCGTGATGAAGTTGAAGCGCGCAAGCTCGGCGCTCGTCGCCGTCGGCGGGCTCGCATAGCCGCCGCCGAAGAGGTTGATGAAGCTCACATCGATCTCACCGTAGCGCAGCTTCTGCTCGACGGTGAGGCCGCTGTCGAAGTCGTGGCGGACGCGGTAGCCGGCAAGCCACTGATCGCGCTCGAACTCGTCGATCTCTGGCTCGGAGGTGAAGAGGTCGGGATCGATGAAGCCGAAGGGGGCCGCGACCTCGGTGCCGACATAGGGCAGGAAGTTCTGCCCGTTAGTGCGGTCGAAGAGGACGTTCGCGTAGAGCTCGACCTCGGTCCGGTCGCCGGGGAGCCAGGTGATGCTGGGGGCGAAGGCGAGGCTGTCGTCGTCGGTGAAGTCGACCTCGCTGTCACCGACGCGCCCAGTGGCGGCGAGGCGGACCGCAAAATCGCCGAAGCTGCGGTTGACGTCGAAGCCGCCGCGGACATTGCCGAACTGGTTCACCGAGATGAAGGTATCGGCGAAGTCTTCGAAGCCCGCGCGCTTGGTCACGGCGTTGACGAAGCCGCCCGGATTACTGGCGCCGTAGAGGCCCGAGGACGGGCCGCGCACGACCTCGACGCTGGAGAGCGTGAAGGGTTCCATGCGCCAGGTCGCGAAGGCGAAGGACGGCAGTTGCAGGCCGTCGGCGAAGTAGCTTTGCTGCTGAGCTGCAAAGCCGCGGATCTGGAAGAAGTCGTTCCTGAGATTGTTGCCGAAGGTGGCGCCGAAGACGCCGGGGACGAACTGGATCACCTCCTGCACGGTGCGCGCGGGGCGGTTGGTGATCTCGGCCGGGGTGACGACGGTGACGGCCTGCGGCGTCTCGGCGATCGGCAGGTCGGTCTTGCCGGCCGTGTTGCTGTTGGGCGGGCGGTATCGGCCGACCTCGGCCTCGATCTCTAGCGTGTCGAGCTGGACCGCATCGTCGTCGGTTTCCTGAGCGCGCGCCCTGTCACAAGGGTCTGCGAAAGCGATGGTTGCGACGCTGGCGGAGACGGCGAGGCGGAGAGCGATCTGCGGCGGGGTGGGGCGGGCAACGCATCGGGCCATGGCGCGATTTCCTCTTCACTAGAGAAACATGACCCGGTCTGGATACCGGTCCGCCCGCTAGCGGTCTTGAACGACCGGCTCGTCGTTTGAACGATTGCTCTCCCGCAGCCATCGGGCAGGGGGCAATCCGGTCGCGCTCTTGAAGCAACGGCTGAAATGCGCCTGGTCCGCGAAGCCCGCTGCATGCGCCGCGGTGCCGACGCTTTCGCCCTCCGCCAGCAGTGCCCGTGCCTGCTCGATGCGCTCGCCCATCACCCAGCGCCACGGCGTGAGGCGCGTATGGTCGATGAACATGCGGGTCAGCGTGGCGCGCGAGAGACCCGCGACCTCGGCCAGCGCATCGACGCTTAGGGGTTGGTCGAGATGGTCGCGGGCATGGGCGATGGCGCGGGCGAGCGGGTCGGGGACCGCACCCGCCTGCTGGCGTTCGCTTGCGAGCGCGAAGACCTCGTGGATCATGGCGATGCCGAGCGCTTCGCTGAAGCCTGCGGGCCTGCGCGTCTCGCGGCACTCACCGGCGAGGGTCGAGGCGATCTGATGGAGATCCGGGCTGTTCGGCAGGAAGAGCGGTTGATTGAGCGGCGTCCCGGCGCCGACGACGGCGCGGAGGAAGGCCGCGTCGATATGGATGTCGAGATGCTCCAGCGAGCGCGGCGGGCCGATGGCGCCGATAAGCGGGAGGTTCGCCGGCACGAAGCAGGCGTGGCAGACGGACTGTGCCCCGCTGCCCACCCGGCCGAGGGACATGGAGTTGCCCTTGAGGAACACGACGAAGCGCGGATCGGGCGAGACGTAGTGGCCGGAGGCTTCGCGTCCGACATCGACCTTCCAGTAGTCGATGGCCATGCGATCCAGCGTAAGCGAGCGCGAGCCGTACACCGGCCTCACGCCGGTGACCTTCGACATCATTCTCGGCTGGAACGCCATGCGCCTCCCCCATTCGGATAGCTGGGCTTTGCGCTGGCTTAGATTTCGTTGCGAAAACCGGCCCGGCATGTCAAGTGCCGGAGGTCTGGCCAAAGCCGCGCCAGCGCTTCCGATGTCACCCGTGCTGCGTTTGACGAGACTGTCGTACCGGATGCTCGTGGGCCCGAGCGAAGGTTGGGCGGAGTGAGAAGCTGATCATGCCGCGCAGCGCTGCCGCGATCCCGGTCGTCCTCTTCGCCGTCCTCGCGCTGGTGTTCTGGGAGGGGATCGGTGCCTGGGACGCGCCCTATTACATCTCGGCGGCGACGGATTGGTACGAATGGCCGCCCTCGCTGGGCGAGAACCACTGGTATCTGCGCTATCCGTTGATCCTGCCGATGGCGGGGAGCTTCGCGCTCTTCGGCTATGGCGAGTTTTCGGCGACGCTGCCGAACATCGTCATGGGCCTGCTGCTGGTGATCGTCAGCACCATCGCCGCCTGGCGGCATTTGGGCGCGTTTACGGGCGTGGCACTGGGCTGCCTTGTCGCGACCTCCTATCCGCTCGTCATCAGCCCGATGGATATCGAGATCCTCGGGCCCGAGCTTCTGTTCGCGGCGGGGGCGCTCTGGCTCTTTGTCGAAGCGCTGGACCGTGCCGAGGTCGAGCGGCGGGACTGGATCGCGCCCGCGCTGCTGGCGGGCCTTGCGGCGGGCGCGGCGTGGCTCTGCCGGGAGACCGCGGCATTCGTTCCCGCGACAGTCGCGGCGGTCGTGCTGATGAGCGGGTTCGCGAGGCGGCCCTTCGCGGTCGCCGTCGCCATCGCCGCGGGATCGGGCACGGTGATCGTCGCGGAGCTGCTGCTCTACGCCGCGGTCGCCGGCGATCCGCTCTACCGCGTCAACATCGCACTGGTGCATGGGGAGACCGCGCGCAGCAACGCGGCCGAGAACACCCTTTTCGGCGCCATGCTGCTGACATCCTGGCATGACTGGCTGCTGGCGCCGTTCACGCGGATCGCGCGTCTGCCGAATGTCTATCTGTTCCTGGTGCTTTCGGTCGTCGCGGGGGCCTGGCTCTTCGTCATCCGCCGCTCCCTCGCGTGGCAGACGGTGCGTGTCGTCATCGTCTTCGCGACGGCGGGCATCATGTCCCTTGTGCTGACGTCCTATGTCATGAGTCTCGAGCATCCGCGATACTTCATGATGCTAAGCTATGGCGCGCTGGTCGTTGTCGCGATCGCGCTTGGCGAGGTGCGGCGTTGGATCGACCGGCGGCTTGTCGTGGCAGCGCTGGTGCTGCTCTGCCTTACGGGGCCGATCTTTGCCGATTTCAGGCGCGACATGGTCATGCCGCGGTTCCGGGGGCTTGCCGACTTCGTCGAGATGCAGCGGGCGGTGATCTACCTGCCGCCCTATGATGCGGCCTATACGAAGCTGCAGCTGCGCCTGCGCGGCGCCCCGCCGGAGGTCAGCGACCTTCTTGTAAGCGAGGAGCTTCCGGGGCCGGGCGACCTCTACTTCATCATGGAGCGAGAACCCCAGGCGGCTGGCGAGGAAGGCGCATCGCCCCCGCCCGAGGTCGTTCATACCGTTCCGTTGCAGGAGAGCAGCCTTTTCCGCCGGCTCGTCGCGCAAGTGGCACCGCCGAGCCTGCTGCCCGCCCGCCTGCGGAACCGGTTGGACCGCTCCTCGCGCCCGGCAGTCGTGCTGCGCAAGCCGAAAGAGGAGGTCGGTGACCTTGACGAGTGAGCAGCCAGCGGTCGCGCGGCCGGAAATCGTTGCCGTCGTGCCTGCCTTCAATGCCGGCGGCTTCATCGAGCCCTGTATCGCGGCGCTGAAGGCGACCGGCTTTGCGCCTGCGGAGATCATCGTGGTGGACGATGCCTCCACCGACGACACCGTCGCCCGCTGCCGCGCAGCCGGGGTCGAGCCGCTTCGGTTGGAGGGCAATTCCGGCCCATCGGCGGCGCGCGATGCGGGGTTGCGGGCGAGCGATGCGCCGATCGTCCTCTTCGTCGATGCGGATGTGTTCGTAGCGCCGGATGCGCGCGCCGTGGCGGCCGCCTTCTTCGCCGAGAACCCTGGATATGCTGCGGTCTTCGGCGCCTATGACGACGCGCCGCTGATCGACACACGCCTCAGCCGGCTGCGGAACCTGCTGCACCGCCATGTTCATCGCAGCGAGGCGGGCGATGCGGTGACGTTCTGGACCGGTCTCGGCGCGCTCCGGCGGGAAGCCTATGAGGCGGTCGGCGGGTTTTCGCCGACGAGCCGGTTCATGGAGGACGTCGAGCTCGGGATGAAGATGGCGCAGGCAGGCTACAAGATCCGCCTCCAGCCGGCTCTCGAAGGGAAGCACGCAAAGGAGTGGCGGTTCTTCGAGCTTCTGCGCACGGATATCTGGGGGAGGGCCGTGCCCTGGGTGCGTCTCATGCGCTCGACCTTCGGCCGTTCGCTGCCGATGACGCATGCAGCCAGCGTCGGGGGGCGACTCTCGGTGCTCTCGGTCGGGGTCGGGTTGCTGGCGGTGCCGGGGCTCCTCATCGTCCCAGGCCTTGCGCTCGGCGTGATCGTGCTGAGCCTTCTGGCGCTCGGCCTCATCAATCGCAGCTTTCTCGGCTCGCTGTGGAAGCGGCGCGGGGCTCTTGAGGCCGCGGCGGGGCTTGGTGTGCTCTGGCTCTATTACCTCTGCGGCGGGATCGGCTTTGCGCTCGTGGCGACCGGCCTTGACCGGCCGCTGAGCGGTGCGGGTGCCCGGCTCAGGCGGTTGCTGGCGCGCTGACCGGCTGAGGCTCCTTCTCCCGCACGAAATCCTCGTGATAGGAGCGCTCGAGATTGACGTCCCATACGTCGTGCTCGCCGCCCATGATGTTGTAGGCCGCGAGGAGCGCCGTCAGCATCGAGTGATCCTGATTGTTGTAACGATGCTGGCCGTTGCGCCCGACGCACTGGAAGTTCTCGAAGGTCTGGAGCCAGGTCGAGACGGTGTCGAGCGCGTCGCGGTAGTCCTGATCGTAGACAGGATAGGCCTTGGGCTGCCTGATGATGAAGCCGTCGATGACCTCTTCGCGCCGCGCGAGGCCGATGCGCTCGAGCTCCTTCGCGGCGAGCGCGCGCAGGTCGTCGTCCGACATCTCCCAGAGGCCGTCGTTCTCCTGGCAGAAATACTCCATGCCGATCGAGGCGGTGTTCGCATCGGGCAGCATCTCGGGCGACCAGGCGCGGAAATTCTGGATCCGGCCGACGCTCACCTCGGGGCTGTGCACGTAGATCCAGTTATCCGGGAAGGGATCAGCGCGGTCGAGGACGAGCGTCACGATCAGGAAGTCCCGATAGCGCAGTCGCCCGGCGGCCTCGACGACCTCCGCCGGCGGCGCAGGCTCGAAGGCGCCGATCAGATCGCGGAGGGCACAGGAGCTGACGAAGTGGTCGGTCTCGACCCGCTGCCACTCACCGCCCTCTTCGCGGACCTCGATCGCCTCGACGCGGGTGCCCTTGCGGTGGATCGTGCCGACCTCCGTCTGGAGCGACACGCTGCCGCCCTTGGCCTCGACGATCTCGGCCGTACGCTCCCACATCATGCCCGGGCCGAGCCGGGGATAGCGGAAGCGTTCGATCAGGCTGACGGTGTCGTTGCTGCCGGAAATGGCGTTCCAGACTGCCTTGCCGAGTGTCAGGTTCTTGATGCGCTGGGCGGCCCAGTCAGCCCTGATTTCGGTCGCGGGCACGCCCCATACCTTCTCGGTATAGGTCTTGAAGAAGTGGTTGTAGAGGCGCCGGCCGAAGCGGTTGATCACCCACTCCTCAAAGCTCTCCTCCGACTTTGTGGGGAAGAACTGCCAGCGCACATAGCTGATGGAGGAGCGGAACGACTCCCAGAGGCCGAGATTGCGGAGCGCGTTGGTGAGTTTCAGCGGGTAGTCGAAGAACCGGTCACGATAGAAGATGCGGCTGAGGCGAGGCACGGTAATGAAGTCCTCGCCGAGGACCTCCTCCCACATCGCCTCAACCTCGGGCACCTTGGTGAAGAAGCGATGCCCGCCGATGTCGAAGCGGTAGCCGTTATGGACCTCGGTCCGCGCGATGCCGCCTACCCGCTCGCCGCGTTCGAAAACGAGGGGGCGGAAGTCGTCGCCTCCGTCTCGCGCAAGCGCATAGGCCGTTGTCAGCCCTGCCGGTCCGCCGCCGAGGACGGCCACGGTCTGCGGTGCCTTGCTGCGCTCTGCAGCCCCATTTGAGCCTGTCGACGGAAACGCGCCGTGCATAGTGTAGCCCTCACGATGACGTGACCCCCGAGAGGTTGGATAGCATCGATTTGCTGCATTGCACAGTCGTCAATGTGAAAGCTTGCCCGACAGGCGCAAAGACTGGCAGACCGCCGAGAAAGTGGGGTTTGCGTGGCCGCTTCGGGGGAAGGTCGCAGCGCCCGCGACGTAGAGGTTGCGCATGCCGTGAAGCCGCGCATCGGCGTCGACGACACCCTCTCCCGGCGCTTCGGACATCCGCGCGAGCCCGATCTGGTGATAGCCGTCGGCGCTTGCGCGCCTGATCGTGGCGGCGCGGTCGATATTCGGGCGGAAGGTGACGTGACCGATGCCGCGCGCCGCGAGATAGGTGGCCAGGGAGCGATGGGCCTCGATGACGGCGTCGATCTCGTCCTCGGCCACTGACTTCTCGATGATGGCGCGGGGTACGCCGAAACGATCCGTCGTCTCACCGAGCCGGACGCGATTCTCTCGCTCCGGGCGCTGCTCGCCATTGAAGGTGAGGGCGAAGCGGCCGCTCTTCCCGCCTTCGAGGAACCCGGGGCGCACCGGGTGGCCGAAGCGGGCGCGGGCGGTCGCCCAGAGAAAGGCAGCGGACGATATCGGCGCCCGTGCAACGTTCCGAAGATGGCCGGCGAGCGCGCCCGGGCCGGGATACTCCGCCATCAGGAACTCGCGCATCGCCTTCGGCATCAGGATGGAGTTGAGGCCCGGTGTCAGGAGCGGGAGGGCCACAGCGGAGAGGCCGGCCGAGCCGTGGGCTGGGTCGAAGAGCGGCAGGTTGTCGATATGGAACGAGATGTTGGGCAGGCCCTCATTCGTCCGGAGGTCTTCGGGCAGCGGGAGGCGCGCCCGCACGAAGCAGTCCCCGTCACGGCGATAGTCGAAGACCGGGAGAGCGGCCGAGGAGAGGGCGATGTCGGCGATCTGACCCTTGAGGTGGCCCATATAGCCCCGGCCGAGCCAGTAAGGCGCCTCTCGACCGTTCTCTGCGAAGAACCAGAGGAGGAGGCGCGCCGTCTCGACCCCACCGCCCGCGATCACATAGGCATCCGCCTTGAGGCCCACGCGCTTGCCGTTTGGGAGCGAGAGCGCGAGCGAACCGACGCCGTCGCCATCGAAGCGCGCGCCGGT
Source organism: Pseudomonadota bacterium (assembly GCA_039815685.1). GTDB lineage: Bacteria > Pseudomonadota > Alphaproteobacteria > Rhodobacterales > Rhodobacteraceae > Thermohalobaculum. Next base: position 207,442 of record JBCBYV010000002.1, on the reverse strand, counting down.
GCAGGTTGCCGAGAGGAGGACGCGCGGGCCGCGCGGGTCTTCGAGCGCCGAGCGATGCTGACGGAGGAGCTGCGGCTCGGCCGACCAGCGCTCGAGCGCAAGGGGTGCCGCGCCGATGGTATCGGGCGCCGTGACGTCGGGCTCGGTGAATTGCGGCTCCCCGATGCCGAGAAAGCGAGCGGCGTCTGCGGCTCTGTTCAATAGCGCATCCCGGTCGATCGGCCAGCCCGGCAGGCCAAGCTCGGGCCGGGCCAGAAAATCCGCGGGCTCGAGCGCGACGCATCGCCCGCCCCAGGACCAGGAGAGCCCGCCGAGCCGCCGCGCGCCGAGACGGGCGGGATCGGCGTGATCCTCCGGACACGCCTCGGCGGCGGCGAGCGCGTCCTGCTCGGGATCGGCATCGCGGCCGCCCGCGCTCACCAGCACCGTGTCGATGCCCGCGCGCGCGAGATCGAGGGCGGCGGCCATGCCGACGGGCCCGGCGCCGACGATCGCCACTTGTGCCGAGAGCGCGTCCGGACAGCCGGCCGGGTCAATCAACATGCAAGCCTCATTGAGTTTGCGTGCGGGCGTCGTTGCCGTTTAGGAGGGTGGAACCGGATGATACCGACCAGAAGACGATACGCCAGCGCGTGTTCGAGCAAGGTCACATGAAAGCAGCAAGCCCCAAGGTTCTCGCCATCGGTCTCGACGCCGCAGACATGGCGTTTTTTTCCGCGCATCGCGAGAGGCTGCCGACGATCTCGGGATTTCTCGATGCCGCAGCGGTGGCCGAGCTTGCGTCGGAGCCGATGGCGGGTTCGGTCTGGCCCACCTTCCTGAGCGGTGTGACGCCGGACCGTCACGGGATCTACCATCACATGCAATGGGACCCGGCGCGGATGGCTGTGCGGCGCACGCATCCCGACTGGATCGAGCCGCAGCGCCCGTTCTGGCGCGACATGGCTCGGGAGGGATGCCGGGTTCTGGTGTTCGACGTGCCCTTCGCCTTCCGCGCGGACACGGGCGGCGCGCAGGAGATCGCGAACTGGGGCTCGCACGACCTCGTCGAAGATTTCTGGGCGAGCGACCGGGCCTTGGCGCGGGAGGTGCAGAACGCCGCGCGCGAACACCCGATGGGTTTCGAGGTGCCCGTCTACAAGACCCGCGATCAGTTGGCCGCCATGGCGGTCCCGATGGCGGAGGGGGCGAGGCTGAAGGCCGAGCTTGCGGCGCGACTGCTGCGCGAGAGCACGCCCGAGCTCTGCATCATCATCTTCGGGGAGGTGCATCGCGGCGGCCATCTCCTCTGGCCCGCGCCCTGGAGCGACGCACCACAGGATGCGCTGCTGAGCGTCTATGCCGCGCTCGACGAGGCGGTGGCGACGCTGCTGGCGGCCGCCTCGGACGACACGGATGTGGTGCTCTTCGCGCTGCACGGCATGGCGGCGAACCAGTCGCAGAGCCATCTTAGCCGGGCGATGCTGGCGGCTGCCGAGACCGGTGGGCAGGTGCAAGCCAAGGCGCCGCGGGACACGGGCATCGTGCGCCTTCTGCGCCGGACGGTGCCGGCGGGTCTGCAGCACTGGATCGCCGATCACGTGCCCCGCGCCGTGCGCGACTATGTCGTGCGTCGCGATCTCTCTGGCGGTTACGACTGGGCACGGACGGCGGCGATCTCGCTCGAGGGCGACGTGTCGGGCTACTGGCGCTTGAACGTCGAAGGCCGGGAGCGGCAGGGGCATCTGCGCCCAGAGGCGCATCGCGCGCGGGTGCAGTCCTATGCCGAGGCTTTCGAGGGTTTCACGACCGAGGAGGGCGACCGGCTGGTCCAGGCCGTTCATTTTCCGGCCCTTGACGGCGCGGGCGATCAGGCATGGCTGCTGCCGGACCTCCTTATCGAGTGGAACGACGATCTGCCGCCGCTCGAGAGCGCCCGCCATCCCGCACTCGGCCGGGTCGCGGGGCGCATCGCCACGGGCCGAAGCGGCAATCACCGCTTTCGCGGCTTTGTGGCACATCGGGGGCCGGGGCGGGAGACCGTGCCGCTGCCCGGGCATATCAAGGATCTGAGCCGGCTCCTCGAAGCGTTGACGGAGCGGGCGACGCAGTGAGCGGCAGAACGGGACGCGGGGACCACGCATGCGGATACCGCAACGGGTAAAGTTCTTCGCCAAGGCCGTCGCCACGGTCGGGCTTCTCGCGCTCGCGATCAGCAGCGTCGGGACGGATGCGATCCTGAACGTGACGACCGAGATCGATCCCGTCTGGGTGCTTGGCGCCGTCTGCCTCGTGGGCGTGATCGTCCTGCTCGAGGCGCTGCAGTTCAAGGAAGTGGCGCGCCTCCATGGGCATGAACTGCCCTACCCCACATCGCTCTACATGACACTCGTCGGCCGTTTTTTCTCGCTCTTCACGCCAGCCATGGTGGGGACGGATATCTACCGAGCGGCGTCGATGCACCAGCGTGGGAGCGGGATGCGCCATGCCGTCGGCACGGTGGCGGCCGCGCGGATCATGTCGCTGGTCGCGCTCATCCCGGTGCTGCTGGCCGGGCTCCCGGCCATCGCCTCGGTGCTCGGTATGGGGCTGCCGCTGCTCGTCGCGGCGGGGGTTACCGCAACGGCGCTGCTCGGCACGGTGGCGCTCGTCCTCCTTGCCATCTTCGGGCGCCCGCTTGTCGAGAGGCTGCGCTACGCGCTCGTGCGGCACGCGGTCAATCTTGCGGACGATATCATGCAGGTGGTGAGCGTGCCGCCGCCGCGTTCCTGGGCCTGGGTGACGGCGACGGCGCAGCATCTCATACGCGTCCTGGCCTTCACCGCGCTCGGGCAGGCTTATGGGCTCGATGCCGGCGTCATCGTGTTCTTCGCCCTCGTGCCCGTGTCGCTGCTCCTTGCCATGGTGCCGATCTCGCTCGGGAGCTGGGGGCTGCGGGAAGTGACGCTGATCTACAGTCTCGGCCTCGTCGGGGTGCCGGGGGCCGAGGCGCTGGCGGTGTCGGTCACCTTCGGCCTGATCGGTCTGAGCTACGGTCTGAGCGGTGGGGTGCTCTGGGGTCTGAGTTCGGGCCAGAGCGGCCCGCATTCCCCGCCGGGCGAGACGGAGCGGCCGACATAGTCCGACCCCGCGAATTGGCCGCCCGCCTCGGCCCCCGACACGGCCCCGTGCCCTCATGGTGACGGCCACCTGTCATAGTCGCTGGCGTCGTGTTGCGGTGCAAAATTCCTCTTGTGACCCGGCCTAACCTTGGGCCAACTGCGCGGGATGAGGCATGTCCGAGGGGTCCGATGACGTCTCCCAAGATCGCGATAATTCAGTTGGATTCGGCCGATGCGGCCTATCTCCGCCAGCACCGTGAGGCACTGCCGACGATCACCCGGCTTCTGGAAGAGGGCGGCGAGACGCCGCTCCTGGCCGAGCCCTTCGCAGGCTCGAACAACATGACCTTCAACACCGGCTGCAGACCGCAGGCGCATGGTGTCTTCTTCCAGCTGCAGTGGGATCCTGAGGAGATGCGCCTCCGCTCGCTCGCCCCGGATTGGGTCGGCGACCTGACGCCGTTCTGGCGGCGCGGCAAGATGGGGGAGAAGCGCGGCATCGTCATCGACCCGCCCTTCACCTTCAAGGCGCAGGAGGTGCCCGGGATCGAGGTGCTTGGCTGGAACCCGCATTCCGGTCTCGGCAGCTATGCCTGCACCGATGCGGCGGAGGGTCGCCGGATCGCGCGGGAGTACGGCGTGAACATCATCGGCGACGAACGGCGGATGAGCCGCGATGTTTCCTTGCTGGAGGCCGAGCGCGACCAGATGATCGCCTCGGCAACCGCCCGGGGCAGACTCGCATGCGATCTGATGGCGACGCGCGACTGGGACTTTCTCTACCTCGTCTTCGGGGAGCCGCATCGCGCCGGCCATGTCCTCTGGCCGAAGCCGGGTGCCACGCCGGAGGGCGGGATGCTCGACGTCATGAAGGCGGTCGATACGGCCCTCGGCGCGGTCCTCGAAGCGCTGCCCGAGGACGCGCATGTCATCACCTTCGCCGCGCAGGGCATGGAGCATCAGTCCTGTCAGAGCCATTTCTGCCGGCCGCTTCTGGAGAAGGCGCTGGGGGCGCTGGGGTTCGGAGACCCGGAGCACGGTGCGCGGCCAGGCCTTGTCGCGTGGCTCCGAGGGCAGATCCCGCAGCGCCTGCAATGGGCGATCCGGGAGCGGATCCCGATGTCCTGGCGCGACGCCGTCGTCGCGCGCGAATACGCCGCCGGGATCGTGCCGGGGGAGACGGTGGCTTTCCCGATGATGTCCGACAATCACGGCTACTGGCGGCTGCTCGTCTCCGGGCGCGAGGCGCAGGGCACGCTGAGCGAGGAGGAGGCCGGTCGCTTCCGCGCCGATTTCGCCGAGATCATCGCGGGTTTCCGCACGCCAGAGGGTGAGCCGCTGGTCACCGACGTGCTGTTCCCGAGCACGGAGGCGGGGGAGCGGTCCCATCTCTTGCCGGATGTTGTGGCGGCCTGGAACCCGGAGATCCATCCCGCAGCCGAGGCGACGCACCCCAAGCTCGGCACCATTCGCGGCACCCCGGATCTCGCGCGTTCCGGCAATCACCGCTTTCGCGCGTTCTGGGTCCACAAGGGCCCGGAAGCCGCGGAGAGGTCAAAGCCTGAACGCGTCGCCGACCTTGCCGAGTACATCGAGGCCCTGACCGCCTGAGCCCCGATAGGCAGCAGATCGGCAAGGCCATGTTGTTGCTGCCTCGCGGGCAGAGTTGGTCATAAGCGCTGTCCCAAAGCCCCAAAGCGGCGCGATCCCTGCATCTTTTTGACACAAAGTGGGACGATCATCGCGCTGCGCGGCGGCCGAGCACGTTCGCGAACATGCTACGGACGACGAAATGGGGGACACGGCGTTGTCTGACGCTGAGGTGAGCACCACCACGCGCATCGTTGCCGAGGCGGGGCAGCGGCCATTCTTGCCGCTGGCCTTCGATGCGCTTGCGAGCATCTACCGCCACCGCAGCGAGATCCGGACGCTCTTCATGCGCGACTTCAACGCAGCCTTGAGGCGTACCCGCCTCGGTGGCTGGTGGAACGTGATCAACTCGCTCGTGCCGATCTTCGCCTACATGATCCTGAACCTCACGCGCGTGTTCAATCAGGCGGAGGGCATTCATCCGGCGGCCTATGTGGCGATGGGCGTCACGCTCTGGCTGCTTCTTAGCGACACACTCACCTTGCCGATGCTGACGGCGGAGCGCGGCGGGGTGGCGATGAACACGGCGAGGCTGCCGGTCTTCGCGACGTTGTTCGCGGGCTTCGGGCGGATCGCATTCGGGCTGATGGTGCGGCTGCCGGTGGCCCTGGGATTGGTCCTCTGGTTTCATCCGGTATCGCTCGGCTCGGCGCTCGTCGGACTGCTGCTCCTCATCCTGGGCGCGATCTTCTTCTATGGCTGCGGCCTGATCCTCTGCCTTCTCAACCTGATGCTGCCGGATATCCGGCAGGGGGTGATGGTGGCGCTGCGCTACCTGATCTTCGTCAGCGGCGCGGTCTTTCCGCTCAACGACGTGATCTTCTTCGACATCTTCAACATGGTGAACCCGTTCTACATCTTCATCGAGGCGACGCGCGCGACGCTGGTCTTCGGCGTCGGTAGCGGGCCTGCCTCCGTCTGGATCCTCGGCGTCCTGGGCATCTGCCTCGTCGTCATCGGAGCGGGGCTGGTAGCCCGGCTCGAGCCGCATATCCGCGAGGCGGCCCGCTGATGCACTCCTCAGGTCACTCTCTGGATCTGGGATCGACGGTCGACCTTCTCGTCGCCGCGGATTTCAGGCTGCCGGGCGGCACGTCCCAGGCGCTGGCGCATGAGATCCGGTTCATGCCGCAGGACCTTCTTCCGAAGACCGCGTTTCGGCACTTCAAGTCTCAGTCGGTCTGGGAAGGCCGGCCGTGGAACCCCACGCTGAAGTCAGAGGTCGATGCGCGCGGCCTGCGGATGCTCACTGCGGATGAAGACGTCACGGCCCGGACGCTGGTCATCCACAATCCCATGGCCATTCGCTTTCGAGTGCCGCGCCTAGCCCGCAAGGCGGAGCGCATAATCGTGGTCGCCCATCAGGTGCCGCGGAGCCGGACGGGGCATTTCTACTACGACCCGTGGCAGATCACGGAGAAGCTTGAGGCATTGCACGGCGGCAAGGTGGTCTGGGCGCCGATTTCTCCGGCTTGCAGGGATGCGCTGCGCGAGGTCTGCCCCGACCTCCCCCGGCTGGAAGAGGACTGGACGAATTTCATCGATCCCGATGAGTGGGCGGCCAAGCGCGATGGGCTGCGCAGCGAACGCCCTGTGATCGGACGTCATGGACGGCCGCAGGCACCGAAATGGCCAGCGACGCGGGAAGCAATTCTCGCAGCGTATCCCGATGACCCAGAATTCGAAGTTCGCCTGCTGGGCGTCGAGGGTTGGCTCGAGCGTCTCCTTGGCGGCTGGCCGAGCAACTGGACTGTGCATCCCTTCAACAGCGTCTCACCGGCAGAGTTTCTCCAGCGGATCGACTACTTTGTGTACTTCCATCGCGAAGACTGGGTGGAGACTTTCGGTCGGACGGTGATCGAGGCCGCGGCAGCGGGTGCAATCTGCATCTTGCCGCCACACTTCAAACAGACCTTCGGCGATCTGGCACTCTACTGCCAGGCGACGCAGGTGAAGTCGTTGGTGCTGTCGTTGCATCAAGACGAGGCGCGACGCGAGGAGCAGCGAGCCATTGGGCTGGGCCGCGTGATAGAACGCTTCGGGCCGGCAGCCTTCTCGCGACGCCTGCCGGCTGTCGTGGGTGCCGCCCCGCTGAGGCTGGAGCAGTCCGAGCCAGCCTTGCCGCCGGCGCGAGAGCTACGCCGCCTGGCGGCCCGGCACCGGCGCGAGCACATATGGGCGCGGCAGCGCATGGCGTTGCGGCGATGGACGAACGCCACCATCGCCGACTTCGTGAAAAGGGTAAGACGGTGGAAGCGGAAGCTGACGAACTGAGCGCCTTGAGGCGACGGGTGAACGCACTCGAACGCCAGCTGGCAACGACGCGCTCGACGACGACATGGAAGATCGTCAAGGCGCTCGACGACGGCCGCCGGTCGCCGGGGGCATTCCTCGCCCTGCCGGCGCGCATCGTGTCGCTCCTGATGGATCACCGTCGCGCGAAACAGGATGTCTCGACTTCGTTTCAGGCGGCAGGCGCTTCGAGCGATGAGGTGGCGAAACCCTCCCGCCGCATGCCGGCCGTGGTTTTCTGTGCGACGAACGGTGTCGGTCTCGGGCATTTCACGAGGCTGCGCGCAATCGCCCGTTCGCTCCGCGCGGCGGCTCCCGACATCCCGATCGTCTTCGTTGTCAGCACGCCGCTTGTGCATGTGACGCGGCTCGACGGGTTCACGACCTACTACGTGCCGCCGAAGCAGGATGTGGTGGCGGCGACGAACACGGCGTTCTGGGAGTCGTTCCTCGAGAGCACGTTGCGGAGCGTGCTGCGCGCCCATCGCGCCCGCGCCTTCGTCTTCGACGGCGTCTTTCCGACGGAACCGATCCTGGCGGCGATGGAGAACGCGCCCGATTGCCGACGGATCTGGGTCATGCGCGGATTGCCGTCCGCGGAGGTTGCCGAGACCCGGCAGGGCTATCTTGAGCGGTTCGAGCGACTGATCAGGCCGGCAGAGGCCGGTGCAGCGGTTCCGGAGGCGACGACGCGGGACTTTCACTGTCCCCCCATCGTTTCGGTCAGGCGCGACGATCTCGTGGAGCGGGCCTCCGCGAGAGCGAGGCTCGGACTGCCTGACGACGGGCTGGTTGCCTATATCCAGCTCGGCGCGGGCGTACAGAACGATACGGCGCCGGCACTCAAGGCGGCGGTTGCGGCACTCGAAGCGCGAGGGGTTTTGCCCGTGCTCGCCGCATCGGTGCTCAACGATCTGCCCATCGACCCGCCATCCGGCGCCCGTATCCTGCGCGACTATCCGACGGCGGAGTCGTTCGAGGCGTTCGATTTCGCCGTGAGCGCTGGCGGGTACAACACGTTCCAGGAGCTCATGCTCACCCGCACACCATCGATCCTCGTCCCGCGACAGGGTCGCGTGAACGAGGGAGACCGCCAGCTCGACCGGGTGATGATCGCGGTGGATGCCGGCGCAGCGCTGCTAGTGGAGGAAGGCGAAGGTGGAGACGCGCTCCGCACGGCCATGGACGACGCGGTCGGGGCGCTCTGCGAGGAAGAGACGCGCCAGACCATGCGAGAAGCCGCCGGGCGGCTGATGGCAGGGGCGGAAGGTTCGGCCGCCGCCGCTGGGGAGATCCTTCGGCTCTATCAGGAAGGCGCTCATGCCGAGGAGGAAAAGCATGGCTGAGGGCATCGCAGCGCCGCCAGGCGAGCAGCTGATCGAGGTAGCCTTGCCGGCGCGGCGAGGATCCGTCGAGGACGGCAGCCTTCGCTTTCAGGTGCCTGAAATTGCTGATCACATCATCGAGCAGATGCGGAGCACCGGCCGCGTCTACGAGGAGGCGATGTTGGCGGCGATCCTTGCCTCTCCGCCGGGTGAGGGCTTGATAGTCGATATCGGCGCGAACATAGGCACGCACAGCCTCGTGCTGGCCCGCGGGCTTGGTCGCAAGGTGATTGCCGTCGAACCGAACCCGGAGGCGCAATCGCTCCTCCGTGCGAACATCGCGCTCAACGGGCTTGAGGACGAGGTCACGGTACAGACGTTCGCGCTCGGCGCGCGCACCTCGCGGGGCAGGCTGCGTCAGGTACAGCCCGGCAATCTGGCATCCGTCTACATCGATGAAGCACCTGAAGGCGAGGTTGAGATTCTTCGGCTGGATGACTTCGATCTCAACGACCGCGTCGCGCTCATCAAGATCGATGTGGAAGGCCACGAGCTGCAGGTCATCGATGGTGGTTTGGAGCGCATCGGTCGCGATCTACCCGACCTCTACGTCGAGTGCGGTGACATGGCACGCCTTGGCGATCTCTTCGACCGGTTGCACACCCTCGGCTATCAGGTGCTGGGCCGCTTCAACGCCACACCGACCTATTTTCTGCGGGCGGAGGGCAGTGAGAGCCTGAACGGGGTAACGGTCAGTCCGGAACTGAAGCGGATCGAAGAGCGCTTGAGCAGTCTTGAGCGCCGTCAGAGCAGCGAGGAGCGGCGGCGCCACGCGATGCAGCAGGACCTGCGCAGCATCGCGCGCGACACCGCAGACACTACGATGACGCTGCGTCACAGCCGCTCTTCCCGCGGAGCCGCCGACATGATGGTCGGCCATGTCGAGAAGGCGCTTCGCAAGCCCTGGCCCGATATGGTGATGCTTCCCTTCCGGATGGCTGTGAGCGCCCACACCGCCCGGCGTCGGGCGCGAGAGGAAAAGGCAACACCGCTGATGCTGCCGCGCCTGCGGCACTCGAAGGACAGCCCCATCGACGAGCGGGTCAGCGTGGTGATGACCACCTACAACTCGGCCGAGCATCTCGAGACCGCGATCGAGAGTGTGCGTGCCCAGAGCTACGGAAACTTCGAGCTCATCATCGTGGATGACCATAGCAGCGACGAGAGCCATGATATCGCCTGCCACCTCGCCGAGCGCGATACGCGGCTGAGGCCGGTGCGGCTGCAGCGCAATGTCGGGACCTATGTCGCCAAGAATATCGGCATCTCGCTCTCGCGGAGCGGCTACTTCGCAACGCATGACAGCGACGACAGGAGCCATCCGGAATGGCTCGCCGTATGTCTCGGCCATTTCGTGAACGAGCCGGAGCGCATCGTCGTCATGGGGACCTACGTCCGGATCGACCCGGACGGGAACCTCCTCTCGAACCGTGGCGTCGATGAGCGGCCCGCGCTGATGGCCGCGGTCTACAGGCGGGAGCCGGTGCTCGAGACGGCTGGCTACTTCGACGCCGTTCGGTCCGGGGCAGATGTGGAGTACCAGCAGCGTATCCGCTTGCTCTTCGGGAGCGCCGCGGTTCGTACCGTGCCGCTGGCGCTCTACAATGCGCTGGTGCGCGAGGGGCAGCTCACGCAGCAGTTCGGCGTAGCGCTCGACACGGCCGATCTGCCGACGGGTACGTTGCTGGTCGATCCGAAGCGGTTCGACTACGCGCAGGAGTTCAAGGCCTGGCACAAGACCATCGCCGAGGGCGACGCAGCGGCGAGATCGGCAGCGAGGCTGCCGCTTCATCTGACCGAGCGGCCCTTTGCGGCCCACGAGACGCTGGAGGTTATGCTGGATTGCTCTCCCGAAACGCTGATCGCCGATGACTGGGGCGAGCGCCGTGAAGATGGATAAGTCGACGGGCAAGGTGTCCCTCGATACGGCTCCAGCGCCGGGGGCAGAGGCCGACCAGACCACCTCCGCCAAACAGTTGCTGCGCGTGAAGGGTGTCGGAAAGCGCTTCTCGCGAGACACGCATGGGCCGGCTGGACGGTTTCGCCGTGCGGTTTTGCGTGAGTTCGGCATCGCACGTGCGAGCGATGAGGGAGAGTTCTGGGCGCTCAAGGATGTGAGCTTCGGCCTCGCCCGCGGCGAGTGCCTTGGCGTCATGGGTTTGAACGGTGCCGGGAAGTCGACGCTCCTCAGCATTCTCGCAGGCCAACTTGCCCCGGATACCGGCGGCTTTGAGATCGATGGGAAGATCGGGGCGCTCGCGGCGCTCGGTGCAGGGCTGAACCCGAGCCTGACCGGGCGGGAGAACCTCTATCTCAGAGGGGCGCTCATGGGCGTCTCGCGAGCGGCGATGACCGAGCGCATCGAGGCGATCATCGACTTCTCCGAGCTGCAGGAGGTGATCGACAGCCCGCTCTCCGGGTATTCGAGCGGGATGCGGGCACGGCTCAGCTTTGCGCTCGCGGCATGGAGCGACTCGGACCTTCTGCTGCTCGATGAGGTGCTGGCGGTCGGCGATTTCGTCTTCCGGCAGAAATGCATCGACCGCATGCAGACCCTCCGCAACCGGACGGCGATGATCCTCGTGTCTCACAGCATCAGCGACATCTATCGCTTCTGCACGCGGGCGCTGTTGCTGGAGCGCGGCGAGGTCCGGTTCTATGGCGCCGTCGACGAAGCGACGGCAATCTACCTGCGGAGTGGTGCTCGCGAGAGCGGCGGTGAGGCGATCGATGCCGACTTGCCGTTTCTGGGAGCGAAGATCTGGAACACCGACAAGGTCGAGATCTTCGACGTGGTCGAGGAGAACAGGGTCGCCAACACCGTTGAGCTCTGCTTTCGCATGCGTCTCAAGATCGACGCGGAGCGGTTGATCGCCGGCTGCTCGATCTGGACGAGCGACGGGCTGCGTGTCACCGGCTTTGCGAGCGATGAGGAAACGGCCCCCCGCGGCGCGGCCGCCGGTGAATTGATCGAGTGGAAGCTGAGTGTCGATATCGGAGCGCTCAACCCCGGCTCGTATCACCTGACGGCAAACCTGCAGGACGGTGCGGAGACGCTCGTGCGCGCAGGCTTTCGGCGTATCGTCATCCCTCGTGATCGTGTCCTTACGATCGGCGCGGTTCAGTTGGCGCATCAGTGGGATCTGGGCCCGGCGGAGGCCAGCGGGCGTTAGCGACCATCGGAGCGTTTCGAGCTGGCGGCCTGCTCAGGGAGCGTTGCGCCGGATCTTGCCGGGGGTCGTGCCCAGGAGCTTGCTGAAGACATCCGTCATGTGGCTTTGCGAGCCGAAGCCGGATTCGTGCGCGATCACGACGATAGGATCGTCCGACTGGCTGAGGCGCCGCTTCGCATAGGCCACCCGGCGCTCCACGACGTATTGATGGGGGCTTCGACCCGTCACCTCCCGGAACATCCTGGCGAAATGGTAGGTGCTGACATTCGCGACCGCGGCCAGGTCCTCGAGCGTGTGCGGGGCACTGAGGTCGAGCTCGATGTGATCCAGGACGGCCTGAATGCGTCTCGACACCGGCGACGAGCGCAGGGGTGCCGTGTCGGCGCACCGGATGTGCCAGCTTAGACGGTAGATCAGAAGCGTCGCGACGGCCCCGACCTGCTCTGGCATCGGCGCCATGGTCTCGGGCACCCAAAGACCCGCAAGCTGCTGCGCAAGCGTGATCATCACATCGTCGTCGATATGGCAGAGCGGCGCGACGGGCGTGGCGGGGATCGCGGCACCGTTGCCGTTCTTGGGCACGGGCATAGGGGCGGGCAGCAGACCCGGCTCGAACGCCAGCTGAACGCTCCACCCCGAACGGGAAGCTGCGATCTCCCACGCCTCACCGGCGGGCAGGAAGACGAAGGTCGAGGGCGGGGCCTGCAAACCCTCGGTCTCTAGCCCGGATATCTCATAGGAGGCATCCGACTTGCCGAGATGGACATCCAGGAAATGGCGCTCGGGCGGGACGCTGATCCGGCAGGCGCCCGGCCGACGCGCGATGAGCACGTATTCCGTCGCCTCGTGGTGTAGATCATCCCACGCCGTGTGGTCGCGTCTGTGCATGGTTCTTGCCTGTCCATCGCCTTCCATGCGGCCCGATGTGCTGGAAGCGACGGCAACAATCTTCCACCTCGCGTGGAATTTTCGAAACTTGCGGATTTGCCCAACTTGTGAAGTCGGCAGGGGGCACTAGGCGTCAGCGCATCCGGCATCGTGTGGCGACGACCAGGCACGACCACGGCGGAGGCCGGTGCCGGCGCGGGGCAAGGTGCTCTCTCGACGGGTGCGGGCGCGGGTGTGGCGATGGCATGATCGCTTTCCTCCACCGCGATCCATTGCATCGCCGACCACGCAGACTGCGCCCTTGCGTCCAAAAATAGTATGCAAAACCGGCGGCTTACGGGGAAGGATACCGCAAGTCTCCGAAAGACGGTGCCGCGTCGATCCGCATCCTCGGATGCCGTCGATCTCATCGAGCGATTTCGGCTGCGCCGCCTCGGAGGAGGGAGATGCCCAGATCTCAACACGGCCCGATCGAGACGAAGGCGCGAGGCGGCCGCGGAGCCGATTCAATCCGCTCTCTCTCGGTCCCCCACCGGTGCGGCGCTCTCACCTCAGCCTGGCGAGGCATGTCAGATGGATGACCGCAGCACGCTCTGCGATGCTCTTTGTCATGTGCTCGGCAATACCTGCCGAATCTCCCGGACGGCCAAGTCCTATGAGTGGAACGCGGAGGGGCGCGGTGCGCTCGCGGCGCAGGCATGTTTTCGGGCCCAGGCCGATGAGCTTCACGCAGCACTCGAGCCGCTGGCGCAATCCATCCTCGGCCTCGGGGCACCTGCGATTCTCGACTACTCGGACACCGTCGTGGCGATCACGCCACCGACCGCGGCTGACGTGCCACCGCTCAAGCGGATGATCCACAATCTCAGCCACGGCCAAGTCCAGGCGATGCACTCCATCGGCGCCGCGATCGATCTCGCGCGCGGGATGGATGAGCATGGCGTCCTCAGCATGCTCTCGGACCGGATCACGGTGCATCGTGCGCATCGCCGCTCGCTCTCGCTCCTCGCCGCGGAGCTCTGATCGCGTCCGCCGCAAGAATTCGAAATCCTGCGGGACACGACATGCCCTAGGGTGCTTGCGACTCAGAACTACGAGACAGAGCCGCGAGCATGACCAACGGACAGATGCGCGAGCAGGTGAGCGACAGTGGCTTTGCCGCTTTCCTGGCGGAGAAGACACGGTCACGGATTGGATCGTCTACCATCGGGTCCGACTGGTCCGGTCTGCAGGCGATGGTTGTGGAGCAGGGCGACGATGCCTTCGTCAGCCCAGCCCTCGGCAGCCACTTTCTGGGCCTCTGTATCGACGGCTACGCGCTTGCGGATATCCGCTTCGGCTCGCTTGTCGGACCGCGTCGCGGCGTGGTCGAGCCCGGTGCGCTCTGCTTCATGCCAGCCGGGGATGTGGCGGAGCTTAGCCTCGCGGGCTCGTTCTCGGGACTGCACGTGCTCCTCAACCCGACGGTGCTGGAGAGCGTTATCGCCGAGAGGTGCAAGGGCGATCCGAAGCGCGCGCAGCTCCTGGGCTTCCAGGGTCGCCGGAACGACCTGATGAGCGAGACGGCGCGCAAGGTCCATGCCTTGTCCAAACGCCCCTATGGAGCCACTGCGCTGGAGGCTGACCGGCTCTCCTTCGAGCTTGCGAACCGGATCGTGGACTTCGCCTGCGCGCTGCCGAGCGCGAGGGGTCGACCGCCGGACGTCACGACGCTGCAGCTCTCGCAGGCGATCGACTACATCGATGCCAACATGGCTTGCGATTTCGGACTGGCCGAGATCGCCGCCCATGTCGGTGCAGAACCGACGCGTCTCGCCAGCGCCTTCGAGGACGAGACGGGAACAAGCATCGATGTCTTCCGCACCGAGCGCCGCCTGAGCCGTGCTCAAGAAATGTTGGCGCTCTCAGACGACCCGGCTACTTGCGAAGAAGCAGCGAAGCATGTTGGTTTTGGTAGCGTTGCAGGACTAGACGCCGCGTTTCGCAGCCGGGTTGGCATTTCGCTCGAGAATTATCGCTCCAGGAGACTGGGATGAACACGAACCGAGACATCGCGGCGATCCGTTCCATGGAGCGCGTGCTGACCTATAGCAACGTGACCGACCTTGTCGGCCGGATCGAGCCCGACAGCGTGGTGATGCGGCCGAACACCGAGATCTGCGGCACGCGCTTCACCATCGGCGCGCATGAATCCGAGATCGGGCGGTCGGAGAAATGCGCGCTCATCCTCTCGAAGCGGAGCCGTGGCAATCTTCATGCCGACATCTCCGGCGAGCGGATGAATGCAAGCATTCGCTCGGGCAGCCTCACCTTCATGCCGACGGGCGTCTCGCAGACCTTCGCATTCGATGGCGAGACCACGAACACCGTTCTGGCGATCGAGCCGGATCTGATCGAACGGGCTGCGAGGTCGGACCACCGTCTTGGCGGGCTTGCGTCGCTCGCGCCGCGGCTGTCCTTCGTCCGTCCCTCGCTCGAGCGGCTGGTGGACGAGTGCTACCAGACCATGGCGGACGCCGATGCGGGGTGGCGTGTCCTCTCCGAGTCGATCGCGCTGCGCATCGCCTACGAGCTGTTGGTCGTCTTCAAGGGCGCACCTGCGGGCACGACCACCCCACTGAGCCCGGCGGAGATCGACCGCCTCGTCGATTTTGTCGACATGGAGATGGAGAACAATTTCGACCTCTCCGACATGGCCGCACTCCTCGATCGCGATCCCTTCGGCTTCATCCGCTCGTTCAAGGCGGCAACCGGCGAGAGCCCGCATCAGTTCGTGATCCAGCGGCGCGTCGCGAAGGTGAAGGAGTTGCTGCTCCATAGCCACGACAGCCTTGCCGAGATCGCCTATGCCGCGGGTTTCGCGAACCAGTCCCACATGACCTCGACCTTCTCGAAGCAAGTCGGCATGCCGCCGGGCAAATGGCGCAAGTCAGTCGCCGACTGACCCATCCCCCGGTTAAGCCGAAGCGCTGAGCGGTCGTTGGAGGCCGCTCTCCTGACGGCCAGTCACAATCTGAGCGTCCAGCCTGACCGAACCAGTCGAACGGTCCCGTCACCCCCCGGCTCGACCGGGGGAACCAGTGCCAGGGCCCAGTATGCTGCATCACCGGATCTGGCCCGGCGAACGTGGTAGTGGTGCAAGGTGATCGGATGGCGCTCTTGGGGACGTGCGGCCAGTCGGGGCCAGATACGCGATTGTCGCTCAGTCAGGGGCCGAGGGCGACAGGGCAGAGAGCAGAAGGTCGTGGCTTTGCACAGCGACCGAGGTGAGGCCAACCTCTCCCATCCGGCTGAGGAGGCGATGCCGCTCGACACCGGAGACGTCGATCTCCCCCGGTCGCGCGACAAGGCGCGGACCGTGTGGCGACGAAAGGATGAGCGCATCGACACCGGCGGGAACCTCAGTGGCCGTGTCGTGGTTCATCACGACAATCTCAGGCTCACCATGGCGCACACGGTGGAAGAAGCCGGACATCAACCGCTCGGCCTCCGCGGCGCACAGGCCGACCGACACGTCCAGACCGGCGCCCCGGAGCTTGGCAAAGCCGCCGCCATTGACCCGGGGATCGGGATCTCGAATGGCGCAGACGACCCGGGACACGCCGGCATCGACGATCGCATCGGCACAGGGCGGCGTCTTGCCCCAATGGCAGCAGGGCTCGAGCGTCACGTAGAGCGTGGCCCCCTCAGCCTCAGGGCCGGCCAGTTCCAGCGCCTTGCGCTCGGCATGGGGTCGGCCGCCGGGCTGCGTCGCTGCCTCCGCAACGACGAGACCGTCCTTCACGATGACGCAGCCAACCGGCGGGTTGGGCCAGACATGCCCACGCATGGCTTGGGCAAGATCCAGCGCACGCCGAATCCATGCCTCGTCGTCAGAGCTGGGTCGGGTTGGGCGCATCGCCATAGACCTCTTCCGGATCGAACGTCTTTTCGGCTTCGAGGAATGCGAGGGACTGGCCGGCGTCCGGCCCGACCGGCACGGAGCGGTAGAAGCAGGACCGGTAGCCGACATGGCAGGACGCCCCGGAACCCGCGACCTCGACCCGGAGCCAGACCGCATCCTGATCGTCGTCGATGCGCGCCTCGACCACCTTCTGCACAAGGCCCGACGTCGCACCCTTGTGCCAGAGCGCCTGCCGCGACCGGCTGAAGTAATGTGCTTCGCCTGTCTCGAGGGTCAGCCGCAGAGCCTCCGCACTCATCCAGCCCAGCATCAGAACCTCGCCTGTGCCGGCGTCGGTGGTGACGCAGGGCAATAGACCATCCGCGTCGAATTTCGGTGCGAGTTCAGAGCTTTCCTCCACCTGCTCCACCGAGCGCCGCATCTGAAACTCGAGCTTGGCCATCGCCGCTACCTTGTCTTCTGTTACTTTATAACATAAAGGTATCTGGTCTATTTCCACCATGATGTAAAGCGGGAGACGCTTCGATGGACACCCAGGACGATCGGGTTCCGGTGACCCTGCTCACGGGGTTTCTAGGCGCTGGCAAGACCACGCTGCTGAACCACCTGATCCGTGACCCCGGCGCTGGTCGCATCGCGGTGATCATGAACGAGTTCGGAGATGTGGGGCTCGATCACGATCTGATCGAAGAGTCGACCGAAGAGACCATCCTGATGCAGTCAGGCTGCCTGTGCTGCACCTTCCGGGGTGACATCGCAACGACGCTCAGCTCGCTGATGGAGCGGCGGAAGCAAGGCGAACTGAGCTTCGAGCGCGTGGTGATCGAGACGACCGGCATCGCCGATCCGGGGCCGATCCTGCACACCTTGGTCGTGGATGATCTCATCGCACCCGCCTACCGGATGGACGGTGTCGTAACGCTGGCCGATGCCGCGACGGGGCCGCGGACGCTCGAGAGTCAGCCCGAAGCGGTCCACCAGATCGCCGTGGCGGATCTCATCGTTCTCACCAAGACCGATCTCGTCACCGCGAGTGAGTGCGAGGACTTCGAGAAGCAACTGGAAGCGATCAACGGCACGGCGCATCGTGTGCGGGCCGAGCATGGACATGTCCCGACCGGCACGCTCTTCGGGCTCTCCGCGCTACGACAAGGTGCTACGCCTGAGGACATCTCGAGCTGGTTGGGCGCGCACTCCGACCAAGAGCGCGGCCACCACGATCATGCTCACGGCAATCACGGCCATCACCACCACGGCGATCATCATCATGGTCACAACATCAACTCGGCTTCGATCGAGGTATCGGATCCGATCCCGGCGAGCGTGTTCGACTTCTGGCTCGACACGCTGATTACCTTCAGGGGCCCCGATATCCTGCGCCTGAAGGGCATCGTGCACGTCGAAGGGATGGAGTGGCCCTTCGTCCTTCATGGCGTGCAGCACATCTTCGATGCGCCGGTCCCGCTGAAATCCTGGTCCGGCAAGGACACGACGAGCCGCGTCGTGGTGATCGCGCGCGATCTAGAGAAGGAAGACCTGAAAGTGAGCCTCGAGGTCCTGCGCCTGCGGCTGAAAGAGACGGACAAGTCCACCGAAGGTATGATGGTCCACGCAACCGAGATGCCGTTCTAAGCCATGCTGCGCCTCTTCAACTCCATGGGTCGCAAGGTGGAGACCTTTGAGCCGCGCGATCCCGACCATGTGCGGATGTATGTCTGCGGGCCGACGGTCTATTCCTTCGCGCATATCGGCAACGCGCGACCGGCGGTCGTGTTCGACGTGCTCGCGCGGGTACTGCGTGCGCAGCAACCGCGCGTGACCTATGCGCGCAACATCACGGATGTGGACGACAAGATCATCGCGGCAGCGTCGTCCGACGGCGTCAGCTGCGACGAGATCAGCGCCCGTTTCACGGCCGCCTATCATGCCGACCTTGCCGAGTTGGGCGTGGCACTGCCGGATATCGAGCCGCGGGCGACCGATCACATCGCGGCGATGATCGCGATGATCGAAGACCTGATCAGCACGGGTCAAGCCTATCCCGCCGAGGGGCACGTGCTCTACCATATCCCGAGCTTTCCCGAGTACGGCCGGCTCTCCGGCGCAAACGCCGACGAGATGCTGGCGGGCGCGCGGGTCGAGATCGCGCCATGGAAGCGCGATCCCCGTGATTTCGTCCTCTGGAAACCATCGGATGCCTCGCAGCCGGGATGGGACAGCCCCTGGGGCTTTGGCCGGCCGGGCTGGCACATCGAATGCTCGGCCATGATCAGGGCGCATCTGGGCGACGGGATCGACATCCACGGCGGCGGGATCGACCTGCGCTTTCCTCATCATGAGAATGAAATCGCGCAAGGCACGGATGCGCGCTTCTGGGTGCACAACGGTCATGTAACCGTCTCGGGCGCCAAGATGTCGAAATCGCTCGGAAATGTCCTGTTGCTGCGCGATCTCTTGTCGGCGGCGCCGGGCGAGGCCATCCGCTACGCGCTCTTGACCGCCCATTACCGCCAGCCGCTCGACTGGACGGACGAGACACCGCGGGCGGCGAAGGCGGCGCTCGATCGTCTCTATGGCGCGCTCCGCGATCAGCCGGCGGCGGCGGCGCGGCCGGAGGATGTGGCGCCGGTCCTTGCCGCGCTCGACGACGATCTCAACACGCCCGCGGCCCTCTCCGCACTGCACGCGCTGGCGAGCCGGGTGCACGCAACCGATGACGGAGCGCGGCGGGCGGAACTTGCCGCGGCCCTGCGGCAGGCGGGCGTCCCACTCGGCATTCTGCAGCAGGACGCGGTGGCGTGGACGCAGGCGGGGGCGGCCGACACCGCGCGGATCGAAGCGCTGGTCGCCGACCGCAACCAGGCGCGTGCCGCCAGCGACTGGGCCGCGGCCGATGCCCTTCGCGCGGAACTGGCCGCACTCGGGGTCGAGGTCGAGGACGCTGGCGGTGAGAGCCGTTGGCGGATGCGCGCATGAGGGCCGCGATTATCTGGGTGCTGATCCTGCCGATCCGGGCCTACCGGCTGTTCCTGTCGCCCTGGTTCGGTCACTCCTGCCGGTTCCAGCCGAGTTGCTCCGCCTATGCCATCGAGGCGCTGACGGTGCATGGCCCCATACGCGGCTCGTGGCTGACGATCCGCCGCCTTGTCCGTTGCAATCCCTGGGGTGGGTCCGGATACGACCCTGTGCCCTCGATCGCGAAGAGGGGAGGTTCGGGATGATCCAGGTCCGTTTGCCCGATGGCGCGGTCCGCGCCCTGTCACCCTCCAGCAGTGCGGCCGACCTTGCCGGCGCCATCAGCCCGAGCCTCGCCAAGCGCACGGTTGCCGCGGTCGTGGACGGGAAGCTCAGCGATCTCGCAGCCCCGCTGCCCGACGGCGCGGAAGTGGAGCTGATCGCGCGCGATGATCCACGGGCGCTGGAGCTGATCCGGCATGACCTCGCGCATGTGCTGGCGGAAGCGGTGCAGGCGCTCTGGCCCGGCACGCGCACGGCCATCGGGCCCGCCATCGAGCACGGGTTCTACTACGACTTCGACCGCGAGACGCCGTTCACGCCCGAGGATCTGCCGGCGATCGAGGCGAAGATGCGCGAGATCATCGCCGCCCGCACGCCCTTTGTCCGGGAGGAGTGGTCGCGCGATCAGGCGCGCGCGCATTTGGAGGCTGCCGGCGAGACCTACAAACTCGCGCTCCTCGATGCGATCCCCGAGGGCGAGCCGGTTGCGATCTACCGTCAGGGCGGCTGGCTCGATCTCTGCCGTGGCCCGCATATGCGCCATACCGGCGATGCGGGGCCTGCCTTCAAGCTGACGCGGCTCGCCGGGGCCTATTGGCGGGGTGACGCGAAGAACGCGATGCTGAGCCGGATCTACGGCGTGGCCTTCGCGGAGAAGGCCGCGCTCGATGCTCATCTGACGATGCTGGACGAAGCGGAGAAGCGCGACCATCGGCAGCTCGGTCGCGAGATGGATCTCTACCATTTCGAGGAGGTCGCGCCCGGCTCGGTCTTCTGGCACCCGCGGGGATGGCGGCTCTTCCAGACGCTGATCGGCTATATGCGCGCCCGCCAGGAAGCGGCCGGCTATGTCGAGGTGAACTCACCCGACATCATGGATCGCGCATTGTGGGAGATCTCGGGCCATTGGCAGAACTATCGCGCCAACATGTTCCTGACGCGGACCGAGGACGAACGCGACTTCGCGCTGAAGCCGATGAACTGCCCCGGCCACATGCTGATCTACGGCAAGGGCACCAAGAGCTATCGCGACCTGCCGTTGAAACTTGCGGAGTTCGGCAAGGTGCACCGCTACGAGCCGTCGGGCGCGCTCCACGGGCTCCTGCGCGTGCGAAGCTTCACCCAGGACGATGCGCATATCTACTGCACGCCCGACCAGCTCACCGAGGAGTGCCTGAAGGTCAATGCGCTGGTGCTCTCGATCTACCGCGACTTCGGTTTCGAGGATGTGCGCATCAAGCTTTCCACCCGCCCCGAGAACCGCATCGGCAGCGACGAGAGCTGGGACCGGGCGGAGGAGGCGTTGCGCACCGCACTCGATACGGCCGGCCACAGCTACACGGTGTTCGAGGGTGAGGGCGCGTTCTATGGCCCGAAGCTCGAATACGTCCTGCGCGACGCCATCGGCCGCGACTGGCAGTGCGGGACGCTGCAGGTGGACTTCAACCTGCCCGAGCGGTTCGGGACGACCTATGTCTCCGCCTCGGGCGAGAAGCTGGCGCCCGTCATGCTGCACCGCGCGCTCTTCGGCTCGCTCGAGCGCTTCACCGGCATCCTGATCGAGCATTATGCGGGTCACCTGCCGCTCTGGCTCGCGCCCGTGCAGGCGGTCGTGGCGACGGTGACCGGGGCCGCGGATCGGTGGGCGGCCGATGTTGCAGAGGCGCTTCGGGAGGCCGGGCTCCGGGTCGAGACGGATCTGCGAAACGAGAAGATCGGCTACAAGGTGCGCGAGCACGCCGTGAAAAAGGTGCCGATCCAGATCGCGCTTGGCGCCCGGGAGGCGGAGGACCGGACCGTCACCATTCGGCGCCACGGCACGGACGGGACCGAGACGCTCCCCCTCGCCGAGGCCATTGCGAGCCTCGTGCAGGCGGCACAACCGCCACGCGGTGGAAGCCAATGACCAAGCGCGGTGAGGAGATGCGGGCGGATGTGCTCGCGGTCCTGCGCCGGTGCCGCGATCCCTTGTCCGCCTATGACGTGCTGCGGGAACTGCGCGCCGCACATCCGAAGATCGCCCCGCCGACAATCTACAATGCGCTGGCCGCGTTGACGAAAAAGGGCTCCGTGCATCGGGTCGAGTCCCTCAAGGCCTATATCGCGTGCCAGTGCGACAGCCATCAGCACGCGTCTATCCTGTCGATCTGCGACGACTGCGGAGCGGTAGAGGAGCGTGTCGCGCCGGAGCTGTTGGAGAGGCTCTCGGGTCTCCTCGGCGAATCCGGGTTCGAGCCACTTCGCCATGTGATCGAAGTCCATGGGATCTGTGCCGCTTGCAGTTCCACGAAGCCGCCGCCCATGAGGAGCGGCGAAGGGGATCACCCCTGCTGAGCGGAGACCGCCGCCATCGGATCCGCGCTTGTCGGTGGAGCGGATTGGACGCTATCGACGCCGGGGACGCGCTGCATCGGAGCCCTTATCTATGCACACGCTGTACGGCTATCCCGCCACCGGCAGCCTTGTCATCGAGGCCGCGCTGATCGAGATCGGCGCGCCCTATCGTTTCGTGCATGTCGAGCTCGAAAAGTGGCCGGACCTGGACCCTGAATTCAAGGCGCTCAACCCACGCATGCAGGTGCCGGCGATCCGCTTCGCGGATGGCGCGGTGATGACCGAAAGTGCGGCGATCCTCATTCATCTCGCCGATCTCTACCCCGAGGCCGGACTGGCGCCACCGCCCGGAAGCCCCGATCGGGCACGCCTCCTGCGCTGGCTGATCTTCTGTGCGGTGAACATCTACGAAGGCGAGCTGCGCCGCGCCTATGCCGACCGCTACACAACGGAACCGGCGGGGGCAGAGGCGATCTCGAAATCGGCCGATGAGTATGTGCGCTGGCAGTACAAGCTCTTCGAGGAGGCGCTGGGCGACGGGCCGTACTTCCTCGGCTCGCAGGTCAGCGTGCTCGATCTCTATGTCTGGATGCTGTCCTACTGGATGCCGGATCGCGAGTGGCTCGTCTTCGACTGCCCAAGGACCCACCGGCTGATCGAGACGACGCGCGCCCGGCCGAAGATCGCGCCGCTCCATCAGGCGCAGGTCGTCGAGGTCGACTGAGCCGATGCCTGTACGGCCCGGCCATCGACTTCACGAAGCGCTCAATCAGGTTCGTCTCTAGGGGACTATAGCTCCGCTCAGCTCTCCACCGGGGGGAACCAGGTGAGGGAGGAGTGGTGCAGCGAGATCAGCACCTGACCTTCGAGCTTGTGATAGGCGAAGGTGTAGTCGGCGCGGGTGGCGTTACCGGTCGCGTCGACGAAGGTGTAGTGCCCCATGTCCTTGTATCCGAGGCCCCCGGCCTTGAGGATCGGACCGGCAGCGCTTTGGAAGTCGACGCGCTTCCAGCCCCGCTTCAGGAAGCCGCTGTCGTTGGGGTACTCGGGATCGCCGCCCTCGAAGTACGAACGCGCCCCCGCACGATCCAGCCGGATGACATCCGCCAGGGTCGGCTTGAAGAGCAGCGGTTCGTCCGGAGATCCGAAATCATAGAGGTCCAGGAGCCGGTCGACGTCACGCTCGATGACATACTTGGCCCAGGCGCGCTGCGCGGCGACGACTTCGGCTTTGGTCATTGGCTGAAAGATGCGGTCTGAGATCTTCGTTACTCCTCCTGCGTGAGGCAGCTAACGCGCGCAGCGAGCGCCCCCGTGGGACGGTAATTGCATCCACGCTGCGCGCTCTGCAAGTTCACGGTAAAGCGTCGCGCGAAGGAGTGCTCAGCGCAGCCGCGCTTCGTTCAGGGGGGTGCCGGAGAGCGCGGAGAGGTCGTGGGTGACTTCGTTTGAGGATGAGATCACCTTGCCGCGCCGGACCACTGCCATCCGATGCGCTCTGAGCCGTATGGCTTCGATCTTGTCCGCCGCCTGCAGCAGCACGAAATTCGCATCGCAGCCCTTGGCGATGCCGTAGCGCTCCAGCCCCATGATGCGTGCGGAGTTCTCCGTCACCGCGTCGAAGCACCAGGCCATGTCCTCGACGCTGGAGAACTGGCCCACATGCAGACCCATGAAGGCGATGTCCAACATGTCGGCTTTGCCGAGGGAGTACCACGGATCCATCACGCAGTCCGACCCGAAGCCTACCGTGATGCCGGCATCGCGCAGTTCGCGCACACGCGTCAGCCCGCGGCGTTTCGGATAGCTGTCATGCCGGCCCTGCAGCATGATGTTGATCGCGGGGTTGGGGATGGCATGCACGCCGGCCTCGACGATGAGCGGTATCAGCTTCGAGACATAGTAATTGTCCATGGAGTGCATCGAGGTGAGATGCGACCCGGTCGCCCGACCCTGCAGCCCAAGGCGCTGGGTCTCGGATGCCAGCGTCTCAATGTGCCGGCTCAGGGGATCGTCGCTTTCGTCGCAGTGTAGATCCACCATCAGCCCACGCTCGGCGGCGAGTTCGCAGGACTTCCGGACGCTCTCGGCACCATCAGCCATGGTACGCTCGAAATGCGGAATGCCGCCGACCACATCCACACCCATATCGAGCGCCCGGACCGTGTTCCGCATTGCCGTCGGGTGACGCAACAGGCCGTCTTGCGGGAAGGCGACAAGCTGCAGGTCGATGGAATCCTTGACCTTTTCCCGGACTTCGAGCAGCGCCTGCACGCCCTTCAGCTCATCGTCGCAGACATCCACATGGCTGCGGATGGCGCCGATACCCTTCGCGATGGCCAGTTCGCAGTAACGGTGTGCGCGATTGGCAATGTCCTCCACCGACTGGATCGGCTTCAGCTCGCCCCAAAGCGCGATGCCTTCGAGAAGCGTGCCGGAGACGTTCATCCTCGGGGTGCCCAGCGAGAGGGTCGCGTCCATGTGGAAATGCGGATCCACGAAAGGCGGCGACAGAAGATACCCCTGCGCATCGACGCGCTCGCCCGCCTCGGCCGTGATCCCCGGCTCCACAGCGGCGATCGTGCCTGCCTTGCAGGCGACATCGATGCCCGTTCGGCCGTCCGGCAGCGTTGCGTTACTCACAATGAGGTCGAACATGGGATGCTCCCGTTGAGGGCGATGTGAGGGGATCGGGCGCGCCGTCTCGGGCGTGTCCGAGAATTCTGATCTATCCTTGCCAGAGCGGTCCCGCGCCTGCACGACTATGCACGCTGGCAGCGTGGAGCGGGACGATGCATCCGGCCATGAAAATCGTCATCATCACGGAGCGCTCCATCCTGGAGGGGGTGGCCGAGTTGCTCGAAGCCCATGGTGCGACCGGCTACACCTATACGGCCGTAGGCGGGAAGGGCAGCCGCGGGAAGCGGCGGATACACCGTGCCCCGCAGGTCGCCGGCATTCTCGAGAACGTCAAGATCGAGGTGATCGTGTCGGACCACGATACGGCGGAGGCCATCACAGCCGCCGTTGTCGAGGCCTATTTCGACAACTATTCCGGCATCACCTATGTCGAGCCCGTCGAGATCTTGCGCCCGGCCAAGTTCAGGATCTGAGCTAAACCGCCCCTCTGCGTGCCCCGGGCCGACTCAGAAGACCCATTCCGCAAGCGCGATAAAGAACGGAATGGCGACGCCGATTGCGATGGGTGTGCCAACACTGGTGGACGCGCCGATATAGCTGGAGGGATTGGCACTCGGGATGCCGGCGCGGAGTGTCGGCGGCCCCGAGATATCCGACGAGGAGGCGGCGAGGACGGCGAGCAAGACAACGCCGCCCGGGCTGAAGCCGGTGAGGAGGTGGATGACGTAGCCCAGCCCGAAGGCCATCAGGCCATGGGCGATCGGCATCACCGCCGCATAAACGGCGTACCATTGCGCAACCCGGCGCAGCTCGTTCAGCCGCTGCCACGCTTCCATGCCCATGATGAGCATCAGGACCGAGAGCAGCCCCCGGAAGAGCGGGTCGTAGAACGACTCGAAGACGCGGTCCGGCCGCGAGACGAGACCGAGAAGCAGGCCGAGGAGCAGCGCCGAGAGTGCGGAGCCCTGGAGACTGTCCTTAACGATGGCCCAGACGCTCAGGCGCTTTCCCTTCGATGCGCCCTGACGCTGGCTGTGGAGGCGCGCGAGGACAATGGCGAGGACCAGAGCCGGAATGTCCATGAAGGGATAGAGGGCGGGCACCCACGCCTCGTAGAAGATGCCTTCCTCTTCAAGGAGCAGCATTGAAACGCCGAGCGTTGAGGCGCTGACGGCACCGAATAGTCCTGCTGTCGCAATCGCATCCTCACGCTGCACACCTGGCATCCGCGCGAGTGTGACGAGGCCCAGGAGCACGATGCCTGCACCGATCCCCGCGGCCGCGAGCGCCGGCAGGATCATATCCGCAAGCTCCGCCTCGCGGATCTCCATGCCACCGTTGAGACCGATCCGCATAAGCAGCATGAAAACCGCGAAGCGGTAGATCGGATCAGGAATGGTCAGCTTCGACCCACAGGCGGCAAGCAACACACCGCCCAGAAGGAAGGCGAGCGTCGGGGACTGAAACTGTCCGACAACGCGCGCGGCGAACTCGACGACTGCCTCCACCCTGTCCCCGCTCTCTTGCTGCGTGCGATCGCCAAGTTGACATTGTCAGCGCGGGACGCTCCGCTGTGAGCGCCCTGCGCGATGTCCTCCAGAGCAGCCGGCGCGGTTGCCGGGTTCCGGTGCCATACCTCTATGGGATTGGCGCAGGCGAACAAGCCCCACGCTTCAGGCCGGGTGGGATGGACACCCACGATAATGCGCCGTTCGCGAATGCCGGATCGTCGTCGGTATCGGCGCTCTCAGTCCAGTCAGACGCGGTTCTAGGACGCTCGGGCTCCAGCTGCGTTGGGGGATACGTAAGGTCATGGCGCTTGTGACGCCGGGCATTGACCGGCCATCGACGCAGCGAACGCCAAATCCGACATGAACGGGTCGCAGATCGGCTTGATCGCTGCGCTTCAGCGGTGCCACCGAGCGCTGTGGATTTCGAGCGGCACTGCGTCCGCTCATTGGGGGGCGACCGTTTCATGGTGTCTGCTATGCAGAGTTTCGATATGGGCCGAGTGCCACCGGTGACCTTTGGCGCCGGACGCCTTGCCGAGCTGCCGGCCGTGCTCAAAGGCCTCGCTGACGGGCCGGTGCTTGTGGTCGCAGACGCGATCCTGGCGGATCTTGGCGTGACCGAGAGTGTCGCACACTCGTTGAACGCTGCGGGGATCGCGAGCGAGATCGCAGCGGAGATCTCAGGTGAGCCGAAAGAAGCGCTGGTGGATGCGCTCTCTGCCCAGCTTCGCGCGTCGGGCGCGCAGGCGGTGGTCGGCATCGGCGGCGGTGCGGCGATGGATGCGGCGAAGCTGGTGGCCGCCATCGCGCGCAGCGAAGAGCCCGCAGCGGCCTATGCGCTTGGCGCACGCGCGCTGCCATCGAACGGCGTCCCGGCCGTCGCGGTGCCGACGACCGCGGGAACCGGTTCCGAGGTGACACGGACCTCGATCGTCTCGACGGGCACGGGTGCCAAGAACTGGTTCTGGGGGGAGGAGCTGATGTTCGCGCACGCGATCCTCGACCCCGAACTGACGGTGAGCCTGCCTTCCCATCTCACGGCTTGGACGGGAATCGATGCCGTTGCCCATGCGCTTGAGGCGTCGACTGCTCGAAAGACCAATGCTGCGGGGCAGTTGTACGGGCTCCAGGCACTGACGATCCTTGCGGAGGCGCTGCCTCGCGTCGTTGCGGATGGCCGGGATATCGAGGCGCGTGGCCATGTGCTCTGGGGCAGCATGCTGGGCGGTCTGGCACTCCATAACTGCAACACGCATATGGGCCACAATATCAGCCACGCCCTTGGGTCCGTGTCGCGCATCCACCATGGCCTCGCGACGGGATTGGCGCTTGAGGTCGCGCTCCCATGGCTGGTCGAGCGCGATGAGGGTGCCGAAAACTACGCCCGTGCCGCGGTGGCGCTTGGTGGTGCTGCGGAGGCGCATCGGCTACCGGAGATTTTCGCCGGTCTGCTGCGGTCATGTGGGATCGACGCTCAGTTGCCGAGTGTCTGCGCTGCGGTGTCTGCCGAAGAACTGGCATCGGCGATGAAGAGCGAGGCGAACCATGGGATCTCGCAGAACGCCGTCTGTGCCGTCAGCGAGGAAGATCTGGACGAGCTTGCGGGAAGGATGATGGCGCTGCCGCTGGCCAACGCCGCGTAGCTGGGTCCGACGCCGATGCGGGAGCGTCGACACAGGTTTCGTCGAGGCGGCGAGGACCGCGGTTTCGGCAACAGGGCCGCAACTCGGCGTGTGAGCTTGGTCGTCGGATCGCGGGTTGCGCGCCCCGCTTACGTTCCGGTTGCTGCTCTCGAACCGTCTGGGCAGGGCCTCTCAACCGAAGTACCACGCTCCGTGGCCGACTGATGCGTCTCACGCTAGGTGGCTGACCACCGCAGGCCCTTTGGAGTGAAGCAAAGTGGACGCCATCAGCGCAAGTGACAAGATTTTCGCCTTCGACAACAGCTATGCGCGGCTGCCGGAGCGGCTCTTTGCCCGTGTGTCGCCTACGCCGGCGCCGACGCCGCGGCTTTTGCAGCTTAATCGGCCTCTGGCGGAGGAGTTGGGGCTCGATCCCGACCGGTTGGCGAGCCCGGGGGGCCTGGACGTGCTCTCGGGTCATAGCGCGGCGCCGGGATCCGAACCGATCGCCATGGCCTATGCCGGGCATCAGTTCGGCAACTGGGTGCCACAGCTTGGGGACGGCCGGGCGCTGCTGCTCGGCGAAGTGATCGACCGGGAGGGACGCCGGCGGGACATCCAGCTGAAGGGTGCCGGGCGGACGCCCTTCTCGCGCATGGGCGATGGCAAGGCGCCGCTCGGCCCGGTGTTGCGCGAATTCATCGTCAGCGAGGCGATGGCCGCTCTCGGCATTCCCACGACCCGCTCGCTCGCGGCGGTCGCCACAGGCGAGAAGGTCTATCGGGAGACGGTCCATGACGGCGCCGTTCTGACCCGGGTCGCTGCGAGCCATCTTCGGATCGGGACGTTCCAGTATTTCTATGCGCGCCAGGACGTGGAAGCACTGCAGTCGCTGACAGACTACGCGATCCAACGGCATTACCCGGAGATCGCGTCGGCGAAGGTGCCGGCACTGGCGCTGCTGGAGGCAGTCATGGCGCGTCAGGCTGATCTTGTCGCGCGCTGGATGGGGGTCGGCTTCATCCACGGGGTCATGAACACCGACAACATGACGATCTCGGGCGAGACCATCGATTACGGCCCCTGCGCGTTCATGGATGCGCATCGGGAGGGGCAGGTCTTCAGCTCCATCGATGTCGGCGGGCGCTATGCCTATGGTAACCAGCCGAAGGTTGCCCACTGGAACCTCGCGCAGCTGGCGCAGGCGCTGCTGCCGCTGGTGCCCGGGGCGAAGGATGCGGCCGTGGAGGCAGCGCAGGCGACCATCGACCGTTTTGCCGAGATGTTTCGGGAGGCATGGCTCGGGGTGATGCGCCGGAAGCTCGGGCTCTCGAGTGCCGCTGAGGGCGATGCGGACCTCTTCGCGGCGCTGCTGGCGGCGATGGAGGAGAACGAGGCCGATTTCACGCTGACCTTCCGCCGGCTGTCGGATGAGGCTTTGGCGGGAGCAGAGCAACGGGCGCGGGCGCGAGAGCTCTTCAGGGAGCCGGCCGCTCTCGACCCTTGGGTCGGGCGCTGGAGGAAGCGTCTCAGCGACGACCCGATGGCCCCGGCGGAGCGTGAGGTCGCCATGTGCGCGGCGAACCCGCTCTTCATTCCGCGCAACCATCGCGTCGAGGAGGCGCTGGAAGCGGCGGATGAGGGCGATCTCGGGCCGCTCGAGCGGCTGCGCGGGGTGCTTTCGCGCCCCTTTGACGACCAGCCGGAGGCGGATGATCTGGCGTTGCCGCCGCGCGCGGAAGAGGTTGTGGCTCGGACGTTCTGCGGGACGTAGCGTTAGGACCGAGATGGAAGAGACCGTTCAAGCTAGTCCCTGAGCTCGAACGGGGGCGTTCGCAAACCGATGTGGTCGAAGCGCCTGGCGATAAGCTGGACCGCCGGATCACGTCCGGCAATGACGCTGCCAGGTGTCGCGGCCGAACCACCGGGACGGTTCGTCGCCACCAAGGATGTCGCGGTGGCAGCGGCTTCGTGGGGCTTCAGCGGATGTCGTATCGGGAGCGCGTGTATGAGCTTTGTCCTGTATTCCTACCCGGACTGCGCGAGCCATGTGGTGCGCATGGTGCTGGAGGAGCTTGGCGCGGATTATCGCGATGAGATTGTCGATATGCGTGCCGGTGCGCAACGGAGCGCTGAGTTTCTGCGCCTCAATCCGCGCGGTCTGGTACCGGTGCTGGCAGACGAGGCGTCGGGCACGACGCTGTCGGAGACAGGTGCGATCCTGCACTTCCTGGCCGAGTGGAGCGGCCGCCTTGCGCCATCGCCGGCGGACATGCCGGCGCGCGGTGCATATCTCCAGTGGCTCTACTTCCTCTCGAACACGCTGCACGCTGATGCGCAGGTCCAGTACTATACGGAGCGCTATGTCGGTGCGGATCTTGCCGAGGGGGCGCGGCCGTCGGTTCAGGTCCGCATGCGGGCTCACTACGCGATGATCGACGCGGCGATTGCCGAGCGGGGCGGGCCCTGGCTGCTCGGACGCGAGCTCAGCATCTGCGACTTCTATCTCGGCGGGTGTGCGCGGTGGTCGCTGATTGCGCCGCGTCACGCGCCGCTCGAGCCCGAAGCCGTCATCGGTCATCCGCATCTGAATGCGCTGCTCGAGCGGCTGGAGGGGCGGTCCAGCGTGATCCGCGCCTTCGATGCGGAGGAGACGCCCCATTCAGCCTATTTCCGCGCACCCGTCCGGTCACGCCGCACGATCAGCTCGGCGGGCTGACCATTCGCCAAGGCCTCTCAGCGTTCCGACAGGAGCAGCCTGGCGCTGAGCGCGATCATGATCGATCCGGCGGTGCGTCGCATCCAACGACCGGCAGACTTAGACCGTCGCAGGATCGACGAGACCTGATCGGCGAAGAACACGCAGCAAAGCTCCGCAAGCGAGAAGATGATGTTCGCGATCAGGCCGAGGAGGATGATCTGAACCCAGAACGGGAAGGTCGCGGCGCCATCCGTGAACTGCGGAAGGAAGGCGAGGAAGAAGATCGCGGACTTTGGGTTCGTGAGTTCGACGATGAAGCTCTCCTTGAGCGCCCTCAGATGCGTGAGCGGCGCGGTGTTCTGGTGAGGTCCAGCTTCCGGCTCTTCCCCTAGAAAGAAGCGAAGACCGAGCCAGCAGAGATAGGCCGCACCTGCAATCTTGAGGGCGAGATACGCCGCGGGCACGGCCTGAAGGAGCAGGCTGATCCCGAACGCCGCCGCCAGGATGTGCAGATAGCTCGCGAGATGCGTGCCCAGCGCCGAGTACCAGCCAGCCGTGGGACCGCGCCCGACCGTTTGCGCCGCGATGTAAAGGAGCCCCGGCCCGGGCGTGATCGCAAGGAGCACGACGGTCAGGAAGAAGGCCGCTATCAATTCGGTTCCTGGCATTGCGCCATGAGTGAACTCTCTCAGGCGCGCGAGGTCCACTTCCAGGACGAACCGGCGCCGCAGGCAGGGCGTGCAGCTGCCGGGGCGGATGCGTTCCGCCCCGGCGCCATTTTCTTCCCGGGCGCGCTCAGACCAGCGCGATCAGGCGACACGGACCTCCCGTCCCGCCCGCATGCTTCGGTGCGCCAACCACAAGGGTAGCACCCACTGGCGGGAGCTGATCGAGGTTGGCCATGTTCTCCACCGCCCAGCGGTTGGCCGGCAACCATGTGTAATGGGTGATGAAGTCGCCGGAGAGGCCGTAGTCGATCGAGAGCGTATCGACGCCGACGCCGACGACCTCCGCTTCCTCGAGCAGCATCTTCACCGCCTCCACATGGAAGGCCGGGAAGTGCATCTTGCCGGCGTCGTCGGCGTTGCGGAAGCCGGGGGTGCCGAGGCGCGCTTGCCAGCCCGCGTTCTGCGCCACACAGGCGCCCTGAGGGATCGGGCCGTTCGCGGCGATCCAGGCCTTGAGGTCATCCGGCGTCACCTGAGCGTCTGCGTTGGCGTCCACCTTCTCACGGATGTCGACCACGATCAGGGGGCAGA
This sequence comes from Pseudomonadota bacterium, assembly GCA_039815685.1. Classification (GTDB taxonomy): domain Bacteria; phylum Pseudomonadota; class Alphaproteobacteria; order Rhodobacterales; family Rhodobacteraceae; genus Thermohalobaculum. Next base: position 175,766 of record JBCBYV010000002.1, on the reverse strand, counting down.
CGAGGCTATCGACCGGCACCTCGTCGATCGAGGCGCCGCCATCGGTGAAGTGCAGCGGCGCATCGATATGGGTCCCGGTATGCTCGTTGACGCGGAGTGTCTTCAGGTTGAACGCATTCTCGGCGTAGGTGAAGAGATCCTCGTCGAAGAACTGCTGCTCGCCGAAATAGGTCGGGAAGTCATGCGTCAGCGTGTGCGTGAGGTCGACGACCTTCTGCGGCGTCTGGGCCATTAGCGGACGGGGAGCCGCGGCTGCGACGGCGAGGGCGGCACCCGCAGCGGCGGAGCCCTTAAAGAGATCGCGCCGGCTCAAGGCGCGACCTTTGACGTATTCCAGGATCACGGGATGGCACATGGGGAACCTCATCTGTCGGCAACCCGGTTCTTTGAGATGATCGAGCCGGTGCCGACCGATCAGCGCCGCTTCATGCCCGGGCTTTGCAGAAGCGGCGGTGTGAGCATGCGCTTGGTCGGCCAGCCGATCAAACGCGTTTCTTGCCCTACCCCGTCGGCCCACCAACGGCAGCAGTGATCGACAGAGCGCCATCGGACCAGCTTGCACCGCTGTCATCATCGCCGGGCTGGAGCACCTTCTGCCGCGCGCGCTCACGTCATGCTCGGGCTTCACCCGAGCATCGACGGCCGGAGGCGCTGGGTTGCCGGGTGAGACCCAGCAATGACGCAAAACAGTGGGCAAGTCAGGTCGGACTCAGCGCAAGCATGGGGTTTGCCGGAGCTGGCGGACAGTGATGCGAGCCTGGGGACAAGCGACGACCCGGAGCGGCCGGGCTGTTTGACCGGATGCGACAGGCGCTTGGTTGCACCTCGGCGAAATCCACTATCGGTTCCGCATGGCTCAGGCTGTCATCGAGTGCACAGCCGATCGATTGACTACTCGAGAACGAAGGCAATCGCCCGGCGCGGTGGTGCGGCGACTTGCCGTGGGCAGCCCAGACCGCGTCAGTTGAGGTCCTTGAGGAGGCGGCCATGCTGTTTGGCCTCTGCGATCACGCCGCCGAGGGTCGGGACCGATCGGGCTTCGAGGAGGGGGATCAGTCTCACCAGGACTTCCGCGGTTGCGAAGGCGTCGCCGAGGGCGCTATGGCGCGCCTCCGACGGGATCGTGACGGTCAGGCGCTCGCAGAGCGCGTCGAGCGAATGGTCCTCGGTGATGCCGAAGGTGATGGCGGAGATCAGGACGGTGTCGAGCACCGGATGGGACCACTCGACGCCCATCTCCCGCTCGAAACGGCGAAAGAAGGCGAGATCGAAGGGGGCGTTGTGCGCCACTAGTACCGCATCCCGGGCGAAGGCGTGGAACGCGCGTCCGGCGGTCGCGAAGTCGGGCGCATGGGCGACATCGGCGTCCGAGACGCGGTGGATCCTCGTCGAAGCCGGCGGGATCGGCCGGCCCGGATTGACGAAAGTATCGAAGACCTCGCCCTGAACGATCCGGCCATTCAGAATGCGCACGGCACCGATCTGGACGACGTCGTCATTGCTCGTGGAGAGGCCCGTCGTCTCCGTATCGAAGACGACGAAGCACAGATCGCGCAACGCGGCGCTGTGCATATCGCCTGTCTCCGCAGCGTTCAGGAGATCGAAATCGTAGACAAGCGGGCGAGCAGCGACCGCGTTGGCGCCTGTATCCTCCACATCCACGATCAGCATATGGCCCGTCTCGTCGAGCCGCTTCAGGCGGGCATCGAAGCTGTGCGTGCCAGTCCGATCCCGGAGAGTGAACGGCACCTCCGGCGCATCCTCCGAGATCTTGGAGCGCGCCGTCTCGAAATCGGTAGTGTCGAAATAGTCCGTGAGGGACGCCTTCAGTCTGGGCGGGGCGATGAGCGACAGGATCTCGGCTGCCTGACCGTCGTAGAGCACGATCTCGTCGGCAGCGCTGATCAGCATCGTCGCCACCGGGATCTCGGTGAGCAGCGCCGTCAGCCGCGCCGCCTCCGCCTGGAGCCGTTCCGTCTCCCGCGCCACATGGGCGGCCGTGTCCATGACGCCGGAGTTCAGAGTGGTCGAGACGGCGCTGACAGCAGGCGCCAGATCGCCGAGATACCTCGCGCCCTCGGTATCCACGGCCTTCGCGACGTTCGAATGGGCGCAAAGGCGGAGATCGGCGGCGAGCTTGTCGATCGGCCGCGCCACATTCTCGTCGAAGAGCATCCAGACGAGTGCGACGAAACCGGTATTGAGAAAGGCGAAGAGCAGGAAGGCAGTGACGAACGGGCCCATGGGTAAGGGAGGCTCCGCGCGCACCCAGCCGAAGTAGAGCCCGCCAGCCGCGAGCACGGCGCCGCCGAGCGCGAGAAGGCAGAAGAAGAGGAAGATGCGGAAGCGAAGGCTGAGGCGCGCGAACATCTCAGGTCTCGCACGCCATCTTGAGAACCGGGTCGTCGTGCTGCATCGCCTGCCAGTCCGCATCGACCACACGGCCGTCCTCGTCGAAATCCGCCCCGTCAATGAGGATGGCTGAGCGGCCGGCCGCGCAGTCGAAAAGGACGGGCGCCGTGTTCACCGGCGACCAGCGCCCGAAGAAATAGAGGCTGACGAGGCGTTGGTCGGGCAGGTTGTCGTTTGTCCTGGCATTCAGCCTGTCCACCGCGACGAAGCGCTTGGTGTAGGGGTGGATGCGGGTCCAGGGGCGGAGCCAGCTGCGCTCCTCCACCGTGGTCGCAACCTCGACGCCCTCCGGAAGCCTGGCAGCGGTTCGGTCGAACCACGAATATTCGTTCGAGATCGTCATGCCGAGCATCCCGACACCCGCCGCCACTGGCGTCAGCCATCTTGGCAAGCGGCGCCCCGAGACCGCGTTCGCCAGCATCACCACACCTGCGCAGGCGAAGCCGGCGACGACAGTGGCGAGAAGCTCGAGGAACATGGCGGCTATCCTAGCGCGGCTTTGCCCGATCCGATGGCGGACTGCATCGTCCTCACGACCACGAAGCCGTCACGCAGATGGCTGCGCTCGAAGTCCGATAGATTCGAGGGATCAAGATAGTTGTCCGGCGCCTTTCCCGCATTGATCTGGCGCGCCTGATGCTCGAGCCGCATGGTCGCGATCAGGTCGTAGGCGTCGAGGAGGTCGGCACCGCCGGAGGTCGAGAGAATGCCCGCTCCCCGCGCGGCCTCGATCCGCGCGCGCGTATTGACGGGCTCGAGCCTGCCGCGCAGCGCGTAGACCCGGCCGAGATCGACGATGGGCACGATCCCGTTGTGCTTGAGGTCGATCTGGTTGCGATGCTCGCCGGAACGGATGGTCGCGAGACCGCGGAGGAGGCCGAGGGGCGGATGGTGCTTCAGTGAGTTCGAGATCATGTGCGCCGTGAAGATCGAGTTGCGCGAGGCCTTCTCGAGCGTATCGGTTCTGAGGTCGTCGAAGAGCCGGAACTCTCCGCCGATGGCGCGGAGATCGAACATCACAGAGGCGAGCATCTGCGCCTCCGGGTCCGGCTTCGCGATCCAGCCGTTGAAGTAGTCGCGCCAGACACGCAGCGGCTGACGCCAGCGCGGGTTGGTCGCCATCATGTCGCCGGGGCAGTAGACGTAGCCGCAGGTGTTGAGCCCGTCGCAGACGAAGCTCGCGAGCGACGCGAAATAGGGCAGATGCGCGTCCTCCACGTCGTCGGACAGGATCAGGCAGTTGTCCTGATCGGAGACCCCGGTCTGCTCCTGCCGACCCTGCGAGCCGCAGGCAAGCCAGAGATAGGGCACGGATGGGGCGCCCAGCTCAGCCTCCGCAAGCTTCAGGAGGCGCCGCGTCGCAGCGTCCGCAATGTCGGATATCAGACGGGTGACGACCTCATGCCGGTTTCCCGCGCCGACGAGCTGCGCCAGGAATTTCGGGATCTCGGCAACGGCGCGCGCCATGGTCGTGGGATCGGGCGCCGTTGCGATCCGGCGCACGATATCCGCCGACGTGATGGATTGGGCGCGGGTCAGGTCCGTCTGGGTGACGATGCCGACAAGGCGCCTGCCATCGACGATCGGCACATGGCCGATCCCGCGCTCGGCCATCATATGCAGTACATCCATGCCGAGCGCCGCGGGGCCGAGCGTCATCGGATCGGCCGTCATGATCGAGGAGACCGGTGCCGCCGGATCGCGACCGTCCGCAACGACCCGGCCCGTCATGTCGCGCGCAGTGACGATGCCCTTGAAGCTGTCAGCATCCGTCACGCAGATCGAAGAGATCTTCGCGTCATGCATCCGCTCGGCCGCCTCCCGGATGGTGGTGTCCGGCGAGCAACTGACGGGATCGCGCGACATCAGCTTCTCGACCGGCAGCGTCGTCACGTCCTTGCGGTCCGACCTCGTAGGGCGGCGTCGCTGGAAGAACCGTGCCGCGGCGGGGCTCGCTTCGATCAGCTCGAAGAACGCATCCGACGGCAACTCGATCAACGCCGCCGGGGAGGTCGCGGTGGCCGAGCGCCGCGCTGTCCCGCCGCGCTGCAGCGCCCGCTCCCCGAAGGAGTTGCGGGGCCCGAGGATCGAGATCTGGACATCGGCCTCGTCCTTGATCTCGACTTCGCCCGAGACCACGACATAGACACGGCTGAGCTCGTCCCCGAGGGCGAAGATGCTGCTGCCGGCGAGGTGCTCCGTGGTCGCGCAGCGCGCGGCCACAGCGGACAGCTCCGTCTCAGAGAGACTGTCATAGGGATGGACGGAGGCCAGAAACCGCGTCAGCTCGGCCGAGAGTGGCATGCTGGACCACCTTTCGTTCCTCGGCCCCGCTCAGATGGCGGCGGGACCGGCAACGCGTTCCGGGAGTGCATCGGCGCCGGGGCGCCGATGCAGGGGTCTGATCAGTGGTCGGCCGCGGCTGCGCCGGCGCCCCGCGGCACGCGGACGCTTGCCACCAGGTCCTTGATCTCCTGCGGCGTTTCCTTGGTCATACCGGAGACGAAGTAGGCCACCCCGAAATTCACCGCAGCACCGATCGCTCCGAAGGAGGTCGACTTGATCGGACCGAGCAGCGGGTCCTCATCGGTGAAGACGTTGGTATCGGGGATGAAGAACCAGCCCTTGTGCAGGAAGATGTAGAGGAGCGTCACCACGAGCCCGGCCAGCATGCCGGCCACGGCGCCGGCGTTGTTGATGCGGGTCGAGAAGATCCCCATCATCAACGCCGGAAAGATCGAGGCCGCGGCCAGTCCGAAGGCCAGCGCCACGGTCTGGGCTGCGAAGCCTGGTGGATTGAGCCCGAGAAGGACTGCCACGACGATCGCCGCCGCCATCGATATTCGGGCCGCCAAGAGCTCGGACTTCTCCGACATGTTCGGTGTGAGCTGGCCCTTCAGCAGATCATGGCTCACCGCCGAGGATATCGCGAGCAAGAGCCCCGCCGCCGTCGAGAGCGCCGCGGCCAGACCACCCGCCGCCACGAGACCGATGACCCATCCGGGCAAACTGGCAATCTCCGGATTGGCCAGCACCAGAATGTCGCGGTTGAAGTTGGTGAGCTCGTTGCCCTGCCAGCCATTGGCTTCGGCCCTCGCCTGCAACTCCGCGTTGGCGTCGTTGTAGTACTGGATCATGCCGTCGCCGTTCTTGTCCTCCCAGTCCAAGAGCCCGGTCTTCTGCCAGGTCGCCATCCAGGCATATTCTGGCGCTGTCTCGATCTGCTCGACGGACACGGCGGCGCCGTCCGTGCCGTTCGGCCACATCAGCTCGGAGATGTTGAGGCGCGCCATCGCGCCCACAGCCGGGGCCGTGAGGTAGAGGAGCGCGATGAAGACGAGCGTCCATCCCGCAGACCAGCGGGCATCGGACACGCGAGGCACCGTGAAAAAGCGCATGATGACATGGGGCAGGCCAGCGGTGCCGATCATCAGCGACAGGGTGAAGAGCACCATGTTGATCGTTGAGCCATGTGCCGCGGTGTACTCGTTGAACCCAAGGTCCCGAACGATCTGGTCGAGCTTTGCCAGCAAGGGCTCGCCCGAGGCCGTATGCTCCCCGAAGAGCCCAAGCGCCGGGATCGGGTTCCCCGTGAGCTGCAGCGAGATGAAGACTGCCGGGATCGTGTAGGCGGTGATGAGCACGCAGTACTGGGCCACCTGCGTGTAGGTGACGCCCTTCATGCCGCCGAAGACCGCATAGGCGAAGACGACGCAGGCGCCGATCAGAAGGCCGGTCGTGGCATCGATCTCCAGGAACCGCCCGAAGGCGATACCCACGCCCTGCATCTGCCCGATCACGTAGGTGATCGACGCGATGAGCAGGCAGATCACGGCGACGAGACGGGCGGTGCCGCTGTAGAACCGGTCGCCGATGAACTCGGACACCGTGAACTTCCCGAATTTCCGCAGATAGGGCGCCAGCAGCAGCGCAAGCAGCACGTAGCCGCCCGTCCAGCCCATCAGGAAGGACGAGTTGTCGTAGCCCGTGAACGCTATGAGCCCTGCCATCGAGATAAAGGATGCCGCAGACATCCAGTCCGCAGCCGTCGCCATGCCGTTCGTGACCGGATGCACACCCCGGCCGGCAGCGTAGAACTCCGATGTCGAGCCTGCGCGCGCCCACACCGCGATGCCGATATAGAGCGCGAAAGACCCCCCTACGAAGAGGAGGTTCAGCGTAAACTGATCCATCGCCCTACTCCTCGTCCACGCCGTGATGCCGGTCGAGGGCGTTCATCCGCCAAGCGTAGAAGAAGATCAGGGCTAGGAAGACAAGGATCGATCCCTGCTGAGCGAACCAGAAGCCAAGATCGGCGCCTCCGACAGCGATCCCCGAAAGTAGGGGGCGTAGGATAATGCCGAAGCCGAAAGACACCAGCGCCCAGATTATGAGGCTTATGGTGATGAGCCTTATGTTTGCCTGCCAGTACGAATTATCTTCATCTTGATTCTGGCTCACTTTTCTTCCTCCCAGTGTTTTGCTGATGCCCAGATTTTTCTGATGCTCAGTGGACTTTTGTCTTGCACGCCATGGTCGCCATTGATGAGATGGCGCATCTAAGCGTTTGCCTTCCAAGATGCGCTATGTTCTTAAAATCCTCCTTTCGCAGCACTACCCGATTTCGATTTCGCAGCCGAACAACATGCAGAGATCTTGGGCGTCATAAGGTCGAAGCTGCAGACAGCTTGCCTTCACTCCAGCCATGTCTCGACTCATCTTGATGCGCCGTATCTTCTTCTGCTCTTTGTCGTCGCAAACTCTTGAAGTCAGCGTAGCCGCAACTCGAAAGTTCGCAAGCAAAACGGAGCGCCAGCAGTCTCAGAGAGTTGACTGTGGGAGCCGGTAGGCCGCGTTCGCGCCGCCGCTCGCTGCGCGGCCACGTCCAGTTGAGCCAACGGGATGAACGCGGACACTATCCGCGAGCCCTGCTCCGCTTGGGTAGCTGCAAGCCCTGCGCGCGAGCTTCTACGCGAGGGAACAGGTCTGGGAGGGCCGCCGCTCGCCAACATGCTCGGTTGGCATGTCGCCTTGCTTCCTCCGCCAACCTTGTAGGGTGAGCATGGGGCGACGAGTGATGGAACGGCTCCGCCGGCTTCATGTGTCGGCCGGGCGGCGAATTGAGATGGCGCGTGATCTTCGCGGTTTCCGGAGGTGGATGCTGCGAACTCTTTACGAGCCCTGATCAATCATCGGAATAGGTCACTCTGGGTGGGGCTACTCCGATGCAGGCCAGACCTTCGCCCAGTCATCGGCCATGTCGACGATCAGCCAGTCGCGCTCTGGCGCCTCATCGAGTCCGCGCTCGAGCCTGCCCACATGGCTCTCACGGTCATAGGCCCATTCGCGCGCGGCGTCGGTATGATGGACGATGAGGCCGAGGCGCGGGCCCTCCCCCGCCGTCGTCCATTCGAGCATCTGGAAATCGCCGTCCGAGTTGCCGGCCGCGAAGATGGGACGCTTGCCGATACGCATGTCGATGGCGACCGGTTTCCCTTCCTTGTCGTCAACGAAGAAGATGCCGGGGTCTTTGACGATGCGCGGCACGCCATCGACCACATCGTAGCTGGCATTGCCGGTTGAGCCCACGATCTGGTCGGGCGGGATGTTGTAGGCCTCCTCGGCAAAGGCGCGGAGGAAGTGCACGCCGCCGCCCGAGACGATGAAGGTGGTGAAGCCTTCGTCGCGGAGATAGCGGAGGAGCTCCAGCATCGGCTGATACACCATCTCGTCGAAGGGCCTACCGGTATCGGGGTGGCGCGCCGTCTCGAGCCAGGCGCGGCTTTCAGAGATGAACTCTGCCACCGACAGTCCGGAATGGGTGGCCGACACCACCTCAAGCAACCCTTCGACACCGCTCGCCTCAAGGGTCTTGAGATCGCCCGTCGCCGCCGCTTTCAGGTTCTCGGATGTCAGCACCGAGGGGTCCTCGTCGGCCATTGCGCGGAGCCGGTCGAGCGCGAACAGGAACTGGAAATAGATCGGCTGCTCGGCCCAGAGCGTGCCGTCATTGTCGAACACGGCGATGCGGTCGGCGGGGGTGACATAGTCATCGGATCCGGGATCCGAGACCGACTCCACGAAGCCAAGGATTCGCGCCTTGGCCTCACCCTCGTTCCAGCTCGGCAACGGGTCGGCGCCGGCCGTACCAGCGAGCAGCAGCGCGAGTGCTGCCGGCCGTACGACCCCTAAGCGCAGCTTTTTCATGTCGTATCCCCGAGAACTGCTTGGCGGCCCGGCGGGCAGCCTTCGTCAATCGGCGAGTGGACGGGCACGGCGAGACGTTGATGCCGTGCCCCGCCGTCTCAGGGTGCGCCCGCTGGCGTGTTGAGCTTGTCCATCACCTGGTCGAGGCTGAAGCTCGCCGCCTTCTGGCGTGGCGGGTACTCCTGGAACGTCGACAGGAACTGGCCGACATACTGCTGTGCCGGGACCAGCAGGAAGACCCGGTCGATCAGCCAATCGTAATAGGTGTTCGAGGTCCGGTAGGACCGCTCATACGGGTCGCGTCGCAGGTTGAAGATCAGCGGTACGCGCAGCGGGGTGAAGGGGTTCGCCCATGCCTCGAGCGTGGTGTAGATCCGCTGCTCCATGAAGATCAGCTTCCAGTCGGCGTAGCGCAGCGCGGAGAGATCGCCGTCATCGGTGAAGTAGAAGATCTCCTTGCGCGGGCTCTCCTCCGTCTCGCCAGTGAGCAGGGGCAGGATGTTGTAGCCGTCGAGATGCACCCGGTACTCGCGCCCTCCCATCTCCGGCACGGTGATGCCTTCGAGGAGGTCCTGCTTCACGTTCTCGTTGCCGGCCGCGGCGAGGAAGGTCGGCAGCCAGTCCATGTGGTGGATGATCTCGTTGCTCACCGATCCGGGCTCGATCCGGCCCGGCCAGCGCACCATCGCGGGCACACGCCAGCCGCCCTCCCAGTTGGTGTTCTTCTCCCCGAAGAAGGGTGTCGCCGCCGCATCGGGCCAAGTGTTGTAGTGGGGCCCGTTATCGGTCGAGTAGAACACGATCGTGTTGTCGGCGATCCCGAGCTCATCGAGGAGTTCGAGGAACTGGCCGACATGCATGTCGTGCTCGACCATGCCGTCGGAGTACTCGTCCTGTCCCGAGATGCCGCGGAGCTCCTCCTTCACATGGGTGCGGAAGTGCATGCGCGTCCCGTTCCACCAGACGAACCAGGGGGTTCCGGCCTCATGCTGTTCGCGGATGAAGTTGAGCGCCGTCTCGGCGGTGTCGTCGTCGACCGTCTCCATCCGCTTCTTCGTCAGCGGGCCGGTGTCTTCGATTTCCTGGGTGATGGTGTCAGCGCTGTAGGTGGCTGAGGAGCGGATCACGCCGCGGGGTCCGTATGCCTCGAGGAAGGTCCGACCGTCGGGCAGCACCACGTCAGCCGGATAATCCTCGTTCTCCGGCTCCTCCTCGGCGTTGAGGTGATAGAGATTGCCGTAGAACTCATCGAAGCCGTGGTTCGTGGGGAGCATCTCGTCCAGATCGCCGAGGTGGTTCTTGCCGAACTGCCCCGTTGCATAGCCCTCGGCCTTGAGAAGGGCGGCGATGGTGGGATCCTCGATGCGCATACCTTCACTGGCGCCCGGCAGACCCACCTTGGAAAGGCCCGTGCGGAAGACGCTCTGCCCCATGATGAAGCTCGACCGTCCGGCGGTGCAGGACTGCTCGCCGTAGTAGTCGGTGAAGATCATGCCCTCACTGGCGATCCGGTCGATGTTCGGCGTCCGGTAGCCCATCATGCCCATGGTGTAAGCGGACACGTTCGACTGACCGATATCATCGCCCCAGATTACGAGGATGTTCGGTTGGCTCTCCGTTTGCGCGGCGACCGGCGTCGCAGAGAGATCGATTGCAGCCATGGTGAAGACGACAAGCCCGAACGCGCGAGAAACCAAATTCATCTCTTTCTCCCCCGTAAAATTATTTCGTGCGCACTCTCGCTCATCGCGCGGGCTCACATCAAGCAGGACTTCCGCGGGAGTTGCATGAACGGGACCAAGCCTGTCGTAAGCGATGGCGCGGCTTGGGGGCTTCGGCAGGGATGGGAAACAGCGGATGTGCCGCCGATGCTGGGCTGTGGTTGAGCGTCGGCTTGCAAAATGCCAACAGCCGGAGCCGTAGGTGATTAGGCCCGCCGAAGCCTGCTGCTTATCCTAGCCCTATCGCCACTCAGCGGGAGGCTACAGGCGGAAGCCTTCAGCTACCTGCCGTGGATTTGGTCAGCCGACAGATCGTGGCCCGGTATGGGCCATGGCAGCTTCGCGGTTGCGGCGGGCGCGCGTCAGATCTCGTCGATTGCCTCCAGCGACTCCGGCAGGATCTGGCCGCCATCGACCACGATCTGTTGGCCGGTGATGTAGCCCGCCTCGTCGGTGGCGAAGAAGAGGGCCGCGTTGCCGATATCCGCCACGTCGCCGAGGCGCTTGAGAGGGATCGAGGCGGCCATGGTCTTGAGGTAGTCCTCGCCCAGATCCTGCAGGCCTTCGGTATAGATGTTGCCCGGCATCACGGCGTTGATCGTGGTGTTGTAGCGTGAGAGCTCCATGGCCGCGGTCTTAAGAAAGCCGAGCTGGCCCGATTTCGAGGCGCCGTAATGCGCCCAGCCGGGAAAGCCCGTGACCGGCCCGGTGATCGAGGAAGTCAGGACCACCCTGCCCTTCCCCTTCTTCTCGAACTCCGGGATCGCCGCCTTCACGCAGAGGAAGGACGACTTGAGGTTCGTGCGCATGACCTCGTCCCACTCGGCCGGATCCATGTCGATCATCTTGGTCTGGGGAAAGGCGCCGGCATTGGCGCAGAGAATGTCGAGCCCGCCATGCGCTTCGGCCGCGGCTGCGACCATGGCCTGCACATCGGCCCAGTCGCCCACATCGCCAAGCGTGTAGGCGGCCGTGTGGCCCGCGGATGTCAGCTCATCGACCGTGGACTTGGCGGCCTCCTCGCCCCGGGCTGCGATCATCACCTTGGCGCCCGCGTTGGCGAAGACCTGCGCGATGCCCTTGCCGATGCCCTTGGACCCGCCCGTGACCAGGACGCTTTTGCCTGCGATCGAGGTGAACATCATCGTCTCCCTTGCTTCTTCCGTCTTTTTCTCACTCGGCCGGGGCCGGGGCGGCCGCCCCGCCAGCGCGGCTCGACACCTCCGCCGGCCGCGCCCGGCGCAGCCGCCCGATCAGCCAGGGTATGGCGAGGCCGAACGCGAGCAGGGTGAAGGACGCGGCGACCGAAAGCATGCCGACGGTGGGCACGAGCGGCGAGTAGCCGGACACCATCTTCGCGTAGAGCCATTCGGGCAGCGTCGAATCCGCGCCCGTCGTGAAGAGCGAGAGCGGGAAGTTCCCCCAGCTCAGCAGGAACGCGAATAGACCGGCCGAGATCACCCCCGGCAGCAGCAGCGGGATCGTGACCTCGCGCATCACCTGCCAGGTTGAGCAGCCCATATCGCGCGCCGCTTCCTCGAGCGCCGGATCGAAGCTGTAGGCCCGGATGGCGATGATCAGCGTCGCGATGGGCGCGATCCAGACGAGATGCGCGATCACGGCCGTATGCCAGGACGGTATCACGCCGATGGCGTTGAACCACATTAGGAGCGCGAGGCCGAGAACGGTCTGGGGAAAGAAGATCGGAAGGAGGATGATCTTCTGAAACGTCTTGCGAAACCGCCATGAATACCGCGCGAAGGCGAGCGCCCCGAAGAAGCCGACCACCATGGACACGACGGTCACGATCCCGGCGATCTTGAGGGAGGTGACGAGGAGATCGGCCACTGTCGGGCTGGTCAGCGCGTCGTCGTACCAGCCAGTGGCGTAGCGCCGGATCGGGAAGGTCAGGTAGCGAGCCTTCGAGACGCTGGCGAAACCGACCGAGACGAGGGGCAGGTAGAGGAACGCGATGGCCGCCACGCCATAGGCGTAGAGCAGGATGCGGGTGACGCGGTCGGGCCCCATCAGCGGCCCCTGCCCATGATGCTGTCGAGATCGACGCGGCTGACACCGAAGATCGCAAGCGCCCCGATGATGAAAATCAGGATCATCGAGAGTGCCGAGCCCAGCGGCCAGTCCTGGCCGTAGGTGAAAGCTGTCTCCACGTCGTCGCCGATCACGATTACCGCCTGGCCACCGAGCAGCTTGCTCTCGGCGATCGCACCGGCGGAGAGGACGAAACAGAGGAGGCAGCCGACGACGATCCCGGGGGCTGCGAGCGGCAGCTCGATCTCGCGCAGGACCTGCCAGCGACTGGCACCGAGATCCGCCGCTGCCTGGCGCGCATCGTCAGGCACCATCGAGATGCCCTGCGCCAGCGGGAACAGCATGAAGGGGAAGTAGACATAGACGAGGCCGAAGACGATGACGGGCACGTTGTAGAGCAGCCCCTCGAACCCCTCGCCCGTCCAGTGGCGCACATGGCCCTCGATCAGGCCTCCCTTCATCAGCGTCAGTACCCAGCCGAAGAGGCGGATGTTCTCGGAGACGAAGAGGCTCATCACGACGGCGATGGTGATGACCAAAGTGAAGCGCTTGAAGACCTTCGCCATGCCATAGGCGAGGGGCCAGCAGACGAGGAACAGGATCGCGGTCGCCGCGAAGGCCATGCCCAACGACCACGCCAACGACTTCCAATAGCCCTGCCGGAAGAACTCGGCATAGGCGGAGAAGTCGGGCATGTGCCCGAGATCGAAGACCTTCTGCGGCATGATCGAGAAGGCCGCGACTACCAGCAGGGGTGCCAGAAAGCTGAGCGCCAGGAGCACGCCCATGGGTAGTGCCGTGAGGAGGCCCAGACGCCGGTCCGCACGCTCCATCTCAGCGGTCCTCGATCAGATGGCAGCGGTCGAGATCCCAGCCGAGGCGCACGGCGCCACCGAGGCTCACATCGATGCGATCCTCGCGCAGCACCTCGGCGGTCATCCGCGTCCCGTTGTCGAGATCGATTTCGTACTGATGGCGTGAACCGAGGGCGTATTCGGCATGCAGTTGGCCTTCGACCATCGCATCGGCCTCATCGCCCTCCCCCAGAAACCGCAGCGTCTCTGGCCGCACGACCATGGTACCGCCATGCCCGTTGGTGAGGCCGAGCCGGTTACCTGCATCCGCTGCGAGCCTGACGCCTTCCGCCGTCAAGCCGCCCGGGGAGGGGGTGACGCGGATCAGGTTCACCTCGCCCATGAACTCGGCGACGAAGCGGCTCTTGGGGCGGGCATAGATCTCGTCGGGCGTCGCGATCTGCTCGAAGCGGCCCGCGCGCATGATGGCGATGCGGTCGGACATCACCATCGCCTCTTCGAGGCTGTGGGTGATGTAGATGAAGGTCTTGCCCGTGCGCTCGTGCAGGTCCTTCAGCTCCTTCTCCAGCGTCTTGCGGAGGCGGTAGTCGAGCGCCGAGAGCGGCTCGTCGAAGAACAGGATCTCCGGGTCGAAGGCCAGCGCACGGGCCAGCGCCACACGCTGACGCTCCCCACCCGAGCACTCCTGGATGCGCTTGGCGTAGTAGTCGGGGGGCAGGCGCAAGAGCTCCAGCAGCTCCAGTGCGCGGGCCTTGCGCGTGGCAGGATCGACGCCGCGAATCTTCAGCGGAAACTCGATGTTCTGACCGACGGAGCGGTGAGGAAAGAGCGCGAGCGATTGGAAGACCATGCAGGTGGGCCGCTTGTTGGCAGGCACCTGGTCGATGCGCTTCTCACGGAGCCAGATCGTCCCGCCGCTCGGCTCGTCCATGCCCACCAGCAGGCGGATCAGCGTGGTCTTGCCGCTGCCCGAAGGCCCGACGATCGTCAGGAACTCGCCCTCCGGCACTGTGAGGTCGATGCCATGCAGCGCCGTGAAGCTGCCGAAGCGCTTCTCAAGACCCGCGATCCGCAAGATCGGAATGTCGGTCATGCTGCCCCCGGATCAGGCGAAAGCGACAGGCACCGGCCCACACGGCGGCGGGCCGGTGCCGTGCGCCCGCCGTCAGCCGCGCTTGGCGGCGTTGTAGATCTTAGACAGCTCGTCGTAGGAGGCTACGACTTCGTATTCGACCGAACGGGCCATCTCATCCTCGAGGCTGTCCCACTGGATCGCGTCGAGCTCGTCCCCGTCCCAGAGCGCGAAGACATCCGGGTCACCCATCTGGCAGACCGGATTGTAGGTGCCCTCCGCAAAGCCGACGGCCTTGGAGATCTCGCCACCCTGAATGAACTCGAGGAAGTCTTCGGCGAGGCTGGAGGGATCGGGGTTGTTCACCACCGAGGTCAGCTCGATCCAGACGATACCGCCCTTGCCGCCGATGGGCCCCGACTTCGGCGTGATACCACGGATGTTCGTGAGGCCGTCCAACCGCGCAGGTGAGGCGGTGTAGGTGCCGCCGGTGAAATAGGCGTCGATTTCACCATTGATGAGGGCGGTATTCATCGCGACGAGGTCATCGGTCAGAAGCTTCGCACCCCCGAAGATCGCCTCGGCCGTGCTGCGGAAGGTTTCGAGCCCGTCGCCCTCGATCGGCTCGAACGGGTTCTGGTCCCCCGTCAGGCACATATGCATGACGTTCCAGTTGTCGTAGGTGAGGATGCCGTAGCGGCCCGACATCGCGGCATCGAGGAACAGCTTCCAGCCCTGATCCTCTGCCATCTCGCGGCTGATCTTGTCGGTGTTCACGACGAAGCTGAACGGGCCATAGCGCTGGGGCATGCCGATCAGCTCACCATCGGCCGCGAAGGCCAGCGGATAGGGCGGGTTGTCGAAGCCCTCCGCATACTTCTCGAAGAACGGCATGAACCGCTCTTTGCTGAGCGGCTTGATGAGACCTTCGGGATAGAGCTGCGCCCGCGCCCAGGGTTGGTTCACGTTGATCAGGTCCCAGACATTCACCTCGCCCGCGCGAAGTTTGTTGATCATGTCCGGATCGGAGGTGCCGCTCTCGGCGCGGACGGTGGCGTCGGGATGCATCTCGCGGAACGGGCTGAGCACGTCGTCAGTGTTGTAGCCCTCCCAGCACAGGATGTTCAGCCGGTCTGCGCGAGCGGCGAACGCGTTTTGGGCTGGCGAGAGTGCGGCAAGGCCGGCCGTGGTGCCGAGCGCGCGGTTGAAGGATCGACGGGTCAGGGTCATGGCGGGAGGAACTCCTCTGTCGCTCTGGGCCGGCTACCGGTTTCGTCGTGCCGAGACCGAACCGCGGCTCTTGTTGAAGCTTCACGATGCTGCGCCCGCTAATCCCACAGGTGCAAGAGGGAAATGTTGTGAGCCACAGATTTTCTGCATAACTTGCCGCAAAACGAAGAGGGGACGCATGGCTGGGCTCTACGACGATGCATTCATCGAGACGCTGCGGCTCGGTGCAGAGGGGCTTGTCTCGACCTGGGGCCTTTCGCCTGAGACCAGCGTCAGCCTGCTGACCGTCTCGGAGAACGCGACGTTTCGCGCCGACGATCCGGCGCGCGCCGCCCCAGTCATCCTCCGCGTTCATCGGCCCGGCTATCACACGCGCGCCGAGATCGAGTCCGAACTCGTATGGATCGAAGCGCTCCGTGCCGAGGAGATCGTCGACATCCCTGCACCGCTCACGATCCCCGAGGGCGGGCACATCACCGGCTTCGCTGCGGGTGAGGAGAAGCGCGACGTCGTGGCCTTCGAGTTCATGGCCGGCGACGAGCCCTCGGCCGACGAGGATCTTGTCCCGGGCTTCCGCAAGCTGGGGGCGATCAGCGCGCGGCTGCACCAGCATGCGCGCCACTGGCAGCGCCCGGAGAGCTTCGTGCGAAAGACCTGGACCTTCGACACCACCGTGGGTCCGACGCCGCATTGGGGTGATTGGCGCGCGGGCATCGGGCTCACTCCCGAAGGCAAGGAGATCCTCGAGCGCACCTGCCTTGAGCTCAAGCGCCGGCTCGACGCCTATGGTCAGGGGTCGGAGCGTTTCGGCCTGATCCACGCGGACCTGCGCCTCGCGAACCTCCTGATCGACGAGACCGGCCATATCGGCGTGATCGATTTCGACGACTGCGGCTTCGGCTGGTTCATGTACGACTTCGCGGCCGCCGTCAGCTTCTACGAGCACGAGCCCTTCATCCCGGACGTCCAAGCCGCCTGGATCGAGGGGTATCGTGAGGTCGCCGATCTGCCCGCCGAAGACGAAGCGATGCTCGGCACCTTCGTTATGCTGCGCCGGTTGCTGCTCACCGCCTGGCTCGCGAGCCACGCCGAGACACCAACGGCGCAGGAACTCGGCAACGGCTATACCGACGGGACGGTGGCGATCGCGGAGCGCTTCCTTTCGGGCGAGATGCAGGTGGCCGAGTGATGTCGCCCAAGGCGCGCCAGATCCTCGACATGAACGCCTTCGACGCCACCGCCGACGGCACGCCGGCCGATGCGCTGCTGGCGCGCCGGATGTCGAATTTCGGCGCTTCGTCTGTGCTCTTCTACAGCCGGCCCATCGAGATGGTTCGGGCACGCGGCTGCTGGATGGAAGCGGCGGACGGCACGCAGTATCTCGACTTCTACAACAATGTCCCCTCGGTCGGGCACTGCCATCCGGGCGTGGTCGAGGCGATCTGCGACCAGGTGCGCGCGCTCAACATCAACAGCCGCTACCTGCATCGGACGACGGAGGCATATCTCGAACGGGTGAAGGCGAGCCTGCCTGCGGGGGACTGGAACATCGCCCTCGCCTGCACCGGCAGCGAGGCGAACGATCTCGCCCTGCGCGCGGCGATGCGCTGGACGGGCGGCACGGGTTTTATCGTGACCGAGACGGCCTATCACGGCAACACCTCGGCTGTGATCGAGGTCTCACCCGCCTCGCTCAAGCGCGGCAAGCCACCCTCCCATGTGCGCGCGGTGCCGGCACCGAGCCGCGAGGCCTATGGCGGAGACATCGCGGGGGGCTTCGCTGCCGCGGTGAAGCGCGCGATCGCTACGCTGAAGCGCCGCGGCCATGCCTTCGCGGGACTGCTGGTCGACAGCATCTTTTCCTCGGACGGCGTCTTTGCAGATCCACCGGGCTTTCTGGGCGAGGCTGCACGCGTCGCCAAGGATGCCGGCGGGCTGCTCATCGCCGACGAAGTGCAGCCCGGCTTCGGGCGCACGGGTACGATGTGGGGGTTCGAGCGCCACGGGCTAGCCCCCGACATCGTGACCATGGGAAAGCCGATGGGCAATGGCTACCCGATGTCGGGCATGGCGACGCGCCCCGAGATCCTTGCCCGCTTCTGCGAGGATGTCGGCTACTTCAACACCTTTGGCGGCACCCCGGTGGCTTCTGCGGCCGGCCTCGCGGTGCTGGATGCGATAGAGGCCGACGGGCTGATGCGGAATGCCCGGACCACGGGCAAATACTTCCTCGACCGGCTGAACGCGCTTGCCGGCATCGAGCCGCGCCTCGGCGATGTACGCGGTGCGGGGCTCTTCCTCGGCATCGACCTTGTCTCGGCCGCGAACGGCGCTCCGGACCCGGCCGCGGCCAAGTCCCTGATCAACGCGTTGCGGGACCGACGGGTGCTGATCGGCGCTGCTGGCCGCTATGGGCACACATTGAAAGTGCGCCCGCCGCTTTGCCTGACCACGGCCGAGGCGGACTTCTTCGTCGATGCGATGGCCGATGCTCTCGGCCACGGGGGCACGGTGGCGCCCGCCCTCGCCTCCCGAGGCGGCGTCGGCTAGGGCAAGAGCACGGTCACGCCGGCATCGGTGATCGCGGTCGCGAGGCGGCCGCGCGGCTCTTGATCGGTCACCAGCATCTCGACCGCATCCCACCCCGCCCAGGCCGAGGGGAACATGCGGTCGAACTTCGATGCATCCGCAACGATCATGCCGCGTGTCGAGTGGCGCAGCATCGCGGCATAGACCGTGCCCGCATCGAGGAGGGCATCCGACGGTCCCTGCTCGTTCAGCCCGCTGGCACCCAGAACGGCCCAGTCTGCGCGGAGGCCGTCGAGGAAGTTCAGCGTCTCTGCACCGTGCAACGCTCCCTCGCCGGCGTGGTAGCGTCCGGGCGTCATGATCACCTGGATCGTTGGGTTAAGCGACAGGACGGTCGCCACGCCGAAGGAGTGGGTGATGACTGTCAGCTCGCGCATCTCGACCGCGATCCGCCGAGCGACATGTACTGTGGTGGCGCCCGATCCCAGCATCACGAAGCGCGCACCTGCGAGCTGCGCGCAGGCCACCCGTGCGATTGCCTCCCGTTCGGGCACGAGGAGCCGATGCCGCTCACCCACCGCCGGCTCGGCCGCCAACCGGCGCACGGCGCCGCCATAGGTGCGGTCTATCAGACCATCATCCGTGAGCTCGTCGAGATCGCGCCGGATCGTCTCGGCCGAGACCAGCAGCCTTTCCGCCAGCTCACTGACGCGCAGCGATGGCCGAAGCTCGAGCTCGCGCAGGATCTTCTGCTGGCGCGCATCCTTGTTGCGGGACATCGCCTCCCCTTCTACGCCTGCCCGCGCGCATCATCATCGCGCCGCGCGTCGCGCCGATAGGGGGAAATGCCGTCTCTCTTGTCCACCCGCGCCTCGCCGTTTCATGCTTGCACCAGCAGAGAGACGGAGGGCCGCCCGATGAGCTGGAAGACCGCATACCGATCATTCTACTACGAGGGCGCCGAAGAGCCGGAGGACATCGTCCTCGACCCGGCAAAGACCGCTGTGCTCGTGATCGATATCCAGAACACGTATCTGGAGGAGAAGGACACGCCTGCGGAGACGGCGCGCTGGCAGCCCTTCTACGACCGCATGCACTCAACCGTGATCCCGAACACTGCGCGGCTGATCGCCGATGCGCGGGCGCGCGGCGTCGAGGTGATCTTCGCGCGGATCGCGTGCCAGAAGCCGGACGGGCGCGACCGCTCGCTCAGCCAGAAGAAGCCCGGCTTCAACTACCTGCTGCTGCCGAAGGACCGGGAAGACAGCCTGATCGTCCCTGAGCTCGCGCCCCTCGAGGACGAAGTCACCGTCCTAAAGACGACCGACTCCGCGCTGACGGGCACCAACCTGCGCCTCATCCTGCGGAACATGGAGATCCAGACCGTGATCTGCGCCGGTATCTTCACGGATCAGTGCGTCTCCTCGACGGTCCGCAGCCTTGCAGATGAGAGCTTCGACGTGCTGGTGATCGACGACTGCTGCGCCGCCGCGACGGATGATCTGCACCGCCACGAGCTTGCGGTGATCAACATGATCTACTGCCACGTCGTGAGCCTTGACGACGTCCTCAGTTTCTACCCCTGAGCCGCATCGCAATCGGCCGGGGCTGCAGTGGCAAAGTGCAAGCCGCCAGAGGGCGTCCCTATCAGACCCACATCCACACCATGCACCTATCGGGCGCTCACGTGGGCGCAATGTCCGTCTCGGCGTCGGTTGTGTTGCTGTTTCAGCAGTCCAGACACGGAAGCTCCTGCCCGGCAACCCAGACGGTAGGGCCGACGGAAGAGACCGTTCCAGGTCCTCCCAAGGCTCGAGCCGGAGATCCAGAAAAGCGATGCGGTCCAGGCGCCTGGATGCAAGCCGGATTGCCTGACCAAGTCCGGCAATGACCGCACCAAATGTTTCGGCGGAACTGCTGGGGCAGCCGCGATCGCGACGCGGCCAACCTCGAAGGCGCGAGCACTGCGCATTGCGCAGGTCAGCCCAACCGCCGCGCGAGGCTCACTGTGAAGATCCCCCATCGGTCGATGCGTTGGGTGAGCTTCTCGAAGCCGGCGGCTGCTACCAGTTGATCCATTTCTGCCTGGCTTCGCCTGCGCATGACCCATGGCCTGCCGCCGCGATGGCTGGTGAGGGCGCGGGCGATGAACTCGAGCTGCGGATGCCAGGGTTGGTTGGTGTAGAGGAGGTATCCGCCCTTGGGCACGGCGCGCGAGAGCCCATCGAGCGAGCTGCGTACGGGGCTGTTGGTGTCGTATAATTCGTAGAGACCGGAGACGATCGCGAGCGTGGGTCGCGGCCTCAAAGCAGCGAGGTCGTCGCCATCGAAAGCGTCGCCCTTCTCGAAGCGTGCCTTTCTGCCCAGTCCAACCTCGTTCAGGCGCGCCCGTCCCGCCGCAACGTTCCGCTCGCAATAGTCACGGAGATGGATCGCATCGACACGCTCGAGCAATTCGGGCGGCAGTCCCAGCACGTAGCGGCCATGGCCGGCGGCGATGTCGAGGATGTCGCGCGGCATGCCCTCGGCTTCGAGCCGCGAGAGCGCCACCGCGATCAGGTCTTCCAGATGGCGGCGGCGTTGGCGGATGCCCTGCCAGCCCGGTGCATCGAGATAGATACGGTCGACCATGCGCCCGATCGCGCCGAGACCTGCCGCGTCGTTCCGGTAGACGTAGTCGAGCGCTGCGCCGGAATCGAAGCCGGCGTCGCGCCCTATCGCCATGCCTTGCGAGAGCCGAGATCCCACCCCGATTGCCGCTCGCATTGCCCGCCAGCGCAGAGCCGCCATGCTCCATGATGGCGGAGGCGAGGCCAGTCGGTCCGCCTCCTCCCTGCCGGGGCCCGCTCTATCGGCTTCGAGAAGGCATACTGGCCTGGCGGGCGCAGCAAAGGCATCGTCAATGAAACGTGAGAGATCGGCCATGACCGGCGCCCGGTTGCGCTCGCCCAAGAGGTCATGCTTGAGGTCAGGATAGAGTTGGCGCTCGGAGCGTGTGGATGTGAGCGCGTTGCAGAAGGTCTCGATGGGGCCCTGGGCGACAACGCGGTCATCGCCGGCAATCAGCACCTGTGTCGGCACGGCAATCATCGCGGCGTCGGCCACGATCCGACGGGCGGTGTCGCGGAGATCGATGAGCAGCCGTGCCGGGATGTCTCGTGTGATCCGGTCGTCCGAGCGATACGAAGCCGCGCGGTCGCGATCCGCCGTCAGCATCCTGCCGGTGACATAGCTCTTGATGCGGAGCCGCGGTGCCGCTCGGACCGCCTGTCGAATGCCGGTCTCGACAAACGGCACGTAAAGGCGAACGTCGAAGGCCGGTGCCGCGAGCACCATCGCCCGGATCGGTGGGCCATAGTCGTGGACCCAGGCCGCAGCGACCACCGCCCCGACGCTCTGCCCGATGATGGCCGTGTCATGGAGCGCGATCCCGTCCCTCTTCCTCAGATGCCCAGCGAAGCAATCCAGGTCCCGCACGATCTGATCGAACCGCATGCCGCCGCCCCGGGGGCCGCCAGAAGCACCATGACCCCGCATGTCGAGCGCGTAGACGTCGAAGGCGTGCAGCCCAGCCTCCCCCACAACATGCGCCAGACGCTCGCCATGCTCATGACCGCGATGGACCATGATCACGACGCCCCTGCGTATCCTCAATGCCGGCCAGTGCAGAAAGCTGAGCTTGGTCCCGTCATGGCTGTGAAACTGCCGCCGCATGGGCGTCGCGCCCTCGATCATCTCAGCGGGCGTGATCGGTCGGTTCATGATGGCCTCCTCTGATCTACATCTATCTATAATGAACAATGTTCAAACTGGTGATAGCGGCGCGGAGAGCGGCGCGCAAGAAAAATGAACACTGTTCACTGACAGGATCGAGCTGGATGTAAGGCGTTCTGCCTGTTGCCTGGAGTTCCGTGGCGGGCGGCAGCGCAAGGCGTGGCCCAATAGCGATGGCGGGGCTTTCCAGCTTCAAGCCAAACGGTAGAGGCCGGGTCTGATCGGACCCGGCCTCAATCAAGAGCAGATCAGAGCCTCGAAGGCGTCGCGAAGCTGTTTGAGAGCTTGCACCGCGCGCGTAACGAATACGATGCTTCAGAAGGTCAGGAGGCGCGCGTCATCGGCCAACAGGTGGCCGGCCATTTCCGGCGGACGGGCGGCGGCGACGCCTTCGATCAGGGCGTCGGGCCCAACGCCCTTGTTCGGAAGGTAGATCGCGCAGACCTCGACCGGTGCGCCCGTCGCGATGATCTTCTGCATCAGACCCTGCGGGCTTATGCCTTTGGGCTTCTGCGCTGCGGTGGCGCTTGGCGGGGCATCCTTCAGCGCAAGATCGCCCGCCGGGCCACAGAGCAGCACCCGGACGGCGGCGCCCTGCTGGATCGACTGCATGCTGAGCACCATCGCCATGAGCTGTGTCTGGGGCTCGGGCGCGGTGAGTACCGTTACGATGCTCGGCTTCTCATCTGCGGCCGACACAGGGCCGGCGATGAGCGGCATCAGTGCGAGGGCGGCGAACAGCATTCTCTTCATGGCGCAATCCCTTTCATCTTGGGGTTATGGATCGTCCACCTATCGGGCGGGCGACTGCCAGGCTGTGCGGGCGTCGAGGGCGTAGCGCCACGGCAGTCCGGCGTTCCGCCATCCGTTGACGTCGCGCACACCCTCCGTGTTCCGGTCTCCCTCGAACCCGTCCACGACGTTCCAGACATTGGTGAAGCCGGCCTCGGCCAAAGCGTTGGCGGCCGCACCGGTGCGATTGCCCGATCGGCAGATCAGGAACACCGGGTCATCCTTGTCCTTGCCCTCGCGCGTGAGAACGACCTCGACCTCCGCCACGAAGGCGGGGTTCGGGTCCATGCGATAGCGGCCTTTCTCCGGCATGAAGACATGGGTGCCGATCCGCCAAGGGACGATGGCGTCGATCGGCTCGGGGTGCCCGATGAAGCTCACCTCGATGGGGTCGCGGATATCGATGAAAACGATCCCAGGGTCGCTCTCGAGGGCGCGACTGGCCTCCCCTGCGGTGAGATGGAGACCGAGGGTCGTGCGCTTTTTCGGACCGAGGGTCTCGGCATCCACCTGGCTCACGATCTCGCCTGCACCGGCCGGAGCGACGGCGAGCGCTCCCGCAACCGCCAGTAGAGCAACGGCGTTTGTCACGATTCTCATCTGCGCCCCGCTCAGCAGTCGCTGCAGGTACGCAGACCCAGAAGCGCGTAGGCGGGGCAGAACTTCACGAAAGCGGTGATGAGCGGGACGGCGCCGATATAGGCCCAGACACCGAGCGTGCCGGTCGCTGCGAGCACGATGAGGGCGAGGCCGATGATGATGCGCAGGACGCGGTCGAGGCGGCCGATGTTTGCGGTGAAGGTCACTGGGGTCTCCTTTCTGTCAGGACACCCGCCGAGTCGCACATATGCGCGATCTTCTATGTGACAGGGTCACATAGGGCGTCAGAGCGCGACACCCGTCTCGAGCCTGCGCAGCGCGTCGCGCTCCTTCACCTCGATCGCCCCTCGGCCGAGCGCGACCCAGCCGCGGCGCTCGAAGTCCTTGAGGATGCGCGAGATGACCTCGCGTGCGCTGCCGAGTTCGGAGGCGATGGACTGATGGGTGGCCATCAGCGTCCCGCTCTCCGTGGTCCGCTCGACGAGCCAGCCAGCGAGGCGTAGATCCACGCGGCGCAGCAGGAGATCGTCGATCACCTGCGAAAGCTCGAGGATCCGGTGCGAGAAGACCGACAGGACCCGCGCCCGGAACTCGGCATCAGCATCGATCAGCGACCGGAAGGTGGCCGCCGGCAGCGCGAGGATCTCGACCGCACCCTCCGCAATGCCCCAGGCGTCATAGGGAACGCCGGACAGGAGCCCGGAGGTCGTCATTACGCAGCTATCGCCGGGACCGACGCGGTAGAGGACGATCGATCGCCCACCGCTGCCGATCTGCTCCACGCGTACGATCCCTGAGAGCACCACCACGAAACGCTCGCAGGGATCGCCGGGACCAAAGACGCGTGCCCCGTCCGGCGCGCGCAGTGTCTCCGCGTCCGCGGCGACGGTTTCGATCAGCGCGCGCGGCCAGTCAGGGCTCGCGGCAGCAAGGTGATCGGCCAACCCGGACATCCTAGGCCTCCATCGACGCGCGAGAACCATCCTCCAGGCCGCGAGGTGACGCGCGGCGCCGGGAGAAGGCCGACGATACGCCATTGCGACGATCCGCGGGAGTTGCGATGCGAG
The DNA here is from genome assembly GCA_039815685.1 of Pseudomonadota bacterium. GTDB lineage: Bacteria > Pseudomonadota > Alphaproteobacteria > Rhodobacterales > Rhodobacteraceae > Thermohalobaculum. The sequence continues at coordinate 151,498 of JBCBYV010000002.1, read as the reverse complement.
TGCCGCTGCTTCGATCCGCGGCCCTCGATTGACAGGCGGACGGCGACGCTGCACTCGCCGTCGGCGAACGACTGATCGAGGAGGAGGGTGCCGCTGGCGGCTCGGCACCGAGTGCAGAGCACGCTTAACCGCATTGGTGGGCCGGTCACTTGCGTGACGATGCGCCTCTCGACGGTCTGCCGTCACGCTTCGGCGCAGGCGGCATCGCACACTTTCAGACTTCAGAAATGGTAGCTGGCGCCAAGGTAGGGCCCGTGCTGGAACACGTCGTAGGCGAAGCGCCCGTCACTGCGTTCCGTCGAGAAGTCGATCCCATAGGCCTGCCAGCCTAAGCGCAGCGATGTCTGGGGCCAGGCGCGCCAGTCGACCCCTGCCAGTACCAGCCACTGCAGATCGTCGCCCGAGACGCCGAAGCCGCCGATCTCGCCCCGCGCACCGACGGTGACCCCGTCCGCGACTTCCACCGCACCGCGGAGGCTGAGCGCAGGTTCGAAGAAGTTCTCCTGCCCGCCAAGCGATAGATCGACACCATCGGTCAGACCCGCATCGGTGCTCGCCCGCACGCGAACATCCTGATCGAGGATGTTGAAGCGCACACCGGCAGCGGCGTCGAAGGCGAAGCGCCGGCCCTCCTCTCCATAGGTGCCGTGCGCGAAACGGTAGGCCCCCATCACGGCCACCCAGCCCTGGCGCAGGGTGATGTCGGCCCGCGCCGATGCCCCAAGCGGCCCCTCGCCCGACGCGCTCACATCGCCGCCCACGTTGACGTAGTAGAGATCGACAATCGCGCCGAAGTCGCCCTTCCAGAGCTCGCCACGCAAAGCGGCAGCGAAGTTCAGGCTCTCGAAGATGTCACGCAGGTCGAGATCGACATCTGCGCTGAAACCGGCGACTGTGGCGGTGCCTGTGGTGCTGATCGGCAGGAAGGAGTAGGCCTCGATACTGGCTCGCCAGCCATCGCCCTCGGCCCCGGACGTGATCGCCTGAGCCGCCGCGCGCTGTGGAAGCGCCAGGCCGATGACGGAAGTCAGTGCTGTAATCGCAATAAGGCTCTTCATCGCATCCCGCCCCCTAATACATCCGAGATCATTACTATTCGACAGCTTGTGCCAAGGGGAAGGCGAACGAACAACCAACGGGCTGAAGAAAGTGATATGTCGTTGCGAGAGCGCATCTGACCACATCTTGATTATTCTGAGAGGGCTGTCGCCGCTCAGTCGAGGGACGAAGGATGGATCACAGGATTCTGGCGCTATTCTGCGTGGCACTACTTCCCGCGACCGCTGCCGCAAACGGGCTGTGCACGGACTACCCGGGTTTCCCGGCGGGTTCTGCGGCTGAGGACGGGATGGTGCGCATTGACGCCGGCTCGTTCCTCATGGGCTCCGAGGCCAGGCCCTACAGGCCCGAGGAGGGTCCAGTGCGGCAGGTTGATGTCGCCGCCTTCTGGATCGACCGGCATGAGGTGACCAACGCCCAGTTCCGGGCCTTCGTCGAAGCGACCGGCCACCGAACGCTTGCCGAGACGGGACTCGATCAGGCCACGAATCCCGACCTGCCCGACTGGCTCCGTCAACCCGGCGCAATGGTCTTCTCACCACCGCGCGAGGTCCATGGCCTCGATGATGTGAGCCAGTGGTGGCGCTATGTGCCCGGGGCGAACTGGCGCGAGCCATTGGGGCCCGGAAGTTCGGTCGCAAAGCTCGACAACCATCCGGTGGTGCACATCGCCTACGAGGACGCGCTGGCCTATGCCCGATGGAAGGGCGGCGACCTGCCGACGGAGGCGGAATGGGAATACGCCGCCCGTGGGGGCCTCGAGGGTGCCGACTACACCTGGGGTGAGGCATATGATCCCGTCAACGGCTGGAAGGCCAACACCTGGCAGGGCGAATTTCCGAAGAAGAACAATCGGCTCGATGGCTGGCGGATCACGGCGCCGGTCGGCTGCTATGAGCCGAACGGCTTCGGGCTCTACGACATGGCTGGCAATGTGTGGGAGTATGTGAGCGACGGCTGGACGCCTCGCCCCGACACACTCGCCGCACCGGACGACGCGAGGGTCACGATCAAGGGCGGCTCATGGCTCTGCACCCCGATCTATTGCGGCCGTTATCGCCCGGCGGCGCGTCAGCCTCAGGAGAAGTCTCTCGGCTCGAACCATATCGGCTTCAGAACGGTCCGAAGGGTCGATGAGCTTCCCACGACGCGAGGAAGCGATTGAGGCGCGTGCCCGTCGGCGGCTTTGGCTGCTGGAGGGAGCTGCGACCTTCGAGTGTTGGCGTGCCCATCGTGGCCCGTCCGGCGCGCTCCAGACCGACACCATGGGCAGCGGGCAGCGGCAGACCTAACGGAGCCAGTCAAACGATCCGATCATCCCCGGCTTGATCGGCGGATCCGACATCGGAACCCAATACCCCTTGATCTTGGATCGCCGGGTCTAGCCCGGCGACGAAGACCACGGTGCAAGCTGATCGAATGGTGCTCCGATACTGCGCCCCACCTGCGCGATTGGCGAGGTGGGGCGGAGAAGCGCTTAAGCGGTCAACGGTCGGCGACGCGTTCCGTCGCCTCCGCGGCCAGAGCACGATCTCCGATTTCCTCGGTCATCGCGAACTCCATCCGGGTGACACGCCACTCGCCGTCGATGCGGACGAGATCCCAGTGGTAGTCGCCGACGGGGCGCCAGAGGCGATTGCCGATCCAGTGACGACCGTCGACGAACGCGGTAGCTGTGGCCCTGTCACCCTCGATCTCGACGGTGACGGGACCGAGCTCATGCCAAGTCGCATCGAAGCCCGGGACGATGCCGCGCCAAGCATCCATAAGCGCGGCAGGGGTCATGGTCGCGGGCTCACCTCCCCAAAGCGAGGTGTAGTCGACGACGATCTCCGGGGCGAAGGCAGCCTCGGCAAGATCGTAGGCGGCGCGGTCGACGGCGAGCGGGATCGACGAGACGATGGTGATGACGCGGGCAGTGTCCGGATCGCCGGCTGCGGGCAGCGTATCGGCGGCCAGTGCCGGCACGGCGAGGGCGGCGCTCAGTGCGAGCGCATGACGAATGCGGGCCATTGTGAGTATCTCCTGTCTGTCCTGCGGCGGACGGCCGTCGGTCAGACGGCCGGACGGAATTCAATGCGCGGTGAAATGGGCGGCCGCCGTGTCGGCGGCGGTCCGGACGGCAGCTGGGTCGTCGTAGAAGTCGAACTGGGTGACGGCCTCGAGCCACTTCTGCGTGGCTTCACCGGTCATGCGCTCCACGAATGTCCGCACGCCCTGCGGGATGGCGGCCGCGTCGGAGTGGACGATGGCGAGCGGCTTGTCGAAGGACGCTGCCCCGTCGACCGGATGGTAGGAGAGCCAATCGTCCCAGCCCGCATTATTCCAGGCATCGTCGTATTCGGGGATCGCGCCGCGCGACGGCTCGTAATAGTAGCCGCCGATGGGCATCAGCACGCCATCGGCGCCCTCGGGACCCGCAGCCGGGATGACCTCGCCACCGCGAGCCTCGGCAGCCGCTGCAACCCGCATCAGCCCGGCCACGCCCTCTGCGCCGCCATAGACAGCCTCGACGATCTCGCGGTCTTGCAGCCACGGGGCGACCAGCGCCACGGAAGTGATCTGGTCATTGCCGCGGGTGGCGTCGACCATGTAGCCAGCCGACGCGCAGATGCCGAGGCCGTGGATCCTGGCCACCTCCGGGAGCGCGGCCACCTGCTCGATCACTGCGCGGATATCGGCGGTCTTGGCCGCCGGATCCTCGATGAAGCGGCCATCGGGCAGATCGCCGGACTTGCCCCAGCCGCGAAAGTCGAACGTCACGCCGATGAGGCCACGCTCGGCCATCGCCCGGGCATAGGTGCCAGGCATCTGCTCCTCGACGGAGGTCCAGGCACCAGTGACGATCACGGCGTCCGTTGCCGTCCCGTCGAAGCCCTCGGGCAGATAGAGCGTGCCGGAAAGCGTCTGGCTTTCGCTGGTGAACTCCAGAGTGCGGGTTGTGATGTCGGCCATGGCGGTGGTCCCCATAAGGACGGCGGCTGCGGTCAAGGTCAGGGTCTTCATCTCGGTCTCCTCTCTCGGTCGCCGTGATTGCGATGAAAGGAAGATGGCGAGGGCCTTACGCCTGCGCAGGCGCGTTTTCGATCGCGGACTATGCGATTCCGATCATCTCGCGGTTCGAACCTGCGATCAGTCTCGCGCAGCCCCAGGGGTGACCCCGAAACGGCGCCTGAAATGCTGGCCGAAGCGCGGAACGTCCCCGTAGCCAGTGCGATAGGCGACTTCGGAGACGCTGAGCCGCGTCGTCCGAAGCATCACCATCGCCGTCTCCAGTCGCTCAGCAATGACGAACTGCAAAGGCGAGGACCCGGTCGCATTCTTGAAGGCGCGAGCGAAATGCGACGGCGACATTGCAGCGATCTCGGCCATCCCCTCGAGCGACAGATCGTCTGACAGGTGTGCGCGGATGTGCTCGACCGTGCGCCTCAGGCGCGGATCGTCGAGCGCGGTCACATCCTCGGCCATCGGGTGGAGCGATTGGACCAGATGCGCAGCCAGCGCGCGTGCCATGGTCTCGGCATAGAGCGTGCCGCCGCTGCTGAACGCCTCGGCCTGCATCGCCATCTGCAGCAGCAGTGGGTCGAGCAGGCCCACCACGGGCGCGAAGGTCGCGCCGCGCTCGAGCCCCGCCTCACGAAGCAGCGCATCAGGGACCGACACGGTGGCGACGTCGAGCGGCGCGTCGTACTCGCACACCCCTTCAGAGCCCGCAGGCAAGATCCAGCCTTGGTCACGCTTAAGCGGGACGAACTGCCGCCGGTCGCCACCAACCGACAACCGGTGCGTCGGCTGATCCGTCAGGAAGATGCCGATCGTGAGTGTCTTCAGCGCAAAGGCGCCGCCGCCCGCCGGCAAAGATTGGGATGTGGCGACAAGCGAGCGCATGATCGGGAGAATAGTCCGGTTTCCCAGTGTCGCGAACCCGCTCGGCGGGTTTTACCGGGTGGAGCGACGCCGACACTTCCCCCTGATCGGCGACGTTCTTAGGCGCGCGAGCGCAGGCCAGCGGTTGAGCTGTTCGCGCGGTGCACGCGCGCCCAGATCAACCGCCGCGCAGCACCATTCCCCGTGCCTCCGTGGGCGTTCGATAGTTCGGCCGAGTCAATTTAAGCCCGTTCAGCCTCATGCGACTGCCCGCCCTGCGCTCAGAACGGACAAGACGACACAGCTCCTCGGGCGCTCACGCGGCGCCCCGCGTCTCGACCATGCGAGCGAGGAGGCTAGCGCCAACCGGCAGGGCGCTGTCGTCGAAGACGAAGCCCGGGTTGTGGAGCGGCACGTCGCCGGCATGGCCGATCGTGCAATAGGCGCCGGGGACGATGCGCAGCATGTCGGCGAAGTCCTCGGAGCCCATGACGAGATCGTCCTTGATGGTCGCGCTCGCGGGTTCGGTGACCTCCTTCGCCGCCGCCACCATCGCATGCGACAGCGCCTCGTCGTTCTTGAGAACGTCGAAGACGTTGCGCATGTCGACCTCGATCTTCGCGCCGAAGGCGGCGGCCATGCCCGCGGCGATCTCCTCCATCCGCTCGGTCACGAGGGCTGCGACGTCGTCGTGGAAGTAGCGGACCGTACCGCCGATCTCGGCGGTTTCGGGCACGATGTTGTAGGCGGTTCCTGAAGTCATCCGCGTCACCGAGAGGACCGCGGGCTTCGTTGGCGAGACGTTGCGCGAGACGATGGACTGAAGCTGCTGGACGAGGGCGGTGGTGATCAGGAGCGCGTCGCAGCCAACCTGTGGCATTGCGGCGTGGCTGCCCTTGCCGGTAATTCGGATGTCGAAGAAGTTCGCGCCGGCCATCGCGTCGCCGGGCTTCACGCCGATCTCGCCGGGCTCGTGATAGGGTGAGTTGTGGATGCCGTAGATCTCGTCGCAGGGGAAACGCTCGAAGAGACCGTCGGCGAGCATGGCGCGCGCGCCGCCGAGGCCTTCCTCGGCCGGCTGGAAGATCAGGACCGCGGTCCCGGCAAAGTCGCGCGTCTCGGCGAGGTACTGTGCAGCGCCTAGGAGCATGGTGGTGTGGGCATCGTGGCCGCAGGCATGCATCACGCCCGGGTTCTTGGAGGCGTAGGGCAGGTTTGTCGTCTCGTGGATCGGCAGCGCGTCCATATCGGCGCGCAGGCCGATGCGGCGCCCCTCGCGCGCACCTTTGAGGACGCCGACGACGCCGGTCTTGCCGAGCCCGGTCGTCACCTCAAAGCCCCAGCGCTTGAGCGCGTCGGCGACGATGCCCGAGGTGCGGGTCTCCTCGAAGCCCAGTTCAGGATGCTCGTGGAGGTCGCGCCGGAGGGCGGTGAGGGCGTCGGCTTGGGCGGCGATGTGGTCGATGAGGGGCACGGCGGATCTCCTGGGCAATCTGTTGTTGTTGTCGGAATTATAGGGTCGAGGTGGCAGCGGTGTTCACCGGCGGCTTGAAGGCTCGGCCGCCCGGTGCGGTCCTAAGGCCAGGGCGGAGGCGGCGCCAGGGCAGCGTCGAGGGATCCACCGCCATCGGCCCTGGCGCGCGTGCCACAAGGATCGCCTCGGCGAAGGGTGCGAAGTCGGCGCGGAAATGCACCGAGCTTTTGACGACAAGCACGGCCTGGCGCGCGACGGCGATGCCGAGGGTCTCGAACATCGCCCTGTCCGCCATCTGTGCTTTGGCCGAGACGACGGCGATGCGGACAGAGCCGAGCCTGAGGCAGGCGGAGGGGCCCATCTCCATCACCCGGCCGCCGTAGTAGGGGCCGGGTGCGGGGAAGCGGCCATCAGTCAGGCGCTCGACGACGAACTCGGCCTCGAGGGGCGCATCGCCGGGCACGCCGGATTGCCCGCCGAGCGGGAGGCGCAGGGTCGCGCCCTCACCAGCGGCATGGGCGCGGCGGGCGCTTTCGGGATCGAAGAGGTTGCCGATGGCCATGGGTGCCGCGCTGCCGCCGGCGACCATGGCGCGCAGCATGCCGGTGGTGTTGCTGTCGGCTCCGGCGCCAGGATTGTCCTGCGTGTCCGAGACGACTACCGGCCGGGTCGCGCCCTCGGCCAGCGTCAGCGCGCGGGCGATGGCCTCTTCCGGCTCGTGGACCGTGCCGGCGAAGGCTGGCTCGGCCGCGACGATCTCCGACATGAGCGTGTCGGCCGCCTCGTCCGCGGCCGGTCCGTAGGCCGTGACGCTCATCCCGCAATCGGGGAAATCGGCGGCGGGAAAGCCCATGTTGAAGCTCAGGGAAGTGCCGTCGCGCGAAAGCTCGGCAACCCGAGCATACAGGCCCGCGGCCGGGGCGGTGTCGGTCGACTGCCAAGCGATAGCTGTGAGGAACGGCGCCTGCCGGAAAGCCTTTCCCGGCCGCTTGCCGGTCATGAGCGTTCCTAGCATCGCGGCGGCGCGCCGCCCGGTCTCGGCCATGTCGATATGGGGGTAGGTGCGGTAGCTCTCGAGCGCGTCGGCGAGCGTCACCATCTCTGCCGTTACATTGGCGTGAAGATCGAGCGAGGCGACGATGGGCACGGCACCGATCCGGTCGCGGAGGCGCCGCAGGATCTCGCCCTCGCCATCGTCGAGGTGCTCGGTCACCATCGCGCCGTGGAGGTCGAGGAAGACGCCGTCGAGGGGTTGGCAAGCGGCGATGAGGTCGATGAGCCTGCCTGCGATCCGCTCGAACGTGTCCTCGGTGACATGGGCGGAGGGGGAAGCAGCGGACCAGAGGGTGGGCATGATCGTCCAGCCAGCGGCCTTGCCGTGGTCGAGCGCTCCGGCGATGGCGGCGTTGGTGCCGCCGAGCATGGCGGCGATGGCCTCGCCCTCGATGATCCCGCCGCCACCGCCGCCGGATGCGAAATCCCGGAAGGTCGCCTTGGAAGGCGCGAAGGTGTTCGTCTCATGCAGAAAGCCGCCGACGGCGACGCGTGGCGCGCTCATCTTCTAGGCCCGGATGGTGCACGCTGTGCGCCAGGATTACCGACACTCGGCAGAGCACGACGGTGTTCTCGCGAGGCTCCAGCATCCACCATTTTCGCCTCTCCTCCATCTGACGGCAGAGCCCCTGCGTGCCCGGCCATTGTCACTTGACAAGCCGTTTGGCCAAGCCGCAACTGGTTTTGCACGCTATAGTTGCGTCCTTCAATTTTCTGCCCGGTAAACATGCATGCTCGCGCTGGCGAGCGGTAGAGACGGGCAGATGGCGGCGGCGGATGAAGCGCGAAAGCCTCCGCGAATGTCACGGGGAGAACCAGATGACGAGATTTGCAACCACCACCAGCGGCATGCGCGTCCTGCTGAAGGCCGCGGCGCTGACGGCGCTGATGGCCGTTCCCGCGGCGGCACAAGAGACGCTGCGCGTGGTCAAGCACTCTTCGCTGCGGGTGCTCGATCCGATCGTCACCACTGCGTATATGAGCCGGAACCATGGCTACATGGTCTACGACACGCTCTTCGCGCTCGACGAGAACTTCGAGCCGCAGATGCAGATGGTCGGTGCCTACGAGGTCTCGGATGACGGGCTCGTGCACACCTTCACGCTGCGCGACGGTCTGACCTTCCACGATGGCGCGCCCGTGACGCCGGCGGATGTGATCCCGTCCCTCAAGCGCTGGGGCGAGCGCGACTCCATGGGTCAGGTGCTGATGAGCTTCGTGGCGTCGATGGACGCGGTCGACGACAAGACCTTCACGATGACCCTAACCGAGCCCTATGGCCTGGTGGTCGACAGCCTCGCCAAGCCGTCCTCGAACGTGCCGTTCATCATGCCGAAGCGCTTTGCCGAGACACCCTCGACCGAGGCGGTGGCCGAGCAGATCGGCTCGGGCCCCTTCGTGTTCGTCGCCGACGAGTTCGAACCGGGCGTGCGCACGGTCTATGAGCGGTTCGACGGCTATGTGCCGCGCGAGGAGGGCGCAAGCTGGACCTCCGGCAGCAAGCTGGCGAATGTCGATCGCGTGGAATGGGTAGTGTTCCCGGACGATCAGACGAAGCTCAATGCGCTCCTCGCAGGCGAAATCGACTACTGGGAGAGCGTGCCGCACGACCTGGTGCCCGTGCTCGAGGCGAGCGGCGAGGTCGAGGTGCGCCCGACCAACCAACTCGGCTTCCAGACTATCATGCGGCTCAACTTCCTGCACCCGCCCTTCGACGACCCCAAGGTACGTCGCGCGGCGATGATGGCGCTCAACCAGGAGGATGTGCTCGCGGCCCTCGTGGGCAATTCCGACTTCTACGAGACCTGCCCTGCCATGTTTGTCTGCGGCACGCCGCTGGAGACGGATATTGGTGCCGAAACGATCACCGACGGCTCGGGGCTGGAGCAGGCCAAAGCTCTGCTGGCGGAATCAAGCTATGACGGCACGCCCATCGTGGTGATGCACCCGACCGATGTCGGAACGTTGCGGACCCAGCCGGTGGTCGGGGCTCAGGCGCTCCGCGATGCGGGCTTCGAGGTGGATCTGCAGGCGATGGACTGGCAGACGCTGGTGGGCCGGCGCGCGAGCCAGGCGGCGATCGGCGAAGGTGGCTGGAATATCTTCTTCACCAACTGGGTCGGTGCGGATGTCTTCAATCCGCTCGTGAACAACATGGTGAACGGCAAAGGCCCCGATGGCGGCTGGTTCGGCTGGCCCGAGGTGCCGGAGATCGAGAGCCTGCGTCTCGCCTACGCCAAGGCGGGCACGGTCGAGGAACAGCAGGAAATCGCGTCCGAGATCCAGCGCATCGCCTTCGAACAGGTGATGTATGTCCCACTCGGCCAGTATCTCACCCCCAACGCGTGGAGGAGCGATGTGGTCGGTGTTCTGGACGGCCCGGTCCCGGTCTTCTGGAACATCACCAAGGGTGCGAACTGAGCGACGGACTCGGCTGGCTCCGCCGCGCCGGAGGCGTTGCGCGGGCTAGATCACCACTTCAGTTGAACGCAGTCCCGACCCGTGAAAGCGGGCCGGGGCCGGCTTGATCACAAAGCCCGAGGGGGACGGATGGCGGCTTACATCGTACAGCGTGTTCTCGCCGCAGTCGTGGTGATGGCGATGGTCGCGCTGTTCGTCTTTCTGCTGCTGCGGCTGTCACCTGGCGATCCGGCGGCGATTATCGCCGGCGACACGGCAACGCCGGAGCAGCTGGAGCGCATTCGCGAGAACCTCGGGCTGAACGAGCCCATCTTCGTGCAGTTCTTCACCTGGATGGGTGATCTGCTGCGGGGCGATTTCGGCACCTCGATCCTGTCAGGTACGCCGGTGCTGGAGATGATCGGCGGGCGGCTGGAGCCGACCATCAGCCTGGCGCTGACGACCATCGTGCTGTCGGTGGTGATCGCCGTGCCGCTGGGCGTGCTGGCGGCCTGGAAGCGCGGGACGGTGATCGACCGCTTCGTGATGGCGCTCTCGGTGCTCGGCTTTTCCGTGCCGGTCTTCGTCATCGGCTATGTGATGATCTCGCTCTTCTCGATGCAGCTCGGCTGGTTCCCGGTGCAGGGCTTTCGCTCGATCACTGACGGTCTTGGGGACTTCGCATCGCGTCTGGCGCTGCCGACGCTGACGCTGACGCTCCTCTACATCGCGCTCATCGCCCGGATCACCCGGACATCGATGCTCGAGATCCTGGGCGAGGACTATGTGCGGACGGCGCGCGCGAAGGGGCTGCCGGAATGGCGCGTGCTGCTCATCCATGCGCTGCGCAACTGCTCCGTGCCGATCATCACGATCATCGGGATCGGGTTTGCACTGATCATCTCGGGCGTTGTCGTGACCGAGAGCGTCTTCAACCTGCCGGGTCTCGGGCGGCTGACGGTGGATGCAGTGCTGGCGCGCGATTATCCGGTGATCCAGGCGGTGATCCTGCTCGCCTCGCTCATCTACGTGATCATCAACCTGATGATCGACATCGCCTATGTCCTGCTCGATCCCAGGATCAGATACGCATGACGGATATCAGTGCAGGGGATCGGGCGCCGGTCAGTGCGGCCCGAGCGGGTGAGGCACCGAGCCTCTGGCGTGAGATGCGCCGGGCGATGGCGTCGAGCCCCATTGTTGCGGTAGCGAGCCTCCTCTTGGCCCTGGTCCTGCTGGTCGCGCTCCTCGCTCCCTGGATCGTGCCGCATGACCCGACGCGGCTGACGCCTGCGGCCCGGCTGAAGCCGCCGAGTGCGGAGTTCTGGCTTGGCACCGATGCCTTCGGGCGCGATCTCTTTTCCCGCATCGTGATGGGGGCGCGCATCTCGCTGATCGTGGGCATCGGTGCGGCGGTCGCCGCCGTGGCGGTGGGGCTGGTGCTCGGTCTTGTGGCGGGCTTCGTGCGGGCGGCGGATGCGATCATCATGCGCTTCGTCGACGGTATGATGGCGATCCCCAACATCCTCCTCGCCATCGCCATCGTGGCGCTTTCGGGCGCGAGCCTATGGACGGTGCTGGTGGCGATCACGCTACCCGAGATCCCGCGCGTGGTGCGACTTGTGCGCTCCGTGGTGCTAGCGGCGCGGGAGGAGCCTTATGTCGAGGCGGCGATTGCCTGCGGCTCGTCGACCTGGCGCATTCTGCGGCGCCACCTGCTGCCGAACACCGTGGCGCCGCTGATCGTTCAGGGGACGTATATCTGCGCCTCGGCGATCCTGGTGGAAGCGATCCTCTCCTTCCTCGGCGCCGGGATCAGCCCCGAGACGCCGACCTGGGGGAACATCATGGCGGAGGGGCGGATCTATTTTCAGATCAACCCGGGCATTATCCTCTGGCCGGGGCTGGTGCTTTCGATCGCGATCCTCTCGATCAACCTCGTGGGCGATGCCGTGCGCGATGCGCTGGACCCGCGCATGAGCAAGCGCGGGATCGACCGGTGAGCACGCCGGTTCTCGATATCGAGGGTCTGCGCATCGCCGTTGAGGGCGGGGACGAGGTCGTACGCGGCGTCTCGCTCTCGATCAGACCCGGCACCACGACCTGCCTTGTGGGCGAGTCCGGCTCGGGCAAATCGCTGACCGCGCTCGCCACCATGCGGTTGCTGCCAACGAACCTGAGCGTCGTGGGCGGCGATATCCGGCTCAATGGCGAGAGCATGATCGGTGCGCGGCCGCGGCGGCTCCGCGATCTGCGTGCGACGCGCATGTCGATGATCTTCCAGGAACCGATGACCGCGCTCAATCCGGTCGCGCGTGTCGGCCCGCAGGTGGCCGAAGTGCTGAAGGTCCACAGCGCGCTCACCGCGAGCGAGCGGCGGGACCGGGTGATCGAGATGCTGGATAGGGTGCATCTGCCCGATCCTGAGCGGCTTTACACGGCCTTCCCACATCAGCTCTCGGGCGGGCAGCGCCAGCGGATTATGATCGCCATGGCGCTGATCCTGCACCCGCAGCTCCTGATCGCCGACGAGCCGACGACGGCGCTCGACGTGACCACGCAGGCGCAGATCCTCTCGCTACTGGCGGAGCTGCGGCGGGAGGAGGGCACCGCCGTTCTTTTCATCACGCATGACATGGGCGTGGTGGCGGAGATTGCCGATGAGGTGACCGTGCTGCGCCTCGGCGAAGTGATGGAGACGCAGCCGGTGGACGCGCTCCTCCGCACCCCGCGCACCGATTACACGCGCGAGCTTCTGCGCGCGGTGCCGAGCCAGATCCCCCGGCCGCCGAGGCCTGCGCGGCCGGATGCGCCGACGGCACTCGCCACCAAGAGCCTCGGTAAGGTGTATCGCGACGCGGGCTGGTTCGGCTCGGGACGCGAGGTCATCGCGGCCGAGGACGTAACGCTCAGCCTGCTGGCGGGGCGGACGCTGGGGATCGTGGGCGAGTCGGGGTCCGGCAAGTCTACGGTGGCGCGCTGCATCCTGCGCCTGATCGATCCCACGGCAGGCTCGATCATGCTCGCGGGGGCGGAGACCGCTCGGCTCAGCCGCAAGCAGATGAAGCCGCACCGGCGCAAGGTGCAGATCGTGTTCCAGGACCCGATGCGCTCGCTCAACCCGCGCATCGAAGTGGGCGAGTCGATCATCGAGGGGCCGACGAACTTCGGCGTGCCGCGCCGGGCCGCGCTGGAGCGCGCAGCGGAATTGCTGGAGCTTGTCGGCCTGCCGCGGAGCGCGCTCGACCGCTACCCGCACCAGTTCTCCGGCGGCCAACGCCAGCGCATCGCCATAGCGCGTGCCCTGGCACTTGAGCCCGAAGTGCTGGTGGCCGATGAGGCGGTCTCGGCGCTCGATGTCTCCATCCAGGCGCAGGTGCTGAACCTCCTCGCCGAGATCCAGGGGCGGCTTGGCATCGGAATGCTGTTCATCACCCATGATCTCGGCGTCGCAGCACAGGTCTGCGATGAGCTGGTGGTTATGCAATCGGGCCGGGTCGTCGAGTACGGGCCCGCGGCCCGGGTCCTGACGGAGCCGGAGGCCGCCTATACGCGGCGTCTGCTGGAGGCGGCGCCCGGCCGGGGCTGGGACTTCGCGAATTTCCGCCCTCTCGAGCAGCCTGTGGGCGGCGACGGGCACACGGCACAGGCGACGGCCTGAACCGTCCGCCCGGCGCCGGTCGAACGAAGGAGATCGCCATGGACGCGATAGCGACGCCAATCGATGTGACGGGCCTGCCCTTCGACGCGGACGCGATGCTCGCGGGGCTCAAGACCTGGGTCGAGTGCGAGAGCCCGACCTACGATACGGCTGCAGTCAACCGCATGATGGACCTCGTGAGCCACGATCTCGCGATGATGGGGGCTTCCATCGAGCGCATCCCGGGCCGCATGGGGCTTGGCGACAGTGTCCGCGCGCGCATGGCCCATCCCAACGCGGGCGCACCCGGCATCCTGATCCTCGGCCATTTCGACACGGTCCACCCCGTCGGCACGCTCGAAAAGCTGCCCTTCCGGCGGGAGGGCGACCGCTGCACCGGGCCCGGCATCTGCGACATGAAGGGCGGCAACTATCTGACGCTCGAGGCGCTCCGCCAGCTCATGCGCGCCGGGATCGAGACGCCGCTGCCCGTGACGCTGCTCTTCACGCCTGATGAGGAAATCGGCACGCCCTCGGCGCGCGCGTTGATCGAGGCGGAGGCGGCGCGGGCCCGCGCGGTGCTGGTGCCCGAGCCGGGGCTGACGGAGGGCGGTGTCACCTCTGGCCGCTACGCCATCGCGCGCTTCAACCTCGCCGCCCGCGGCCGGCCGAGCCATGCCGGGGTGCGGTTGAAGGAGGGCCGCTCGGCACTGCGCCTCATGGCGAAAAAGCTCCTCGAGATCGAGGAGATGACGACCGACGACTGCACCTTCTCCGTCGGCGTACTCCATGGCGGCCAGTGGGTGAACTGCGTCTCGTCGCTCGCTGAGGGCCAGGCGCTCTCGATGGCCAAGCGGCAGGACGACCTCGACCGCGGCGTGGAGCGCATGCTGGCGCTCTCGTGCGAGGAGGGGGATGTCACCTTCGAGGTCACACGCGGGGTCACCAGACCTGTCTGGGAGCCGAACGAGGGCACGCACCGCCTGCTGGCGCTCGCCGAGCGGTTCCATCAAGCCGTGGGCATGTCATTCCGCCACCAGAGCCAGGGCGGCGGTTCGGACGGCAATTTCACGGGTGCGATGGGCGTGCCGACGCTCGACGGTCTCGGCGTCGAGGGCGGCATGGTCCACACCCTTGCGGAGTACATCGAGGTCCCGACCCTCGCCGCCCGGGGCCGCGTTATGGCGGGCCTGCTCGCAACAATCGACGTGTAGGCGGGCGACGCGCCGACACGCGCCACCTTGATCGCCAGGGAAGGGCGCGCCTGCGGCGCCGCTCGTCCGTGGAAGCCATGGCCGGTTGAGTCGCGTAGTTGAGGCGGGTGCTCAGGACGTCGGACGCTGCAAATTGAGCTCGGTAGTGGTATCGGGTTGGCTGGGGTCTCCTTCGGCTGCGCTATCAAGTGGTTTCGATCATGGGGTATTTGATGAAGGTAGTTCGCTGCGCACTGTTTGCTGTGCTGCTGTTGGGCGTGTCGCAGGCGTCGCGTGCTGCGGAGGTGCCGGGGGCGAGCGACCCCGAATTGCGCGCAGCGGTGCAGGCCTGGCTAGACGACGACGACCCGCGCCAGGCGATGTGGGCCATCGGTGAGCTGGCAGCAGATGGAAACGTCGCTGCCCGTGTCTTGGTCAACGAGGTTGAATGGAGCCTCGGCCGCGACTTGCCGGAGATGAATTTCGAGGCTCAGCGGGCTCTCTTGCCACCGGACCGGACGGGGCCCAAGCGAGGCTTCAAGCCCTATCCGGTCGATCGCGGCGTTACCGCCTCGTCATGTGTGCTGTCCCAGGGAATGTTCACGGAGACGACGAGCGAGGCGTGGATTGCCGGGGCGCGCGCGCTTCTGGCCGCGGGATACCGCAACTACGTCCAGTGGCTGGTCGTTCGAGTTCCGTCGAACCGCCCGGAGATCGATGTCGAGGCGATAAGGTTCGCCGAGACGGTGTTTAACCCTGCGGACTGGGTGCACGCGACATTCTGGCATGCGAGGCGGCGGGAGAGCGAGATGCTCGCCTACCTCGACCGCACGGAACCTTCAGAGGCGGCTGCCAGGCGTGCCCGTTGGGGTGGAGATTCTTGGACGCCGGAGATCGAAGCGGCTTTTGCCGAGGCGCTCCGCGAAGAGCGCTGGTCAGCGATCCTAGCTGCTGGAGTACTGTTCCGGTTTGGTACTAGCGATCTTCCCTTGGATGCGGAGACGGCCGATCTCTATCGGCGCTGGTCCATCCAGGCGCTTCCGAATATCTCGAAGACGACTGACGCGGATCGGCTGGACCGGCGCGAGCTTGGGATGTTCGGCTCGATGCTGCTGCGCGACGCGGAGCGGAGCGCTTATCTCCGACCGATCCGAGGGGTGTGCGACGCGCTTTGCCCGGAGAACCGCCTGCTCTGCATGGCGGGCGCGGTGCCTGTTCTGAATGGCTTTCCGCAGTTGGTGCCGCGGAGCATCGAGCCCGTACTCGGCGCAGCGGCGTATTACAGCTCGCCCCGGGCTGCACGAGACGCGTTGTTCGGGATCGGCTACCGGATCGATCGCGGCAATCACGTGCCCGACTGGGCGACGGTCCCACAATGCCTGCGCGACCCAGCCGTTGCGGAGCATGCTCGTGTGGCGGGCAGGCTGCGATGAGGCGCCTACCGGTCCGATGGATGGAGCGGCTACGTCGCCTTCCTCAGAAGTTGAAGCGGGCGCGGATACCGAAGCGTCTCGGCTGACCCGCCGCACCGACCGGCGATGCAGCGGCGTCTGGCACGCCAAGGGCCGATGGTGGCAGCGGCAGGGTGCTGGAAGGCGATGGAAACCCGCTGGTCGCGAAGAACTCGTTCAGGATGTTGTCGCCGAAGAGCTCGATGAAATAGTTACCGCCCCTGAGCCCGACCCGCAGGTCCAGCGTATCGTAGCCATCCACCTCCGTCGGCGTGGCCGAGATCGACCCGATGAAGTCTGTCCGAAGGTTGTATTGCGCGCGAATGTAGGCGCGGCTGTCGCCGAAGATGGGTCGAGGATGCTCGTAATCGCCGACGAGGGTCAGCGTGAACTCCGGTGCATTGGGCAGATCGGTGCCGGAGAGATCGACAGCCGCTCCTCCGGAGCCGAGCGGCGGGAAGGTAAAGTCGCTGATATTCGTGAAGTTGAGACCGGCATTGGCCTGCAGGGTAAGCCCGCTGACCGGGGAGCCCGCGACATTCAACTCGCCGCCAAAGCTCGTCGCGTCACCAGCATTCGTGAGCACGACCGCCGGCGGGATGAGCGTGTCTTCGAAAAGGAAAGTGATCGGTGTCTGGAAGTCCGTGATCTTCGTGTAGAAGGCGCCTGCATTCACGATCAGACGGTTGTCGAAGAAGAAGCTGCGAAAGCCGACTTCCACACTGCGTGTCGTCTCGGGGTCGAACTCGAGGGTCGTGGTCGGGCTGTCGGCAACGCCGCCAGGGCGAAAGCCCGTCGAGAACGCAACGAACGTGGTGATGTTGTCGCTCCAGTCGTAGCTGACGGAGGCGCGCGGGCTCACCGAGTGGAAGATCGCCGTGTCTTCGACGGAGAAGCCGGCGTCCAAGAAGCCGAGCACGGCAGCAGGGCCGCCTGAGATCGTCGTATCGCTGGTCACCACGCGGTCGAATGAGTAGCGGAAGCCAGCGGACAGCTCGAGATCCGGGATCGGACGCCAGGCAACATCCGAGTAAAGGCTCACATTGATGAAGTCCTGGGTGTCGTCGGTGTCGAGAAAGCCCAGCTCGGATGGGGAAAGTGCGGCCAGCGCCGGACCTACAACCCCAATATCCGCAGGAAGGCCCAGCGATGCGGCAAGGTCGGCGAATTCGTCCGGGTCGGTGACCGCCAGAATAGCAGCGCCGCCGACGAACAACGGCACGGAGTCCGAGCCGAAGGAAACCGTGTCGGACGTCCGGAAGTCGTTATAGCTGAAGCTGGTGCCGGCATTGAAGACGAAGGTACCCGGGACATTGGGTATCTCGACGGATGTCCCGTCGAACCGGAATTCCTGCGAGAAGCTCTTGGTCTCGAGTGCCACGAGCGTCTCGGTGATGTCTACGGGCGTGCCGTCGGCGTCGAGGGTCTGGACATTGTCGCCAAGGCGGAAGGACGAGTTGGACGTGAACGCACCGACATCCATGTCGTATCGGGCCTCGAAGCGCGTGACGAAGTCGTCGTTCGTATTCTCGTCGAGCGGGCTTGGAAACGCGATGAACTCTTCCTCTTCCTCGAGGATCTCGAGGGTCACGATCCTGGTCGCGTCGAATTCCGTGCGGGTGTAGGAGGCCTGAAAGTCGAGGGTGAGATCGTCGCTGGGCTGGGACCGGAGGCTCACGCGCCCGCCGAACACCTCTTCTCCAAGCTCGTCCGTGACGTCTTCGTCGAAGAACTCGATAAACCCGTCGGTCGCGCTGCCGAATGTGACGATGCGCGCCGAGAGCAGGCCGTCATCGAGGATGGGGGCGTTGACGACGAGCGAGCCGGATCCGTCCGGGAAGCTTCCTACCTCTCCCTGCACCGCAACCTCAAACTCATCGGTCGGTTTCTTGGTCACGACGTTGACGGCGCCAGCGGTGGTCCCGCGGCTGAAGGTCGTGGTCTGCGGCCCCAGAAAGACATCCACACGCTCGACATCCACAAGCCCCGGATTGATGCCGATATCGACGCCCGTCTGGTTGAGCAGCACGCCGTCGACGAAGATGCCGGTTGTCGGCGCGGTGCTGTTCACGTTGCCGACGTCGCTTATGCCGCGCACGGTCACGCCGAAGCCCACGGGCGACGTCTCACCGGTCACGACGACATTGGGGATGGTATCGAGCGCCTCGGTCACGCCGGTGATCGCGCTCTTCTCGATCTGCTCCTCATCGATGGTCGCGATGGTACGCGTCTCTTCGAGCGGATCGTAGGCACCGCCGCTTCCGGATGCGCCGGGAAGGCCGCGTCCCCTCGGAGCCGTCACCACGAGTTCATCGAGCTCGATCCTGCCCTGGTCGACGCGCGACTGGCTGGAGCTGATCACTACGAAGGTCTGATTGGGCAGTTGCCTGACCGCCAATCCCGATCCGGCGACGAGCACCTGCAGCGCCTCCTCCGGTCTCATCGTCCCGGTGAGCTTCGGGCTTGTCTTTCCCTGCACGAGGCTACTCGACGCCGAGACCTGGATGCCCGATTGGCGCGAGAACTCGCGCAGCGCCTGCGAGAGGGGCTGTGTCGGCACCGCGAAGTCGATCTCTTGCGCGAGCGCCGTCGGTGCCGTCGTCGAAAGCGATACCGCCACGACTACCGCAGCCGTTGAGGTGAGGGTCACTTTCCTCGAAACCATCGCTCCCCCCAGGGGTCACGCCCGCATCAGGACCTTTTGGGGAGACACCGAACGAGGGTGGGGAATTTCCTGCCGACGCCTTCAGCTTCAGTCCGGCACGACCAGAGCGATCCATGGCGTTGCAAAAACGACACGGCCGCCATGCGCCGCCGCCGCGGAAGCGAGCGCATCGATCGGGTCGTCGAGCCTGTATCTGCCGGTCACCCGCCTGTCAGCGAGGTCGCCATCGCCGAAGATGACTTGGCCAGCGAAGCGGCGGTCTAGGATCGCAGCCATGTCCCTTAGCGAGAGATCATCGGCATCGAGCCACCCATCGCGCCATGCCGCCACCGATGACGTGTCCGGGATGGTAGACACGGTGCCGGGAAGCCCAGGTGTCTCTCTGAGCCAGTGGGAGCCGGCTGAGAGAGGGGCGCTCGATGCGGCTTCGAGCCCGACCTCGACCGCCCCCTCGATCACGGAGACAGCGACCCGATCGCCGCTGGTCTCAACGGCGAACCGGGTGCCGGTAACCCGAACACGGACGTCCCCTGAAATGACCTCGACGCGACGCTCCAGAGTCGGATCGACATCGAAGACCGCAGCACCGTCGAGCATGCGGATCGCGATACCCCCGTCTTCCTCACTGAGATCGAGTGCAGTCCCGGCATCGAGATCGGCGCTCACTCCCACGGCAACGGGCACGTCGCGGAGGATCGAACGCCGCGAATTGACGTCGGCTGTGAGCTCCATCCTGATCATGGGGAATAGAAGAGCCCCGAGGACGAGACAGAAGAGAAGCAGGATGCCGAACCCGCCCCCCCTTCCCGGCTTGTCGCTACGCTTCAGCCCCGAGCTTGCAGCCCAGATCCGAAGCGCCCGTTCTGCCGCGTCGCGGCGCGCAGGATCATCCCCGGTCCAGATGCGAAGGCGCTCCCTCTGAGCGGCAGCATCCTCATCCGCCAACGACAACAGGACGCGCGATGCCTCCCGAACCAGTTTCCTGCGCTTCTCTGCATCCTCAGGAGACATAGGCGATCATCATTGAAGCCACTCTGGCAGACCCGCAGTCGCGCTCAGGACCAGCGGTAGGACCGAGACGGAGGGGATCATTCGCAGTCATCCCCGGGCTTGAGGCCGGGCTCCAGAAAACCCCGCACTTCCAATCGACTGGCAACAATCCGGGTTGCAGGGTCATGTCGGTCCGCGACGGTAGCAAATGTCTTGTCCGTGCCACTAGGCCGAGACCGCTTCCTCCTGGTTCAGCACGTCGTCAAGCTCCAACATGGCTTCGACCGCGAGGTGATGGGCACGCGATGTGCTGATGCCGAGCCTCTCGGCGATGAGCCGAAAGGGCATGCCATCGACACGCCGGAGCAGGAAGGCGTCACGTTTCGCGGGCTTCATCCGAGAAAGTGCATCGTCGATACGGCGCGCATCCTCCTTCGCGAGGTAGAGGCGCTCGCTGCTCGGCGCGTCCGGCGCAGGATCAAGAAAGCGCTGATGAAGGCGCAGGACGCTCCGGCGCCGACGCTCGGTGTCGATCGAAAGGCCGCGCGCGATCCAGTAGAGCAGCGGTATATGCCGACCGGCCGCACCGCCCTGCTGGCGCAGCTTCGAGAGCCATCGGACGAAAGCATCATGCGCCACATCCTCGGCAACAGTCCCGCAACCGACAAAGCGCTGCGATAACCTTTTCACGTTCCCGAAATGCAAGCGATACGCGGTATCGAAGGGGTCACGATCGTCAGGATAGTCGGCCACGCAGGAGCCCTCTCGACTGAACTGTGATGGCTGACAGAGTAATCCGCGGCTGAAAGTCGATATCAGCCGGCAGCCTCCGTGAGTAGCGGCGGGCCACGCATCCGACATGTTCTCGAACGTGTGTTGCCGTCCGACGGCGCTCACTGATGCGTGACGAACCAGAAGTCGATATCGATGTTCGCCGGGGGGATTGCGCCCTACCTCCCGCCCCCGCCCAGCCGAATAGCCAGGCACTGCTATCGCTTTCGCTGGCACAAGCGGGAGGCCGCGTGACATCTGGCTACCGACCCGAGATCGACGGTCTCCGCGCCATCGCTGTCATCAGCGTCATCGCCTATCATGCCCGCCGCGGCGGGACGCTGGGCTTCGATCTCAGCGGCGGGTATGTCGGCGTCGATATCTTCTTCGTGATCAGCGGATACCTGATCGCGCGGCTGATGCTTGCGGAGATACGCGAGACGGGCCGGCTTCGTCTCGGTGCCTTCTACATGCGCCGCGCACGCCGGATCCTGCCTGCCCTCGTCGTCGTGATCGCGGCCTGCCTGCCCGTCGCCTGGATGGTGCTCCCGCCCTACGCGCTTCGGGAGTTCGGGCTGAGCGCGCTGGCCGCCCTGACCTTTGGCTCGAATTTCTTTTTCTACGTCACGACGACGGATTATGGCGCGACCGCGTCCCTGACAAAGCCTCTCCTCCACACCTGGAGCCTGGGTGTCGAGGAGCAATTCTACCTCATCGCACCCCTCGCTGTGCTGGCAGTACGCGGGCTCAGCCGCCTGCACATGGTGGGCCTGCTGCTTCTCATCGAGGTGGAGAGCCTGACGCTCGCCGAGCTCACAGCGCGGCAGCACCCGGCCTTTGCGTTCTTCATCCCATTGGCCCGGTTCTGGGAACTGACCGTCGGCATCGGTGTCGCGATGCTCGAAGCAAGGCCGGCCAGCGCAGTCGGGGAGCGACTGCTGAGAGCGGTCGGCCGCTTTCGACCATGGATCGCAGCGGGGGGCATGTTGGCCGTGCTCGGGGCAATTCTTCTCTTCGACGAGACCACGTCACACCCCGGCCTCATCACGCTCGTTCCCGTGCTCGGCACAGCCGCGGTTCTCTTTGGCTGCGGGGCTGGTGACTGGAAGACGCGCATCCTCTCGCACCCACTGCTTCGCGGCTGCGGGCTGATCTCCTTCTCACTCTATCTCTGGCACTTCCCGATCTTCGCCTTCGCGCGGCTCGAGGGGCGCATGGAGAGCTTGGGCGACATCGCCTTGCTGCTCCTGATCACCATCGCGCTCTCCGTCCTGACCTATGCTCTCGTCGAGCAACCTTTCCGCCGCTCACAGCGCATTCGGACGCCAGTCCTCGTCGCCACCCTGACGGTCTGCCTAACAGCGATCGGCGGGACGGTCGCGAGCTTCGAGGTTCACGAAGGCCACCCAGAAAGGTTCGAGCGCTTCGAAGGCGCCCTGAACATCGAGCGCGACAACGTCAGGCTCCGCAAGGAAAGCTGGCAGCTTGCGCGCGCGAAGACCGATTTCGAGACGCGGGACGTCACGCCCGTGCTCGTTATCGGCAACTCCCATAGTGAGGACACGTTCAACACGCTTGCGCTCCTGCCCTCAGCCTATGCCGGGTTCGAGTTCCTGAACTACCAGATCAATCTCGCCTGCTTCGATCCCGAGAACGCCGATGCGGACCCGGAGCGGGAGAAGTTCTTTGGCGGTGCGCCCTACAACCGCGCCCGGATCGTTCTGATCTCGACGCGCATCAATCCGGACCGGACGTGCATCTCGAGCGCCTATTTCGACCATCGCTCCTCGGATTTCGTCGGGCTGGAGCACCTCATCGCCCGACTAACGCACGATGGCAAAGGCGTCGTGCTCTTTGGACCTTCGGTCGAGTTCACCCTTTCCGGGGAGCTGTCGGTGGTCGACTACCTGCTCGCCAGGGCGGAGCGGCGAGACGGCACAGCGTTTCTCAGAGAGACAGAAGGTGCCGCTGCGTTCGCGCAGGCGGTGAACCTCGCCCATTTTCGACGGTCCATCGGGTTTGATGAGCAGGATGCGCGGCTTCGCGCCGCCGCCGCCAAGTTCGATGTTCCCTACATCGCCAAGCGTAGCTTCATATGTTCGGAGCCGCAGGAGATCTGCTGGGGCATCACGCCCTCTGGCCACAAGGCGTTCTACGACTACGGCCCCTACACGATCGAAGGCGCGCGCTTCTTCGGCGAGCGACTGTGGAATCAGGGCTTCGCGGAGACCTTGCGCCGCCTGACCACGATGCCTGCGCCATCAGAGTAGGCCTGACACTCAACGCCCTGGACGAAGCACCACTTTCCCAACTCGATCATACTGGGTCCGTCAGAACGTGACCGAGAGGGCGGCGAACCCCTCCGCAACATTCTCCCACTGGGCCCGTGGCTCCGACCGCTCATCGTCGTCCTCCATCTCGGCAGCCAGTACCGCAAGGGCCCGTCGTCAGGTCTTTCCGGCGCTCCTTTCCTTGTGAACCCGGCGTCGCGGCAGCGTCGAAACCATGCGATCGGTGACACGGCACCATGCGTACATCGCCGGAATTCGGCTAACCCCTTGAAAGGCGCGGTGCCGGCAGAGGGGCTCGAACCCCCGACCCCCTGATTACAAATCAGGTGCTCTACCAGCTGAGCTATGCCGGCGACGCGGCCTTCAGGACGGCCAGTCGTATAGCGTTCGTAACAGCGCCGGATCAATGCCGCGCGTTCGGATGAGCGCGCGACACAGGGCGCCGCCTGTGGTTCACGAGGGAGTTCGCGGCGAACGCTCGAAGCTTCGCGCGATGGTGGCAAGGGCACCCTCCTGGCCTTCCGTCAGTTCGTTGTCGTCGGCGGCAGCCACACGACGGACCATGGCCAGCAGCTCATCGCCGACATCGCCCTCGGCATGGCGGTGGATGGCCTTGAGAAGTCGACGGACAGCATCGTCGCTCGAGCCGCACTGTCCCGCGATCCAGCGGCCGAATGCCGCGATCTCCTGTGCCTCGTCGTGCCCTGCGTTGAACGTGCGACGCGCCTCGGCCGCGATGCCCTCGATCTCGGCTTTGGAGAGGGGCGCATCGATCTGAGCGACCGCCGCCATGATGCCGGCGGCGGCGAGGCGCGCATCCTCGACGCTTTCGGCGGGATGGACGTTGTGGCGGCGGCGATAGGCGAAGCGACGAGCGGCAGCGCGCACACCTTGCGCCATGTCGAGGATCTCCTCGCTCGCCTCACGCATCATCTTGAAGCGCCAATACCAGACACTGAGGGCGACGAGCGCGCCCAGGACCGCGAGAATGACCGGCATCCGAAATCCCCCACCCGATGAAAAGCCATCTCACGAGTAGGCAGGGACCACGGCGGAATTGCGGCAGCTCAGTCCACCCGCTCTCGCCGCCGGAACATGACGTTGGGGCGCTTGCCGATGAAGAGATAGACGGCAAAGGCCGCAGTCAGCAGATGTGCGCCGAGGAAGAGCGCGAGCTCTTCCGAGCCCTCCCCGAACAACGGCAATCCGTCCACATAGACCTGGGCTCGGTCGGCAATGGCGAGCGTGACGGTACAGGCAATGTTCAGTTCGGGCGCATAGAGCCAGCGCGTCCAGATGCTCCACAGGACTGCGAGCGTGGCCCCGGCGGACAGAGCGGCGTAGGCCGGGAAGGCCCATAGCGTCGCTCCTGCCACTTCCCGCAGAGGCTCTATGCCTTCAGTCAGCGCCTCCTGCATGACTAACCCTAGGGCCGCATGAAAGCCGATGTGCAGAACGATCAGCGCGGCAACGGCAACCCCGAGAAGCCCGCCGACCCGGTTGAGGCGATGGGCTTGCCACTCATGATCATGAAGGGCGCGCCAGTTGGCCACGCGCCCCTACCTCAGGCGCGGACGGCCGCCGCTTCTTCGTCGTGGCCGAGGGCGGCGAGGGCCTGGGCCACGATGTGGGGGGCGTTCATCGCCGCCACGTCGTACATCTTCCCCGGGCTGTCCTGGTCGATGAAGATGTCGGGCAGCACCATGGGCCGGATGCGGGCACCCTGATCGAGCACGCCCTCGTGGGCCAGCAGGTGGAAGACGGCGCTCGAGAAGCCGCCGACCGAGCCTTCTTCGAGGATCACCACCGCCTCATGCTCCCGGATCACGCGGAGGATCAGGTCGCGGTCCAGAGGCTTCGAGAAGCGAGCATCCGCAATGGTGGTGGAGAGGCCCCTGGCATCGAGCTCCTCGGCGGCCTTGTAGCACTCCTTCAGGCGGGCACCGAAGTTCAGGAGGCAGATTTTGGAGCCCTCCTTCACGATCCGGCCCTTGCCGATCTCGAGCGGCACGCCCTCGACCGGCAGCTCAACACCGATGCCTTCCCCGCGCGGATAACGGACGGCGGAGGGACGGTCGTCGATCTCCCGGCAAGTGGCGATCATGTGGACAAGTTCGGCCTCATCGCCCGCGGCCATGACCACGATATGCGGCAGGACGCCGAGATAGGCGATGTCGAAGCTGCCGGCATGGGTCGCGCCATCGGCGCCGACGAGGCCCGCGCGGTCGATGGCGAAGCGGACGGGCAGCTTCTGGATGGCGACGTCGTGCACGACCTGGTCATAGCCGCGCTGCAGGAAGGTCGAGTAGATCGCGGCGAAGGGCTTCATGCCTGCCCCAGCCATGCCGGCGCAGAAAGTGACTGCGTGCTGCTCGGCGATGCCGACATCGAAGGTCCGCTCGGGGAAGCGTTTGCCGAAGACATCGAGCCCGGTGCCGTCCGGCATCGCGGCAGTGACGGCGACGATCTTGTCGTCCTTCTCAGCCTCCTGAATGAGCGCGTTGGCAAAGACCTTGGTGTAGCTCGGCGCGTTCGAGGGCGCCTTCTTCTGCTCGCCCGAGACAACGTCGAACTTCGCGCGGGCATGGCCCTTGTCCGGCGCGTTTTCCGCCGGGCCGTAGCCCTTTCCCTTGGTCGTGATCGCGTGGATCAGAACTGGTCCGTCGGCGTATTTCTTGACGTTCCGCAGGACGGGGAGGAGCTGGTTCATGTCGTGCCCGTCGATCGGGCCGATATAGGTGAAGCCAAGCTCCTCGAAGATCGTGCCGCCGACGACCGCGCCCTTCGCATGTTCCTCGAACCGCCGCGCCGCCTCGCGCAGCGGCCCGGGCAGCAGGTTGATCGCGGATTTCGCGGCCTCGCGCAGGTCATGATACGTCTTGCCGCTCATGAGGCGCGCGAGATAGGCGCTCATCGCACCAACCGGCGGCGCAATCGACATCTCGTTGTCGTTGAGGATGACGATCAGGCGCTTGTCGAGATGACCAGCATTGTTCATCGCCTCATAGGCCATGCCGGCGGTGATCGCGCCGTCGCCGATGACGGCGATGCAGTCGCCGGTATCCTCGCACCCGAAATCGCGCCCGGCAGCGAAGCCGAGGGCCGCGGAGATCGATGTCGAGCTATGAGCAGCGCCAAAAGGATCGTACTCGCTCTCACTGCGCTTGGTGAAGCCTGAGAGGCCGCCGCCCTGGCGCAATGTACGAATGCGGTCGCGCCGCCCGGTGACGATCTTATGCGGATAGCACTGGTGGCTGACGTCCCAGATCAGCTTGTCTCGCGGCGTATCGAAGACCGCATGAAGGGCGACCGTGAGCTCCACGACACCGAGCCCCGCACCGAGATGCCCTCCCGTGATCGAGACCGCCGAAATGGTCTCCGCCCGTACCTCATCGGCGAGTTGCTTCAGCTCCTCGTCGGAGAAACCGCGGAAATCCGCAGGCACATTGATCTTGTCGAGAAGCGGCGTCTCGGGGCGGGCTTGGGGACGGTCGTTCACGTCAACCTCCGGGCTTATGATCGACACGCGCCGGGAGGAGTCCGGAGCGGGGCGGGCGCCGAGTGTCAAGAGACATTGACACATCGATAGCGTCAAGACAACGGGAACACAATTGAACGCATCGCTTCAGCGTGATGCTTCGCGACGGCTCAACCAGCATCAAAATCCTCGGCCGAGACAGTTCCATCACGTCCTTCGACGATCTTCTGCACCTTGAGTTCGGCTTCTTCGAGGAGCTTTTCGCAACGAGCACGGAGCGCCGCGCCGCGCTCATAGAGCGCGATGGATTGATCGAGCGGAACGTCGCCGCCCTCGAGACGGTTCACCACGCTGTCGAGTTCCGCAAGGGCGGCCTCGAAGCTCATGGCGGCGATATCACTGTTCGGGCTCTCGGCGGGCATCTGCTTGTCAGGCGTCGGCATGGGC
Organism: Pseudomonadota bacterium; assembly: GCA_039815685.1. Classification (GTDB taxonomy): domain Bacteria; phylum Pseudomonadota; class Alphaproteobacteria; order Rhodobacterales; family Rhodobacteraceae; genus Thermohalobaculum. The sequence goes on along the minus strand of JBCBYV010000002.1, from coordinate 124,719 downwards.
GATGAGAATGTCGAGATGCTGGCGGAGACTTTCGGCTAGACCGTCGAGGTCGTAACCGCCCTCGAGCGTCGAGACCACGCGGCCGCCTGCCACATCGGTTGCCACTTTGCAAATCTCCCGCGTGACCCAGGCGAAATCCGTATCAAACCAGTTCAGGCTGGCGAGCGGGTCGTTGGTGTGCGCATCGAAGCCGGCCGAGATCATGACCAGCTGCGGCTTCCAAGCTGCAACTTGGGGCAGGATCGTGCCCTCATAGGCCATGCGCATCTGCTGCCCGCCGCTCATCGGGTCGAGCGGCACGTTGATTACATTGCCCACGCCCGTTTCGTGTGCCGCGCCCGTGCCGGGATAGAGCGGCATCTGATGGGTCGAGGCGAAGACGACGCGCGGCTCGGCCTCGAAAATGTGCTGCGTGCCGTTGCCGTGATGGACGTCGAAATCGATGATCGCGACACGCTCGAGCCCATGGGCGTGGAGCGCATGCGCGGCACCCACCGCGACGTTGTTGAAGAGGCAGAAGCCCATCGCCCGGTCCCGCTCCGCGTGGTGGCCGCAGGGGCGGACGGCACAGAACGCAGCCCTCGTCTCGCCAGCCATCACTGCGTCCACCGCAGCGATGTTGGCGCCGGCCGCGTGATAGGCAGCCTCGAGCGACCCGGCAGACATATGCGTGTCGGGGTCGAGACTTATTGAGCCTTCCTTGGGCGCCACCGCGACGATCGCATCCACGTAATCGGGATCGTGCGCGCGCTTCAGCGACGCGATCTCCGCCGCCGGCGCCTCCCGCCGTTCGAGCCCGTCATATTCGGCACCGGAGAGGACACCATCGACGGTCTGGATGCGCGCCACACGCTCGGGATGGCCGGGCGGGGTCACGTGCCGGTGGCTCGACGGATGACTGTAGACGATCACGCTCATACCCCGAGCCTAGACCGGCGTCGTCTGCGGCCACAATGCCCCGGGGCTTCTGCGATCACGGGCTGTTGCACGAGGGGCCCGCCGACGTCCGGCGCGGTGCGCAGGCTCGCGGGTATGCGCGCGCCTGTGGCTCCGGTCGCGCAACACCAGTGCAGGCTGGGTCAGAACCGGGAGGCGCCCCTGAATGGCGTCGCTCGCTGCCGACTGGCCGCACGCGTTTCTTCGCGGCCCGGCCGCGAGTTCTGCCCCTCGGCCAAGCCGCAACTCAAACCCGCGGCGGAGCCGCAAGTCTTGCCCGCGGCTGAGCCGCAAGCCTGAAAGGATAGGCCATGGAAAACCCGTTCGCAGGCCGCGCCGGCTCGCCCACCGGCCCTGGCATCGACTACGTGCCGGTCAGCCCGAACGACATCAACGACTTCGACGATGTCGCCGTCGCGCTCTACGTCGAAACCGGCGGTACGGTGAACTTTGTCGCGGTCAAGGGCCCGACGCGCAGCGTGCAGGTGCCGAACTACGGCTACGTGCTCTGCGGTGTGGCGCGGGTAAATGCTACCGGGACGACCGCGAGCGGCATCCACGCCATCGTCGTCACCTGAAGGAGAGGCGCGGGCGCCATCGGCACCTCAGTCCGCGACGCCGCGCACCTCCTCCTCGTCGTCGCTGACGATGCTGCGGGGAGAGAGGACGCCGACCAGATCCTCCTCGCTGCGATAGACGTAATCGAAAAGGCGACCGGTGGGTTCGATCCGGACCACCCGGTCGCCGTTACCCTCGCGCCGCAGCGGATACTCGACGCTCTCGACAACCAAGGGCCGGCCGCTTTCATCGCTCTCACGCACGAGTTGGCCCGTAGCGGTATAGTGCTCCTCTGCACCGTCGCTGTGCTCGCGGGTCCATCCGAGGAGCCGCCCGTCAGGCGCATAATCGTAGCGATCCTGCCAGGGACGTTTCGCGAAGAGCAGCGGATCGACATAGAGGCCCCCGTCGCTCGCCCGCGCCGCATAGTCGATGCGCGCGATCCGCTGGCCACCCTGATCGTCGGGCTCGTAGTCGCGGATCTGGCTGGAGGGTAATAGGATCGAGACGAAAGCCGGGGCCGAGATCTCGAAGCCGTTATCGGCGAAGACCGCAATGTCGATGCGTTGGCTCGAGAGATCGTCGCGACCGGGCACCGCCACGCTCTCCTGCCAGTCCACGGTGATCTCCGCCCGTCGTCCACGGCGGTCCAGCGGCTCTACCCTCACGCGTTCCGGATCGCCGCGGAGGAGCACCCAGCGCATCGTGACGACATCCTGTCCCGTCTCGAAATTCGGGCCGGCGACGAGGAGAAGCCGGCGGCTCGCATCCCGCGAACGCCAGATCCGGGCGACACTGAAGGCCGTGTCGAAGAGCGTCTCGCTCAGCTCCCGCCCGAAGTAATCGACACCCTCCTGCGCCGAGAAATCGCTGAGCACGCGAAGGAGCGGAACGGGCGGCACAGTCTCGGGCGTCAACCGCTCGGCAATTGCCACCGCGCGATCCAGCTCGAGCTGCGCGGCATCGAAGGCGGTGGGGTGCGCGATCCCGGTCAGGTAGCGCTCCGAGTCGTCGGCGACGGGCGCCATCGCGCGGCGCAGGATCATCTGCAGGGTGGGCGCGACGATGTTGCGCTGGTCGATGAAGCCCCGTGTCCGCGGCGACATCGCCGCGAGAGCGTGGAGCGCACCCTCCATCAACGCGACCTCCGAGCCCGACGAACCCTGGCTCACAATGTAGAGGGGTGTGTTCGCGGGAAAGACATCGCCCTTGCCGCCGCTCTCCGTCGGATCGTGATCGCGATGCTCGGGGAAAAAGTAGAGATGGTCGGCGAGGTAGAGCGACGAGAGCCCCACAGGTCCGAACGGCTCCGTCAGCGCGGCGCGCGCCTGGCTCCGCCAATACCGCCCGGTGCGCGCCGTCGACGAATTGCCGATCGTGATGGCATTGAAGAACATCGAGAGGTTCAGCCCATAGTCGAGCTGGGCCGCTTTGGCAGCGCGGTTGTACTCGACGAAGGAAAGCTGAGGGTATCGCTCTCGACGGAGCGTGACGTGATCGCGATCCCTGTTGTCGTAGAGCACGCCGGCGAGGCCCGTCGCCTCACCTGCAGCAATGCGGTTGGCGATCCGTTCCTTAACGGAGCCCGGCGCTGGATCGGCGAAGGTCGGACGCTCAGACAGCGTCTCCGGCATGCTGAACCGGCTGACGAGGCGGCCGAGCCTCGGTGACCAGTCAGTATTGGTATGACCGACCTCCGCGGTCTGCCCATCGACCGGCAGGGCGGCGACCCGGCGCGGCTGGATCGGCAGCGGCTTGCGTCGCCGCGCCGTGATGTCGCGAAAGCCCGGATTGCTGCTGAGGGCGGTGAAGGCTGGAGCACGGCGAAGCGTGCCGACCTGATCGAAGCCGAGGTCCAGGGCAGTATTCAGCGCGGCGAGCGACTCGTTCACGTCGCCGGTCGCGGCGAGCAGGGCCGCCTTGGTCGCGTGAAAATCGGCGACCAGCGGATAGCGACGCAGCAGGTTCCCGACGATCCGCAGTGCTGTTTGAAACTCACCCTGCGCGGTCGCGGTGGTCACGAGGTCCATCTGCGCCTTGACGAAGGGCATGGTGAAGAGCGGGACGCCCGGAAAACCGTCCACATCCACCGGCACCGTATTCCAGTCGATGGCCTCCAGATCGACGGTGACGCGGTCGCCGGACTGGGCTGCCACGGGCGCCGCATGCGGGAGCGCGAGGAGAGCCGCCGCGCATACTGTCATAATCGCTCGCTGCGCGCGCGGCGCACCCGGAAAATCGAGTCGTTTCATGCGTAAAGCCTGCCTTGAGTGCTTGGGCAGCGAAAGAGCCTCAGCATACTGTGATGATCACTCGGCGGGTTCGCCGCCCTGCTCGTAGCGCAGCAGAAGATCCTCTAGCGCGGCATCCCGCTCTCCCTCCGGCGTCGGCGGCGGTTCAGGCGCCCGCAGCCGGGCGCGCTCGGCCCGCGCGGCTTCGCGTGCACGGCGGCGCCACTCGAGGCCTTCGAAGGCGAGACGCTCCGCGATGCGGTCGGCGAAGGCGCGGTCGATGGCGGCCTCCGGCGGCGCGACGGAGGTCAGGCCCTCACGCTCGCGAAACCGGTCGAGAGCTGCGGCCGTCCGGGGTCCGAGCACGCCATCGACCGGTCCGACCGCATAGCCGAGCGCGGTCAACCCCGCCTGTGCCTGCCGGACGGGGATGGCGGTCGGACCACCAGATTGAGGTGTTCCGCTCATCCCGCGCAGTTCATCGCATCCCGCGATGAGCAGGACGAGCAGCAAGGAGACAAGGACACGCGGCCAGCGAAGACAAAGTCCCCCTCGCCCGTCGCCACTCCATGACAGCGTGAGCATCGATGCCTCCCTCCCCAGAACACGCCACACGACGCTATCCGATGGATCGCGGCAGGGGGAAGCCGAAGTAGTGCGACACAACTGGTCCGATTTCCGGAGAATGTGACCGTGCCGGGGTCAGTCTGGGGTGAGCATGTAACCCTCGCCGCGCACGGTCTGGAGGTAGCGCGGGCTCTTGGGATCGGTCTCGATCTTGCGGCGAAGGCGCGTGATCTGCACATCGACCGCACGCTCCTGCACCTCACCGGTCGTGCCACCCAGTTCCTCGGCCAGGCGCGTGCGGCTGACGGGCTCGTTCGGCTGCAGGGCGAAGACGCGCATCAGCGCCTTCTCGGACGAGGTGAGACGGATCATCTCGCTGCCCCGCTCGAGGGCACCGCGCACGAGGTCGTACTGGATATCGCCCAGCATCAGCACCTTCGGCTTTTCCGGTGGCTCGACCGGCGGTGCCGCGCGTCGCAGGACGGCGGCGATGCGCAGCAGAAGCTCGCGCGGTTCGAAGGGCTTGGCCAAGTAGTCGTCGGCGCCAGCCTCAAGGCCCTCGATCCGCTCCTCGGTCTCGGCCTTGGCGGTGAGGAGGAGGATGGGCGCGTCGATCTGGGTGCGCATCCGGCGGGCGAAGCTTACCCCGTCCTCGCCCGGCATCATCACGTCGAGGACCAGCATGTCGAAGGAAAGGTTCTCCAGCAGACGCTCGGCATGCGCCGCGTCGCGCGCGGCTGTAACCAAATAGCCATGGCGGAGCAAGAAGCGGCGCAGGAGTTCACGAATGCGCGCATCGTCGTCCACAACAAGGACATGCGCCTGCGGCTCGAACCCCACGCCACCGGCGGGGAGTGCTTTCGACAGAGGGACGCTCACCGTCCGCTCCGCTCGATGAGACTCAGCACGGCCTCCCGTCCACCCTCGTCGAGCATCGCGCCGAGCACGGTGCGAAACCCGGCCACGGCTTGCGGCCCGGCTTCGGAGAAGGCGCGGCGCAGCCGTTCGCGCTGAGGCGCCGAGAGCGCACGCTCAAGCGCCTCCCCCTCGGGCGTGAGGCGGAGGTTGCGCTGACGGCGATCCGTCGCGCCGGTGGCGCTCTCGACCAGACCGTCCTCGATCAGCTGGCGAAGCACCCGGTTCAGCGACTGCTTGGTGACCTTCAGGATATCGAGCAAACCCGCGATGGTGATTCCCGGCCTGCGCTTGATGAAGTGGATCGCCCGGTGATGGGCGCGCCCATAGCCCCGCTCGAGCAGCACAGCATCGGGATCGGATGTGAAGTCGCGATAGGCAAAGAACATGAGCTCGATGCCCTGCCTCAGCTGCTCCTCCGTCAGAAAAAGGAGCTGCTCCGAGCGGTTGGAACCGCCCGCCGCACGCTCTGCCCCGATCTTCGCATTCCCGACCATGGCGATACCTTAGCGGTAAACTTCGTATCGTGGAAAAACTTTCCACCCCAAATTTATGTAAGCCTTATTGACTAAAAGCAATCGCAATGATAGCCCGCCGCTCGCAGGCTGAGTTGCCGTTTCTTTCGTTCGCGAAGCCTGCAGCGACATAAATGGAAACAACCGCTTGGAAGCGGAGTACGAAGGAGCACGACAATGGCGCCCGGTTTCGCCTATGACGACCGCGACGGCTTCATCTGGATGGATGGCAACCTCGTCGACTGGCGGCAGGCCAAGGTGCACGTACTCAGCCACGCGCTCCATTACGGCTCGAGCGTGTTCGAGGGCGAGCGGGCCTATGGCGGGCGGATTTTCATGTCCGAGGCGCATTCCAAGCGGCTGCTCGCCTCCGGCATGGCGATGGACATCCCCATCCCCTACACGGTCGAGGAGATCGAGGCAGCGAAACTCGCCACGATGAAGGCCAACGACCTCTCGGACGCCTATGTGCGCGTGGTCGTCTGGCGGGGCGCTGGCCCGGACATGGGTGTAGCGTCCGCCCGCAACCCGATCCGCATGGCGGTCGCCGCCTGGGAGTGGGGCGCCTATTACGGCGATGCAAAGACCAAGGGCGCGAAGCTTGCCATCTCCAAGTGGAAGCGGCCCTCCCCCGAGACGATCCCCTGCAAGGCGAAGGCGTCCGGCCTGTATATGATCTGCACCATGTCGAAGCACGCGGCCGAGGCCGAGGGCTGCTCCGATGCGCTGATGATGGATTATCGCGGCTATGTGGCGGAGGCGACAGGGGCGAACATCTTCTTCGTGAAGGACGGCGCGGTGCACACGCCGACGCCCGACTGCTTCCTCGATGGCTTCACGCGGCAGACGGTGATCGGTCTCTTGAAGGATGAAGGTGTTCAGGTCATCGAGCGGCATATCGAGCCGCGCGAACTCGAAGACTTCGAGCAGTGCTGGCTGACCGGCACGGCCGCGGAAGTGACACCCGTCGGGCAAATCGGCGATTATAATTTCGAGGTCGGGGCAATGGCTCAGGACATCTCGAAGCGCTACGAACGCCTCGTCCGCGGCAACCACTGAGCGCAGACGCTCATCGGTGAGTAAGACTGTGCCAAGGCGGGTCATGATCCGCCCTGGCGCGTCTACACACGCCTCATTTTCGCGTATCCGGTTTCTCGGTCTGCCGGCGCCGCGCCGCCAAAGACGGCGTCGTCGGATGGTCTGATGCTTGTCTCGCAACTTCCGGCACACTATGCTGCGCCCTGTTGATAACTCGTGTCTGGACGGCGCCATCGGGGTGCCGGCGCGGGATCGACGGAGGATCGTTCTGACTGGACAGATCGCAACGGGTGCGGTGAGCGCCCAGGCCACTGCGGCGGACGCCCATGGCCAAACCGGAACCGGGGACCTGCTTGCCCTCGTGCTCCAATCGCTCGATGCGGACGGCGCGCTCGACGTCGTCGATATCGACCTCGCCGGCAAATCGGACATGGCGGATCACATGGTGGTGGCCTCGGGCCGCTCCTCGCGCCATGTCGGCGCCGTGGCCGAGAAGCTGATCGACAAGCTCAAGGCCGAGGCGGGGATCAGGGCGAAGACCGAGGGGCGCGAGAGCGCGGACTGGGTGCTGATCGATGCAGGCGATGTCATCGTGCACCTCTTCCGGCCCGAGGTGCGCGACTACTACCAGATCGAGAAGATGTGGCTCACCGTACCGGACGCGCTGGCCCGTCAGGCCTGACCTGACGCGCAGCGACACCGGCGCCGGAGGGGCGCATGGACCTGGTGATCGCCGCCGTGGGGCGCCTCAAGGGCGGGCCGGAAGCGGCGATGGTGGATGACTACGCAGCCCGGGCCAGTCAGGCGGGCCGCCCCCTCAGTCTCGGCCCGGTGACGGTCATCGAAATCGATGAGCGCCGGGCGAGGCGTCCCGCGGATCAGATCCTGCGTCTGCGCGAAGCTGCGGCTGAGAGCGTGCGCGTGGTCTTGGATGAGCGCGGCCGCACACTCACGAGCCCGGATCTGGCAGAGCGCATTGCGGGATGGCGTGACGGCGGACGACGCCGGGCGGCATTCCTGATCGGTGGCGCGGACGGTCATGCGCCCGAGATGCGGGAGAGCGCGGATCTGCTGCTGAGCTTCGGGCCCATGGTCTGGCCCCATGCCCTGGCGCGCGTGATGCTGGCCGAGCAGCTCTACCGCGCCGTTTCGATCCTCGCCCAGAGCCCCTATCACCGCGCCTGACTTGGCGGCGCATCGCCCCGCGGCCCGGGTTGACGGGGCGCTTCGTCGCGGCCGATAGCGTCCGCGAGCATGGAGGGAGCAATGGCCGATCCAATCCCGGACGCCGCGGGCAGCGGTGATCGCCGTCCTGTGATCCTATGCATTCTCGACGGATGGGGCGCGCGCGAGCCCGCGGCCGACAATGCGCCTTACCTCGCCAAGACGCCGGTCTTCGACAGCCTGATGGCGACCTGCCCGACCGCGCTCCTGCAAGCCTCCGGCGAGGATGTCGGGCTGCCTGAGGGCCAGATCGGAAACTCCGAGGTGGGGCACACCAATATCGGCGCCGGACGCGTGGTCTGGATGGATCTGCCTCGGATCGACCGGGCGATCGAGGACGGGAGTTTTGCTTCGAACGCGGCGCTTCTCGCGTTTGCGGGGAAACTGCGCGCAACCGGCGGCACGGCGCATGTTCTTGGCCTCGCCTCCCCCGGCGGCGTGCACAGCCATCAGCGCCACATCGCGGCGGTGGCGCGGGTGCTGGCGGGCGAAGGCGTGCCCGTGGTGCTCCATCTCTTTACCGATGGGCGCGACGTGGCGCCGAAGTCTGGCAGGGCACAGGTCGAGGCCCTGCTGGACGACACCGGAGCGCTTGAGGGTGTGCAGGCGGCGACGCTGATGGGCCGGTTCTACGCGATGGACCGCGACAAGCGCTGGGAGCGGATCGAGGCGGCGCTGCGCTGCATCCAACTGGGTGAGGGCGAGGCGGCCGGGGATGCGCTTGTGGCCATCGATGCCGGCTACGCGCGTGGTGAGACGGATGAGTTCATCTCGCCGACGGCACTCGGCGGATACCGTGGCATGGCGGCGGGCGACGGCGTTCTCTGCGTCAATTTCCGGGCGGATCGGTCGCGGGAGATCCTGGGCGCGCTGCTCGATGAAGACTTCGAGGGGACGCGGCCCGTGCCCGTGCCCTTGGCAGCCGCGCTTGGCATGGTGTCCTATTCCGAGCGATTGGACGCGTTGATGGGCGCGATGTTCGCGGATGCGGAGATCCCGGACACGCTGGGCCAAGTCGTCGCGCGCGCCGGGCGCCGACAACTGCGCCTTGCTGAGACCGAGAAGTATCCGCATGTCACCTTTTTTCTGAACGGCGGGTCTGAGGCGCTCTTGGAGGGTGAGGCGCGGCACATGGCGCCAAGCCCGAAGGTGCGCACCTACGATCTCGCACCCGAGATGGCGGCAGCAGAGGTCGGCGAGGTGCTGGCGCGCGCGATCCGGGCGCGCACCGATCTGATCATGGTGAACTTCGCGAACCCGGACATGGTCGGCCACACGGGCAGCCTTGAAGCCGCGATCGCCGCCTGCGAGGCGGTGGATCGCGGGCTCGGCCGGGCGCTCGAGGCGCTGGAGGAGGTGGGCGGTGCGATGATCGTGACGGCGGATCATGGCAACTGCGAACAGATGTACGATGCCGAGACAGGCGGACCCCACACAGCCCATACGCTCAACCCGGTGCCTGTCATTCTGGTCGAACGCGGCGCGGGCGCTCCTGCACGAGATGTGGAGGGCTTAGCTGCGACCCGATTGGCACATGGTAGATTGGCAGACCTCGCCCCGACGCTCCTGGCGCTGATGGGCCTCGAACAACCGGCGGCGATGACGGGTAAATCGTTGCTCCGCGACAGCTGATCGCACTCTCGATCAAGCGGAATCGCGGCTGGTCGCCGCGATACTTCTTCGTGGTCGCTGCTTGACCGATCCCGGTGAGCGTGGGCGGTCACGGTGTGCTGAGGTGGCTTCACTGGAGGGTCTGGGGAAGCGTCGCAGGAGCGCCATCACGAGCGTGATCCGGAGGGACGCTGCTTCAAGGACGCTTGCGGCACTACCGCTGCCGGTGGCTGCACCATCCCTCACCCGGCCCGCCGCCGGATGACGAGCGGAGGCTATTGGGGTTGCTCCATGCGGGACGGCGCGCAATTGTGCAGTGATGCTGGCATCGAATGGGTTTCGCCGGTTCATGGTCTGCGGCGTCTTGGGGGCCGCGGGATGTGCTTGGATGGCGTGTTCGGAGGCTCCCTCAGCACTGGCAGCGGAGCCCACGCCCCAGCCCCGACCGGCACCCACCGCCTTGCTTGACGACGCGCGGCGGGCATTGGAGGAAGCGCGCACAGCGCTCGAGAAAGGCGGCTCCGGCCGGGCGCGGCTCGCAGCCCTCGGTGAGGCGGTCGCTGCGCAGGAGAAGGCGCTGGCCGCCTATCGCGCGGCGTCGCGGCAGCTCTCGTCCCGGGCGGATGCCCTTGCCGACGGCATCGCGGCCGAGCGGGGGCGGATCGGCGAACTCATCGCCATCCTCCAATCGCTCTCGAGCGCACCGAAGAGTGCACTCTTTGCCTATCCGGGTGGGCCGGTGCGGGCGGCGCGAGCCTCGATGCTGCTCGCCAGCGTCACACCGGCACTCGAGGAGCGGCGGGCGCTGCTGGCGGCAGAGCTCAGGCGGCTGGGCGAGGTGAGGGTGGCGGAGGCGGTGGCCCGCGCCGGCGCGACCGCGGCGCTGAGCGAGTTGCAGGGTCTGCGCTCGGAGACGGCCATCGCGCTCGAAGAGCGGCGGCGGACCCTGCCGCCCCAGCGGCTGATGGCCGCACAGGCCCGCAATGCCGCGCGCGATGCCGAGAACCTGGCCGGGCTCGCGGAGACGCTGGAGCGCGTGTTGAGCGGCGCGCCGGCAGATCCGGGCTTCGTGGGGCGGCGGGGGCGCCTTCCACTGCCTGTCGCGACCGGTCGCGTGACCGGGGAGTTTGGCGACAACGATCCTTGGGGAAACCCAGGTGCCGGCCTCACGCTTTCCGCGACACCATTCGCCCAGGTTTCGTCACCGGTCGATGCGACGCTGCGCTTTGCAGGCCCTCTTCCCGGCTATGGGACGGTCGCGATCCTAGAGCCAGAAACCGGCTGGCTCATGACTATTGCGGGCCTCGGTCGCATCGACCGGAAGGTGGGGGAGACGGTAACGGCAGGAGAAAGGCTGGGCGATCTGGGGCGCGATCTGCCGGAAAACCCGGAAATTTTACTTGCGCCTCAGGAAGGGGGTGATCTCATTGCGCCGGCACAGTTATATCTGGAACTAAGGCAGGAGGGCGTGCCGGTGGATCCGGCCCCCTGGTTTGCCACTACGGACAGCGCCACTGGGCGCCCATGATCGGAAGATGACCTCGATGCGGAAAACCCTACTGGCGCTCCTGGCAGGCGCCGCGCTCGGAGCGGCACTGCCGCAGATCGTGAGCCAGACCTCGGCGCAGGAGGATGCGCGTTCTACCTACGAATATCTCGACCTCTTCGGAGATATCTTCGAACGCGTGCGCGTGGCCTATGTCGAGGATGTGGACGAGCAACAGCTCATCGAGGCGGCCGTGAATGGCATGCTCGCCTCGCTCGACCCGCACTCGTCCTACCTGCCGCCCGAGAATTTCGCGGATGTGCGTGAGCAGACGAAGGGCGAGTTCGGCGGGCTCGGCATCGAAGTCACGATGGAGAACGGCTTCGTCAAGGTCGTCGCCCCTATCGACGATACACCGGCCGCGGAGGCAGGCGTCGAAGCGGGTGACTTCATCACGCATATCGATGGCGAGAGCGTGCTGGGCCTCAGCCTCTCGGACGCAGTGGACCAGATGCGCGGGCCGGTCGGCTCGTCCATCATCATCACCGTGAGTCGCGAGGGTGCCGAGGAGCCCTTCGACATCGAGATCGTGCGCGACACGATCCGCATCCGCGCCGTGCGTGCGCGGACGGAAGGCAATGTCGGCGTGCTCCGGATCACGACCTTCAACGAGCAGACCTCGAAGAACCTCGCCGAGGGGATCGAGGAGCTGAAGGAAGAGCTCGGGGATGATCTGGCGGGCTTCGTGATCGATCTGCGCAACAACCCGGGCGGTCTGCTGAGCCAGGCGATCGAGGTGTCCGACGCCTTCCTCGAGACGGGCGAGATCGTGTCGACGCGCGGACGGGACCTCGACGAGGCGGACCGGGTCAATGCGCGACCGGGCGATCTGGCATCGGGCAAGCCGCTGGTGGTGCTGATCAATGAGGGGTCGGCGTCGGCCTCGGAGATCGTCGCCGGTGCGTTGCAGGATCATCGCCGTGCTATCGTCGTCGGCGCCAAGTCCTTCGGCAAGGGGTCGGTGCAGACAATCATGCGCCTCGGCGAGAATGGCGCGATCAAGCTGACGACGGCGCGCTACTACACGCCGTCCGGCCGCTCGATCCAGGCGCTCGGCATCGAGCCGGACATCCTTGTCGAGGAGCGCCGGGTCGCGAATTCGGAGGAGGAGGAGGCCAACCGGCGCACGCGCTCCGAAGCCGATCTCCGCGGCAGCCTCGAGAACCAGCTCTCCGACAGCGAGCGCGAGCAGCTCGATGCGGAGCGGGCGCGGCATGAGGCAACGGCGAAGCTTCGGGCGGAGGACTTCCAGCTCGCCTACGCACTCGACCTGCTGACGGGGCTGGCGGTCTACGACAAGAGCGCCGAGCGCTGAGAACGCCCGGACAGGCACACCTGCCCGCCCCTTGAGCACCATGGCGGTTGCGTCGCTGACGCAGCCGCCACTTACGATCCGGAGGCCCCATGGCCGGCTCCCCCAGCCCCGCGGAACTTGCCGATCTGCCCTATCGTCCCTGCGTCGGGCTCATGGTCCTCAATGCCGATGGTCACATCTTCGCCGGGCAGCGGATCGACTCGAGCCTGGACGCCTGGCAAATGCCGCAAGGTGGGATAGACCCCGGCGAGAGCCCGCTGGATGCCGCGATCCGCGAGCTGGGCGAGGAGACCGGCATCAAGCCCCATCGCGTCGAGGTTCTGCGGGAAAGCGCGCATTGGCGCGACTACGATCTGCCCCCTCATCTCGTCCACAAGCTTTGGAAAGGGCGTTACCGCGGGCAGACCCAGCGCTGGTTCGCAATGCGCTTTCTCGGCGAGGATGCTGAGATCGACATCGCCGCGCATGAGCAGGAGTTCAGCCGCTGGAGCTGGATGTCGCCGGATGAGCTCATCCTGCGCATCGTCCCCTTCAAGCGGGACACCTACGGCGCGGTCTTCGCCGAGTTTCAGGATCTGATCGCGCGCTGAGGTTCGAGCTGCCGTTCACCGGTCGGCGCCGACACCGTCGAGCGGTGCCGTATCATCGAGCCGCGTCTTGGGTGGCGTTGGACGCACCTGTGGCCTCGCGGATACGAAGAGGCGCGTAAGCTCCGGCAGATTACTTGTGGCCGTCTTCTCGAAGACGCGGGCGCGGTGCACCTCGACCGTCTTCACGCTGATCCCGAGAATGATGCCGATGCGCTTCGACGGATGCCCGGCGGCCATGAGCTCCGCCACCTCAAGCTCGCGCGGGGTGAGCTTGTAGAGAGGCGGCGCGCTTTCCCCATCATAGGGGCAGACCTCGATCTCATAGGGGCAGAGCTTGGCGTCGCGACGCACCGCCGCCTTCATCCGCACGCGCAGGCTGTCGGGCTCGTAGGGAATCTCGATGAAATCGATGGCTCCATTCGCTATGGCAGCCTCGGCGAAGTCGTCGCGACCCTTCGGAATGAACGCCAGAAACTTGCCATTCATGATGCTCTGCCGAAGTTGACGCAGATACGCCACGCCACTCGCCCCATCGTCGAAGCAAAGACCAATGAGATTGGCGCGAGTCAAAGTACGGTGCGTTGGGATCGCCTCGAATGTCTGGCGACGCAGTCCAAGTCCAAGCGCTTCTACTGTCTCTTGAAGCTGCTGTAGAGAAACTTTTTCATCGCAATATACGAGCAGTTCATGAGTGAGTGCAGTCATTCGGATCCCTTTGACCCCAATTCGATCTCAAATAAAAACCTACAACGATGTCGCTCCTCCACACCAATCAGGGAAGTCCCTAGGTTTCGTATTTCGGAAGCGTTTTTCAAACGGAATACGAAGTCCAGGTTGCCCCCACGCCATTCATGGCGAAGACTCGGCCCAGATTAAGGCAATGAAAGGGAAACGCTGCCTCAATACTATCGCCCAGACCGACGACTGTTGGCATAATGTATTCACGGGTCGAGGCTTATTGCCTCGGCTGACCAAGTTGAAGGCTCGTGGCATCGAGGCGCACGTCAAGATTGCGCCGAATTGGGACCCTATCGATCTAGTTGAAGACGCGAGACCTTAACGTCAGTTGGCTGCAAAGACCTTGTAGAGCGTCTGCAACGTCATCGCAGGATGCGCTTGTGGGATGAGGCTCGCAGTTGCGCGCGCGGCATGTCGACGTCGCTTTGGCGAGATCGTGGGGCTGCCAGTGACGGGCCGGTGCATGTCGCTCTCGGCCCGTCGTTCCGGCGTCAGGCGAACACAAGCACACCTTCGTCGATCTGCGCGTCCGTCGCCGCCTGGAATTCCTCGCTCTCGGCGAAGGCGAGGAGCAGATCGCTGGCATCCCGGTCGTCCTGCGCGAGCACGGCAGTCCAGAACGCAAGGCCTTCGTCGTCGGGTCCACGACCGAGGACGTTTCCATAGAGCGCCTGGACATATTCGGAGTGTGTGGGTGTCGCGCCGAAGAGGTCAGCGAACTCATCCGATCCGATAAAGGCATCCGCGACCCCGCCAAGGCCCTGACCCGCCGCGACACCGGTCCAGAAGGTGGCGCCGCCGGCATCCGCCTCGCGGCCCAAGCCAGCACCGTAGAGCCGGAAGACCGCCGCCGCCGTCTCGCTCGTATCCAGTTCCAATGTCGTGTCGGCGAACTCGAAGACTTCGACGCCTGTGATGTCGATGGTCTGCTCTGCGATTGTCACCACGAAGCCGCCTTCGGTGTAGGCAATATCCGCATCGGAGAGAGGCACGCCGAAGACCGCGGTGTCCGTTCCATCGCCACCGTCGATCGAACTCGTCTCACCGTCGACCTCGAAGGTCTCGTCCGTCCCGGCACCAGAACCGCCCACATCAATCGGGAGGAGCACAGCGTCGATGGCATGGACGATACCGTTCGCTGCGCCGATATCGGAGGCCGCATCGATGAAGAGCGGATCGGCGAGCCCGGGGGCCAGATCCTCAAGACTGTCACCGTCGGGCACAGGGCCCGCACCGCCGGTCACGCTGGCCAGCGACGTGAGCGTGGGGCCGTCGGCCAGCTCCACCCGCGTGAAGTTTCCGTCGATCACGTGGTAGAGCAGGATCTCGGTGAGGAGCGGGATGGGATCACCGTTGGGGTCGAGCGCCGTTAGCGTCGCGACGATGTCGGAGAAGGCGTCCGCCTCGGTCGTTGCCGTCGAGCCCAGGTCCTGCGCGAGACCGATGAAGGCGGCGTCGGTCGGGGCAAACACTGTGAAGTCGGCCGCCGGATCGGCGAGCGCCTCGACCAATCCTGCAGCCTGTACGGCGGCGAGCAGCAGGTCAAAATCGCCGCCGTTGTCGTCAAAGCCGGTGCCCGAGGCCGCGACGATCTCGGCAATCGTGCTCTCGGGGGTCGGGCTCTCGAGATCGAAGGGCAGGAGAACACCGTCGATCACCTGCACCGTGCCGTTCGAAGCCTGCACATCCGTGAGCCCCTCAACATAGGCCGGGTTCGCAGCCTCCGGATCCGCGTCGATCACGTCCGTTGCTGTCGGGATCAGCGGCGTGCCGGCAGCCGTGGCGATGGAGGGCGCGGCGATCAGCGCATCCAGATCCTGTGCGCCCGGGGCGACGTGGTAGAGCAGGATCTCGGTCAGGAGCGGGATCGGATCGCCGTCCTCGGAGAGCGCCGTCAACGCCCCCGCGATGAACGCAAAGACCGCGTCCGAATCCGCCGCGTCGCCGGTGAAGCCGAGGTCTTCGGCGAGTGCTGCGAAGGCCGCGTTCGTAGGCGCGAAGACGGTGAAGTCCGCATCCGGATCGGCGACCGTTCCAACTAGGCCTGCAGCGTCCAGTGCAGTGACGAGGATCGAAAGATCGGGCGTCGCGACCGCAATATCCGCGATGGTTTGCGCTTCGGGTTCCATGAGTGCTCCTTCCTGTCGGCCCGGCTGAGGGGTGGCGCCGGTTTGTGGGAAAATTTCCGATACTTCGAGAGCTAGAATTCGTGGGAATTTTGTCCACAGATTTTCTGTATACTTCACCTAGGCGACGACGAGCCGTAGCGTTCAGCGTGTGGAGAGAGTGCCCGGTGCGGTAGCGAGATCGAGGCCCACCGGCAGCGCCGCACGGCGGGCAGCGGCACCCTCCGGCAGCGGGAGCGCCCGGCCAACCGCGAAGTCACCGCTGTAGGGTCCCTCGAAGAGAGCACGGCCATCGGCCAGGGCTGCAAGGCGCGCCGCCGGATCGAAACTGTGTCCGAGGCCCGAGAGGGAAAAGCCGGGATCCGTGTCGATTGGCTCGAGATACCCTTCGACCGAGAGCTCTTCGAGCGGCCCAGCAGCGCCGAAGAACCGGCCGACGGCAAGGCTCGCAGCCTCGAAGCGGCCGCTTTCGTATCGTCCGATCGCGGTCACGAAGACGCCAGCATCCGGTAGAGCCCCAACATTCTCAGCCACTGGGACCGCCTGCACAAGAGGCCCATCGGGACCCACCAAGAATGTGCCCGAGACCACATCGGCGGTGCCATCGGCGACGGGGTCGAGGCGGGACGCAACGACCGCCTGACCATCCCAGAGCCCCGATACGGCCACGCGCCGCCCGAGCGCATCGGCCAGCGCCACGCCTGGCTCGAGCCGGACGGTGACGCCCATGATCCGGAGGCTGCGGCCGTCGTCCGACACCGTCTCGATACGGCCGATGAGCGGATGGGTGATGTGCACGCGCCGCGCGACGAGTGCGCCGTCCACCGTCGCAGCCTCTAGCGTCAGGCTCTGCCCTAGCGCCAGGGCGGAGGCGGGCCTTGCACCGAAGGCATCGCTGACCTCGGTCGTGTCGTCCAGCAGGATGCGACGGCCATTTACGATAAGGGAGCCGAACTCGGTCAGCACGCCGATAATGCCGGTCCCGCCAATGCCGCCCTCGCGCGGCTTTCGCGGTTTGCGAGCCGCGAAATCGTCCTCAACGGCGCAGCCGGCGAGCGTTGCACCAAGGGTGAGGCCGAGCGCGCGGGCGAGAAAGCCGCGACGGTCAACTGCGCTCATCGTCCTCGCCCTCCGGGGTCGTTTCGTCGCCGGCATCGGGCCGTCGCTCCGGCGGCTCTGCACGTTCGCCCTCGTCTTCGCGGTAGAAGAAGACGCCAAAGCGGAAACGCTCGGTCGCGGTGTCGTCGTCAGCATCGAGCTGCTGCTGTGCGAACGCCAGCCGGTTGAGCGTGCTCAACGCCTCCGCACCCAGCGCGCGCGCGGACGTCTCGATGGCGTCCACGGACGACGCGGTCAAGTGGTTGTAGAATACCGCCCGCTCCATAAAGGGCGGGCGCTCACCCTCCGCCAGCAGGTTGTCGGTCGCCGCCGCGATGTGGTCGCCGACATTCTGGCCGAAGAAATGAACCTTCTGGCCAAGCTCGGCCGGCCCGACCAGCGCCTCCGCCACGAGGTGGACCGTGCCGTCATCCTCCACCCGCGCCAGTTTCTGCTCGACGAGGGCATCAAGGAGTGTCCGCGGGCGCGTATCGCGGCTGGCCGTGAGCGCCAGCGCCTCGAAGCTGGGCCCGCTGTCCGACTGACGGGGGAGCGGCAGGGGCTGACCGCGATCGTCGGTGGTCTCGGGGTCGGCGAGCCAGCGGCCAACGAGGTTCGTGATCGCCGCCATGCGGAGGCGGGCCGAAGACTGATCGTCATAGCCGGCCTCACGGATCGTGCGGATGTCCTTGCGGTGCACGCCGGTCAGGAGGTGAATGCGGCTGTCGGTGATGCGCTTCTCGTCCAGCGAGAATTCGGTCTCCGCGACCTCCACATAAACTTCCTTCAGGATGCGATAGACGGCGGGCACGGTGACGCCATGGGCAATGAGCGCCTTCACGAGTGGCCGCAGGAGGCCCTTTAGGACCTTCGCGAACACTTCCTGTCTTGTCGATGGCGCACCATTCGTCATGGGCCCAATCTCTAACCTTGTGAGAAAAATGTCCACGCCAGAGCGACACTGCACCGCATCGTGAAATGTGTTTCGCCCGACTTTGACGCTACGGCAAGCTCAGCTCGAGACACCGACGATCTTCCGCCCCGTGAGATCAGAGACGACGGAAGGGCGCCGTCATCCGTTTGCTCTATCTGATGTACGGCGCGTGAAGGGGCTTCACGATGGACGACTCTCTGGAAAGCGAGAAGCGCTTGGGCGCGACGGCGACCCCGCGCCGGGTCATGCTTCTCGTCAACCGCTATGCGCGATCGGGCAACGCCAGCATCGCGCCGGCGATCGAGGTCTTCGAGAAGGCAGGGATCGATGTCTTCGTCGAGACCGCCGCCTCACCCGGCGAGATGGGCACGGACATCATGCGCCGCGCCGATGACGCGGATGCGATCATGGTGGGGGGCGGCGACGGCACGCTGAACGCAGCGGCGCCCGGGATCGTCGAGACGGGCCTGCCGCTCGCGATCCTGCCCCTCGGCACGGCAAATGACCTCGCCCGCACGCTTCACATTCCCACCGATCCTGCCGACGCGGCCCGCGTCGTGCTGGCCGGGCATCGGCGGCGGATCGACCTCGGCTACGTGAACGACCATCCGTTCTTCAACGTCGCCTCCATAGGTCTGTCGGTCGAGCTGGCCGATGCGCTCACGCCGCATCTCAAGCGACGCTGGGGCAAGCTCTCCTACGTCCTCGCGGGTCTCAGGGTCGTCACCCGCGCCCGCCCCTTTCGCGCCTGGATAGCGGCGGATGAGCATGGGACTGCGCGTGAAGTGCGCAGCTACCAGATCGCTGTCGGTAACGGCCGGCATTATGGCGGCGGCATGGTGGTGGAGCACGAGGCGGAGATCGACGACGAGACGCTCGATCTCTACAGTCTCGAGATGAAGGGCGTGCTGCGCCTCGCGCTGCTGGCGGGCGCCTTTCAATCGGGGCGGCAGGGCCTTTGGCACGAGGTGCGCACGGCGAAGGGTCAGGGCTTCCTGATCCAGACACGCAAGCCGCGCTCGATCAATGCGGATGGGGAGATCGTCGGCAAGACGCCAGCGCGTTTCAGGGTCTCGCCCGGCGCCATCACGGTCTTCGCCCCGGCAGCGGATGGTGGGAAGGTGCCGGGTTAGCGGATCGTGTGGCTGCCAGCGACGTACTTTCCGTAGACCCAGCCGGCAATCTCTCCAGCCTCATCGCGAACGCGCAGCCACGGTCCGCTCGTCTGCCGCAGGAACTCGAGCCGCGCCCCCCGGCTTGCCTGGCCGACCTTTGGCGCATGGATCGACGGGCCGGAGCGGAGGTTCAGAGCGTTGGGCAGCACCACGACCACCGGCGAGATGGAGGGCGAAAAGGTCCGCGCCACGTGCCGCTCCACCTTGGCCACCGTCTCGACCACGACCTTGGGCGGGGGCGGTTCATAACCCATGTTGAGTGTCGCGTGCTGGGTGTTGGTTGCGGGGCGCATCACGTCCTGCGTGAACTCCTCGACCTCGCTGAACATGCTCCAAAGCACGGCGACAAAGGCCACGAAGCCCAGTGCCATGAACAGCGACGCAATCTTTCCGACAACCGAGAATTCGCGCACGGAAGCCCCCTAACAGCGTGTTTCACACTGACCCATAACTGTGGAGAAAATGCGTCGCTCGGATGGATGCGCGGTGGCAGGCCGGGGAGGCTCGCGCCCGCGTGATCGACTGACCGCTGCCATCGACCCCGGAACAGGATCTTCGACGCGCAGAGCAGCGTCGAGCTATACGAAGAACCCATGGCCCAGCGCCCGACCCCCTTCGGCTTCGCGCCACCCTTCAGACTCTTCCTCGTCTGCCCGCCCGGTCTGGAGACCTTTCTGGCAGCGGAGGCGCGGGAGATCGGCTTGGGAGATGCGGTCGTCGCGCCAGGCGGCGTGGAGGCTACCGGCGACTGGGAGGCGGTGTGGAGGGCCAATCTCCAGCTGCGCGGCGCGGTGCGCGTCATGGTGGAGCTTGCGCAGTTTCGCGCCCTCCACCTTGCCCAGCTCGATAAACGACTGCGCCGCCTCGACTGGTCATCGCTCCTACCCCAGCGCACGGCGGTGCATGTGGAGGCGCTGTGCCGACGTTCGCGCATCTACCATGCCGGCGCCGCGGCGGAACGGCTGGGCCGCGCCCTGGCCGATGCCGTAGCGGCGCGGCATGTGAGGACCCGGGCGGAAGCGGCGTTCGGGCTGCGCCTGCGCATCGATGACGATCTTTGCACGGTCAGCCTCGACAGCTCCGGCGATCCGCTCTACCGGCGCGGCTACAAGGAAGCGGTTGCGAAAGCGCCGATGCGCGAGACGATGGCGGCGCTCTTTCTACGCGCCGCGGAGTTCGACGGGCAGGAACCGGTGCTCGACCCGATGTGCGGCTCGGGTACGTTCGTGCTGGAGGCGGCGGGCATCGCCGCTGGTTTGCAGCCGGGCCAAGCGCGGCCTTTCGCGTTCGAGGGGCTCCGCTGTCACGACGACGACCGCTTTCGCGCCTTACGCCATGCTGCCGCGCCGGTGCCCGGCGAGACCCCTCGCTTCCATGGCTCGGATCGCGATGCAGGCGCTATCGCGGCCGCAACCGGCAATGCGGCGCGCGCGGGTCTCGAAGCGCTCACGGAATTCAAGCAGCGCGCGGTCAGCATGATCGCACCGCCCGAGGGGTCGCCGCCCGGTCTTGTCATTGCAAACCCGCCCTATGGCGCCCGTATCGGCGAGCCCGGCCAGCTCGCACCGCTCTACGCAACCTTCGGCCGGGTGCTGCGGGAGCGCTTCTCAGGCTGGCGCGCCGCAATCATCACAAGCGATGAGGGCCTCGCGCGCGCCACCGGCTTGCCGTTTCACGATCCCGGACCACCCGTGCCCCATGGCGGCCTGCGCGTGCGCCTCTGGCAGACAGGGTCGCTCAAGTAAGCGCGGGGAGTGCCGGTCAGATATGGAGGATCGCGAAGGTCACCATGCCCCAGATCGCCGCTGCGAAGTGCGTCGCCTGCGCGCTCTCATACCCGCACCAATAGTGAAACCACTGGCCCCCAACGAGGAAGAGACCCCAGACGAGCGTGAAGCCGATGGCGCCCCAGGCGGCCAGCACCTTTGCGCCCTCTATCTCGGCCACGCCCATGCAGGCGGCGGTCAGCCAGATCGCAGCCGCCACGAGGATCGCCGCCACGATGGCCTCCCCCCAGACGATGACCCGGAACGCGAGCGCGTGCAGCCTCGGGTCGGTCACCTTGTTCCGGCTGAAAACCGCGTGCATTGCCGGATAGACTGCCGCCATGCGCGACATGTCCATCACCTCGGCCACACTGTCCCGGTTCACCTTAGGGTTGCGGATGTTCTCAAGCGCGCCGAGCAGGATCCAAAGGGCGATCAGCCAGACGAAGACGGTCTGTCCGACGATGAGGCTCGTCTCCATCATGCGCTCCCCTTGCTTCCAGGCGCATCCTTATCCGCTGGCACGCATTCCAGCCGTCCGATAGAGAAGCGGCGGGCACTGTCGGCGCTGGAAGGCGGATATGGCACGCAGGATCGGCTTCTCTGATATCGCGCTCCGCTGCGGCGCAGCAATCCTTCTCGTCGTGATGACCTGGAACCCCTCGGGTCTCTCGTATGTCCACTGGATCCTCGAGAGCTTCGAGACGAACCTTCCGCCCAAGGTTCTAGGGGGTGTCGTGCTGCTCATCCTCTACGTCATCTTCATGCGTGCCACGCTGCGCTCCATCGGGCTGCCTGGCGTGGCGATGATCCTGGCGCTCATCGCTGCGTTGATGTGGACGCTCACCTATTACGGCGTCGTGGACCTCACGCTTGCCGATGGCAGCGTGATCGCCTGGCTCAGCCTGATCGCCTGTGGGCTGACCCTGGGAATCGGCCTTTCCTGGAGCATCGTGCGCCGTGTCCTCAGCGGCCAAGCAGACGTCGACGACGTCGATGCCTGAGCGGCTACACACTACCGCTAGAAAAAACGCAGAATAAACGCACAATATCTTGGGCTAATTTGCCGCTTCTCGCGGCAAAGTGTGAGGGTTTTCACTAGACTTACTGCAACCCTTCCGTCATACACATCCACAGGTTGTGTGCTGAGGAAGACACATGTTCGGTTGGTTGCTTTCGAAGAAGGGGTCGTTCCGTGTTCTCGCCGAAGGCGAATGGGATTTGCTCCTGCGTCATGCGCGTCGTCTTGATGATCGGGCCATCATATCGCGCTTCGGCAGCGATATGTCCGATGCGGAGCTCGTGCGCTGGGCCCGTACCACCTCCTTCAACGACGTGATCGGCTGGTTCGTCAGGGGCGAGCTGCGCGGCAGCGTGGAGATCGGCTATCGCGGCGAGCGGGCGGAGTGCGGGATCACGGTGGAGCCCGAGTACCAGAACCGACGGATCGGCCGTCAGCTCTTCGACCGGGCCTGCCGTCTTGCGAAGGGCAAGGGCGCCAAGGAGATGGTGATGCTGGCCCGCCGCCGGCAGGAGCGTGATATTCGCCTCATCTCGCAGCGGCCGGGCTGGTCGTTCAGCGCCTGCTACTGCCGCTCGATCATCCTGCCGAACCCGGAGCCCGAGCACCCGCTGTGGCTGATCCGGGACTTGAGCCGCACGAGCTTCGTCGGCGTCTCGAGCCGTGGCCTGCGCATCGGCACGGCGGTCGAGATCGACTGATCATCTTGCAAACCGTTCTGCACGGGTCTGGCCGTGTTGCCGGGCGTGACGTCTTGTGCGCCCTCACCACCCGCGCGATGCTGACCGCCGGTTGAGCAGCCAGGGGGCCGCGGGGTGAGTGAGACAGCGATGACCGGGGTCGAGCCGCGCCCCGTCGCAGAACAGGCGGTCGTCGTCCTCGGCGGGACTTCCGGCATCGGGATGGAGATCGCGCGGGTCTTTCTTGCCGAGGGTGCGCGCGTCGTCATCGCCGGACGCAACGAGGCACGCGGCCAGGCGGCGTCGGAAACTCTCGGCACGCCTTTCCAGCCCTGCGATGGTGCCGACCCGGCTTCGGTCGAAACTCTCATGCGCGAGGCGACCGCGGAACTCGGCCGGATCGACACCCTCGTCATCAGCACGGGCGGCGCGCGTCTGCCGGAACTCCTCTTCCGCCAAAGTCTCGAGGATATCCGCACCGGGCTGATGCACGATCTCGCTCCTTTCCTCTACGCCGCCCGTGCGGTGTTGCCCGGCATGATGGCGGAGGGGAGGGGGACGATCCTCAGCATCGCGTCGGATGCAGGGAAGGTCGCGACCCCGGGCGAGGCGGTGATCGGCGCGGGCATGGCCGCGATCATCCAGTTCACGCGAACGCTCGCGATGGAGGCGAAGCGCAACGGTGTCCGCGCGAACGTCATCACGCCGTCGCTGGTCGAGGGCACGCCGCTGACGGCCCGGCTGATGGAGGAGGGCCGTTTCTCCGCCAAGCTCTTCGCCAAGGCCCGGCCGCTCGCAGCCCTCGGGCCGACCGAGGCGGTGGATCTCGCGGCCCTCGCCCTTTTCCTCGCCTCCCCCGCCGCACGCCGCATCACAGGTCAGGCGATCAGCGTGAACGGCGGGATCTCAGCCGCGTGACGGTGCCCTCTCGCGATGCCCGCCCGTCTCGACAGGCGAGCGCAGCGACGCTAAGAGGCGCGGCTTGAGAGAGAACCTTGCGGAGGCTCCATGGAGAGCGTCGTCCTCGTCGTCCACCTGATCATCGCGCTCTGCCTGATCGCGGTCGTCCTGCTGCAGCGTTCCGAGGGTGGCGCGCTGGGGATCGGCGGTGGCGGCGGCGGGCTGGTCTCGCAGCGCGGCGCGGCGTCGGCGCTAAGCAAGGTGACCTGGGGCCTTGCCATCGCCTTCATCTGCACCTCGATCACGCTGACGATCCTGTCCGGCGGCGGCGGCACGGGATCGGTGACAGACGATTTCAGCCTGCCAAGCGACGAGATCGAAATCCCGCTGCCGGGTCTGTCCGATAGCGACGGCGAGGAGAACCCGCTCGGCGCCGGCTCCCTCCTGCCTCCTGCCACGCCACCCGCCGCGGAATGATCGCAGCACGCGCATGACGGCGCTGGCCGGCATGCTGGATCGGGCGGGGCAGCTCCTCGGACTGCTTCTGACCCGAGTACTGACCTGGGGCACGGCGCGGCCTTGGCGCGGGCCCCTGATCGCAGGTCTCGTCGCGCTCGCCACGGCCCTACCCGGCACCGCGACGCTTCCCGTGACGGACCGGGACGAGGGGCGCTTCGTCCAGGCGACGAAGCAGATGATGGAGAGCGGCGACTATGTCGACATCCGCTTTCAGGATGCGCCGCGCTGGAAGAAGCCAATCGGCATCTACTGGCTGCAAGCCGGCAGCACGCTGCCCTTCGGCGGCGCCGATGCCCCCATCTGGGCCTACCGGCTGCCGTCCGTCCTAGGCATCGTGCTCGCAGCCATGGCTACCGTCTGGGCTCTCCGCCCGCTTCTAAGACCTGACGCAGCGCTCCTCGCGGGGATAGCCTTCGGGACGATCGTGCTGGCCGCGGCGGAGGCGACCATCGCCAAGACCGACGCCGCCATGGCGCTCACGGCCGTCCTTGCCATGGGGGCGCTTGCCCGGATCTGCTCGGAGACGGCGAGCCGTTTCACCTGGCTCGTCTTCTGGCTCGCCATGGCGGCGGCGATCCTGTTGAAGGGACCGGTCATCCCGACCATAGCGGCACTGGCGCTGATCGGCTTCCTCATCCTGCGCCGCGTGCAACGCGCGCCTTTGCCGAGTCTCGCGTCCCTCCGCCCCCTGCCCGGGCTCGTTCTGACGGCGACGCTGGTGACCCCTTGGCTGTCGGCGATCTGGGTGATCTCGGATGGGGCGTTTTTCGAGGAGGCAGTTGGGCGCGACCTTCTCGGCAAGGTCGCGGAAGGGCAGGAAAAGCACTGGGGCCCGCCGGGGCTCTACAGCCTCATCGTCTGGGGCACGTTCTGGCCCTGGGCGGCGTTCCTGCCGGGCGCGCTCGGCCTTGCCTGGGCCGCGCGCAATCGATGGCAGACGCGGCTGCCGATCCTCTTTCTCGCCTGCTGGGTCGTACCCTTCTGGTTGGTACTGGAACTCGTGCCGACGAAGCTGCCCCACTACGTCCTGCCGCTCTACCCGGCCCTCGCAGGTCTGGTGGCTTGGTACATCACCCTCGGCCCCGCGCCCAAGGAGCGCTGGATGCGCCGTCTTTCCGCGACCCTGACAGCATTGCCGGGCGTGGTGCTGGGGCTTGCCGCCGTCATCCTGCCGATCATGCTCGAGGGGTGGCCAGCGCCTTTCGCCGCCCTCTTCGGCCTCCTCGGCGCGATCCTCGCGCTCGCCGCCGCCAGCCGGGCGCTGGAGGGCGACCTCAAGGCTCAGGCGGGGGCAAGCATCGCGGCCGCCCTCGCCATCTTCGCGGCTGTGCTGCAATTCGGCCTGCCCTCGCTCGGCACGGCCTTTGCCACGCCGCGCCTGGTGGCGCTCGCCGAACCCTACCGCGCCTGCGCCACCGGGCCGCTGGTCTCGCTTGGCTATCGCGAACCCTCCCTCGTCTTCCGGGCTGGGACCGACACGCTGCTTGCACGACCCGAGGAAGCCGCTCGCGCGCTGTCCGAGGAGCCCGGCACGCTGCTCCTCCTCGAAGGCCGCTCCGCCGGCAGCCTCGCCGAGGCGCGAGGTGACGATGCACCGATGCTCATCCCCCGCGGCAGCCACAGCTACTTCAACTACAATCGCGGGCGCACCGAGACCGTCACGCTGATGACGCTCGACGACCCGCGCTTCGACGCCTGCAGCCCGCGCTGAAGGCCCCTCTCTGGCCAACGCCGTGCCACCCGCCTATAGGGCTCTCACCGTTACGGCAGGCTTCTAGAAGGGTGGGGCAGATGAGCGAGCGACCGCGCTTCACCGTCGTGGCCCCAATGCTGAACGAGGCGGAGAACGTGGCGCGGATGGCTGAGGAGATCGCCGCGGCCTGCGCCCATCTCGCGCCCTTCGAGGCTGTCTTCGTGAACGATGGTTCGACCGACGGCACGGCGGACGCGATCGCGAGCGCACGCCAGCAGCACCCGTGGCTGCGGGAGGTGCGCCACGCCAAACCCTCCGGTCAGTCCGCGGCCGTGCGCTCAGGCGTGATCGCGGCAACGGCACCGATCATCTGCACGATCGACGGGGACGGGCAGAACCCCCCTTCGGAGATCCCGAAACTCGTCGCTCCCCTGATCGCACCCGATGCCGATCCACGCCTCGGCCTCGTCGCCGGACAACGCGTAGGCCGGCAGGACACGACGTCGAAGCGCCTTGCCTCCCGCGCAGCGAATGCACTGCGGGCACGGCTGCTGAGAGATCAGACGCGCGACACCGGTTGCGGGCTCAAGGCTTTTCCGCGCGACCTCTTTCTGCAGTTGCCGTTCTTCGATCACCTGCACCGCTACCTGCCTGCGCTCGTTAAGCGCGAAGGCTACCGAGTCGCCTTGGTGGATGTCAGTCATCGCGCGCGGGAGGCCGGCAGCTCGAAATACACGAATATCGGCCGCGCCATCGTCGGCATCACCGATCTTTTTGGGGTCTGGTGGCTGATCCGACGGCGCCGCGTCGCGGAGGTGACGCATCAGGACGAGGCCGCGAAATGAGCTGGCTCGCCAACGCGCTCGGCGCTGAGACGGGCTATGAGCTCGCCTGGATCATGATCGGCCTTGGCGGCCAGGCGCTATTCATGATGCGTTTTCTGGTGCAGTGGGTTGCGTCGGAGAAGGCCAAGCGCTCTGTCGTTCCAGTCGCCTTCTGGTACTTCTCCATCGGTGGGGCGGCGGTACTCCTCGCCTATGCCATCTGGCGGGCCGATCCGGTCTTCATTCTCGGACAATCGCTCGGCTTCTTCATCTATGCGCGCAACCTTTGGCTCATCCATGCCGAGCGGCGCCGCAACAAGCTCCTGGGCATGGTCGGGCCGACCGAGCGGGGCGACTGACGCGACCGAAGACCATTGAGCCACCGCACCCGAATAACGACAATGTTGCGCTGCGGCACCACGCCCGCTAGAGCGGTGCTGGTCGCATTGCACCGGGCACCTTTGGCGCGCTTCGTTTCTATGATTGCTTGCTGGGTGGAAGGAGCGTTTCGGACGAAACCTCTAGGCTGACGCGACAGAAGGCAACGCGATGAAGGATGCGGAGAGCACTGACGCAAGCCTCGCTGCTGCAGAGCCGCAGGATCCGACGAGCATCGCTCCACCGAAACCCATGCCCAAGAACTCATGGCACCCGCCGTTGCTCCTCTATGCCGTCTACCTCTTCTGCATCGCGACGGTGATGTATCTGACGGGCGTCCTGATGGTCTTTCCCCGCTACATGGGGGGGATGGAGACCTTCACGCCGATCAGCGAGTGGCTGGTCTGGTACTCGGGTATGCCGATGTTCTTCTCGCTCGTGCTCGCGAGCATCGACCTCTTCATCATGTTCGAGCGCAAGCGCGGCGGTACTGTGCGCGAAGTCGATATCGGGGATGGAAGGGTCACCGTGGCCCTGACCGCCTATAACGACGAAGAAGCGATTGGACCCGCGGTCGAGGACTTTACCGCGCACCCCAAAGTCGCGCGCGTCATCGTGGTGAGCAACAACAGCAAGGACCGGACCTTCGAGGAGGCGGAGAAGGCAGGGGCCATCGTCTTCAACGAGCTCGTACCGGGCTATGGCAGCTGCGTCTGGCGCTGCTTTAGCGAGGCGCTGAAATTCGACGATACCGACCTCGTGGTGCTGTGCGAGGGAGACCGCACCTTCCGCGCCTACGACATCGACAAGCTGCTCGCCTATGCCCCGCATGCGGACGTGGTGAATGGGACGCGCACGGTGGAGAAGCTGCGCCAGAACGAGACCCAGCTCACCACCTTCATGTTTTACGGCAACGTCTTCGTCGGCAAACTGCTGGAGGCCAAGCATCTCGGCCGCGGGACGATCACGGATGTCGGGACGACCTACAAGCTCTGCCACCGGAGCGCGCTCGAAGGCCTGATGCCCTATCTCGACCGGCGCGTGAACCTCTCCTTCAACGCCCATTTCCTGGATCGCGTCATGGGGCTCGGTCTGTCGATCGTGGAGTGCCCGATCACGTTCCACGGCCGTGTCGGGCTCAGCAAGGGCGGCAACACCAGCAATGTGCGTGCGCTCTCGGTCGGTCTCGAGATGATCCGTGGCATCACCTTCGGCTGGCAGCCGCGACGCTGACCGGCGAATGAAGAACCCGACAGAGCCCGGCGAAAGTCACGCCAGCACCCCGTCGCCGTTGCACCGCATGCTGGGCTTCCTGCCCATCGCCCTGATGATCGTCGCCGTCGGGCTCCTAGCCAGACGCGTTCTTGGCTGGCTGAGGGTCAGCATCGACGCGACCACCAGTGCCTTGCAGATCGACTACGGCGAGGGCGTCGTCTGGCAGCAGGCCATCATGATCATGCGAGGCGAGGGCTACGCGCCGCTGGCCGAGGAGCCCTACATCGTCTTCCACTACCCGCCCGTCTTCCATGTCGGGATGTGGTTCACGGGTCTCTTCACCGAAGACATGCTCGCCGGCGGGCGCCTCTTCAGCATTCTGATGACGCTGCTCGCGGCGGCGGTCTTCGGCGCAATGGTGTTCGAAGCGCTCATGCGGCAACGCAATCCGCTCCACATCGTCGTCGCCGGCATGCTCGGTCTGATTGCAGCGGGCCTTATCGTCGACAGCCTGCCCGTGGCGAGCTGGGGTTTCCTGGCCCGGGTGGACATGGTGGCACTCGCTGCGGGAGCGATTGCGGCCTGGGCCGGTCTGCGCGCCCACCGCCAGCCTGCGATGGTATGGGTGACAGCCGTCTTCGTCGCGATCTCGCTCTATTCCAAGCAGAGCTTCGTTGCCTTGCCGGCGGCGGTCTTCGGCACGATGCTGCTGCTGTCACCGAGAACCGCGCTCAAGAGCATGGGGATCTGCCTTGCCATCGGTCTCGGCACGCTTGCAGGGCTCATGGTGATGAGTGGGGGGCGCTTTCTCACCCATGTCGTCGGTTACAACATAAATCCGTTTCAGATCGGACAACTCCGCCATGTGGAGGAGTTCATCGCAGCCGATGGCGCGGTTGTCCTAGCCGGCCTTGGCGCGATGGTCGCCCTCCTCGTTCAGACCGGGTCGATGCTGATGCGCCTCGGCCCGCGCGCGTTCCTTCAGGAAATGCGCCAAGAGCGCGGCCTGCACTTCACCGTCTTCGCACTGCTGCTGTTCTTCGCCGCCAGCGCAACGCTTCCCCTCGTCCTCAAGAAGGGGTCGAACGTGAATTACTTGATGGAGTGGGTCGTTGCCCTGGTCATGCTGGCAACCCTTGCGCTCGGCAGGCTGTTCGCGACGCGTGCGCTGACGACGCGCTCACCTCTGATTGCCGCGCTGCTGGTCGCAGTCCTCGGTGCCAGCGGCGCCCGGGGCTATGTCTTCTGGGACTACAGTGTACTGCCCGGTGGCCGTAATGCTGGCCTCGATCAGATGATCGCCGAGGCTGAGAAGCCCGTGATCTCCGAGGAAATGGTCGCGGTCCTGCGCGCCGGTAAGGAAGTGCTCTGGGAAGGGGCGATCCACGGGCATCTCGAGGCGTTCGGCAGGTACGACTCGACCCCGCTCATTGAGCGCATCAAGCGCGACGACTTTGCCTTCTTCGTCATCCGGACCACCGTGGAGGACAGTCGCGAGCACGCGAGCTTCCCCGAGACGGTGCTCGCGGCGATCCGAGAACACTATCCGCAGCGCCAGCGTTACGGCGGCTATGTCGCCTACCTGCCATCCGATATGAACCCAATCGGTGGTGAGCCCCAAGATCCATCGAGCGCACGCGCCGCTGACGCGGCCACGACGGAGTAGCGCCCATGCTTTCCCACACGATCCCGCCGCTTGCCTGGGCGTTCCTCATCGGCACGCCGCTCATGGTCTCGTTCGGCCAGCTTCTCTTCAAGATGGTGGGCTCGCGCTGGTCGGAGGACCGGACGCTTATCCACGTCTTCTTCGATCCTTATTTTATTGCGGCGATGGTGCTCTACGGGACCGGCGCGCTCATGTGGATCTTCGCGCTGCGCACGGCACCCGTCGGCCTCGCCTACACCTTCAACGCCCTCGGCTTTCTCTTCGTGCCGATCCTGTCGATGGCCGCCTTCGGGGAGCCGCTTGGCTGGAAGTACTTTGCCGGCGTCGCGCTCATTCTCGGCGGGCTCTACGTTATCCACAGCTAATCGGCGACGGTTCCGAAAGCCGACACCGAAACGTGTCCGTCGGGACATGCAGGCATCGCAGGGAAAGGGCAGACTGAGGGCGTTCGACCCGATCAGGAGCCCCTCCCATGCCCCGTCTCAACCCAAGCGCCGTCGCCACCTTGGTGTCCCTAATCGCAGGCACCGCCGTGGCGAAGGACATCGCCTATATCGGTTCGGTCGAGACGGTCGGGACGGGCGGCGGAGACGAGGCACGCGGCACGGTCTTCGAGGACCTCAACCGCAACAGCAAGCTGGACGCAGGTGAGCCCGGCATCGCCGGTGTACTCGTCTCGAACGGCCGGGAACTCATCATGACGGCGGCTGACGGGACGTATGCCCTGCCCGCTTACGACGACATGAACGTCTTCGTCACCAAACCGGCAGGCTACGCGACCCCCGTCTCGGACGACCTCGTCCCCCAGTTCGCCTATATCCATAAGGAAGCCGGCTCTCCCCCCCTGCGCTTCGGCGGGATCGCGCCGACGGGACCGCTGCCTGAGGCGATCAACTTCCCGCTTGTCGCGGACGATGTGGGCGACCAGTTCGAATGCCTCGTCTTCGGCGATACGCAGCCTTACTCGAACCGCGAGATCGGCTATGTGCGCGACACTGTCAGCGCGATGCTTGCAGCCCGGGACAACAGCGCCACCGAATGCCTGATCTTCGAGGGCGACGTGATGGGCGACGACCTCTCCCTCTTCCCGCGCTTCAAGGCGATCATCGCTCAGGGCGGCGTGCCGCAGTACTTCGTGGCCGGCAACCACGATATCGACTTCGATGCCGAGACGGACCAGCACAGCGCCGACACGTTCCGGCGGGAGTGGGGCCCAGAATACTACTCCTTCGATATCGGGAAGGTGCACTTCGTCGTTCTCGACAACGTGCACTACCCCTGCAACGGCATCGACGATCAACCGCACTGCGATCCCGGCGCTAAGCCTACCTATAACGGCCTCATCAGCGAGCGGCAGCTAGACTGGCTGCGCGCCGATCTGGCACTGGTGCCGCAGGACCGGCTGATCGTGCTCAGCGCTCACATCCCCTTCGTGACCTTCACCGATCAGGAAGCTGTGAAGCACCAGACGGACAACCTTCAAGAACTCTACGACATTGTCGGCGACAGACCTGCCCTCGGCCTCTCGGGCCACACGCACACGACCGAGCAGATCCTGCCCGGCGAGCACTACCAGGGATGGGAGAAGGTGACGGGCACCGGACCCGTGGCCTTTCACAAGATCATCACCGGCGGGGTTTCCGCGTCATGGTGGGCAGGCGACCTCAACGACCAGGGCATACCCCACGGCACCCAGCGCCTCGGCAGCCCGCGGGGCTTCTATACCCTGAGCTTCGACGGCGCATCCTATACGGACACCTACCAGGCGTTTGGCCGGAGCACGGACGAACAGCTCCACGCCTCCTTCAACACCCCGCGCTTTAGGGCGTGGGCCGAAAAGCTCTTTGCCTTCGTCGATACCCAACCTGTCCCGGCGAACGAGCTGCCGCCCGTCACGATCAACGATCTCGGCGACATGAACATGATCACGCGGGAAGATCTCGTGGGCGGCACCTGGGTCGCCGTCAATGTCTGGAACGGCTCGGACCAGTCCGTGGTGACCGTCAGCATCGATGGCGCCTCCCCGATGCGGGCCACGCGCACGCAGCGGGGCGAAGGGGAGGAAGCGCTCAGGGGTCCAGAGCATGCCGATCCCCTGGCCCTCGCCAAGCAGGCGACGCAAGGCCGCCAGACCTTTCGCTCTACAACGGGCGGGGACGCCACGGCGGGCTATCAAACCTGGCAAGGCACACACTGGGCGAGCGAGGTCGCCGGTCCCTTCCTGCCCTGGATGCTGACACGCGGCTCGTCCCATCTTTGGCGCGTCGATCTGCCGGCCGGCCTGCCTGCCGGGGTCCACAGCATGGAGGTCACCACGATCGACCGCTACGGCCGCAGCTTCAGCCATACCTTGAGCTTCGAGATCGTAGAGAAACTGCCGGCGATGAACTGGCGCTTTGGCGACGATTTCTGAGCGGCTCATGAAGCCTCCGCCGTCCCGGGCTTGACCCGGGACCTCCTGGCAGCCCGCAAAGGACTCCGGGGTCATGCGCGGTACAGAGGTCGCAAACGCGCCATGCGGCGCGCGGCTCGCTTGCCCTGCGGAAGGGAATCCCGTAGACACATTCTCCCGTGGTACATGATGCGTCTCCGCTGGAGGGATGCACGATATCTGCGGGGGCAGCGGGCATGGCACGATACATTTTCATCACGGGCGGCGTCGTTTCATCGCTTGGCAAAGGGCTCACGGCCGCCGCGCTCGGCGCCCTCCTGCAGGCCCGCGGCTATACCGTCCGTCTCCGTAAACTCGACCCTTACCTGAACGTCGATCCAGGCACGATGAGCCCCTTCGAGCATGGCGAAGTCTTCGTCACCGATGATGGCGCAGAAACCGATCTCGACCTCGGTCACTACGAACGCTTCACCGGCGTCGCAGCGCGATCCACTGATAGCGTGAGTTCCGGCAGGATCTACTCGCAGGTGCTCGAGAAGGAGCGGCGTGGCGACTATCTGGGCAAGACGATCCAGGTGATCCCGCACGTCACGAACGAGATCAAGGACTGGCTCGCCATCGGGGAGAACGAGGTCGACTTCATGCTCTGCGAGATCGGCGGCACGGTCGGCGATATCGAGGGGCTGCCCTTCTTCGAGGCGATCCGCCAATTCGCGCAGGAGCGCGGGCGCGGTCAGGCGATCTTCATGCATCTCACGCTATTGCCGTATGTGAAGGCGAGCGGGGAGCTGAAAACCAAGCCAACCCAGCACTCGGTCAAGGAGCTCCGCTCCATCGGCATTGCGCCCGACGTGCTCGTCTGCCGGACGGAGCATCCGATCCCCGAGAAGGAAATCGAGAAGATCGCGCTCTTCTGCAATGTCCGCGCGGATGCGGTCGTGCCGGCGAGGGACCTAAAGAGCATCTACGAAGCCCCGCTCGCCTATCACGAGGTCGGGCTCGACCAGGCGGTGCTCGACGCCTTCGGCATCACCCCTGCTCCGCGCCCCAAGCTCGAGATGTGGGAGGGTGTTGTCGATGCGATCCACAACCCGGATGGCGAAGTGCGCATCGGCGTGGTTGGTAAATACACGCAGCTCGAGGACGCCTACAAATCCATCGCCGAGGCGCTGACCCACGGCGGCATCGCGAACCGCGTGAAGGTCAGCGCAGAGTGGCTGGATGCGGAGATCTTCGAGCGGGAGAACCCGGCCCCCTCGCTCGAGGGCTTTCACGGCATCATCGTTCCAGGCGGCTTCGGCGAGCGCGGGACGGAGGGCATGGTGCGCGCGGCCGAATTCGCGCGCACCCGCAACGTGCCCTATCTCGGCATCTGCCTCGGCATGCAGCTCGCGGTGATCGAGACAGCGCGCAACGTCGCAGGTCTCTCCGGTGCGGGCTCGGAGGAGTTCGACCATGAAGCGGGGCTGACGGGCGACAAGCGCCGCTTCGAGCCGGTCGTCTATCACCTCAAGGAGTGGCTGGAGGGCAACCGCACGGTCAAGCGCGCAGTCACGGATGCCAAGGGCGGCACCATGCGCCTCGGAGCCTACAACGCCGCGCTCACGGCGGACAGCCAGGTGGCAGAGATCTACGGCAATCTCGCGATCAGCGAGCGGCACCGTCATCGCTATGAGGTGGACGTAAAGTACCGCAAGGCGCTGGAAGCCAGCGGTCTAAGCTTTTCGGGCATGTCCCCGGATGGCAGATTGCCGGAGATCGTGGAAATTCCAGACCATCCATGGTTCTTTGGGGTACAGTTCCACCCGGAATTGAAATCGAAACCCTTCGAGCCGCATCCGCTCTTCGCCGATTTCGTGCGCGCGGCCCTGGAGCAGAGCAGGCTCGTTTGACGGAGGCCGCATGCTTGGCCGTATCTCGCTGATTGCCGCCGCCGTTCTCGGCTTCGCACTCTTTGTCCTCCTCGGCAGGCCGATCTTTCAGGAGCTGACCGGGGGACCGGCCTCGATCCGCGGCCAGATGGAGACGCGGGCGAAGGCGCTGGAGGCGCAGCTGCGTGCCAATCTGCCCCAGCAGGCGAACGAGATAACCAAGCTCGTGGGCGTGGAAGCGCGCGAGGAGACGTTCCACTATTTCTACTCCTTATCCGTCGGACAGGACGAGATCGGGGTCGAGGCCGTGGAGCAGTCAGTGTTCAATAGCATCGAGCAGTCGATTTGCAGCGATCCGGATCTCGAGTGGATGTCCCGTCACGGGATGACATTCGTCTACAGTTTCATCGACAAGAGCAACGAGCTCTTCGCCGAAGTGCCGGTGCCGCCCGGCAGTTGCGGGGAAGCTGCGTCGGGCTGAGCAAAGTCGGCGCTGCCATTTTTTTGCGCCGTATGGGTGCTATGCGCCGTCGGCATTGGACGAGGACCTGGAGGGGGTCATGGGGAACGCGATCAAGGTCATCGGCGGATTGGCAGCCATCATCTTCGTGCTTCTGGCCTTCGGCCCCGGCGGCTTCATGGCCGGAGGCGGCGGTAAATCCACCGGTGTCGGCACGATCGGCATCGCCGAAGAGCACAAGAAGCGCCAGGCATCGAAGTCCGGGGGCGGAGGTGGCGGCAGCGGCCGAAAGGGTGTCGCCGACGAACGCTTCATCGATGCCCCGGGTGGCGGAGGCGGAAGAGGCGGTGGCTCTGGCGGAAGCGGCGGCGGCTCAGGTGGCGGTACTGGCGGCAGTGGTGGTAGCAGGAGCGGCGGCGGCGGCAACGGGTACGACTTCTTCGGCACCCTTGCCCGCGTGCTCGGCCTCGGCAGCTAAGCCGGCCGGCACGTCGACCGACCCTCAGGTCTGTTCGAGCGAGCACTCCCGCAGCGCGTCGATCGGTACGATGTCGAGCGCGCGGCGATGCGTTGCACGGAGCGAGACGCGCGGCGCCACCCCGGCCTCATAGGCTTCGAGGAACCGCGCAGCGCATAGGCACCACTGATCGCCCTCCTTCAGACCGGGAAAGCCAAACTCGGGTCGCGGCGTGCTGAGATCGTTGCCGCGGTCTTTCGAGAAGGCGAGGAAGTCGTCGGTCATGACCGCGCAGACCGTGTGGCTGCCTCGATCAAGCGGGCCGGTATCGCAGCAACCGTTGCGAAAGAACCCGGTCTTCGGCGCATGGCTGCAATCGACGAGCTCATCACCAAGGACATTGAGCGAAGCTTCGATCTCGACCGTCATGCGCCTGCTCTCCCTCTACGTCCGGCTCTCTCCAAACTGCGTGGCCTCACGGAAATGGCAAGGGTGGTTGGCGGTCCGCGCAGTCCGCGCTTGTGAGCCTGCGCAGCACGCCCGATATTGGGACTGTCGCCACGCGGATGGCGATCCGAGCAGAAAAGTGGAGAACACCATGAAAAGTGCCCACCACCCCCTCGCCGCCGCCGTCCTCGCCAGCGCCCTCGGCGCCGCAGTCGCCCTGCCCTCGACCCTGGCACCGATAACCGCCGTCGCGGAGGAAGCAGCCGTGATCGAGACCCGTGTCGATCTCGCGCTGGAGAAACTCTACAAGGATGTGCCGGGCTCGCGCGAACTCGCTGGCAAGGCCCATGGCATCCTCGTGATGCCCGACATCGTGAAGGGCGGCTTCATCGTGGGCGCCCGATACGGCGAAGGGGCGCTCCGCCTGAATACCGGCAACGGCAAGGGCGCCACGGCCCAGTACTATTCTCTCGGCGGCGCCTCAGTGGGCCTCCAGGCGGGCATCGAGGAATCGAGCCATGCGCTCTTCTTTCTGAGCCGCGACGCACTCGAGAAGTTCCGCCGCTCCGACGGATGGGAAGCCGGCGTCGATGCCGAGGTGACGGTGCTGGACAAGGGCGCCAAGCTCGGCTCGGACTCGACCGTGCTCCAGCAGCCCATCGTCGCTTTCGTCTTCGCGCAGGGCGGTCTTCTCGCCGGAGCGAGCATCGAAGGGGCAAAATACAGCAAGATCGCCCGCTAGGGCACGATCTTCGCAGCTGGGCGCCAAATTCCTTCCAAGGAATTTGCCAAGAAAATTGAAATTTTCTTGGCGCCCAGCGGCGGCGGCGCGCCCAGATTTAGACGCTGGTCGGGAGCGGTGGCAGCTGTTCGTCCAGGTCGGTCTCGGTTTCGGTCTCTGCAGTCACCTTCGGGCTTGCAGCGTTCTCGACGAGCACGCGGAAGAGCTGCCAGTCGCGTTTCGAGAAGACGAGGTACTCGGGGTGCCATTGGACCCCGATGACGTAGCGCGGCGTGGCGCGGCACTCGACGGCCTGGACGATGCCCGCCTCGTCCCAAGCGACTGCCTCCATCGCATGGCCCAGTCGATCGACCGACTGGTTGTGGAGCGAATTTACCTCAGACGGCGCCGTACCGAAGACCTTACCGAGACGCGAGCCTTCGGCGACGCGGATCCTTTTGCGGGGGAGAGGCGTCCAGTATCGCGTGGCCTCCGGGTAGCTCTCGTGGATATCGACATGCAGCGACCCGCCGCGCATGACGTTGATGAGCTGCGCTCCGCGACAGACGCCGAGGATCGGCAGGTGACGCGCCTCTGCCTCCGCGATGAGGCGCAACTCCAGCTCGTCCCGCGCAAGGTCGAACTTCACATCCGGTTTCAGGCGCCCGCCATAGAGATCGGCGCTGATATCGTCACCGCCACCGATGACGACACCGTCAAGCCCCTGGAGGTTGTTGCGCCGCCCGATCGTCTGGATCTTCACGGCACGCCCGCCGGCGCGCCAGATCGCCCACGAGAAGAACGGAAAAACCCGCCAGCCGGTGCGCGCCGAAACGGAGACCCCGATCTTTGGGCGATGCCGCGCCATCGTCTCTCTTAGCGCTTCAGCCGCTTGATGAGCGAAGACGTATCCCACCGCCCACCGCCCATGTCCTGTACTTCGCCATAGAACTGGTCGACGAGTGCGGTCACGGGCAGGCGGGCGCCGTTCGACTTTGCCTCATCGAGACAGATGCCGAGATCCTTGCGCATCCAGTCGACGGCGAAGCCGAACGCGAATTTGTCGTCCAGCATCGTCTCGTAGCGGTTCTCCATCTGCCACGATCCCGCAGCACCCTTGGAAATCACGTCTACCACCGCACGCCCATCGAGCCCCGCGGCCTGCGCGAAGCCGAGGCCCTCGGACAGCCCCTGGACAAGGCCCGCGATGCATATCTGGTTCACCATCTTCGTCAGCTGACCTGAGCCAGAGGGGCCCAAGAGCCGGCAGGACCGGGCGAAGGCGTCGATCACGGGCTCGGCCTTGGCGTAAGGGGCCGCGTCCCCGCCGCACATCACCGTCAGCACGCCGTTCTCAGCCCCAGCCTGACCACCGGAGACGGGCGCGTCGATGAAGTCGATCCCCTTCTCCTTGCCTACCGAATGGAGTTCGCGCGCGACATTGGCCGAGGCGGTCGTGTGATCGACGAAGATCGTGCCGGCGCCCATGCCAGCAAAGGCACCGTCGTCACCCAGCACGACCGAGCGGAGATCGTCATCGTTGCCGACGCAGGCGAAGACGATCTCCGAGCCTTCGGCTGCCGCCCGCGGGGTCGCACCGAAGCTGCCGCCATGCTCGCCCGCCCATTTCTCCGCCTTCGCGGTCGTGCGATTGTAGACCTTCACCGTGTGGCCCTTGGCGGCGAGGTGCCCCGCCATCGGATAGCCCATCACCCCTAGTCCCAGAAAACTGACCGTCGCCATCCCGCGCCCTTTCTTGTCGTGACCATCGATTTCGGTGTCCCTCAAGGCGCGGCGGCGGCCACGTCCCGACCGGCGGCATCGTTTCGCGCACGCGCCCCGTTGCCTGACAGGGTTCGATCCGCGAGAACAGGCGACACCGGCGCTGCGAAGAGTGGCGTGTCCTGCGGCGCGGTCAACCCTTCGGCGCGGCTTCAGCCGAACGGAGATCCGGCTGCCACAGGGATCGGGCTGAGGCGAGGAAGCTGCGCCGGGGCGGCAGCGAACGGGGCGCGATGAGACTGATCCTCACCTGGGTTCTCCGCGGTCTTGCAGCAGTAGCTGCGCTGTCCGCCGTGGCGCTTACCCTCGGCTATTACCTCCTTCAGCGCTCTCTTCCCGATTTCGGGGTCGAGGTGTCGGCGCGCGGCCTGCAGCAGGAGGTTCGGGTCATCCGCGATCGGTGGGCCATCCCGCATATCCGGGCGGCGACGTCTGAGGACGCCTACTTCGCCCTTGGCATGGTTCATGCGCAGGACCGGCTGTGGCAGATGGAGGTCAATCGCCGCGCGGCTCAAGGCAGGCTCTCGACGCTGCTCGGCCCCCAGACCGCACGGCTCGACCGGCTGGTGAAGACACTCGATCTCTACGGCCATGCCTCCCGCTCGCTGCCCTTTCAAAACGCTGAGACACAGGCGGCGCTGCAGGCCTACTCGGAGGGGGTGAACGCTTGGATGCGGCATCTCTTCGAGCAGGCGAAGGGGCGCGGTGCACCGGAGTTCTTCTTCTTCGGCGATGAGGGGCTCTCACCCTGGACCCCGGCGGACAGCCTGGGCGTGCTGAAGATGATGGCCATGCGTCTCTCCGGTGCCGCGCGCTCGGAGATCCGGCGCGCGCGTTTTCTCCTGCAGCTCTCGCCCGAGCGGGTGGCGGACATCTTGCCGGAAGTGCCCGAGGGCGCGATCACCGAGCTGCCGCGCTTCGCGAGCCTCTTCGACGCGCCGTTCCCGGCAGCGGACTTCGCCTCTGCAGAGATCGATCCGCTTCTCGCGGCGCTCGGCCCGGCCCCAAGCCCGGAGCTGGCAGGTGCGTCGAATGCCTGGGCCGTTGACGGCAGCCGTTCCGCTTCCCGCCGACCTTTGCTCGCCGCAGACCCGCATCTATGGCTCTCGGCGCCGTCGCTTTGGTATCTTGCGGATATCCAGGGCGGGGATGTCGCGGTCATGGGCGGTACGCTGCCCGGCGCGCCGCTCGTGCTGGTAGGCCGGAATAGAGAGGTTGCCTGGGGGCTCACCACTGCGGCAGCGGACGATCAGGACCTCTACATCGAGCGCTTGGACCCGGATGACCCTTCCCGCTATCGGACGCCCGATGGCTGGGAGCGCTTCGAGGAGCGCCAGATCCGGATCGAGCAGCGCGGCGCCGAGACCATCACGACGACCGTGCGCCGCTCCCGCAACGGCCCTGTGCTGGACAACGATCTCTTCGGCGCCGAAGCCATTACGCCAGAGGGGCATGTCGCCGCGATCCGCTGGACCGCCCTAGAGGACGAGGACCGCACCTTTTCGGCCGCCTTCGCCCTCATGGGCGCACGTACGGTCGAGGAGGCAATGGAGCTCGCCTCGGGCGTCCGGGCGCCCGCTCAGAACGTGCTGATCGCGGATCGCGAGGATATCGGCATCGTGCTGGCAGGGGCGCTGCCGAAGCGCCGCGCCGACAGCCCGACAGCAGGCCGCGTCCCCTCCCCCGGCTGGGTCGAGACAACGGCCTGGGAGGGTATCCGCCCTGCCGAGGACAACCCGCGCCTATTCCGCCCACGCTCCGGCGGCCTCGCGAACGCGAACAACCGCGTCACCGACGCTGAGTTCCCGGACCACATCAGCTACGACTTCGACCTGCCCTACCGCATCCAGCGGCTCGAAAAGGAGCTCTCGGCGCGCGAGTGGCACAGCCTGAACGGCTTCCTCGCCCTGCAGACCGATGCCGTGTCGGAGATGGCGCGGAGCATCCTGCCGCTGGTGGCGCGGGACCTCTGGTGGCGGGAGGGGCGGGAGAGCGCGACCCCCGCGGGCCCGAACGCACGGCGATCAGAAGCGCTGGCGCTCCTCGCCGACTGGAACGGGTCGATGGACCGGAACCGGCCCGAGCCCCTGATCTTCGCCGAGTGGCTGCGCCAGCTCACCCTGAAGCTCGCCTCTGACGAACTCGGCGCCCTGATGCCGCTCGCCGAGGGCGTCCGTCCCCTCTTCATCGAGCGTGTGCTGAAGGACGTGGACGGCGCCGGCATCTGGTGCGACATCGACAAGACGCCGGAGCGCGAGGAATGCCCCGCGATCATCGAAGCCGCTCTGGACGACGCCATCGCCCGCCTCGTGCGCGATTACGGCCCTAACCCGGAGGGATGGCGCTGGGGGGCCGCCCACGCGGCCGAGCACCCGCATGTACCGCTCAGCTATGCCGGCCCGCTCGGCTGGCTCGTCTCCATCCGGAACGAGACGTCCGGCAGCGATTTCACGATCCTGCGAGGTGCGACGGAAGGCCGGGGCCCCGAGCCTTTCAAGAACGTCCACGCCTCGGGCCTGCGCATGGCGGTCGATTTCGCCGACCCGGACCGGAGCCAGATCATCATCGCGACTGGGCAGTCGGGCCATCCGCTCTCGCGGCACTACGACGATATGGCGGAGTTGTGGGCGCGGGGCGACACGGTACTGATGTCGATGGACGATCAGGATGCCAGGTTAGGCGCGCTCGGAGAGATGGTGCTGCGTCCCGCCCAGTGAGCTTATCCGTGACGCTTTCCGTGGTCTTGGCCCATGGAGAAACGCCCGGACGACAGCGCATTCTTGTCCGGGCCGATGGCGGCCCGGGACTTTTCGTCTCAGCGATAGGGTCGCATCGCCTCCGTCATCACCACCATCATCGCACGGAACGGCATGCTCCAGAGAGCTGCGAGGTTCTGCGGATCAGCGGCGAAGGCAAACGGCTCGACCTGGGGCTCGGCCATCTTGGCCGGCTTCACTGGGGCACAAGGCATCGTAACGACCTCTCTCTTCACGTCTGCACGCGATGGTACCGGTTGCACCGCAGCATCTTCGTTGTATTTGATGCGTTGCGACAGGGTGTTGCGCAGAAAGATTGCGCATTTGCATCTTTTCCACGCATTTCCTGTCGGCTTTCCAGTCTTCGGGACGCAATATCGACAGATGCTACGTAGCGTAATCCACCGCGGAATTCCGAAATGTATGCAAACGATTCGTTCTTCACGCTTTCACCGATGGCAGCTTTCGCCCTCGCTGTCCTCTCGACAGCGCTCGCTGCAGCACTGCTCGGTGCAGTACGCGCAGTCTCGAAAACCCGCTCTGTATTCAATCCGCCCGTCGCCGGAGCCCTCGCGCTGTGGTGGGTCTTCCTATGGCTCTCGCCCCAGCTCTACTACACCTACTACACGGCAGTGTTCCCGGGCCTGCCGGTCCAGGGCGTGATCCGCTGGCCACCGGGACCGCTTACACTCCTCGAACTGCTGAGCTTCACCGGACCTGCCACGCTGGCCGCGCACGCCCAGGGCGCGCTCGGCTGGGCCTGTCTCGGCCTCTCATTCTGGTGCCGACGCAGGGCTGCGGAGCATGTCACCGAACTCGCCGGGCGGACAAATGGCTAACGACCGAGGCGCAGGGCTCGCGTCCGCAACCGTGCGACGTCGCCATCAGCTTCCTGATGTGACACCTCGTGTTGGTCCCTTCGCCCAAAGCGAGTGACGGCGGAACAAGACCCGAGGCGCTACCCGAAGAGCTCGTGGCAGAGCTCGAGGCTCTCGACCAGCCGGTCGACCTCGGCCTTGGTGTTGTACATCCCGAAGCTCGCCCGGCAGGTCGCGTTCACGCCCAGATGCTCCATCAGCGGCTGCGCGCAGTGATGACCCGCCCGCACCGCGACACCCTTCTTGTCCACCACCGTCGAGATATCGTGCGGATGCGCCCCGCCCTGGAGGGCGAAGGAGAAGATTGCCCCCTTACCCGGCGCATCGCCAAAGCTCGTGAGCCAGTTGATCCCGTCGAGCCGTTCCTGGGCGTAGTCGCGCAGCGCGGACTCATGGGCGGCGATATTCTCCATGCCGATGCCTTCGAGATACTCGATCGCCGCCCCAAGCCCGATGATCGGTACGATGGCGGGCGTGCCCGCCTCGAACTTCATCGGCCCGTCCTGGTACTCGACCCGGTCGGTATGCACCTCCCGGATCATGTCGCCGCCACCCTGGAAGGGCCGCATCTCCGACTGCCGCTCCCGCCGCGCGAAAAGCGCGCCGCTGGCGTTGGGCCCATAGAGCTTGTGGCCGGTGATGGCATAGAAATCGACGCCCAGATCCGCGACGTCGACCGGCATGTGCACCGCGGCCTGGGAGCCGTCGATCACGGTCACGATCCCGCGTTCCCGCGCCGCCGCGGCAATGGTCTTCACATCCACCACGGTGCCCAGCACGTTCGACATATGCGTCACAGCCACGAGCTTCGTGCGCGGCCCCATGGCGTCGATCACCGCCTGCGCATCCAGCGCACCCTGATCGTCCACCGGCACCCAGGTGAGCTTGATGCCGTGCCGCTCCCTCAGGAAATGCCAGGGCACGATGTTGGCGTGATGCTCCATGATGGAGAGGACGATCTCGTCCCCCTCCTTCAGGTGCCGTCCCCAGGCATAGGCGACGAGGTTGATCGCCTCGGTGCTGCCGCGGGTGAAGATGATCTCGTCCTCACCCGCATTGAGGAACCGCGCGATCGTCCCGCGCACAGCCTCGTAGTGCTCGGTCGAGATGTTCGAGAGCGTGTGCAGACCGCGATGGACGTTGGCATACTCCTCACCATAGGCTTTTTGGACCCTGTCCAGCACCGCCTTCGGTTTCTGAGCCGAGGACGCGCTGTCGAGATAGACAAGCGGCACACCGTTCACCTCGCGCTCGAGGATCGGAAAGTCCTGCCGGATGCGGTCGACGTCGTACATGGAAGCTCTCTCGTTCTGGCAGCGCGTCTCAGGCGCCCGTCGTTCCCACGAAACTAAGCACGGCGGTCGAGAAAAGCATGGCGACTGCGACCATCACGCCCAGCACGCCCCAGGGACTGCGAAAGCCATGCAATTCCATGGTGTAGCAGGCCAGCACCCAGAGGTACTGCGAGACCGCGACTGCAAAGACGAAGACCACCGCGACCGGCAGCTCACCCGGCTCGCCACCTGCCGCCGCCGCCGTGCCAAAAAGGAATAGCGGCGCCAAGAGCGTTGTCACCAGCGTATGCCAGCCGACGAGCACCATCGCCTGCTCGCGGCTGCCCTTACCGCCAAACATCGTGCCGATGCCCCAGATGGCCATGCCGATGATACCGACCATCATGACCTGGGCGATCAGGCTCAGCACATGGCTTCCGATAGGCAGGCTGTTCCCGAGCGCCTCGTCATCGCGAATGCCGGGCACGAGGACACCCAGCATCGCAGTGAGGCAGTAGGCGAGCACGGCGAACTGTACCGCGGTGTCGAGCCCCAGCTTCTGCGCCAGCAGCGCGCGGGCCGAGCGGCGGGGGGAAAAGAGGCCCTCCACCATGCGGCGGAACAACTCGACGATCACCTAGGCTCTCCTGAAGGCCGGTCTGCGGGTCTGCCGCACGTCGCAGAGTCAAAAGGCGGCGCGCAGGCTCCCCAGCAGATAAAGCCCTGCGACGAGGAT
The DNA here is from genome assembly GCA_039815685.1 of Pseudomonadota bacterium. Lineage (GTDB taxonomy): Bacteria > Pseudomonadota > Alphaproteobacteria > Rhodobacterales > Rhodobacteraceae > Thermohalobaculum. The sequence goes on along the minus strand of JBCBYV010000002.1, from coordinate 81,166 downwards.
CGCCACCGTCAGGAGCGAAAACGCAATGAAGATCGGTGAGGTGTTCTTGAAGCCGTGGCTCTCGGCCACCGAAGCGGACACGAAGAACACGAAGGCGATCACCCCGATCAGCTGCGCCGGCAGTTGCACCACCGGCTCCGCAAGAATGGGCAGCTGCGGCGCGAGGATGCCCATGACGATCACGACGAGCGCGCCTGCCACACCGATGGGCGCCGCGACAAGGCTCGCCCAGAAGATGCCAGCTCGCGTATCGCGCCAACTCCCTTTGCCGCCGAACTGACGGCAGACGAAGGCCGTGGCGCCAGAGAACATATAGAGCGTGCCCGTGCGCAGCAGGAAGCAGATCGCAACGAGCCCACCGATGGCGCTCGCCAGTTCCGAGGGCAGCGCATTCTCGACATTCTGCCCTGGTGCGACGGCGAACTTCATGCCGAAATTCAGGAAGAAGATCACGTCCGACATGAGGACGTAGAAGAGGAGCCGCGGTTCCGTTGGATTCTCGTCGAGGAGCAGGCGCGTCGCGCGCCGCATGTCCTTGAAGCTGAGCCTGAGACGGGCGCTCAGTGTGCCCTCTTCGAGCTCGAGAAGTTCCTGATCCTGCTCGAGGTCAGAGAGCTTCACTTCCGGCAGATCGCCGTAATCCTCGTAAATGCGCTCTTCCGTCACCGTAATTTCCCCCTCAGGCACCCCTCGAGCCTATGGCCCGAAGCGATCCCCTCCGCCTCGGGCTTCTTCATCACGCAGAACTCAATGCCAGGCCCCACACAGCCAGCGTTACACCTGCGATGATCGAGAATACCACCCAAACGCGCGAAAACCCATGCGCTTCGGCTATACAATACGCCATCATGCCCGCGAAGGCGGCGACACCGATCGGCCCCAGGCTGACGCCGGCAATGCCAGCTTGGATCAGCAGGACCTCGGCAAAGGTTGCGAGGACGCTGATCGGCGCCGCCGTGAGCGCCGTCCAGCAGATCGCCGCCCGCGTATCCCGCCAGCTGCCCGTGCCGCCTGCGCGGCGCGCGATGAGGCCAGTCAGCGCTGCGAGCCCGTAGAGCATAAGCGGGCGGAGGACGAGCAATGCGACGAAGCTCGCCGTGAAAGTGGCCGACAACTGATCGAGCGCCGCGCCTGAGCGCGAGGCCTGAAGCATGATCCGGAAGCACTCGGCCATGAACAGAAGCACGCCCGACGCCATGGCGAACATCAGGATGCGCCCTTCGCTGGGGTTCGCATCGAGCACGCCGCGCATGGTGGTGCGAGGGTCCTTCCAGGCGCGGAAGATCCTACCCGTCAGGCTCTGAGGGACGGCGACCGCCGCCGACGCGCCGGAGCCGCTCACCTCCACGACCTCGCTGCCCACCTCATCGGCCGCAGGGTCGCTCCTCGCATCCTTCATCACGATTCCCCCTCCCGCGCACGGTCGGCGCCGGGCGGCGCCACCGTCGTGAAATTACCCGGAGCGGGGGGCCGGGCTGAAATACGTTAGCGTATTCAGCCGCGTGTCGCCATCCATTCAGACACGGCTTCACGCATCGCGTCAGCAATCGCGTCGTCTTCGATCTCCATGATCGCCTCGTCAGCGAAAGCGGCGACTAGCATGGCTTCCGCCGCCTTGCGCGGGACACCACGCGCCGTGAGGTAGAAAAGCTGATCGGGATCGAGCGCGCCAGTGGTCGAGCCGTGGGAGCAGGCGACGTCGTCCGCGTAGATCTCGAGCTCGGGCTTCACCAGGAACTCGGCCCCGTCCTCGAGGATCACCGCCTGGCTGATCTGGTAGCCATCGGTCTTCTGCGCGCCCTCCCGCACGAAGATCTTGCCCTGGAAGACGGCGGTCGCCTTGCCCTCCAGCACGTTCTTGAAGACCTGCCGGCTCTCTCCGTTGAGGGCCGAGTGGGTGACGAAGACGGTGTTGTCGAGATGGGCGTCCGCCTTGCCGAGGACGGCGCCAGCGATGTGACCGACCGCATCGTCGCCGACGAGGTCCATGACCGTCTCGTTTCGCGTGAGTTTTCCATCCGCCATCAGGGTGAAGGACTGAAACTTCGCCTCCGAGCCGATGCGCGCGAAGATATGCGCAGCGGAGGGGGCGCGGGCGCCGGTTTGGACGCGGATATGGCGGAAGGTGCCGCCATCGGCGACATCGACCTCCACCACACAGTTGCTGGGCGTGCCGGTCTCCAGCACCGTTAGGCTGCCGCCCTTTTCCACGCGGATCAGGTGGCGGAGCATCGACGCACCCTCCCCGATCTGCGCGTGGCGGAGATGAAGCGGCAGCGGGGCCTCGCCCGTGACCTGCAGCACCAGCCCCTCGCGCGCGGTTGCCGTGTTGAGCATAGCGAGCGGGCGGTCGACCTTCTCATGCCCCGCAGCCTCGAGCTTGCCGAAAAGCTCGCGCGCGATGGAGATATCCTGCGCCAGCACATCGCTGAGTGCGCCCGCGGCGACGCCTTCGAGGGCCAGTGGGTCCGAGAGGTCCGGGCGATAGCGCCCGTTCACGAAATGCTGTGTCACCGCTTCGATGCCGTCGAAGGCTGTCGACGCCTTTTCCGGCTCACGCTCTCCGACGGGCTCCATTGGCACGGTGAGCGCCCTCGGGTCGGTGAAGCGCCAGTATTCGTCCCGCTTGATCGGGGCACCGGCCTCCAGAAGGCGGGCACGCGCCGCCGCTCGAGCATCCCGCGCCCAGCCAGCCTCACCCTCCGGCAGCGGGAGGGCGTGAAGCATCCCCTCGGCCGCCTTCCTCGTCGCGTCGGTCGCCATGGCTCCGGCCCTCACGCGTTGGCCTTGAGGGTGCCGTAGCCCTCGTTCTCGACGCGGAGCGCAAGCTCCGGCCCGCCGGTCTCGATGATGCGGCCATCCGCCATGATGTGCACGACATCGGGCTTAATGTGGTCCAGCAGGCGCTGGTAATGCGTGATGACGAGGAAGCCGCGATCCGGGCTCCGCAGCTTGTTGACCCCCTGCGAGACCAGCTTCATGGCGTCGACATCGAGGCCGCTATCCGTCTCGTCCAGAATGCAAAGGCGCGGCTCCAGCACGCTCATCTGCAGGATCTCGTTGCGCTTCTTCTCACCGCCCGAGAAGCCGACATTGAGGGAGCGCTTCAGCATCTCCGGCTTCATCTCGAGCTCCTTGGCCTTCTCCCGCACGAGCTTGAGGAAGTCGGGGGCGGACATCTCCTCCTCCCCACGCGCCTTGCGCTGCGCGTTCAGCGCGGTGCGCAGGAAGGTCATGTTGTTCACGCCGGGGATCTCGACCGGGTACTGGAACGCGAGAAAGAGGCCGGCGGCGGCGCGCTCTTCGGGCTCCATCTCGAGGAGGTCTTCGCCCTCGAGCGAGGCACTACCCCCCAGCACCTCGTAGCCTTCGCGACCCGCCAACACGTAGGACAGTGTCGACTTCCCCGAGCCGTTCGGGCCCATGATGGCGTGTACCTTCCCCGCTTCTACCGTCAGGTCCACGCCCTTGAGGATCTGCTTGTCCTCCTCCTCGAGGCTCACTTCGAGGTTCCGGATCTCCAGCATCGTCATCTCCCGTCCATGCCCCGGCCGTGCTGGCCGCATCGTCGTCGGCCTCTGCGGCCCTTGTCTCTTCCTCCGCGATACCGTTCCAATCGCCCAGAGCGGTCGCCTCGTCGTCAATTGGCGCCTCCTGCAACGGCGCTACGAGTGCTGCTGCATCAGCCGCCTCGAAGGCCGCATCGAGCGGCGCCTCATCGTCATCTTCGTGCCGCCGAAGCTCCGTATCCCCGGCCTCCGGCGTCTCATCCCCCATGTCCGGCATCGCCATCTCGGCAACGACCGGCTCAGGCTCGTCAGCTCTTGGGGCGCTTGGCGGAGACCATGCCTCCTGCCCGACCCCCAGCACTTCCTCCGCGATCACGGCACGCTCCAGAGCGAAGCGGCGCACCATCTCAGCGGTGAAGATCCGTACAGCAGCTCGACCGATGGCATCCCGGAGCGCCGGGTCCTGGTCCATCCGATCGATGTGGGCAACCGTGTCCCCCACCGTCTCGGCAATTGCGCCGGATACCGTCTTGGGGTCGCCCCCGATGCCGCTGATCGTGATCATGCTCATGCCCTTCGCGCCGCCGGGCCAGTCCTCCGGCCCCTTCGCGAAACGGGTTATCAACCAACTCCTTCCATATCGTTGAAACCGCGATGCCGGATCAGACCGGCTCGGCCGAGACCGCCGTGCCGGAGGCGGAGACCATCAGCATGCTGTCGCCGACGACCTCATAGTCGAGGTCGATGCCCACGACCGCGTTGCCGCCCGCCTGCTCGGCCTTCTCCTGCAGCTCCTTCAGCGCGGTGTCGCGCGCGTCCTGCAGCTTGCTCTCGTAAGCGGCCGAGCGCCCGCCCACGACGTCGGTGATCTGCGCAAAGAAATCGCGGAAGATGTTGGCGCCCATGATGGCCTCGCCCACCACGATCCCCTTGTAGCCCGTGATGCGGTGCCCCTCGATGGCGTTGGTCGTCGTCAGGATCACGCCTCACCCTCCCAATAGTCCCTGCCATCCTCGCGCTTGCCGACAAAGTTAAGGTGGGCGGAGAAAAAGTCTTGCCCCGGCGCGATGGCAATCGTCGCGAATTTCCCGCTGTCGGGATATTCGACGACGTCCGGGTCCTGCCAGGAGGAGACGCCGAGGTAGCGGAGTGCCGCGTCGCCCGTATTGACGATCTGATGCGCCGTCTCGGGACCGCCTTTGGGGCAGCCAATCAGGTCACCGGCCTTCACGGCATGCACCGCATCGCCGAAGCGTACCTCGCCCGCCCCTTCGAGGATCACGAAGAGCTCGTCGTTGGCGAGGTGGTTATGGAAGGGAAATGCCCGCTTGCCGGGCTCGATGGTACATACCATGGCGCCTAGGCGCGTCAGGCCCAGAGCCTTGCCGAGTGGCGCGACGGTTGCTCCAAACCGGTCGCTGCCACCGGGCGGCGACAGGGGGAAGCCTGAAGCCTCGCCGAGGGCGATTACAGGTTTCGCATCCTCGTCCATGGCTCCCCCCTTTCGCAGGGCCCAGCAGGGCCCTCAAGGCACGTTCTCAGCGGCCGGAGCCAACCACGCGCTCGATCATCGTGAGGAAGGTCTGCTCGCTGCCGATGCCGGTAAGTGTCTCGCCGTTCGAGCGCACAACCTCCCAGCTCTCGCGGCCGATCGCCTGCACGCGGCAGAACCGCTCACCATCGCCCGTCGGATTGATGTCGAAGGCCGTGAGATCGTCATTCGCCGCGACCGCCACGTCGTGGCCATGCTCCTTCAGGTGCTTCTCGGCCGTCTCGGCCAAAAGGAGAAGTCGCGCGCCTTCCTTAACGTCGTTCATCATAGCTGCTCTCCGTCTTTTGGGCGGCTGGCCAAGATCGGCGCCGCTTCATGGGCGGAGCCGCCAGCAAGGCGCTCCACCTCGGCGCCCAGACCCCTGCCCGGCCGCCGCTGTCAGCGATGGATGGAACGCTTGAGTGCCCCACTCCGTCGCAGTCCATCACTCACTTCTTCGTCGGTCCGCCGTGAGACGTTTCACCGACCGGCAACGATCAGCCGACCGATCCCTCCAACGAGATCGCCACGAGCTTCTGTGCCTCGACGGCGAACTCCATCGGCAGTTCCTGCAACACTTCCTTGCAGAAACCGTTTACGACGAGGGCGACGGCTTCTTCCTCATCCATGCCGCGGCTGCGGCAATAGAAGAGCTGGTCCTCGTCGACCTTGGAGGTGGTGGCCTCGTGCTCGGCCCGGCTGCTCGCATTCTTCACCTCGATATAGGGAACGGTGTGTGCGCCGCAATCCGAGCCGATCAGGAGACTGTCGCACTGGGTGAAGTTTCTGCTGTTCTTTGCCCGCGGGTGCATGCTGACGAGCCCGCGATAGGTATTCTGCGCGCGACCGGCGCTGATCCCTTTCGAGACGATCCGGCTCCGCGTGTTCTTGCCGAGATGGATCATCTTCGTGCCGGTATCGGCCTGCTGCGCGTTGTTGGCGATGGCGATCGAGTAAAACTCGCCCTGGCTCTCCTCACCCCTGAGGATGCAGGAGGGGTACTTCCAGGTAATCGCTGAGCCGGTCTCGACCTGGGTCCACGACACCTTCGAGCGTGCGCCGCGGCAGTCCGCTCGTTTGGTCACGAAATTGTAGATGCCGCCCTTGCCGTTCTCGTCGCCCGGGTACCAGTTCTGGACGGTCGAATACTTGATCTCCGCGTCCTCGAGCGCGATCAGCTCGACGCAGGCGGCGTGGAGCTGATTCTCATCCCCGCATCGGCGCGGTGCAGCCTTCGAGATACGAGACGTAGGAGCCCTTGTCCGCGATGATCAGCGTACGCTCGAACTGGCCCGTGTTCTCCGCGTTGATGCGGAAATAGGTGCTGAGCTCCATCGGGCAGCGCACGCCTTCGGGGATGTAGACGAAGCTACCATCCGAGAAGACTGCCGCATTGAGCGTCGCAAACTTGTTGTCCGAGCTCGGGATGACCGAGCCCAGGTACTTCTTCACAAGCTCCGGATGCTCCTGCACCGCCTCGGAGATCGAGCAGAAGATGATGCCGTGCTTCGAGAGCTCGTCCTTGAAGGTCGTGCCGACGCTGACGCTGTCGAAAACGGCATCGACGGCGACCTTGCGGCCCTCCGCCGGCGCGTCGCCCGCGCCCTCGACGCCAGCCAGGATCGCCTGCTCGCGGAGCGGGATGCCGAGTTTCTCGTAGGTGCGCAGCAGCTCCGGATCGACCTCGTCGAGGCTCTTCGGCTTCTCCTTAAAGCTCTTGGGCTGCGCGTAGTAATACTGGTCCTGGTAGTCGATCGGCTTGATCTCCAGCATCGCCCAGTCGGGCTCAGCCTGAGTCTGCCAACGGCGGAAGGCTTCGAGCCGCCAGTCGAGCATCCACTCGGGCTCGTTCTTCTTGGCCGAGATCAGGCGCACGATGTCCTCGTTCAGGCCCTTGGGCGCGAACTCCATATCGACATCAGTGGACCAGCCGTATTTGTAGGCCCCCATCGCCCGCACGGTATCGATGGTCTCCTGGTCGACCCCGTCCTTCACATCGACATCGAGTGCGGTCATAGCCCGTCTCCTTCGACCTCAAGCCGCGCGGCGTGCGCGCTTCCGATAAAGTTCCGTCCAGGCGGCAAGAAACGCCCGTATCTCCGCCTCGGTCGTGGTGGGTCCGAGGCTGACCCTGATCGCGCTCGACGCGGTGAGGCTGTCGAAGCCCATGGCGCGGAGTACCCGGCTCTCCTTGACCTTCCCACTCGAGCAGGCGTTGCCGGCGCTCACCGCAAAGCCCGCGAGGTCGAGCTGCATCACCTGCGTCTCACCTTTCCAGCCCGGCACCGCGAAGCACGAGGTGTTCGGCAATCGCGACGCTTCGCTACCAAATATGATGAGGTCGGGCGCGGCGGCTTCAAGGCCTTCTTCTAGAATGTTTCTAAGTTTTTCGACCCGATCCCACACCCCCGCCTCGAGATCCCGCTTGGCCGCCACCGCCGCCGCCCCAAACCCCGCGATCCCGACCACATTCTCGGTCCCAGACCGCCGCCCCTGTTCCTGCCCGCCGCCTTTGATGACATGCTTTAGTTGGGCGTTTCCAATCATCGTCATCGCGCCAATGCCGCCGCAACCTCCAAGCTTGTGGCACGACGCGATGAGAAACTGTGGCAAGACCGCGCTTTTCTCACCAAGGCTGGCGCCGAGATGATACGGTCCGGCGACGCGGCCAACGCTTTGAGTGATGTCTCGCAGAACGCCGACATTCTTTGTCCAGCGTTCTCCAACTCTGTGTTGTGGGAGATCGCTGATAACCCCGGTCTCGCTGTTGCCATGCTGCATGCAAACCAGAACCGACTCGGCGCGCAGGCTCTTCAGGAGCGCCCCCTGATCCGGAGCAAAGTCGTTGTTTTGCAACCCGTTGAACAACTGCAAGTCATCAGCGAGACTCTCGGGCATCCGGTAGCTGTCGTTCCAGAACCATGATGCACCTTCGACCGCGTCATGCTCCATCAAGTGCACTGAGCACCGATAGTAGCCGCTGCCGAAGATCACGCGCTGTGCCGCCTCAGTCGCACCTGAGGTGAACACGAGTTCATCCGGCTCGCAGCTGACGAGCGTCGATACGTCCGCTCGAGCTCGCTCAACAATTGCCCGCGCTGCGCGGCCTTCCGCGTGAACGCTGGAGGGGTTGCCGAGAGTGTCCATGGCTTCGAGCATGGCGGCACGAGCCTCCGGCCTGAGGGGGGCCGTGGCGTTCCAATCGAGATAGACGCGTCGGCCGTCGAGGCCTGTCAATGGCGTGTCCCTTCGGCCACCGACTCGGCCGTCTCAGGCACCTCCGCGCCGAAATCAGGCACGGCAGGACACGGGATCATCCGGTCGCCGATCACATCCGCGATGGTCACCTTGGAGAGGAAGACATGGACATGCGCGGAGAGCTGCTCCCAGAGCGCATGGGTGAGGCAGGCTTCCTTCGACTTGCCGCAGCCGAGCCCCTCCTCCCACTTGCCGTCACACCCCATCGCATTCAGGCGCTCATCCACGGCCGACATGACGTCCGAGACGCGCATTTCGCCGGCCTCCCGCGCGAGGCGGTAGCCGCCGCCCGGTCCGCGCACGGAGCTCACGAGTCCCGCCTTCCGGAGCTTGCCGAAGAGCTGCTCGAGATAGGCGACCGAGATACTCTGCCGCTCCGCAATGTCAGCCAGAGGCACAGCGCCATGCCGCCCGTGGATCGCAATATCGGCAAGCGCGGTGACGGCGTAACGGCCTCGCGTGCTGAGCTTCATGGCGTCTCCGATCCTCCCTCGCGACGCTCGACGCCGCCAGTCTACGGCGCGATCCCGGTCTGGCAATCCACCCGACGGAAACCGCGCCGCGCGCGTTTCAGTTGACGACGGCTGGCCGCCGCTCTACGCCCTCAGCCCTCAAGGGGCAGGCGCACCCGCACGCGATGGCGGTAGCAGACGATGTGCTGGCTGCGCTGCCCTTGCGCACCAGGAGTGCGGCAGTCGGTGGCGATTTAGAAACGTTCTAGATTTGCTGACTGCACTTGTCAAGCTTTCGGGTCAGCGCCGTCCGGCGTCCTGGCCTCACCTTGAGCGGGAGACGACGATGCCCGAGGTTATCTTTCCGGGACCCGAAGGCCGGCTCGAGGGGCGGTACCACCCAGAACCAGGGCGCGACTCGCCCATCGCGCTTATTCTGCACCCCCATCCGCAATATGGGGGGACGATGAACAACCCGGTCACCTATGCGCTCCACTACGCGTTCAGGGATCTCGGCTTCACCGTCATGCGCTTCAACTTCCGTGGCGTCGGGCGCAGTCAGGGGGAGTTCGATCAGGGGATCGGCGAGCTCTCCGACGCGGCCTCAGCCCTAGACTATCTCCAGAGCATGAACGGCAATGCGCGGGCCTGCTGGGTCGCCGGCTTCTCGTTCGGCGCGTGGATCGGCATGCAGCTGCTGATGCGACGGCCGGAAATCAACGGTTTCGTGAGCGTCGCCCCGCCCGCGAACATGTACGATTTCAGCTTCCTAGCGCCCTGCCCCTCCTCGGGCCTCGTGATCAATGGCGAGGCTGACCGGATCGTGCCCCCTGTCGATATCGAGAAGAAGCTCGTCGAGAAGCTGAAACAGCAGAAGGGCATCACGATCACCCATGCCACGGTACCCGAGGCCAACCACTTTTTCGAGCGCGGCATGGACGAGATGATCGACATCGTGAAGGGCTACGTCCACGCCCGTATGATCGAAGGCGGCCGCTGATCCCGACCGCCCGGCCAGACCCTATCGAAACGATCCCAACCGACGGCCGCCAACGCGGGATCAACTCACGTTCCGTCAAGATGCTTCAGGTGCCAGCGCGGCGTCTTCTTGAGCAATTGAGGTCATCCGACGGTAGCGCGGCGTGCCGCTATCGGGACAATCGACCGCCCGTCAGCGGGGTTGGAACGCCGGTGATGGCGGGCGCCGATAAGGGTAGACCCCGGAGGCTTCGAACGGCGAGGTAGGCAAAGGCCTGCGCTTCGAGCATGTCGCCATCGAGGCCCGCCGCTTCAATCACGTTGACTGGGGCGTCGAGTTCTTCGGCGAGCGCCGCCATCATCACCGGATTGCGCCGCCCGCCACCGCAGACAAGCCAGCGGGAGGGTGCGCTCGGTAGATGGGCCCGGGCGGCTGCCACGCAGCGGGCCGTGAAAAGGGTAAGGGCGGCAGCACCTGCTTCCGTGCTCCACCCCTCGAGCCGGGCGGGCAGCGTGTTGAACGCATTGCGGTCGAGCGATTTAGGACCCGGTCGAGCAAGGAAGTCCCCAACGAAATTGGTGTCTAAGGCGCCGAAGCCAGCGGCCCTGGCCTCCGCAAGACCCCGAGCCGCAACGGCGCCGTCACGATCCAGGGACTCGCCCGTTCGAGTCAGCATCCAGTCGTTGATGAGCGCGTTGCCCGGTCCTGTGTCGAACGCAACAATCGCACCGGGCGCGGCCGGGTCGACGATGCGCGGATCGACCCAGCTGACGTTGGCCACGCCGCCGATGTTGAGAAAGGCAAGCGGCGGACCGTCCGGTGCGACGCGTCTTGCCAAGGCGTGATGATAGAAGGGGGCTAGCGGTGCGCCCTGCCCCCCCGCCGCGACATCGGCGCTGCGAAAGTCCCAGACCACCGGGCGGGCAAGCGCGACGGCCAGAGCGGCTCCGTCCCCAAGCTGCCAGGTGAAACGTTCCTCGGGCAGGTGCAGCAGCGTCTGACCATGAAACCCGATCAGCACATCGCGAAGTGCACTAGCCGGCCGGCCCGCGTCCGCCGCTCGCGCCAGCAGATCGGCGGCAGCCCGGGCATGCAGCCGGACGACATCGCGCGACGCCTTTGCGAGCCGCGCGGCCTCCAGCGACCCTGGCGCCGCCTCGCGATGGAGCGCCGGCTCAGCCATCACCGGTGCTAGGTACTCAAGGTCCTCCGGCGCATAAGGTAGGAAGCTCGTCTCGCCAAACGCTGTCACCCGCTCGCCGTTCGTCTCGATCAGCGCGGCGTCCACGCCATCCAGCGAGGTCCCCGACATGAGCCCGAGCGCCCACCGAGGAGCCCAAGGGGCGCCAGCGCCCTCACTCTCCGTCGCCGTCATCGCTTCCCTTTCCCGCCGCCGCCGCTATACCTCGCGCCCGGCCGGGTCGGAGCGCAAGGGCGCCCGGCGGCCAGATCTTCGGAGACGAGAGATGAGCATCACGCCGAAATCCGAGTTCCTGCACATCCTCACGAGCCGCGGCTTTGTGCAGGATTGCACCGATCTCGAGGGCCTGGACGAGCTTCTGAGGAAGGAGACCGTGAGCGCCTATATCGGCTATGATTGCACTGGCCCGTCGCTCCATGTCGGCCATCTCGTCAACATCATGATGCTGCGCTGGCTGCAAAAGACCGGCCATCGGCCCATCGCCTTGATGGGCGGGGGCACGACGCGCATCGGCGATCCTTCGGGCAAGGACGAGACGCGCCAGCTCCTCACCGACGCGAAGATCGCGGAGAATATGGAGAGCCTCCGCGACGTCTTCTCGAAGTTCGTCGCGTTCGTAGAGCAGGGCGGCAACGCCATCCAGCCGAACAACGCGGACTGGCTCGACGGGCTCGGCTACATCTCGTTTCTGCGCGAGTATGGGCGGCACTTCACCATCAACCGCATGCTGACCTTCGAGAGCGTGAAGGGCCGGCTCGACCGCGAGCAGCCGCTGACCTTCCTCGAGTTCAACTACATGCTGCTGCAGGCCTATGACTTTCTGGAGCTCTACAGGCGCACCGGCTGCCGGCTGCAGATGGGCGGCTCGGACCAGTGGGGCAACATCGTCAACGGCGTGGACCTCACGCGCCGGATTGAGGGCGTCGAAGTCTTCGGTCTCACCACACCGCTGCTCACGACCTCGGACGGACGCAAGATGGGCAAGACGGCGCAGGGGGCCGTATGGCTCAACGCCGACATGCTGAGCGCCTACGATTTCTGGCAATTCTGGCGGAACACCACGGACGCCGATGTCGGCCGGTTCCTCAAGCTCTTCACCGAACTGCCGGTGGAGGAGTGCGAGCGTCTTGGTGCGCTCGAAGGGGCGGAGGTCAACGAGGCGAAGACCGTTCTCGCAAACGAAGCGACGGCCCTCGCCCATGGCCGGGCAGCCGCGGAGGCGGCGGCGGCTACGGCCGCCGAGACCTTCGCTGGCGGTGCGGGCGCGGACTTGCCGGTGCTCGAGATCGCGGCTGGTGAAATGCCGATCTCGGCCGCGCAGCTCTTCGTGCGCGCGGGGCTCGCGGCGTCCGGCAAGGAAGCGAAGCGTCTGATCGAGGGAGGTGGCGCGCGCATGGGCGAGCGTGCACTCGACAACCCGGGCGAGATGATCGGCTCCGACGCGCTTGTCGAGCCCCAACGCCTCTCCGCGGGCAAGAAAAGGCACGCCCTCGCTCGCCTTGCCAGCTGACGGATGCGCGGGCGGGGCACGCGCTTCGCCCGCGTTACGCTCGGCCTTATGGGGACAACGAAACGGGTGGGAGCCAGATCACCGAAATGGCAGCGTATTACCCCTTCTGCGGCGGGCGGCACCGCATCACGGTTCCCACCGACCGGTGCGAACTGATCGTCGGTCGACCCTCATGCACTGCAGAACTCCGGCACCAGCCTGCCCGCTGATGCGCCCTCCGCAGCTGGACGGAGTGTGAGCTGCTGCGTGCAGGAGCCTGACCGCAACTATACCATCGGCCCCATCAGCTCGACCTCGTCACCGTCGCGGAGCGCCGTGTAGAAACAGGTGCGGCGCCCAGTGTGGCAAGCCGCACCCTTTTGCTCGATGAGGAGCAGAATGCAGTCCCGGTCGCAGTCGACGCGCAGTTCGACCAACCGCTGCGTATGGCCGGAGGTGGCGCCCTTTCGCCATAGCTCCTGGCGGCTCCGCGACCAGTAGGTGACGTCGCCCGTCCGGATGGTCTCGGCGAGGCTTTCCGCGTTCATCCAGGCGAGCATGAGGACTTCGCCCGTGCCCACATCCTGCGCGATGGCTGAGACGAGACCGTCCCTGTTCCAGGCAATCGCCGGCAGATCCTCCGTCCCCATGGCACCCTCCAGAGCCGCGTCCAAAGCAGACCGGCCTCTACGCGGGCGACGGGATCGGCGCAACAGCATCACGGCCCCACGATGCGACAGGATCACCGGGTCCTTCCACTCCGGCGCAGACGGCTCTATGTACTCCGATCTAACGGCACGGAGGGCGCGCAATGACTGCCGCGCAGACGGACCTGATGAAGCTCTATTCCGAGCGCATCCTTGCGCTCGCGGCAGCCCTGCCGCATGCGGGAAGGCTGGAGGCGGCGGGCGGCAGTGCGAAGAAGCGCTCGCCCCTGTGCGGCTCGACGGTCACTGTGGACGTGACGCTGGACGGCGCGGGCCGCGTCAGCGAGTTCGCCCAGGACGTGAAGGCCTGCGCCCTCGGCCAGTCCTCCGCCTCGGTGCTGGGTCAAACCGTGATCGGACGCGACCGAAGCGAGATCGCCGCGGGACGCGATGCCCTCCACGCGATGCTCAAGAGCGGCGGTGATGCGCCGACCGCGCCCTTCGATGGGCTCGAAGCGCTGCTACCGGCCCGCGACTACAAGAACCGCCACGCCTCGATTATGCTTGCCTGGGACGCGACGCTCGACGCAATCGATGCCGCGCGCTGAGACCCGTAGGCGCAAGGCTCGCGAGTAGCCGATGCTCTGCTTCGAGGCAGCGACACCGAAACCTCCGCAATGCCGGCCACCGGACAACCGCAACCTGACAATCCTTAGAGGGGTGCAGCCTGGGAAACGCCCTATGCTGCGCTGCAGCAAGAGCCCCCTTTCGCCCACCGCGCGGTCATGCTAGGCGCCCGGCGACAGCAGGATCCCGCAAGGAGGCACGCCATGAACATCGACGCCATTCCCGCCGGCAAGAACCCGCCGACCGATATCAACGTGGTGATCGAGATCACCGGCGGCGCCGGCGGCGGCGCGCCTGTGAAGTACGAGATCGACAAGGACAGTGGCGCCGTCTTCGTCGACCGCATCGTCAACACGCCGATGTTCTATCCCTGCAACTATGGCTTCGTGCCGAACTCGCTGCATGACGACGGCGACCCGACGGACGTGCTCGTGCTCTGCGACTTCGACCTCGCGCCAGGCGTCGTGATCCGCTGCCGTCCCGTGGGCGTCCTCAAGATGGAGGACGACGGCGGCATGGACGACAAGCTGATCGCCGTACCGGTCGAGAAGGTCGACCCGTTCCAGGCCGGCATCCAGGATCTCACGGACATCCCCGAGAAGACGCGCGAGCGCATCAAGCACTTCTTCGAGCACTACAAGGACCTCGAAGCCGGCAAATGGGTGAAGGTCATCGGCTGGGGCGAGAAGGCCGAGGCCGAAGCCATCCTCATGAAGTCGATCGAAGCGGCCGCCACCAAGGCTGCCGAGTAACCTGGTCTCGGGGCGCCGCACGCGGCACCCTACCGAACGCGGGGAGAACGCCCATGCGCCCGACCGATGCGCTGCGCGAGAGTGTGCGCGAAGATTGGGAGGCGGCGACCCGCCACGCCTTCACCGAGGCGCTCGCCGCCGGCACGCTCCCAAGGTCGCGCATGGCGCGCTACCTCGTCGAGGACTACCGCTTCATCGACGGCTTTGTCCGTCTTCTGGCCTCGTTCATCGCGCATGCACCGAGCCTCGCGGACGCCGTCCCCGCAGCGCAGTTCCTCGCGCTGATTACGGGGCCCGAGAACACCTATTTCCAGCGCAGCTTCGAGGCGCTGGGAGTGCGGCCCAGCGACCATGCAGTCGAGGAAGCACCGGAGACCGCCGATTTCCGCCTGCTGATGCAGGAGGCGGCGACCTCTCAAAGGGCCGAACGCATGCTCGCGGTTCTCGTCGTCGCGGAGTGGACGTATCTCGACTGGGCAACGCCGCATGCGGCTCGTGCGCCGCATCTGCCACCATTTCTCGGCGACTGGATAACCCTGCACTCCGGCGAGGGGTTCGAGGGGGTGGTCGACTATCTGCGTGGCCAACTCGATGCTCTCTGGGACAGGCTCGACGCACCGAACCGTGAGGTGGCGGCAGAGACGTTCCGACGCGCCGTCGCCTTGGAGCGCGCCTTCTTCGATGCGGCCTGGCGGGACTTCGCGCCGAAACCGACCTAGTGGCGCGGCAGAGACGTTCTGCGGTGTAGCTGCCGAACTCGGTCCGCCGATCCGCATTGACGCCAATCATCTGCATTTTCAGCATTTTCTGGATCGTCGGGTTGGATCCGGGTATGATCTCCACGTGTTTGTTCCATAGCTGGCGAACCGCGACACCGCTCTGGCGACGCCGCGCCTCGCCGCCTACCCTCCGTCCATGTCCGCCGAAAGCCACACAGACTTCGCCGCCCTCATCAGGGAGCGCCTCGCAGCGCTCGATGAGGACGAGCAGGCAACGGCGGAGGACCGCAAGCCCGTCGAACTCGATCAGCAGTCGGTGGGGCGGTTGAGCCGAATGGATGCCATGCAGGTCCAGGCCATGGCGGCGGCGCAGAGCCGCCGGCGGGCGGCGGAGCGGACACGCCTCAGGGCCGCCCTCGATCGCATCGCGGACGGGACCTTCGGGGAGTGCATGGAATGCGGCGAGGACATCGCCGCCAGGCGCCTCGAGCTCGATCCCGGCCAGACCCTCTGCATCGACTGTGCGAGAGGGTGACGCGGCCCTGAACGCACCGGACTGCCGCGCCAACCCGCCGCTCGACCTTGCCGCAGGCCAAGCCGCCCGGTAGGAGGCGCCATGGACGACGCACCCCATCACGATGCCGAACTCGATGCCCGCGGTCTGCTCTGCCCGCTGCCTGTGCTGAAGGCGCGAAAGCGTCTCATGGCGCTGCCGCCGGGCTCCGTGCTGCGGGTCGAGGCGGACGATCCGGCCGCTCTCGTGGACATGCCCCATTTCTGCGCTGAGCAGGGGCACGAGCTCGTGGCCAGCGGTACCAGCGGCCAGTCCGGCCTTCTCTTCTGGATCCGCCGCAAGGCCTGAGGATGTGCCCAGGGCTGGGCGCGGCTGGCGGGCGGGCCGCTGAGGGCCGTCAGGCCCGAAGTCGGGGCGGCCAGTCAGCCCGCCCGATGCGTTCCGCTACCTGAAGGCGGCGCAGGGATCAGGCCGGTCCTCAACGCCTGCGGAAAACCAGACATAGTCGTATGGCAGCGCGGCTGCGTCCCCGGCATAGTCCGAGGCCGCGAGTAGTCCCGGCTGCACCTCGACCTGGCCGAGGGTCACGGTCTCGATCCCCGGCGCGAGCCGGTCGAGATAAACCGGCACGCCTCGGTCGCGCCGCGCATGCCCGTTCCCCGTGATCAGTGCCGCGCGCGCCCCTTCGCCCGAGCCGTCAAGCGCCCTGAGCGCCGCGCGGGCGAAGCGAAAGTCACGGAGCCGCTGTGCCTCCACCATCCCGGGCGCGGCACTGGCAGGCAGCATGTCGCAATGGGCTGCGACCATCTCCGCCTCAAGCGCCGCCTGCTCCGCCGCCGGCAGCGCCCGGTCGAGCCCCGCCTCCGATGCGCTCGCCCCCTCGACGCTGGCCGCCCCCTCCGCGATGGCGCGGCGCAGATCCGCCAACCCCACGCCACCGCCGGTAATGCGCGCCGATCCGACCGCCTCGAATACCGGACGGTAGATCTTCCAATCGGGCCAGCCGAGACGGTCCCAGCCGATGGCTGGACCGATATCACCGTCTTCGGCGCCCCCGGCACGGAAGACGGCGATGCCCTTCTCCGAGCCCTCAGGCACCATCTCGAAGGCGACGCCATCCGGCTCGAGCGCGCTCAAGAGCCAGGCCTGCCGACCATGATGGACGGGATTGTCATGGATCTCGCCGAGCACCGCCACGCCTGCGTCGCCAAGCCGGCCAACCAGCGCCGCGGGCGTTATCGCGCGCCCGGCCGCCGTGTCCCAGACGACGCCCTGCAAGGGATGACCCGTCGGCTCCGCAGCAGGGGGATCGCCGGGCGATGCCGTAGCGGCACATCCCGCAAGCGCCATCCAGCCGACCGTGAGCGTAACTGCCCGCAAACGCCGCGCGCCTGCTCCTGACGACGGGCCTTGCAAAAGCTGGGGTGACAGGGACCGAGCCATGATAATCTCCGAATGCTTCAGCAAGAGCCTAGAGGCGCAGGCCCGCGTGACAAGGCAGCAGACCTGCGACCGGGCGGCGCCGCCATACCCGAAATACCCGCCATCGACCCGGTATTCCGCGCATAGCATGCCCCTCCCTCTGCGCTGGTCATCACGCTGACGCATCGTTATCGTCCGCGCCGAGCCCGCGCTCTTCAAACAGATGTGAGGGCCTGTCGACGGGTATCGCATCGGCGCTGCCGCAACGTTGGGAGGATGACCCATGGGAGGGATGGCGCGATGAAGGAGCCATGGGTCCGTTGGTTGGCCTTCGCGGTACTTGCCGTGACAGTCCTCGTGAGCTCCTGCCAGGCCCTCGCCGACCCAGTCCATAGCCCGACCACGACCGCCGCGGAACGCACCGGCCAATGAGTGCTCAGCGATACGGCGGCGTCCATTCTCCGGGCGAGGCGGGCGAGGCAGCGCGGCGCGCGGCAGCAGCAACCGGCGACACCGCTCCGCGCGGGACCGCCAATCCCTTCTCGGGTCGCCGTGCCATGCGCGTCGATCTCCGTGCCCGCTTTATGTTCCTGTTGCCCGCCCCGCTTCTTATCGCGGCCTTTATCGCCATCGGCAGCGGCGACATAGCGGCAACCGGCCTCAGCATCGCCGGCTTCACCTGCCTGATGTTCGGAGCCTGGATGCTGGCGGAAGGGCAAAAGGCCGCGCGCGCCTACGCAGCCCGCGCCGTTGCCCGCCGCCCGGCCATCCCGCGTCTCATCATCGCGTCGCTCTCCGCCGGGCTCGGCGTCTCCCTCGCCCAGATCGCGGGCGAGGGCGGGGTGGTTGCCGCGACTGGCTTCGGCCTCCTCGCCACGATCAGCCATCTCGCAGCCTTCGGCATCGATCCGCTAGAGAACAAGGGCATCGACCTTTCCGATGCGGAGCATGGCCGCGTGGCGGATGCCATCGAGCAGGCCGAGAAGCTCCTCCGCGAGATCCATGACGACGCCCAGGGGATCGGCGACCATGAGATCGGCGAGCGGGTCCTGACCCTATGCGACGAGGTCCGCGCGCTCCTCAGGCGCATCGAACAGGACCCGCGTGATCTTACCCGCGCCCGCCGATATCTCTCGGTCCATCTCGTCGGCGCGCATGAGGCGACCCGGAAATACGCCGAGAACCATGCAGAACTGGACGATCCCGCCCTTCGTGCGGATTATCTCAGCCTACTCTCCGAGCTAGAGGCGAGCTTCCAGCGCGGTCGGGACAAGCTCCTTGCTGACGACCGCACCGATCTCGAGGTCGAGATCGAAGTGCTGCGCGACCGCCTCGGCCAGGAAAAGACCTGAGCGACACACAGACCAACGGCCCCGGAGAACACCTCATGTCGACGCCCAGCCAGACGCCCAACCCCGCCGAAGCGGTCATCGACGCCGCCGAGGCCGCCTCGGAAAGCGTGCAACTCGCGGTCACGGAGATGGAGAAGCAGCTGACCGCGACGCCTGAGGTGCGCACCGAGGTCGTGCCCATCGACATGGCCGATCCCGAGGAACGCCAGCTCATCGAGGCCAAGATCGCCGAACTCGACATGACCGACACTCAGTCGATCATCAAGTTCGGCTCGGGCGCGCAGGAGCAGCTGACCGAGATCTCGGACACCATGCTCGAGGGCGTGCGCAACAAGGACACAGGGCCTGCCGGCGAGAGTCTGCGATCCATGGTCAGCACGATCCGCGGCTTCGACGTCGACGAGCTCGACCCGAACCGCAAGCAGAGCTGGTGGGAACGTCTGATCGGCAAGGCAACCCCCGTAGCCAACTTCATCGCCTCCTACGAAGAAGTGCGCGGCCAGATCGACGGCATCACCGACGAGCTGCTGAAGCACGAGACGATCCTGCTGAAGGACGTCAAATTCCTCGACAAGCTCTATGAGAGCACGCTCAATTTCTACGACGATCTCGGCCTCTACATCTCGGCGGGCGAAGCGAAGCTCGACCGGCTCGACGTCTTCGAGATTCCCGAGAAGGAGAAGGCCGTGCAGGCCGCGGCTGACGGCGAGGGCGTGATGGAGGCACAGGAGCTTCGCGACCTCCGCTCCGCACGCGACGAGCTCGAGCGGCGCGTCCACGACATGAAGCTCACCCGACAGGTCACGATGCAGTCGCTCCCCTCGATCCGCCTTGTGCAGGAGAACGACAAGGGGCTGATCAACAAGATCAACTCGACGCTCGTGAACACGGTGCCGCTCTGGCGCACGCAGCTCGCTCAGGCCGTGACCATCGCACGCTCCCGCGAGGCCGGAAAGGTGGTGAAGGAGGCGACGGACCTCACCAATGAGCTTCTCACCAAGAACGCCGAGAACCTGCAGCAGGCCAATCGCGAGGTGCGCCAGCAGATCGAGCGGGGCGTCTTCGATATCGAGCGCGTGAAGGCGGCGAACCAGACGCTGATCGCAACGATCGAGGAGAGCCTTGCTATCGCCGACGAGGGCAAGACCAAGCGCGCTGCGGCCGAGCAGGAGCTCCTGCAGATGGAGGCCGATCTCAAGGCCACGCTCGCCGCTGCGCGGGCAGGTGCCAGCGGCGTGACACCGAGCGACGGCGCGGGCGCACCGCCCCCGGCAGCGCCGCAGGGCTGACGGAGCGGCGATGATGGCCATGATGACCCCGGCCGATGCGGTAAGCCGCTGCTTCGGCCGCTATGCCACCTTCTCGGGGCGCGCGAGCCGGCCGGAGTTCTGGTGGTTCATCGCCTTCGTGATCCTCGGCAATCTCGGCTTCGGCGCCATCGACAGCCTGCTTGGCCTTGACGCGGTAACAGAGCTGCCGGAGGCGATGCGTGCCGACGAGGGCGTGGAGCCGCTCTTCGAGTATGAAGCGCCGTCACCGCTCGCCTTCCTCTTCGGGCTTGCCGTGCTCGTCCCGCAGCTTGCCGCCGGCGCCCGGCGGCTCCATGACAGGGACATGTCGGCCTGGTGGCTGATTGCCCTCCTCCTGCCCATCGTGGGCGCCGTCGTACTGCTGCTCTTCATGGCTCTTCCAGGCAGCAAGGGCGAGAACCGCTACGGCCCGGTCCCGGAGCACTGACGGCGAACGCGTCCAATCCCGCCCCCTGCCGCGACATTCTGAGCATGGCATTGATGAACAATGTGAGAAGGGGCATCCCAGGATGGCACATCGAAACGCGCTGCGCACCGAAGCCGTCATTTGACGCCGCCTGCCTGCCGCATGGAGCGCAATGGACGGGCGCGGCTGGCGGGTGGGCCGCTGAGGGCGCGCAGCGCCCGAAGTCGGGGCGCTCGTCAGACCGCCCGACCCGGTTAGAGCCCCAAGCCAACCGGCTCGATCAGGTCGGGCCGATCGTTGCGCACCTGGACGACATCGCGCGCAACCTCGACCACGCGCGTTCGCCGCGCCTCAAGCGGGCTCATCGGCACCCCGGTCAAGGCACCCGAGAGCCAAGCGCTCCAATCCTCTTCGCGCAGCGCCACCGGTGCGCGCGGATGCAGATGGCTCGTCGCCTCGTTCGCTGCAGTCGTCAGGATCGTGAAGCTCGTGATCTTCTCGCCCGCAATCGCGGCCTCGGCCCAGAGCCCCGCGAAGACCAGCCCAGGCCGATTGGTCTCCGCCGCCACGAACCATGGCGTCTTCGCCCCCGTCCTGCCCGTCCATTCAAAATAGCCGAGCACCGGCACGAGACAGCGACCATGGCGCCAGGCGTCCCTGAACATAGGCTTCCCCGCGGCCTCCTCGGACCGCGCGTTGAACGTGCTCGCCCGAAGCTCGGTCAGCGGCTTCCGCCACCACCCCGGCACCAGCCCCCAGCGCGCCGAGACCACCTTTCGCGGCGCAGCACTGCCCCTGCCCATGTCCCTCTCGGTCCGCGCGACGACAATGCCGACGGTCTGCGTGGGCGCGACGTTCCAGCTCGGCGCAGGCCAGGCGCCCGCCGGCATCACGTCGAGGCGAGCAGCGCTTGGATCGTCCGCAGAGAGGCCCCACCCTTCAGCCCAGTCGGGCGCCGGCGCGTCGCGCTCGATGTCGAGCCAACTCGCCGTGTCGAGATGTCCCGCAATCAAACCGGTCGCAAAGCGTCCACACATTTCGCATAGTCTCCGGGCAGGCGAGGACCGCTATGACAGACGAACCGAGAAAGACGCTCCCGATCAAGGGCCCTCACGCTACCGCGGCGCAGATGCGGCCGCTCGTCACGCGCGCCCGCGCGATCGCGTCGGCGGGTCTGCTGGTGACCCTCGCCGCATGCACCGGGCAGCCGAGCGCGGAGGACTATGCGGCCTATGAGGCGACGTTGCGCGCCGTGGGCGACCTGCGCACGGAGACGGCACCGCCGGATGCCCCCTTCACCAACGACGATCTCGTCCGCAACTTCAGCCGGGTCGCCCTGCGCCACGAAGTTGATATCGAGCGGCCCGGCAGCGACGAGAACGCCGCCACGAACCCGCTGCAGCGCTGGGAGCAGCCGATCCGCTACCGTCTCGTCGGACAGGGGGTGACGCAGGCGGATCGGCTGGAGGTGGCCTCTTTCCTCGGCCGGATCGGGCGGCTCACTGGCCGCTCCGTCAGCGTCGCGCCCTACCCGCCAGAGGCACCTCCGACGGTTGCGCCACCCGCGGACGCGGGCGTCAACTTGATGATCCTCATCACCGAGCCGGGAGAGCGCGCCGCTGTCAGCGAGGCCCTCGGACAGCTCCACCCCGCCCTCCGCCGGAGCTTCGATCTCTGGCGTCGAAGCGCAAGCGTCGTGTGTGCGGCGACGAATCTTGTTGCCGAACAGGATAGTCATGCCATCGTGTTCGGTATGATTATGCTTGGTTCCGAAGTTGGCGGCCTGTTGCGCCGCTCATGCCTCCACGAAGAGATCACCCAGGCCCTCGGCCTCGGCAACGATCATCCGGAGGTTCGCCCCTCGATCTTCAACGACGACGAGGAATTCGCCCTGCTGACCCGCCATGACGAATGGCTGTTGCGTGTGCTCTACGACCCACGTCTCCGCCCGGGCATGACGGAAGAGGAGGCCATGCCCATCGTCAGGCGCATCGTCGAGGAACTCCGACCCGAGGACGATGCGACGCTCGACGACGCCGCACCGCCCGCGCCGCTTACGGGCCGCCGAGGCGTCAGGACGCTGGAGGGCGCGGGATGAGCATCATGACCCTCATGGGCGTGCGGGCCGCGGTCGCCGGCATCGCGGCCTTCGCCTGCCTCAACTGCGCCGACTATCTCGATGGCAATGACTGGGACGGCTACGAGCAAACCGCGCTCGTCCTCGGCAAGATGCGGCTCGAGCGCGCGCCCAAGGGCATGCCGGTCTCCGACCTCGCCCTCGCCGATAACTTCCGGCGCATTGCCTTCGGGCTCGAAGCCGGCGTCTTCGGCGGTGAGACAGGGAACGACGGCGTGCGAGAGGCGGCCGCCCCGGCCGATAGCGGGGCTGGCCGCCTCCGCCGCTGGCGCCGACCCGTGCGCTGGCAGATCACCAGCCTCGGCGCAAGCGCCCAAGGCTATCTTCGCGCGGTCGATGAGACGACGCAGCGGATCGCCAGCGCCACTGGGCATGACATCGCGCGCGTCGGCCCGGGCGAGCCGGCGAACCTCGCCGTCCTCTTCCTCAGACCGCAGGACTACGCGCCCGCCGCCCGCGCCCTTGCTGGCCAGCCCGCCGGCGAATGGCTTGCGCGCCAGGTCGAACGCTTCGGACGGGCCGGCAACACGCCATGCGTCGGCCTGTTCCTCCATGCCCGCCGCGCCGCCGCAATCCCAGGCGGACAGCGGGTGGAGACCGACGAGATCCTGTTCGGCCTGGCACTGATCCGGGACGGCCTGCCGCCTCGCCTCGCGCGCGCCTGCGTCGAGGAGGAGCTCGCCCAGGCCATGGGCCTGCCGAACGACGATCCGAATGTCCGGCCCTCGGTCTTCAACGACGATCAGGAGTTCGCGCTTCTGACGGACCATGACGAGGCGCTGCTGAAGATCCTTTACGATCCCCGCCTCGCACCTGGAATGACCGAAGACGAGGCGATGGAGATCGTCCCCAGCATCATTGCGGACATCGATACCGATGTGATCAACGGGCGCCGCCGTAATCGCAACTGACACGCGATGGTCGCCCGGCCAACCCATGGACGGGCGCGGCTGGTGGGCGGGCCGCTGAGGGCCGCAGGCCCGAAGTCGGGGCGTCCGGCAGCCCGCCTACAGTGCTTTGCGATGAAAGTCCTCGACGAGACCTCGTAGACGGAGAGCATTGGCCTTCTGGTCGTGCATCGCCTCCACGCGCGCGCGCCCGGCCTGACCCATCTCGGACAATCGGTCGGGCGACGCGGTCGCGAGTGCCGCCAGCGCCGCCGCCATGGCACCCTCGTCTCCGGCGGGTACGAGCCAGCCGCATGACGCGTCGACGAGCTCCGGGATCCCGGCGATGCTAGTGGCGATCACCGGCCGACCGAGCGCCATCGCCTCCATGATCGCCACCGGCAAACCTTCGGCGAAGCTCGGCAGGAAGAGCCCGCGCGACGCCGCCAAGCGATCACGCACTTCTCCATGTTCGCACCATCCAAGGAGCGCGATGCGATCCGCGACGCCATGCTCAGCGATCGCGGCCTCCAACTGCTCGCGCAGCTCGCCATCGCCAATGATCTCCAGCCGGAGCCCCGGCGCCTCCTGCGCCGCCTCGGCAACCGCCGCCGGGAACAGCAGTTGAGCCTTCTCGACGCAGAGCCGACCGATATGCAGAGCAGGTGCATCTTCCGGGGACGGCGGTGCTTCGGCGAACGCTACCAGATCAACGCCGCAACGCACGACATGCGTCTTTTCGAAGGCCGCCATCCCGCAATGGGTAGCGACCTGGCCCTTCGCGAAATGGCTGATGGAGGCAATGAAGGACGCCCGCTCGGCCTTCAGAGGCACGCTCGCCCGCTCAGGATCGAAGAACTCGTTCGGCCCATGCACGGTCATGCTCCAGCGCGGCCCACCCATCGCCTCGGCCAGCATCGCCACCGCTGCGCTATTCGTCGCGAAATGCGTGTGGATATGATCGATGCCATCCGCTCGCGCCCAGGCGGCCAAGAGCGCCGCCTCCGCAAAATACGCCGCATGACGGACGAAGCCGCCACCAGCGTTGGTCAACAGCCGGCGCCAAAGGCCGAAAGCCCGCAGGAACGCGCTAGGCCGGCGCAATACCAACACCGCCAGGGCCCGCAGCAACCCGATCCTGTGCTCGAGCAGATAGCGGGTCCGCGCCGCCTCATCCCGATCCGCCTCGGTCACGAGCGGCCCGGGCCAGCGCCGCACGGCGTAGCGCGTCACCGACATGCCACTCGCCTCGATCGCCGCGATCTCTCCGCGAATGAAGGTGAGGCTGGTCGAGGGGTAGCTGTTGAGGAAATAGGCTAGTTTGACGGTCACGCAGCAGCCCCCCGGCCGAAGACCCAGCCGCGCCGCCGGGCCGCTGCATCAGCGATACTCGCCACGACCAAGTCAACCGCTGGCGTCCGCCGGGGCGCAGAATCGACAGCGGTGCCGGGTCGTATTCCTCATCGCGTCAGGCTATTTTGTGACGCGCTGAGGGGATCGCGAGGAGCGGGCGATGTGCGGTATCGCAGGCATTCTGTGGCAGCCGGGAGGGCGCAGCGAGGATCTGGCGCGCGCCGAGGTCACGGCGATGACCAACCGCCTCGCCCATCGCGGGCCCGATAGCTGGGGCGTCTGGGCGGAGGCGGGCGCGGGCATCGCGCTCGGCCACCGGCGCCTTGCGATCATCGACGTCTCACCTGCCGGGCACCAGCCGATGGCCTCCCCCTCCGGCCGCTACCGGATCACCTATAACGGCGAGATCTACAACCATCCCGAGATGCGCCGTGCGCTGGAGGATTACGGCCCCATTGCTTGGCGCGGCGGCTCGGACACCGAGACCCTGCTCGCCGCCATGGATCGCTGGGGCATCGAGGAGGCGACCCGACGGACCGTGGGCATGTTCGCCTTCGCTGTCTGGGACGCCGCGGAGCGGCGGCTGACACTCGGGCGGGACCGGTTGGGCGAGAAACCGCTCTACTACGGCTGGCAAGGCCAGGGACCTGACCGCGTCTGCCTCTTCGGCTCGGAGCTGAAGGCGCTTACCGCTCACCCTGCCTGCGAGCGCCGCATCCGCCGCGACGCGGTCGTGCAGTTCATGCGCCACAGCTATGTGGGTGGTGCGCATTGCATCTACGAAGGGCTCGCCAAGGTTCCATCCGGCTGCCTCGTCAGCTTGAGCGCAGAGACGCCGGAGGCGACGCTCACCCGCTACTGGTCCGGTACGGCGGCTGCCGCCGCCCCAAAATGCGCGATGGCGCCGGAGGAGGCGGTGGACGCGCTCGAAGCGCTGCTTCTGGAAACCGTCCAGGGACAGATGATGTCCGACGTTCCCCTCGGCGCCTTTCTCTCGGGCGGGATCGACAGCTCGACCGTCACAGCGCTGATGGCGCGGCTTTCGAGCCGGCCCGTAAAGACCTTCTCGATCGGCTTCCATGTCGAGCGGTATAACGAGGCGGAGCACGCCAAGGCCGTCGCCGCGCATCTGGGTACAGAGCATACGGAACTCTATGTCGGCGATGGGGAGCTCCGTGAGATCGTCGCACGCCTGCCCGAGATGTATGATGAGCCCTTCGCCGATGGCTCGCAGATCCCCACCCATCTCGTCGCGCGTCTGGCGCGGGAACATGTGACCGTGGCGCTCTCGGGCGATGGCGGAGATGAGCTCTTCTGCGGCTATGACCGTTATCGCCAGTTCGGCCGCCTCTCCGGCCGCCTGCATGCGCTTCCCCTACCGCTCCGCCGCCTCGCCGCCGGCATGGTTGACGCGCTGCCCGGCCCACCGCTCAACGCGGTGCTGGGCCGGATCGCCCCAGTAGGTGAGGGGCGGGAGCCGCATATCCAGAGGCTCAAGCGCCTCGCGGACTACACGCGGACCGAGGACGTGGCCCGGCTCCATCGCCTGCTCGTGAGCCATGTGCGCCGTCCACTGATGCTTGTCGCCGGTGGTGCGGAGCTTGAGGACAGCCTCACGGCGCCCGACCCCGCTCTCGCTGTTCTCGAGGCATCCGAGCAGATGATGGCGCTCGATATGGGCGCCTACCTGCCGGACGATATCCTACAAAAGGTCGACCGGGCGACCATGGCGATCTCGCTCGAGAGCCGCGCGCCGCTCCTCGACCATCGGATCGCGGAGTTCGCCTGGTCCCTGCCCCTCGGCCTCAAACTGAGGGACGGCGTGCAGAAATGGGTGCTGCGGCGGGTGCTCTACAAACATGTCCCGCCAGCGCTGATCGACCGGCCGAAGCGCGGGTTCGAGGTTCCGGTGGGAAGCTGGCTCAAGGGCTCCCTGAAGCCGTGGGCTGAGGCGCTGATCGAACCCTCCCGCCTCGCCCGCGAGGGCTGGCTGCAGCCTGGCGAGGTGCGCCGGCTCTGGGACGAGCATCAGTCGGGCCGCGCCGCCTGGGGCCTCCAGCTCTGGAACGTGATGATGTTCCAGTCCTGGCTAGAGGCGGAGAGGGCGGCAGCCCCCGCGCGGTCGGATGCGGCCTGAACCTCCCGCAGCGCTGGCGGTGCGTCTCGCCCTCGCATAGGCTCCGCCTCCTGAAGCGACCGCAAGGAGGGACGCCATGATCTGGGACATGCTGCGCGGCGAGTTCATCGACGTCATCGAGTGGACGGACGATACGCGCGACACCTTGGTCTACCGCTTTCAGCGCCACGACAACGCCATCAAATACGGCGCGAAGCTGACGGTGCGCGAGGGGCAGGCGGCGGTCTTCGTCCACGAAGGGCAACTTGCGGACGTGTTCCAGCCCGGTCTCTACATGCTCGAGACCAACAACATGCCGATCATGACGACCCTCCAGCACTGGGACCACCTGTTTCAGTCGCCCTTCAAATCCGAGATCTACTTCGTCTCGACCCGCCGGTTTCAGGATCTGAAATGGGGGACGAAGAACCCGATCATGCTGCGCGATCCCGAATTCGGGCCGGTGCGGTTGCGTGCCTTCGGGACGTACTCGATCCGCGTCGGCGACCCCGGGCTTTTCCTGCAGGAGATCGTGGGCACGGACGGGGAGGTGACGACGGACGAGGTGCAGTTCCAGATCCGCAACGTCATCGTCAGCCGGTTCACCAACGCGCTCGGCTCATCGGGCATCCCGGCGCTCGACCTCGCGGCGAACCAGGATCAGATGGCGGAGTATCTCAGGAACCGCATCGCGCCGGAGATCGCGGCCTATGGGCTGGAGATGCCCGCGCTGATGGTCGAGAATGTGAGCCTGCCGGAAGCGGTGGAGCAGGCGCTCGACAAGCGCACCCAGATGGGCGTGATTGGCGACCTCGGGAAGTATGCCCAGTTCCAGGCGGCCGAAGCCATGCGCGCAGCGGCGGAAAACCCGGGCCAGGGCGGGGCTGCCATGGGTGCCGGCCTCGGCGCGGGGCTCGGCATGGCCATGGGCAACCAGATGGCTGGGGCCTTCGGTGGCTCGATGGGCGGAGCGGGCGGTACCGGCCCCTGGGGACAGGCGCCCCAGCAGCCCGCCGCGGCTCTCCCACCACCGCCACCACCACAGGAGACCGTTTGGCATGTGGCCGAGAACGGTGCGACGCATGGACCTTACAGCCGCGCCGATCTCGGCCGCATGATGGGCCAGGGCAAGTTCAGCCGCGACACGCTCGTCTGGTCCGCCGGCATGGGCGGCTGGACGAAGGCGGGCGAGGTGGCACCGCTCGCCCAGCTCTTCACCATCGCACCGCCACCTCCCCCGCCACCACCGCCGGCGACCTGACCGGGCGACCCGGCGGAGGAGCGGACGAGCGAGGGCCATGAGCAACGACGCCTTTCCCTGCAGCGAGTGCGGCGCGCAGCTTGCCTACAGCCCGGGCGCCGACCGGCTCCGCTGCCCCTATTGCGGGACCGAGAACCGCGTCGGACAACCGTTGCCACCCTTGCCAGACGCACCCGCAGGCGGAGAGCGGCGGCCAGCACCGCGACCTTGGGATGCCGATTTCGACCCGCGGGCCTGGAAGGGAGACGGCGTCGTTACCGAGGAGGATGCAGACGCGCCGGTGAGCGGTGCCCTCCACGAACGCGATCTCGACGAGGCGCTGCGCGAGCTCTCGGCAGCGCAAGCCCAGAGCGGCGCGATCGAGACCACGATGACGACCCGTTGCCCCGGCTGCGGGGCCGAGGTGACGCTTGGCGCGGAACGGCTCGCGGGCGACTGTCCGTTCTGCGCCACGCCGCTCGCCAAGGAGCCTACCCATGACCACCGCCACCCCGTGCCGCAGGGCCTTCTGCCCTTCGCGCTCGAGGAGCGGGAGGCGAAGGAGAAGCTGAAGGCATGGCTCAAGGGGCTGTGGTTCGCACCGAACGGGCTCAAGAAGTGGGCGGAGGCGAACAGGCCGCTCCGCGGTGTCTATGTGCCCCACTACACCTTCGATGCGGCGGGCAGCGCGCGCTATCGCGGCCAGCGCGGCGACGCCTACTATGTGTCGCGCAGGGTCACGCGAAACGGCAAGACGACGACCGAGCGCGTGAGGCGGATCCGGTGGACAAACGTGTCCGGGCGGGTGTCGGAGCGGTTCGATGATGTGCTGGTGCCCGCGACGGCGACGCTGACAGAGTTCGGCAAGAAGGCGGAGGTGCGGAACGGCGAGTGGGATCTGCAGGGGATGCTCGCCTATGAAACAGCTTACCTCTCAGGCTTCGATGCGGAGGCGCCATCGTTGCATCTTAGGGACGGGTTCGGTGAGGCCTCCGAGGCGATGGAGCGGTGGCTGCATCAGCTGGCGCGCCGCGATATCGGCGGAGACGAGCAGCGGGTGCTCCAGCTTTCCGCCCGTTTCGACCATGTCACGTTCAAGCATGTGCTGCTGCCCGTCTGGCTCGCGAGCTATCGCTGGCGGAACGAGCCCTATCGCGTGGCCGTCAACGCGCGGACGGGCAAGGTGGTCGGTCAGCGGCCCTGGAGTTGGTGGAAGATCGCACTCGCCGTGCTGGTCGCTCTGCTGGCGGTCGGCGCCGCGATCTATTTCGGCGAGGTGGGACAGGGATGAAGGCGCGCGGCCCGGCTGATGGGTGCCCGTTCGCGCGTCACGGGGCTTACGCCCCGCGCCTTGCTCCGCCCACCCGCCGGCCCGCACCCATCCTCGGGCGCAATGGAAAGCGTGGAGGTTGCCGTGGGGGCGTGCTGGTCACTAGGCGAAGAGAGGCGTAAGTTGACGTATATGTCAACTTCATGATCTGGGAGGAAGCGATGGACGGTGCCGAGAGCGGGAGCCCCATACTCTACGAGGTGAGCGAGGGCGTTGCGACCATCACGCTCAATCGCCCCGATCGGATGAACGCGCTCACCGGGCCCATGCGCCGCGAGATGATCGCGGCGATGGAGCGGGCGCCGGACGAGGCACGGACCGTCGTGATCACGGGGGCTGGCCGTGCCTTCTGCTCGGGACAGGACCTGATGGACGCTGGCGGTAACGCGCAGAAAGCGGCCCGGGGTGCGGCGGATATAGACCTCGGCCGAACGCTGGCGGAAGAGTACGAGCCGCTTCTGAAGCTCATCTACGACTGTCCTGTGCCGACCATCTCGGCCGTGAACGGGCCGGCCGCCGGCGCCGGCTGCAACCTCGCCCTGGCGGCTGATATCGTGATCGCAGGGCAATCGGCGAGCTTCCTGCAGGCCTTCGCTCGGATTGGCCTCATCCCGGATGCGGGTGGTACATATTGGCTGCCGCGCCTCGTGGGCTCGGCCCGCGCGATGGGCATGTGCCTTACCGCCGAGCCCGTGGATGCGCCACGGGCGGCCGAATGGGGCCTTATCTGGGAGGTCGTGCCGGACGATGTGCTGGCAGCGCATGTCGGCGCGCTCGCGCAGCGGCTCGCCAAGGGGCCAACGCTTGCCTACCGGCTCATGAAGGAGGCGTTGCGCAAGAGCCCTGAGAACGGGCTCGACGAGCAGCTTGCGCTCGAGGCACAGCTGCAGGGAGAGGCGGGCAAGAGCCGGGACTTCGCCGAAGGCGTGCTGGCATTTCTCGAGAAGCGGCCGGCGCGCTACGAGGGCCGCTAGGCTAGCGATGAGCGCAGACGCGCAAGCCCCCCCGGGAGAGCGAGGCACAGAGGGCGACGGGACGCCGGCGACCCTGGCTGCGCGAATCGCCACGGTCCCACGGCCCCATGACGGCGCCCGGGGGAAAGCCGTCGCCGATGCGCTGGGTGGGGCATTCTCAGATCCCACGCTTAAAGAGCTGGCGACAGGCGCAGCCGGTTCAAGCCCCTTCCTCGCGCGGCTCATGGAGCGACACGGCGCCTGGCTTGCGGAGGCCGCTGCCCTGCCTCCCGAAGTCGCGCTCGATGCCCTCCATGAAAAGGCTCGGGCCACGCTGGCCGAGGCGGACCGGCGCACGGTCTCCGCAGGGCTCCGGCATCTGAGGGCGCGGGCCACCTTGCTGATCGCGCTTGCCGATCTCGGAGGCGCGTTCGATCTGACCGCCGCCACCGGTGCCCTCTCGCGCCTGGCGGAAGAGGCGCTGGCGATCGCGCTCGATCATCTGCTCGCCGATGCGAGGAGACGGCGGCAGCTACCGGGGATCGGCGCCGACACGACCGCTGCGGGCTCGGGCTATGTCGTGCTGGGCATGGGCAAGCTCGGCGCCAATGCGCTCAACTTCTCCTCGGACGTTGACCTCATCTGCCTCTTCGACCAGGACCGGTTCGAGCCTGGCGATTACATGGAAGCGCGGCAGGGCTTCGTGCGCATCACGCGCGGCATGGTCGAGCTCCTGTCGGCCCAGACGGCCGAGGGCTACGTCTTCCGCACCGATCTTCGCCTCCGCCCCAACCCCTCCTCCACCCCCGTCTGCATCGCGATGGAAGCGGCGGAGCGGTACTACGAGGCGGAGGGGCGGACCTGGGAGCGAGCGGCGCATATCAAGGCGCGTGCCGTTGCCGGGGACCTCAACGCGGGGGAGGCCTACCTCGAACGCCTCCGCCCCTTTGTCTGGCGCCGCAGCCTCGATTTCTATGCCATCGAGGATGTGCAGTCGCTCCTCGGCAAGATCGACGTGATGCAGGCCGCCCGGCGCAAAGGCGCCGATCCGTCGGCGGTGCCGGGCACGGATATCAAGCGCGCGCCGGGCGGCATCCGGGAGATCGAGTTCTTCGCGCAGACCCGCCAGCTCATCCTCGGCGGGCGCAACCCGGCACTGAGAAAGCGGGCCACGCGCTCCGCGTTGAGGGCGCTTGTGACCGCTGGCGAGCTCGACGCAGAGCTCGCCGAGGCGATGATCGCCGACTACGAGGCGCACAGGGTGCTCGAGCACCGGCTGCAGATGATCGAGGACCAGCAGACCCACACGATCCCGACCGGGACAGAAGCGCGCGACCGGCTGGCAGCGCTCATGGGGGTACCGGACCGGGAAACGCTCGAACGGGCGGTGGCGGAACGGCATGCGCGGGTCCATGCAACCGTCGCGGGCTTCTTTCGCATGCGGACCGCGCCGCAACCTGCAGCGCCCGATGAGACCACATCGCCGCGGTTTGCGGAGGCGGGGTTCACTCGCCCCGAGGAAGCCGCGGCGAGGTTCGCGGGCTGGCGCGGGGGCGCTCTCCTCGCCACGCGGTCCGAACGTGCGAGGCGGCTCTTTCAGGGGCTCGAGCCGCAACTCGTTGAGGGCCTCGCCTGCGCGGCGAGCCCCGATGAAGCGCTCGGCGCGCTCGACCGGTTCCTCGCGGGACTGCCATCTGGGGTGCAGGTCTTCTCGCTTCTCGCGGCGAACCCGGCCTGGCTCGACCTGCTGCTCGAGCTGATCGCCGCTGCGCCGCGCCTCGCGGACTATCTCGGCCGTGAGCCGCAGGCGCTCGATGCCCTTCTCGCGCAGGACTTTTTCGAGCCGATGCCGGACGCGGCGGGGCAGCGGGCCGTGCTCGAAGCGATGCTGCGAGAAGCCGCGCTCTACGAGGACGCGCTCGACATCGTTCGCCGCTTCGCGCGCGAGCAGGGGTTTCGTGCCGGGGTGCAGGTCCTGCGCGGGCTGGCCGAACCAGACGAGGCGGGTGCGGCATTCTCTGCGGTGGCGGAGGCGGCACTGGGCGCCCTCCTGCCGCGGGTGGTGGCGAACTTCGCCGAGCGTCATGGGCCACCGCCGGGACGTGGGCTCGCGGTCGTCGCCCTCGGCAAACTGGGGACGCGGGAGATGACGGCGGGCTCGGACCTCGACCTCGTGATGCTCTACGATGCGCCGCTCGACACGGAGTCCAATGGCCCCCGTCCCCTTCCTGCACAGACTTACTACCCCCGGCTCACCAAGGCACTGCTCGCGGCCCTGACGGCGCCGACGACGGAGGGGCGGCTCTACGAGGTAGACATGCGGCTCCGCCCTTCCGGCAGGCAGGGCCCGGTCGCCGTCTCAATCGACACCTTCCGACGCTACCACGCGGAGACGGCGTGGGTCTGGGAGCATCTGGCGCTGACCCGCGCGCGCGTTGTGGCGGAAGCGAAGGGCGACATGGCAGGGGCGCCTGCGACGTTCGGCGCGGAGGTGGCCAATGCGCTCGACACCGTCCTGGCGACGCGCCGGGGCGATCCGCAAGTGGGCGAGGCCGCGGGCGAGATGCGCCAGAAGCTCGCCGAGGCGCACCGCTCGGAGCGTGCGGCACCATGGTCGCTCAAGCACGCGGCAGGCGGTTTGATGGAGATCGAGTTCGCAGCGCAGACTGGCGCGCTTCTCTGCGGCCTGCTGCGGGCGGAGAGCGCGGCGCGGCAGATCCCCCGGCTGGCCGAGACGGGGTGGCTCGAGCCTGGAGAGGCCGAAGCCATGGTGACGGCCCTGCGGTTGCTCTTGAAGCTTCAGCAACTCGAACGCGTCGCGCTTTCGGACCCAACGCCACCGGAGCGCTTTGGCCCCTGCCTCTCCACCGCCTTCGCGCGCGCCGTCGGCCTGCAGGACTTTTCCCGGCTGACCGAGCTGCTCGCCGACTGCCAGCGAGATGCAGCCAGCGCCATCGACCAGATCTTTGAGCGGCTCGTGCGCCCATAGCGCACTTCCTTGCCTCACGCGCTCACGTCATGCGCAGGCTTGATCTAAGCATTCAACGCCGCCGGCGCTGGGTTGCAGCGTCAAACCGGTGAATGAGGCGATAAGGATGAGCTCGGCAGGTCGATCCGCGCTCCAGTGACCCCGCCGAAGACGAGCATTCAGAGCGCAGCATCGGCGCTCGGCCCGCCTTCAAGATCTGGCTTTGTGCGTGAACGCGAAGGACGTGTGATGCGCATTCCGCTCTCAGCGATCAGCGCCAGGCGCACCGCAACGACGGCTGCCTTATGGAGTCCCCCGCGTCAGCGGATCTCCGGTGCCAGCGCCCAGACCCGTTCGTTCGCCTCCGGATGGCGGGTCCGGGTGATCTCAACGCCGAGGCGCGCAGCGCCGGGCAACCGGTCGATCTTTGCGATCCGAAGGTGCACGCGACGCGCTCTGGGGTCGGTGAGCAGCATCTCGGCCAGGCGCTCGGCGAAGGTCTCCAAGAGCTGCATCCGAGGGCCCGTCGCCAGCGCCTCGATAGCATCAACGATTTCGTCGTAGTTTATAACACGACCGACGCGGTCATCCCGATGGGCCATGGCGCGCATGACCTCGACTGCCACATCGAATTGCAGCCGCTGTTTCACGCCGACCTCGGACGCATAGGCGCCGATCTCAAGGCTGGTGACATAACCTTCGAGAAAGATCCGATCGCAGGGCTCTTCGTTGCTCGCGACCCGCCCCGCCACCACGTCGTTGCTCAGCGAACGCTCCATTGCCCCGCCTGGCCTCCAAAGGACGCCGCAGATCGCGGCCACACCTCCGTCTAGCGTGCCACTCATCGCGCGGCCAGCGCCGAAAACGACACTCTCGCCCACCGAGACGTCCGTATCGGGAGGCGAGAGCGCAAATGCCTGCGTTCGGAGTGCTACCGCTGGCTGACGGCCACCGGCGGGCGATAGAAGATGTGGTCGCCTATGCGGGCGGTGCGGACGAGTTTCGATGCCCAACGCGGACGCACATGGGTGGCATGGTAATGCGTGGCCTTGCCGGTGAGCATGCGAGGACGGCCCTCCAGCATCAGCCAGGCAACACGACCGACCCGATCGAATGCGTTGTCTTCGGAGATCGTCTCCTTCTGCCCGTCGCAGTTATAGGAGAACTGACAGGCGTTGAGGCGGTGCGCCCCCTGCTCGAGCACGTCACAGACAGTGTCGGGGTAGCGACGGCTGTCGACGCGATTAAGGATAACCTCGGCGACTGCGATCTGCCCCATGATCGGTTCGCCGCGCGCCTCGAAGTAGAGCCCTTCGGCGAGACACGCCCATTCCTCGCTCTGCGGACCGATCTCGACGCGCTCAAGCGCCTCCTCGTCGATCACCGCGCCAGGATCGCCTACCATCATGGCGGCGGCCGTCCGATCACGGGCGGCATTGAGCATCTCGGCGGTGTCCGCTTCCGCGTCTGCTTGATCCGCCAGGGCGGAGAGGCGTTCTTCTTCGTCGTCGCTAGTCCCACCGATGGCCGGCGCCGCGAGCGTGCCCGCGAGACGCGCAAGTGCCGGCGTCTCCAACAGTGAGACCATGCGGTCTTGTTCGGCGCCGAGGAGTTCCGCTGCCGTGTGCAGCTGATCCTGGTCATTCGCGTCAGTGATCCGGTCCGCTCGAGAGTGATCGCCAAAAACGGTCACGCTCAAACCAAAAACAACTCCGACACGAAAGAAGAAGCTTCCGAATTTTTGTATCATTGTTTCGCCTCCACTTACCGCCACGAAACAACCGAACCGCCATTTCTCAACTTACGCTGGTGGAGCGGCATCAGTCTGCTGTGGACAAGTGGGGCGTATTGGAAATTTATCTTCGCATGTCAAGCAAACGCTTGTCGGGGGCATTTGGTTCCCAATGCGGAGCACAAAAAGTACAGGACGGAAGTGCTGCTCAATCAGGGGTTTTCCCGAGTCATGCGTCTCTGAGAACGCTGTCGAGCGCCTGGCGCATAGCGGCCGCCTCGGCGGCCTGTGCAGCGAAGGGTTGCGAATCGCCTACGTCACTCGCCGCGTGCGCCAGACGCTCCGCGCCATAGCGGCCGAACTCGAGCCCCATGGCAGCCCTGGTCCATGCACGCGCCTGATCGCGGCGTCGTTCGAGGCGCCCGAGCGCCGTCGATGCCTCCTCCTCCAGAAGCGCGGTGACGACGGATTCCAGCCCTTCACCCGTGCTGGCCGAGCAACAGAGCAC
Source organism: Pseudomonadota bacterium (assembly GCA_039815685.1). Taxonomy (GTDB): domain Bacteria; phylum Pseudomonadota; class Alphaproteobacteria; order Rhodobacterales; family Rhodobacteraceae; genus Thermohalobaculum. The sequence goes on along the minus strand of JBCBYV010000002.1, from coordinate 45,774 downwards.
CGGCGGCGGGCGCACGGATCTCGACGCCCCGGAAGCGCCACGGGCCTGCGGTGCCGATAGGGAAAGAGCCCCTCGCATGTCGCTAACCGTGCGCACGGCCAAGGCGCCCAGGTCGGCCTTCGTGACCAGCACGATGTCCGGGATCTCCATCACCCCCGCCTTCATGTACTGAAGCGCGTCGCCCGACCCCGGCTGAGCACAGAAGACGACCGTGTCGACAACACCGTCCACATCTGTCTCCGACTGTCCGACACCGACAGTCTCGACCAGCACGATGTCCATCAACGCACCCATGAGGACCACGGACGGGAAGGTCAGTGCGGCGAGACCGCCCAGACGATCCCGTGCCGCCATCGAGCGCATGAAGACCGCACCATCCCCGGGCTCGCGCGCGATCCGCGTCCTATCCCCGAGCAGAGCGCCCCCCGACCGGCGCGATGACGGGTCCACCGCGATCACGCCGATATGGGCGCCACGCCCCCGAAACTCCCGGATAAGCGCGTCGGTCAACGTGGACTTGCCGACGCCGGGCGGCCCGGTGAGCCCGATCACATGGGCGCGCTGCCCGGCCAAGGCCGCATCGAGCAGCGCCGCCGTCTCCGGCGCATCCGCGCGCGCCTCTATTACGCCGAGTGCCCGGGCCAGCGCCGCCTTGCCGCCTTGGCGCAACGCTTCAAGCGCAGTCTCACCGTCGAGTTCGCGATGGGCGGACTGCGCCTGCATCGAAGCGGTCACAGGTCCGATGAACGGCCGATAGCCGCCTGGGCGGCGGCGAAACGCGCGATGGGCACGCGATAGGGCGAGCAGCTCACATAGTCGAAGCCTGCCCGCTCACAGAACTCGACCGAGCTTGGATCAGCCCCCTGCTCGCCACAGAGACCGACGGAGATGTCCGGCTTGACCGCCCGCGCCCGCTCTGCCGCGATCTGCATGAGCTCGCCCACGCCATCATGGTCGAGGCTGTGGAAGGGATCGTGCTCGTAGATGCCTTGCGTCACATAGTCCGGCATGAAGCGCCCGGCATCGTCGCGGCTGAGCCCATAGGTCATCTGCGTGAGGTCGTTGGTGCCGAAGCTGATGAAATCGGCAAGCCGCGCGATCTCGCCTGCGCGCAGACAAGCGCGCGGCGTCTCCAGCATCACACCGACGCTGTAGTCGACCATTGTCTCGCGCTCCACCCGCACCGCTTCGGCGACAGAGTCGATACGCTCGCGGAGGAGGGCGAGTTCGCGGACGGCAGAGACAAGCGGGATCATGATCTCGGGCACGACGGGCTGGCCGTCCTCCTCCCGCGCATCGATGGCGGCCTCTAGGATCGCGCGTACCTGCATCTCGTAGATCTCTGGGTATGCAATGCCGACACGACAGCCGCGCTTGCCGAGCATGGGGTTGAACTCCGCAAGCTCGCGGGCGCGCATCAGCACCTCGTCCTCGCCGAGCCCGAGGGTACGGCCAAGCTCCGCGATCTCCGCCTGGCCGTGGGGCAGGAATTCGTGGAGCGGTGGGTCGAGGAGGCGGATGACGACCGGCAGACCCGGCATCGCGCGGAAGAGCTCGGTGAAGTCCGAGCGCTGCATCGGGTGCAGCTCATCGAGGGCGGCGCGACGGTCCTCACCATTGCCGGCGAGGATCATGCGGCGCATTGGCGTGATGCGGCCGCCCTGGAAGAACATGTGCTCCGTCCGGCAAAGGCCGATGCCGGCCGCCTCGAACCCCGCGGCGACGCGCGCATCTGCGCCGGTGTCGGCGTTGGCGCGAACGCCGAGGCGGCGGGTCTCGTCAGCCCAACCCATCAGGCGGGCGAAGGCACCGGTCAGCTCGGGCGCTCTGGTCTCGACCGCGCCCGCGATCACCTGGCCCGACCCGCCATCCACGGTCACGATGTCGCCCTCCTCGAACCGCCGGCCCTCAGCGGTCAGAAGGGCCGGTTCGCGCTTGGAGAGGCGCAGCGTCTTGGCGCCGACGACACAGGGCTTGCCAAGGCCGCGAGCGACGACGGCGGCGTGGCTGGTCATGCCACCCCTGACGGTTACGACGCCGAGGGCTGCATGCATGCCGCGAATGTCCTCGGGGCTTGTCTCCACCAGCGCGAGGATCGCTGCATTGCCACCCGCCGCCGCGACCTCCGCCGCCTCGGGCGTGAAGACCAGCGGTCCGGAAGCCGCGCCGGGCGAGGCGGGCAGCCCCTGCCCGATGAGGTCGCGCGGCGCGCTCTCGTCGATGGTCGGGTGAAGATGCGCCTCCAGCGCACCGGGATCGATGCGGCGGAGCGCGTCCGCCCGGGTAATGGCGCCGCGCGTCGCGAGGTCCGTCGCCAGCCGCACGGCCGCACGAGCAGACTGCTTGGCGGGCCGCAACTCGGTGATCTGAAGGCGCCCCGCCTCAAGCGTGAAATCGAGCGCGAAGTCCTCGGCAAGCTTGTCCTCGAGCCGCCGGCCTGCCGCCGACAGCGCCTCCGTCACCGCCGGGGCGCGTTCCTCAAGCGATGGCTGGCGCTGCCCCTCCGCAAGGCGCTCTGAGACGGTGAGGAGAAGCGGCGTGCGCAATCCCATCAGCGCCTCCTCCCCCTGCGCCTCGGCCAGGAACCGGCCCGCAAGGCGGCGTTCCCCCGTCGTCTCCGACCGGAACCCGGCAACGCCGGCACCAGCGAGCGCTTCCGCGCTGCCACCAAGGCCGAGGGCCATGACCTGCACGATCACCGCGAGCCCTGCCGACGCCTCGCCGCCCCGCGCGGCACGCCGCGCTTGCCCGCCCGGGCCGGACCAGGCCTGCGCCATGGCGGCAAGGGCGGTGGCAATCTGGGCGCGCGCATCCTCGGGCGGCAGCGCGTCCTCCTCCGCCAGCATCGCTCGGCAATCCTCGGCCACGCGCGCGAGGGCTGCGGCATCGAGCTCCTCCTCGCTCTCGACACCCGCGCGGCGGACCGCGTCGTGCATGGCGTATTCGAACTCTTCCCCATCCAGCCCCGCGACGCCCGCTCCCCATGACTGGACGAAGCGACGGGCGAGGTCGGCGGCCGCGCGAGGTCCGAGACGGCGTTCGAGCGCCGGCAACGTCGCCGTCGTCACACCGATATCGAGCACCGAGGGCACGAGCGCACCACCCCCGCCGCCCGCAGGACCGGTGGCGCCCGGGGGTGCCGAGGGGCGGAGGGCGAGGAGAAGAGGGGTTTCGGGATCGTCGAGCCTCGCATCCGCGATCTCCTCCAGCCGCGGCAGGCCCCGGGCGAGCGCGCCCTCGGCAGCGGCGGGATCGGCCATGGTTGCGGTGTCGATCACGAAGGCGGCGGGCACTGGCAGGCCAAGGGATGCGGCGGCGCCGAGACGGGCGGCCTTGAGCCCGAAGCGCTCCGGCGCCGCGGCCGGACAGGGGCCCGCGGGCGCGGTCCGGGTCTCGGCTCCGTCTCCGTGGCTCGGCACAATCCAGCCTAGCGTTTCGGACACCATTTTCATGATACGGACATACCGTGCCGCTTCGCGCCTGCACAAGGGCACGCGCCGCTGCGTCAGGTCGCAGAGCCGTCAGTCCTGGATCGCCTCCCAGGCCGCGGCGCGGCGCATGAGGGCGCGGAGGGCGTTGAGGAGGCGGAGCCGGTTCTCACGCAGCGCCGGGTCGTCCGCATTCACCGTCACATCATCGAAGAAGACGTCGACCGGGGCGCGGAGAGCGGCCATTGTGGTCATCGCCGCCCCGAATTCTTCGGCCTCCAACGCCGCAGCGACGCGCGGCTCGACCGCGCCGAGCGCCTCGAAGAGGCCCAGCTCCGCATCCTCGACCGCCTTCGCGGGGTCTGGCGCCTCATCGAACGCGCGGCCGTCCTTCTTCGCCTCCGCCGCCACGATGTTGGACGCGCGCCGATAAGCCGCCAGCAGGTTGGCCCCATCCTCGGTCTCGAGCAGCGCCTGCACCGCCTTCACCCGCGCGACGAGCAGCACGAGATCGTCCTGCCCCCCCAGATCGAAACACGCCTGAATGACATCATGCCGAACGCCCTGCTCTCGAAGCGCAACCTTGAGGCGGTCCGCTAGGAACGCGAGCAGGTTACTAAAGAGCTCGGTTGCGGGCGTGACCTTTAGATGAATCCCATCCTCCACCGCACCGAGAAAGCTGGGACCACCTGTGGGTCCATCGAAGAGGACGACTTCCCCTTGGCCTTCCAGCCAGCGTCGAAAGTCAACTTCGCCGAGGAACACAGGAGTGAACCAACGATCTTGATCGTGCTCGAGCGTCCAAGGCTCATGGTCCGTCTGCGTGCCGCGGGCGCGGGTCTCTGCCTCGAGACGTTCAAAGTCGTGCCGAAGAAGGGCTAGATCGCCAGTATCGAGATGTCTCCAACACCATGCGCCTTGGCTGGAGAAGTGCGCTTGCATCGCCGAGCGTATCAACGGCAGAAGCCTGACGCGCGCATTCCTTTCAATGATTATGCGATTGTCCCCCAACGCCGCGCGTCTCAACGCAAACGGATCTTTGGAGCCTGTCGGTTTTTCGTCGATTGCCCAGAAACCAACAAGAATGTCGATCTTGTCGGCTAGTGCGACTGAGGCGGCGACTGGGTCGGCGGGGACGTCGTCGGTGGGGCCGAGGGGGCGGTAGTGGGCTTCGCAGGCGGCGGCGACGGGCTCGGCAAGACCGGCGGCGCGGGCGTAGTGGCCGCCCATCACACCCTGGAGCTCCGGGAACTCGTAGACCATCTCTGAGGCTAGGTCTGCCTTCGCTACGCGGGCGGCCTGCTCCACCATGTCCGGGTTGGCGCCGAGGGCGGGGGCGATCTCTCTCGCGAGCGCTGCGACGCGGTCGATCCGCTCGGCCTGGGTGCCGAGCTTCTCGTGGAAGACGACGTTGGCGAGGGGGGCGCCCATGGCCTCCATGCCCTCGATCCCCTGCCCCTCAACCTTCCTGAGGTCGTTTTCCCAGAAGAACTTCGCGTCCGCGAGGCGCGCGGCGAGGACGCGCTGGTTGCCGTCGAGGATTGTCGCGCCGCCGTCCGGGGCGGCGGTGTTGGCGACGGTGATGAAGCGCTCGATCCGGCCCGTCTTAGGGTTGCGGACGGAGAAGAACTTCTGATGCTCCTTCATGGAGGTCTGCAGCACCTCCGGGGGCAGGCCCAGGAAGTCCGCGCCGATCTCGCCCATCAGCACCACGGGCCATTCGACGAGGCCGGCGACCTCGGCAAGGAGGCCCGTGTCCTCCACGACCTCGAGGCCGAGGGCGAAGGCGGCTTGCGTCGCGTCGTGCCAGATGCGCTCGGCCCGGTCCTCGGCGTTCAGGATCACGTGCTCCGCTTCGAGCCTTGCCGCGTAGTCCTCAAAGTCCGTGACCTCGAACGGGCCGGAGCCGAGGAAGCGGTGCCCCTCAGTCACGTTCGACGCCGCGATGCCGCCGACCTCGACGGGCACGATCTCCGAGCGCGCGTCCGAGGAGAGGAGGCAGAGGATGCGGCGGAGGGGGCGGACCCAGCGGAGGCTGCCCTCGCCCCAGCGCATGGATTTGGGCCAGGGGAAGTCGTTGATTGTGGCAGTGACCGCCTCCGCCACCACCGCCGTCGCCGGGCGGCCAGGGCGTTCGATGGTGGCGAAATAGACCTGACCCTTTTTATCGTCACGGATCTCCAGCGCCTCGCGCGCAAGGCCGGTCGAGCGGAGAAAGCCCTCGATCGCCTTCTCCGGCGCATCAGTGCGGGGACCCTTCCGCTCCTCGCGCGTCGCCCGGGTCTCGGCCGGCAGGTTGGTAAGGGAAAGCGTGAGGCGTCGGGGCGTCGCGAAGGCAGCGGCCGCCGAGTAGGTGAGGCCCGCCTCCACCAGCCGATCCGTCACGAGCCGCTTTAGATCCGCCGCCGCGCGCGCCTGCATGCGGGCGGGGATCTCCTCGGAGAAGAGTTCGAGCAGAAGATCGGGCATGGAACGCGGCCTGATGGATTGGAGTTGGGTGCCGTTCGGCGCGCACTCCATAGCCCCGGGCGCAGGGCAGTTCAAACCCGCAGGTGGCGGCGCAGAGCCTTGGCGCGCCTTACTGCTCCGCGAAACGCTCGTCGAGCTGGCGCCACATGAAGGCCCGACCGTCGGGGTAGCGCATCACGACCCGTTCGGTGCCGTCGTACTCACCGCTCGCCGCAAGGTAGGCCTGCGCTTCCCCGGAGGCGAGGGCTCGGGAGAGGCTCTCCGCATCGAAGCAATCGAACCAGCCGGGGGCGACGAGAGGTTCAGCACGTGGGTATGGCGGTGCTTCCGGTGCCTCCGCAAGCGCGAAACAGGCGCGGAGCTTCAGCGGGGAGGTGGAGGCGTCGATGCCGCGAAAATCCTCGACCGCGTAGGCGCGCCCGCCGATCTCGACCGTCTCCGCCTCGATCTCCGAATAGAAGGCATAGAACTGGGCGTACCAGAGGCCGACCGCGAAGACCGCGGTAAAGCCGAGCAATCCGCCCATCAGCCATTTGCCGTTCATCCGCGCCTCCCGCGCGTGCACCTGATCTTTGGCGCGGTTCCTAGCGCGATGGCGGCGTTCTGACGAGGGGGAGAGCGTCTCAAGTGGGCGTAGTCTGCAGCACCTGGCCAAAGCATAGGCGGTTGCCGTCCGGATCCAGCACCTCGATCTCGCGCACGCCGTAAGTCATCGTCTCGGGCCCGTTGGCGAGGGTCACGCCTGCTGCTATGAAGGATGCTGCAAGCGCCTCGACATCGTCGGTGTGGAAGTAGGCGCGCCAGCCTTCGCCCGGATCGGGGTCGGGACCGTCCCAGCCGTTAAGGAAGACCTCAGCCCGATCGCGCGCGAAGATGCCGAACCGCGGGGGATCGCCGCCCTCCTCAATGACGCGAAAGCCGAGCCGTTCGGTCCAGAAGGCGCGCGCCCGTGGGTAGTCGAAGATGCGGAGAACCGGGATCGAGGAGGTGAGTGCCGGGCCACCGCTCATTGGGTGAGGCCGAGCCCGCGGGCCGTGGCGACCATGCGCCGGCCGCGGATGCGGAGGAGCCGGTCGGTCTCGACCCGCCAGACAGCGAAGCCATCGCCCTCGGCCCCCCGCCGGATGACGACACCCTCCCGTTGCGGCGGGCTTGCGAAGCTCTCCCACCAGTCCGGGGGCCCGAGACGGCCGAGAGCGGCGAGATTGCCGTTGAAGGCACGGACGCGGCCCTCAAACTCCTGGAAGCCCGAAGCACTCGCACCGCCGACATGAAACCAGACTTCGACGATGGGCTCCTCGCCGCGCCAGACGGCTCGGACCCGCGCGCCCTCGGGCAGGCCAGGGGGCAGGATGCCAGCCTCGACCAGATCTGCGATCTCGCCCGCATCGGAGGTATCGATCTCTTGCGGCCCCTGGGGCGCGGTCATCTCGAGGGCGATACGTCCCATGGCGACGAGGGCGATGAAAGCGACCACCAGCAGGAGGCCGCGCCGCGTGCCGATGACGCCGCGCCCGGGTGCCGCGGGTTGCCCCTCGCCCTCCGCCATCAGGCGGCGACCTCGTCGCCCGGCGTCGCCGATCCGCCAGCCTCGGTCTCGACAAAGGCATCGGCACAGGCCTTCGCGAGGGCGCGCACACGCGCGATATAGGCCTGCCGCTCTGTCGGGCTGATCACCCCCCGCGCGTCGAGCAGGTTGAAGAGGTGGCTCGCCTTGATGCACTGATCATATGCCGGGTGAGGCATGAGGATCGCACGCCCGGTCTTGGGGTCGGTCTCGGGTTGCTCAAGGATGCGCCTGCACTCAGCCTCCGCGTCCCGGAAGTGCTGGAACAGCGTCTCGGTGTCCGCCACGTCGAAGTTCCAGCGGCTGTATTCCCGCTCGGTCTGCCGGAAGACGTCACCATATTTCAGAGGGATAGGCGCATCCAGATCGTTGAACGGCATGTCCATAACATGGTCGATCCCGAGCACGTACATCGCCAGGCGCTCGAGCCCGTAGGTCAGCTCGCCGGAGACGGGCCGGCAGTCATAGCCGCCGACCTGTTGGAAATAGGTGAACTGCGAGACCTCCATCCCGTCGCACCAGACCTCCCAGCCCAGCCCCCAGGCGCCGAGGGTCGGGCTCTCCCAATCGTCCTCCACGAAGCGGATATCGTGGAGCTTCATGTCGATGCCGATCGCCTCGAGGCTGCCGAGATAGAGCTCCTGCAGATCCGGTGGGGACGGTTTGATGATGACCTGGTACTGGTAGTAGTGCTGCAGCCTGTTGGGGTTATCGCCATAGCGCCCATCCGTCGGACGGCGGGACGGCTGGACATAGGCGGCGGCCCAGGCGCGGGGGCCGAGGGCGCGGAGCGTGGTGGCCGGGTGGAAGGTGCCGGCGCCCACTTCCATGTCATAGGGCTGCATGATCGCGCAGCCCTTCGCGGCCCAGAACTGCGAGAGGCGGAGCAGGATCTCCTGGAAGGATCGGGGTTTCTCGACGCTCATCGGGCAGGCTCCAACGGTTCCGTCCCGGCGGCCGGGCACTGGGAAGGGCGTTGGCCGAGAGGTAGACCTCGCCACCCCGCCGGGTCAACGCGCCAGCGCGCTCGAAAGGACCGGATCGGCGCCGATATAGGTCGGGTCGTCCACGGCCTTGAGCAGGAATTCCGCCACATCGGCGCGGGAGATCAGGCCGTTGCGCCACTCGTCGGGCGTCATGAGCACGGCATAGCGACCCTTCGCCTTGCCGTTCGTCAGGATCACGGGGCGCACGACGGTCCAATCGAGACCGCTCTCCATGATCAGCTTCTCCTGGTTGGATTTGTCATCGTAGATCCGGCCGAGCACGGCGCCATGGCCGAGGCGTTCTAGGCTGCTCATCGCCTCCCGGCTGCGCCCCGCGCCGAAGCCGGTTACGGCGAGGACGCGGCGTACCCCGGCCCCCTCCATCGCGGTGATCATGGCGACCGTGGCGCGCGCGGCAAAATCGACGGGGGAGAACACCGTTTCCCTGTTCACCGGAAGCCCGATCGTCTGGATCACCGCATCTGCGCCCTTCGCGGCGGCGGTCAGGGCGTCGGTGTCCAGCGCATCGCCCTCAATGGCCGTGAAAGCCTCGTCGGAGATGTCGATCTTGCCAGCGCTCCGGGCGAAGGCCCGCATGCTGTGCCCTGCGGCGAGGCCAGCCTTTACGGTCGCGAGCCCGATCCCGCGCGAGCCGCCGATTACCAGAATGTCCATGTTGCGCCTTTCCAAGCCGTCGATCCCTCTCAGGGGTTACCGCCCCCGCGCGATGGAGATAGGGCGAATGCGCGCAAGCGATGGCTGCGGCGCCGCGCCGCGTCGCGCATCGCCCGACCCGGACCGGACCGCTCGGTCTGTTGACCGGCACGCGCGAACCTGGACTTTTCGCGCGGAGCCTCCTGCGCATAAATGCGGCGCAGGTTACGGGGCCGCGTCGCGACCCATCGGTGCCCAGCGATCAGACCGGAGGAGACACATGGAGAACTACAAGAGATTCTACATCAAAGGCGCCTGGGTCGATCCGATCGAGAGCACGGACTTCGAGGTCATCAACCCGGCGAACGAGGAGCCGATCGCGACGATAGCCCTCGGCAGCGAGGCGGATGTCGACAAGGCGGTCGCGGCAGCACGCGAGGCCTTCAAAACCTGGCAGTTCAGCACCGTCGAGGAGCGCATCGCCCTTCTCGAGCGAATGATCGAGGCTTACAACGCACGCGCCGAAGAATTCGTGCGCATGATGCCCTACGAGATGGGGACGACGATGTCCTTCTCTCGGGAGGTGCACATGCCGGTCGGCATCGGGCACATGGAAGCGGCGATCGAGGCGGTGAAGGCTCACAATTTCGAGCGGCCGTCGCCCCGCGGCGGCTCGACTCTCGTCGACGAGCCGGTGGGCGTCGTCGGCATGATCACGCCCTGGAACTGGCCGGTAAATCAGATCGTCATCAAGGTCGCGCCTGCGCTGGTCGCGGGCTGTACCATCGTGCTGAAGCCGAGCGAGTATTCGCCACTGACCTCGATCATGTTTGCCGAGGTGGTCCATGCGGCGGGCTGCCCGCCCGGCGTCTTCAACCTTGTGAACGGGGACGGGCCGGTGGTGGGGGAAGCGATCTCCGCCCATCCGGATATCGACATGGTCTCCTTCACCGGCTCGACCCGCGCGGGCAAGGCGGTCACCAAGGCGGCTGCGGACACTATTAAGCGCGTGACGCTCGAGCTTGGCGGCAAGTCACCCAACCTGCTGTTCGCGGATGCCGACCTGAAGGAAGCCGCGAAGATCTCGGTCGACAGCTGCTTCATCAACAACGGCCAGTCCTGTGATGCCGCCTCGCGTCTTCTGGTCGAGCGCAGCGTCTATGACGAGGTCGTCGATCTCGTCACCAAGGTCGTCGAGGAGACGAAGGTCGGCGATCCGATGGAGGACGGCGACCATATCGGCCCCGTCGTCAACAAGAAGCAGTACGAGCATGTGCAGCGGCTGATCCAGGCCGGCATCGACGATGGTGCGAAGCTGGCGGCGGGCGGGCCCGGGCTGCCGACCGGGTTCAACAAGGGGTACTATGTGCGCCCCACCCTCTTCACCGATGTCAGCAACGACATGACCATCGCGCGTCAGGAGGTCTTCGGCCCCGTGCTCGCCGTGCTGCCCTTCGACACGGAAGAGGAAGCGGTCGAGATCGCCAACGACACGCCCTACGGCCTCGCGGCGTATGTCCAATCGACGGACAGCGACCGGATCAACCGGGTGAGCCGGAAGCTCCGGGCGGGCGTCGTCAACGTCAACGGCAATGCGGGCGACTACGACGTGCCGTTCGGGGGCTACAAGGAGTCCGGCAACGGTCGGGAAGCTGGCCCGCTCGGCTTCCATGAGTACCTGGAGACGAAGGCGATCACGATGTGATGCCGTGCCCGCCGCGCGCCGACATGCGGCGCGTGGCAAGGCTAGACGGGACTAGCCCCGGCTCACATTGGCCGCGATACGCTCCGCCTCCTCGAGCGTGAGGCGGGGCGGGTGCCAGCCCTTGCCTGGGGCCGCGTCCAGCAGTCGTTGCGTGTAGGGGTGTTGAGGCGTGTTGAAGACCGCTTCGGCCGTGTTGAACTCCACCATAACTCCGCGCTCCATCACGCAGATGTAGTCGGAGATCTGTGCGGCGACGCGCAGGTCGTGGGTGATGAAGATGATCGCGATCTCCAGCCGGCGCTGCAGGTCGTTCATCAGCCGCAGGACCTGCTTCTGCACGGATAGATCGAGGGCCGAGACACTTTCATCGGCGATCACCACTTCGGGCTCCATCGCCAGCGCGCGAGCAACACCGATCCGCTGGCGCTGCCCGCCCGAGAAGTTGCGCGGCCGGCGGTCATAGGCCTCGGGGCCGAGACCGACGATGGAGAGGAGATCGAGCGTCTTCTCCTTCGCCTTCTCGGGGCTCAAGCCACGCAGCTCGGCGCTCCGGCTGATTGCGGCGCCCACGCTCTGGCTTGGGTTGAGCGATCCGAAGGGGTCCTGAAAGATCATCTGGATATGCCGCCGCGCCTCGGTCAGCGACTTGCCGCGGAGAGCCAGGAAATCCTCCTCACCCAGGAAGACGGCGCCGTCCGAGGGCTCGACAAGGCGGATGAGCGTCTTTGCGAGCGTGGATTTCCCGGAGCCGGATTCGCCGACAACGCCAAGCGTCTCCCCCGCCCGCAGGCGAAAGCTCGCAGCATCGAGCGCGCGCACCGTCGACTGGCCCGAGCCGTAGATCTTGCTGAGCCCCTCGGCGCGGATGACCGGCGGGTCGTTCCGGGTCTCGTCAGGCCTGCGGGTGGTCTCGAGCAGCGGCATCGCGTCGACAAGGAGCCGCGTGTAGTCCTCCTTCGGGCGGAGCAGGATCTCGTCCTTCGGCCCCTCCTCGATCAGCCGGCCCCAGCACATCACCGCGACCCGATCCGCCACCTCGGCGACCACGCCAAAATCGTGGGTGATGAGGATGATCGCGTTGTCGTAGATGTCCTTGAGCTCGCCGAAGAGCTGCAGGATCTCCTTTTGCGTCGTCACATCGAGCGCCGTGGTTGGCTCGTCCGCAATCAGGACATCCGGCTTGCAGGCGAGCGCCATGGCGATGACGATGCGCTGCGCCTGCCCGCCCGAGACCTCGTGCGGGTAGCTGCGATGGATCCGCTCGGGCGTCGGCAGCTTCATCTGCGCGAAGAGCTTCAGCGTCTCGGCTTTCCGGTTCTCCCGCGAGATGTCCGGGCGGTGGAGCGCGAAGACCTCGTCAACCTGCTCACCGATGCGGATCGACGGGTTCAGCGCCGCCATCGGTTCCTGATAGATCATCGATATCCGGTCGCCGCGGAGCGCATTCAGCTCCTGCTTCGGCAGCTTCAGCACATCGCGCCCGTCGAAGATGATCTCGCCCCCATCGACCGACAGCCGCTTGGCGATGTCGTTCATGATGGCGCTCGTCATGACAGACTTGCCTGAGCCGGATTCGCCCACGACGCAGAGAAGTTCCCCCCGCCGCAGCGACAAGGAGACATCCTCGACGGCGAAGCGCCTGTCCGCACCCTTCGGCAACGCGATCGAGAGGTTCTTGATTTCGAGCAGAGGCTCGCCTGCGGCTCCGTCCATGATCGCTCCCTTCTCACGGATCACGTGATGCGCGGGAGCTCGGTGGCGGATCGAGGCGGCCTGGCGATGCGCAGTCGGTGCTTGGGTCTCGTGTTCGGTGACGACGTTCCGGAAGGGAGGGGAAAGAGTCAACAACCGCATAAGTTGCAACTTGCTTGATCTGGCTCGGCGCCAACCGTATCGTCCCGCTGCCCAGCCACATGATTGTCGTGCAGCACCGGCGTGAAACGAAACGCGCGGATGCGACATGGCTGATCAGCTCCACTCTCTCCTCAAGCTTCACACCCTCGCGGCGCCCTATGGCGGTGGGTTGAAGCCCGAACTCGTCGCCCTTCTGTCTGAACGGGACCGCGCGGCATCCGATGGCGCCGTGCCGCTTCCGGTGCGCCAAGCCTCCGCCGGTCCCGCCTTTCAGCATGCGACGGACGAGGAGCTTGCCGCCGCGGGCGTACCACGGATCGGAGAGCAGCGAGGCCATGGTCGGGCTCAATCGGCGCCAGACGCCGTCATGAAACCGAGGAGGAACCCATGAATGAGATGACGCTCATCGACGGTGGCACGCATGTCTCGCCGTTCGCCAACCGCTACAACAACTTCATCGGCGGCCAGTTCGTGGCGCCGAAGGCGGGCCGCTATTTCGAGAATATCAGCCCCGTCACCGGTGGTGTGATCGGCGAGATCGCCCGTTCGGATGCATCCGACGTGGAAGCCGCCCTTAATGCGGCACATGCCGCAGCAGATGCCTGGGGCCGGACGAGCGTGACGGAGCGCTCGAATATCCTGATGAAGATCGCCGATGTGCTCGAGAAGAACCTGGAGCTCTTCGCGATCTGCGAGACCTGGGATAACGGCAAGCCGATCCGGGAGACGCGTGCTGCGGACCTGCCGCTCGCCGTCGACCATTTCCGCTACTTCGCCAGCGTGATCCGCGCCCAGGAAGGGTCGATGGGCGAGATCGACGCGGACACGGTCGCCTATCACTTCCATGAGCCGCTCGGCGTCGTCGGGCAGATCATCCCCTGGAACTTCCCGCTGCTGATGGCCGCGTGGAAGCTTGCGCCCGCGCTTGCCGCCGGCAACTGCGTCGTGCTGAAGCCGGCCGAGCAGACGCCGGCCACCATCATGGTCTTCGCCGAGCTTGTAGGCGATCTGCTGCCGCCCGGCGTGCTCAACGTGGTGAGCGGCTTCGGGCTCGAGGCGGGCAAGCCGCTGGCAAGCTCGAACCGGATCGCCAAGATCGCCTTCACGGGCGAGACGACGACCGGCCGTCTGATCATGCAGTATGCGACCGAGAACCTTATCCCGGTGACGCTGGAGCTTGGCGGCAAGTCGCCGAACATCTTCTTCAAGGATGTCTGCGCCGAGGACGATGCGTTCTTCGACAAGGCGATCGAGGGCTTCGTGATGTTCGCGCTCAACCAGGGCGAGGTCTGCACCTGCCCGAGCCGCGCGCTGATCCACGAGGACATCTACGACCAGTTCATGGAGCGGGCGCTCGCACGGACCAAGGCGATCGTCCAGGGCGACCCACGGGCCGACAACACGATGCTCGGCGCACAGGCCTCCTCGGAGCAGAAGGAGAAGATCCTCAGCTACTTCGACATCGGCCGCCAGGAAGGCGCCGAGGTGCTGACGGGCGGCGAGGAAGCCAGCATGGGCGGCGACATGGCCGGCGGCTACTATATCAAGCCGACCGTCCTGAAGGGCCACAACAAGATGCGGGTCTTCCAGGAAGAGATCTTCGGCCCCGTCGTCTCGGTCGCGACCTTCAAGGACGAGAACGAGGCGCTGGAAATCGCCAACGACACACTCTACGGCCTAGGCGCCGGCGTGTGGACGCGCGATGCCAACCGCTCCTACCGCTTCGGCCGCGCGATCAAGGCCGGCCGGGTCTGGACCAACTGCTACCATCTCTATCCGGCCCATGCGGCCTTCGGTGGCTACAAGCAGTCCGGGATCGGTCGTGAGAACCACAAGATGATGCTGAACCACTATCAGCAGACCAAGAACCTGCTGGTCAGCTACAGCCCCAACAAGCTGGGCTTCTTCTGATCGCGGCTATGCCGGGCCCGTATCCGCGGGCCCGGCACCTTGATCGGTCGGGCCCGGACCTAAGTCCTGTGGCGAGACGCAGTTTCAGAGGGTCGAGGCCATGAAGGCTCACACCGCATCGCTCATCAACGCCGTCATCCTGATCGCCTGCTCGGCCTGGGCATATCTCGGCGGCGCCGGTTCCGTGACCGCGCTCATCCCGGCTGGCTTCGGGTTGGCGCTCCTTCTCTGCTACAGTGGCGTGAAGGCGGAGAACAAAGTGATTGCGCATATCGCGGTACTGCTCACCGTTTTCGTGGTGGTCGCGCTCTTCATGCCGCTCAGCGGCGCGATCGGCCGAGGCGACATGGTCGGGGCGCTGCGCGTCGGCCTGATGTTGGTGAGCTCGATCGTCGCCACCGTGTTCTTCATCAAGAGCTTCATCGCTGCGCGGCGCAGCCGCGCCTGAGGCGGGAGAGACCATGACAAACGAGACAATCAGCTGCGTCACGGACGCCGAGGCTGTACCCGGCACCGACAGGCTGGCCCGCGTGACGGCCACGGCCGATGCGAAGGCCTTCCTCGCCGAAATCCGCGCCGATCATGGCGACGTGCTCTTCCACCAATCCGGCGGCTGCTGCGATGGCTCCTCGCCGATGTGCTATCCGGTGGGCGAGTTTCGCGTCGGCTCGAGCGATGTGAAGCTCGGTGAGATCGACGGGACGCCAGTCTACATCTCCAGCTCACAATTCCAGGCTTGGCGCCACACGCAGCTTATCCTGGATGTCGTGCCCGGGCGCGGGGGGATGTTCAGCCTCGATAACGGGCGCGAGCGGCGGTTCCTGACCCGCTCCCGCGCGTTCTCGGAGGACGAACTGAGCGCGCTCGAAGCCGGCTGACGGCAACCGAGGTCTTCGCACTCGACCATCGCCCCGCCGGTCGAGCGGGGCGATCAGCGACGTTCAGCGAAGATCGAAGTTCACGGGCACCACGATCTCGAGACGTGCGACCCCGACATCCTCCGGGATCGGCGGAAGACGCCCGACCCGACCCAGGATCGCGAGGATCTCCTCGTCGAGCAGCCGGTGGCCGGTGCTCTTCGTAAGGCGCATCGCCCCCACAGCGCCGCTGGCATCGACGACGAAGTAGAGATGCCCCACACCCTCCTGCCGGCGTGACTGAGCCCGCCGGGGGTAGCGCTTGTGGCGCGCCAGGATGGCGGCGAGCTCGCTCATGTAGTCGCGTTTCGCACCGGGGTTGCCACCGGCCGTGGCGCGCTGCCCCTGCCCGGCACTCTGCGAGTTACCGGAAGCGCCGGCATTGCCCTGTCCGCGCGTATCCTGGGTCTCCGCTGCTGCGTCGCCGCCGCTGCGCGCTGCCTGCCGCACCGGCTCCTCGCGCGGTTTAGTCTCCGCGGGATTTGGCGCCGCCGGTTTCGGGCGTTCCTGGCGCTGCGGCTTGGGCTCGGTCCGGCGCACCTTGCGCTTCGTCTCCTTCGGCGGCGGCACGTCGCGCGGGCGCACCCGCGGGATCGGCGCGGCGAAAGCGTCGGGATCCTCGGGCTCCGCCTCCACGACAGCCGGCGTCGGCTCAGCTGCGGTTACCGTCTCGACCGGATCGACGGCTGCGACGGTGATCTCCTCGGGCTCGGGCGGCTCCACGGGCGCGACCTCGACAGGTGTCGGCGTCTCGGGCTCCAGCACCTCCACCTGCTCGGCGCTCTCGTCGAGGATCGTCTCGGCCGTCGTTGGCGCTTCCACCGCCGTCGTCTCGGGAGGTGGCGGCTCGACCGGTTGGATTGGCTGAGCCGCCGCAACCTCCGTCGTCTCCGTCTCCGCGACCTCGTCCGGTGGGGACGTCTCTTCGACGGGGGTCGGTGGCTCGGCCTCCGGCGGAGGCGGGACCTCGGCCGTCGTGGGATCTTCCGGCGGAAGCTCCTCGGCCGTGTCGGTCTCGACCTCGCTGACCTCACCCGGATCGACGGGGCTCGCAGCACCCGGCGCGCCGCCCGCCGCTCCGAGCGAGACCTCCAGACCGCCGCTGCCGGCCCCCACGGCACCGCTTCGGTTCGGGGTCCAGAAGACGGCGACCGCGACCGCGCCATGCAGAACGACCGCAACGACGGTGGCCGGCAGAAGGTGTGTGCGTCGAAGCTCCATCAGCCCTCCCCCTGCCCCGCGGCTTCGTTGGTGTCACGCTCCGCCGGCACGGTCATGAGCCGGACCGAGGCGACGCCAGCCAGCCGCAACTGTTCCATAAGCGCGACCACCTCCGCCGCGCCCACCCGACCATCGCTCTTGATCCGCAGCTCGGCCGCGTCCGGCTCCTGCGCCAGGTCGGAGATGCGCGTCATCAAGGCGTCCTGCTCGATGAGTTCGCCATTGAGCGCAAGTTCGCCTTCCGGCCCGATGGCGAGGAGCAGCGGCTCATTGGCCGGCTGCCCTTCGCTGAGGGATCGGGGCGGGACGACCTCGAAAGGATCCGACGCCGAAAGCCTGCCGACGACCATGAAGAAGATCAGGAGCAGGAAGACGATGTTCACCAGCGGGAGGATGCGCTCATCGTCATCGCCCTTCGATCGCTTCTTCGCGAAGATGCCTGCCTTGCGCTGCATCGCTCTCTCACCCTCGTCCCGGCATCAACGCAATGTCACGAACGCCCGCCTCGGCGATGGCGTCGAGCAGCGTCACCATGCGCTGCATGTCGACGCTCGCCGCCGGGCGCACCAGCACGCGCTGGTCCGGCTTCTCCGCGATCCTGGCCGACAGCCGCTGAGCGAGGGTTGCGAGGTCCATCTGCTCTCCCGAGAGCCGCGGGCCCTCTGCCGTAAGATCCACGAGGAGCGAGCCCTCGACCCCGGACGAGTTCCCGGGCGTGCCTGCCGACGACAGCTTGATCGAGCGCCAGTCGAGAAAGCTCGAAGCAAGCATGAAGAAGATCAGCAGGATGAAGACCACATCGATCAGCGGCGTCAGCGAGATCCGCAGCCGCTTGCGCGGCCTATTCCCCAGCCGTTGCGGTGCGGAAGACGTGTACGCCATTGTCCATGCTCCGTTCGCGTTCGGCTGCCTGATTGCGCGCGGTGCTGAGCGCGTCATCCGTCGGCCAGCCGGTTGCAAAGAGGCTGGCAAGCCCGGTGTCGATATCATGCTCCACGCGCTCGACCCGCCGCTCGAACCAGTTGACGGCAGCCACGACCGGGATCGCAACCGCGAGGCCGACCGCCGTCGTCAGAAGCGCAACCCAGATACCGCCCGAGAGGATCGCAGGGTCCACCTGGCTGCCGGCGGCTTCGAGCTGGCTAAAGGCCTCGATCATGCCGAGCACGGTGCCGAAGAGGCCGAGGAGCGGTGCCAGCGAAGCGATCACCTCGAGGGGCCGCATCCAGCCGCGGAGCGCCTCGACGCTCGTCTGCGCCTCGGCATAGCAGTCTTCGCGGATGTTCGGCTCGGCCAAGCCGCGCGCCTGACCCTCCATCGCAAGCGTAAGCACGCGAGCGGCGGGGTTCTTGCTGTCGCGCGCGCGGGCGAAGGCATCGCCGGCACGTCCCGCACGATAGAGGGCGAGGGCCTCGCGGGCGCTCCGCCGGTCGGACACGCGCGCGGCGGCGAACTGGATGAGCTTTGCGATCACGATCGCCAGGGCGAAGACCGACATCACACCAAGGATCGCAACGACCGGCCCGCCAACCTCCGCGAGTTCGGCCGCGTCCGCGAGTGCCGTCATGGCTTGCGACGCCGCATCCGGAGGCGCTGCGGCGGTCACGGCCTCCGCGCCAGCCTCGACGGTGCCATCGACGGCGTCGGCGCCTACGGCAGCGCCCTCCACCGCGTTCCCGGCACCATCGACCGCAGCGCCAGCCTCGGCCGGCACTCCCTGCCCGGCGTCAGCCGCCGTCGGCGTTGCACCTTGTTCGTCCGCCATGCCAGGCCTCCTAGTTGATGAGTTCGACGCCTGCGCGCGACGACGTCGCCACAAGGCCGAGACAGTTGTCGCGCTTGGCCCCGCCCACCTCGCAGCCGAGGACGCCGTTGACGAGGACGCGGCCGATGCCGTCGCAGGTCTGCTCAGGCACCGCGAAGACCTTCACGGCGAGCTTGCCGGCATCGAGCGGCGCGATATCGACTGCGAGACGGCGCGCGATGATGCCGTCGGCGTCGAACATGACGAGGTCCAGCACGAAGCGCTCATAGGCGTCTTTCGTGCCGTTCTGCAGAACGAGGAATGCCTGGCAGCTGTTGCCGTCGGTCTCGAGCTTGTTCAGCTCGACACCGAGCTTTTGCTCCTCGGAGACGGCGAGCGATCCGCTCATGAGCAGAAAGGACAGAACGAGGAAGAAAGCTCTCATGATCGGCTCCCGGCGATAACGAAGTTGGTCTTGGTGGTGCCCTGCGCTTCGAGCATGCCCGGACGCGGCGCATCCTCGTCGCGGCGCGCGAGCTCGGCCTCGAGCTCGGCGATCCGGGCTTCGAGGGCGGCGACGCGGTCGTCAGGGCGACCCGGCTGCTCACTGCTCAGAAGGACGCCGAGGCGCCACTTGCCCGACGCGAAAGCCTGCCGCGCGAGCGTGCCGAGATGCTCCGTCTTCGCCCTAAGCGCTGCGCGGTAGGCCACCGTCGCCTCGGAGGCTGCATCGACCATCCCGGGTGTCATTGCCGCGATGCCCCAGCCCGCAACGGTAACGGCACCCATCCAGATCAGGAGCGCCGCGACATTCCCGAACGCGATCAGGGCGATGGCGGGCAGCCAGAGGGCGCCATGCACCAGCAGCGGAAAGCGCCGGGGCCGTGGCTTGAGGCCGAAGACGCGCCGCCGCTTGGCATCCGTCGCCCTCATGTAGACGAGAGCCGACACCGAGATGGCGATGGTAACGATGCTGAGGAACCCGGTCATTCGGCAGGCCCCGGCGTCGGAACGGAAGCACGTGGGCGCAGTGTGGGCAGCATGTTGAGGAGCGCGAGCCCGCCGAAGACGAGGAGCAGATCGATCGAAAGGACCGCGAGTTCGCCTTCGATCACCGCCTCACTGATGCTCGTACCACCCGTCAGGTGGCGCAGGAGCGGGAGCAGGAGGCACAGCGCCCCCGCGATTGGACGGAGCGTTGCGCTCACATTGGCCGCCTTCAATCCGATCCGGATGACGATGAATGACGCGATCACGAAGCCGGCGGGCGTCCACCAGTAGGTGTCTCCTGCAGGTGCCGTGAGGAAGAAGGCAACTGCACAGCCGAGAAGGGCGACCGGGAGGCCCCAGACCGTGATCTCCACCGCGCGGCCAAAGCCGTGCCAACCCGCGCTATCGACCCGCTTAAAGACCCAGAGCTGCATCCCGGTTGCGATCACGAAGGACATCGCGAGGCCGAGTGCGAACCACGCCAATTTGGAGGCAAAGCCCGCAAAGTTGCCGAAATGCAGCGGGCCCATGATGGATACGGCGGCGGAACCCGCGGAGGGTGATGTGCCGAGCGTCGGCTTCTCGCCGAGGAATGCCCGTGTCGCACCGTCGAACATCAGCGTCTGCCGCACGATCCCGCCCTCGGCCACGCCATGGGATGTGGAGACGAGCGCGCTGTCAGTGCCGAACCGCTCGATGGCGATGAACCTCGGCGCAACGCCCGCACGTTCGGTGCTATCGAGTATGATGTAGTCGAGGCTTGCCGGATAGGCCGAGACCGGCTGCTCCTCCTGAGGGGCACCAAGTACGGCCTCGATCGCCGCCTGTTGGTCGCCACCGAAGGCTACCATCGCTACGAGCGGCAGGCCGAGCGAGATCGCGAAGCTGAAGAAGGCGCCTGTGAAGGCCAGCAGGATGCTGAAAGGAAGACCCCACGCCGCCGCCAGCACATGGCGGTCGCGCCTGTCGGAAAGGAGACCTCGCGCACGCGGCGCAGTGAAGATGTCGCGGATCAGATGACGGTGCATCAGGAAGCCCGACACAGCGGCGACCATCATCGCGAGACCGAGGATCCCCGTCAGGAAAAGACCCCAGGGCGCAGGCACGTAGAGACGCACGTGCAGATCCACCAAGAAGCGCTCAAGCGCCGCCAGCCGGTCAAGCTCCCGGAGCTCGCTGAGATACACGCTGTTGTGCGAAACGCGCTCGCCCGTCTCCGGATCGATGCGGAAGATCTCGGCGTAATCCTCAGTTCGCCCGGTCTCAGGATTTTCCTGATGACGCTGGAACGAGACACGGAGGTTGCCGTCCTCCTCGGCGAGGATGCTCACTTCTTCGTGGAAGGAGGGGTCGACCTCACGCGAAAGATCCATGACCGTCTTGTGCACGACGCCCGGGATCTTGGGGCTGGCTTGGCCGCCGCCCTTCGACCAGTGCCCGATCTCATTGGCGAAGACCGCAACCGCCCCGGTGAGCACCACCGCATAGAGCAGGAGCCCGAGCACGGTGCCGGACCAGCCATGGACGGCGACGAGACGCTTGGTACGCTGCTGATCGAGCATGCTCACGCGCCCGCCCCCCAAAACGCCCCGGCGATGAGCACGAGGTTGATGACTGTCGCTCCGCCCATGACGATCACGGACCGCGCCTGGCTCGTCTCGAGAATGGCATAGAAAAAGATCGTGGCCCAAGTCGCGGGGAAGAGAAGGATGGGGAAGACGATGTGGTCGACACCTGCGGAACCCTCCGGAAACCACAGCGGCATCGCAGACGTGAAGAGCGCCGAGAGAACCACGGCGACCGGTCCGGCCGTGATCCAGCGGACGAGCACAGCCCTACTCTCCAGCGCCTGCGCGGAAGCGCGCATCCACTCCATCATCGCATCCTCACGCAATGCGTCTGTTGCGGGGTAGTCCGACGGGCTGGGTTGCCGGCGCGAGCAGCGCGCTCAGGTGCCTGACCCGACGGGACTAATCAGGAAAACCTCTGTTCCGGTCAAGCCTTCTCCGGAGAGATATAGCAGACGGCCAGAAAAGCTAACCTAGTAGTTCAAGTGGAAACCCTGCCGCTCACGATCCTGTTCACAGTCCCAGAATAGTACCGCTACGGAAGCGGACTGGTAGCGGGCCAATAGCTGCCATTGCTCGGCGATCGGCTTGGAGCGCTATTGTGGGTCTTGCAGCATCCCGTGAGGGTCGAACTTTCCGTGGGCGTCAAATGGGTCACTGCCTTGGTACGGGCAAGGGCGCCTTGCTCGCAAGTGCGAACGAAAACGTGACCTCAACGTCAAGCAGTGCTGCGGCGGCCCGCGCTGAGCAGTGTCGCGGCAACCGACCCCGCAACGATGAGCCCGGCCCCGCACCATGCTACGATACTGGGAACCTCGCCGAAGAGTGCGAAGTCGTAGAGCGCGGCGAAGACGAGCGTCGTGTAGAACAGCGGCACGACCTGGCTTGCCCGCGCGCGTTTCATCGCCTGGATAAAGAGTGCCTGCGCGGAGACCATTGCCACCCCGAGCACGACGAGCAGCAGCCAGCCCTCCGCCGTCGGCCAGCGCCAGACCATGAGCGCGGCGGCGAGCGAGACGACCGCCCCGATCGAGTTGTTGACGAAGAGGATGCGGATCGGCTGCTCCCGCTCGCTCAGCCGCTTCACGAAGATCGACTCCATGCCGAACATGAGCGCAGCCGTGAGGGCGATGAGTGCAGCGGGTTGCAGCGCTCCGGTACCGATCCCCGTCAGCGCCGCGGCCCCGACCATCGAGACGCCGACCGCCATCCAGCGCCTCGGCCCGATCCTGTCGCCGAGGATCGGGATTGCGAGGAGCATCGTGAAGATCGGGCTGAGAAAGGTGAGTGCCGTCGCATCGGCCATCGGCATCTCGGAGACTGCGGCGAACATGCAGGTCACGCCCAGCCAGCCGCAGGTGGCACGGCCGAGATGGGTGCCGAGATAGCCGCCGCGCAGGCTCGGCCGGGCGACGGCGATAAAGACCGCGAGGGCTGCGAGGGCGAAGACGAAACGCCCCGCACTGATCTGGAGCGGGTGGAGCGCGTCGGCCCCGGCGGCGACGCCGAGGAGTTTGGCGATGAGCGAGGTTGCCGCAATCAGCGCGCAGGCACCCAGCATGGCTGAGAGCATGGTGGTCGCGGTTTGCTTGGGTGGCGCTTCCGCGATGGGCGAGGTCGATTGCGACGGCATCGTCTCCACTCGGTCGGAGGGTGTCGCTTGGCGGGCGGACCAGGGGCGCGGGCTTTGCGAGGATGGCGGCACCGATTGGCGCGACATCTGGCTCAAGGCATGTTTGAGCGACGCCCGTTTGTCCAGCGCGTTCCGGTTGGTGCCGTGGGAACGGTGGCCTTATGGCTGGGCCGAAACACTGGGTACCGTCATTGCCGGACTTGATTCCGGTACTCAGGGTTGTTGCGTGTAGGTTGGATTTGGGAGGCTTGCCGGAGTTCCAGGTCAGGCACGGGGATTGCCTCGAACGATCGCTCTCATCTCGGTCCTACCGCTAGGAGGCTGGGCATAGGCGGAGCGGTTCCTTGGTCTTGAGCTCGAAGTCCCAGCGCAGCCTCAAGCTGTCGTCGGAGCGCTCCATCCCGATGAAGTAGCTGCGGACGGAATCCTCGCCGCACTGCGCCTGTGCGCCGGTGAAGGCGCCGTTCTCGCGTTGCTCGATGGGGTACCAGCGCAGCCGGCACCATACCCGGCCGTGCTTCAGCCAGAGAGGGCCGATCTCGAAGGGCTCCGCCGGGACCGTGCCGCCCTCCTTGATCGGCGCGCGGGCGCACTGTTTCGGTGTCCCCCAGCTCCCGTAGAACGCCTCACGCTCATCGGCCGCGGCGGGGGGAGCAGCGACGACGGGGAGAGCGAGGAGGGTGATCAGGAGAGCAATGCGCATCGGCGGACATTAGCGATCCGGACCTCACCTGCCGATCAACTCGTCTTGATCTGCCAGATTGGCGATCGCCTCAGACCCGGCGCATGGCGCCCCCGGTGCTCGGCGGCTCTCAGCCAGTGGCACGGACGCGCAACGGCCCCGTGGCGGTCACGTGGCAGTCCCGGTGTTCTCGGTGGTTGTGCCATTGTCGGTGATCGGTGCCTGAGAGTGCGGACCAACCTCACACGCTCACTGTTGTCGCGTCATTGCCGGGTCTGAACCGGCAGGCCAGTACCACGGGCCATGGATGCTCGGATCAAGTCCGAGCATGACGCGAGCGCGTGCGGTCGGCAGGTGCTCTAGTGATGCGGCCGATAGGCTTGCATCCCAGTCGTCATCGCCGGGCTAGATCCCGCGATCCAAGGGATTGGGCACTGGGGTCTGGTGGTGCCCAGACCGTCAAGCCGGGGGATGACGGGATCCTTCGATCCGTTCTGTTAGGTCGGGCTCTGCCTTAGGTCTCGAGCTCGCGCCTGGATTGCGATGGGGCGGTGATGGTGTTCCCCGCCTGGAAAGCCCGCTCGAGGAGCCCCTCGCGGCGCTTTGCCGAGCCGGTGGAGCCGTGCAGGACTTCGAGCCGCCGCTCGGCGAAGCCGAAATAGCCGAACGTGCCCTTGATCCACGCCGTCTCGAGGGCGGCCTGATAGCCGCTTGTTTCCATCTCGTCGGAGCGCGCACCGGCTGGGATCAGCAAGATGCCGGTGCGCGGTCGCAGCAGCGACTTCTCCGGGTCGTCGAGCTGATCGTAGGCCCAGCCCCAGGACCAGACGCGATCAACCCACCCCTTCGTCACCGCGGGCATGCCCCACCAAAAGAGCGGGAAGACGAGGCATACGGCGTCCGAGCGCGCGATCCGGGACTGCTCGCGCAGCACGTCCGGCGGGGTCTCGGATCCCTTGTCACGCTCGAGATCGGCCATCGACCAGCGCGGATCGAAGCCCTCCGCATGGAGGTCCGCAAGCTCGGTCGAATGGCCCGCAGCCTCCGCACCGGCCATGAAGCGGGTGGCCACGGCGGCGGAGAAGGAAGCGGGATCGGGATGGTCGAGAACAGTCAGCACATGCATCGGTCGGGTCCGCGTCGCCTGTCGCACACCTCACATAAGGCCATAGCACGCGCAAATGCAGAGGCGGATCGAGGGCGCAAGACCGTCAGAAGCGGATGGTCGCGATCACGCCGAAGCGCCGGGTGGGGCCGGGCACGACGCTCGCCTGTCCGGCGAAAGCCGGGGGCGGTTCGTTGTTCGCGATGGCAGCCGGGATGAAGGACTCCGTTACATACTCCTCCCCGAAGAGGTTCTCGACGAAGAGCGTCACTTCGATGTCCTCGCCCCGCATGCCCGCGCGCAGATTAGTGACGTCGAACCCGCCCAGATCGTCCGAGAAGTCGGAGCGGAACGAGTACTCGACCCGCGCGAACGGCCTGAGACCGAAGGCGAGCGGCACGGGATACTCGTAGTCGCCGACGAAGGTGAGCGAGGTTCGCGGCGCGAGCGGCAGACGGTCGCCGGTCTGGTCGCCGCTGACCGATTCCTCGAAATCGGTGAACTTGGCGAAGGTGAAGCCGAGGCCCGCCTGCAGGTTGAGACCTGGCGTCGGCTCGTAACCGGCGGTGATCTCCGCGCCGACGCTCCGCGCCGAGGCCGCGTTCTCGATGCCGCCGCCGAATGTCGCCGAGATCGGGACCTGGATATCGTCGTAGAAGAGCGCGAAGGCACTGGCGTTCACGGCGAGGCGACCATCGAGCCAGCCCGACTTGAAGCCGCCCTCGATGCTGCGGACGCGCTCCTCATCGAACTGGAGCGGGATGCCGGTGAGCGTGCCGACGAAGCCGCCGGGGCGGAACCCGGTGGAGAAGCTGAGATAGGTGGAGAACGCATCGGTCCAGTCATAGAGGATCGAGGCGCTGGGCGTGACGGAGGTGAAGTTAGCCTCGTCGGCGAACTCGGACGGGGCGGCGAAGGCGGTGAGCGAGCCGGTTGGCGCGATGACCGAGTCGATCGATACCCGGTCGAAGGAGAGGCGCGCGCCGACCGTTACCTCCAGCGGCGGAATGGGACGCCAGCGCAGATCCCCGAAGAGGCCGATGTTGCGCACGTCGATCTCGTTCGTCGTGAGATTTCCCCCCGGCTCACCGAGCGCGTTGGTCACGAAGCCGGTGCCTGAGTCTGCGCTGATGTCGTTGTAGATGACGCCGAGATTGGTCGAGAGGGTCCCGAAGCCGGATGGCAGGGTGAAGTCCTCGCTCTCGAACCGGATCTCCTGGGAGAAGGACGTGTCCTTGCTGTCGCGGCTGATGATCGAATTCTCGGGCGGCGAGAGGTCGAAGTCCTCATCCCCGATGAAGGTCGTCCGGTTGAACGCCGTCGTCGCACGCAGCCGGCCCACGTCGAAATCGTAGGCCGCCTCGCCGATGACGTTCAGCCGCTCGGTCGCGAGCTCATCGGTCGTGCCGAGGAGCGATATGGGATCGCCGTCGAAGACGCTCTCTTCCGCGCTGAAGCTTGGCGCATCGACGGCGGTGCGGTCGAACTGGACCGAGGCGTCGAAGGAGAGGCGGTCGGTCGGGGTGTATCTGATGCTCGCGCGTCCGCCCGTGTTCTCATCGCCGATGGAGTCCACATCGTCGGCGAAGGGCGCGTCGATGAAGCCGTCCGAGAGCGAGCCGTAGGCGACGGCGCGCACAGCGAGGTCCTCGGTCAGGGGCAGGTTCAGCACCGCCTCCCCAGTGAAATCCGGAAAGCTACCGATCTCCGACCTGATGCTCGCCTCGAACTCGTCGGTCGGCTTGTTCGTGACGACATTGATCGCGCCGCCGATGGTGCCCCGACCGAAGGCGGTGCCTTGCGGGCCGAAGATGACCTCGACCCGGTCCACATCGACGAGCCGCCGGTTGATGTTGATCACGCTGCCGGTGCTGTTCTGCAGCACGCCATCCTGGAAGAAGCCGATGGTCGGGCCGGTGCCCACGGGGTTGAGGTCGCTGATGCCGCGGATCGAGACGAAGATGCGCCCCGGGTTGTCGTTGCCGGAGAAGTCGACGTTAGGGGTGAGGAGCGTGGAGTCGTCGAAATCGGTGAAGTTCGAGCGTTCGACATCTTCACCGTCGAACACGAAGACGCTGGCAGGGACGTCGCGCAGCAGCTCCTCGGTCCGCCGGGCGGTCACGACGAGGGGCGCCATGGTGAAGGAGCCGGGAGTGCCGGTTGTCTCGACGTTCTCGATCACGACCGTCGAGCCGCTGGTGAAGCGGAAGGTGAGCCCGGTGCCCGCGACGATGGAGGAGAGTGCGGCCTCGGGCGTGAGGGCCCCGCTGGCGCCCGCGCTGGAGAGCCCCTCGGCAACCGCGCTGTCATAGGCGACCTGGATCCCGCTTTCCGCGCCGAAGGCGTTCAGCGCCTCGTCGAGCGCACCCGCCGGGATGGCGTAGTCGGTGGTCTGCGCGACGGTCTCCGCCGCGCTGCCGGCGAAGGCGCAGAGGGCTGCGAGGAGGGCGATGCGCGCGCCCTTGGTCCTCAGAAACTTCGACTCGATCATGACCTGCCCCCGTCAGGGGCAGACGATCCACCCCGGTGTTCTGCACCTCGTTGCCAATAAGACGAACGAGATCGGCAGCGCCGAAAGCGGATGCGTCGATTTTATGAGAGGAGGACAATGCGGGCGGGCAGGTCCCGGCGCTCGAGACCGAGGGCATCGACGAGAGACGTCACGATCTCGTCCGGCCGTGCGAGGTGGAAGGTGCCGCTCACCCGCCGCTCCGCCAGCAGCGACCGGGTCAGGATCACCCGGCCGGTGCGGTGCCTGTTGAGGTCGGCGACGACATCGCCGAGGCGCCGGTTGCGGAAGGTGAGGATGCCGTTCGTCCAGCCGCCAATCTCCGACACCGCCCGCTCCCCCCGGACAAGCTCTCCGCCATCCAGGATCGTCGCGGTTTCACCGGGTGCGAGGGCGATCGGCCCGGGCGCTCTGATCTCGACCGTTCCTGCCGCGCAGGCGAGTTCGACGCCGCGATCGCCGATCCGGCATTCCGCAGCACCATTGGAGAGGGTGGCACGGAGCGATGGCGCGGTCAGCGTGATCGATGTTTCCTGGCGCGTGTCATCACTGTTTCTGACGAAGAGGGCGCCCTCGATCAGACGCACTGCGCGCGGCCCCTCGACTTCCAGCGCGGAGGCACCGTCGAGCGATCCGACGACGCCCGGCAGCGCGATCGGAGCGATGATCCCCACGCCGGTCGATCGATCGGCGGAGAGGGAGCGGAATGTCGGCGCGTAGCCGAGGAGCGCGCCCGCTTGCCATGCCGAGGCGGAGGCGAGAACGGATCCGCCGGCGAGGATGGCCACGCGGCGCGTCGGTCTCGGTCGTGCCGGTGCCGCCGCAACGGTCTCGCCGACGGCTCCGGCGAGCGACCAGAGGCGCACGGCCCGTCGGACGGCGCGGTCATGGTCCGGCGAGAGGCTGCGCCAGGCTTCGAAGGCTTCGGCGTCGTCGGCGGTGGCCTCGCCGCTCTTGAGCCGCGCGACCCACGCCCTCGCCTCGGCATCCGCCCGGTCTTCGTTCGTCATCCGCTGCTTTCGGCGCTCAATCGGTGTCGGGAGGGGCGAACTCTATGGGAGACTGACGCAAGGATGACGTTGTGTCAGCAGTCATCCCGCCCAAGTCTTGCGGCGCAGTGATCGAGGGCCCGGCGGACCTCGTTCTCGACCGTGCGGGTGGTGACCCCGTAGCGCGCGGCGATGCTGGCGTAGCGCTCGCCCGACAACCTTGCGGCAATGAAGATGTCGCGCCGGCGTCTCGGCAACTCGAGGATCGCGGCGGTCACGACACGCATCTCGTCGCGCGCGATCACGCTACGCTCTGCCGTCGGGCTCTCATCCGCCACATCGAGGAGCGCGTCCGCTTCTGCCGGGCACAGCCGCCGGGCGTGGCGGCGCGCCTCGTCCACCGCCAGATTGTCCGCGATGCGCGTGAGGTAGGCGCGCGGCGCGGCAAGCGGTGTCGATGATCTAACGGTCAGCCGGACCCAGACGTCGTGCAGCAGGTCCTCGGCCAGTTCGGCGGAACCGGTGCGATATCTCAATCGCCGCTTCAGCCACGCCATCTCACAGAGAAACACCCGGTCGGATGGGTAGACCGCGCCTGCACTGTGGTCGTTGGCCAAGAGAGCACCGAGCCGTCGCTTCTTCGGATCGTCAGACAGCTGGCGGGCGCATCGCCCACGTGGCCTCCTAGGGCTACTGAGCGCCTCCGGTGCGATCCAGCGGGTCGGCGCGCTACCGATCAGCGCAGCGGAGGCGCGTGTCTTCGCAGTCACAACGAGCTGCTTCCGGAAGGGATCGCGGCTGATCATTCGATGCCGGGCACGACCCGTCAGAGATGCGTCAAACGGCGGCGACCCATGCCCACAGGACAGCCAATCGGCGAATCAAACTGCCGGTTTTCTCCTCATAGTTGTGCCAAATCTTGACAGGGTGGAGCGTCCGTCGCGGCGCCAAGTGGATCGTTTTCTGAGTGGCGCAGCCTGGCATCTGCGCTCTCAGAGCAGGCTAATTCGCCTCACAAGCCATTGATTTCGTTACGTCCAATGCATCAGCCATCATGCCCGGTCTGAGCAGAATCTTAACGCTTGGTTAATTTTCACTTGCGCACCGGTCAGATGCGCTGAAGTTTTGTGCATGTGACGTGGGTGTTGCGTTCTGCAGTGTTGGTGGGGAGTAATTTATGGATCGTTTGATGATTATGGGCTTGAGTGCCGCTGTAGGGCTCCTATCGAGCCAGGCATTGGCGCAAGAGTTGGTCCATCAGTTCAGGAATCCATCCTTCGGCGGCCCACCCTTCAACTCGAGTCATTTGCTTTCAATCGCCGAGATTGATCGGCCTGATCCGCCACAGGATACGACTACCTCCTTCGATGCGAATACTTCGCAAGCTGACCTTTTCGTCCGCCAGCTGGAAAGCAGAATTCTGTCCCGCCTATCTTCGGATATTACGGATGCGATATTTGGTGAGGACGCCGAACCGAGTGGAGAATTCGCATTCGACGATACGCGAATCTCATTCGATACATTGCTTGACGGAAGCGTGATCGTATCGATTGAGGATCAGACGACCGGTGGCGTGACGACCATCGAAGTGCCCGGGTTCCTCTCGGCACCCACCCAGTAGCGTGCTCCGGCAATGCCGGGAAACCGGCGGCGCCGCCTCTGCCAGGAGACGGAGTAGTGTCTGTAATTGGTTTGAATGTCCCGCGCGGCACGGCGCTTTTCGTGGCCGCCACCGTCCTTGCCGGATGTGTCGCCCCGCCGCCGCCCGGAACCTATCGCGAGCCGGAGATCGTACCGGTCACGGTCACGCAGACGGCGTTGCAGACGCTGCCGCCACCGCAGGCACGCATCCCGGTCGCCGTCTATGACTTCCCGGACGAGACCGGGCAGTTCAAGCCACAGGAGAACGTGCAGACACTCTCGCGCGCGGTGAGCCAGGGAGGTGCCTCCCTCCTTACCAAGGCGCTGCGGGATGCCGGCAACGGGCAGTGGTTCACGATCCTGGAGCGCAACGGGCTCGATGCCCTGCTGAAGGAGCGGCAGATCATCCAGGACATGCGGCTCCGCTATCTCGGCGAGCGGCAGGTGAACCCGCAGGCGCTGCCACCGCTTCTCTTTGCCGGGATCATCCTGCAGGGCGGCATCGTGGGTTTCGATACCAACACGCTGACCGGCGGGGTCGGCGCCCGTTTCCTCGGGATCGGCGGCGATGTCGAGTACCGCCAGAACACCGTGACGGTGAACCTGCGCGCCGTCAGCGTGAAGACGGGCGAGGTTCTGGCGAATGTCACGACGTCGAAGACGCTGGCCTCGGTCGCCGTCTCGGGCGGGACGTTCCGTTTCGTAAGCTTCGACAAACTGCTGGAGGTCGAGGCGGGCGTCACGAACAACGAGCCGGGAACGATGGCGCTCCGCCGCACGATCGAGAAGGCAGTCTATGGTCTGATCATCGAGGGCTCGCGCACAGGGCTCTGGGACTTCGCGGATCGGAACGCGGCAAAGGCACTGGTGACCGCGTATCTGGCGGAGGAGCGCGGCACGGTGCCGGCAACCGAGCCCAGGCCCGAGACGAAGGTTGCACGGCAGAGCGCGGAGACGGCGAGGACGCCTCGCGCCGCCGCGACAGAGGCGACCCCCAGGGCCACCCCCGGCGCCGCCCCCGCAACGGCGAAGACTGCGCCGCGCACCGCGAGGGCGGAAGGCGGTGCAAGGTCGGCCGGAGCTGTGCGCAGCGAGCGGCAGCCTGCGGCTGAACCGACGAGGGTTGCGGCCAAGTCCTACAGCGAGCCCGCGACCGGCGAGGGTGAGCTCGGAGAGTTTCGCTGGGAAGGCAAACGCCCGGTCTTCGACGACGAGGTGAAGCGCAAGCGCAAGAAGCGCCGGAAGGTGCGCCGGAAGACGAAGCCTGCCACTCAGAAGGCCGCCGTTGTCCGGCAGGCCCCCAAAGCTGACGCAACGGCTGTGGCACGGGAAGAGGCCGCGCCCGCCGCAAAGCAGCAGGTCGCGGTCGCGACACCGCAGTCGGAGGCATCGCCCAAGCCTGCGCCGAGCCCGACGCCCGGCAGGAATGTCGCCGGACCGCGCGCCGTCGTGCGCAACCTCGCAAGCTCCGGGCTGACGGGCGATCCGAACGATGCACCGGGGGCTGGACCCTCACCGAGTACCGCCGCGCCCACGCAGCCTGCCGCACCGAATGTGCCGCAAGGCGACGTAGAGCGCGACGCACAGGAATTCACGGACAGAGCCTCAGGGGCATGACCGTGGGTAGCCCGGGGAGAGCATCCTTGGGTGACGACCGGACGCAGAGCGACTTGGAACCTCCCCCTGTGTCCGGCCGCCGGTATCGCGCAGTGCGATGCCAACCAAGTAGCAACAGCCACAAGTGTTGGCAAGAAAAGGACTAAATTATGAAGCGTCTTCTTATTGGCGTCTCTGCGTCAGCGCTGTTGACCACCGCTGCATACGCGAACGATATCAGCATGGATCAGCTGTCGATCGGCGGCACCTCGACGAACCACACGATCCATCAGGCTTGGGACGATCTCGCCTATTCGGGACATCCGCGGGCGCCTGAGCATCCGAACGGCGCGCATTCCGACGATCCGATGAAGCCGAAGCGCATGGACCCGACGAAGGCCAAGGTCCGGACCGAGAAGACCGCCGAGAAGCACGGTCAGAACGCCTGGGTGGATCAGCTCGGTCTGAAGAACGAGGTCGATATCGACCAGGATGAGGCCGGCTCCGGCGCCGTTGCCGATGTCGTGCAGCGCGGCGACCGCAACGATGCCGAGGTCGATCAGGCCGCGTTCGGCAAGGCGAATGTCGGCGACTATGCGGTGATCACGACCTACGGCGACGACAACGAAGCCAAGATCAACCAGGTCAACACCGGCGCCTTCAACTTCGAGGCGAACGAGGCCGACATCCAGCAGGGCAACGACGGCTCGGGCAAGCAGTTCCCGAAGGGTGACCTGTCGCGTGCCGTCAAGAACGTCGCCGAGATCGATCAGAAGGGCGAAGGCAACGTCGGTGACATCAACCAGTTCGACGGTCCGGGTGGCATTGCGCTGCGGAACGCTGCGCTGGTCGTGCAGTTCGGCGACGACAACAGCGGTCGGATCGACCAGGACGGCGACTTCCACGATGCGTCGATCGTCCAGGAAGGCGACTTCAACCGGGCGTCGGCCGATCAGTCCGGCGGCGACAACAACGGCTCGCGGATCACGCAGCTCGGCGGGTTCAACGACGCCAAGACCGTGCAGGTCGGCAACGACAACAATGAGGAGACCTTCCAGCTCGGCGCGGCGAACGACGCCCTGACCATTCAGGAAGGCAACAGCAACAGCGCCCTCACCGTGCAGCTCGGCTTCGACAACGTCGCGTCGACCGAGCAGTACGGCAACGACAACATGAGCACCATCCTGCAGGATGGCAGCTTCAACGAAGCGAAGGTGCTACAGCACGGCGACGGCAACATGGCCGCCCTCGAGCAGGTCGGTCTGGGCAACGCTGCGTCGATCATGCAGAGCGGGTTCGACTTCGCGAACGTGCAGCAGCATGGTGCCTTCAACCAGGCGAGCGTCACGCAGTAAGCCGGCCCGGCGTTGCGACCTGCTCGAAAGAGCGGGTCGTGGATGCGCCGATCGGCTGAAGCCTCGCCTCCGCGCGCAGGCCGTGCGGAGGCATCTCGGGCCGGCGGTCCGGCTCGACGCCTGATGGCAGACAGGTCCATCGGGGCGGATCGCTCCGGTAGGCCCACCGCAGCCCGACTCCACACATGCTGCGGACCCGCCGCACGATGCGGCCTTTCGGGCCGGCTCGGCCTCGCCTTTGCGCGGTCGAGCTCGCTCTGAGGAGGAAGGCAGGCAATGCTCGAAGGAAGAAGCCTCCGTCTCGTCTGGTGCATCGCGCTCGTCGCGGCGTTCCAGCACCATGGGGCATCGGCGCAGACGAAGCTGGAGAGCGAGCGGGCGAACACGCTCGCGGTCATCAATCAGATCGGCGATGTTGCAGCGGCGGTCAGCGGCGCGCCGGGCTTTGCCTCGACGATCGGTCAGGTCGATGTCACGAGCCGTACGATCGTGCTGCAACGGGGCAATGAAAACCACGGGATCATCGAGGCCGAGGCGGAGCCGTCCAGCACGGCCCCGCGCGCGCTGCTTATCCAGGACGGCGATGCCCATGCCGCCGCGATTGCGCAGCGCGGCGCCGCCACGGCGATTGTCGTGCAATCAGGGCTAGGGAACCGGGCCGGGCTGATGCAGGACAGCGGCGGCAAGGGCATCGCGAACCAGGCGACGATCCTGCAGTTCGGCAGCGGGAACAGTGTGGACGCGCGCCAGAGGGTGCCGGCGGAGGCGCTTTCGCGCGGCTTCGGGGACGAGAACCGGATCTTGGTCTCTCAGGACGGCGAGAGGAACTCGGTCAGCGTCGATCAACACGGCCGCGGCAATCTCGCGGGGATCAGGCAGGACGGTCTGCTGAACTCGACCACGATCGTGCAGGAGAACGACGACAACGCGATCTTTGTCGGCCAGACCGGCGTAGGACTTGTCGTGAACTATTTCCAGAGCGGCGCCGAGACCGCGCCGGTTGTCATCAATCAGAATAGCGGCGCGCCGCCCGTGACGGTGACGCGCTCGGGACCCTAGCCAGGGGAGGCATTTCAGCGATGGCCTCGATGCATCGATGTTCCGCGGGATCGTGGAGTCGCGCGAGCGTCGCCGGCATGCTGGCGCTGCTCGTTGTTCCGCCCATGGCGGTCGGCGAGGGCCTCGATCTGCCCGCGCAAATCGGCACCGCCTCGCCCGGGGGCGCGCCGCCCATCTCCTCGGAGCAGATCGGAGAGGCTGATCGGTCCATCGCGGCGCCTTCAATCACGGCGGAGCAGATCTCGCCGCAGGAGAAGACCCAGATCGATGAGATCGGTGGCCCGGTAGGGGATGCGACACAGGCCGAGCAGAGCGTCGGTGGCCGCGACCTTTGTGGACCCGATGTGAGCGCTGCGACGCGCCGGCGGCTGGGTGTCGATTGCGGGGCGCCGATCCGGCCCGGAGCGCACGACGCGATGGATGGGCGGGTCGGCACGCGCACCGACCCCCTCCTGACACCGCGGAACCCTGGGGCGCAGGAGGAGTTCGAGGATCTGGGGCTCGGCGATGACGTGCCCGCAACGGTGATCTTGCAGCAATGACCAATCGTGGATCTCAGCTTCCGTTGTCGCGCCGCGCGCTCCTTGCGCTCGGCGCAGCACTCGGCCTGCCCGGCGTGGCGCGCGGCGCGCAGGCAGGGCGCAGCCGGCTCGTCGCCTGGATCGAGGCTGCGCAGAATGGCCGCGTGACCGAGTTCCGCGCGATGGCCGCGAGCGGCGTCGCCGGAGAGGTCGAGTTCGAGCTGACGGCCGAGTTCGAGAGCGGCGGAGGGCGCACCCGGTCGCGCCAGGGCGGAAAGGTGCGGCTCGAAGGCAATGGCGCGCCGGAGGTGCTTTCGCGCGTCGCCCTCAATATCGGCGAGGGTGCAACCTACCATGTTCGCGTCGATCTTCGCGGCTCGGACGGCGCGATCAGCACGGCAGAGCTCAGCGGCAGCCAAGAAACCGTCACTGAGCTTTAGGACTGCGTCCGGGCTGACAGAACCAGTCGAACAATGCTGTCATCCCCGGGCTTGACCGCGGCTTCCACCACCAGAACCCGGTGTCTTGGATCGCCCGGTCGAGCGCGGCGATGACCGCAGTGATGGACGCTGATTACGGGTCGACCTGTCCGTGCCGAGCCGTCCCTCAGGCCGCAGCCGTTCCGATCAGGCGGATGCAGTCGGTGAGCTCGACAATTGCTCGAAGAGGCGGGCGACGGCCTCTGCCCCCGGATCGTTGTGACCGGCGAGGTTCGCTTCGGCGAGATAGCTTGCCCGTCCCGCCCGGGCGCGGGTGATGCCTGCCGTCGCATCGGCTCCGGTGCGCGCGGCGTGCGCGGCGGCGGCGAGGCCGTTCGGCAGGGCGTCGAGTGCCGGGAGGAGCGCGTCGATCATCGTGCGGTCGCCCGGGCCTGCGCCGCCGACCTGCTGGATCCGGTCGAGCCCCGCTTTCAGTGCGCCGATCCCGTCGCTGCCGCTGGCGGAGGCATCGCCGGCGGCCGCGAAGAAGATGGCGAGGAGCACACCGGAGGAGCCGCCCATCGTCTGGCTGAGCTCGAGGCCGACCGCCCGGTAGAGCTGTGTGTGATCGGCCAGCGGCAACCGGTCCAGCGCATCGACGAGGGCGCGGGCGGCGGTCGCGAGCGTGCTGCCCGTGTCCCCGTCACCGGACTTGGCGTCGAGGGCGTTTAGGTCCGCCTCGGCCTCGATCAGCACCGCGCAGCAGCGTTCGATGAAGGCCTGGGTCCCTTCGTTCTTCGAGGGGATCGGCTGGATCGGGCTGAGGCCGTCCGGCAGGGCGAGCACCTCGACCTCGCCGACCGAGAGGCAGCCGGGCCAGGCGACCGGGGCGACCGGCGCCACCAGGGCAGCTTCATCGGCCTTTGTCGCGGGGAAGAGCGAGACCGAGAAGCCCTGCATGTCGAGCGACGTCATCATGGGCGCGGGGCCGATCATCCAGCGCACCTGCTCGCCGATGCGCGAGCGCGTGAGTTCCTCCGCCAGCACCGCCATCTCGAGCGGTGTGGCGCCGCCGAGATTGTTGAGGAGCGCCACATGGGGGCCCGGCGAAAGATGCGGCGCAAGGCGTTCGACGACCATTTCCATCGCGTCGCGCGCGCCGGAGAAGTCGACCTGCTCGATGCCAGGCTCGCCATGGATGCCGAGGCCGAGCTCGGCCTTGCCCGCCCCGATCCGCTCCTCCTTGGGCGAGCCGGGGATCGTGCAGGTGTCGAGCGACATGCCGATGGAGACCATGCTCTTCACCACGCGCTCGGCAGCTTCGGCGACGGTGTCGAGGTCCGCACCCTGCTCTGCCAATGCCCCCGCGATCTTGTGGACGAAGAGCGTGCCGGCGACCCCGCGCGCCTGCGGCAGGTCAGGTAGGGCGACGTCGTCGTCGACGATCACCATGGCGACGCGGAGGCCCTGCGCGCGCGCGCGCTCGGCGGCGAGGCCGAAGTTCAGCCGGTCGCCGGTGTAATTCTTGACGATCAGGAGGCAGCCCGCCTTGCCGGTCACCGCAAGAATGCCGGCGAGCACCGCGTCGACCGAGGGGGAGGCGAACACCTCGCCGCAGACCGCCGCGGTCAGCATGCCCTGCCCAACGAAGCCCGCATGGCTCGGCTCGTGACCCGATCCGCCGCCGGAGACGAGGGCCACCTTGGATCTGTCCCAGTCGGTGCGAACCACGACCTTGATATGCGGGTAGCCGTCGAGACGCGCGAGGCGGCCGCCGCCTGTGCGCAAGGTGCCGTCGATCGCCTCGGTCACCAGCGTCTGGCGGGTGTTGATGAACTGCTTCATGGGGGCGTCCTCCTCAGATCCGTGCGCCAGAGGCGTCGAAATAGAGCGCATTGCGGGGCTCGATGGCGACGGTGTCGCCGGGGGCAAGTCGCGTGTGCACGTCCGCGAGGGTGACGATGTCGTGTCCCTCGAGCGCGAGATGCAGCCTAGTCTGATCGCCCAGATGCTCGACCCGCACGACCCGCGATGGCTTTCCCCCGCCATGAACGATGTGTTCCGGGCGCAATCCGATGGTCTTCGCACCGGGCGGCGCGCCGGCGAAGATGTCTGCAGGCAGGGCATTGATCCGCGGCAGCCCGAGCCGCGCTGCGACGTAGAGGCTCACGGGGTCTTCGTAGATCTCGCGCGGCGTTCCGAACTGCACGAGGCGTCCCTCGTCGAGGACACCGACCTCCGTCGCCATCGTCATCGCTTCGATCTGATCATGCGTCACGTAGAGGAGCGTGGCGCCCCGGCTGGCCTGGATGCGCTTGAGCTCGACGCGCAGATCGGCGCGCAGCTTCGCGTCGAGCGAGCTGAGCGGCTCGTCCATCAGATAGATCGAGGGATTGCGCACCAACGCGCGCCCGATCGAGACACGCTGCATCTCTCCGCCCGAAAGCGCCGTCGCCCTGTTGTCGAGCTTGTGGGCGATCCGAAGGACCTCGGCCACCTCCTGAACCTTCCGCTTCACCTCATCCTCGGGCGTCTTGAGGATCGGAGACCGGAGCGGGAAGGCCAGATTGTCGCGAACCGTCATGTGCGGGTAGAGCGAGTACTGCTGAAAGACCATCGCGACATTGCGCTGTGCCGGGGTCTCATCGATCACCGAGCGGCCGTCGATGAGGATGTCTCCGCAGTCCGGCCGCTCGAGCCCGGAGATCAGTCTGAGCGTCGTCGTCTTGCCCGCCCCGGTCGGACCGAGCAGAACGACGAAGGCGCCATCGGCAACCGTCATCGTGACATCATCGATGGCAAGGGTGCCGCCGAAGGACTTGGTCACGTTGTCGAGCGAGACGTCAGCCATGGGAGAGCACCCCCTCGTTCAGGTCTGACGGAATGGCGTGCCCCGACTGGTTGTCGAAGAGCGTCACGGTGGCGGGGTTGAAGTCGAGGCCGACGGTCTCACCGACCCTCGCTGGCTGGTCAGATGCGATCCGTGCCTTCACCTCGCCGTTATGCGTGGTCAGCGTGACGATCTGCGTCGTGCCCAGATACTCCGTCGCCACGATCTCCCCGCGGTAGCCGGCGACATCGGAGAGCCGGACATGCTCCGGACGAACGCCGTAGACCATGTCGCCATCGAAGGGCACGCGGAGCGTCGGGATCCCGAGCGTCTGGTGGTGCATCTCGACTGTCGTCGCGCCAGCTTCGAGGCTGCCGTGGAACTTCAGGAAGTTCATATGCGGCGACCCGATGAACTCGGCCACGAACATCGTTGCCGGCTTGTCGTAGATATCCTGGGGCGTTCCGAATTGCTCGATCACGCCATGGTTCATGACGACGATCTTGTCGCCCATCTGCATCGCTTCGAGTTGGTCGTGGGTCACGTAGACCGTCGTCGCCCCCATGCGGTCGTGAAGCGCCCGCAGCTCTTCGGACATGTGCTCGCGAAACTCCGCGTCCAAAGCGCCGAGCGGCTCGTCCATCAGGAAGCATTTCGGGTTGCGGACGATGGCACGGCCGAGCGCCACGCGCTGGCGATCCCCGCCGGACAACCCGCCGACAGGACGGTCGAGAATGCCCTCGATGCCAAGGATGCGCGCGACCTCGGCGACCTTCTCGCGGACCTGCGCCCGGGGCATGCCCTGGCTGACCAGGGGATAGCTGATGTTCTTGCGGACGTTCATGTGGGGATAGAGGGCGAACATCTGGAAGACGAAGGCGATGTCGCGCTGGCTCGCCGGCCTTTGCCCGACTTCCTCTCCGTCGATGTAGATCTCGCCGGAAGTCGGCAGCTCGAGGCCTGCGATCATTCTGAGGGTGGTCGTCTTTCCACAGCCCGACGGGCCGAGCAGCATGAAGAACTCACCGTCCTCGATCTTGAAGGACGAGGACTGGACCGCCGTGAAGTTCCCGAACTCCTTGCGCAGGTTCTGAATTACGACCTCTGCCATGGTGGGGCGTTACCTCCGGCCAATCGTCACTTCGATCATGCTGCGGCCCGGGCGGTGCTTGGGCCGTGTCCGACGCGGCTGTCGAGGCGTTCGATGTCTTCGGTTCGCCATGCGACTGCTCTCCGGGTCCCGGTCATTTTGGAAAGTGGCTGACGATGATGAACATGACCGTGCCCACCAGCGTGACGATGAAGGAGTAGGTGAAGGCCCAGAGCGCATAGGGTTGCATGAGCATGACGACGCCGACCGCGATCAGAATGCTCGCCACCATCTCCCACGGACCGCGGCGCAAGCGTAGCAGTGCACTGACGAACTCGTTCATTTCCGAACCGCTCCGAACGTGATGCCCCTGAGGAGGTGCTTGCGCAGGACGATGGTGAAGACCATGACCGGGACGAGGAAGATCGTCGCGCCGGCCGCCACGGCGGGCCAGTCCTGGCCCCCTACCCCAATGATCGTCGGGATGAAGGGCGGAGCCGTCTGTGCCGTACCACTCGTGAGCAGCACGGCGAAGGCGTAT
Source organism: Pseudomonadota bacterium (assembly GCA_039815685.1). GTDB lineage: Bacteria > Pseudomonadota > Alphaproteobacteria > Rhodobacterales > Rhodobacteraceae > Thermohalobaculum. The sequence continues at coordinate 6,790 of JBCBYV010000002.1, read as the reverse complement.
TCGTTCCACGCGAAGATGAGGCAGAAGATCGCCGTCGAGGCGATGCCCGTCGCCGCCTGCGGCAGCACGACTTTGTAGAACGCCTGAAAGCGCGTGTAGCCGTCGATCAGTGCCGCTTCTTCATACTCGCGCGGTATCTCATCGATGAACCCCTTCAGGAGCCAGACCGACAGCGAGAGGTTCACCGCGGTATAGAGCAGGATCATGCCCGCATGCGTGTCGCTGAGCCCAACGGACCGGAACATCAGGAAGATCGGGATCGCCACGGCAATGGGGGGCATCATCCGCGTCGACAGGATGAAGAAGAGCAGGTCGTCTTTGAGTGGAATTCGGTAGCGGGAGAAGGCGTAAGCCGCGAGCGTGCCCAGAAAGACCGACAGGAAGGTCGAGCCGAAGCCGATGATCACCGAGTTCATGAACCGCTCGCCGAACCGGCTGGGTCCCGCGATCACCATGCCCTTGTCGTGGACGATCTCCTCGTACCAGGTCGTCGGAGGGTTGGCCGCGAGATGCTCCTGGGTCTGACGGGTCTGGGTGGTGAAGAGGTTGACGTAACCTTCGAGAGACGGCTCGAACACGACCTTGGGCGGATAGGCGATCGCGTCCGAAGACGACTTGAAGCCAGTCGCGAGGATCCAGAGCAGCGGCAAGAGCGTGATCAGCGCATAGGTGACGACGAGAAGCCCCGCGATCCACTTCTGTCGACTGCTCGGCTCGGTGACGGAGAAGGTGCTCATCTCTCTTTCACCTTGTTCAGAGCCTTCACGTAGATCGAGGCCAGCCCGAACACGGTCACGAACAGGATCACGGCGTAGGCCGAGGAGTAGCCCGTCCGCCATTTCTCGAATGCTTCACGCTTTAGATCGATCGATGTGAGGGTGGTCAGGTTGCCCGGCCCGCCCCCCGTCAACTGCACCACGAGATCGAACATCTTGAAGTTCTCGATGCCGCGGAAGAGCACGGCGAGCATCAGGAACGGCAGGGCCATGGGGACGGTGATGGTCCAGAACTGCCGCCACTTCGATGCTCGGTCGCACTCGGCGGCCTCGTAGATCGAGTCCGGGATCGACCGCAGACCCGCGAGGCAGATCAGCATCACAAAGGGCGTCCACATCCAGGTATCGACGATCACGATCGCCCAGGGCGCGAGATGGACATCGCCGATCATGGAGAAGCTGGTCGGATCGGTGCCGGTGAGGAAGCCGACGATGTTGTTGAAGAGCCCGATCTGCGGCTGATACAGCAGCGTCCAGAAATTGCCGACGACCGCGGGCGAGAGCATCATCGGCAGGACGATGATCGTCGTCCAGAGATCGTTGCCCCTGAACTTTCTGTTGATCAGCCAGGCTAGGGCGAACCCGATCAGGACCTGGAAGAACAGGGTCCAGAACAGGAAATGCGCCGTCGCCTGCATGGTCAGCCAGATGTCGCTGTCGGTCAGGATGCGCTCATAGTTGCGCAGGCCCACCCAGCTCACATCCGCATTTGGCCGGTTTGCCCGATAGTTCGTGAAACTCAGCCGGATCGTCCAGATCAGCGGAAAGATGTTGACCGCAAGGAGCAGGAAGATCGTCGGCGCGACGAAGATCCAGGCGATGGCCCGATCCGAGAGACCCTTGATCTGCCGCGCAACGTTCGGGGGCGTTGCCTTCGCAACGCGGTCCATGGCTGTCTCGGACATGAGACGTCCCTCTCGGCGCTATGATCGGGCGAGGTGCGGCGTCGGCGCCATTCGCAAGGCGCCCGGCGGAGGAGACCGGGGCCCGCCGGCAGGCGGCGGGCCCCAGCGCTGCTTCAGAGCTTGCCTTCGTCCTCGAAGACTTCGGTCCAGTCTTTGACAAGACCGTCGAGCGCGTCCTGCGCCGAGCCCTGACCCGCGATGACGTAGTTGTGGATGCGCTCCTGCATCGGCAGGAGCAGGGACGCATAGGCCGGCTCGGCCCAGAAGTCCTTCACGATCGCCATCGAGTCGAGGAAGGTCTGCGCATAGGGCTGGCTGGCAGCGAACCCCGGATCCTCGACCACGGCCCGCAGGGCCGAGTAGCCACCGAGTTCCCACCAGCGGGCCTGCACTTCGGGCTGCGCGAACCACTGGATGTATTCGAGCGCCGCATCCTGGCTGTCCGAGTAGGAGACGACCGAAATGCCCTGGCCGCCAAGCTGGGCGAAGTGTCCGCCCGGGCCGGCTGGATTGGGGAAGTACCCCGAGCGGTCGCCGCCGACATTGGGATCGGCGTGGACGCCCGGCCAGATGAAGGCGAAGTTCATCTGGAGCGCGACCTGGCCCGATTTGTAGGCGTCGATGTTCTCGGACATGTACCAGTCGGAAGAGCCCGGTGCCGTGCAGCAGTCGTAGAGCTCCTTGTAGAACTCGAGGCCAGCCACCGCTTCGGGGGAGTTGACGAACCCTTCCAGCTCATAAGGGCTTTCAGGGTTTTCGTAGAGGAAGCCATAGTTGTAGAGCGCGTTGGTCACGCCCATGGTGATGCCCTCGGAGCCGCGCTCGGTGTAGATCGCAGCACCGTAGACGGTGGTGCCGTCGATCTCACGGCCCTGGAAGAACTCGGCGATGTCCTTGAGCTCTTCGAGGCTGTTCGGCACGCCGAGGTCCCGGCCGTACTTCTCCTTGAACTCGGCCTGCAACTCGGGGCGCTCGAACCAGTCCTTGCGATAGGTCCAGCCCACCACATCGCCGAAGGCTGGCAGCGCCCAGTAGTTCGGCGTCCCCTTCGGCCATTCGGAGTAGCCAGTGACGGTCGCGGGGATGAAATCGTCCATCGTGATGCCGTTGGCATCGAAGAAATCGTTGAGCTTCACATAGTGCCCGGCCTCGGCGCCAAGGCCGATCCACTGGCTGTCCCCGATCATCAGATCGCAGAGCTGGCCGCCGGAGTTCAGCTCGTTCAGCATGCGATCCGCGAAGTTGGGCCACGGCACGAACTCGAAGTTCATCGTGTGGCCGGACGTCGCCTCGAAGTCCTTCGAGAGCTCGATAAGCGCATTCGCCGGGTCCCATGCGGCCCAGCAAAGCGTGAGCTCATCCGCCTTCGCGCTCGTGCTCGACATGCCTGCCGCCAGGGCCAGTGCCGAAACGGCCAGAAGCTGCTTTCTCATGAGTGATCTCCTCCCTTGTCGCGGGCGCGATCCGTTGCACGCCTCGTCATCGCAGAGCGCTGCTCTTGATTGCTTCTAGGCGAGGGGTGGCGGTCGAGTCCAGCAATTCCTGAGGTACGTCCATCATTTTCTGAGGCGGTTCTGCCGCGGTCCCGGCTGCCATGCCGTGCGCGGTGGGCATGCGCGCCGGTGGTGCCGTGAGCGTGCGGAAACGGCGGCGATCCGTGCCGCCCGAGCCGTTCGTGCAGGGCGCTATGTTCCCGGTCGGGCGGAGACTTCAGGGGAGGTTCTCGCGCGTCACGATCTCCAGACGGATGCGTTCCTGCGCCTCGAAGATCGGGAGCCCGTCGCAGCGGGTGCGCAGCACGCGAAGGGCGCTTCGTACGAGATGGCCGACGTTCTGCATGATGACCGCATCGATCTCACGGTCGATCAGCGCCCGGCGTGTGAGCGGGGTGAGCTCGTGGGCGATCACGACGAGCTCGCCGAGCCGGCCGCTGGCGCGCAGCGCTGAGAGGAGGCGCGTGTTGCCCGAGCCCATCGAGTAGATGCCGACGAGCCCGGGCCCGCGGCTGACGGCATCGCGCACCAGCCTCTCCATCCGCTCCGGATCGCCGAAGGATTCGATGGACGGCCGTACCTTCAAGCCGCTGAAGTCGCTCGAGATCACGGTGTCGAAACCCAGTCTCCGCTCGAGACTGTCGCGCGAGCGCATGGAGTTGGTGAGGGCCAGTATCTGGCCGGTGCCGCCGGTAAAGCGGCCAATGAGGAACCCTGCGGTACGCCCGGCAGCCACGTTGTTGATGCCGACGAAATGGTCCCGGGGCGCATTGGGCAGGTCTGAGACCAGCGCCACCACCGCCAGCCCCTCCTCCTTCAGTCGCGCCACGGCGTCCCGCAGCTGCGGCGTCTCAGGTGCCATGATCGCCACGCCGTCGAGCCGCGAGGTGTCGAGCCGTTGCAGCATTCGGACGATGGCATGCGGGTCGTGTGCGGGCACGGGCACGATCTTCAGCAGCACCCGGTCGGCGACCTGCGAGGCCCGCGCTTCGCCGAGCGCCGCCTTCAGCGTCTCCACGAACTGGTTGGGCCCCTCCGGCAGGACGAAGGCGAAACGGTATTGCCGCTGGCGGGCGAGGTTGGCGGCAAAGGTGTCGCGCACATAGCCGAGCCGGTCGACCGCGGCCTGCACCTTGGCGATGGTCTTCTCCCGCACGCCCGGCCGCGCGTTCAGAACGCGGTCTACCGTCGCCAGGCTCACCCCCGCCTCCTTCGCGATGTCGTGGACGGTGGGCTTGTTCATCGGGCCTCTCCAGACCCTTCGAATAGCCAGCATTCTGATGTACGTCAATCAAGCGTCGACGGGCGCGCGCGCCGATGGCCGGGACCTCTCCGCGGGTGCGTGCTCAGGATGATATCGAGCGCGACCGGCATCGCCCGCCGCGCCGCTCGGGCCGGCAGCGTCGGGCGTTCATCAAGGATCAGACCGGAACCGGTGCGCCGATGGCGCTGGCCACCAGCGCCAAGGCGAGTAGCGGCCAGAGCAGCGCCCAGAACCAGCGAGCCGGCGAAACGCCGCCGCCGTTCGCCCCGATGGCGTCGCGAGCATCGGTATCGCCTTCTCTGCACTTCATCTTCCAGCCCTCCACAACGACATTGCCCCGGGCGCTCTCTGCCCGGCGAATAGCGTTTGTGCGGCCGGGCCGCGGAACGGTTCACTGCTGACTGCAATCGAGATGACGGGCCGCGCGCGTCCGTGCCGCCTTGCGCTTCAGGAGGCGTCCGGCCGGCGGGCCTCGGCAAAGAAGCCGGACGCCTGGATGGTGTTGCGCCAATCGCTGGCCCGGGCGTCGAGCAGCCGGTTGATCCGTCCGCCGAAGCGTCGCTCGACGACCGGCTTCCACCATTTGAGGAGGTTTGCCATCGCGGCGTATTTGCCCCTGAGCGGGTAGAGCGTCACGCCTTCGAAGTCGCGCAGGAGGTAGGCCATGCCATCCCGGCTAAGGCGCTGGTAGTCCTGAAAGACCAGGCTTCGCGGGGCATGATAACGCCAGATCCACGGCACATAGAGAAAGAGGCGCCCCCCGGGCCTCAGCGCCAGCCGGAAATTGGCGACCGCGGCGGGCGGGTCGTAGACATGCTCGAGGATGGCGAGCGCGATCACCGCGTCGTAGCGCCCGGCCATCCAATCCGGGAATGGCGAGCATACATCGCCAAGAATGTCGGGGCGGAAGAGGTTGTGGTTGTCCTCGATGTCGTTGATGTCGAGCGTCTCCACCGCCGCATCGACGCCGCTGAGCGCGCCGCGCATGCCGCCGCCAACGTCGAGCACCCGCCCGCCAGTGGCAATGGCTGCGCGGATATGGGCCCGGCTCCGGTCGTCATGGAGGTATCGGAGATCCACCGCCGCGCGCTCGGTGATCGCGCGAAGCGTATTGCCGAGCGCCTCCGTGTCGTGGATGCGGCGGGGCGTCTTCGTCGCCTCCGTCATGCGTCCTCCTCGGCATGCGCCGACTTCATCAGCAACGCGGCCGTCGCAGCGGCGCCGTCGAGCGAGAGGGGGAGGGGAGGGCGGCGCGGACCGCTGGCGAGCTCCTCGACAAGAGCGGCAAGCCCCTCGGGCGTCAGCGTGTCGAGCGCGCGGACAGCGATGCCCGGTTGTGACACGAGGGCGGCGGCGCGGATGGCCTGCTCGCGCTCGCCGCCCGTCTCGTCCGGTACCAGCAGCGCCGGCACGTCAAGCGGCGCGAGATCGGTCACCGTGTTGTAGCCCGCGAGGCTGACGCTTGCGGCGGCGCCTGCGAGGAGGCTGCGGTAGTCGGGCGCCGCGGCCTCGATACGGAGGGCAGGGGAAGGGTGCCGGGCGGCAAGCGCGGCGGCCTGCGCCGTGGCCGCGGGTCCGCCGACCCGCAGGCGCCAGGGACGATGCCCGAGGGTCGCGGCCGTGGCGGCCTTCTCGAGCAGCGTCGCGCCCAGATCACCGCCGCCGACGGCGACCAGCACCTCGTCCGAGCGTGGCGCTGGCACGGGCTGCGGCGCTGCGACATAGCCCGTATGCCAAACCGGCGGACCGCCGCCGGGGAGCGGCCAGCTTGCCGAGAGCGGCAGGAACCCCGCATCGCCATGGCAGAGCACGCCGTCGAAAACATCCTTCAGGCGCGCTGCGGCTCCGGCAATGCGGTCGGGCCTCGACGGCGGCTCCGGCACGTCGCGAACCGAGGCAAAGAGCTTGAGGCAGGGCCGTGCCGCGCGCGCGGCGCCCACGGCCGCTGCGAACTCCGAATCGAGCCGCCGTCGGCCGAGCGGCCAGGTCTCCGTCACCAGCACATCTGCGGCGAAGGTCGTCAGCGCGGTTTCGATCGCATCGCTCCGCGCGGTCATGAGCGCGTCGTCCGCCGGCTGTCCTGCAGCATCGGTCGGCCGTGAGAAATCCCGCCCGGCCACCAGCAGCGGAGGGAGCTGCACGAGCGGTACGCGCGGTGCGGCCAGATGACGGAGCGGCCGGCCGCCGGAGAGCACCAGCACCCGCGCCCCCGCGGCGGCCGACGCCTCCGCCAGCGCGAGAATGCGCACGAGATGGCCGCTGCCGCTGAGCGAGGTGACGAGGAAAGCGATGCGGGGCGCGGCCACGCTCATGCCACGCCGCCTGCGATCCGGGGCACGAGGCGCACGGGCT